>NZ_JBWKOQ010000001.1:0-1224838 GCF_059416165.1 Novosphingobium sp. GW821-FHT09E05
GACCAGCGCGGCTCGACCCGCGCGCCCGGATCAGGCCCCAACCACCCGCCACATCTTCACCGCGATCCCGTGGCCCGCCCCCCGCCTCCCGCCACATCGGGCAGACATAATCTGGCCAGCCTCGCCCCTGCAGCCGCGCGAAACACCGGAGGCTCGTGGTCATAAGGCTTGATCTCAGAGCAAAGGGCCATGCCGGAAGGTGAGCATCTCGCGCAGTTCTGCAGGCGCCAGTGAGGATCCGTAAAACGCATCGCGAAGACCGCGATCGCGCGGTTTGATCGGGCTGACGAGCGGCATCTTGAAGCGGAATTGCGAAAGCGCGAGCCTTCACGAAACAGGCTCTCGTCTACGTGCGCATGGTGACATGGCTTATGCCCCGACGGCAGAGGGGATGCGCCGTTGGCTCGATTGCCGCGGCGCTTCGCGCTCGAGGTCGGTGAGTTGAGCGGCCTAGCTGGATGGTCTGACGAACATGGCTCTTTGTGTCAGGTAGCCGGTTGCGCACCAGGGAGCGGAGGACCCTGTGGCTCTTGCTGAGCGGTCACGGTCGATAGGGCAACCAAGGCAGGAACATAAAAAAGGCGGCAGTCCGATGGGACTGCCGCCTTTTTTGTTGTCCGGATTGACGCCTCAGCGGCTTGCGAGTTCCTTGTTCAGCCAGAGCGCAACCAGCGTCGCGAGCGCGCCGGAGAGCAGGTAGCCGCCCGAGGCGATCAGGCCGAACTTCACCGAGAGCAGCAGCGCGGCCAGCGGCGCGAAGCCGGCGCCGAACAGCCAAGCGAGGTCGCTGGTGAGCGCCGAGCCGGTGTAGCGGTGCTCGGTCGCGAAGGCGGAGGAGACGACTCCCGAGGACTGGCCGAAGGCGAGGCCCAGCAGGATGAAGCCGGAGATCATGAAGACGATCTCGCCCGCTGTGCCGCCGTCGAGCAGCTGAGGGGCAAAGCCGCTGAACACGGCGATGGCGACGGCGCAGGCACCGAGCAGGGTGCGGCGGCCGTAGCGGTCGGCGAGGCGGCCCGAGGCGACCATGGCGACGACGCCGAAGGCGGCGGCCAGCGCCTCGATCAGGAGGAAGCCGGTGGGCGCCTCGCGGGTGAAGAGGAAGACCCACGAGAGCGGGAACACGGTGACCATGTGGAACAGCGCGAAGCTGGCCAGCGGCGCGAAGGCGCCGATGACGATCGTGCGCCATTCGCGCGTCACGGTGCCGACGACGCTCACGGGCTGCAGGTCGCGGCTTTCGAACAGGCTCTGGAATTCCTCGGTGACGACGATGCGCAGTCGCGCGAAGAGGGCGACGACGTTGATCGCGAAGGCGACGAAGAACGGATAGCGCCAGCCCCAGTCGAGGAAGTCGGCCGCGGGCAGGGTGGTGATCATGAAGGCGAACAGCAGGCTGGCGACGATCAGGCCGAACGGCGCGCCGAGCTGCGGGATCATCGCGTACCAGCCGCGGCGGTTCTCAGGCGCGTTGAGCGCTAGCAGCGAGGCCAGGCCGTCCCAGGTCCCTCCAAGGGCGAAGCCCTGTCCGAGGCGCAGCAGGGCGAGCAGCCAGACCGAGGTCATGCCCGCCGTCTCGTAGCTGGGCAGGAAGGCGATCGCGGCGGTGGAGCCGCCGAGGCCGAACAGTGCGATCGTCAGCTTGACGCCGCGGCCGTAGGCGCGGTCGACCGCCATGAACACGAGGCTGCCGACCGGACGGGCGAGGAAGGCCAGCGCGAAGATCGCGAAGGAATAGAGCGTCCCGGTCAGAGGATCGACGAAGGGGAAGAACAGCTTCGGGAACACCAGCACCGAGGCGATGGCGTAGACGAAAAAGTCGAAGAATTCGGAGGTGCGCCCGATGATCACGCCGATCGCGATCTCTCCGGGAGAGATCGTGTGGTGCGGCTTGAACGTCGGCAGGCCGAGTTCCTCGCGGGTTGATGGAGTGGTAATGCTCATCTGGCGTCTCGCAGCCTTTGTCTGGTAGTAACACACGGCCGGGCGGGAGTCTCCACGCGTCCGCGAATCGCGCAGGCGCGGCAAGCGCCCGGCTTCAACATGCGGCCTATCGTCATTGGCGGGCCGCAAGGGGATTGGACAAAATGTCCTATGTTCGCATCCGCAGCACGAGCCTAGGCGCAGCGCCATGCACCTGCTCGAGTCACGCCTGAACCCGCCCGGCCGCCGCAGCGGTCCGAGTCGCCTCCTCAACCTGCGCGCCCTGTCGGCCCTGGCACTCGCCGGGTCGCTGGCCGCCTGCAACACCGTCGTGCTCGACCCGGCGGGCGACGTGGCGCGGCAGCAGGGCGACCTGGTCATCATCTCGACCCTGCTCATGCTGCTGATCGTGATTCCGGTCATGGCCGCCGTGGTGATCTTCGCCTGGCGCTACCGCGCGTCGAACAAGGACGCGAAGTACGAGCCGGACTGGGATCACTCGACCCAGCTTGAACTGCTGATCTGGACGGCGCCGCTGCTCATCATCATCTGCCTCGGCGCGGTGACGTGGGTCAGCACCCACCTGCTCGATCCCTATCGCACCATCGGCCGCATCGACGGCGAGACCCCGGTTGCGGCGAACGCGAAGCCGCTCGAGGTGGAAGTGGTCGCGCTCGACTGGAAGTGGCTGTTCATCTACCCCGAGCAGGGCATCGCCACGGTCAACGAGCTGGTCGTGCCCACGGGCCGCCCGCTGCAGTTCAAGATCACCTCGTCGAGTGTGATGAACTCGTTCTACGTGCCGGCGATGGCCGGGCAGATCTACGCGATGCCGGGCATGGAAACGCGCCTGCACGCGGTGATGAACAAGCCCGGCAAGTTCGAGGGCTTCTCCGCCAACTACTCGGGCGCCGGCTTCTCCAACATGCGCTTCGCGGCGCACTCGGTTTCCGACGCCGACTTCGCCAAGTGGGTGGGTCAAGTCAAGGCGACCCCTATGCAGCCCGGACCCGCCGGCCAGCCGGCCGACGATCCGCTGCCGGAGGGCCAGAGCGCCCGCCCGGTCGGCGGCAACCTCGACCGCGCGGCCTACCTCGCGCTCGAGAAGCCGAGCGAGAAGGTCCAGGTCATCCGCTACGCCTCGGTCGCGCCCGACCTCTACGACGCTATCGTCGACATGTGCGTCGAGCCGGGCAAGATGTGCTCGAGCGAGATGATGGCGATCGACGCGCGCGGCGGTCTCGGCAAGGCCGGCATCCGCAACGTCTCGATGCTCGCCTACGACAAGAACGGCCGCCAGGCCGGGAGTGAGGCCACCGCCAACCCCAACGACGCGGTCCGCAAGGAACTCGCCTGGGTGCGCGCGCTGTGCCGCCAGATACCCGGAGCGGCGCCCGACGGCACCGTCAAGGCGCCGACCGACCTGCGTTCGCTGAACGGTGCCGGCCTGGCCGCGCCGCAGTCGATCGGGCTCGGGGACCGCGAGGCGCGTGCGCCTGACGCGGCCGCCAAGCCCGCTCACGTTTCCCTGAATTCCCGGAACTGATACGATCATGGCACTAGAAGCCGCCGTAGACCATTCCCACTGGAGCCCGATCATGGGCCGCCTGTGGCTGGACGCGCTCCCGCAAGAGCCCATCGTGCTCGCGACCTTCGTGGTCGTGGCGCTGGGCGGCGTCGCCCTCGTGGCGGCGCTGACGTACTTCAAGCTCTGGGGCTATCTCTGGAAGGAGTGGTTCACCAGCGTGGACCACAAGAAGATCGGCATCATGTACATGGTGCTCGGCCTCGTCATGTTCCTGCGCGGCTTCGCCGACGCGGTGATGATGCGCATCCAGCAGTCGATCGCCTTCAACGGCAACGAGGGCTACCTCAACGCCCACCACTACGACCAGATCTTCACCGCCCACGGCGTGATCATGATCTTCTTCGTGGCGATGCCGTTCGTCACCGGCCTCATGAACTACATCGTGCCGCTGCAGATCGGCGCGCGCGACGTCAGCTTCCCGTTCCTGAACAACTTCAGCTTCTGGATGACCACCGCCGGCGCGGTGCTGGTCATGATGAGCCTGTTCATCGGCGAGTTCGCACAGACCGGGTGGCTGGCCTATCCGCCGCTCTCCAACCTGGCGTACAGCCCGTGGGTCGGCGTCGACTACTACATCTGGGCCCTGCAGATAGCGGGTGTCGGTACATTGCTCTCGGGCGTCAACCTGATCGCGACCATCGTCAAGATGCGCGCGCCGGGCATGACGATGATGCGCATGCCGATCTTCACCTGGACCTCGCTCTGCACCAACATCCTGATCGTCGCCGCCTTCCCGGTGCTGACGGCGGTGATGACGATGCTCTCGGTCGACCGCTACCTCGGCTTCAACTTCTTCTCGAACGACTTCGGCGGCTCGCCGATGATGTACGTGAACCTGATCTGGATCTGGGGCCACCCCGAGGTCTACATCCTCATCCTGCCGCTGTTCGGCGTGTTTTCGGAAGTCACCGCGACGTTCTGCGGCAAGCGCCTGTTCGGCTACTCGTCGATGGTCTACGCGACGCTGGTCATCACCATCCTGTCGTACCTCGTGTGGCTGCACCACTTCTTCACGATGGGTTCGGGCGCGAGCGTCAACTCGTTCTTCGGCATCACCACCATGGTGATCTCGATCCCGACCGGCGCGAAGCTGTTCAACTGGCTGTTCACGATGTACCGCGCGCGCATCCGCTACGAGCTGCCGATGATGTGGACGGTCGCCTTCATGCTGACCTTCACGATCGGCGGCATGACCGGCGTGCTGCTCGCGGTGCCGCCGGCCGACTTCGTGCTGCACAACTCGCTGTTCCTGATCGCCCACTTCCACAACGTCATCATCGGCGGCGTGCTGTTCGGCATCTTCGCGGCGATCAACTACTGGTGGCCCAAGGCCTTCGGCTTCAAGCTCAACCAGTTCTGGGGCAAGGTCAGCTTCTGGCTCTGGGTCCCGGGCTTCTGGGTGGCCTTCACGCCGCTCTACATCCTGGGCTTCATGGGCGTGACGCGCCGCATGCGGGTGTTCGACGATCCGAGCATCCAGATCTGGTTCGTCATCGCGGCCTTCGGCGCGCTGATGATCGCCGGCGGCATCGGCGCCATGCTCGTCCAGTTCGCGGTGTCGATCTGGAAGCGCGAGGAACTGAAGGACGAAACCGGCGATCCCTGGCACGGCCGCACGCTCGAGTGGGCGACCTCCTCGCCGCCCCCTGAGTACAACTTCGCCTTCACGCCGATTGTCCATGACATCGACGCGTGGGATGACATGAAGCGCTGCGGCGTGGAGCGTCCGACCTCCGGCTACCGTGCGATCCACATGCCCAAGGGCACCGGCACCGGCATCATCCTCGCCGGCCTGTCGACCGCGCTCGGCTTCGCGATGATCTGGTACATCTGGTGGCTCGCGGCGGTCTCGTTCGCCGGGATCATCGGCTACGCCATCTTCCATACCTTCAACTACAAGCGGGACTACCACATCCCCGTCGAGACGGTCGAAGCGACCGAGGCGGCGCGGACCCGCCAGCTCGCCGCGGCGGGAGCCTGAATCATGAGTGCAAGCACCTTGAACCCCGCTCATGACCTGAGCCAGGCGCAGCTCCAGGCCGCGTTCTACGACCTCGACGAGCACGACCATCCCGAAGGCGGCAGCACCATGCTGGGCTTCTGGATGTACCTGATGAGCGACTGCCTCATCTTCGCGATGCTCTTCGCCGCTTACGGCGTGCTCGGGGGCAGCTTCGCCGCCGGGCCAGGACCGAAGGACCTGTTCGAACTGCCGCTGGTGGCGCTCAACACCGCCATGCTGCTGTTCTCGTCGATCACCTACGGCTTCGCCATGCTGGCCATGGAGAAGGGCTCGAAGGGCGCGACGCAGATCTGGCTGCTGGTCACCGCCGTGTTCGGCATCGCCTTCCTGTCGATCGAGCTCTACGAGTTCTACCACCTGATCCACGAGGGGGCGACGCCGATGCGCTCGGGCTTCCTCACCGCGTTCTTCTCGCTGGTGGGCACCCACGGCCTCCACGTCACCTTCGGCCTGATCTGGCTGTTCACGCTGGTCGTGCAGGTCGGAAAGAAGGGCCTGATCCCGGCCAACAAGCGCCGGCTGATGTGCCTATCGCTGTTCTGGCACTTCCTCGACGTCATCTGGATCGGCGTCTTCACGTTCGTCTATCTCATGGGAATGCTGTGATGGCCCACGCCGACACCCACAACGCCGCCGCCCATCCCCATCCCGACGCGCATGCCGAGGACACCATGGAGCACGGCGGCCATGGCTCGCTGCGCGAATACGTGGTCGGCTTCCTGCTCTCGGTCGTGCTCACCGCGATCCCGTTCTGGCTGGTCATGTCGGGCGCCATCCCCGACCCGCGCACCACCGCGCTGGTCATCATGGCCTTCGCGATCGTGCAGATCGTCGTCCACATGATCTACTTCCTGCACATGAACACCAAGTCCGAGAACGGCTGGACGGTGATGGCGCTGATCTTCACGATCGTCATCGTCGTGATCGCGCTCTCGGGCTCGCTCTGGGTCATGTACCACCTCAACCACAACATGATGCCGATGAGCCACGAGATGAGTTCGATGGGCTGATCCCGGTGCCTACATCGGAAACGACTACAGCAGCGCGGCGGCCCTATGGGCTTGCCGCGCTTTTGCTGGCGGCCATGGCGCTGTTCGCCGCGCTGGGCGTCTGGCAGGTCCAGCGCCTGTACTGGAAGCACGCGCTGATCGCCCGCGTCGAGACGCGGGTCCATGCAGAGCCGGTCGAGGTGCCCGCAAATGGTGCGCTCTCTGGCAGCAAGGCCGGCGATCTGGAATATCTTCGCGTCCGGGCCTCGGGCGTCTATCAGGGAACGGCGACCGCGCTGGTGCGGGCCGCCACGGACCTGGGGACGGGGTACTGGACGATGACGCCGCTGCGCATGGATGATGGCCGCCGGGTCTGGATCAATCGCGGCTTCGTGCCTGCCGGCACCAGTGCCGCGCTGGCCGGAGCCACCGCTCCCGGTGGCCGCGTCACCGTCACCGGGCTCCTGCGCAAGAGCGAACCCAAGGGCAGCGTGCTCCAGTCCAACCGCCCGCAGGACGACCGCTGGTATTCGCGCGACGTGGACGGCATGGCGGCGGCGCGCAGGCTCGGCGCGGTGGTCCCCGCCTTCGTCGACGCACAGGTCGAGCAGCCGGGCAGCCCGTCCTCCGCCACGCCGCGGCCCGTCCCCGGCCTGACGCAGATTCACTTCCCCGACAATCACCTCATGTACGCGCTGACGTGGTTCACCCTGGCCCTTCTTTCCATGGTGGGCCTCGGCTACATCTGGCGCCGGGCGTGATCGACCGCATCGCGGCGCTGTTCGCCATCCCCGGCATCGCGCCGGGCATGGCGGGCATGTCGCCCAGTCGCTCGAGCGTCGTGCTGCTGACCCAGCTGCGCTGGCTCGCGGTGTTCGGCCAGCTGGCGACGATCGTCATCGTCTCGGCCGTGCTGAGGGTAAACCTGCCGCTCGCCCCGCTGCTGCTGGCGCCGCTGCTGCTGATGGTCATCAATCTCGCGGTCGCGGGCGTGCTCAAGCGCCGCCGGACGTTTTCCCAGCGCGAACTGTTCTCGGCGCTCATGGTCGACGTGGTGGCGCTGTGCTGGCAGCTCTACCACTCGGGCGGGGCGACCAATCCCTTCACCTTCCTGTTCCTGCTTCAGATCGTGATCGGTGCGATCATCCTCGAAGCACGGTGGAGCTGGCTCGTCGCGCTCAACGCCTGCCTTTGCATGGCGCTGCTGACCTTCCATTACACGCCGCTGCGCCTGCCGCCGCCGCACGCGAACGACCCGTTCCGCCTCTACATCTACGGCAGCCTGTTCTGCTTCGTGCTCGCCGCCGTGCTGCTCATCGTCTTCGTCGTGCGGCTCGACCGCAACCGGCGCGAGAGCGACGCGCAGCTCAGCGCCCTGCACCAGCAGGCGGCGGAGGAGGACCACATCATCCGCATGGGGCTGCTGGCGTCCGGCGCTGCCCATGAACTGGGCACGCCGCTCTCCTCGATCTCGGTGATCCTGGGCGACTGGAGCCGCGAACCGCTGATCGCCGGCGACCCGGACATGGCCGCCGACCTCGCCGACGTCCGCCGCGAACTGGCCCGCTGCAAGACCATCGTCTCGGGCATCCTCATGTCGGCGGGCGAAGTGCGCGGCATCGACCCGGCTGCCACCGGCGTCCGCGCCTTCATCGAGGACATCGCCGGGGAATGGCGCACGCGCATCCCCGGCGAACTGCGCCTCGTCGACCGGGTGGACGAGGACATGCCGATCATCGCCGACCCGGGCCTGCGCCAGGTGATCGGGAACGTCGTCGACAACGCCGCCGAAGTCTCGCCCGACCTCGTGGTCATGGAAGCCTGGCTGGAAGGCGCAGGGGACGCGCGCCGTCTCGTTCTCACCGTCAGCGACCGCGGTCCCGGCTTCGCGCCCGAGATGCTCGACCGCATCGGCCAGCCCTACGCCTCGACCAAGGGGCGCGACGGCGGCGGGCTGGGTCTGTTCCTGGTGGTCAACGTGATCCGCAAGCTGGGCGGCGCCGTTTCGGTCGAGAACCGTCCCGGCGGCGGTGCGAGCGTGCAACTGGCGATCCCCCTCGCTACACTGGCGCTCGACCATACCGGCCCGGACACCATCGCATGAGCGAGACCGACCTACTGCCCGAAGGCGCGAGCCTGCTCATCGTCGAGGATGATCCCACCTTCGCGCGCACACTGCGCCGCTCGTTCGAGCGCCGGGGCTACCGCGTGGCCTCGGCCGCCAGCCCCGAAGAGGCCGAGGCACTGTATAGCACGGAGGGCTTCGACTTCGCGGTCGTGGACCTCAAGCTGGGCGGCGCCTCGGGCCTTGCGGTGGTCGAGGCGCTGCACGCCCGCTCGCCCGACACCCGCATCGTCGTGCTGACCGGCTACGCCAGCATCGCCACCGCGGTCGAGGCGGTGAAGCTGGGCGCCGCACATTACCTCGCCAAGCCCTCCAACACCGACGACATCGAGGCCGCCTTCGCGTCCCTGCGCGGCGATGCCAGCGTGCCGCTCGAAGGGCGCAGGAGCTCGATCAAGACGCTGGAGTGGGAATACATCCACCGCACCCTGGTGGAGTGCGACTTCAACATCTCGGAAACCGCCCGCCGCCTCGGCCTCCATCGCCGCACCCTCGCGCGCAAGCTCGAGAAGCGGCAGGTATGACCGCTCGCGCCGCCGCTTCCTGTTGACCGGCATCCGCGCCGGCTCGCAACCGGCGAGACCGTCGGCCGCCGGTTCGCCCTGCCTGACGACGAAGGTGCGGTGGATAGGTTCTCGCCGGGATGTCATGATCCTCGATTACGCCCCACTGGTCGCCGAAGCGGACAACGCCCCGCCGCGTCCGGAGGGCGCTTTGTTGCAGCGCGGGAAACAACCTCCGCCCCCTAGAGTTCGCCATGATCATGCTGATTTCCCGTCCCGTCCAGGACCATCCCGACCATCCCGGACTGCTGAGCCGGTACGGCGCGGTACTGTTCCTGCGCAACGCCGTTGCCTCCAGCCTGTGCTTCGCGCTCGACATGGGGCTGATCTGGGTCATGGTGTCACAGCTTGGCATCGACAAGTTCGTCGCCGTGACGCTGGGCTTCGTCACCGCCAACGCGCTGAACTACGTCCTCGCCCGTATCTGGGTCTTTCGAGAAACCGATCGCGGGCTGTTCACCGGCTACATCTATTTCCTGGGCAATGCGCTGGTCGGCCTCGCCATCATCCTCGCCGGTTTCGCCCTGCTGACCGGGCCGCTCGACACGCATTACATGGTGGCGCGGGTGGTCGTCTCGCTATGCTCGGGGACGATCGTCTTCATCCTCAACGCGACGCTGAACTTTCACGAGGTGTAAATCCTACCGTGAGCCGCGGCGGGCTGCTATGGCGAGGGCGGGCAGCTTGGCCGCGGTGGGCTCATGCTGCGGGACAGGAGGCGGCGACATGACGATCCTGAGTCTCCCGATCCTGCAGGGCCTCGCCCGCGGATGGGCAGGGCCGTTCCGCTTCCGGGCCCTGGGCGCCGGCCGGTTCGAAAACCGGGATGGTGCCGCCAACCGCATCCTTTTCGATGACGTGCCGTGAAGGCGTCGCTCGCGCTGTTCGGCGCGCTGGCGCTGCTGCCGGCGATGGTCGGTCCGCTGGAGGCAGAGGCGCGCACCCTGCCTGCCCCACTTTGCGGCGGCTCGGCGGCGATGCTCCGCCTTCCCGTCCGTGACGCCCCGCCGGGACCCCCGCAGGGGCCGTGCTGCGCCAAGGGTTGCCATTCGGACAGCAAGCGCAAGCGGCTTGATCGCGCGTAATGACCGGGAAGGGGCTCAGCCCTGGGTATCGAACTCGACGCCGAACAGGTTGTCTTCCCGCCAGCGGACGAGACCCCACAGTTCGCGGCCGTCCACCAGCCGGGCGCGGATCACCTCGTTGAGCGCGGGCGGCGGGCCGAGCGCGGCGGCGCTGAGGCCGCGCGCGGAGATGTCGCGCACGATCACCGCGATCTCCGCTCCGGACGCATCGGTGAGCGCGAAGCGCATGCAGCGTCGTCGGCGGCGTTCGCGCAAGTGGGGGGTGGGGCGGAAACGCGGCTCGTCCATCCGGACCATGACGGCAGCGCGGCGGAGATTTTCAGGGTGCCGCCTTCCAGGAGCCCCAACAAGAAAAGGCGGCCCATGGACCGCCTTTTCCCTCCTCTCCAAACCTACGATGACCGGACCGTCTTGCGCGGTCCTGGCCGGGGGTTTGAAACTCTCAGTGATCCGCCGCGGATGCGACGGCGATGCCGGTCTGCATGTAGGGGATCGGGTTGACCGCTTCGCCGGCCATGCGCACTTCGTAGTGCAGATGCGGGCCGGTCGAGTTGCCGGTGCTGCCGACGAAACCGATCACGTCACCCTTGTGGACGCGCTGGCCCTCGGCGACGTTGAGGCGCGACATGTGGCCGTAGCGGGTCTGCATGTCGCCGCCATGCTCGAGTGCGATGTAAAGGCCGTAGCCGCTGAACCACGAGGCGCGGCTGACGGTGCCGTCGGCGGTGGCGTAGATCGGGGTGCCGACGGGGGCGGCGAGGTCCACGCCCTTATGCGCGCGGCGGCCACCGAGAATGGGGTGTTCGCGCATGCCGAAGGTGCTGGTCATGCGTTCCTGGGCGAGGGGGTTGCGCGAGGGGATGGCGACCGAGGCGAAGCTGCCGGAGATGGCGGGCTTGGGCTTGGCCGAAGCGAGACCGGTTTCCTCGAAGTTCTGCCAGGAACTGAAGAGCTGGCGGAACTGTTCGTCCTCGCCGCCGGTTACGGACTGGTTGGCAGCCTGTGCGGCGCGCAGCGGAGCCGAAATGTCGGCCGAGGCGGCGCTGCTGTTGGCCATCGCGGGATGCGCGGCCATCGAAAGTCCGGCGACGACGAAGAGTCCTGTCACTGCGCGGAACTTGGCGAAGAATTTCGTTACGACCACTCGCAATACCTTGCTTTCCGCCGCTATCCGCCCGGCATTTTCCGAGCGCATGCCACGTTGTTTTCGCACGACCAGCTAAGCGGAAGCAGGCCGCACTTCAGGATTGGAGATGGTCGGAACCCCCCGCCGTCTCGCAGAACATGACTTATGCCGTTAGGTTTCGCCTAGGCAAGCGCCGTGTACAGGTCGCGCGACAGACCGGCAGAGAGGCGCGCCGAGTCGTTGAACGGTGGTTTGAGGTTGCTGCGAAAGTAACGGGAAACCAAGGATTTCCACAAGTTTCCGGGCTCCTCGGCCAACCGTTCGGCGACGTCGGTGAAATGGTTTGCGCCGAAACGAACGTGGCGAATCTCGTCGTCAAGGATTCGTTCCAGGATGCGCGCGCCGCGCTCGTCACCCCCGCCCCGCACGCGGTTTATGGCCCCCGGCGTGACGTCGAGGCCGCGCGCTTCCAGCACCATCGGCACCACCGCGAGGCGGGCGGCGACGTCGTGGCTGGTCTCCGCGGCGGCGCCCCACAGGCCGTCGTGGGCGGGCAGGGCGCCGTAGCGGCTGCCCAGGGTATGCAGGTGGCGGTTGAGCAGGGCGAAATGCATGGCCTCGTCCGCTGCAACCGACAGGAAATCGCCGACGAAGGCCGGGCCCATCTCCTGTCCGAACCGCCCCGCCATGTCGAGCGCGAGGTCGATCGCCACGAACTCGATGTGGGCGAGCGCGTGCCACAGCGCGATCCGGCCGTGCGCCGAGCCGTTCTTGCGCTTCGGCATTCTGGCGGGTGGCAGCAGCTCAGGCTCGTCCGGGCGGCCGGGCGTTTCCGGCATGGCGACGTCGAATGCGAAGGCGAGGCGCCCCAGACGCCAGTCGCGCGCGACCTTGCGCGCCGCCATCGTCTTGGCGCGTACGTCACGCTCGCATAGCGCAGCGCGGATCGCGGCGGCTACGGAGTTCTGCATGAGTGGCCCTTCATCAAAATACCCGTCGTCCGCCTGCGCGGGGGCGACGAGGCTTTAGTTCATTCTGTGGCTGAGATTCACACCGCCTGCGCGGCTTCCAGCACCTTGGCGGCGTGGTCCTTGACCTTCACCTTGTCCCAGACCTGCGCGATCCGGCCATCGGGACCGATCAGATAGGTGGTGCGCACCATGCCCATGTAGGTGCGGCCGTAGTTCACCTTCTCGGTCCAGATGCCGAGCGCGTCCGAGAGACCGTTTTCCTCGGCATCGGTGGCGAGCGGGGCCTTGAGGTCGTGCTTGGCGATGAAGTTCTGGTGCTTCTTGGCCGAATCCTTGCTGACGCCCAGCAGCGCGGTGCCGGCGGCCTCGAATTCGGGGGCGAGGGCGGAGAACTCGATGTTCTCGGTGGTGCAGCCCGGCGTCGCGTCCTTGGGGTAGAAGAAGACGACGAGCTTGCGGCCGGCGAAGTCCGAGACTTTCACGGCGGCGCCCTCGGGCGTTTCGAGGGCGATGTCGGGGAAGGCGTCGCCGACGTGGGGGCGGGGGTTGGTCATGTCTCGATCTCCAAGGTTTCGCCGAAGGCCGCGTGCCAGGCCGCCGCGACATGCGCGCGTGCCTCGGCCAGCCCCCGTTCGAGCGTCTGCCAGTCCCCATAGCCACATGCGCGCACGAGCGCCATGCAGGCGGCGTGGCCGGGCTCCTGCGCATCGGGCGCGAGCAGCCGCCCGGCGACGAGCAGGCGGGTGAGCGCATCGTGCGCCTCCACCAGCGGGGCGGCGACCAGCCCGGCGGCGGTCAGCGCGCGCACCGCTTCGCCGAGATCCGGGTCAAGGCCGGGGCCGCGTTCGCGCAGCTGGATGAAGTGGACGATGAATTCGAGATCGACCAGCCCGCCGCGCGCCAGCTTGACGTCGAGCGGGCCCTTGGCGGGTTTGTGCTTCGCCATCTTCGCGCGCATTTCGAGCACGTCGGCGCGCAGCTTTTCGGGCCCGCGCGGTTCGGTCAGCACGGCATGGACGATCCCGGCCAGCGCGGCGCGCCCTTCGGCCGACCCGTAGAGCGGGCGCGCGCGGCACAGCGCCATGTGCTCCCAGGTCCAGGCCTGTTCGCGCTGGTAGCGCTCGAAGCTGTCGAGGCTGGCGGCAGGCGGGCCCTGCGCGCCCGAGGGCCTGAGGCGGGTATCGACTTCGAACAGCGCTCCCTGCGCGGTCGCCACCGACAGCGCCGAGATCGCGCGCTGCGACAGGCGGTTGTAGTAATGGGTCGCCCCCAGCGGCCGCCGCCCGTCCGACTCGGCCTGAAAGTCGCCGCTGAACAGGTAGATGAGGTCGAGGTCGGAAGCGTGGGTCAGCACCCCGCCGCCCATGCGGCCAAGGCCGAGCACCAGCATCTCGCTGTCCGGCACCTCGCCATGGACGGCACGGAATTCCTCCACGGCCGCATTGGTCAGCACCACCAGCGCGGCCTCGGCGATTCGGGCGAGGGCGTGGCCGATGGCGATCGGGTCGTTGACGCCCTCGATCAGCTGGACGCCCAGCTTGAAGCGCAACTCGCCCACCTTGCGGCGCACCGCGTCAAGCTTGCGCTCATAGTCGTCGCCCGGCTCGAAGCGCGCCAGTTCGGCGGTGAGTTCCTCGACCGTGCCGGGCAGGTCGAAGGCGGATGCGTCGATCAGCGGGTCGAGCAGGTCGGCGCGGCGGGCCAGTGCGTCGGCGAGCGGCGGGGCGAGTCCGAGGATGCGCGCCAGCAGCTCGATCAGCGCAGGGCGGGCTTCCAGCAGGTTGAACAGGTTGATCGCGGTGGGCAGGTTGCCCAGCAGTTCCTCCCAGCGCGCCAGCAGGCGCTCGGGATCGGGCGCGGCGCCGAAGGCGGCGAGGAGGTCGGGGCGGATCGCCTCGAAGGCCCGCCGCGCAGGCTCGGAGCGCAGCGCCCGCACCTTGCCGCCCAGCCAGCCGCGCATCCGCTCGGACAGGGCGAGTGGATCGGCGAAGCCCAGAGCTTCCAACTCGTCGGCGAGCGAGGTCTGGTCGGGCATCGCGACCGGCACGCCGGAGCGTTCCGCATGGGCCATGATGAGCGCATCGTAGCGCTCGCCCACCGCCTCGGTGATCGCGGTCAATTCGTTGAGCAGGGCCTGACCGCTTTCCAATCCATCGAGCCGGGCGACTGCCTCGATGGCCTCGGCCGTTTTCGGCAGGCTGTGGGTCTGCTGGTCCTGGATCATTTGCAATCGGTGTTCGACGGTCCGCAGGCGGTCGTAGCTTTCGCCGAGCAGCCGCGCTTCTTCCGCCGGGACCAGCCCGGCATGGGCCAGTGCATCGAGCGTCGCGCGGGTGCCCCGCAGGCGGAGCGCCGGGTGGCGGCCGCCGTGGATGAGCTGGTGGGTCTGGGCGTAGAATTCCACCTCGCGGATGCCGCCGCGGCCTTTCTTGAGGTCGAAGCCCGGCCCCACCACCGCCGAGCCGCGGGTGCTGGCGCGGATCTGCGCGGTGAGGCGCCCGATCTCGGCGATGGCCCCGAAGTCGAGGCTGCGGCGCCAGACGAAGGGCCGGATCGCAGCGAGGAACGCCTCGCCTGCCGCGATGTCCCCGGCGCAGGCGCGGGCGCGGATGAAGGCGGCACGCTCCCAGGTGAGCGCCGAGGATTCGTAGTGCGTCAGCGCCGCATCGACCGGGATCGCCAGCGGGCTGACCTCCGATGCGGGTCGCAGGCGCAGGTCGACGCGGAAGACGTAGCCTTCGTGATCGACGCGCGAGAGCGTCTCGACCACCGTGCGGGCCACGCGCTGCGCCGCCTCGCCGGGCTCGTCGCGTTCGCGGCGGGGGAGGACGAGGGGGTCGAACAGCAGGATCGGGTCGATATCCGAGCTGTAGTTGAGTTCGCCCGCGCCGTGCTTGCCAAGGGCGAGCGCGATGAAGCCTGTGGAGGCCTCGGCGGGGTCGAAATCGGGCACGCGGCGGCGGATGCCCTCGACAATGGCGGCATCCAGTGCGCGGTCGGCAAAGGCGGAAAGCGCGCCGGTCACTTCCAGCAGCGGGAAGGCGCCGGCAAGGTCGCCGATGGCCAGCGTGAGGGCCAAGGCCTGCTTCTCGCGACGCAGCGCCGAGCCGGTGTCGGCCGCGCCTTCGCCGGCGCCGCGCGCGAAGGCCAGCGCGCCCGCGCCGTCCCCGGCGGCAAGCAGCTCGGCCAGGGCGGGGCGGCGCTCCAGCAGCCCCGCGAGGTACGGCGCGTTGGCGCGGGCGCGGGCGATGGCGGCGGTCCAGTCGGCACTCATGGACCGTTCCTGCCCGGCGGAATGGGCAGGAGCAAGGCGGTTCGCGACCACCACCTCTTTCTTTTCGTCATTCCCGCGCAGGCGGGAACCCATCTCCTGCCTTGTCCCATGAAGCGGCATCAGCCGGGTCCCCGCCTGAGCGGGGATGACGGGATTTATGGAGTGGAGGGGGTTGAGGAGCCACCTTGCCCCGCGCCGCCTGCTCTGGCACCTGTGCGCCCGTCCCAGCGCGAGGTCCCGCCGATGAAACATATCCTGCCGCTAGCCGCCGCCATGACGCTTGGCCTGTGCACTGCCGCGTCGGCCCAGGACGGCCCGCTGCCCAAGGGCACCGCCCTCAAGCCGCCCAAGGATGCGGGCGCACAGCCCGACGTGCCGGTGCCGCTGATGCAGGCGATCACCAAGCGCCTCTCCGCCGACGACTTCGAGGGCCGCGCGCCGAGCACCGCGCTCGAGCCTAAGATTCTCGACTACATCGTCGCGCAGTTCAAGGCGGCGGGGCTCCAGCCCGGCAACAGGGGCCAGTGGCTGCAGCCGGTGCCGACCGTCGAGCTGACCGGCAGCAATTATACCCCGCTGACCGTCTCGGGCGCGTCGAAACTGTCGTTCAGGTTCGGTGACGACTACGTCGCCGCCAGCTACCGCGTGACGCCGAAAACGCAGGTGAAGGACAGCGAGCTGGTCTTCGTCGGCTACGGCATCAACGCGCCGGAGCTGGGCTGGAACGACTACGCCGGCCTCGACATGAAGGGTAAGACCGCGGTCATCCTCGTCAACGACCCCGACTACGCGATGGAAAGCGAGGACGGTCTCTTCAAGGGCCGCCGCATGACCTACTACGGCCGCTGGACCTACAAGTTCGAGGAAGCCGCGCGCCAGGGCGCCACCGCCGCGCTGATCGTGCATGACACCTTCCCCGCCGCCTACGGCTGGAAGGTCGTCAACTCCAGCTGGACCGGCGCGCAGTACATGGTTCAGAAGGCCAACGACGGCATGGACCAGACGGCCGCCAACGGCTGGGTGCAGAAACCCGTCGCCGAGGCGATCCTGAAGGCCGCCGGCAAGGACCTCGCCAGCCTCACCGCCGCCGCCCAGAAGAAGGGCTTCAAGGCGGTTCCGCTGGGCCTCAAGGTCAGCTTCGGGTTCGACAACGCCATCCGCAAGTCGACGTCCAACAACGTCGTCGGCGTGCTGCCCGGCAAGACCCGGCCCGACGAGGTCGTGCTCTACAGCGCTCATTGGGACCACCTCGGCCGCTGCACCCCGGACGCGACCGGCGACGACATCTGCAACGGCGCGGTCGACAACGCCGACGGCGTCGCGGTGCTGACCGGGATCGCGAAGATGAACGCCGAGGCCGGCCCCGCCGCGCGCAGCCAGGTCTTCGTGGCGCTGACGCTGGAGGAATCGGGCCTGCTCGGCTCCGAATACTACGGCGCCAATCCGATCTATCCGCTCGACCACACCGTCGGCGGCGTCAACATGGATGCGCTGCTGCCGACCGGGCCGTCGAAGTCGTACACCTCGACCGGCGGCGACAAGTCGGAGCTGGGCGACCTCTACCTCGCGGCCCTCAAGGCGCGCGGTCTCACCGACGTGCCCGAGGACCATCCCGAGCGCGGCGGCTACTACCGCTCGGACCACTTCAGCCTCGCCAAGCGCGGCGTGCCGATGTTCAACATCGAGCGCAGCGCCGACCTCGTGACCGGCGGCACTGAGGCGGGCGAAAAGGCCGCGCAGGACTACACCGACAACCGCTACCACGCCCCGGCCGACGAATATTCCGACGACTGGGACTGGACCGGTATCGCCCAGGACGCCGAACTCTACTACGCGCTCGGCCGCGAACTGGCGGAGGGCCCGATGTGGCCCAATTGGCGCCCGACCGACGAATTCCGCGCCATCCGCGACAAGGCCTGCGCGGCCGCAACCCAGGGATGCAAGACCAAGTGACGTTCGCGCTTCCCCCCGAATGGCATCCGCAGGACTGGATCTGGATCGGCTTCCCGCATGACCCGGTCGAGTGGCCGGGCTTCCTCGCAGCGGCGCAGGAGCAGATGGCAGCCTTCGCCAGCGCCGTCGCCGAGAGCGGGCAGGAGGTGCGCCTGCTGGTGCGCGACGAGGTGAACCGGGCGCGGGCGTCGGAGCTGGTTTCGGAGAAAGTCACGCTGGAGACGCGGCGCTACGGTGACGTCTGGCTGCGCGACACCGGGCCGCTGGTCGTGATGGACGCGCACAAAGGCTCCGGCGGCCACCGCAAGGCTATGCGCTTCGGCTTCAACGGCTGGGGCGGCAAGTACCTGATGGACGGCGACCAGGAGATCGGCGAGGAACTGGCGCGCGAGGCCGGCCTCGAGGTCGAACTGGCCGACTGGATCCTCGAGGGCGGCGCGCTCGACGGCGACGGCACCGGGCTGGTCGCGACGACCGCGCAGTGCCTGCTCAACCCCAACCGCAATCCGCACCTGACGCGGGCGGACCTCGAAATGCGCCTCAAGCGCGATCTTGGCTACGACCGGGTGCTGTGGCTCGGCGACGGGCTGATCAACGACCACACCGACGGCCATGTCGACAACCTTGCCCGCTTCGTGGCGCCGAACGTGCTGGCGCTGCCGCGGGCGACCGGCCCGGACGATCCCAACGCGGCGATCTACGCTGATGCGAAGGCGCGGGCCGAGGCGATGGGGGTGACGGTTGCCGAGGTTCCCTCGCCCGGCCGGGTCGAGAGCGAGGGCGGGCGGGTCGAGCCGGCCAGTTACATGAACTTCGCGGTGACCTCGAAGCTGGTCGTGGTGCCGACCTATGGCACCACGCACGACGAGGAGGGCGTCGCCGCCATCGCCGCGCTGTTCCCGGACCGGGATACGGTGGGTGTGCTGGCCGACGCGGTGCTGGCGGGCGGGGGCTCGTTCCACTGCTCCAGCCAGCAGATGCCGTCGCTTTGAGCCGTTTGGAAAGACCGTGTTCGACCGAGCCTGGTTTGTCATTCCCGCCTTCGCAGGGATGACGGTCCCGTACGAGACGATGAGGTTCCAGCCTTAACGCTTTGGAAACCAGCGGCGACGCATGGTCGCGGCCATGGCTCGTATCGTCGCTCTCGCGCAGGTTCCGCTCAACCACCCCGCTGCGGGGCTGCTCCGTCCGCTTGTCGTGGGCGGTTGCGCTCTCGCGCTGATCATGGCGCGCACCTCGCTGCCGTTCTGAGCGTGGGCCCGTTCACCGGGCCTCACCGATTTTCTCGTCTTATCAACGTCGCAAGGCGCCGCAAGGCCGCATCTTGTCTCCTTTGTTGCACCGCACACCGATACGCCGCAGCGCAGCAAAGATTCGTCGCAAAGTGCTGATGCAATCGAAATCTGGTCTCACCAATTTAGGCGCGAAACCTGATTTGGAGATCGACCATGCGCCACATGACCGAAGCGGAACGCACCCGCCTTCGCGAATCGCTCACCGGCAACCTGCTCTTGCTGCTGTTCGGCTGCGGCGTGCTCGCCTTCCTGGTGGCGGCCGACCGCGTGAACTGGTTCTCGATCCGTCCTGCGACCGGAACTTCGATCGCGATGGCCCGTTCGACCGAAAAGCCCGCTGACAAGCCGGCGCACAGTTTCCAGGAAAAGCGTGCCACGACGCTTGCCCAGCAGCCGCAACCGGAGTCCGCGCTTCACCCATGATCGTCAACAAGTTACCGAGTCCCGCCCGGGTCGTCCGGGAAATCTGGAAGCCGCTGACCGTCCTGTTCGTCTGGGACGTGATCGTGACCATCACCTACTACGTGCTGCCGTTCTCCGCGCCCGAGCTGCCGGTGACGCTGTTCGGGACGGTGCTCGGCCTGTTCCTCGGCTTCCGCAGCAATTCGGCCTACCAGCGCTGGTGGGAAGGGCGGGGCCTATGGGGGCTGATGATCAACGCCAGCCGCAACATCGCCCGCTCGGCGCGCAACTTCATGCCCGACCCCGAGGCGTCCGACTACAAGCGGCGCATCGTCATGCGCCAGATCGCCTACGTCAACGCGCTGCGCTGCCAGCTGCGCCGCCTGCCGCCCGACGAGGAAGTGATCCGCCTCCTGCCCAAGCACGAGGCCGACCTTGCGCTCACCCGCACCAATGTCGCCAACGGCATCCTCGACGGCACCGGCCGCCGCATCGACGAGGCGCGGCGCAACGGCTGGATCGACACCATCCAGCAGACGCAGATGGAAGCCGTGCTGGTCGACATCGCCAATGCGCAGGGCGGCATGGAGCGGCTCAAGAACACGCCCTTGCCGTTCCAGTACCGCTTCCTGCCGATGCTGTTCACGCACCTGTTCTGCGTGCTGCTGCCGATCGGCCTCGTCGAGACGCTGCAGTTCGCCACCCCGCTGGGCTCGACCATCGCGGGTCTCATGTTTCTCGCCGTGCTGACCATCGGCGACGATCTGGTGGACCCTTTCGCCAACGACATCCACGACCTGCCGCTCAACGCCATGTGCCGCACCATCGAGATCGACCTGTTGCAGTCGATCGGCGAGGAAGCGCCCGAGCCGCTGGGGCCGGACAAGCACGGTGTGCTGTGGTAGGCTGACGGCTTCCACTATGCCGGAGGCCGCAGCGGATGCCCTTTTCGAAGAAAGATCGCCAAGTCACCAGCACCGTCGTGCGCCTGGGCAAGAGCTTCAGCGCCGAGGTGCGCGCCGACTTCAGCCCGGCGGGCTTCGTCGGGGTGGGGATCATGGTCTCGACCATGCTGCTCAGCAGCGCGGTGATCGTGGCGGCTGCGCGCTGGCGGCGGCGGCGGGGGCCGATGAGGCAGATCGAAGGGTAGGAGGCTGTAGCGCTGTTAATGCGGCGCTGAGCGCGCGGGCGCGCAGCGCGCCCCCTTATCCCTCGCGCTGCGAGGCGAACCAGATGACGTGCTTGGGGCCCTTGCCGTTGCTGCGCGCGTGGACCTTGACCTCGTCCACCGCGAAGCCGCCCTTTTCGAGCCTGCGGTTGAACGCCGGATCCGCCCCGGCCGACCAGATCGCCAGCACCCCGTCGGGCGTCAGCGCGCGCTTGGCCGAGCGCAGGCCGACCTTGGAGTAGATGACGTTGTTGTCCTCGCGCACCAGCCCGTCGGGGCCGTTGTCGACGTCGAGCAGGATCGCGTCGTAGTCGCCCCGGCCCTCAGCGATGACGTGGGCGACGTCGCCCATCACCAGCGTCACGCGCGGGTCCTCGAGGCAGCCCTGCATGAGGTGCGCCATGGGGCCGCGCGCCCATTCGATGATCTCTGGCACGAGTTCGACCACGGTGACGCGCGCGTCCTTCGGCAGCACCTTGAGCGCGGCGCGCAGGGTGAAGCCCATGCCGTAGCCGCCGATCAGGAAGTGCGGGCGCTTGGAATTCTTGACGCGGTCGAACGACATTGTCGCCAGGGCCTCTTCCGAGCCCCACTTGCGCGTGCTCATCAGCTCGTTGTGGCCGAGCACGATCATGAAGTCCTGGTCGTGCCGGAACAGTTCGAGCTTCTCCCCGTCGGGGATCCAGGCGGTGTCGAGGAGTTCGCGCTGGATCATCGGGTGGGTTCCTGAAGCACGCGCTCTCTTCCCTTCGGGGGAGAGATACGCAGGCTTGCCAGCTTGCTGGCTAGCCGGAGTTGAGAGGGGAAGGTCGCGCGCTTGCCCCTCTCCCAACCCTCTCCCCTGAAGGGGAGAGGGCCAAGAAGGAGGTGCGCGCAGGTCACAGCAAATCCGGCGCCGTGGCGGCGGTCTTGAGCAGCACGATCGCCTCGCCGAGCGTCATGACCTTCTGGTGCTCGGCGCCGAGCGTGCGCAGCGCAACGGTGCCCTCCTCGGCCTCGCGCTTGCCGACGACCAGCAGGTGCGGGACCTTCTGCACCGAGTGCTCGCGCACCTTGTAGTTGATCTTCTCGTTGCGCACGTCGGTCTCGACGCGGACCCCGGCGGCCCGGAGCTTGGCGGTCACTTCGTGGGCATAGGCGTCGGCGTCGGAGACGATCGTCGCGACCACCGCCTGCACCGGGGCGAGCCAGACCGGCAGCTTGCCGGCGAAGTGCTCGATCAGGATGCCGATGAAGCGCTCGTAAGACCCGAAGATCGCGCGGTGCAGCATGACCGGGCGGTGCTTCTCGCCGTCCTCGCCGATGTAGCTGGCGTCGAGGCGCTCGGGGAGGACGCGGTCGGACTGGATCGTGCCGACCTGCCAGGTGCGGCCGATCGCGTCGGTCAGGTGCCATTCCAGCTTGGGCGCATAGAACGCGCCTTCGCCGGGGAGTTCCTCCCAGCCGTACTGTTCGGTGGCGAGGCCGGCCTTGACCACGGCGGCGCGCAGTTCGGCCTCGGCCTTGTCCCACATTTCCTCGCTGCCGAAGCGCTTCTCGGGGCGCAGCGCGAGCTTGATCGAGTAGGTGAAGCCGAAGTCCTTGTAGATCCGGTCGGCGAGCTGGCAGAAGTCCTGCACTTCGGCGACGATCTGGTCCTCGCGGCAGAAGATATGCGCGTCGTCCTGGGTGAACTGGCGCACGCGCATCAGGCCGTGCAGCGCGCCGTGCGGCTCGTTGCGGTGGCAGCAGCCGTTCTCGTAGAGCCGCAGCGGCAGTTCGCGATAGGACTTCATGCCCTGGCGGAAGATCAGGATATGCGCCGGGCAGTTCATCGGCTTGAGCGCCATCCACTCGGCATCGTCCGAGACGATCGGGCCTTCGTCCTCGACGTTGGGCACTTCGTCGGGGATGACGAACATGTTCTCGCGGTACTTGCCCCAGTGGCCGGACTGCTCCCACTGGCGCGCGTCCATGACCTGCGGGGTCTTGACCTCGCGGTAGCCGGCGCCGTCGATGGCGCGGCGCATGTAGGCTTCCAGCTCGCGCCAGATCACGTAGCCCTTGGGGTGCCAGAACACCGAACCGTGCGCTTCGGCCTGCAGGTGGAACAGGTCCATCTCGTTGCCGAGCCTGCGGTGGTCGCGCTTGGCGGCCTCTTCCAGGCGCGTGAGGTGCGCGGCGAGCTGCTTCTTGTTGAGCCAGCCGGTGCCGTAGATGCGGCTGAGCATCGCGTTCTTCTGGTCGCCGCGCCAGTAGGCGCCCGAGACGCGCGTCAGCTTGAAGGCGGCGGGGTCCAGCTTGCCGGTCGAGGGCAGGTGGGGCCCGCGGCACATGTCGAGCCAGTCCTCGCCCGACCAGTAGACGGTCAGCGGTTCGTCGCCGGGGAGTTCGGCGGCCCATTCGGCCTTGAAGCTCTCGCCCTGCTGCTTCCAGCGGCTGATCAGCGTCTCGCGGTCCCAGACCTCGCGGCGCAGCGGCTTGTCGGCGGCGATGATGCGGCGCATCTCGGCCTCGATCGCGGGCAGGTCGTCGTCCGTGAACGGGCGATCCTTCGGCGCGAAGTCGTAGTAGAAACCGTCGTCGGTCGAGGGACCGAAGGTGATCTGCGTGCCCGGGAACAGCGCCTGCACCGCTTCGGCGAGGATATGCGCGAAGTCGTGGCGGGCGAGTTCGAGCGCCTCGGCCTCGTCGCGGCTGGTGACGAGGGCGAGGCTCGCGTCGCCGGTGAAGGGCAGGTTCAGGTCGACCAGCTCGCCGTCGATGCGTGCGGCGAGCGCTGCCTTGGCGAGGCCGGGGCCGATCGCGGCGGCGACGTCGGCCGGGGTGGAACCCTCGGGCATCTCGCGGACCGAACCGTCGGGCAGGCTGATCTTGAACATCTCGGACATCGGGACTCGTCTCTCGTTACCGGCGATCCGGCTTTGAGCGCGCCATGGCACAGGCAGGCGCGCGGGTGAAGCGTCGGCGTCGGGTGAAAGGTTCGTTTCGGGAGAGTGACGCCGCCTCGCCCGAAGCCGGGCGACGGTGGCTCGCGCCTTCAGCGCGCGACCGACCGTGCCCGGGCGCGCCGGGTGGTAGTGGTAGTGGTCGGGGTGCGCGGGTGCGTCATCGCGGGATTATGTAGCGATTGCGGGGGCAGGAGTCATCCCCCTGTATGCAACCGTCGTCCCCGCGCAGGCGGGGACAGCTGGGTACCCTTGAGGCGTGACTTCGCCATGGGCCACGGCGATGTGGCGCCAGGCCTGGAGGTGGCGCGACCTTGCCAGCGGTCCCCGCCCGCGCGGGGACGGCGAGGGGATGTCAATGACGCTTGACTTAGGTCGCGTGAACTGACAATTGTCCTTTACATATTATCAAGGGAGCTTGATGCAATGGATAGTACACTTGTCTCGCGACGCCCGGTCTGGCTCTGGGGCGCCGCCTTCTTCATCGGCATGTTCGGCACGGGCTTCCTGGCGCGCTGGTTCGACCTGCCGTCGGTTCCTTCGATGCTGGTGATGATCCCGCCGATGCTGCTGCTGATCCCCTTCGTGCGGGCGACCGAGCGGGCGCAGGCCGCCTGCGGGGCGCTGTCCCCGGCGACGCAGCGCTACAACCGGCGCGGGCTGGCGTGGTCGTTCGCCTATGTGCTGCTGCTGTTCGTGGCCGTCGCGGGGAGCAGGGCGCTCGACGCCCATGGCCCGCTGCTGTGGCTGCTGGCGGTGTTGCCCGCGCTGCCGATCCTCTATCTGGTCTGGGCCATGGCGCGCTACCTCATCGAGGAGCAGGACGAGTACCTGCGCATGAAGGTGGTGAACGCGGCGCTGTCGGCGACCGGGCTGCTGCTCGCCGTGGCGACGGTCTGGGGCTTCCTCGAGACGTTCGAACTAGTGCCGCACGTGCCGAGCTGGGCAGCGGTGCCCGTCTGGGCGGTCGGGCTCGCGCTCGGCACCTTCGTCAATCGCTGGATCGAGACGTGAAGAACCGCCTCAAGGTGCTGCGCGCCGAGCGCGGCTGGAGCCAGCAGGACCTCGCCGAGCGGCTGGAAGTCTCGCGCCAGAGCGTCAACGCGATCGAGACCGGGCGCTACGACCCCTCGCTGCCGCTCGCCTTCCGCATCGCCGACGTTTTTGGTATGGCGATCGAGGATATCTTCCAGAGGGGCGAGTGATGGCGGCCGGACCCGATCGGCGCAGGACGGCAATGGCAATCGGCACCTCCATCGCGATCGCGGTGGGCGTGGCGGTCGCGCTCGGCGTTTTCGGAGGCGCGCGCGCTGACCGCGAGCCTCGCGTCGAGACGAGCCTGAGCGCCTTCCCCGTCGAGGGCACGATCGTCGTGCGGGTGCTGGGTCCGACCCTCTACTGACGTCTCAGTGCAGCGTCGGCCTTGCCATGCCGCGCTCGCCCAGCCGGCCGAGTGCGGTCATCGCCAGCCAGCCGGCGGTCATGCACACCCACGGCATCACCGGGTAATGGAAGCGCGACTGGCCTGAGAACACCACGCAGATCAGCGTCGGATAAAGCGCGATGCCGTAGGGCAGCAGCCACCAGCCGATCCAGCGCTGCCCGTCGCGGCGACGGCGTGCGATCATCACGACAAAGGCGGCGGCGAAGGCGGCCATCAGCAGGACGTAATAGCCCTGGTTGAGCATGCGCACGGCGCGGTAGACCAGCTCGAACCGCGCGTAGCCGGGCGCGCCGCCCTGGTAGGCCCACTCGGCCTCGCCGTCGGGCAGCCACAGCCGCATCAGCTTCTTCGGCGCCAGCTTCAGGAAACGGTCGGGGTGCGTGGTGATCCACGCCATCCCGAGCCGCCGCGCCTCGGCATCACGCGTCACTTCGTCGAGGCCGGGGCGGGCCATCAGGTCCTTCACCACCGGGGCGTCGGGGGTGTAGTCGCCGGTCGCGGTATCGTGGTTGCCGGTCAGCAGGGTGTAGCCGCCGTTGGTGGAGACCGCGACCCAGTGGCCGAGCTGCGTGTAATTGCGGATCGTCCACGGCGCGACCGTCAGCGCCGCTATGGCGAGGACCAGCAGTCCGTCGCCGAGCAGGCGCGGCAGGCGCTTCCAGACCTGTCCCATCCGCAGCCAGTCGATTGCGAACAACAGCGGCACCACCACCAGCGTCTGCGCCTTCACCAGCGTGGCGATGCCGAAAAGCACGCCCGCGCTGACCAGCTGCCAGCGGTTGGTGCGGGTCACCACCACCCAGCACCCGGCCATCAGCACGGCGGTGTAGAACACCTCGGTCAGCGCGAGGGGCACGTAGCCGATCGCATTGGGATAGACTGCCAGCAGCAGCAGCCCGGCCCGCGCCGCGCCTTCCGAGCCGAACAGCCGCCGCCCCAGCGCCAGCGTGACCACCCCGGTCAGCATCGCACTCACGAGGTTGAACAGCCCGAGCGCCACCAGCGAGGTGCCGAACTGCGCGAACACGAGGCTCAGCGCGATCGGCCAGCCCGCCGGCCAGAACGCGGTCGGCTCGCCGAAATTGTCGAGATACCCCTGGCCCGCCGCCAGGCTCGCCGCCCGCAGGTAGTACCACTCGGCATCCGAGGTCGGCGCGACGTCGATCAGCAGCACCGCGGCGCGCAGGGCGAAGTAGAGCGCCCAGATGCCCAGCAGCACCGACTTGTCGGTCGCGAACCACTCGAGCCGCAGCGCGAGCCGCGAGGGGCGGGACGGGAAATGGATGACCTTGGCGCTCATGGGTGTCCTCTAGGCGAGCAGGCTTAAGATCGCATTATGCAGAGGAGGTCCAGCGACTTGTGCCGCCCGAACTTGCAGGACGACAAGCAAGTCTTTGCCTTTCGCCGCTTGCCCTCGGCCCCTCGCGTTCCCACTAACGGCAGCATGACTTCGACGCACTTCCTCGACCTCTCCGACGGTCGCTCCATCGCCTATCGCTTCACGCCGGGGGTCGGCCCGGTGATCGTGTTCCTGCCCGGCTACATGTCCGACATGACCGGCTCGAAGGCCACCGCGCTGTTCGAGATGGCGCGCGCCAGCGGGTTGCCCTGCCTGCTGTTCGACTATTCCGGCTGCGGCGAGAGCCCCGGTTCCTTCGGCGAAGGCACGCTGACGCGCTGGACGCAGGAGGTCCTGGCGCTGGTCGCCGCGCTGGAGACCGAGGAGAAGGTGGTGCTGGTCGGCTCGTCGATGGGCGGCTGGGTCATGCTGCTGGCGGGCCTCGCGCTCGGTGAGCGGCTCGCCGGCCTCGTCGGCGTGGCCCCCGCGCCGGACTTCACCGACTGGGGCATCCCGCAGATGGACAAGGCGCTGCTGGCCGACGGCGAGACGTTGCTGGAGGACAATCCCTACGGCCCCGAGCCGACCCCCACCCACCCCGGCTTCTGGGCGGACGGACAGGCCAATCTCCTCCTCGAAGGCCCGATCACGATTCACGCGCCGGTGCGCCTGCTCCATGGCCAGCGCGATGCCGACGTGCCCTTCGACATCTCGCTGCAGCTGGCAGAGCGCCTGCGTTCAGCCGATGTGCAGGTGACGCTCATCAAGGACGGGGACCACCGCCTCTCGCGCGATGCCGACATCCAGCTGCTTCTCCGCACGGTTGCCGAACTCGTCCTTCCCCGCGCGACGCAGGTTCCCTCGGAGTCCTGATCCCATGTCCCTGCTGCCTCTCCTGCTTCCGCTCATGGCCCAGGTCGGCCCGGCATCCTCGCTGCCGAGCAGCGCCAGCCCCTATGCGTCACAGCTGCCGCTCGAGATCATCGAGAAGAAGCAGGACGAGGCCGCGCGCCGGGCCCGCGAGGCGCAGGTCGTCGCGGTGCCGAGTGGGATTGCCGGTACTGGCAGCAGCGGCTGCATGAGCGCCGTCGAGTCCAATCCCGAACGCTCCGCCGAACTGGCCGCCGATGCGCTGGGCCGCGCGGTGGGGCGCGAGCGCGTGCGCGCGGGGCTGTGCCTCGGCGCGGCGCTCAGCAGCCTCGACCGCTGGGACGAGGCGCGCGCCGCCTTCGTGACCGCCCGCGACGCCGCCGACATCACCGACCATGCCAGCCGCGCCCGGCTCGGCGCGATGGCGGGCAATGCCGCGCTCGCCGCCGGGCAGCCGGGACAGGCGCTCGGCCTGCTCGGCCCGGCCGCGACCGACGCGAAGATCCTCGCCGACGCCGACCTCACCGCCTCGATCGCGCTCGACCGCGCCCGCGCGCTCGTCGCCGTCAAGCAGCCCGGGGACGCCGCCGCCGCCCTCGCCGAAGCGCGCGCCGTGCAGCCCGGCAACGCGCAGGCCTGGCTGCTCTCGGCCACCCTCTCGCGCCGCCAGAACGACCTCGGGCAGGCGCAGAGCCAGATCGAGAAGGCCGCGAGCCTCGCCCCGCAGGACCCCGAGATCGGGCTCGAAGCCGGCGTCATCGCCATGCTCTCGGGCAACGAGACGGCCGCGCGCCGCAGCTGGACCTCGGTCCTTGCCGCCGGCGTCGGCAGCGATGCGGCGGTCACTGCCAAGCAATACCTCTCCCAGCTCGGGCCGGAGTCCCCCCAGACCCCGGCCAAGGCAAAATAAGGCCATGCCATGATCCCGCTTTCCGTCCTCGATCTCGTCACCGTCCGCGAAGGCGGCACCGTCGCCCAGGCGCTCGACATCTCCGTCGCCACCGCGCAGGCGGCCGAACGCGCCGGCTACAAGCGCTACTGGGTGGCGGAGCACCACGGCATGGACGGGATCGCGGGCGGAGCCACCTCGGTGGTCCTCGCGCACCTCGGCAACCAGACCTCGACGATCCGCATCGGCTCGGGCGGGATCATGCTGCCCAACCACACGCCTTACGTGATCGCCGAGCAGTTCGGCACGCTCGCCGCGCTGTTCCCGGGCCGCGTCGATCTCGGCCTTGGCCGCGCGCCGGGCGCGGACGGACGGCTCGCGCAGGCGCTGCGCAAGGACATCCACGCCGCCGCCGAGCGCTTCCCCAACGACGTGGTCGAACTCCAGGCGCGCTTCGCCGGACAGGCGGCGGGCGGCGTGCCCTCGCCGCAGGCGGCGGGCGCCGACGTCGAGATGTGGATTTTGGGCTCCAGTCTGTTCGGCGCGCAGCTCGCGGCGATGCTGGGCATGCCCTACGCCTTCGCCTCGCACTTCGCCCCCGCCGCGCTGGACGAGGCCGCCAAGGTCTACCGCGAGCGGTTCCAGCCCTCCGAGACGCTGGACAAGCCGCACTTCATGGCCGCGATCAACGTCGTCGCGGCGGAAACCGACGAGGAGGCGATCTACCTCGCCTCGTCCACCGACCAGAGCTTCGTGGCGCTGCGCACCGGCAATCCGGGCCGGCTACTGCCGCCGGTGCGGGGCTACCGCGAGACCCTGCCCGGCTCGGCGCGCGCGATGCTGGAACAGGTCCGCTCGGTCAGCGCGGTGGGTAGCCCCGAGACGGTGCGCGCCGGGATCGAGGAATTCGTCGCGCGCACGCAGGCGGACGAGCTGATGGTCAGCATCGCGACCTACGACCCGGCCGCCCAGGTGCGCTCTATCGAGCTGACCATGGAAGCGCTGGGGCAGACGCCGGCGCTGACCTGAGACGGCAACGGTCCGTCGTCCCCGCGTAGCCGGGGACGACGTATTCGCGAACCGGCCGTTCCGCCAGCGTCACGCGATGCTACCGCGATTATCGCCAAATCCTATCCTCTCTCCCATTGACCGCGCGGCGAAATTGCGGAACTCACCCCGCCCATGGAAACATCAGACGTCGTCATCGTGGGAGCGGGTCATGGCGGAGCGCAGTGCGCGATCGCCCTGCGCCAGAACGGGTTCACCGGAACCATCACCGTCATCGGCCGCGAGGCCGAGTACCCTTACGAGCGCCCGCCGCTCTCCAAGGAATACTTCGCGCGCGAGAAGACCTTCGACCGCCTCTACATCCGCCCGCCGACGTTCTGGGCCGAGAAGGAAATCACTTTCCAGCTCAGCACCGAAGTCACCAAGGTCGATGCCAAGGCCAAGGAACTGACGCTCTCGAACGGCGCGACGCTGGCCTATGGCAAGCTCGTCTGGGCGACCGGAGGCGATCCGCGCCGGCTGTCGTGCGGCGGGGCCGAACTGGCGGGCGTCCACGCCGTGCGCACCCGCGAGGACTGCGACACGCTGATGGCCGAGGTCGATGCGGGCACGAAGAACATCGTCGTCATCGGCGGCGGCTACATCGGGCTCGAGGCGGCGGCGGTGCTGTCCAAGCTCAAGCTCAACGTCACCCTGCTCGAAGCGCTGCCGCGCGTGCTGGCGCGCGTCGCGGGCGAGGAACTCTCGGCGTTCTACCAGAAGGAACACCGCGACCACGGCGTTGACCTGCGCACCGGCGTCGCGGTCGACTGCCTGGTGGGCGACAGCCACCGCGTCACCGGCGTCAAGCTGGCGGACGGCGAGGTCATCCCCGCCGAGGCGGTGATCGTCGGCATCGGCATCGTGCCCGCCGTCGGCCCGCTGATCCTGGCCGGCGCGAGCGGCGCCAACGGGGTCGACGTGGACGAATTCTGCCGCACCTCCTTGCCCGACATCTACGCCATCGGCGACTGCGCCGCCTTCGCCTGCGACTATGCCGGCGGCACAGTGATGCGCGTCGAATCGGTGCAGAACGCCAACGACATGGCCACCTGCGTCGCCAAGGCCATCTGCGGCGACGAGAAGGCCTACAAGGCGTTCCCGTGGTTCTGGTCGAACCAGTATGACCTGCGGCTCCAGACCGCCGGCATCAACATGGGCTTCGACAAGACCGTGATGCGCGGCGACCCCGAGGGCCGCAGCTTCTCGGTGGTCTACCTCAAGGAAGGCCGCGTCGTGGCGCTGGACTGCGTCAACGCGGTCAAGGACTACGTGCAGGGCCGCAAGCTGGTGGAAGCGGGCCTCTCGCCCGATCCGGCGGTGCTGGCCGATGCCGGGACGCCGCTCAAGGAACTGATGTAGCGCCGGGCCCAAGCGCGGCCCCCGCCTGCGCGGGGGCGACGGGGATTTTGAGCCAACCTCGCGTTCAAGACACCCCGTCGCCCCCGCGAAGGCGGGGGCCCCGCTTCCTTCCTGGCGCTAGGCCGGGGGCGAAAGCCGAGTCCTGGCCCAGGCCGCCGCCTCCGCCACCACCGGGTCCTCGTCCCCCAGCAGCGCCTCGACCTGCGCCAACAGCGCCACCCGCCCGCTGTTCCCCGCCGCATAGAGGCAGTTCCGCACGAACCGGTTGCGCCCGATCCGCTTGATCGGACTGCCCGAGAACAGCGCCCGGAACCCCGCATCGTCGAGCGTCAGCAGGTCCGCCAGCTCAGGCGCCGTCAGCTCGGCGCGGGGCAGGAAGGCCTTGATGGTGTGCGCGGCCTCGGCGAACTTGTTCCACGGACAGACCGCCAGACAGTCGTCGCAGCCGTAGATGCGGTTGCCCAGCCCCTCGCGCAGGTCGTCGGGCACCGGGCCCTTGTGCTCGATGGTGAGGTAGCTGACGCAGCGCCGCGCATCGAGGCGGTAGGGCGCCGGGAAGGCATTGGTCGGGCAGGCGTCCTGGCAGGCGGTGCAGGACCCGCACGAGTCGCGCCCCGGCGCCGAGGGCTCGAACGCCAGCGTGGTGTAAATCTCGCCGAGGAACAGCCACGAGCCATGCTCGCGGCTGACGACGTTGGTATGCTTGCCCTGCCAGCCGAGCCCGGCGGCGGCGGCCAGCGGCTTTTCCATGACCGGCGCGGTATCGGTGAAGACCTTGACCCCGGCGCCCTCGAATCCGCGCTTCGGGCCCTGCTCGACGATCCAGCGGGCCAGGTGCTTGAGCGCCTTCTTGACCACGTCGTGATAGTCCGCGCCCTGCGCATAGGTCGAAATGCGACCTATCTCCGGCTCGCCCGCGAGTCGCAGCGGATCGGCGGCGGGGGCGTAGCTCATGCCGAGCGCGATGACGCTGCGGGCCTCGCCCCACAGGCCCTGCGGGCTGCGCCGGTGGTGCGCGCGCTCCTCCATCCAGCCCATGGTGCCGTGCATCCCCGCCGCGAGCCAGGCGTCGAGCCGCGCGGCGCGCTCGTCGTCGCCAGCGGCCGAGGCGATCCCGAACGCCCCGAAACCCAGTGCGCGGGCTTCTGCCTCCAGATCCGTCGCAAATGCCCTTAGCGCGCCCTTAACCGGGCCTTCGCTATGGGCTACGCTGGTGTATGAGCCGGGGGACGTCATGGATGCGCAAGTAGGAGATCCGAGGTTGACCGGCAATGCGCATGAGGGCGCGCGGTTCGTCGAGCCATGGGCGATCGAGGCGCGCGGCCTGGTGAAGCGATTCGAAGGCGTCACGGCCGTCGATGGCGTCGATCTCGCGGTGCCGGCGGGCTCGGTCTACGGCATCCTCGGCCCCAACGGCGCGGGCAAGACCACGACGCTGCGCATGATGCTGGGCATCATCGACCCCGATTCGGGCTACCGCCGCATCCTCGGGGCGGAGCGTCCGCACGACGTCGCCCACGCCATCGGCTACCTGCCCGAGGAGCGCGGCCTCTACCCCTCGATGAAGGCCACCGAAGCCATCGCCTTCCTCGGCGCGCTGCGCGGGCTGCCGCTCAGGGAAGGCCGCCGCCGCGCGCACGAACTGCTGGAACGGCACGGCCTGGGCTATGCCGCCGACCGCCAGATCCGCCAGCTTTCCAAGGGCATGGCGCAGCAGGTGCAGATCCTCGGCACCCTCGTCCACCGCCCCCGCCTGGTGGTCTTCGACGAGCCGTTCTCCGGCCTCGACGCGCTCAACCAGGGCAAGCTCGAGACAATGATGCGCGGCCTGGCGGCGGACGGCACCACGGTCATCTTCTCCACCCACGTCATCGCCCATGCCGAGCGGCTGTGCGACGAAGTGGCGATCATCGCCGGCGGCAAGGTGCCCTTCGCCGGGCCGGTCGACGTCGCGCGCGACCGGATTCCGCCGCAGGTGCGCCTGGAAACCCGCGCGTCGGACGGGTCGTGGCGCGCCGCGCTGCCCGCCGATGCGCGCCGGGAAGGGCAGTTCTGGCACTTCCCCCTGCCCGCCACCGGGATCGAGCCGCTGCTGCGCGCGCTGATCGAGGGCGAGGCCGGGATTCTCTCGCTCTCGATCGAGCGGGCCGGCCTGCACGATGCCTTCGTCGCCATCGCCGGCGAGGCCGCCGCGCGCGCGCTCGAAGAGGAAAAGCCGGAGGAGCCGCGCCGATGATGCCCGATTCGCATGGACCTTCGCACGGAGGCCGCCTGTCCACGCTCGCCGCCGCCTGGGTCGTCGCCCGGCGCGACTTCACCGCGATCCTGTTCTCGCGCACGTTCTTCTTCTTCCTGCTCGGCCCGCTGTTTCCGGTGGTCGTCGGCGCGCTGGCGGGCAGTGTGGGCGGCAGCGTGGAGCGCAGTTCCGACCGGCCCGAAGTGGGCGTGGTCATGGCGGGCGCGGATGCCGACGCCGTGCTGGGCGCGCGCAACGAACTGGCCGACCGGCTGGGGCAGGACCTGCCCGGCCTCGTCGTGCTCAGGCGCCTCGCGCCGGGTGAGCGCGCCGATCCGGCGGCGGCCATGGCGGGCAAGCAGGCCAACATCGCCGCCGTGCTCTCGGGCACCCCCTCCGCCCCGGTGCTGACCGGCCCGCGCGGTCAGATCGAGGCGTGGAGCGGAGACATCGCGATGATCGCCTCGCAGGCCGAGCAGGGCGCGCTGCGTGCCTGGCCCCGGGTGCATCTCGAAACCACCGCGAGCAGCCAGGTGAGCGAGCGCAAGAGCCGCCTGCGGACCGCGCAGGCGGCGCAGACGCTGCTGTTCCTGCTGACGATGATGCTGGCGGGCATGGTGCTGTCCAACCTCGTCGAGGAAAAGGGCAACAAGATCATCGAGGTCCTGGCTGCGGCGATCCCGATGGAATCGGTGTTCTTCGGCAAGCTCTTCGCGATGCTCGGCGTGTCGCTGGTCGGCATCGCGGTGTGGGCCGGGGTGGGCGCGGGGCTCTATCTCGTCGCGGGATCGGCCTTCCCGCATTTGCCGGGTCCCGCCGTCGGCTGGCCGCTGCTGGTCGTGCTGGGCGTGCTCTACTTCTCGATGGCCTACCTGCTGCTGGGTTCGGTGTTCCTGTCGATCGGCTCGCTGGCGGCCACCGTGCGCGAGGTGCAGACGCTCTCGATGCCGGTGACGATGGTGCAGCTCATGCTGTTCTTCTTCGCCACTTACGCGATGACCCGTCCGGGCAGCGCGGTCGAGGTGGCCGCGGCGCTGTTCCCGTTCAGCTCGCCCTTCGCAATGCTGGCGCGCGCGGCGCAGGATGGCGCGCTCCTGCCGCACGTCGCGGCGCTGGCCTGGCAGGGGCTGTGGGTCGCGCTGCTGGTGCGGCTGGGCTCGGGCCTGTTCCGCAGCCGGGTGATGAAATCGGGCGGACAGGGACGCGGCGGCAGCCGGCGGTTCGCGCGGCGTCCTCGCGCGGCGCTGTAGAAAAAGCGCAGGCGCAGGAAAGGGCGTCGCGCTTACACCTCGGCCATCCCCGGTCGCCTCATCGACCGGGCTTTTCGCCGGGCCGGTCGAGTAACGCATCTGGGGCGCAAGGACAACGCGCCTCCGCGTCCCGGCGCGGGGCCATTTTCCACACCTGATTGAAACCCCGCGCGAAATCGCCACCTAGGACTCGGCGAGAGGCCAAGGAGGCACACCCATGATTGCATCGACGACCCGCCGCAATGTCCTCGCATGGCTGGGTGCCGGCGCCGCGCTGCCGGTACTGGCGGCCTGCGGCGTCACGGCCGAGGCGAAAGTCTACCCGGTCGCCTATTCCGATGCCGAATGGCGCCGCCGCCTCACCGCAGACCAGTACCGCGTGCTGCGCAAGGAGGCGACCGAGCGGCCTTATTCCTCGCCGCTCAACGCCGAGCACCGGGCGGGCACGTTCGTCTGTGCGGCGGACGGCAACCCGCTCTATTCCTCCAAGACCAAGTTCGACAGCGGCACCGGCTGGCCCAGCTTCTGGAAGCCGCTGCCCGGCGCCATCGGCACGTCGCGGGATTCGAGCCTGGGGATCGGGCGCACCGAGGTCCACTGCGCGCGCTGCGGCGGCCATCTGGGCCATGTCTTCGACGATGGGCCGCCGCCGACCGGCAAGCGCTACTGCATGAACGGCGCGGCGATGACGTTCCGGCCGGGGTGAGCGGCCCCGCTCAGGCGATCGCCGTGGCGACCTGCTGCATGCGGAAGGTGCGGACGGCGAGTTCCTCCAGCCCCATCAGCTGGCGGAAGACGAGGCCGTAGGACGGTTGGCGCCGCCAGCATACCGTCGCCTCGAACGGCGGCAGCTCGTCCGCCTCGAGGCGCAGCTGCTGGCCGATGGCGAGATGGCCGTCCGTGTCGATCCGGGCCCCCTGGCGCGAGAGGTCGCGCACGCGAACCTGCGCCGTTTCACCCGCCACCGTGATGCGGGCGGGGTGGTCCACGGCGACGCGGATCGGGCGTCTGGGGTAGGGACCGGCCTCGGCGATGAAGCGCTGGACGTCGATCGGCCGGGCGAAGCGGAAGCCGGCCTCGTCTTCATGCTCCCAGACCAGAGCGAGGGGAATGCGCTCGCCGGTTACGCTTTCGAGCGCCAGCTGGTCGATACCCGCAAGCGAATGGAACAGGCGCAGCCGGGCACCGGTTTCGGACACGTCCCGCACGATGCACAGGTATTCGCCCCGAGGTCCGACGAGCTTCGCCGCGCGCAGCAGCAGCGCGAAGCGCGGCGTGGCGCGCAGGTCTTCCGGCTTGTGGCTACCCAGAGCCTGGACATGGCCGGCGGACGAGCGGTCCGGAAAAGTCATGGCGAACGATACCCCCTAGATACACGCCCCGGTGCCGGCCAGGCAAGGCCAGATGGGATCGTGCGGTGGGCGCACTGGCGGGTACCGGCTTAATAATACCGATTCGCAAGTTACCTATTTGTAAACGCAATCGTTTGAGGCTGGCCAATACTGCAAATAAAACCGCGATATTGGCGTCCGGTGACTTGGTGCGGGCGGCGGGACTCGAACCCGCACTGGAATCCCAAGCGGATTTTAAGTCCGCTGCGTCTACCATTCCGCCACGCCCGCACGTCGCAGCCCAGCAGTCGCGCTTAGCGTCAGGCCTTGCGCAGGGCAATCCGATAGCGCCGCGACGCGGGCGAATTCACGCGGGCGCGAAGCCCTGGGCAACGACGGTGCGCGCCGGGCAGGCGGATCCGCTCGGGCGGCCGGGCCTTCCTTGCTATTCCACGTTGAGGCGGGCGCGCATTTCCTTGCCGGGCTTGAAGTAGGGCACGCGCTTTTCCGGCACGTCGACGCTTTCGCCTGTGCGCGGGTTGCGGCCCTTGCGGCCATCGCGGTGGCGGGTGGAGAAAGCGCCGAAACCGCGCAGTTCGACGCGGCCCCCGTCGGCGAGGCGCTGGGCGATCTCGTCGAAGAAGGTGTCGACCGCACGTTCGACATCCTCGGCGCGCAGCTCCGGATTGTCCTTGGCGAGCACCTGCAGCAGCTCGGACCTGATCATCGCGCCATTTCCCCCAAAAAATCCACAAACCGTGACGGAACATAAAATTACGCTCCGCCGGGCTCCCGCCGCGCGAGAAAATGCCACCGCTGGCGACTTCGCGCAATGGGCCGTATCACGAGCCGGAAATGATGCGCCTGCGAAGTCCGTTCCGGCGCCTTCGCTGGACCGGTCCCCATTTACAGCGGCAAATTGCCCGCTAACCTCGTCTCTTTCGCCCGCAGGCCGATTTTTCCGGCGGCGGGCGCGGGTCGGATAACAGGGCGCCAGGACAGGAGCGGCATGAAGGACATCGCAGTTTGGAACGAGGGTGACTGGATCGCGGCCATCGGCGCCGTCGTCCTCTTCGCCGTGCTCGCGATCGGCGGCTTCATCGCCACGCGCAAGAGCGAGGAATTCGTCGGCCACCCGCGCGGCCTCTTCGTGCTGTTCTACGCCGAGATGTGGGAGCGTTTCTCCTACTACGGCATGCGCGCGCTGCTGATCCTGTACCTCACCAAGTTCTGGCTGTTCTCCGACGGGCCGTCGAACCTGATCTACGGGGCCTATACCAGCCTCGTCTACATCACCCCGGTGCTGGGCGGCTACCTCGCCGACCGTTGGCTGGGGCAGCGCAAGGCGGTGCTGTTCGGCGGCATCGTGCTGGCGCTCGGCCACCTGTTCATGGCCTACGAGGGGATGCAGGGGCTCACCGACCCGGCGCTCAAGCAGGCGGACCCGGCGATCAACGTGTTCTGGTTCGCGCTGGCGCTCATCATCGTCGGCTCGGGCTTCCTCAAGGCCAACATCGCGGTCATCGTCGGCCAGCTCTACAAGATGACCGACACCCGGCGCGACGCCGCCTACACGGTGTTCTACATGGGCGTGAACACCGGCGCGGCGCTCGGCACGATCCTGGTCGGTTACCTGGGTGAGACGATCGGCTGGTCGTGGGGCTTCGGGCTTGCCGGCATCGGCATGCTGCTGGGTCTCGTCATCTTCGTGGTCGGCCGGCCGGCGCTGCGCGGACGGGGCGAACCGCCGAGGCCGATGGCGAAGAAGAGCGAACTCACGCTCTACGGTGTCGGCGGGGCTGCGGTCGTGGTGATCTGGCTGCTGATCCAGTACGTCGACGTCATCCAGAACCTGCTGATCGTCTCGGGCGTGGCGATGCTGGGCTACACGCTCTACGAGGCGTTCAAGCTGCCCAAGGAAGCGCGCGAGCGTATCTTCGCGATCATCTTCCTGGTCGCGCTGAACCCGATCTTCTGGGGCCTGTTCGAGCAGGCGGGCGGCAGCCTCAGCCTCTATACCGACAAGTTCGTCGATCGCGGCGGCGTGCCGACCAGCCTGTTCCAGTCGATCAACCCGATCTACATCGTGCTGTTCGGGCCGATCTTCGCCGCCTTGTGGCAGTACCTCGGCCGCAAGGGCCTCGAGCCTTCCGCGCCCGCCAAGTTCGCGCTCGCGCTGGCGCAGGTCGGCCTCGGCTTCCTCGTCTTCGTGTGGGGCGCGGGCACCGGCGATCCGGCGGTGATGACCTCGGTGCTGTTCGTGTTCCTGATCTATGCGCTGCACACCACGGGCGAGCTGTGCCTGTCTCCGGTCGGGCTTTCGGCGATGACGCGGCTTTCGCCGCTGCACCTGGGCAGCTTCATCATGGGCGCGTGGTACTACATGACGGCGGTGGGCAACTTCGTCGCGGGCAAGATCGGCGAGGCCACCGGCGGCGAGGGCGGTGCGATGGACAAGGCGCTGACGCTGGATATCTACAACAAGATCGGCTGGGTCACGCTCGGCGTCTCGGTCGTGGTGCTGGCGCTCTCGCCGCTGGTGAAGCGCTGGATGCACCTCGATTCGCTGGGCGACCGCGCCAGCGACCACGACCTCGCCGGAGAGGCGGCGCTCGGGCTCGATGCCGGGGAGGCCGGTTTCCACCCGGGCAAGCGCACCGACTGACATTGGTACAGACGGCCTGTTCCCGGGGTCGCCCGGGGCGGGCGACTCAACAGGGGGAAACGGCCATGAGGGTATCGACGGGGATGCGGCGCTGGGCGTCGCTGCTGGCGCTCGGCGCGGCTTTGACGATGGGCACGTCGGCCGCCGATGCGAAGAAGAAGGACAAGGGCGAGGAGGCCTCCTCGCCCGCGCCTTATGCCTCCACCTACAAGCCCTATCCGGGCCGGCCGACCGCGCTCGTCGGCGCCGTCGTCTACGACGGGCGGGGTGGCCGGATCGACAACGGCACCGTGCTGTTCGAGGGCGGCAAGGTGGTCGCCGTGGGCGGCGCCGATCTCGCGATTCCCGCCGGCTACGACCGGGTCGACGGTGCCGGCAAGTTCGTGACGCCGGGCGTGATCGACATCCACTCGCACCTCGGCGTCTATCCCAGCCCCGGCGTCGACGCCAATTCCGATGGCAACGAGGCGACCAGCCCCACCACGCCCGACGTCTGGGCCGAGCATTCGGTCTGGCCGCAGGACCCCGGCTTCAGCCGTGCGCTCGTCAATGGCGGGGTGACCTCGCTGCAGATACTGCCTGGCTCGGCCAACCTGATGGGCGGGCGCGCGGTGACGCTCAAGAACGTCGCCAGCCGCACCGTGCAGGGCATGAAGTTCCCCGGCGCGCCCTATTCGCTCAAGATGGCCTGCGGCGAGAACCCCAAGCGCGTCTACGGCGAGAAGGGCACCAAGCCCTCGACCCGGATGGGCAACTTCTCGGTCAACCGCCAGGCCTGGATCGACGCGAAGAAGTACAGGGACGGCGACCATGCCGAGCGCGACCTCGGCAAGGACACGCTCGAAGGCGTCCTGAAGGGCGAGATCCTCGTCCAGAACCACTGCTACCGCGCGGACGAGATGGCGCTGGTCCTCGATATGGCGAAGGAGATGGGCTACAAGGTCACCGCCTTCCACCACGCGGTCGAGGCCTACAAGATCGGCGACCTGCTCAAGGCCAACGATGTCTGCGCCGCGATCTGGGCGGACTGGTACGGCTTCAAGATGGAGGCCTACGACGGCATCCCCGAGAACGCCGCGCTGCTCGCCAAGCAGGGCGCGTGCGTGGTCATCCACTCCGACGACGAGAACGGCATCCAGCGGCTCAACCAGGCCGCCGCCAGGGCGCAGGCCGCGGGCAGGCGCATCGGCGTCGAGGTGCCCGACGCGCAGGTCGTCGGCTGGTTCACCTACAACGCCGCCAAGGCCATGGGCATCGGCGAGAAGACCGGCAGCCTCGAAAACGGCAAGATGGCCGACGTGGTGCTGTGGAACGGCAATCCGCTGTCGATCTACTCGCGGCCCGAGAAGGTCTGGGTCGATGGTGCATTGCTATACGACGCCGACGATCCCAAGCGAAAGCCGGTGAGCGACTTCGAACTCGGCCAGCCCGGCGAAGGAGACGTGAAGTGAGCCGCCGCCTGATCCTTGCCGCGCTGTTCGCGGCCGCTCCGCTCCCTGCCTTCGCGCAGGATGTCGCCATCACCAACGCCACCGTCGCGACCGGCGATGGCGGTGCGCCTGTCGAGCATGGCACCGTCGTGGTGCGGGCGGGCAGGATCGTCGCCGCCGGGGCCGGCGTCGCCGTGCCGGCGGGCATCCAGACCGTCGACGGCACCGGCAAGTGGGTGACGCCGGGGCTGTTCTCGGCGGTCACCGACCTCGGCCTGTGGGACGTCGGCGCGGTCGACGAGAGCAACGACCTCGAGGCCGACAAGTCGCCGTTCAATGCCGCGCTCGACGTGGTGCCCGCGCTCAATCCGGCGAGCGAGCATATCGCCGTCAGCCGCGAGGGCGGGGTCACCCGCGCCAGCGTCACCCCGTTCAACGGCGGCTCGATCTTCGCCGGGCAGGGCGCGGTGATCGACCTCGGCGCCGATGCCACGCTGGTGATGAAGCCGCGCGCGTTCCAGTACGTCGAACTGGGCGAGACCGGCGGCCGCCTTGCCGGGGGCAGCCGCGTCGCCGCGCACACCGCGCTGCGCAACGCCCTGCGCGAGGCGCGCGAGGCGGCGGCGCTGACGCCCGGCGCGCAGCGGCAGGGCGACGTCCTGCTCACCCGCGCCGACGCGCTGGCGCTGGCCAAGGTGGTGGACGGCACCCAAGCGCTCTACGTCGGGGTCGAGCGCGCCGCCGACATCCGCAGCGTGCTGGCGCTCAGGGGCGAGTTTCCCAAGCTGGACCTCGTGCTCGTCGGCGCCACCGAGGGCTGGCTGGTGGCACCCGACGTCGCGGCGGCGCATGTGCCGGTCATCACCATGCCGATGCGCGACCTGCCCGCCACGTTCGAGACGCTGGCGGCGACGCTGTCGAACGTCGGGCGCATGAAGAAGGCCGGCGTCAAGGTCGCGCTGGGAATGTACGCCGGCATGGACCAGCCCCGCAACGCGCCGCAGCAGGCGGGCAACCTCGTCGCGCTAACCAGGATCCCCGGCGCCACCGGCCTCAGCTGGGGCGAGGCGCTGGCGTCGATCACCTCGGTTCCGGCCGAGATCAGCGGTTTCGGTGGAAAGGCCGGCGTGCTGGCGCCGGGCGCGGTGGGCGACGTGGTGCTGTGGGACGGCGATCCGCTGGAAGTGTCCTCGGCCCCGGTCGCGGTGTGGATCGACGGGGTGAAACAGCCGCTCGGGAACCACCAGAGCCGGCTGCGCGAACGCTACAAGGACCTCGACGAGACGTACCAGCCCAAGGCCTACGACTGGTAGCGCGCCCGCTTCTCCCTGTCGCGCAGCGATGGGGGGGTGGGCAGGCACGGGAAAACGCCCGCGGGCGAGTGCGGGTTTACGCCGGGGAAAACAGCGGACGGGGTGCGGCCGGCGCTGGGGTGCCGCCAGCATCAGGCGGCGGGTGCTGGGTGCTGCCTTTTGCATGCGAACGGCTGGAGAGGGGCAGTACCGCGTGGGACTCTCCGGCTCGGCCCTCGGTGCGCGGGGGTGACGGCGCGGGCTCGCTCCCTTGGCCGTCGTTCCTGAGGGCATACCCTCATGTTCATCCACGCATCCATGGTACGGTTTGTCCGGTCCGTGACCGGGCGCCGACCGCGTACGGAAAAGCGCTCGGCGCCAGCTTCGCGCCTCCCGTCCCGCCGCATGTGTCGAGGGTTATCGACGGTGGAGTTTATAACCTAAATGGTTATTATTGGGCGATTATGCACTTTACAAACCCACGCTGAAAATGTAGGAATGACGGCAAGGAGCAAACCGTCATGTCCGTTCTCTCGTCCCCTCACTTTCACGATGAGGCCAAGGCTTTCGCTTTCCTTGAAAGCGTCGTGTGGGCGAACGGCGTAGTCTGCCCTCACTGTGGTGTTGTCGCCGGTCGCGTCTACGATCTGGCGGGTGTCCGCTCCAAGCCTAGCGCCAAGAGCCCTGAGGGTGTTGTGCGTCACGGCCTTAAGAAGTGCGGCGAGTGCCGCAAGCAGTTCACCGTCAAGGTTGGCACTGTGTTTGAGCATGCCCGCATGCCCCTCCACAAGATGCTCCAGGCCGTCCACCTGATGGTATCGAGCAAGAAGGGCATCAGCGCCCACCAGCTTAGCCGCATCCTTGAGGTGCAGTACAAGAGCGCTTGGTTCCTCGCCCACCGCATCCGTGAAGCCATGCGTTCGGGCGATCTGGCTCCTTTCGGCGGCAACGGCACCATGGTTGAAGTCGATGAGACCTACATCGGTCGCCAGAAAGGCAAGCCCGTTAAGTCGGGCGGCGGTCACAAGATGAAGGTTCTGGCTCTGCTTGATCGCGAGACCGGCGCTGTCCGCACCTTCACCGATCCTAACCTCACCGCCAAGGACATTCACCCCATCCTGCGCGCCAACATCGCCGCAGAAGCCCGCCTGATGACCGACGAAGCGCGTCTGTACTGGAAGGTTGGCAAGGAGTTTGCCGAGCATAACCGCGTGCTGCACGCTGGCGGTGAGTACGTCCGCAAGGCTGACGTCACCATCCACACCAATACCGTCGAAGGCTACTTCTCGATCTTCAAGCGCGGCATGCGTGGTGTCTACCAGCACTGCGGTGAGCAGCATCTGCACCGCTACCTTGCTGAGTTCGATTTCCGCTACACCAACCGCGTTGCCAACGGGTTCGACGACAAGGCGCGTGCGATCGAAGGGCTCAAAGGCATCGTTGGCAAGCGGCTGACCTACGCGAGGCCTGACCTCAACGCGTAAGCAGGAAGCCACCCGAGCCCGCAAAGGGAACCAACGCTGGCGATCAAAGCGGCGGCAAAAATCGAGGATTCCAAAAGAAAGGCGACGGTGCTATGAACACCGTCGCCAGTTGATAGGTCCTACTGCTTCTTGGCTCACATCGAGGCCACCGCCCTTGCACCGGGTTGGTGGCCTCTCTTATTTGACCCTTGCCGTCTCCGCGAGCGCGAGATCGGCATGAGCGACTCTCCTGACGTTCATGTTGCACCTCCCTTGTGAGTAGCTGCGATTCATCGTCTACGGTCGCCGCCCACGTCTCGTCAAGTCAGTAGAGCAATTTTATTGGAGAAATCCAACCGGCGTGTTAGAGCAATGACACGAGAAGTCGGAGAGCATCCATGAGCACGAGCCCTGATACCCCTGTACGAAGCCCATCCTACCCCGTTATGTCACTTGCTGATGCAATTGCTGCAGTCCAAAAAATTGAAGCGCAGTACCGCTCATCGAAGGTAGATCGAGAGATCGCTGCCAAGATGATAGGCTACTCCAGTCTAAGCGGCCCCGCCAACAAAGCCCTTGCAGCCCTAGCCCAGTATGGGCTCGTTGAGCGCGCTGGTAAGGGGGAAATGCGGGTAACCGAGCGGGCGCGTGCCATTCTCCATCCTGACAACGATGACGAGAAACGCCGCGAGCTACAGGCAGCCGCCCTAGAGCCTGCCCTTTTTCGTGAGATGCAAGAGCGTTGGCCTGACATGATTCCGCCTGAGGAAGGCGTGATCTCATATTTCAACCGCCGAGGTTTCAACCCCTCGGCGATTCGCCCTGCGGCACGCGCCTATCTGCAGACGTTGCTCTACTTGGAGGAAGCAAACGACAGCGATAGTCATGGCAGTGGGCCCTCTATTCGGGCAGATGGCCCTGCAGATACCCCATCTCAGGAACATAACATGCAGTCCCGCCCTCAAGCGCCCGCCTCAAATCCCGCCATCCTAGCTTCAACCGCTCCGGTAGTACTAGCGCCAGCATACGCTAGCGGTGTCATGCCTTCTCTCAACAAGATCAACATGAACGTGAAGGGCGGGCAAGTGCACCTTGAAGCACTACTTGACCGAAAAGGCCTCGCCTCTCTCAAGCGTAAGATCGCCAGCCTTGAAGCGTTGTTGGAAGATGACGATGATGATGATGAGTTGGACGGATCTAACGATGAAGACTTGGGCCATCACGACTAGCTTATGTCCGATCCTCTTCGTAAGGTTCCGCCGATGACCGACCCCAAATCCTCCCAGCTCGACAAATTCAAGGAAGCCGCCCGCGAGCTAGAGACGGACGACGATCCCGAGCGGTTCAAGGAGAGGCTGGCTAAGATCGCCAAGCACAAGCCGGTGGAGAAGCCGGAGTGATGTGGGTCGCGATGGCAGCGGCGTCCTTCAATCTGTTCTGCCAAGGCACATTGACGACCACTGGCGGCGGCGAAAAGCCGATGCGGATACCCTTTACCTCAACCATTAGGATCGATCTTCAAGCTCGCCGCTGGTGCCAAGGCCCATGCACGTCAACACTACCCATAGCAGCGGTTAGCGAGACTGATCTAACGCTTGAGCAGTACGAACAAGCGGATGGCTCATTCTATACGTATGTGAGCCGTGAAAGCGGGAAGTACATTTCCGAGGCGACTGCAGGTTCGACCACCATACGAGAATCGGCGCAGTGTGAGGCGCAACCGTTTTCAGGTTTCCCGCAACGAAAATTCTAGTGGGTTTGTAAAGTGCATAATCGCCTATTATTGTCAAGCACCGTCGTTCGCGCGCGGGTGGTGAGCCCGCGTGTTCCTTGGGCGTCGCACAAGGAAGCGGGGCCCCCGCCTGCGCGGGGGCGACGGGGTGAGTTGAGGGCGACCGGGATTGCCATTGTGGCGGGACGAACGGCTCCCCCCTTACGGAAAGGGTAAGGCGCACGCGGCCGTCGCCTGCGGCTTCTCAGGCCCGCGCTTCGGTCACGCCCGCGCTGTTGTGGCGCAGGGCCTTGAGCACCGTGTCGACTATCTGCGGCGCGTTGAGGCCTGCCTCGTCGTACTGCGCCTCGGGCTTGTCGTGGTCCTGGAACACGTCGGGCAGGCGCATCGTGCGGATCCTGAGGCCGGCGTCGGTCAGGCCCTCGTCGCTGGCCATGGTGAGGACGTGGGCGCCGAGGCCGCCGATCGAGCCTTCCTCGACCGTCACGATCACGTCGTGGCTGAGCATCAGGCGGCGGATCAGGTCGGTGTCGAGCGGCTTGGCGAAACGCAGGTCGGCGACCGTCGTCGACAGCCCCTTCGCGTCGAGCTGGTCGGCGGCCTTGAGCGCTTCGCCCAGGCGCGTGCCGAGCGAGAGGATGGCGACCTTGGAGCCTTCGCGCACGACGCGGCCCTTGCCGATCTCCAGCCGCTCGGGCGTGGCCGGAAGCTCGAGGCCGATGCCGTTGCCGCGCGGGTAGCGGAAGGCGATGGGGCCGGTGTCGTGGAGCGCGGCGGTGTGGACCATGTGGACCAGTTCCACCTCGTCGGCGGCGGCCATGACGACCATGTTGGGCAGCGTCGCCAGATAGGTCACGTCGAACGACCCGGCATGCGTCGCGCCGTCGGCGCCGACGAGGCCGGCGCGGTCGATGGCGAAGCGCACCGGCAGGTTCTGGATCGCGACGTCGTGGACGACCTGGTCGAAGGCGCGTTGCAGGAAGGTGGAGTAGATCGCGCAGAACGGGCGCATCCCCTGCGCGGCGAGGCCGGCGGCGAAGGTCACCGCGTGCTGTTCGGCGATGCCGACGTCGAAGCTGCGCTGGGGGAACTGGGCGGCGAACTTGTCGAGCCCGGTGCCCGACGGCATGGCGGCGGTGATCGCGCAGATCGTGGGATCGCGCTCCGCCTCTGCCGTGAGCGCCTTGGCGAAAACGCCGGTGTAGCTGGGCGGACCGGCGGGGGCCTTGGCCTGTTCGCCGGTGATGACGTCGAACTTCTGGACGCCGTGGTACTTGTCGGCCGCTTCCTCGGCGGGCGCGTAGCCCTTGCCCTTCTGGGTCACGACGTGGACCAGGATCGGGCCTTCGCCCGCATCGCGCACGTTTTCCAGCACCGGGACCAGCGCGTCGAGGTCGTGGCCGTCGAGCGGGCCGACGTAGTAGAAGCCCAGTTCCTCGAACAGGGTACCGCCCATGGCCATGCCGCGGGCGAATTCGTCGGTCTTCTTGGCGGCGACGTGCAAGGGGCGCGGCAGGCGGCGCGCGAACTTGCGCGCCAGCTCGCGCAGGCCGAGGAACTGCCCGGAGGACACCAGCCGTGCGAGGTAGGCCGAAAGCCCGCCCACCGGCGGCGCGATCGACATGTCGTTGTCGTTGAGGATGACGACGAGGCGGTTGCCGGCCTCGCGCGCGTTGTTCATCGCCTCGTAGGCCATCCCTGCGCTCATCGCGCCGTCGCCGATCACGGCGATGCCGCGTCCGGGCGTGCCCTTGATCTTGTTGGCGACGGCGAAGCCGAGCGCTGCCGAGATCGAGGTGGAGCTATGCGCGGTGCCGAACGGGTCGTACTCGCTCTCGGAGCGCTTGGTGAAGCCCGAGAGGCCGCCGCCCTGGCGCAGGGTGCGAATCCGGCTCCGACGGCCGGTCAGGATCTTGTGCGGATAGGCCTGGTGGCCGACGTCCCAGATCAGCCGGTCGGCCGGCGTGTCGAACACGTAGTGGATCGCGACGGTCAGTTCGACCACGCCGAGTCCCGAACCGAGGTGCCCGCCCGTCTGGCCGACGGCGGAGATCATCTCGGCACGCAGTTCGTCTGCGAGCTGGCGAAGTTGGGCGGGCTTGAGCTTGCGAAGATCTTCGGGAGTCGGAACTTCGTCGAGCAGGGGAGTGGCCGGGTTGGCGTTCATCCCTCGGGCCTTACACGCTTGGGACTTGCGTGTCGATTGACCGGTTCCGCAATATCCGCCTCGTGTGTTCGCCGCGCCTCAGCTGCAGTCGGCGCAGATGCCGCGCAGCTCGACCACGGGCCGCACCTGCGCGAAGCCCGCGCCGCGCGCTGCTGCGACGAGGGCGCCGGTGAGCTTGTCGTCGTCGATGTGGACGGCCTGGCCGCAGCTGTCGCAGATCAGGAAGATGCAGTCGTGCTGGCAGCCGGGGTGGGTGTTGGCGACGTAGGCGTTGGCGCTCTCCACCCGCCGCGCGAGGTTGGTGCGCACGAACAGGTCGAGGATGCGGTAGACGCTGTTGGGCGCCACGCGCTTGCCGCGCAGGGCCGAGACGTTCTCGGCGAGGTCGTAGGCGGAGGCGGGGCGCTCGCGGTCGGCCAGCGCGGAGAACACGTCGGCGCGCATCTCGGTCCACTGCTCGCCGGCCTCGACGAGCGCGTTGCGGGCCTCGGTGACGAGGCTGGCGCCGGAATGTTCGTGGTGGTTATGATGAGCGGACATGCCGCCCATATGGGGCCTCACGCGGCGTCAGGCAATCCGGGCCCGAAGCGGAGGCGCGATCACTGCGTTTCGGCGGCCTGGGCTGCGGGTGCGAAATCGTCGGCCAGCGGGCGATGACCGCCGATACCCATCGCGCCGAGCACCAGCACCGCGCCGCCGGCGAAGCCGAGCGCGAAGAAGCGGTAGAAGTCGGCCTTGAAGAGTCCCATCGGAATGGCTTTCGAAAATTCGTCGTTACGGTGCGTGGGGCCCTAGTGGTCAAAAGTGTCTGTCCGTCGAGTGAACGATGGACGGAACACCGCCATTCATCGACGAACCGTTGACCCTCTGCGGTGAACGGGTGCAACTTTCGGGCCTATCGACCCCGTGCTGCAACAAACACCGGGCGCGGGCCCTCCCGGTCGTCGGCGCAGACGGCGATGCGCAGCTCGCGCCAGCCGTTGTATCCATCGGCGGCATAGATCGTCGGCGCGCGGCAGTCGGTGAAAGGCGAATCGCCGGTCGTCCCGGGCACCGCTGCATGCATCCACCAGCTGGCGAGGCCATGGTCCCTGCCGCGATTCGCAAAGGCCCGGGGCGTCATTGCGGATGGGGCGAGGCCGGGCAGGGCCATGAGCCGGGCCCGCTCGGCCGGCGCGGCGTCGAGGCGCAGCAGGACTTCGCGGGTCGGTCCCTGCCCGAAGGCGTCGAACAGCATGCGGTCGGGATCGGGGGTCGGGCCCGGGCCGAACAGTTCCGCATGGAGCACCCGGTCGTCGGGCGCGAAGGCGGAGGCCGCGAGCGAGAGCAGCGCCAGCGCCAGCACCGGCAGCGCCGCGCAGGCGAACGGCAGGGCGATCGCGGCGAGCGCGCTGCGGCGCGAGCGCAGCCTGCCGAGGCGTAGCAGGACGGCGGCGATCGTCATGCCGACAAGGAAGAAGACGACAACCACGGGGCCGAACCAGATCACCCACATGGTCGATTGTCTCCTTGCTCCGCCGCCTGCGACCGGCCGTCCAGGCGGCCATAGTACCGACCCGCGCCGTCATTGCGAGCCCCGGTGACGCAGCGGGGAGCGGGAGGGGCGTCTCAGTGCTTGAAGTGGCGCATGCCGGTGAAGACCATCGCCAGGCCCGCCTCGTTGGCGGCGGCGATCACCTCGTCGTCGCGGATCGAGCCGCCCGGCTGGATGACGGCCGTCGCGCCCGCCTCGGCGGCGGCGAGCAGGCCGTCGGCGAAGGGGAAGAAGGCGTCGGAGGCGACCGCCGAGCCCACGGTGCGGGCGGCGTCCCAGCCGAACTTCTCGGCGGCTTCTGCAGCCTTCATCGCGGCGATGCGCGAGGAATCGCGGCGGTTCATCTGGCCCGCGCCGATGCCGGCGGTGACCCCGTCCTTCGCATAGACGATGGCGTTGGACTTCACATGACGCGCCACGGTCCAGGCGAACAGGCAGTCGGCCAGCTCGCGGTCGGTGGGCTCGCGCTCGGTCACCACCTTGAGGTCGTCGAAGCCGATGGCGCCGTTGTCGCGGTTCTGCACGAGCAGGCCGCCGGTGATGCCGCGCACGGTCAGACCGGCGCGGCGCGGATCGGGCAGGTCGCCGGTCAGCAGCAGGCGCAGGTTCTTCTTCTTCGCGAAGAACGCGCGGGCTTCCTCGTCGGCGTCGGGGGCGACGACGACTTCGGTGAAGATCCGGCAGATCGCCTCGGCGGTGGGCCCATCGAGCGGGGTGTTGACCGCGACGATGCCGCCGAACGCGGAGACGTCGTCACAGGCGAGCGCGCCTTCCCAGGCTTCCAGCAGCGAATCGCCCTGGGCCACGCCGCAGGGGTTGGCGTGCTTCACGATGACGACGGCGGGCTTCTGGCCCCGGAACTCGGCGGCGAGTTCGAGCGCGGCGTCGGCGTCGTTGTAGTTGTTGTAGGACAGTTCCTTGCCCTGCACCTGCTCGGCCTGCGCCAGACCCTTGGTGAACGGGCCGACCGGCGTGTAGAGCGCGGCCTTCTGGTGCGGGTTCTCGCCGTAGCGCAGGGTCGTCGCGAGGCGGCCGTTGACGCTGAGCATCTCGGGGAATTCGAGGCCCTGGTCGACGGCGGCGAACCACTGGGCGATCATCGAATCGTAGGCGGCGGTCTGCGCATAGGCGCGCGCGGCCATCAGCTTGCGGAAGGCCAGCGTGGTGGCGCCGTCGGTCGCTTCGAGCTCGTCGATCAGGCCGGCGTAGTCCTTCGGGTCGGTGACGATGGTGACGAAGGCGTGGTTCTTGGCCGCCGAGCGCACCATCGAGGGGCCGCCGATGTCGATGTTCTCGATCACCTCGTCGCGCCCCGCGCCCTTGGCGACGGTCGCCTCGAAGGGGTAGAGGTTGACGACCACGAGGTCGATCGCGCCGATTGCGTGCTCGGCCATCGAGGCGGCGTGCTCGGGATTGTCGCGCACGGCGAGCAACCCGCCGTGGACCTTGGGGTGCAGCGTCTTGACGCGGCCGTCCATCATCTCGGGGAAGTCCGTGATCTCGGAGATGTCCTTCACCGTGAGGCCCGCCTCGCGCAGCGCCTTGGCGGTGCCGCCGGTCGAGACCAGTTCGACCCCGCGCGCGCTGAGCACCTGGCCGAGCTGGGCAAGGCCGGTCTTGTCGGACACCGACAGCAGGGCGCGGCGGATCTGGACGGAATCGGTCATCGGGCGGGCTTCCTTGCGGCAGGGTCTTTGCGCGCGCCCTTAGGACGGGAGGGGTCGGGGGGCAAGGGCGCCGGCCGCTTATGCGCCGAAGCCGCGCCCGGAAGGGGCGGCGCGCGATGAAAAAGCCTTAACCGCGCGGCCGGGCCTATCCCGTCTATGCAGGCGGCGCAGCTCGGGGAAACCCGAAATCGCGCTGCATGAAGGAGGTGGTTTATATTCAATTAGATACAGCACTCATGATCATCATGGCCTGCTTCGCCTTCACGACCCTGATCCTCAAGGTCGTGGAGCTGTCGCGCCGGCAGTGATCACGGGCGGGAATGGGCTGGCACCCGTTCCCCAAACGGTAAGGGGCACGCTACTGGCATAGCGCGCCCCTTGGAGGTGATATATCGATTAGATACAGCACTGGCATGATAGCGGCCATTCGCGGAGATTTCAATCCCGGCCGTTGTAGTGGACCGGCTCAGTTCATCTTCTTGAGCAGCCACCCGAACGTCCCGCCCCCGCGCGAGACCATGCCCTGGATGACGAGCTGCTGCGTCGCCTGCGGGCGGCCCTGGCCGTCGACCCACAGCGAATCCTCGACCGTCACCGCGCCCGCGCCCGAGCGGAACTGCCAGTAGCCGCCGTCGGGCAGCGACAGGGCGGCGCCCTGGCCATCGGCGGTGAGGTTGACGTCGACCTCCGGCCCGAGATGGAAGCGGATCGCGAAGCCGACCATGCCGCGCTTGCCCTTGCGGCCCGAGGGCACCAGCAGGTCCTCGCCGCGAAGTTCGGTGCCGTCGTCGCGCAGCATCAGGATGCGCTGGTGGGTCAGGCCATAGCGCGCGGCGTAGCCGTTGTGGCTGGCGTCGAGGCGGCTGGCGGCAGTGCCGTTGTCCTGCGGCAGGGTCTTGCGGTCGAGCGCGACTTCGGTGACGCCCGAGCCGATCATGCCGCCGATCAGGATCGCGGTGGAATTGGCGTCGTCGAGGGTAAGCGTGGAGTGCGCGGCGGTCGCGCGCAGGCCCTGTTCGAGCCGGACGGGCACCAGCCCCCCGCCGCTCGCCGCGCCGCCGCAGTTGACGACGAGGCGGTGGACGCCGTGCGAGAATTCGAACGCCAGCGTCGAGGCGCAGCCGAAGCGCGCCTGCGCGGGCATCGGCGGCGGCGCGGTGTCGAACTGCAGGACCGACTTGTGCGCGACGACGCGCTGGTAGCCCCACTGGCGCACGTCGCGCAAAGGCCGGGTACGCACGCCGCTGGCCTTGACGAGCCCGTCGAGGTCCTCGGCCGAGACGGCCCAGCCGCCCTGCCACGACCCGAGCCCGCCGTCGCCGTGGGTCAGCGCGAGGAGCGGCGGCAGCAGCAGTTCGACCACGCGCTCGACCGCCGGGGGGGCGTCGCGGCGGGTGGCGTGGTAGCAGTTGCGCAGCCGCACCAGCAGCGCGATCGCCTCCATCTGCGCAAGCGGACTGCGCGACAGCACGCCGCCGTCGTCGCCCATCAGCTCGCCCAGCGCCTTGATCAGCCCGGCCTCGCCGTAGAGGCGGCGCGGACGGCCATCGGGCAGCAGCAGCCCGGCGGCGACGATGCCGACCCAGCCGGCCACTTCGGCGAGCTGGTCCTCGGCGTTCGAAACATGGCGGTCGAGCCAGCGCGCGCTCGCGGCGATGTGCGCCAGCGTGCGCAGGCGCAGCGTCTTCTCGCCCGAGAGGATCAGCGGGGCGTGGGCCAGCCAGTTGGCGACGCGCATGCCGGTGTTGCCCACGTTCCACGCCGGGCCCTTGCCGGGCTTCGACGGGGGAGCGGGGTTGGCGGCGAGCCAGGCGGTGAGGATGCGCTCGGCCACGGGCGCGCCCTGTTCGCGCGGCGCGCAGGCTTCGAGGTCGGTCAGCCACGAGAAGGAGTGGACGACCTTCTCCAGCGGCGGGGTGACGCGCTGCGCGCCCGCATAGTCTACCTGCGCGACCGGGGTCTTGGCGCCGTGGACGAGGAAGTGCCCGGCGCGGATCGCGGTGCCCGCGGCGCGGCTGCCGGGCAGGGTGTTGTCGACGGTGGCCAGCAGGCGGTTGCGCGCCTTCTTGCCCACCGGCCCCGCGAGCATCGATCCCGGCACGCCCATGCGGTAGGCCATGCGGATGAACTTCTCGCCCAGGCTCGCGGCGGGGGGCGAGAAATCGACCAGCGCCAGCGCGCGGCCCGGCTCGATATGGCCGGGCTCGATCACTTCGGCGGGGTGAGCGGCGTGTACGGGATGGGGGACCGGCGCGGCGGGGAGCTCATTCGCGCTGTCATCTGCCACACCCACCTCCACCGCGTCCGACAGGGGAAGCGCCCGGGATGGTTCCAGGTTCCGCCCCATCGGATCTGCGGCCGGGCGAGGATGGGTGCCCAGGCCCACGCCTATGCCAGGCCCTTGAGCGTCTGGATGTTGGCCGCGTACTGCGAGGGGCCGCCGCGGAAGGTGGCCGATCCCGCCACCAGCACGTCGGCGCCGGCGGCAACGCAGAGCGGCGCGGTCTTCGCGTCGACGCCGCCGTCCACCTCGAGGCGGATGTCGCGGCCCGACTTGTCGATCATCTTGCGCACCGCCTCGATCTTGCGCAGCTGGCTGGAGATGAAGCTCTGCCCGCCGAAGCCGGGATTGACGCTCATGATGAGCACGAGGTCGATGTCGTCGATCAGGTAGTCGAGCATCTTGGCCGGCGTCGCGGGATTGAGCGAGATGCCCGCCTTCTTGCCGAGGTTGTGGATCGTCTGCACCGTGCGGTGGACGTGGGGTCCGGCTTCGGGATGGACGGTGATGTAGTCCGCCCCGGCATCCGCGAAGGCTTCGAGGTAGGCATCGACCGGCGAGATCATCAGATGGACGTCGAAGACCTTGGCGCTGTGCGGGCGCAGGGCCTTCACCACGGCCGGGCCGATGGTGATGTTGGGCACGAAGTGGCCGTCCATGACGTCCACGTGGATCCAGTCGGCCCCCGCTTCGTCGATGGCGCGCACTTCCTCGCCCAGCTTCGCGAAGTCGGCGGACAGGATCGAGGGGGAAATCAGCGGGATGGTCATGGTGGGGTGGTGCAACTCCTTGCGCCGGGGATACGCCACCATATCTTGGGGCCACAAGCGCGGACGGCCCGTTTTCCACACGCGATGTTGCGTCAAGCGCCGCCAAGCGGCGGAAACGGCCGGATTTCGCGGCCATGACGACGAAGCGTTGCTTGCCGTCGGCGGAATGGAGAGTTCACTGCCCATTCACGGCGAGGGAGGCATGCGGGGGCCGTGAAAAAGCATTCTGGCCTGCGCCCGGCAGGCTCCCTACATGGAAGCGCAATGACCACGACCAGTCCCAGGGGATCGATCGCAATGCCCCATCGAATGTCCGCCGTGCTGGCCGCCCTGGCCGCCCTCGGGCTCACCACGCCCGCTCTGGCCCAGAGCCGGACGGAATACCGCAACGAAATCCGTAACGAGATGAGCCGCTGCAGTTCCGACCGGGGACCCGCTCTGATGGTCACCGTCGACGGTGTGAAGTCGTCGTCGGGCAAGCTGCGCGTGCAGTCGTACCGCGCGACCCCGGGCGAATGGCTGCAGAAGGGCAAGTGGCTCTCGCGCATCGAAGTGCCGGCCCGTGCGGGCACGATGACCTTCTGCGTGCCGCTGCCCGCGTCCGGCACCTACGGCATCGCCGTGCGCCACGACGTCAACGGCAACGGCGAGACCGACATCCGCACCGATGGCGGGGCGATGTCGAACAATCCGTCGATCAACATCTTCAACCTCGGCAAGCCCAGCTACACCAAGGTCGGCGTGCCGGTGGGCGGCGGGGTCAGGGCGATCCGGATACAGATGAAATATATGTAGAAGCCGTCGTCCCCGCCTGCGCGGGCACGGCGTCAGCCCAGCAGCCGGCGCGCGTCCGCGAGATCCGAGGGCTTGTCGACGTCCACCGCCGCCAGCCCGTCGCGCGCCGCCACGAGGCTGGCGGTGACGCCGATCTTCCCGCCCAGCCGCGCGATGGCGGCGGCGAGGGTCAGGCGGCCGAGCGCGTAGCCGGCCAGCATGCCGAGGCCCAGCCGCGCGGCGATGCGCCAGGGGCGCTTGCGGTCGGCCTCGACCATCTTCCAGGTCTCGATGGCCAGTCCGGCGCGCGCGCTCGCCAGCAGGAACAGGTTGCAGCCGGACCACTGCCCGTCGGCGAAGCGCAGGTAGGTGCGGCGGCTTCCGGGCATTGCCGCCTCGATCGCCTCGCGCCGGGCGAGCAGGATGGCGACGTCGCTGCCCTGGGGCGTATCGGCCAGGAAATCGCGCACCCATTCAGGCCGCAGCAGCGCGTGGTCGCTGGTGGTGACGAGCAGCGGCGCGCCCAGCGCGCCGAGGCCGATGGCGACGCTGGCGCTGGGCCCGGTGCCCGTCGCGAGCACTTCGCAGCCGAGAAGGAGCGCAAGGTCGCGGACGTGCGCGTCGCTGGCCGAGACGGCGATGCGCTCGATCCCGGCCTCGCGCAGGGCGGCGACGACATGGGCGAGCATCGGCTTGCCCGCGATCACCGCCAGCGACTTGTGCGGGACGCCTTCCGCCGCGGCGACCGGGTCGGGCGCGCCGGGACGCGATCCGGCGAGGATCAGGGCGGCGGGCCTCATGCCTGCACGCCCTTCGCCAGCGCCTTGCGGCCGCGCCAGACCTGCCACAGCACGCCGGGCGCGGCGAGCACCGGGTGCCGTTCGCGCCAGGGGGTGATCGTCACCGGCACGCCGGTATGGCGCTCGACCTTCCAGGCGGCGTAGCGCGCGGCGCCCTCGAAGGTGGTCGAGGCCTTGAGCAGGCGCAGGACGTTGTAGGGCTTGCCCATCCGCCGGCGGCGCTGCCACCACGACAGGGTCGCGGCGCGCGCCGTGACCCTGGGGCGCAGGATGTCGCCCTCGCGCGTGAAGTCGATGCCCTGCGCAGCCAGTGCCAGCGGCAGCAGGCCGTCGAAATGCGCGCGGTTGGCGGCGAGGATCGAATCCTCGCGGCCCGCCTTCTCGACGCGGAACTCGGCGGCATAGGTCGCGCGGAACAGCGCGCGCCAGTAGTCCTCGGGCGTTCCCGCCTCCGGCCCCAGCGCTACGGCGAGGCGCGCGGCGGTGCGCGCGGCCTGCGCGACGGCTTCGGGAATCGCGGCGGCGGCGGCCTCGTCCCTCGCCCAGGCGAGCGCGCTGGGCTGGACGAACCGGGCCCATATCGTGGTGTCGAGCTTGTCCCCGGCAGCGGCGGCGCGGAAGGTTTCCAGCGCCATCGTCGCCACCTTGGCGCGCAGGGGCACGCCCTCGTGGACCCACTCGTGGTAACTCACGCGCGGCCAGATGCGCTCGACCTGGGGGCCGGGCAGGAGCACGTAGAAGTCGAGCACGCCCTCGAGCGCGCCGGTACGCAGGTTGGAGCCGTAGAACAGCACGCCGAGCGCGCCGGCGCTTTCCGCCAGTTTCCGGGCGAATGCGCGGACTGCGGGCACGACCGGGCGGCCGAGCGCCGTGTCGATGCGGCTGAGGAGGAGGTCTTCGCTCATGCCGGCCTGCATCGGGCAGGCCTGTCCCGATTACAAGCCGTCAGGGAACCACGAAATTGATCTGCGGGCCTTCGTCGAGCACGAAGCGGCCGGCCGGGAAGGCCTCGCCGTCGAGGATGAAGGTGCCGCCGATGTCGAGGTCGAGGTCGCTTGCGGCGAAGCGGTTGGCGCCGTTGCGGGTCAGGAACTTGCCGTTGAGCCCGGCCATGATCGCGGGCAGCAGCGCGACGATCCAGCGCACCGGCGAATCGAACACCGCCAGCTTCAGGCCCGGCGCCGGGTTGCGCCCGAACGGGCGCGCGCCGAGGGGGAAGCGCTCGAACGTGGTGGCGAACGTCATGAAGCGCTCGTCGGGGCGGCCGTGCCCGGTGTAGGGCAGGTGCCGGCCGCTGTGGCGGTCGACGATGCGCGTGGGCGGGCTGGTGCGCCAGACGTTGCCCTCGCGCCCGAAGAGCGCGCCGACGATGGCGGCGAGGATCGAAAGCCCGACCGCGAAACTGTTGAAGGCGCCGCGCCGGTGCGCTTCCTGCCCCGCCTCGGTGGCGCGGGCGAAGACGCCGGTGCCGAGCACGAAGCCGAGGATCGCGCGCGACTTGCCGTCCCTGGGGCCGTCCTTGGGGGTCAGCCGCAGCGGACGGCGCGCGATCGTGCCGCGGCGCTGCGCGGCGGCGAGCGCCTCGGCCAGCGACCAGCGGTTGGGCAGGCCGAGATCGACCGCCAGCGCATTGGTCTTGCCCTTGGGCAGGACGATGAAGGTCGGCCAGTCGTCCCCGAAGATGTCGGCGCCGCAGGACAGCACGTCGCGCACGGTGCCGTCGCCGCCGTCGACCACAAGGTAGTCCACCCCGCGCCGCGCGAACTCGGCGAGCGTGTAGTGCAGTTCCTCGCGCGTGCCGGGCGTCTGGGTGAGGATGTTGGAGCAATCCGCCATCTCGGGCGCGACGCCCTTGTTGCGATGGCTGCGGGGATTGCGCACGATGCCGACGAGCGGAACCGCCCGGCCCCGGCGGGCAGGACGTGACAGACGGCCGCTCTCGCGCCGACCGGGCTCGCCGAAGGTCGGCAGCGTTTCGAATTCGTAGATGCTTCCGTACACGGCGCCTATGTAATGGCGCGCGGTCGAAAAATCACGAAGAAACATGCTGTGACACATTAAGGTTACAGTTCGATGGCAGCTGTTGCCGTACCGCCACGACGATGGCGGACACGCTTCGCGCCCTCCCCGGCGATTGCCAGCCTGCCGCCAAGCCATTACGGGCTGGGACATGAGCCAGCAAAACCAGGTGTTGCCCGTAGCCACGATCGGCGAGAATTCCGTCAAGCTCTGGGGCCTCACCATGGCGCAGCGCGTCGGACGGATCGCACGCGCGGCCGGGCTCGAACCCGTCGATGGCCCGCCGACGGGACCGGCGATCCTGTCCAACGCGGCGCATGCCTGGGATCCGGCGTGGTTCGGCAACGTGGTCGGCCGGCCCGGCATGGTGCTGACGCTGGGCGGCGTCCCGGCGCTCGCCCATGCCGCCGACGGCGCGCAGACCGCCCGAATCGCGCAGGCCATGGCCGGGGGCACGCCGCTCGGCGACATCGCCGGACTGGAGGTGATCGCCTACGAGGATGGCCCGACGATCGAGAACAAGACGCTGAGGAAGCGCGAGACGCCGTTCCTCCGCGCGCTCACCCCCGCGACCGTGCGGCCGATCGAGCGCGCCAGCTACTTCGGCGCCTACAAGGGCGTGACCGACGTGCTGACCAAGTATCTCTGGCCCGAATGGGCGCTGGTGCTTACCCGGATCTGCGCGAAACTGGGCATCACGCCCAACATGGTGACGGCGGTCGGCGCGGTGTTCTGCGTCATGGCGACGGTGCTGTTCGCCTACGGGCACTACTGGGCGGGCATGGCGGCGGGGCTGGTGTTCATGGTGCTCGACACCGTGGACGGCAAGCTGGCGCGCTGCACGATCACCTCGTCGTACTGGGGCAACGTGGCGGATCACGGCATGGATCTCGTCCATCCGCCGTTCTGGTGGTGGTTCTGGGCGACCGGCCTCGGCAGCTGGGGGCTGGCCTACGATCCGGCGACCTTCTGGTGGGTGCAGGGCGCGATCCAGGGTGGCTACGTCGTCCAGCGCCTGATCGAAGGGGCCTTCATCCGCTGGAACGGCATGCACATCCACGTCTGGCGCCGCTTCGACAGCCGGTTCCGCCTCGTCACCGCGCGGCGCAACCCGAACATGGTGATCCTGTTCGTCTCGGTGGTCTTCGGTCGGCCCGATCTCGGCCTCATCGCAGTGGCCTGGTGGACCGTCGTCTCGTGCCTGATCCACGCCGTGCGGCTGGTCCAGGCCTCGCGTCTCAAGGCGCGGAGCGGCACGATCACCTCCTGGCTGTCGGAAGGCTGAGCGCATGAACGCGACGATCGAGAAGTTCGGCTGGCCCGCGAGCCTCGTCGCGGAGTTCGAGCATTGGCTCGTCCTCGCCCGCCCCGCCCAGCCGACGCTCGGCGCGCTGGTGCTGGCCGCGAAAAGCGACGCCACCGCGTTCGGCGACATCCCCGCCGAGGCGCACGGCGAGCTCAAGACCGTCACCGCCGCCATCGAGGCCGCGCTGGGCGCGGCGGTGGGCTATGCGAAGCTCAACTACCTGATGCTGATGATGGTGGACCCCCACGTCCACTTCCACGTCATTCCCCGCTACGAAGGCGGGCGCGCATGGCAGGGGCGCGAATTCGTCGACTGCGGCTGGCCCAAGGTGCCCGACCTCGGCCACGCGGTGGCGCTGGAGGGCGAGGAGCTTGGCGCGCTGGTGGATTGGCTGAAGGGGCACTTTGCCCAGGCGGCTTGGACAAATTCGACGTCCGCCGAATGACCGAGACGGGTGGTTATCGGTCGTTATCGTTTCAATCAGGCAACTGGCAGCTTTGACAAGTTTTATCAAAAAGCCAGTAAGGCATGAAAAATACGAAATATTGTTGACCGCATTGACCGCATTTCCAAAATAATGCCAAAATCGGAAATGCAACAGAACTGATCATCATAGGCAAGATACACGATAGGAACAAAGCCGTAGGGATACTGATGTATTCTGGAGAAAAGAAGAATGTCAGGACCGCAGCGGTGAAGGTCACCATAAACGGTATTATGCCTATTACTGTCAGCCAAAAGCGCGCGCGTTCGTGTGCCACCGAAAAAATCCCAAAACACAGCCCGACATTTTTTCCAACGCATTCGCTTCTATCTGGCTTTCAAGCGACCGCAATGGGGCGTTTGAAGACTGTCCGAAGTTGTTCATCGACCTAGCGGCCCGACCCTAAGCCGGGCATCGGGCGCCCGCCACCGATGGGTTTTCACACCCAACTATCGGTCAGCTTGGTCGCGATCTCGATGTCGTTGAGGAAGTCGACCTCGGCCCAGTCCAGTCCCTCGATCGAAACGGTGCCGACCTTGCCGGTGGGGGCGATCGAATCGATCACCTTGAGATACCAGTGCTGGACTCCCTCGGGGGTGCGCATGGCCTGGCGCACGGTCTCGCGGAACAGGTCGACGCCCTCGCCGCGGAAGGCGAGGAAGCCGATCGATTCGGCGTTCGACTGCGCCGCCGTCAGCGTCTTGCCGATGTGGACGAGGCGGCCGTCGGCGGTGCGCTCCACCTTCATGTCGTCGCTGTCGTAGCCTTCGGCCTTGACGTCCACCGTCACCGTGACCGGCCAGGGCCTGCCGTCGGGGCCGAGCGCGCCCTGCTGGACCTTGCGCACGATGTCCTCGGACACCAGCGTGTCGCCGTTGAGGATCATGAAGTCGCCCTGCATCGCCTCGCGCGCGATCCAGCACGAGCCGAGGTTGTCGGCGACCTTGAAGAAGGGATTGAAACGGATCGCGATTTCCACGCGCGGATCGCTGATGGCGGCGAGGTGCTCCTCCAGCATGTCGGTCATGAAGCCGGTGACCACGTCGATCTTCTTCACCCCGCCGCGGGCGAGCATCTCGATCTGCCACTCGATCAGCGAGCGGCCCGAGAAGTCGATCAGGCACTTGGGCCGCTCGGCGGTGAGCGGCAGCAGGCGCGAGCCCTGTCCGGCGCTGAGGAGGATGGCGTGTTCGATCATGGTTCAGGTTCAGTCTGCTTCAGGGGGAGCCGCGCCAGATAGCGACTGCGGCGCGAAAGGAAAAGCTCTGGCGGGAGCGGACCCATCGCTTCGTTCCCCCAACTACGAGTGATCCCTTGCAAGTGACAGCCCCCTCGTCCAAATGCACGCCGATGCCCGCCAAACGCGACCGCCAGGAGAGCGCCTCTCCGCTAGGGCGGATACTCCAGAACACGGCCTGGCTGCTCGGCGGCAAGGGCTTCGGCGCGATCTGCGGGCTCGCCTATCTCGCCATCCTGACCCGCACGCTGGGACTGAAGGACTTCGGCCACTTCTCGCTGATCTTCGGGACGGCGCAGGCGATCACTTCGATCGCCGGCTTCCAGACCTGGCGCGTCGTGGTCCGCTACGGCACCGAACACATCCACAACCGCGACTGGGACAAGTTCGGCAGGCTGGGCATGCTCTGCGGCGTGCTCGACGGCGTCGGCGCCCTGATCGGCTGCGCTCTCGCGGCGGTGACGATCTACGGCTTCGCGCACGTGCTGGAGCTCAACCCCGGCTACATCGACGTCGCCTTCTGGTTCTGCTGCGGCTCGCTCTGGGCGCTGGTCTCGGCGCCGACGGGCATCGTGCGCGCGCTCAACCGGTTCGACATGGCGGTCTACGTCGAGGCCATCGTGCCCAGCGGACGACTGGTCGCCGCCCTCGTCATCTGGTTCACCGGTCCGACCGTCGGCCGGTTCCTGGCGGCCTGGGCGCTGATCGATATCCTCGAGGCCATCCTCTACTGGATCATGGCGCGGCGGCTCTGCCCGCAGGCGGTGCGGATCTCGAACCTCGGCAAGTGGCGCCTGGCGCTGGCCGAGAACCCCGGCGTCACGCGATTCTTCCTCATCACCTATGCGGGCTCGACCATCGATGCGGCCATGAAGAACGGCCCGCTGCTGGTCGTCGGCGGCTGGGTCGGCACCCGCGCGGCGGGCCTCTACCGCCTCGCCTCGCAGCTCTCGCAGGCGCTGAGCAAGCTTTCGACGCTGCTGACCCGCTCGGTCTATGCCGAGGTCGCCCGCGTGCGCGTCGCCTCCAAGGCGGCGGAATTCCGCAAGCTGGCGCTCCAGACCACGCTGATCGCGGGCGCGGCGGGCATCGTCGTCGTGCTCATCGCGGTCGTCGCGGGCGAGCAGCTGCTGGCGATGATCGGCGGCGAGGCGTTCGAGAGCGGCGCGGGCATCCTCGTGCCGCTCGCCATCGCCGCGAGCTTCGACCTCGCCAGCGTCGCCTTCGAGCCGGTGCTCCATGCGACCGGGCGCGCGCGGCTGTCGCTGGTGGCGCGCCTCATCGCCGTCGTGGCGCTGGGCGTGGGCCTGTGGCAGTTCATCCCGATCGGCCCGAGCGGCGCGGCCTGGGCGGTCGCGCTGGCCGGGGCGGTGTCCTATCTCGCGATGGGAGTGATGGCCTGGCGCACGCTGCAGAAGGTCGACGCGGGCCAGATCACCGTCGGCATCGACGAGGACGCGCTCGACTGACCCGACCCGGCTCGACACGGGGGCCAGCCTGCGTATCATGCCGTGATGCCCGCATCCCTCGTCGCCGAAGCCGCCGCACTCTCCGACCGCATCACCGCGCTGCGCCGCGCGGTCCATGCCGAGCCGGAGATCGGCCTCCACACGCCCAAGACCCGCGACAAGATCCGCGCCGCGCTGGCTCACCTGCCGCTCGAGTGGGCGGAGGGGCCCTCCACCACCGGCCTCGTCGCCACGCTGCGGGGCGGTCAGCCCGGCCGCAGCGTACTCCTGCGCGGCGACATGGACGCGCTGCCGATGCCCGAGGAGACCGGGCTGGACTTCGCCTCGACTGTTCCCGGCATGATGCATGCCTGCGGCCACGACGCCCACGTCGCCATGCTGGCCGGCGCGGCGGAAATCCTCGCGCTTCAAGCGGACAGCCTCGCCGGCGAAGTGCGCTTCATGTTCCAGCCGGGCGAGGAGGGCTACCACGGCGCCCGCTTCATGCTGGAGGACGGCCTGCTCGGCGGCGAGGGTTTCGGCCATGCGCTGCCCGACGCCGCCTTCGCGCTCCACGTCATGCCCAATGCGCCGCACGGGCTGATTGGCGGGCGCGCCGGGCCGCTGCTCGCCGCCGCCGACCAGCTGCAGATCACCGTGACCGGGCGCGGCGGCCATGCCTCGATGCCGCACGACACGCTCGACCCGGTGCCGATCGCCTGCGAGATCGTCGGAGCCATCCAGACCATGGTCGCGCGCCGCTTCAGCGTGTTCGACCCGGTGGTGGTGACCATCTCCAAGATCGAGGCGGGCACCGCGCACAACGTGATTTCCGACAGCGCGAAGCTTACCGGCACCATGCGCACGCTCTCGGCGGCCAACCGCGCGCGGCTGAGGGACGAACTGCCGCTGCTCGCCGCCGGGATCGCCGGCGCGCATGGGCTGAGCGCCGAGACGACCGTGCTCGAAGGCTTCCCGGTCACCCTGTGCGACGCGGGCGCGGTGGACTTCGGCGAGAAGGTGGCGCGCGCCATGCTGGGCGAGGGCGCCTTCCAGCGCCTCGCCGACCCGATCATGGGCGCGGAGGACTTCGCCTACGTGCTGGAGAAGGTCCCCGGCGCGATGTTCTTCCTCGGCTTCGCGCCTGCGGGCGACGACTGGCGGCAGTGCTGCGGCATCCACTCGACGAAAATGATGCTCGACGAGACGGTGATGCCGCGCGGCGCCGCGTTCCTAGCGGGACTGGCGACGACTTTCCTGGCGCGCGGCTGGGGCTGACCTGTCGGGCCGGCGTCGGTTGAAGTACCTGCACGCGGCGTCCCTCCTTGAAGGGATGTTCGGCGGCTTGGCGCTCCCTGGCACCACGACGCGGCCTCGAAGGAACAAGCGGGGTCCCCGCCTACGCGGGGACGACGTAGCTTTTTGATCCGGCCTCGCCGATGGGTCGTCCACGCTCCAGCCCCGCCCATTGTCGATCCTCCCGCGCGTCCTGCGCTTGCCAAGCCCGGCGCGGTTTGCTGACCTGCGCGCGACAAACGTGGGAGAGGACATGGACGCCATCGCGCGGCTCGAGGCGATCGAGCGGATCCGCAACCTGAAGGCGCGTTATTTCCGGTTGATAGACACCAGGCAGTGGGACGAACTGGCGCAGGTCTTCACCCACGACATGAAGGTGCTCACTCCCGACGGCCGCATCTGGCTCTGCGGCGGCGAGGCTTATGCCGACAGCCTGCGGACCTCGCTCGAACACGCGGTCTCGTGCCACCAGGGCCTGACCGCCGAGATCGAGGTCCACGACGCCGCCACCGCCTCGGGCATCTGGGCGATGCAGGACGTCATCACCTGGACCCGCGCCCATCCGCGCGAGGGCTGGAAGGCGATTGTCGGGCGCGGCCACTACCACGAAACCTACCGCTTCGAAGACGGCGAGTGGCGCATCGCCACGCTCACCCTGACGCGCCTCAGTCTCCAGATCGAATGGCCCGAAGGAGTACGCGCGGCATGAATGACCTGACATTCGCCGACCACTTCGGCGAAGGCCGCGACGACAACCCCTACTGGAACGAAAGCGTGTGGTTCTCGCTCTCGATCCCCGAGCGCCATGTCCACGGCATGATCCAGTACTACTTCCGCCCCAACATGGGGATGCTCAACGGCGGCCCGGTGCTGTGGGACCCCTCGGGCACCTTCCAGCACGACTGCCTGCACTACCAGTGGAGCCACCTGCAGGCGCTCCCGGCGGGCACGCGCGGCAAGTTCGACATGCAGGCGCGCAATTCGCTCTCGTGCCGGATGATCGAGCCGATGGCGAAGTACAAGCTCGACTACGACCGCGACGGGTTGCTGCTCGACCTCACCTGGACCGCGATCGGACCCGCGCACGAACTGCGCACAGGGGATGCCGGGCAGGCCTCGACCGCGAAGTTCCACATCGAGCAGCCCGGCCGCATGACCGGCGCCGTGCGCCGCCACGGCGAGGAATGGGCCATCGACTGCTGGTCGATGCGCGACACCTCCTACGGCGCGCGCGAGTACGAATCGCTGGCCTGCGGGGGCTACTTCTGGGGCATTGCAGAGGGAAGTGCCTTCCACGCGATCGCCATGGGCGAGGGCACCGAGGCGCGGTCGATCGGTGGCTTCATCTGGAAGGACGGCGAAATGGCCAGCCTCGCCTCCGGCCGGCGCGAGGTGCTGGAGTGGGGCCGGTTCGGCCCGGCAAAGGTGCTGTGGCAGGGCACCGATACGCTGGGGCGCACGATGGAGGCCACCGGCACGATCGACCCCGGCCTCGTCTTCACCGGCTATACCGACCACTCGGTGGTCTGGTCGCTGGTGCGCTGGGACTGGGACGGCGTCGAGCACTGGGGCGACAACCAGGAATTTTCCCCCGCCGAACGCTTCCGCCGCATCGCGCGCGGCGAGATCGCGCTGGGGAGCCCGCTATGACCCTGGGCCAGATCGTCGTCGTCAACGGCACCTCGGGTTCGGGCAAGTCGACCACCTGCGAGCTGTTCCAGAAGAGCCGCGAGGATTACTGGCTGCTCTACGGCATCGACCACTTCACCGCGCAGACCCTGCCGGCGAAATACGGCCACCACGGGCCGCTCGCTGCGCAGGGAATCGAGGCCGTGCCGGTCGATCCCGCCGACCCCGATGGCCCGCTGCGCTGGCGGTTCGGGCCCGAGGGCACGAAGGCCTTCTCCGCGCTTCACGAATGGATGGCAGCCAGTTCGCGGCAAGGCCTCAATGTCGTGTTCGACCACCTGCTGATGAGCGACCCGCCGGTTCTCCAGGACCTCGTCGCCCGCACCGCGGGGCTGCCGGTGCTGCTGGTGACGCTCAAGCCGCCGTTCGCAGTGCTGGAACGCCGCGTCGCCGAGCGGCGGATGGACAAGAAGATCCCCACCGACCTGCTCGGCGAGGATGCCGTGCGCAAGATCGTCGACCGGCTGACCCGGCTGCGCACGTGGTTCTACGAGGAGGTCTATCGCAACGCGGTTTCGGACCTGATTATCGACACGTCGGTGCATGGGCCGGAGGCGGTCTGCGCGATGATCTCGGCGCGGCTGGCCGAGGGGCCGGGCACGGCGTTCGATGAACTGCGGGCGCATTGGTCGTCATCCCCGGCTTGACCGGGGAGCGCCGGGTACCCTTGAGGCGATAGCTCGCCATGGGCCACTGCGGCGCGGCGCCTGGCCTTGAGTCGGGCGCGGCCTTGCCAGCGGTCCCGGATCAGGTCCGGGACCGCTGGCGGGTTCACAATGTTCGGCCCCGGGCGGCAGGACTGACTGATCCTGCTGTGGGGAGCCGTCGTACCCTCAAATCGTCGTCCCCGCGCAGGCGGGGACCCCGCTTGTTCTTTCGGGCCTCGGAGTAGAAGCGGGACCCCCGCCTTCGCGGGGGCGACGGTGGTCTAAAGGACGGATTTCTGCCCCCGCGCCCCCATCAGGCCCGCACGTCGGCCCATTCCGGATGCCGCCTGAACGCCACGTCCACGTAGCTGCACAAGGGCCCGATCCTGAACCCTTCCTCGCGCGCGTCGGCGACCATGGCCTCGACCAGCCGCATCGCCACGCCGCGCCCGCCGATGGCGGGGGGGACCAACGTGTGCTCGGCGTAGCGGACCCCGCCGCGCTCCGACCAGGTCAGGCGGCCGATGTGGTCGCTGTCGGCGATGTGGGCTTGGTATTCGCCGGTCGAGCCGGTCTCGTGCTTGGTGATGGTGACGCCGACCATGGACGGTTCTCCTCGTTGAAGTGCACGCGCGCTTGACGGAAACGGTCCGCGCTTTCAGGGCATATGGTCATGCAGTTCAACTCCGACAATGCCGCCGCCGTCCACCCCGCCGTCTGGAAGGCGATGATGGCGGCCGACGCTCCCGACGCGCCCTACGACGGCGATGCGCTCAGCCGCACCCTCGACGCCGCGTTCACGCAGCTGTTCGGGCGCGAGTGCGCGGTGCTCTGGGTAGCGAGCGGCACGGCGGCGAACTGCCTCGCGCTCGCATCTCTGGTGCCGCCGCACGGCGCGGTCGTCTGCCACCGCGAGGCGCATATCGAGATGGACGAGGCCGGCGCGCCGGGTTTCTTCCTCCACGGCGCCAAGCTGCTGCTCGCCGAGGGCGCCAGCGCCAAGGTCACGCCCGAGGCGCTGGCGGCAGTGATCGACCCGATCCGCGACGACGTCCACCAGGTCCAGCCCCACGCGATCTCGATCACCCAGGCGAGCGAATACGGCTGCGTCTACCGCCCCGCCGAGGTCGCCGCGATCGCCGCCTTCGCCAAGGCGCGCGGGCTCGGCCTGCACATGGACGGCGCGCGTTTCGCCAATGCCGTCGCGCATCTCGGCTGCTCCCCCGCCGAGGCCGCGCGCGGTGTCGACGTGCTGAGCTTCGGCTTCGTCAAGAACGGCGGCATGGGCGCCGAGGCCATCGTGTTCTTCGACGTCGAGGCGGCGAAGGTCATCCGCTACCGTCGCAAGCGCGCCGGGCACCTGCAGAGCAAGGGTCGTTTCCTGGCGGCGCAGATTCTGGCGATGCTCGAGGACGACCTGTGGCTCGACAACGCGCGCGCCGCCAATGCCGCTGCCGCCGGGATCGCCGCCGCCGCCCCTGAACGCCTGCTCCACCCGGTGGAGGCGAACGAGGTGTTCCTTGCCTGCACCGCCGACGAACGCGTGGCGCTGCGCGAATCCGGCTTCGCCTTCTATGACTGGGGCCCGGACGCCGCGCGGCTGGTGACCTCGTGGGACGCCAAGACCGGCGACATCGCGGCGCTGGCCCGGGCTATCGCCGGGCTATGAGCGCGGGGCACGAACCGGCGCCGTCGCTGCTGCGGCCGGCGGTGGCGTTGCCGTTCCTGATCGTCGCGCTGATCTGGGGGTCAACCTGGTGGGTCATCACCGGCCAGATCGGCGACGTGCCGGCGAGCTGGTCGGTGACCTGGCGTTTCGCGCTGGCGACCCCGGCGATGTTCCTCGTCGCCGCGGCGATGGGGCGCAGCCTGCGGATCGGGCGCGACGGGCAGGGCCTCGCGTTTCTCGTCGGGCTGACCCAGTTCTGCGGCAACTACAACTTCGTCTACCGCGCCGAGGCGCACCTGACCTCGGGCATCGTCGCGCTGATGATCGCGCTGCTGCTGGTGCCCAACGCGCTGCTGGCGCGCCTGATGCTCAAGCAGCCGATCAGCGCCCGCTTCGCCATCGGGAGCGGGATCGCCATCGCCGGCATCGCCCTGCTGCTCCTCCACGAATCGCGCGCCGCCCCGACCGGAGAAACCGGTGGCAGCGTCCTCGTCGGCATCGGCCTGGCGCTGGCGGCGATGCTCTGCGCCTCGGTCTCGAACGTGATCCAGGCCAACGAGGTCGGCAGCCGGTTGCCGATGGTGAGCCTGCTGGCCTGGGCGATGCTCTACGGCACCCTGTGCGACGCCGGGCTGGCGCTGGCGACCTCGGGCCCGCCGGTGCTGCCGAGCGGCACGAGCTACTGGCTGGGCACCGCCTACCTCGCTTTCGCGGGTTCGGTGGTGACGTTCCCGCTCTACTTCACGCTGATCCGCCAGCTCGGCGCGGGCCGCGCGGCGTACAATGGCGTCGCGGTGGTGGTGATCGCGATGGTCTTCTCGACCGTGCTGGAGGGCTACCGCTGGTCGCTGCTGGCCGCAGGCGGCGCGGCGCTGGCGACCGTGGGCCTCGCGGTGGCGCTGAGCGCGCGCAAGCCCTCGACGTAACTGGGATAGCGCGGCCGCCAGCCCAGCACGGCCTTCGCCTTGCCGTTGGCGACGCGGCGGTTCTCCGCATAGAAGCCGCGCGCCATGGGGGACAGCCCGGCCTCGTCCAGCGATTGCAGTGGCGGCAGCGGCAGTCCGGTGAGGCGGCATGCTTCCTCCACCAGCCGGTTCTGCCCGCAGGGCAGGTCGTCGGCGAGGTTGTAGGCCCCGCCCGGCGCGGCGATCCCGGCGAGCACGCCGGCGGTGATATCCTCGACATGGACGCGGCTGAACACCTGGCCCGGCAGGTCGATCCGGTGCGCGCGGCCTTCCGCCAGCCGTTCGAAGATCGAGCGCCCCGGTCCATAAATCCCCGGCAGCCGGTAGACCCGCGCGCCCCGCGCCAGCCACTCGGCGTCCGCCTCGGCCCGCGCGGTGCGCCGCCCGGTGCCGACCGGCGCCCCCTCGTCCACCCATGCGCCGCCGGTGTCGCCATAGACGCCGGTGGAGGAAAGGTAGGACAGCGCCGTGCCGCGCAGCGCGTCGCCGTAGAGGTCGAGCACCGGGTCGAGCGGCTCGCCGCGTCCCTCGCTGCCGGGCGGGACGGAGGAGAGCACATGGTCGGCATCGGCCAGCGCGACGCGCACGCTGCCTGCGTCGTCGAAAGCGAGGGTGCCCTCGCTCCCGGTGGAGACGACTTCCCAGCCCCGCGCCGCGAAACGGGCGGCGATGGCGCTGGCGGTGTAACCGAGGCCGAAGATGAACAGGCGAGGCATCGCGGCCAGACCTAGCATCCCGGCGCGGACCCGCAACCCTGCGCCGAAATCGCTCCACCGCCGCTGGCAATCCGCCTCCGAGCGGTTAAGTATGCGGCATGGATATCGCCAGCAGACCCTCCGAGCCCGTGGACAACACCCAGGTCGCCGACGCCGCGCCGCCCCCAGCGGCGCCGCCGGTCATCCGCCGCGAGGACTACCTGCCGCCGGCCTGGCTGATCCCCGAGGTCTCGCTCGACTTCCGCCTCGGCGTCGAGGCCACGCATGTCGTTTCGAAGCTGACGGTCACTCGCAACCCCGAAGGCAACGGCACTGCCACGCTCCGCCTCAACGGCGACCAGATCGTCCCGCTCGCCGTCCGCGTCGACGGGCGCGACATCAAAGACTGGCGGCTCGACGGTGCCGACCTGCTGGTCGAACTCCCCGGCGAGGCGCACCAGGTCGAGGTCGAGACCAGCGTCAATCCCGCCGCCAACAGCCAGCTCATGGGCCTCTATGCCTCGAACGGCATGCTCTGCACCCAGTGCGAGGCCGAGGGCTTCCGCCGCATCACCTTCTTCCCCGACCGCCCCGACGTGCTCTCGACCTATTCGGTGCGGATGAGCGGCGACAAGGCGGGCTTCCCGATCCTGCTCGCTAACGGCAACTGCACCGCCACCGGCGATGCCGAGGACGGCACCCACTGGGCCGAGTGGCACGATCCCTGGCCCAAGCCGAGCTACCTCTTCGCGCTGGTCGCCGGCGATCTCGTGGCCAACCACTCCACCTTCACGACCTCGGGCGGGCGCGTGGTCGACCTCAACATCTGGGTCCGCCCGGGCGACGAGGACCGCACCCAGCACGCGATGGATTCGCTCATCAACTCGATGAAGTGGGACGAGGAAGCGTTCGGGCGCGAATACGACCTCGACCTGTTCAACATCGTCGCGGTGTCCGACTTCAACATGGGCGCGATGGAGAACAAGGGCCTCAACGTCTTCAACACCCGCTACGTCCTCGCCGACCCGGAAACCGCCACCGACGGGGACTATGACGCGGTCGAGGGGGTGATCGGCCACGAATACTTCCACAACTGGTCGGGCAACCGCGTCACCTGCCGCGACTGGTTCCAGCTGAGCCTCAAGGAAGGCTTCACGGTGCTGCGCGACCAGCTGTTCAGCGCAGACATGGGCAGCGAGGCGGTCAAGCGGATCGAGGACGTGCGCGTCCTGCGCATCGCCCAGTTCCCCGAGGACTCCGGCCCGCTGGCGCATCCGATCCGCCCGGATTCGTTCCAGGAAATCAGCAACTTCTACACCGCGACGATCTACAACAAGGGCGCCGAGGTGATCCGCATGATGCGCACCATGGCGGGGCCCGAGCGGTTCCGGCAGGGCACCGACCTCTACTTCGAACGCCACGACGGCGAGGCCGCGACCTGCGAGGACTTCGTCAAGGCGATCGAGGACGGCGCGGGCCTCGACCTCACGCAATTCCGCCTCTGGTACTCGCAGGCCGGCACGCCGCAGGTCTCGGTGGAGCTGGACCATGACGGCACCCGGACGACCCTGAACCTGACCCAGAGCGTCCCCGCGACGCCGGGCCAGCCGGAAAAGCAGCCGATGCCGATCCCGCTGCGCATCGCCCTCTACGACCGCGACAGCGGCGAGCATGCGGGCGAGCAGCTGATCGTGCTCGACACGGAGTCCGGCAGCTTCACCTTCGACGGTTTCGCGAAAGCGCCGGTGCTGTCGATCAACCGGGGCTTCTCCGCCCCCGTCGCCATCGACTTCCAGCGCGCCGCCGAGGACCTCGTGTTCCTCGCCGCGCATGACGACGATCCTTTCGCCCGCTACGAGGCGATGCAGGGCCTCGTCGTCCAGCACCTCGTCGCCGGGGTGAGCGGGCGGCTCGACGAGGTTGCGCGCGCGCAGGGTCGGACCGCGATCGGCGCGGCCTTCGCGGCGGTGATCGCCGATCCCGCGCTCGACGACCTGATGCGCGGCGAACTGATGATCCTGCCCGCCGAGACCTACCTCGCCGAGCAGCTGGCGATCTCCGATCCCGGCGCCATCCATGCGGAGCGCGAGGCGCTGAAGGCTTGGCTCGGCGCCGAGTGCGCCCAAGCGCTGAAGGCCCTCCACGACCGCGCGGTGGCGGTGCCCTATGGCCGCGATGCCGCGGCCCGGGGCGCGCGCAAGATCAAGACCCAGGCGCTAGCCCTCATCGCCGCCGGCGATCCGGCCGAGGGCGCGGTGCGCGCCTTCGCGCAGTACCGTGCGGCCGAGACCATGACCGACCGCCAAGGCGCGCTGATGGTCCTCGCGAGCCTCGACGCTCCCGAGCGCGCCGAGGCGCTGGCTGACTTCCACAAGCGTCACGCCGGCAACGCGCTGGTGATCGACAAGTGGTTCTCGCTCCAGGCGGGCTCGTTCCATGCGGGCGTGCTCGCGCATATCCGCGAACTGGCCGCGCACGGCGACTTCACCGTGACCAACCCCAACCGCGTGCGCGCGCTCTACATGGCGGCGGCGGGTAACCCGCAGGCGTTCCACGACGCAAGCGGCGAGGGCTACCGCATGATCGGCGACCTGATCCGCCGCCTCGACCCGGTGAACCCGCAGACGGCGGCGCGCTTCGTGCCCGCGCTGGGCCGCTGGCGCCGGATCGAGCCGGTCCGCGCGGCGATGATGCGCGAGGAACTCGAACGCATCGCCGCCGTGCCAACTCTCTCGCGCGACGTGCGCGAGCAGGTGACCAAGAGCCTTGGCTGACGCCGTCGAAGTCAACCGCGCGCCGCTGCTCGAGGATCTGCCGCACGGCTTCCTCGGCCGGCGCGGCGGGGTCAGCACCGGGGACGTGGCCGGCCTCAACGTCGGCCTCGGCTCGGGCGACGAGCCGGCGCTGATCGCCCGCAACCGCGAGCTGGCGGCCGACGCGGTGCTGCCCGGCGCCCGGCTGGCGACGGTCTATCAGGTCCACTTGGCCGATTGTGTAGTGGCAGGAGACTGGCCCGACGCCGGGCGCCCCCACGCCGACGCCCTGGTTACCGACAGGCCCGGGGTGCTGCTCGGCATCCTCACCGCCGACTGCGCGCCGGTGCTCTTCGCCGACCGCGAGGCGGGCGTGATCGGCGCCGCCCATGCCGGTTGGAAGGGCGCGATCGGCGGTGTCACCGACGCCACCGTCGCCGCCATGGAGGCGCTGGGCGCCCGGCGCGCCGATATCGTGGCGGCGGTGGGGCCCTGCATCGCGCAGGCATCCTATGAAGTGGACGAGGCGTTCGCGGCGCGATTCGTCGCCGAAGACGCTGCCAACGCCCGGCATTTCCTTGGCGGAAGGGCCGGTCATCACCAGTTCGACCTCGAAGGCTACGTCCTCGAACGCCTGCGCCGGGCCGGCATCGCCGCAGCGGAGGGACTTGCGCTCGACACATATAGTGCACCGCAGCAATTCTACTCCTTCCGCCGGGCCACGCATCGGGCAGAACCGTCCTACGGGCGGCAGATATCGTTGATCGGATTGGCTTGATTACTTTCCGATCTACTGTCGGCTTGCTGCCCGCAGCCGTCCATCGCCGACCAAAAAGGCGGTTGGCACGATCGTCTTTCGCGTATATCAGGCCCGCAAAGTCGGAAGAGAGCCGGGCCGCGTCCGGTACTTGAACCGACACGGGGGATTTCCAGGCTACCATTGGTCAGGATAGACCTCCTGCCGGTCCCCCGGCAGTGGGTTGTCGAAAGCAAGGCAAGGGCAGACATGGCAGAAACAGAGGGCGTGCGGCGGCGCGATTTCATCAATATCGCCGCAGTAAGCGCCGCAGGTGTCGCGGGCATCGGGATCGTCATCCCGCTCATCAGCCAGATGTCGGCATCGGCCGACGTCCTCGCGGCTTCCTCCACCGAGATCGACATCTCCGCGATCAAGGCCGGCCAGGCGATCAAGGCTGTGTTCCGCAAGCAGCCCGTCTTCGTGCGCAACCTCACTCCCAAGGAGATCGAGGAAGCCAACGCGGTCGACACCGGCTCGTTGCGCGATCCCCAGACGCTTGCCGAACGCACCAAGGAAGGCAAGGAGAACTGGCTGATCACGATGGGTGTCTGCACCCACCTGGGCTGTGTGCCGCTCGGCGCCGGCGAGGGCGAGATCAAGGGCGAGTTCGGCGGGTACTTCTGCCCCTGCCACGGTTCCGCCTACGACACCGCCGCCCGTATCCGTAAGGGCCCCGCGCCCAAGAACCTCGAGGTTCCGGAATACGCCTTCACTTCAGATACCGTCGTCCAGATCGGTTGAGGCCAAGAGAGAGGATCACGAACATGAGCTTTCCCTGGGCCAACGAATACAAGCCGAGCCATCCCTTCATGCAGTGGATGGACGAGAGGCTGCCCCTGCCGCGCCTCGTCTACAACTCGGTCGGCGGCGGCTATCCCGTGCCGCGCAACCTCAACTACTTCTGGAACTTCGGTTTCCTGGCGCTGATCTGCCTGGTCATCCAGATCGTCACCGGCATCGTCATGGCCATGCACTACGCGGCCAACACGGCGGTGGCGTTCGACACGGTCGAGATGACCGTGCGCGACGTGAACTGGGGCTGGCTGATGCGCTACATGCACGCGAACGGCGCCTCGGCGTTCTTCGTGGTCATCTACGTGCACATCTTCCGCGGCTTCTACTACGGCTCGTACAAGGCCCCGCGCGAGATGGTGTGGCTGCTCGGCGTCGTCATCTTCCTGCTGATGATGGCCACCGCGTTCATGGGCTACGTGCTGCCCTGGGGCCAGATGAGCTTCTGGGGCGCCAAGGTCATCACCGGCCTGTTCGGCGCGATTCCCTTCGTCGGCGAGCCGCTCCAGCAGTGGCTGCTCGGCGGCTTCGCGCCTGACAACGCCGCGCTCAACCGCTTCTTCTCGCTGCACTACCTGCTGCCGTTCGTCATCGTCGGCGTGGTCGTGCTGCACATCTGGGCGCTGCATATCCCGGGCTCCTCGAACCCCACCGGCGTCGAGGTCAAGACCGAGAGCGACACCGTTCCGTTCTACCCCTACTACATCGCCAAGGACGGCTGGGCCGTGGGCGCCTTCCTGTTCCTGCTGGCCATCGCGGTGTTCTACTACCCGAACCAGCTGGGCCACCCGGACAACTACATCCCGGCCAACCCGATGAGCACCCCGGCGCACATCGTTCCCGAATGGTACTTCTGGCCGTTCTACGCGATCCTGCGCGCCTTCACCCAGGACTTCTTCATCATCCCGGCCAAGCTGATGGGCGTGCTCGCCATGTTCGGCGCGATCCTGGTGTGGTTCTTCTTGCCCTGGCTCGACCGTTCGCCGGTCCGCTCGGGCAACTACCGCCCGCTGTACAAGAAGTTCTTCTGGTTCGGCCTGATCCCCGCGATGGCGGTCCTGTTCTACTGCGGCGGCGCCGCGGCGGCGGAGCCCTACGTGATGATCAGCCAGCTGGCCGCGCTGTACTACTTCGCGCACTTCCTGATCATCCTGCCGATCATCTCGGCGATCGAGAAGCCGCTGCCGCTGCCCTACTCGATCACCGAGTCGGTCCTCGGCGATGACGACGCCGCCCAGCTCGCTCCCGTAGCGACCGCCTGATCAGCCAGAACGAAAGACGAAAGACATGGCACGCATTCTCTCGATCCTCGTCGGGCTGTTCTTCACGGTGGCATTGGCCTGGTCCTTCGGGCTCGGCTTCTACACCTGGGCGACCGACCCGGCCGGCCCGACCGCCGAGCACGAGTTCCACCTCCACCCCAAGGAAGTGGCCTTCGCCAGCGACGGCGCGTTCGGCAAGTTCGACAAGCAGCAGCTCCAGCGCGGCTTCCAGGTCTACAAGGAAGTCTGCTCGGCCTGCCACTCGCTGAACCACGTCGCCTTCCGCGACCTGGCGCAGCTCGGCTACTCCGAAGGCCAGGTGAAGGCGATCGCCGCCGGCTTCCAGGTCCCGGGCACCGATCCCACCACGGGTGAAGTGAACTCGCGTCCCGGCATGCCGACGGACTACTTCCCCAAGCCCTTCGCCAACGACATCGCCGCGCGCGCCGCCAACAACAACGCGGTTCCGCCCGACCTGTCGCTGATGACCAAGGCCCGCCACGACGGTCCGGCCTACGTCTACTCGCTGCTGACCGGCTTCCAGGCCCAGCCTGCCAAGCTGCTGAAGGAGTTCCCGGACTCCAAGACGCCCGCCGGCCTGCACTACAACCCGTACTTCGCGAACCTCAACCTCGCGATGGCGCCGCCGCTGACCGGCACCGGCCAGGTCGAATACGGCCCGGGCAACCCCAAGCCGACGGTCGACCAGATGGCGAAGGACGTCTCGGCCTTCCTGATCTGGACCGCCGAACCCTCGCTCGACAAGCGCAAGCAGACCGGCCTCGCCGTGACCCTGTTCCTGCTCTTCGCGACCGTGCTGGGCTACATGTCCTACCGGAACATCTGGGCCGGGAAGAAGCACTGACGTCGCCTGAGAAGACTGTTAAAGGCTCCGCGCCCCGTCATCCCAGCGATGGCGGGGCGCTTCGCATTTGCGGCGACCCAACGGAGAATACCAACGTGACGCTCGAAGACCTGCGCGAACTCGTCCGCACGATCCCGGACTTCCCCAAGCCCGGCATCCTGTTCCGTGACGTGACCACGCTGATCGGCGATGGCCCCGGCTTCGCCGCCGCCGTCGGCCACATGGCGGAGCGCGCGCAGGCTGTGGGCGCGCAGGTCATCGCCGGTATCGAGGCGCGCGGCTTCATCTTCGGCGCCGCCGTCGCCGCGCGGATGGGCCTGCCTTTCGTGCCGGTGCGCAAGCCGGGCAAACTGCCGGTCCCGGTCCTCGCCATCGACTATGCGCTGGAATACGGCACCGACACGCTCGAGGTCGATCCCGGCGCTGTCCCGGACGGCGCGAAGGTGGTGGTGATCGACGACCTCATCGCCACCGGCGGCACTGCGCTGGCGGCGGTCGAACTGCTGCGCCGCGCCGGCGGCACGGTGGCGGGGGCGCTGTTCGCGATCGACCTGCCTGAGCTCGGTGGAGCGCAAAGGCTGCGCGATGCGGGCGTGCCGACGGATGCCTTGCTGGCGTTCGAGGGGCACTGAGACACCCGTCGTCCCCGCGAAGGCGGGGACCGCTGGGTGCCCTTCAGGCGATACCTAGCCGACAGCCTCGCCGAGAACAGGGCGCGGCTCGGCCAGTGGTCCCCGGTCAACCCGGGGACGACGGGCTAGCTGAGGGACGACCCTCAGGCCGCCACGGTATCCTTAGCCGCCTTGCCCTTCTTCGCCGCGGGTTCCGGCTCCAGCAGCGCCTGCACCGCCTTCGACGTCGCTACCGTCCCCAGTTCGGTCAGCGCGAAGACATTGGCCTCGATGTCGGCGAGTTCGTAGAGGTAGTTCACCATGACCCCATGCGACTGCTTCTGCCCATTGGCGGAGAGGTCGGCATTGGCGTGGACCGCCTCCAGCCGCGCGCCGTTGCCGAGGTGGAAGCGCGCGACCGGGTCGGCGGGCTGGCCGCCCTTGCCCTTGCCCTCGACGAGGAAGCGCGCGGCGAGCTGGCGCAGGTCCCTGGCGCCCGGCACCGGGGCATCCGCCGCCTGTTCCTTGCCCAGCCACTTGGCGAAGCCCGGCACCGGCGAGAGCGTGGCGAAGGTCTTGAGGTGCGGCAACTCCTCCTTGAGCAGGCCGACCACGCGCTTGATCAGGTGGTTGCCGAAGGGGATGCCCTTGAGGCCCACCTGGCAGTTGCTGATCGAGTAGAAGATCGCGCAGTTCGCCTCGCGCGGGTCGATGGTCTCGCGCTCCTCGGAGATGATCTGGTGGATCGCGCCGGGGATCTGCGGGGTCAGCGCCACTTCGACGAAGATCAGCGGATCGTCGCGCATCTGTGGGTGGAAGAAGCCGTAGCAGCGCCGGTCGACCGGCTCGACGCGGCGCCTGAGGTCGTCCCAGCCCTGAATCTGGTGGACCGCCTCGTAGCGGATGATGCGTTCGAGCAGCTGGGCCGAGCTGTCCCAGCCGATCCGCCGCAGTTCCAGGAACCCGGCGTTGAACCACGCGGTGAAGGCGTTCTCCAGATCGCGGTCGAGTGCCAGCAGCCCCGGCGTGGTCGCCGCGCGCGGCACCGCCAGCAGGTCCTCGCGCAGCCCGATCAGCCGCTGCGTGCCCTGCGGTGCGAGGTTGAGCTGGTTGATGAGGCGGCGGCTGGGCGACTTGCTCGCCGCGTTGAGCGCCAGCGCCGAGGCCTCGTCGCGCTTCTCGGTCCACCGCGCGATGGCCTTGTCGATCGCCTTGGCGTCGGCGGGGTGCAGGTCGTGGATCTTGCCGAGGAAGTCCTGCCGGGCTTCCAGGTCGCTGGCCTCGTAAAGGTCGAAGAAGGCGGAGGCCAGCGCCGGTCCGGAAGCCCGCCCGCGCAGCGAGAGCAGCGCGTCGGCGAGGTCGAGCAGGCTTTCGCCGCTGTCCTGCCGGGGCGCGACGCCGATGCCGCGCAGCATCTTGCCGAGCCCGGAATTCATCAGCAGGTCGAGCGGGCTGCGCCGCCGCCCCGCCGCGCCTCCGGCGGTGCCCGAAGCCGGACCATCGGAGGGGGCGCGGGTCCGTGAAGTGTTCATGGCGATCTCGATCCTGTGCTTCTGCTGGGCACAGGCTATCATCGCTCCCGCTTCGAGAGAATACGGTGAAGCCGGCAGGATGGCACCGGAACGGCGCAAGTCCCGCCGTTTGCGGGCCTCCTCCGCAGAGAAGCCGCCCGGGCGATTGTCCGCCGGGGCAAGAGAGTCGTTGACGAGGCGGGCCCGCCCGTGGCAAGCGCCTGCGACCACAAGGCCCGGGCGGGTATAGCTTAGTGGTAAAGCTCCAGCCTTCCAAGCTGGCTATGCGGGTTCGATTCCCGCTACCCGCTCCAGCCTTTCACGACATCTCGGGATGAGAAGAAATCCGCCCGTCGGGGCCGGATGCAGCCGTGGGCCAAACGGCGCAGCGGGGTTTTCAGGTTTTGGACGAAGCACTCGACAAAGCGGTATCGCAGGCGATGACCGACGCGGCGCAGCGAGCGATCCTACCCCGGTTCACGCCCGGCAGCGCGCTGTCCTCTCACTACAAGTCCGCCGGGGAAGTCGTCACCGCCGCCGATCGCGAAAGCGAGGCGATCCTCGGCGAACATCTGTCCCGGATCATTCCCGGCGCCCGTCTGGTGGGCGAGGAGGCGGTCCATGACGATCCCTCGCTGCTCGACGACCTTTCGTCCGCCCACTGCTGGATCATCGACCCCCTCGACGGCACCGGGAACTTCGCCGCCGGAACCGGGCCCTTCGGGGTCCTGGTTTCGCTCGCGCAGGACGGGATTCCGATCGGCGGCTGGCTTCTCGATCCGCTGACGGGGCGTTTCTGTTCGGCGCAGTCCGGCAAGGGCGCGCGCATCGATTTCGAGCCCTATCGCGCCGCCGCTCCCGGAACTTCCCCGACAGCCGCCGTAACCCGCCTTTTCGCGGACGCCGAGCAGCGCGGCCACATCACCTCGGCGCTCTCGGCCGATTACCGGGTGGAGGATGCCCCGCGCTGCGCGGCGGATGTCTACCCGCAGATCGCCGCGGCCGGAATCGATGTCGCGGTCTTCACGCGCGTCTTGCCATGGGATCATGCCGCCGGCGTGGTGTTCCTGAACGAAGCCGGCGGCCTTGCCCTCAGGCCGGACGGGCGGGGCTATCGATGCGACGACACGTCCATCGGCCTCGTCGCGGCGAACTCCCATGGGGCCTGGCGCCGCGCCGCGGCGGCTCTGGGGCAGGCGCAGATCCGGCTGGAGCAGGTTGCCATACCGGGGTGATCCGGCATCTCCCGCGTGCATCGGGAGCGCGGTCACGCATTGAAATTGCGACAAATTGATCACTCAGTCTGGCAGGCGGCAGCGTAGGGTCCGCGCCCGTTTCGCACTGCCCTGCGATGACAGGTGCCGAATATCCGACGAAGGCCGCTCGTCCACCACATTGGCGTCTCGACATGGCCAAACTTAGCCGGGAGTTTGGTGCAGCGCCGAATGCCAGGCAGATCGCGCTCGCCGAAATCGTGGATGAGCCGACGTTGCAAGCCGCAAAAGTGCCTAACCCCATGAAAGAAATTATTCTTCCCGGTGACGGCAGACCCGGTTGCACCGGGTGGCGAGCATTCTAAAGGCTTTGAAAACTAAACAGGGGCTCTCATGCTTATTTCACCCACAATCGATGCCGGAGACCGCATCGCCATCATCCGGCGCGGTGCCGAAGTCGTCCAGATCGAGGCCGACGCGCTCCAGCGCCTGGCCAATGTGCTCGACGATGCCTTCGTCGAGGCCTGCTCGCTCATTCGCGGCATTTCGGGCCGTCTGGTCATCACCGGCATGGGCAAGTCCGGGCATATCGGCCGCAAGGCCGCCGCGACCTTCTCCGCCACCGGAACCCCCGCGAATTACGTGCACCCCGGCGAAGCCGCGCACGGCGACCTCGGCATGCTCGTCAAGGGCGACGTGTTGATGGTGATTTCCAACTCGGGCAACACCGCGGAACTCAAGGCCTTCCTGACCTACGCCGAGGCATTGGGCGTCCCGGTGATCGGCGTCGCCTCGCGGATCAATTCGCTGGTCATGCGGTATGCCGCGGTCAAGCTGTGCCTGCCCGAAGCCCGCGAGGCCTGCAGCGCGAACATCGCCCCGACCACATCCACGACGCTGCAGCTCGCGCTGTGCGATGCCCTGGCCATGACGGTCATGGAACTGCGCGGCTTCTCGCGCGATGGCATGAAGCTTCTGCACCCGGGCGGCGCGATCGGGCTTCGCCTGCTGCCGGTCAGCGAAATGATGCACACGGGCCCCTCGATGCCGCTCATTGGCGCGGAGACCTCCATGGCCGATGTCCTCTCGGTGATGACCTCGCGCGGGTTCGGTATCGCCGGCATCGTCAGCGCCGACGGCGAGCTGCTCGGCGTGATCACCGACGGCGACCTGCGTCGCAACTTCGAGCGCCTTCAGGACTGCTGCGCCGGGGACGTCATGACGCCGTCGCCCAAGACGCTCGACTGCGACATGAGCGCCGAGACCGCGCTGGAGATGCTCAACGACGAGAAGATCACCGCGGCCTTCGTCCACGAACCCGGCAGGAACAATCCCATCGGCATCGTCCATATCCACGACTTCGTCCGTGTCGGCCTGAGCTGACGGTCGGTAGAACAGCCATGACACTGCCCAGCTTCGCCATCATCATCCCGGCGCGTTACGCATCCACCCGGTACCCCGGCAAACCGCTCGTGCCGCTCACCGGCAGCTCGGGCGAAGCCAAGACGCTGATCCGGCGAAGCTGGGAATGCGCCAGCGCCATCGACGGGGCGGTCGGCGTCTGGGTGGCGACGGATGACGAGCGCATCGCCGACGAGGTGCGCAGCTTCGGCGGGCAGGTCGTCATGACCGACGAGCGATGCGCGAACGGCACCGAACGGTGTGCCGACGCCATCGCCCGGCTCGGCGATGTCGCGGACGTCATCGTCAACCTGCAGGGAGACGCGCCGCTGTCGCCGTCCTTCGTGGTGAAGCAGCTGGTGCAGCGCCTCGATGACGACCGCGATCTGGTGATGACGACGCCGGGCCTGCGCTGCGCCCGCTCGACGTACGAGCATCTGTCCGAGGATGCCGCCAACGGCCGTGTCGGCGGGACGACGGTGGTTTTCAACCGTTCGGGACATGCGCTCTACTTCTCCAAGCGGTTGCTGCCGTTCCTGCCGGCGCATGTCGAAGGGCAGGACTTTCCGCCCGTGCACCTGCATCTTGGGCTCTACGCCTACCGCCCCCATGCGCTGCGGCTCTACGCGGCGGCGGAGACCTCGAGCCTCGAGCAGTTCGAAGGGCTCGAGCAGCTGCGCTTCCTCGACATCGGCCAGACCGTCGGCGTCGTGCAGCTCGATCCGCTCGACTGGGATTCGATCGAACTCAACAACCCGAGCGACGTCGCGGCGATCGAACGCATCCTTGCGCAACGCGGTATCGTCTGACCCGGTCCCGTCTTGTCAGATACCGATACCCCAACCCCGAAGAGCGCCCTGCGGAAACGATGGCTCAGGGCACGGGTGCATTTCGACGCCCTCAAAGGTGAGCCCGCGGCCTACTTCACGGCAGTGAAGTCGCGGATCTGCGGGCTCAGGCTACGCTCCCGCAACCAGTTCTCGGCGCTGCTGGGCCATTCCGCGTCCGCCTACGACCTGTGGATCGCGTCGCGGGAGCCGGAGCGGCTGGGGCAGCTGGCGACCACAGGCCGCGGGGCAGGTCCGCAGATCACCGCGGTGATCGACTGCCGGCGCACATCGCGTGGCGTCGATCGCTCGATAGCCGCTTTGCAGGCGGCATCGAGCGACGGTATCGTCATACTCGGAGCCGACGAGCCTGTCCGGCACCGGTGCGACGGGGTGACGGCGCTCGCCGACGTTCCGGCACTGGCCGGCTATCTCGCGGCGCTGGACCGCGAGAAGGTCTGGGTGCTGTCGATCGAGGCGGGCGACCGCGTGAGCACCTGCGCGATCGGGGCCTACCGCGCGGCCATCGCGGCCAGTCCCGCGGCCCGCCGGTTCTACGCCGACGACGATCTCGTGGACCATCGCGGCCGCCGCCACTCCCCGCATTTCAAGCCCGCCTGGAATGCCGAGCTGATACGGCACTTCGACTATGCATCGGGCGCCAGCGTTTTCGCGTGCGATCCCCGGCTGATCGGGCAGGCGTGGCCTGCCGGCGAACGGACGGGGAGCGAACCGGTCCGCATCCCTCATGTGCTGCACCACCGCCTGAGCCGGCCCGGCGCGCGCCCGGCCGCCCCGGCGGCGGGTTTCAGGTTGCCGCACGTGACCGTGATCGTCCCCTCGCGCGACGCCGAGGCGCTTCTGCGCAAATGCATGGAGGGCCTGGCGGCGACGCGCTATCCCTCGTTCGACTGCATCGTCATCGACAATGCCTCCACCGATCCGGGCGCGCTTGCCTTCCTCGGCGAGATCGAGGCGGGCGGGGCCACCATCATCCGTGAGCCCGGCGCCTTCAACTACGCGGCCATGCACAACCGGGCGGTACGGCATGCGCGCGGCGAAGTGCTCTGCCTGCTGAACAACGACATCGAGATGATCGAGACCGACTGGCTGGAGCGGATGGTGGCGCATGCCATCCGCAGCGACGTCGGCGCGGTGGGCGCCAAGCTGCTTTACCCCGACATGACCATCCAGCACGCCGGCGTCGTCACCGGCGTCGGCGGCGGCGCGGCGCATGCCCACAGGGCGCAGGATGACCGCGACCCGGGCTATTTCTCGCGTGCGCACCTGCCGCAGTTCGTGTCCGCCGTCACCGCAGCCTGCATGGTCGTCGAGCGCAAGAAGTTCGATGCGGTCGGCGGCTTCAACGCGGAGGATTTTCCGGTCGCGTTCAACGATGTCGACCTGTGCCTCAAGCTCAACCGCGAGGGGTGGCAGAGCTTCTACGAGCCGGGCGCGGTGCTGATCCATCACGAATCCAAGTCGCGGGGGCAGGACGACACCGAAGCCAAGCGCATCCGTTTCGCCGGCGAGCTCGCGGCGCTCAAGCGCCTGTGGCACACCGACCTGGAGCGCGACCCGTACCACCACCCCGAGCTCAGCGCGTTCTGCGAGCAGTTCGTGGTCGGTCTGTGACAGCGCCCCTCGATCTTTCCGGGGTGTGCCTGTGCGCGGCCGCGTCGGTCAACGTGTCGGCCACCCTGCGCGCGCTCGTGCGCTGCATGGAAGCCGCGGACTTCGGCGAGGTCGTCCTGTTCACCGACGCGCGCGACATCGCGCCGCCTCCCGGCATCCGCATCGTCGAAATCGAGCGGCTGGCATCGTCGCAGGCCTACTCGGCGTTCATGCTCGAGGAGCTGCACCGTTGGGTGACGCGGGACCATTGCCTGGTGGTGCAGTGGGATGGCTTCATCCTCGATCCCGGGGCGTGGGATCCCGGTTTCCTCGCGTTCGACTATATCGGGGCGCCCTGGCCGCAGTTCAGTGACGGTCACGACGTCGGGAATGGCGGCTTTTCGCTGAGAAGCCGGCGGCTGCTCCAGGCCTGTACCCGCATTTCATACGGGCCGCGAGAGCCTGAGGACGTGGCGATCTGCCGGTCCAATCGCGCCTATCTGGAGAGCAGCGGCATCCGGTTCGGCGATGCCGACACGGCCTCGCGCTTTGCCTTCGAGCGTGACCGCCGCGCGCCGCGCAGTTTCGGCTTCCACGGCGTCTTCAATCTTGTCGACGCGGTGGGGGCCGACGCGTTCTGGGACATCTACAGCGAGCTCGACGATCGCCGTACCGTCTGGGTGGACTTCTGGCTGATCGTGAAAACCTACTTGCGAAGGGGAGGGCGGCTGAGCCGGGCGCTGAGGATCATCGGACACCGCTGCTTCGGCGCCTGACGGATCGCATCGGGCCGTGACCGGGGGCGACGCAAGGCCGCCCATTTTGCGCCGATCGCCGGCGCGTCAGGCGACCTTTTCGAGCCCTGCCGCTTCGGAGCGAAGGTAGAGATCGCGCTCATGAAGCCAGAGGTCGGCATAATCGACGTTCTGCCACTCGTCGAACCACGGTCCGCCGTTGGTGAAATGGATCACGCGCGGCAGCTTGTCGGGCCTGGGATATTCACCCTCGAGGAAGTTCCAGTCGAGCGGCAGCGCTCCTATGTGAGACTGGTCCGCGATCCATTCGAAGCGGTGCAGGAATGCCGGCGAAGCGCTGTTGACGACCTGTGGCGTGAGCGCAAGCACATCGGGGTGCGCGCAGTTGAACACCATGAACGACGACCAGTTCTTGCGCGGGTAGGTCGTCTGCTGCTTGCCGTCCATCTTGATCGAATGGGAGGGGTCGTATTCGTGCTGAACGACGTACACCGCCTTTTCCGGATCGAGGCCGTCGAGGACACCGCGAATATCCGTGGTGTAGAGGAAGTCGCAGTCGCAGAACACCACCCACCCCTCGGTCTGCGCCGCAAGGTACGGCGTAAGAAAGCGGGTGAGAGAAAATTCAGTCGTCGCAGTGGCGTCGAGAGGGCGAGTGTATAGTCCCAGTTCACGAACTACTGATTGTCTTATGGGATAGACCAGAATTTCGTCATTAGAATGACGCAACAGTGAATATCGAGCAACTTGCCAGGCTATATCTTCGCGCGTATCGTATCCGACGAATATCTTGGCAGGAATTGTTTCGGTCATTGCAGGCACTGCGCTCTGGATCCTAAAAGTTGATCTGTCGGCATAAGATAAAGGGTTTCAAGCCTTTGTGGTTGCCTTGAGCAATGATGGATGCGGCGCGGATGTCAATCCGCAAGATTGTCGCACTTACGGCAAGACACCTAAATTTCGACGCTATGCCGTGGACAAGCGACGGGCGCCCGGGATCGGCGTTGCCCTGAATCGGCGTTTGCGCGTAGGGCGATGCCACATGGCACAGTAGCAGGCAGGGCACCGGGTTCTTGGGCGGGCAGACGATGACGCAGTTGGTTGGACCGCCCCTTGCGTTTCCGCGATGCCCGAGGGTGTCGGCGGCGCGCCGGCAGGCGCGGGGGCCCGATGCTTAAGCTGCCGATCGCCCCGCCCGGCGGGCAACCCGGCAATCCTCGGCGCGGCGAAACCGGAGTGCGCGCGTGGCTGGACAGGCTCGGCGGAGTCCTCGCCGATCGCCGGTCGGTGCGCCGTGCAAAGCGGGCCATCGCGGGGTCGCCCTGGTTCGATGCGGACTGGTATGCGGCCCGCAATCCGCGTGCGGCGCATGATCCCCTCGGGCATTACTGCCGCCGGGGCTGGCGGGAGGGCTGCGATCCCGGGCCCGGTTTCAGCACCAGCGGCTACCTGAGCACCCATCCGGACGTGGCCCGCGCGGGCGTCAATCCGCTTCTCCATTTCGTGACCACCGGCCAGTGGGAGGGCCGATGGCCGGCGGGTTCGATGCCGGGCGGCAAGGAACGCTTCCCCCGCATCGATGCGGCGAGCCAACCCGGCGCGGCGGCCGGGGAGCCGGGGGCGGTGTTCCTCGTCGACCTCGTTCAGGACGTGAGCGTGCTGCGGCCGCTGATGCTGCTGGCCGCCGACCTGGAGCTGACCCTCCTGATCCTGCTGTCCGGCAGGTTCGCGTTCCTCGACCGGGAGGGCGCGTGGCAGGACGAGATCGCGGCGATCGCGGACCGGACCGGGGCAAGGGTCCTCGTCTTCGGGTCGGCGCCAGAGGCCGTGGGGGTCCTTCCCCGGCGCGGCCTGGTCTTTTCGGCGAGCGAATCCTCCGCGCCTGCGCACGCCCTCAACCACGCCGTTTTCACCCAGGCGTCGCTGCACCTGCGCAAGGTGACGGTACAGCATGGGTTCGAGTGCCTGGGCTTCCGGCACAACCGCGAGCACGACCGCGTCCACGGGGAGACCATCCGCTTCGCTGCGGACAGCGTCTGCGCGTGGTATGCCCTCCCGGCGCTCACCGCCTTCGAGCAGGGCGGGGGCACGGGCCTTCGCGTGACGGGGCCGACGAGCCTGCTGTATCCGCCCCCGGCGGAGCGACCATCGCCTGCACCTGGCGGCGGTTCCGCTCCCGGCCTGATATGCGAGAACCTGCATTCTGTGCGCTATTCGGCGGATGAGGGACTTGCCGGCGAGTTCCTCCACGGACTTTCGCAGCTTGCCGCGGCGGAAGGCGGACGAACGATTTCGCTGCGCCCGCACCCCGCCGGCGCGTTCATCGCCAACCACCGCGGCGCGCTGCCCGGCAGTGTCCGGCTCAAGGAAGGACCGCTCTGGAACATCGGGCTGGAGCATCATGCCTATGCGATCTGCTCGGCGTCGTCGTTTGCGATCGACGCCATGCTGGCAGGACTCCCCACGGCGATCTGGCAGGACAGCAACGGACTTGTCGACACCTCGGCGTTTGACGGCCTGCCCAAGGTTTCCAGCCCCGCCGAATGGATCGAATTCGCGCACGAGGCCCGCGCGAAGCCCGATGTGTTCACAAGCAATCAGTGGAACTGGCTGGAGGGCCTGGGATTCGTGACGGACCCCGCGAAAGTCCGTGAGCAGTTCACAAGGCTGTTCGACGAGTTCGCCGTCCGCCATCGCCGCCTTGATTGATTTTAGCGCCGGCGCCTTCTAACGGACCGGCCGACGGCAGTATGCAGGCGCGGATTTTTTGGCGGGGAACGGGCCGCTCGAGATGCCCATCATTCTTAGAATTTGCGGCTCAATTCTTAACGGGACAAGGTTTGAACATGGAAGTCACGCTCTCCAACAATGTTACGTTCGCAAACGACAAGCCATTTGTTCTCATTGGCGGAATGAATGTCATCGAAAGCGAAGAAATCGTCATGGAAGTGGCGCAGACTTTCGTGGATATTTCGAAAAAACTTGGCATTCCCTACGTGTTCAAGGCTTCGTTCGACAAGGCGAACAGGTCCTCGATAACCTCGTTCCGGGGGCCGGGCCTCGACAAGGGGCTCGAAATCCTGAGCGCCGTCAAGTCGCGCTTCGGCGTTCCGGTCCTGACTGACGTTCACGCGCCCGAGCAGGCGGCCCCGGCGGCGGAAGTTGCGGACATCATCCAGTTGCCGGCATTCCTCGCGCGCCAGACCGACCTTGTCGTGGCGATGGGCAGGACCGACGCCGTCATCAACATCAAGAAGCCGCAGTTCCTCGCCCCGCACGAGATGCGCCACATCATGCGCAAGTTCGCCGAAGCCGGTAACGAGAAAATCATCCTGTGCGAGCGCGGCAGCTCGTTCGGGTACAACAACCTCGTCGTCGACATGCTCGGCATGGATTCGATGAAGCCGATGGCGCCGGTGGTCTTCGACGTGACGCATTCGCTGCAGAAGCCCGGTGGCCGGGAAGACAGCGCGGATGGACGGCGGGCGCAGGTGGCCGCACTGGCGCGCTCGGGCATGGCGCTGGGCATTGCGGGCCTGTTCCTGGAAGCGCACCCCGACCCCGACCAGGCCAAATGCGATGGCCCCTGCGCGCTGCCGCTCGATGCGCTCGAGCCGTTCCTCGCACAGGTGCTGGCCATCGACCGGACGGTGAAGGCGCTCGCCCCCATCGTCACCGGCTGAGCCAGCGGCTCGCCGGGCATTCACGTATTGCTGATCGCTTCCTCGTCGCAGAGGACCTGCATCAGCGCTTCGGCGTCGCGAATGCGCTGCCGCGCGGCCGGGTTGCGTTCGGCGGCGGGTTCGGCGTTGCGTGAGCCGGCGTCGTCCTGCGCCCGTTCCGTCTCGCTGTAGTGCTTCAGGAACAGGCCCATGACGTGCTTGACCCCTTTCGGCGCGATCTCCCGGCGATCGGCCTCGAAATAGGCCGAGCAGGTGAAGGGCGAGGTGATGATCTCGTAGGAGGGGTAGTAGTCGCACAGGGCGTTCTGCGCGGTGACCTGTTCGGCCGCGATGCGCAGGATCGCCTTGGAGTAGGCCGTGGAGAGCGCGACATGCCGGTCTTCGGCGGTCGCGTTCAGGGGCACGGGCGAGACGGTGACGATCACCTTGACGTCCGGATTACGTGCCCGGATGAAGTCCAGGCTCCACTGCAGATCCTCCACGACCTCGGGCAGGCTGAGGTTGTGGAAGCTGTACCTGTCCTCGTCGTAGTGGCCTCCGGCGACACCGGGGGCGAGCGGGAACACCGCTCCGTCGCGATTGTCCGACCAGATTTCGGTCAGGCCCAGCGTGAAGACGAATACGCTCATCTCCTCGATCGCGGCGCGCACCGCGGCAAGATGGACCTCGCGGTCGAGAGCGACTTCGCGCTCGCTGACGTAGCCGCCCGGCAGGATCTGCGGCCGGAAAGGATCGACCCAGCGGCCATCCGGGGTCTGCCAGGCGGAATCGAGCGGCTCGAACTCGCCATAGGCACGCTGGAGCAGCTGGCGCAGCTGGCGGGCACTGTAGATATTGCCGTAGCGCGCCGAGAACAGGCCGTAGTTCAGCCTGCCCGCGAGTTCTTCGGTGAGCAGCGGGTGGGGCTGCTCGGTGACGAGAAAATTGAAGCCGGCCTGGGCGAGGAAGCGCGCGACGTGCTGCGCGAAGCAGCTGCCCGCCGTCACCACCTTGTCGCTCATCTGGATGCGGAACGAGGGTTCGCCGACCGGATCGAACAGGGCGATATCGTCGAGCGCGGGTTCCTTGCGCCAGAACTGGTAATCGGGTCGGCCCACGTAGGGATGACGCTTAGACACGCAGTTCCTCCTTAAGGTGTTCGAGGACCAGTCTGCCATAAGTGGCATTGCCGTGGGTAGGGTCCTTGTTCCACAGCGTCCGCAGCAGGAACCCATCGTCGTCATGGCTGTTGGCCGGCGGGGAAATGAGCTCGATGCCGTGCTTGCGATAAGCCTCCCGCATCGCCGCGCACAGCACCGCGTGGAGTTTCAGGCGCACGCTGGCGGGCGCGATGCCGGCCTCGATGAGCGGCGCGAAGGCGCTCGGCAGCTTTGCGCGTTCGTCGAACGCGAGGAAGGGCGGGGGAGGCGCGAGCGCGTGCACCGCGCAGTTGAAGTGCGATCGCACCTCGATAGCCCGCTGCAGCGCGGTCTGCAGCCGCTTGGCGAGCAGGTCCTCGATCGCCATCGACGGCACGAGAGTGCGCCCGGGTTCGATGGTCTCGAACGGCGGCCACACGAGGTCGAACTTGGGATCGGTCTCGATCAGCCCGAGAATGTTGTGCTCGGTGCCGCCGAACGCGAGCACCAGATGCCGCGGGCGATAGCCGGCGAACGCACTGAAATCGATCTTGCGCGCGCTGGCCGTTTCGGCAGCCTTGTTGCGCACGTCGATGGCCACGAAATCGTCTTCGCCCGCGGCTTCGATCGCGCGGGCCAAGGCATTGGTATGGCTTTCGCCCAGGATCAGCACCGCAGCGCCGAACTGTTGCTGAGCAGTCATGACTGGCGGCATCTCCCTTGCAATTGGCCATAAGTGTCTGTCGGCCAGGGCGGCTCGTTGACACAATATCAAGCCATAGGCCATAGCCGCCACCCCGCCCTAGAGCCTAAATTTCGGAAAACCGGCGCAATGTCTTCCAGAAGTGATGCAGAAAACACCGGCGGCTCGCAGCAGCGAATTTGCCTGCTGATAACCGGGATGCACTCCGGGGGCGGGGCGACTTTGGCTCACGTTCTGCACCTGCTGGGTGCGGACCTGCCGCGCACGATACGCAAGCCCGGCAATTCTGCGGGGAGCGCGGTCGAGGGCCATTGCGAGCAGCTGGCCTTCGTCGCCCTCAACGACGAAATACTCGCCTCGGCCGGAACGGGATGGAAGTCGCCCGACCCGGTCAATGCGGACTGGTATGCCTCGACGCGCATGGCGGGTTTCAGGGCGCGCGCGATCGCGCTCGTGGAAGCGGAGTTCCAGGAATCCCCGTTCTTCGTCCTCAATGATCCGCGCATCGCGCGTCTGCTGCCGTTCTGGCAGGACGTCCTGAAGGCGTGCCTCGTCACTCCGGCGGTCGTCGCGCTGTACCGCGAGCCCGAAGATGTCGCGCGCGACCTGCAGGCCGCGCATGGGCTGCATCCCGACATCGCCCGCCTGCTGTGGCTGCGCAATCATGTCGAGGCCGAGCGCGCGACGCGGGGGATGGCGCGTTCCCACGTCCAGCTGGCCTCGCTGTTCGACGATTTCGAAGGCGTCGTGACAGGCATCTCCCGGGCGACCGGCGTCGCCTGGCCGGCATTTTCCCCGCGCGTTCGCAACGACATAGGCCAGTTTCTCGAAGAACGGGCGGCCGATGTTTCGGGCAGCCCGGCCAAGGTGCCGGGCGACCGCAGCTGGATCGCCGCGGCCCGGACGGTCTTCCGGGACTGGTCGGCGGCGGGCGAAACGCCGGAAGGCCAGCAGCGGCTGGACGACGTCCACGCCGCTTTCGACAGCGCCATGGACCATCTCGGCCGACCGCTGGACGCGATGATCGCCCTGGGCGAGGAATTGCGGCGAAACCAGGCCAGCGTCTCCAATCTCCTCGCCCAGATCGACCAGTTCGAGGCGCAAGTGCGCGAAGGGCGCTCGGAAGCGGAAGCGAGCCTGCACGGCCAGCACAAGGCCGAGCTTGCGCAACTGAACGCGGCCCTGCAGCACGCGCAGGCCGACCACGCGGCCAGTCTCGAGGCGATGCGCGCGGCGCATGACGCCGAACTGGCGCAGTTGAAAAGCGAAGCGGCGGCAGTTCGCAGCGACGAGGCGCAGCGCAGCGAGGACCGCTGGGCGCGGATATTCTCCTCCAACCAGCTGGCCCGCGAACGACTGGCCGAGCAGAATGGCGCATTCCAGCGATCCATCCTGCAGCTGACCGACGAAATGGAGGCCCTGCGCGGCCGGCTTTCCGCGAACGATGCCGAAATCACCAGGCTGGGCACGCTGGCGATAGCCCACGAGGCCGAGATCGTCTCGGCCCACATGGAAGCGATCGCCGACATGCAGGCGAACATCGTCGAGCGCAACGCGGTCGTCCGCAAGCTCCGCGACAATCTGCAGAATCGTTCGGAGACGATCGAAAAGCTGCGCGAAAGCCTGGTGGCCCGCGATGTCACCCTGGCGCAGATGCGGAGCCGGATCGAGCGCGATGCGGCGCTGATCGCGAGCGCGCCCAAGGGCCGGCTCAAGCAGGGCTGGGCTCACGACCTGCTGGCGGGCGGGCTGTCCCCGCGCATGGCGTTCTCCGCCAAGGCGAGACGGGACGCGGCGCAGCGGCGCAAGGCACGCGAAATCCTGGGGCGAAGCGCGCTGTTCGACGCGGAATGGTACAAGACCCGCTACCCCGACATCGTGGCGGCGGGCCTGGACCCGCTCGATCACTTCATCCGGCTGGGAGGCGCGGAGGGCCGTCATCCGAGCGAAGAGTTCAACAGCAAGTGGTATCTCGATCAATACCCCGATATCCGTGAAGCCGGGCTGAACCCCCTGCTTCACTATCTGGAGTATGGCCTGGACGAGGGGCGCCTGTCGCGCTCGCTGGTCAAGCGCCCTTCGGGCGAGGCGGTGTTCAGTGCGCCCCGCTCCGCTGCGGGATCGCCGGTGCCGGAAAAGGCGGCGGTCAAGGCGGTCGCCGCGCAGAGCGAGTTCGAAGTCGCCTGGAAGGCGCGCGGCACGCAATGGACCGACCTCGCCGCGTCCCGTGCCTGGCTGACGCAGGCGGAGCTTTCGGGGCGCACCGATGCGACCGCGGTGGCCATCGGCTCGCAGGTGATCGGACTGGCCGGACCCGGCCCCTCGAAAACCACGCTCGAAAGGATCCGGCTCTTCACCGCGCTGCGGGAGGACTTGTCCGAAGGCGCCCGCTCCCTCCACGTCGGCGGTGCTTCGCCGGAGCAGGGCGACGCCGTTTGCGAGGCGCACGAATATCTGACGCGGGCCGGTCTCGGGATCGACCTGCTGGCGGACGTGTGGTTCGCCGGAGAAGCCCTGATGCGGATCCGGATGGACTGCGGGAGGCTCGGCGGTCCGGGTGTCGTGCGGGCCTACCAGTTCTCGCTCGCGGGCGAGCTGGCATGCTGCGGCGAAGGGCTGCTGGCCGGCACGGCGTCCGACATGATCGACGTGAAGATCGAAAACCAGCTGCTCGGGTTGCTGTTGATCGTCAGCGATGACGACGCGGCCGTGCGGCATGCGGTGGTCCTGCCGTTCCCGTCGCTGGTGCGCGGAGGGTTCCATTACGGCGAACTCGCCTGCGTGGAGGCGGCCCCCGGCTACGTCAGTTCGCTGTCCGACTATTGCCACGGGCTGGCGCTCGAACACTATGGCTGGCCGCAGGCCCCGGCGAGCCGGTCGGTCGGCCGCATCGCCGTCGACCTGCGCGGCGCCACCGGCATCGAGCCCATCTTCCGCCAGGACATCATGGGTGCGCTCACCGCCCAGTACGGTGTCCGGGCAAGCGCGGTCGGCGGCCGGGAGGACGGCGCGATGTCCGATCTTGCGCAGCGCCTGAACCGCGAGGACCAGGGCGAGGCGGCGGCCGCCCGCGACGCCGGAGGCGCGACCCTTCAGCTGCCGGCGGATTGCCTGCCGTCGCTCTACAGCTTGGTGTCGCGGCGTATCGGGACCCAGGGGGCGGCCACGAGCTACTGCGTGGTCGACGCGGCGTCGCTGACCCCCAATGCCCAGGTCTGCATGCCCGTCCCCTCGGTGGCCATGGCGCGCCTCCAGCATCCCGACCTGCCGGCGCAGGTTCCGCTGCTTCTTTCGGATGCGAGCGACGCGGGACAAGAAGGCGGCGGCGCCATCGCCGCCCCGCTCGCGGTGCGTTTCTACAATCCGCTCGCGTGGCAGATCGACGCCTTGATGCCCGTGTCGCCCGACCAGGACTTGCCGCTGGCGCCGAGGACGGGCCAGGCTTCCGACGGTCCGGAGCCGCTGGTCACGGCGATCATCGACCTTCCTGCCGGCACGTCCCTGCCCGAACAGCTGGTGGCGTCGCTGGCATCCCAGGACTTGGCCTCCCGGCTGGAGGTGATCCTGGCCTGCGGCGAGGACGGTCTGCCAGGGGAGGGCACGGCGGCAGACCACCATGCGGCGGCGTTCGCCGGCCCCCTGCGCCGCAGCCTCAGCAAGGGCGCGACGCGCGCCGCGCGGCTCAACGCGGCCGCTGCCCTGGCACAGGGGCCGTATCTCCTGCTGCTCGATCCCGAGGTCGTGCTGTTCGATCCCCGGACGGTCGCCGCCCTCCTCGCGACGGCGATGCAGCCCGGCGTCGGTTCGGCGGCATGTGCGATCGTGACCGAGCGCGAGGGGATGGAACCCAGCGTGCATTCGGCGGGCTATTTCCCCACCCGCATGGGCCTTTACGCGGACCCGTTGTTCGAAGTCTCGCAGTTCGACGTGGCCCGGGCGCTTCCGGCGGCGACGTATCCGGTGGCGGCCAACCAGCTCAAATGCTGCATCGTGCCCGTCGAAGCCTGGAACGCGCTCGGCGGCCTCGACGCGGCGCGCTTCCCGGTGGCAAGGTTCGACCTCGATTTCGGGTACAGGGCGGGCACCCGTGAATTCATCCATTATTGCACGACGCTCATCAGGGCCTCGAGCACACGGGAAGAATTCAACGCCGATTTCCCGGATGCGATTTCCGACCGGGCGATGCGCGTCGCCGCCTGGCAGCCATTGCTCGACCAGGTGACGGTCATCAGGGAACTGCATCGGTGAAGATTCAGGTGCTCGTACAAGGCGAGCAATGGCTCGACCGTGCAGGGGTTCGCATCCGGTATCGCCGGATCGCGCCGCACCTGCTTCCGCTCGGCAGTTCGCTGGCGGTCGACGTGATCGGTGCCCAGCTGGACCGCGACCGGGTCGGCGCGGATGTCGTCATCCTCAGCAAATGCACCGATGCGCGGGGGCTCGCGGTCGCGGAAGTCCTGCGGGAGCGGGGCGCGATCGTCGGCATCGACCTGTTCGACGACTATTTCAGCACGCGGACGGGCCCCTGCCTCACGCATCGCGAGACGCTGCGCGACATGGCGGACCGTGCTGACTTTTTCCTGTGCTCGACCCCGCGCATGCGCCAGGTCGGCCGCGAGTTCGCGCCCGACATGCCGGTCCACGTGCTCAACGATCCGTTCGATGCATTCGACAAGGAGGCTCTGGCGCTCCGTCTCCAGGCGAAGGCGGAACGGGCCCTGTCGTCGCGCAGGTTCGACGTGCTCTGGTTCGGCAACGGCGATAATCCGGTCTTCCCCGTGGGCCTTGCCGACCTCGCCGCGTTCGGCTCGTCGCTGCGCAGCTTCTCCGAGCGCGGCTTCGACGTCAGGCTCAGGGTCCTGACGAACTTGCGGGCGCTCAAGGTCGAGAATCTCGCTCGCCTGCGCAACCTTCCGTTGCCCGTGACCGTCGAGGAATGGAGCGAGGAGGCCGAACGCCGGTATCTGGACGAGGCGCTCGTATCCTTCATCCCGGTGAATTTCCAGAATTTCAGCATCGCCAAATCGCTGAACCGGGGCGTCTCCGCCCTGACCGGCGGCACCCAGGTGCTTTCGACCGGCTACCAGCTCTACGGCGGGCTGGGGGCTTTCATCTACTCCGATCCGGAAAGCCTTATCGACGACCTCGCCGGGGGGCAGCTCAAGCTGGGGCCGGCCACCATCGAGGCCCTGGGAAGGCAGATGGACGATCTCGCCGATCCCGCCACCGAGGCCGCGCGGCTGAACACGTTCATGCGCGAGCTCGAGCCGGCCCGGCGCAGGCCCTCGCATTCCAGGCCCAGCAATCGCTTCGCGCGGGCGATCCTGCACGGGCGGGACTCGTCGGCCGCGGTGCACGCGCTGTGCCAGAAGCTGGGATGGTTATCGATCGCGAGCCCGTTCACCGTGTTGCAGCGCTCCTTCGACGTGAGCATCGGCTTTGTCGACGGCGGCCAGCACCTCCACATCCGCTTCTCGCGCGAGGGGCTGAAGTCCGTGCGTCCCGAATGGCGCGCCAGGATCCAGGAAATCGCCGACCCGCTCGGACGCTATGTCGGACAGATGGAAATCCCGGACGTTCCCGCCGCCCACGTCATGCGGCACCTGCGCCCCGGCATGATCGAGAATCGCTCCGGGCGCATCCTGCATTACGTGAACGTCATGAAGGCGAGTGAAGACCTCGTCGGACAGATTCTCGAGGACATGGTGCTGACCCGCTCGGAAAAGGAAGCCCCGCTGATGGGCCTGCGTGCAACCGTCGCCCAGGCGGTCGCCGCCGAATGAGCGCTTATCCGTCCGATCCAGGCCGCGCTCCTTGCGCGGTTTTCCTGTTCGATCTCATCCAGGACGTCAGCGTCCTGCGCCCCATCGTGCGCATCCTGGCCGCGGAAACCGATCTTTCCCTGACCCTGCTGGTGTCGGGACCCTTCACCCGGCGGGACAAGTCGGGGGTGTGGTATGCCGAACTGGAGGAACTCGCGGACCATGCCGGAGCGCGGCTGGCCGGGTTCGACAGTCCGTTCGCCGCGTACCAGCATCTCCAGGGCTCGAGCGGCCTGCTGTTCTCGGCAAGCGAATCGAACCTGCCGGCACATGCGACCAACCATAACGTGTTTCTCGCCGCGCCCCCGGCCTTCACCCGGATCACCGTCCAGCACGGGCATGAATGCGTGGGCTTCAACCAGAACCGCGAGCAGACGCTGGCGCATGGCTCGGCGGTCCGCTTTGCCGCCGACGTCGTGTGCGGGTGGGCGCCGGTGGAGCAGATGCGGCACCTGTGCCCGTCGGAACGCGACAAGTATTTCGAGCTGGGTCCCCCGCTGGTCCTCAACCGCCTGATCGACCGAAGCCTGCCGATGGCGGGGCTGCAGACCGGCCTGATCTGCGAGAACCTGCACTCGGTGCGCATGCGCACCACGGGCAGCTTCCAGATGACCTACCTGGAAACCCTGCTCGCGTTCGCCGGGGCACAGGCGCGCGAGGGGCGCCAGGTCGCCCTGCGCCCGCATCCGGGCGGGCAGTTCGTGCTGAAGAACAAGATTCCGCTGCCGGACAACGTGGTCCTCGCGAACAATCCGATGTTCAAGACCGACCTCCAGCGGTTCGCCTACGGCATTTCCGCACCCTCGTCGGTGCTCATCGACATGGTCCTGGCCCGCATCCCCACGGCGGTGTGGTGCGATGCCAATTCCATCATCGACACGTCCGGCTATGCGGGCCTGACCACGGTCACGACGATCGAGGACTGGAAGGCCTTCGCGGACGCCGCCGTCCGCGACCCCGCACCTATCCTCGAGCGGCAGGCGAAGTTCCTGCGCCGCACGGCGCTCGACGTATCGCCGGCGCTGGTTCGCGATCGTCTTCTCGACCTCGTCCGGGGGTTGTTGGCCCAGAACCGGCGTGACGAGACGCGAGCGTCCGGCACGGCGCCGGCCCGCGTTCTGCTTGTCGCCAACGGGGTGATCCCGACCCTTCACATCAGCTTCCTGAAGCCGCTGAAGGCGCTCGAGGATGCGGGCGCGGTGGCCGTTCGGGTGCTCACCGAAAAGGAGATCCTGCAGGCGGGCGGCAAGGGCAAGGAACGCGACCCGGGCAGGGGAACGGCGTTCGCGCTGGCCCAGATCGAGGCGTTCCAGCCGGACATCGCCGTGTTCTGCCGTTACAGCGGACCCGACGTCGAGCCCATGGTCGCACGGCTCAAGGCGGCGCATGTGCCGGTCGTCTTCCACATCGACGACGATCTCCTGCACGTTCCCAAGGAACTGGGCGAAAAGAAGTTCATCGAGCACAACCGGATCGAGCGCACATCGACCGTGCGGTTCCTGATCGAGCAGGCCGACGTCGTCTACTGCTCGACCCGCCGCCTGCGTGAGCGGTTCGTCGAGATGGGCTTCGAGCGGGAGCTCTATGCAGGCAGGATCTACTGCTCCCGGGACATCGTGGCGGAAGCGGAAATGCGGCCGGTGCGGACGATCGGCTTCATGGGCAACGACAAGACGCCGGAACTGACCGGCCTCATCCCGGTCATCTCGGATATCCTCACCCGCTACCCCGAAATGCGGTTCGAGCTGTTCGGCTCCATGGCCATGCCCGAGGAACTCGCGGTCTTCGGCGACCGCGCGGTCGCTTTCCCGCCGATCGGCGATTACGACCTGTTCGTCGAGAAGTTCCACCAGATGCGCTGGGACATCGGCCTGTGCCCGCTCCACCCCACGCCTTTCAACATCGTCAAGGCGGACACCAAGTGGGTGGACTATACCTCGATCGGCACCGCCGTCGTCGCCAGCCGGGGCACGGCCTACGACCAGTGCTGCGAGGATGGCTGCGGGTTGCTGGTGGAGGGCCCCGAGCAATGGCGCGAGGCGCTGGAAAGCCTGCTCCGCGACCCTCAGGCCCGCTACGACATGGTCCGGGCGGCCCAGAAAAAGGTGCGTGAGCATTACGCGCTCGATAATCTGACCGCGCAGGTCCTGAACGTGTTCGAACAGGCGCAAAAGCGGAACCTGCAGGCCGGTTTCTAGCCCGCTATTCACTTTTTCGAGGGGCTCGGCGCCGCGCCGGACCAGCGCCGCGTAACGGCAGGCGGAGTTTGCGAAACGTCCTGCCGCGGCATTCCTCGAATGTTTTGTGGTCTGTGTATCGTTATCCTCTTTTTTCTACAGGTTAGCCCGGTATTCTGTTGCAATTCGCCGGTTTTCCCGATGATGTGAAATTGGGGAAATCACGTTGTAATCGGGTGTGAAATGTTGGCATCGAGCCTGGGGGCAATCAATGCTTCGGTGGAAGCGCGTGGCTCACGATATGCCACGTGCGGTGAATTGACGGGTTGGCTGCCGAAGCCAGCTCGCCGTTCCATCGCCGATGAGATCATTCTCAGCATCGACGGGCAGGATGTGGCGCGGATCGCGCATCGCTTCGACGCGGCCCTTGCCCAGCAGCAGCAGGAGGGCGGGCAGAGCCGGATCGCGTTTTCGGTGACCATACCCGCCGAATACTTCGGGCGCACCGTCCTGATGGGGCTGCGCAACAGGGCCGGAGGGCAAATCGGGGACGGCAAGATCCGCCTCGATATCGATGCTGACGGCAACGCCTACCTGGCCTCTCTGAGCGAGACCCAGTTGCAGATGCTGGCGCGCGCGCCGCAGTTCATCCGGGACGGGAAGCCAAAGCGCGCTCAGGCGATCTACGGGCGAACCTGTTGCGCCGAGCTGTTCGCGGACTTCCAGGCGAGCCTGGCCGCGGCCCGCTGCTTTGCGGCCGCGATGGACTACGATGCTGCGCAGATCGTTTTGACCCAGGCGCTCCTGCCGGCGGTCGGCGACTACAATTCGCTCACCCAGGTCGGAAAGGTCCTGCTGGCCCTCGACCGCCACGCCGAGGCGGAGGACCTGTTCGATCGCGCGATTGCCATCGACCCCCAGCGGTTCGATGCCCGCAGCGCCAAGATCAAGGCCATCATCGGCAGGGAAGACTGGCCGCTCGCGCTGGCGGAAGCGCACAGGCTGCGCCATGCCACGCCGCCGGAGACGCCGCAGCTGGCCGAACTGGGCGGCACCATCGCCTGGCTCTACCTCAATATTTCCGAGCCCGAGCGCGCGCTCGCCGAATCGACGATCGCGCTCCTGCAGTTTCCCGGGAATGTCCGCCTCATGCAGATGAGGGGCGATGCTCTGGTGCGGTTGTCGCGGTACGAAGAAGCGATCGAGGTCTACAAGCGCGCGCTGGTCGGCAACGAAAAGTCTCCCCTGCTTCGCAAGCGGGTCGCCAGCGCGCTCATGTTGATGGGTGAATTCGGCGAGGCGGCCGACCAGGACGTCGGGCGCATGTCGACCCCGACTTTCGCCAAGTTGAACAACGTTCCGCAGGACGTCCCGCTCTGGCGCGGCGAACCGCATCTGCCCGGGAAGCTGCTCGTCTGGTCCGAGGTGAATTTCGGGGTCGGGCAGAACCTGCTTCACGCCAGCCTGGTGCCCGAACTCGTCGAGATCGGGCTCGAGGTGATCCTGGAAGTCGAAGCGCGCCTCGTCCCGGTCATCAGGGCCGCCATGCCCGAGATCGAGGTCGTCGCGCAGGTGGCGCCGGGCGAGACGCGGGGCGAATGGATGGAAGGCGTGGTTCGCCAGATTCCGATCGGATCGCTGTCCCGCTACCTGCGGCGCGAGCTGGAGGACTTCGACGCCTCGAAGCCTTACCTCTGGCACGATCGCCCGCGCGCCGCGGGTCTGCGCGCGGACCTTCTCGCCCAGGCGCCGCGCGCCAGGTTCCTGATCGGGATTTCCTGGACATCCAACAATCCCTACGTGGGTGACGACAAGTCGGTTGCGCTGGCCGACCTGCTGTCCTCGCTCGATCTGCCGGGCGTGGCGTTGGTGAACCTGCAGTATGGCGATCACGCCCACACCATCGCCAAGGCCGAGGCCCGCACCGGCATTTCCCTGCTGCAGGTCGACGAGATCGACAACACCGACGATCTGGCCGGGCTATGCGATCTCATGGGCGCGCTCGACATGGTGGTGTGCATCGGTCACACCACGGCGCACCTGGCCGGCGGCCTCGGCATTCCCAACCTGGTGATGGTGCCCAGCTCGCCGTTTTCCCATTGGCTGGGGGCGGGCGAGAGATGCGTCTGGTATCCGGGCAGCACCGTGCTTCGCCAATCGAGCGCGCAGCGGGGCGACTGGACGGGCGTGCTCACCGAAGTCCAGCAGCGCGTGGCGCAGAAGTTTCTGGGTATCCCCGATACGGGTGCCGCTCTGCCGGCGCCGGCTGGGGATTGCATCGCCAATTTCTGCCGCAACGCGCTGCAGCTGGCGATGCTCGGGTATCATTACGACGTGGTCGCCACGCTGATTTCATTCATAGAGCGTAGATATCCGCTCCATGCGGCGCTGATGGAGGATGTCGGCGATTGCCAGTTCCGCATCGGTGAATTCAGCCGCGCCATTCGAAGCTTCAACGCGGCTCTCGTCGCGGGCGGCGAGAAGGCGCAGCTGACGCGGAAGAAGGCGCTTGTCCTGCTGGAGAACTACGATCTCCAGTCAGCCGAGGAACTGCTTGCCACCCTGTTTCACGAGCATCCGGAAATTCAGGCTTCCAACCCCGAGCTGGTCGTGATGCATGCGCAGGTGCTGGCGAACCAGCGGCGCTTCGGCGAAGTCGTCGGCACCCTGTCTGACCTGCTGGCGCGCGAGCCGGGCCATGTCGAGGCGGCCCTGACGAGCGCGCATGCGCTGTCGCAGAGCGGAGAGCACGATCAGGCGAGGGTCATCCTGCGCAGCGCGCTCGAAGTCGCGCCCTCGGCCGAGATCGAGCGCGCGCTCGGTGTCGAGATCGGCCATGCGGGCATGCCGGAGCTGGCCGTCCGGGCGCTGGACCTGACGCTGGCGCGTGAACGCGATGCGGTGGGGGTGTTCTGGCGCGGCCAGTTCGCCGCGAAACGGCCGGGGGCCACCGCATTTCGCATGGGCAAGCTCGATGGGAGCCTGCCCGAGGAGGCGTCTGCCGGTATCACCGTCTACGTGTGCATGGATACCAGCTACTGCATGAAGTACCTGCGCGCGATCGCCGGCTCGATCGTCGAGAATGCGCCGTCGACCAAGCTTCACGTTCACATCGTCAACCCGCACGAAGCCGCCCTCAACCTGGCCGACGTCGCTCGAAGGATCATGGGGCCGGGCCGCTTCAGCTGCTCGTTCGAGCAGACGAAGCTGTTCGGCCTCAAGGCCGAGGCCCGCAAGACCTACTTCGCGTCGATCCGCTTCGTCAGGCTGGCGGAGATCATGCGGGCCTGCCCGGGCACGTACTACGTCATGGACGCGGACAATATCGTGCGCGGCGAGCTTCGCTCCTGCATCGCCCTGACCCGCGGTACCGACGTTCTCATCCGCAACCGCTTCACACTGCGCCCGCACCTTGCGGTTGCCGCATGCGGCATCCTGCTGAGCGATACCGACGCCGCCCGGGATTTTCTCGATCGCACGGCTGAGTATATCCTGACAGCGTTCGGGACCGGCGACGTGGCCTGGTTCCTCGACCAGATCGCCTTGACGATAGCGATGAACGAAAGTCCGTCGGCGCGCGGATCGGCACTGATCGTCAAGCAGCTTCCCGCCTCGCTTCTCGACTGGGACTTCTTGGACGAATCGCTCGTGTGGACCGGCAAGGGAAAGCGTCGGTCGCGCAACGAGCGCTACCTGCAGGAGTACCAGCATTATTTCGAAACCTTCGGCCAATCGGCCACCCAGATGGCCTGACGCCGGGCGGGGTGAAAGGCGGTCCCGGTCCGTCCGAACAGGACGATCGGTGCTTCCGGCAAGACCCCGCCCGGCGGCATGGCGGCGGCCGGAAGCGTGACGGCATCGCCTTGCGACGATGGAAGAAATGGCACCCCGGCGCCGTTTTCTCCTTTCGCTCGCTGGCCGGGCAGGCCATGCAGGCGGTTCGTCCGCCTGAGCGCGCATGACCAGCATATGAGGATCAAGAGTACCCGCGAATGGCCAAGAATATCCTGATTACCGGAGGCGCCGGCTTCATCGGCACCCACCTCACTCGCCTTGCACTGGCGGCCGGACACAAAGTTCGCATCCTCGACAACCTCTCGCCCCAGATCCACGGGGCGGAGCCCGATTTCGTGGCGGCACCGGGCGCGGAGTTCATCCATGGCGATGTGACCGTGCGCGCGGACCTGGAGCAGGCCCTCGCGGGTATCGATACCGTCGTGCACCTCGCGGCCGAAACCGGCACGGGCCAGTCGATGTACGAGATCGAACGCTACTACCGTGTCAACGTGCAGGCGACCGCGGTGCTGTTCGACATTCTCGCCAATGCGCCGCACTCGGTGGAAAACTTCGTCCTGTCGTCGAGCCGGTCGGTCTACGGCGAGGGGGCGTACCTGTGCTTCGCGTGCGACGCCGACGGAAAGCGATGCTTCCCGGCAAGCCGATCGGCCCAGCAGCTTGCCGCCCACGACTGGACGCCCAAGTGCCCGGCCTGCGGATCGGCGCTCGAGGCGACGGCCACGCAGGAAACCGACAAGCTGGCGCCCGCGTCCATCTACGCGGCGACCAAGCTCGCGCAGGAGGACCTGGTGCGCGTGGGCGCGGCCGCGCTCGGGCTGGGCTATGCGATCCTGCGTTTCCAGAACGTGTTCGGCGAGGGGCAGTCGCTCGGCAATCCCTATACCGGGATCCTGTCGATCTTCTCGACCCGCATTCGCCTCGGCCAGTCCCTGCCCGTCTTCGAGGACGGCGAGGAAACCCGCGATTTCGTCCACGTCGAGGATGTCGCCAACGCCGTGCTGCGCTGCGTGGAGACGCCGGTGCGTTCGGGCGTCACGGTCAACGTGGGCCAGGGCGAGGCGACCTCGATCATGGACGTGGCCAAGCTGCTGTCACGCCTGATGGGCTCGAGCATCGAGCCGCATGTGACCGCGCAGTACCGCGTGGGCGACATTCGCCACAACTATGCCGACAACGCCGCCCTCGCGGCGGCGACAGGCTTCGTACCCCGGATATCGCTGGAAGACGGCATGCGGCGCTTCTGCGACTGGGTCGCGACGCAGCCCATCCCGGAGGACCTTCTGGACAAGGCCAATGCCGAGCTGAAGGCCCGGAACCTGATGGGCTGATCCCGGCGGAACGGCGGCGGCATGGAATTAGCCGGCGTCGTTCCCTTTCGGCCCGGTGCAAGATGCTGCCCGCCGGGTATCGCGGGCAGGCGCTCCATGATCCGGGTTGGTGAGGGCGTCGCCGCGGTGGCCGGAGGTGTCCTCGTCGATTGTCCGGGCAACCGTCCCGGGCCTGCGCGTTATTCCCGCAGGTCGCAGGGCAATCCACACCGACCCGAGGATCAACGATGACGCCTTCACGCCGCAGAAGCCTTGGCTCGACGATCGGGCTGCTTTCGTGTCTCGCCCTGGGCACATCGTGCAACGTATTGCCCGCAAGGGCGGACGTCGTGCCGCCCCCCCTGCGCACTCTCCGGGACTTCGGCGCGCAGGGCGACGGTGTCACCGACGACACGGCGGCGCTGCGCAGGGCGCTGGCGAAGTCGGACCAGTTCTGCCTCGACGGCGAGGGGCGAACGTACAGCGTCGCGGGGACCCTGCGTGCGGACAGGAACGTGTGCCTCGTCAACATGCGGCTCGCCCAGCACCAGGCGGGGTTCGACACGCGCAGCCTGATCCACGGCTCGTGCCCCGGGATCGGCGATCCCAATGCCATAGTGTCGTGCGGCGACCCGGCCATTTCGGGCGAGGTCCCCGCGAAGCTGAACGACTACCTGAGCGTGCGCACGCTGCTGATCCGCCCCGACGACCGGGATGGCAGCCTGTCCGTATTCCTGAAGAACGTCGCGATCGACAAGGGAAGCGATCCGCGATCGGGCTCGCGCCCCGATGCCGCCGGCATCTGGATCGAGCAGGCCAGCAGCATTTCGATGACCGACGTGGAAATCACCGGGGCGGGCAAGGGCTTCGGCCTGCTCATCTCGGCATCCCGTAACATCACGCTGACCCGTCTCAACGTGCATGATCTCACGTGGGCGCCCTATGCCGGAGACACTGATCTCACCGTCCCGGGCGTCGCGGCGAGAGGCTGGAACACGCTTCCGATCCGCGAATTTCGCCTAGCCGGCCAGGACGGCGCCACGAAGACGGGCTTCCAGGGCGTTCGTGTCCAGGAGCAGATCAGCTGCGTCATGATCGTGCGTTCGCACCACATCGTCCTGCGCGATGCCCGGATCGCGCGCTGCGGCGCCCGGTTCGCCGAGGGCTTCATCCCCTGGCAGGCCGACGGGCTTTCCGTTGGCGGCACGTCGTCCGACCTGACGATCGAGGGCGACACGCGGATCGCATCGACATGGGAGGGCATCGACCTCGTGGGCGGCGCAGACGGCATCGACGGCGTGCGCATCAAGGGAGCGACGATCTCGGACAGCTTCAGCTTCGGCGTGAAGTGGGGCTACAAGCTGACCAACGCCGTGCTCGAAGACACCACCATCACCAATGCGGGACTGGCCGGGGTGGTCATCTATGGACCGGTGCGCGAGGCGACGGTGCGCGACGTGCGGGTTTCCGGGGTAGGTTCGGTACGCTTTCCCGGCGGATTTACCTCGCCCTGGCGAGACGACAGGGCGGGGCTGATGATCGCGAAAGGAGCGATCCCGGGAACCGAGGATCTCTATCCGCGGGACGTCACGATCGATCGTCTTTCTGTCGATGGCGGCACCGGCTGCGACCAGGCCTATCTCGACAAGGGCGGGACGCGGATCCGGGTCGCGCACGCGAAGCTGAAGGGATGCAGGCTCGCGTCGACGCCGCGTTGATCCCGGACGGCATGGCAATGCCCGCATATGGTCCGCGACGCCGGGTCACGGGCCATACACGGCATTTCCGTCAGGTCAGTTCACGCCCACCGAGTTGGTGATGTTGATGATCGAGAACGCCATCTGCGTGATGATCGACACGAACTTCTGGAGGTCCACGCCCGGCGCGTTCGACACGTAGACGATGTCGCGGTTGTGCATGTGGAAGCCCTGGGCGAGGAAGAAGCTGCCCGGATCGCTCATGTTGATGCGATAGACGACGGGAACCTTGCCGTCGGGCGTGGTGCGCGCGCCCTGGAACTCGGGGCCGAGTACGGCCGGATCCTCGAGGCGGAAGATGAAGACGCCCTTCACGTCGGCCCGGCTGTCCTGCAGGCCGCCGACCCTTCCGAGCGCCTGGGCCAGGGTGATGCCGGTCGCCTCGAACGGCATTTCGGTGCTGATGCCCGTGGCGCCCATGGAGACGAAGCTGTAGGGCTGGAAGATCGCCGTGACGACGTCGTCGCCCTTCAATCTCACGTTCTGTCGCGGATCGCGGATGACGGCATCCATCGGCAGCGAGACGACCTGCGAGCCGCGGGTGATCTGGATGGTCACCTTGTCGACCTGCTGGCGCACGCCGCCCGCCGTTGCCAGCACATCGAGGAGGCGCTCGCCGCGCGGGGTGAGGGGGACGCGGGCGCTGGTGGTGACTTCGCCGATCACCGTGACGTTCGACGTGGCGTTGCGCGCAAGTCCCACGATCACCTGCGGCTGGTTGGCGACGCCCTTGAGCCGTGCCTGGATCTCGGCTTCCAGCTGGCGGAAGGTCTTGCCCGCGGCGTGGAGCTTGCCGATGAACGGGAGCGAGACCAGTCCCTGCTCGTCGACCATCTGCTGCGGCAGGTCGGTGCTCTTGGCCGTTTCGAGGGCCGTGGCCTCGGTCAGCGCCGTGGTGCCGCCCAGCATGCCGAACAGAGCGGCCGGCGGTGCTTCCCAGATCGTCACGTCGATGACGTCGCCCTGGCCGATGATCGTCCCGACGGGGACGCCGTCGCCCAGAACCTCCGAGAACAGGGGGGCACGCTCGGCCTGCGCCAGCCGCCGGGCAATGGCGTCGGTCACCTGGATGACCTGGATGTCGCTGGCGGCGATCGAATCCGACTTGGCGGACACGATGCCGCGCGTGGAAGGCCCACTGCTGCCCAGCGTGTTGCAGCCGGCCAGGGCAAGCACGCAAAGTGCCGCGCCCGCGCGCAGCATCAACCGGGAACGGGAGAACGTCATGGTCCGTGAACTATCGGCAACAGCAGGCATCAATGATCCACTCGTCGTTTGCACCCCGCGTTTAGGGCGCGGTACGGATTAATTCAAACTGTCTGGTTCGACAGATTTTCTGCGATCAGGGGATATCTTTCCCATCCTGCTCGGCGGCGACCTGTTCAGCGGTGCGTACAGGGGTGCCTTGCGGGTAGGTCCTGTTCAGGGCGGCGAGCGTGCTGGCCTCGAATCCCGCGCGGCATTCGGGGAATTCCTCCAGGTAGATCTCGTTGGCGATCCACTGGACCCCCACCTTAACGATCTTCGCCGGATTCCCGGCAATCACGGCGTTTTCGACATCGAAGCGCTTGGTGACGACGCTTCGCGCACCCACGATGCATTCGCGCGGCACGGTCACGGCCTTGGTGATGTAGGCCCCTTCGCCGATCCAGGCGTGATCGCCGATGAAGATGCCGTCGGAAACGTCGAGATAGTCGCCGCTTGCCTTGTCGAAGATGAGGTGCGGATATTCCCCGCCGCGCACCATGATCGATTTCGAAAACATGCAGTTGTTGCCGATCTCGACGACATTGCCCGAGTTCGAGAGGATGATGCGGCTGCGGCTTCCGACCGAGAAGAATTCGCCGATCGTCAGCCGGGCGCCCGAACAGGTCCACCGGCGCGCGCCGATATCGACACGCAGGTTGGCAAGCAGGGCCTGCTTGCCGATCACGATGCGGTTCTCATGCCCATGTATCGAAACCACGAGAGTCTGCGGCTGACGGGTGCCCGCGATCTCGATCACGTTGCCCGTGCCGCGGATGTCGCCGACGAGGGTGATGTTCTTGCCCAGCTTGATGCTGTTCGCTTCCAGGTCGCAGATCAAACCTGGTGACGTCCCGGTTCCCCTGTCGGGTGCCGGCTTCTCCGGTACCGCCTTCTCGGGAGGTCCCTGCTCGGGTTCCGGGCTGGCAACCGGCGCGGGGGCGGCCGATTGCCAAAGATCCCGCAGTCCTTCGGCCAGATTGCGCAACAGTGCCTTCGGCATTTCAACTCCACTTCGGGGCATGGGGCATAGCCCATGCAACGTGTGCCCGTACACTCGGCAACCGGAGTTTGTCGAGTTGGCGCGACGAGGGTGCGCGCGCCCGCGGCACGGCTCGTCGTGATGGGAAACCGCACGCGGTTTAGCGATTGCATCGCCTCGCGTTTCCGCTCATTAGACGCACTTTCTGCCCCCGCAAGGGGCTGGACAGCATTGCAAATACCGGACCATGGCACGAATGACATTCGAAAGATTAAAGAGCATCAATCGCCTTTTCGCTGTCTTTGTGATCATTCCGGTATTCCTGGCGATCATATACTTCAGCTTTTTCGCCAGCGATGTTTACATTTCGGAATCGAAGTTCGTGGTCCGCAGCCCGGAGAAGCCCTCCGCGAGCGGGCTGGGCATGATGCTGGCGGGCGCGGGCGGGTTCTCCGCCGCGAGCGAGGAATCCAACGCCGCCAAGGCCTTCGTCGAATCGCGCGATGCGCTGCGGGCGATCAACACGCACGGCGAGTTCGCCAAGGCGTTCGAGCGGCCGCACATCTGGTTCGCGGAGCGGTTCGACCCGGTCGGCTACCGCGGGTCGTTCGAGGATCTGTTCAAATACTATACCGGCCGGGTTAAGCTCGAAAGCGACGTGACCACGTCGATCTCGACCCTGACGGTACGCGCGTTCACCGCCGAGGATGCCCACCGCATCAACGAGCAGCTGCTGCGCGTGACCGAGGGGACCGTCAACCGGATGAACCGGCGCGGCCGCACCGACATGATCCGGTTCGCGCAGGTCGAAGTGAACGATGCGAAGGACCAGGCCCGCCGGGCGTCGCGCGCTCTGGCCGCCTATCGCAATCGCGAAGGCGTCGTGGATCCTGAAATGGAGGCTACCGCCAAGCTGGAGATGATCTCGAAGCTCCAGGACGAGGTCATCACGACCCGCGCCCAGCTCGCCCAGCTTCGCGAATTCACGCCGCAGAATCCCCAGATCCCGGTCCTGATGAACCGCAGCAAGACACTGGACGAAGAAATTCGCCGGCAGATGGGCACTCTCGCCGGCGGCAACAAGTCGCTGGCCGCGAGCACCGTCGAGTTCCAGCGGCTGTTCCTCGAGAACGAATTCGCGGACAAGCAGCTGGCCGCGACGCTGGCCTCGTTCCAGGAAGCGCGCAACGATGCGCGTCGCCAGCAGGTCTATGTGCAGCGGATTGCCGAGCCCAACCTGCCCGACGCCCCGCTGGAGCCGCGGCGCTGGCGCGGCATCCTGGCGACGCTGGTGCTCGGCCTGGTCGGCTGGGGCATCGCCTCGATGCTGGTCGCAGGTATAAAAGAACATGGCCAGTGACAGCCTGACAGGGGGCGGCAGCATGCGCCGCTTCCTCTTTGCCCTGACGGTCCAGCGCCGGGTGCTGGGCGCCCTGGTCCTGCGCGAGATCGTGACGCGCTACGGCCGCAACAACATCGGCTTCCTGTGGCTTTTCGTCGAGCCGATGCTGTTCACGATCGCGATCACGACGCTGTGGACGGCGACCAAGGCCGTCCACGGTTCCGACCTTCCGATCGTCGCCTTCGCGCTGACGGGCTATTCGTCGATCCTGCTGTGGCGCAACATGCCGGGCCGCTGCATCGGCGCGCTCGAGAGCAACAGGTCGCTGCTCTTTCACCGCCAGGTCCGCATTCTCGACGTCTACGTCGCGCGCATCCTGCTCGAATTCGCGGCCACCTCGTCCAGCTTCGTCCTGCTCGGCATCGCGTTCTGGGCGGGGGAGTGGCTACTGCCGCCCGAGGATGCCATGGAGGTCGTCGGCGGCTGGTTCCTGCTGGCCTGGTTCGGCTGCGCGCTGGCGTTGACGCTCGGCGGCCTTTCCGAGAAATTCGATCTCGTCCAGAAGCTCTGGCCGCCTACGTCCTACCTCATTTTCCCGCTTTCGGGCGCCGCGTTCATTGCCGATGCCCTGCCGCAGAAGGCGCGGGACATCGTGCTGCACCTGCCCATGCTGAACTGCGTCGAAATCATTCGCGAAGGCTACTTCGGCACGAAGATGACCGCCCACTACGACGTTCAGTACGTCGTCATCTTCAATTTGATACTGACGCTGTCGGGTCTCGCCCTCGTGCGGCAGATCGGGCAGGAATCGGACTCCGAATGATTCGTCTCGACAACGTCACCAAGCAATACGATTCGAACGCGGGGACGCGCACGATCCTCAGGGGCATCAGCCTGACCGTCCAGCCGGGCGAGCGTCTTGGCATCCTGGGTCGCAACGGCGCAGGCAAGTCCACCCTGATCCGCGTCATCAGCGGCGCCGAACCTCCCACCAGCGGCCGCGTGGAGCGCACGATGAGCGTGTCCTGGCCGCTGGCATTCACCGGAGGCTTCCACGGCAGGCTGACCGGCGCGGACAACCTGCGCTTCATATGCCGCATCTATGGCGCCGATTTCCGGGACAAGATCGCGTTCGTCGAGGAGTTCACGGAACTCGGCTCCTACCTGCACGAGCCGGTCCAGGTCTATTCGTCGGGCATGCGCGCGCGCCTTGCCTTCGCCATCTCGATGACGATCGATTTCGACTGCTACCTGATCGACGAGGTGATGGCGGTCGGCGACGAATCCTTCCGGGAAAAGTGCCAGCACGAACTGTTCGAGAAGCGCAAGGACAAGGCCATGGTCATGGTCTCCCACAGCCGGCGGTATCTCGAAAAGACCTGCGACCGTTTCCTCCTGTTCCGCAACGGGCTGACCGAGGAATACGAGGATTTCGACAAGGCCTATTACGAATACAAGGTCATGCTCCGCGACAACCCGACGATCTGAGATCCCGTCTTCGGCCACGCAGGCGCCGACCTGCGGGGCAGCGCCCGCGCCATCGCGGCGCGGCGCAGGTGCCGCCCATGCGCAACTTGGCGACAGAAACCATCGGTTCCTCGCTTTCGATGACGCATGGCCTCGCGATTGCGAATAAGGCAAGTCGGGCAATTGCCGTGGATCGGCCTCGCCTGCCGGCGATGCGGATTCGCAGCAGGGGCTTTCCGTGGGCCGCGCCGGGCGCGGTCGATATACCGGGCTGGCTTCGACGGCGCTGCGCGTCCGCCGGGACAGACAACCGGAAAAAAGGTTCAGGGTGTATGAAAGACGCAGCTCTTCGCATGCGCTATTCCGCGTCGGCGGTCAGGACGCTGGACGTCGAACTCCAGGCCCTCGAAGCGCTGAAAGAGGCCTTGCGCGGGCCTGATCTGGGCGGGTCCGTCGATCGGGCGGTCAGGGCGCTGGTCGCCACGCGCGGGCGGGTGATCGTCACCGGCATGGGCAAGAGCGGGCACATCGCGGGCAAGATCGCGGCGACCATGCGGTCCACCGGGACATCTGCACTTTACCTCCACCCCGGCGAGGCGAGCCACGGCGACCTGGGCATCATCACCAAGCAGGACATCGTCCTCGCGCTCACCTGGTCGGGCGAGACGTCGGAGCTGGGCGATATCCTGCATTACTGCAATCATTTCGGAGTGACGCTGATCGTCGCCACCTCGCGCGCGGACAGCACCGCCGCGCGGGCGGCGAATATCTGCCTCGTCATGCCGGCGGTGCGCGAGGCCTGTCCGAACGCGCTGGCGCCGACATCGTCGACGACGCTGCAACTCGTGCTCGGCGATGCTCTCGCGGTGGCGCTGATCGAGGCGCGCGGGTTCACCTCGTCGGACTTTCGCGTGTTCCACCCGGGCGGCAGGCTCGGCGCGCAGCTGAGCACGGTGGGCGAGATCATGGGCACGGGCGATGCCATCCCGCGCGTCGGCGGGGACGCCTCGCTGACCAGCGCGACGATCGAGATGAGCCGCAAGCGCTATGGCTGCACGGCGGTCGTCGACGAGGCCGGCAGGCTGGTGGGCGCCTTCACCGACGGCGATCTGCGGCGCTGCATCGCCGTCTACGACCTCAACGACAATATCGGCCTGCACATGTCGCCCAATCCGCTGGCGGTCGCGCCCGATACGCTGTCGTCCGAGGCGCTGCGGATCCTCAACGAAAACGCCGTCTCGGTGCTGTTCGTGGAAAAGGACGGCAAGCTGGCCGGGATCGTCCACATGCACGATATCGTCCGGGCCGGCGTCGCCTGATCGGGGGCAGAGCGGCCGCAAGGCGGTGTGCGGGCGCGTCCGGGCGCACGCCGGGCGGGCATGTCGGCATCGCCCCGCACAGGCCGGCTCGCGATGGTCGATGAAGTGATCCTGCGGCTAGGCGATCCGCTCTCGGCCTGATACCGCGCGACCATGTTCGTCATCGTCCGCCAGGACACTCCATTCGCCGCCGGAAGGCTGCCGCGCCGGACCGCAGGCCGCATCGACCCCCGCCAGCGACGGCGGCCGGCATGACCTCGGGCGCGCCTCGACCGGCCCTGCTGCGTGCACCGCCGTTTCCGGACGTCGACGCATCGGTTTCCGCGCCGCTGCCCGCTGCGGATGCCCTGTCCGATGCCACGGGGCTCGATCCCGCGGCGCTCTTCGCCCTGGTGCGCGAGGCGCGCGTGGGGGGGCGGTTCTGGGCCGATCCGGCCGACCTGCCGCGCCACGCCGGCACGGTCCTGCGCCCGCGCCGCATCGCCGAGATCACCGCAGACGGGGACGCCCTGACCGGCACGGCCCCAGGCTCCGCGCTGTGGATCGCGCCGAGCGGAGGGGCGGACTGGGGCAAGGCTCTGGAACGCCGCGTCGCCGCGCACGGCGGCGACTGGCGGGGCGACGTCGATCCCTGGTCGGTGCTGCCGGGCGCGGGGCGGCTGGTGGCGCACGGGGACGACGAATGGGTGGCGCTTGCCCGCATCGCCGGCGTGGCGGTGACGGTGCTGTCGCCCGGCCGCTTCGGTGCTCCCGGCGATGACGACGGCGTGCTCGACCGGCTTGCCGCCAGCGCCCTCGTGGCCGCCGCCTGGCGTGATCCGTTTACCGGCGCCGCCGCGACGATCGAGGCGACCGTCGACCTCCTTGCGACATGGCGCGCGATGCTTTCGGCAAACCGCACGATCGCCGCCGCCTGCGGCATGGCTTGGTGGAAGCGCACGGAAATCCGGCGATTCCTGTGGCACCCGCAGCGACCGACAAGGATCGTCCGGCGCCCGGCGAAGGCGCTGGCCGTGGCGGGAAAGGCGGGCGGCGCCGTCGCCATCTGGCCGTCCCGCGTCTCCGCTTCGCTCATCGAGAATGCGCGCGAGCGGGGTGTACCGCTGGTGCGGGTGGAGGACGGTTTCGTGCGTTCGGTGGGGCTCGGCGTCGATCTGGTCCCGCCGTCGTCGGTGGTGGTCGATGCCTCGGGCATCCACTTCGACCCATCGGGTCCGAGCGACCTCGAAACCATCCTGAACGATACCGAGGTCACTCCGCGGCTCGCCGGGCGGGCCCGAAGCCTGTGCGAGACGATCGTCGCCGCGGGCATCAGCAAGTACGCCGCCGGGCCGGGTGCCGCCGGCGCCGCCCCGGTTCCCGAACGGCAGCCGGGCCGCCGCCTCGTCCTCGTTCCGGGGCAGGTGGAGGACGACATGTCGGTGCTGGCGGGCGGCGGCGGGCTCACTTCCAACCTCGAACTGCTGCGCCGCGCCCGCGCGCTCGAACCCGGCGCCGAGATCTGGTTCCGGCCCCATCCCGATGTCGACGCCGGCCACCGCAATGGCGCGGTGCCCGATGCCGAAATCCTGGCCCACGCCGACCGCATCGTTCGCGGCGGCGGCATGGCCCCGCTGCTCGAGGCGGTGGACGCGGTGCATGTGCTCACCTCGTTGACCGGGTTCGAGGCGCTGATGCGCGGGTGCGAGGTGACATGCCATGGAACGCCGTTCTATGCCGGCTGGGGCCTCACCCGAGACCTGGGAGACATTCCCCCGCGCCGGACGCGCCGGCTGACGCTCGACGCCCTGGTGGCCGGTGTGCTGATCCTGTACCCGCGCTATCTCGATCCTGTTACGGCGCTACCGTGCCCGCCTGAGGTGCTTGTGGCGCGCATGGCGGACGCGGGTTCGGGCGAGGAGGGCCCAGGTTCGATCAACCGCCTGCGCTGGATCGGCCCCCTGCGCCGCTGGCAGGGCAAGCTGATGGCGGCTTTCAGATGACCTACCGAACGACCGAGGTGATCCTCGACATTTCGCGCCTGATCTCGCGCGTGCGCTATTCGACCCCCTCGGGCGTGGACCGCGTGGAAATGGCCTACGCACGCGGACTGCTGGCGCATTACGGCGAGGGACTGGCCTTTGCGGCGGTCCACCCTTGCGGCCTCTACGGCCGGCTGGAGCGCAAGGCCGCGCTGGCCTACCTCGACGAGCTGGAGCGCCGCTGGTCGAGCGAGGGCGACAGCCCCCGGCAGCGGTCGCTGTTATCGGTCCTGCCGCAGCTCGCCGCGCTGCTGCCTTCGCGGCGCGGGATCGGATCGGGCGGCGTCTACGTGCAGGCCTCGCCGCATCACCTGATCAAAGCCGGCAAGGTGCGCCGCATCCTCGCGCGCGAAGGCGCGAAGTTCCTCTGCCTCGTGCATGACCTCATCCCGATCGAGTTTCCCGAATACGCGCGGCCCTCGGGCGCGGCGCTGCATCGCCGCCGGATCGAGACGGTGGCGCAGGCCACGGCCGCGACCGGGGGGGCGGCGATCGTCAATTCCGCCGCGACCGGGCGCTCGCTCGAGCCATGGCTGGACCGCGGGGTGGCGGTCCACGTCGCGCTGCTGGGGACCGAGACGCTGCCTCCCGCGCCGCCGGAACCCGGCGACGGCCGCCCTTACTTCGTTTGCCTGGGCACCATCGAGCCGCGCAAGAATCACTTGCTGCTGCTGAACCTGTGGCGCCATCTTGCCGAGACCGTGCCGCCGCAAAGCGTCCCTCGCCTGCTGGTGATCGGCCGCCGGGGCTGGGAAAACGAACAGGTCGTCGACATGCTGGAGCGCTGCCCCGCGCTGGTCGGCCATGTCGAGGAACTGGGCGGCTGCCCCGATGCGCGTCTGTCCGCGCTGCTCCGCGGCGCGCGGGCCCTGCTGATGCCGTCCTTCGCCGAAGGCTACGGGATGCCGGTGGCGGAAGCCCTGTCGGTGGGCACGCCCGTGATCTGCAGCGACCTGCCGGCGCTGCGTGAAGTGGGAGGTACGGTGCCCGACTACCTCGATCCCCTCGACGGGCCGGGCTGGAAGGCCGCAATTCTCGACTATGCAGACTATGGGGCGGGGCACGCCGCGCAGATGCTGCGCTTGCCGGGCTGGAAAAACCCCAGCTGGGAGGAGCACATCGCGATCGTGGCCCAGGCGATCGAGGCGCTGCGGAAGACCTGAGCCGCGGCGCGGAGGCCGGCCGCGGCCCTCCTCAGTTGCCCAGGCGGCCGGTGCTGTCGTAGCGCAGCGAGGTATAGGGCACCTGCACGTAATCCAGCACGGAGTAAGCGGCCCGGCCGATCGTCGAGCGCGATTTGGCGAACAGCAGCTCACCCAGGTTCAGGCCGACCCCGACGAACAGGTGCCGCTTGGGGACGATGCCCTGCTCGCGGTCGCTGTTGAGGAAGTCGGACGCATAGTAGCCGACCTGGAGGTCGAGATACTTGAACGGGCTGTTCTCCAGCTTCTCGAACCCGGAACCCTTGAGCGAGAACATGAAGCGTTCCTGCTCGTAGTGCTTTTTGCCGACATGGCTGTAGATCTGGTCATTGGGCATGATCTCGATCTTGAAGGCGAGCTTTTCCTTGAGGCCGGGGACCGTGTTGCGCAGGACCGAGAACGTCGCGCCCGCGACGTTCATGACGATGTCCTGCATCGAATAGCCTGCATCGGGCTCGATCGCGTCGGATACCTCGTTCAGTGCCATGAGCCCTGCCGCCAGCACGCCGGCGGTCACCGCGTCGCCCTCGGAACCGCCGGTGTTGCGGTGGATGCGGTAGTGCAGGAGTTCGGCGATGAGGTAGCTGTTGAAGGCGTGGGTCAGCTTGTCCATGCCGACGGTCTGGGTGTCCTTGCCGAACCAGCCCTCGTCATGGAAGTGGAATGGCGCCGTATCCTTGAACAGCTTGGGGATGCCCTGGGCGAGGACATAGCCGCCAAGCAGCAGAATCTCGGTCTTCGAGCTGCCTGCCTGCGCAAAGAACCCCTTGTGCGTGGCGTATTCACGCCGGACGTGTCCGGAAGGAGTGAGGCGCTGGTCGTCGGCAGGGCCGATGCCGGAACCGGTCGTTGCCATCGCCTCAGGGTCGTGCGCCAGCCCCAGATTCATCGCATCAGGCGCAAGGAGGGCCGGAATTGCCAGGGTGTCGTCCTGTGATCCGGTGGCCTGGACTTCGGCGAGGCTCCATCCCTCCGGCGGGCTCGATGCGGCGAGCGGAGCGACATCCAGGCCGGGGACCTGGAGCAGCGGAGCATCCTGCGACCGCGGCGCCAGCGCCGAACCCGTATCCCCGGTATCGGCGACGAGAGGCGCGGCCTCGATCGCCTCGGCCCACGCCGGGGTTGCGGGCAGGCACGCGATCAGCGCCAGTGCGGCGCGGCGACGATCGATATTCCTCATAAGCTTCCCTGTCGCATGTCGCCGCGCGAAGAGCGCGGCGCAATGTTCGAGCCATGCGGTGCGGTCCGCCGGTCAACTGCATTCTCTTGCCCGTCCTGGCCCGGCGGGCAACCGCAATTTCAAATACTTGTCACAGTTCGGTCAAGGATTTTTCCCCGTACCGGAAATGCGGTCAGCGCTTGAGGGACTTGATTCTGGAGCCGAGCAGGCGATCGAGGAAGATCGCCGAGATGGCATAGTTGCCGTTCTCGTCGACATAGTGATGGCGCATGTGATGACGCTTAAGCGCGGCGCCGATCCCGGTGCGCATCGGCCACTGGTGGCATGCATAGTGCACGCTGTCGTAAAGCACGTAGCCACTCATGAACCCCAGGAATACCCAGGTCCCCGCCGCGCCCAGCAGCGACGCCAAGGCAACCCAGACCAGCGCGCCGATGGAAACGCTCACCGGCAGCGGCATGAGGCCGCGCATCGGGTCGTTCGGATTTTCGTGGTGGTTGCCGTGGATCAGGTAGACGAGCCACTGCACCACCGGAAGCTCCGTTTCGAGATGGAACAGGAAGCGGTGCATGGCATATTCGAACAGCGCCCAGACCAGCAGGCCGGCGCCCACCAAGGCCACCCCTTCCAGTAGAGTTGCAGAACCCCATTCCGTCCAGGCGATCAGCGGTAGCATGACTGCCCAGCTCAGCGCGAAGGTCCGCGGCGAGATTATCGTAAGCTTTTCGAGTCGCTCGCTTTTGAACAACCTGACGCGTTGCGGACTGGTAATGGGAGAGGGCATTGGCCTCCATGCTGGACAACAGGTGCAGTTAACTGTCAAGTCCAAACTCCTTCAGGCGAGTTGAGCGTATGACAAGAGGTTTGCGGCACATGGTGCTTGGGGGATGACGGAGACGATGTGTCGGAACCGTATTCTTGTGACCGGCGCATCGGGCGGACTGGGCGGTGCCCTCGCCCGGTATTACGCCCGACCGGGCGTGGAGCTTAGCCTGTGGGGCCGGGATGTCGCCCGGCTGTCGGCCGTGGCGGCGGAGTGCCGGGACGCGGGCGCCGAAGTGACGGTGCGTTCGCTGGATATCACCGATGTCGAAGGCGCGCTTGCGGCTCTGGCGGCGGAGGACGACGCCGCGCCCTTCGTGCTCGCACTGCTGGCCTCGGGTCGGGGCGACGTGCGGGCGGCGGGTGACCGGGTCGAGGATGCGGCGCTCGTGGCGCGGCTGGGAGTGGTCAACTTCACCGCGCCGGCCGCCATGGCGGCGCTGCTCGCCGGGCGCATGGCGGCCAGGGGGAAGGGCGGCATCGTGCTGGTGGGATCGGCGGCCGCCTTCCACGCCCTGCCTTTCGCGGCCGCCTATTCGGGGACCAAGGCAGGCCTCGCGCGCTTCGCCCAGGCGCTGCGGTTGAGTGTGCGCGGCCATGGGGTGGGCGTCACGCTGGTGTCGCCCGGCTTCATCGACACCGCTGCCGGGCGCAAGGTTCCCGGACCCAAGCCCATGCTGATGCAGCCCGGGGCGGTGGCGGCGCGCATTGCACAGGCCGTGCGGCGCGGGCAGGCGCATCTGGTGCTGCCCTGGCCTTTCGCCGTGCTGCGCTGGATCGACCGCCTGCTGCCCGGGCCCCTGCGCGACCGCGTGCTGCTGGGTCTCACCCCTCCGGAGAAGTGACCGGCGGGAAAGGTGCCGCCGCGCCCAGCACCGCGTCCAGGATGGCGTGGTGGAGGCCCGCCGGCGTCAGGTCGATACGGCGGTTGTCGCCGCGCTCGATCCGGCCTTCACCGTTCATCCGCAGCATGACGTAAGGCGTGTGGCGGTCGCCGCCCGGAGCGGTGGCGCCGGGGATGCTCGGCCGATGGTCGCCGAAGAAGACCAGCAGAGCCGGACGCTTCAGCGCGCCGATTCGCTCGGCGAGCGTGGCCAGCATCGCGTCGCTGTTGCGCGCGAGGCGCAGATAGCCGGGCACGAGGTCCCGCGCCCCGGGGGCGCCGTCGGGAGCCCACGGCCCATGGTTCTCGATCGTCACGGCGTAGATCAGGCTGGGCTGCGCCGCGTCCCGCGCGAGCGCGGCGATCTCGTCCGCCATCGCCGCGTCGGTGACGTAGCGCCCTTCTCCGGGCGCGGGCGGTGCGAAGCGGTCCTCGCCGACCAGTTCGGCGAAGCCCCCGGCGGGCATGATCCGGTCGCGCCCGTAGAAGCGCATGTCGTGCGGGTGGACGAACAGGCTGCGCCAGGTCCTCAGACGCGCGGGCAGCGCCCATGACGCCTCGCCCAGAGCGGTCAGGAACGGATCGTAGCGCCGGAAGCCGAGTGCCTGCTCCTCGCGCCCGAACAGCACGCCGTACTCGGTGCGCATGGTATAGGCGCCGAAGCCGCTGACGTTCAGGTTGCCCCACTGCCACGCGGTCTCCCGCGCGCGGGCCAGCGCGGGCAGGGCGAGCGCGGGATCTCCGAACAGCTCCACCGGATCGGCGAAGCTCTCGCACTGGATGACCACCAGCAGGTCCGGAGCATCGCCGCGCGCGGGCCGTTCCGCCTCGGGGCAGGGGGGCGGGTCGCAGCTCTCGCGCCAGCGCAGCCAGTAGAGCAGCAGCGTCGGCAGCAGGCCGAGGCGGTGGGTGTCGGCATGGGCGTCGGGCACGGGGACGAGGCGGGCCGGGGCGACGAGGCGGAGCGAGAGCGTCAGCGCCGCGAGGCCGCCCGCCAGCAGCGCAAGGCCGGAGAGGTGCCTGTCGAGGTCGGCGACGGAAAGCCAGGCCACCCCTCCCACCAGCACCGCCGCCGCCGCGGCGACGGCCGCGCGCTGCCAGATCCGGACCGCCGAGAGATAAAACTGTGGATGGCGGAAAATCGCGCCCACCAATGCGAGATCGGAAAACAGCAGCGGCTCGCCGAGCATGGCGTGCTTGGCATTGGAGGCTAGCGCCAGCAGCGCCAGCACCGCCAGCGCCAGCACCGTCGCCACCGCGTCGTTGCCGCACAGGGCGAGGAAAAGGCCGTAGAGCGCCGTCGTCATGCAGGCGAGCAGCCACAGCCCGGCCGGCGCGCGCAGGGATCCACGCCGTGGCCTTACCAGCGCATCGAGAAGGCCGGCGCCGCCGAGCAGGGCCGCGAATGTCAGTTCGTCGAACGTCACTGGATTGCTGCACCATCATCGGCGCCGGGCCCCTGCCCAGGTCGCGGGGATGGGCTCATAGCGGCAGCGGGCAAGGCTGTCATCCGATGTCTCCGTCTTGTGGGTGGGCGAGAGGCAGGGTTGCCGCGTGCCGCCCGCACGACTAACGGCTTGAAGAACATGCCGGGCAAGTTTCGGTTCAAGTATCTGTCGGTAAGCATCTGCTGGATGTCATTACGGAGTACATTTTTTCGAATGCCTGAACTTCGTATCGGCGCGACCGAGTCTTTCCAGGTCCCGGACGGTCCTTCGGATCGCGACGGCCGGCAGAATCGTGGTCGCCGCACCGTATTGCTGCTGCAGGGACTCATGGGGCCGCTGTTCCGCCGCCTCGGCCAGGAGCTGATCCGTTCGGGGCATGCGGTCCACAAGGTCAACTTCAACGGCGGCGACCGCGTGTTCTGGCGCCTGCCCAACGGCGTCGACTACCGCGGATCGCTGGAAGATTGGCCGCAATGGCTGTCGCAGCTGATCCGCGAGCGGGGCATCACCGACGTCGCGCTGTTCGGCGACTGCCGCGACCATCACATGCCCGCGACCCGCGTCTGCCGGGAACTGGGCGTGCCGGTCCACGTCTTCGAGGAAGGCTATGTCCGGCCTGACTGGGTCACGCTGGAACTCGGCGGTGTCAACGGCCACTCGTCGCTGCCCCGCGACCCGGTCTGGTATCGCGAGACCGCCGCTGCCCTGCCGCCCGTGCCGCCCCATGCGCAGGTCCCTTCCTCGTTCCGACGCCGCGCCGCCGAGGGCCTCCTTTACAACGTCGCCGACGTGCTGACCCGGTGGCATTATCCGCACTGGACCAATCATCGACCCTGGCATCCGCTGGTCGAGGGCATGGGATGGATGCGCAAGCTGCGGAACCGCAAGCAGCGCGAGGCCACCGGCGCCGCGCTGATCGCCCGGCTGGCATCGTCGCAGGAGCCGTATTTCCTGTTCCCGCTGCAGCTCGATTCCGACGCGCAGATCCGCCTGCATTCGCCCTTCGCGGGGATCGCCGACGCGCTCAAGCTGGTGCTTGGCTCCTTCGCCGGGCATGCGCCCGCCGACACGCGGCTGGTGGTCAAGGAGCACCCGCTCGACAACGGAGTGCGCGACTGGCGTCAGGAAACCGCCGACATGGCGCGGCGCTTCGGGATCGAGGGCCGTGTCGACTACCTCGGCTGGGGCGATATCGTGCCGGTCACGCGGCGCGCGCGCGGCGTCGTCACCATCAACAGCACCAGCGGTACCCTGGCGCTTGCCGAGGGCGTGCCGGTGGTGGCGCTGGGCCATGCGGTCTACGACATACCGGACATTACCTACCAAAGCGGCCTGGACGCCTTCTGGCGCGATCCCGTCGCCCCGGACGAGCCGACCTTCGCCGCTTTCCGCCGCGTGCTGGTCGAGCGTTGCCTGATCCCCGGCGGCTTCTTCTCGGAAGAGGCGCTGGACAAGGTGGTGCGTCACGCCGTTGCCCGCTTCGAGGGACGCCTGATCGCCTCGGAGTAAGGCACGGTCCGGGATGTCCGGCCCAGAACGGCCGAGGGGAGGCCGGGCGCTTTCACGCCCGCCCTCCCCCGCCGGTTTTGCGGGATGATCCGCCGCCTCAGAAGCGGTAGGTGCCGCTGACCGTGAAGTTGCGCGGCGCGCCGTAGCGGTACTGGCTGTAGAAGCCGATCTGGCTGTAGTACTTCTTGTCGAACAGGTTCTCGACGTTGCCCTGGACCTGCAGGTTCTCGGTAAACGCATAGCGGGTCATCAGGCTGACGAGGGTGTAGCCGTCCTGCTGGAAGCGGAAGGCGGCGTTGGTGACCGGGTTGGCGCCGGCCGAATAGGCCTTGCTGCGATAGTTCACGCCGCCGCCGAAGGTCAGGTCGCCGATGGTGTAGGTGGTGAACAGCTTGAGCAGCTTGCGCGGCTGGTCGGTATTGACCTTGGCGCCGTCGGCGTCCTCGATCTTGAACTGGCTGTAGCCGAAGTTCAGGTTCCAGCCTTCGAGCGGCTCGCCGGTGACTTCGACCTCGAAGCCCTTGCTGGTGGCGCCGGCGGTGGCGATGTACGGCTGCTGGGGCAGGCCGCCCGGCGGGGTGATCTCGGGCGCATTGACGTCGATCTGCGCCAGATTGTTCTGCTTGATGCGGAACAGTGCGATCGAGGTCTGCAGCGCGTCGCCGAAGAACGAGTTCTTCAGGCCGATCTCGTAGGAATCGCCCTCGATCGGGGGCAGCTGCTTGAGGTTGGCGTCGATCGCGCTCTGCGGAGTGAAGATGCGCGTGAAGCTGGCGTAGGCGCGCATGCCCGGGACGATGTCGTAGAGCGCGCCGACGTAGGGAATGAACACGCCCTTGTCGCCATAGTCGACCGCGGCGCCGTAGTTGGTGCCGGTCTGCTTCCAGCTGGCGATGCGGCCGCCGCCGATGATCTTGAGCTGGTCGGTCACGTTGGCGCGCAGCGCGCCGTAGACGCCGGTCTGCACGATCTTCTGGTCGACGGCGAGGAAGGGCACGGTGGTGAAGCCCGGGTCGGCGACGGTCGAGCCGCCGTCCGACACGAAGTCCGGGCCAGACGGGAAGGAATTCGCGGAAAAGCTGTTTGTATAGAGGTTCTGCACGCTGCGCAGCGCGCCGATGACGACGTCATGGTCGCGGCCGAGCAGGTTGACGGAGCCCTTGAGCTGGCCGTCGAAGCTGTTCTGGATGCTCTCGCCCTCGTCCTTGTAGGGGAAGGCCGACTGGATCACCCCGGTGTTCACGTCGACGGTGCCCGAGAGGTACAGCAGCTTCGCCTGCTCGGCGTTGCGCATGCGGTTGTAGTTGAATGTGAACGACCACTTGTCGCCGATTTCCTGGCGGACGGTGGCGTAAAGGTTCTGGTTGGTGGTGTTCCAGTACGACCAGTCGGCCGAGGTGCTCTTGGAGCGATCCCAGTCGGTGGTGGTGCCGTCCGAGAAGAACGTCGGCAGCGCGCCCCAGGCGGGAGCACTCGGGGTGCCGCGCTGGTGGCTGATGCCCAGGCGCAGCAGCGTGGTGTCGGTCACGTCGGCGTCGATGGTGCCGTACACCAGCCACTTCTTGTTATGGTAGAGGTCGATGTAGCTGTCACCCTCCTCGTAGCGGCCGACGACGCGGAAGCGCAGGCGGCCGTCCGCGGTGACCTGGCCGCCGATGTCGGCCGAGGCGCGCCAGGTGTCCCAGCTGCCGTAGCTGCCGTTGACGTAGCCCTTCAGTTCGTTGCTGTCGGCGTGCTTGCGCACCAGGTTGACAGAGGCCGAGGGGTCGCCCACGCCGGTGAGCAGGCCGGTGGCGCCGCGCACGATCTCGACGCGGTCGTAGATCGAGACGTCGATGTTGGTCTCGCCCTTGCCGCCCGCGAGGGTCCAGGCCAGCGGCACGCCGTCGATCTGGTAGTTGGTGATATCGAAGCCGCGCGCGAAGAAGTTGTTACGCACGTCGTCCACTTCGGCGACGGTGACGCCGACCGCGTTCTGGATCACGTCGGCCACGCTGATCAGGTTCTGGTCGAGGATGCGCTGGGCGGTCACGATGCTGACCGACTGCGGGGTCTCCTGCACCGACAGGCCGAGACCGGTGGCGGTGTCGATCTTGTCGGCGATGGTGTACTTGCCGGTGACGACGATCTCGTCCGCTCCAGGACCATTGTCCTCCCCGGCGGTCTGCGCGGCGGCAGGCATGGCGTAGACGGCGCACGCGCCGCCGATCATGAGTGCGATCCTGGATTTCATGTGACGATCCCTGTCTGGTCTGCGCCGGCTACCCCATCGCGGCCGGTGCTCACGGGCTCTCTGGAAAGCCCGAATTGCTGCGCCCGCTAATAGGATTGCGGATCATTCGCAATAACAAATTGAAGCACGCTGGAACCATAGGGATCGGAGAACAAGGAAGGCTGCTGGCCCCGGTGCGGTGCGCGGGGGGATCCGGCGATTTTTCGCTCCGAATTCAACGGTGTGACATAATAGAGACCAGCCGCAGAAATCGATTGTCGCGGACCCGCGGCATGGCCGGGTCAGTCGCGGTGGAAGAAGGCCGGCCGTCCCTCGAGGACGTTGCGCGCCATCTCGCCGCGGTCGTGGAGCGCGAGCGGGCCGCCGGGATAGGCCTCATCCCAGAACTCCGGGTCGGCGTACTGGGCGAGGGCGTTTTCGTAGCGGGCGAGACGTTCGGACTGGGCCGAGAGCAGAAGCGCCGCGCTGCGCACTTCGACAAAGTCGTCGCCCTCGCCGTCGCGGACGATCCGCGAGAGGTCGGGCCGCGCGATCGCCTCGAACCAGCCGGCGGCGAATTCACGAGCCAGGGCGGCGGCGTCAGTCGTCATGGCGCTCGGCGCGGGCGTTGAGGTCGGCCCAGAGCTTCTCGGTCCCGGCTTCCTGCGCCTTGTTCACGTATTGCGAGGCGACCAGCCAGCCCTTGATGTACTGAAGCGGCAGGACGCAGCCGATGCCGAGCAACGGGAACGAGGTCAGCAGGTGGACCCAGAACGGCGGCTCGTACTTCACCTGGAGCCACACCGCGAAGAACGTCAGCGGAAAGGCGACGATGCACAGCGAGAAGAACGCCGGTCCGTCGTCCGGCGCCGCGAATCCATAGTCGAGCCCGCAGTTGGGGCACTTGTCCTGCAGCTTGAGCCACTTGCGGAACATCCGCCCCTGGCCGCAGCGCGGGCACAGGCCCCTGAGGCCGCAGTGGAGTATCCACCTGCCCTTTTCCGGGCGCGGCGTCTCGGTCTGGTCGGGTTCTTCCATGTCACGAACCTGCTGTTGCGGATTGCCGGGAATCGGCTGTTGCTGCATATGTGTTTTGCATGCATACAAAGTCAATGCAAACTACGTCGCAAAAGTGGTTGCCTCAACTCGGGGGCAGCGAAGGGCCGCTCTACCTGGCGATATGCGCCGCCATCGCCCGCGACCTCGATCAGGGCAGGCTGCGCCCCGGCGACCGCCTCCCGCCGCAGCGGGATCTCGCCGAAGCGCTGGGCCTCGATGCGGGCACGGTCTCGCGCGCCTATGCCGAAGCGCGGCGACGGGGGCTGATCGACGCCGAAGGCCGGCGCGGCAGCTTCGTGCGCGAACAGGGCGCCGGGGCTTCGGCGGCGGTGGTCGTGCAGCCGTTCGACACCGGCATGAACCTGCCCCCGATCCCGGCCGGAAGCACTTTCGCGACCACGTTTTCGGCCAGCCTGCAGGAAGTGCTGCAAGGCCCGACGGCGGCCAACCGGATGCAGTACCAGCCCGCTGGCGGAGCGCCGGAGGACCGGCTCGCCGGCGCGCAGTGGCTTGGCGCCTCGGGCATCGAGGCGGGCGAGGACACCGTGCTCGTCACCAGCGGCGCGCAGACCGCGCTCCATGCGGTCGCCAGCGCGGTGCTGGAGCCGGGCGACGCCGTCTGCACCGGACCCTTCGTCTATCCGGGGTGGAGCGCGATCTGTCGCCGCCGGGGCGTCTCGATCGTGCCGCTGACGGCGGACGAACACGGCATCGACCCCGACGCCTTCGAGCATGCCTGCGCCGTCTCGCCGATCCGCGCGATCTATCTCGTGCCGGACAACGACAACCCGACCACCGCGACCCTCCCCCTCGACCGCAGGAGGCGCATTGCCGAGATCGCGCGGCGACACGATGTGCTCATCATCGAGGATGACCCCTATTCGCGCCTCGGCGGCCAGGGCATCGCGCCGCTCGCGGCACTGGCGCCCGAGCGAACCTGGCATATCGCCAGCCTGTCGAAGCTGATCTCGCCGGCACTGAGGATCGCCTACCTGCGCGCGCCGCTGGTGCGCGACGCGCTGCGGCTCGCCACCGATACGCACGAGACCACGATCATGCCGCCGCCGCTCAACCTCGCGGTCTGCACCCGGTGGCTGCAGGACGGGACCTGGGCCGGGCTGGTCGGCGAAGTGCGGGAGGAATGCACCGCGCGCCTTGCCATCGTCGCAGATATCCTGCCCGCGGGCAGCTACCGCGCCGCGCCCTCGGGCTATCACCTCTGGGTGCCGCTGGAGCAGCATACGCAGTCGTTCGAACTGGTCGCCGGCCTGCGCCCGCTGGGCGTTTCCGTCGTATCGAGCGAGCAGTTCCGCGCCGGTCCGGCGGGCGGTGCGGCGGCGGTGCGGCTGTCGATCGGCGGCAGCCTCGACCGGCAGCGGCTGGCCCGGGCCCTCGGCGTGCTCGATGCGATGCTCCACCACCGGGCGGGGCGGGCGAGTCCACTGGTATAGCCACGAACCTCCCGGAGTGGGGGTGGTGAGGTCTGTTGTCGCTCTGGCGAGGATGACACGAAATTTCAGCCGCATCGGCAAACCGGCTTCTGCTTGGCAAGCTCAGGCCCTAGGAACACCTCCAAAGCATCGGCGGCGGCAGGAGAGCGAGCCTTGAAACATATCCCGTGGATCATCCTCGCCCTCGTCGGGGCGGCGTGCCTGGCCGTGCTGGCGGTGTCGCGCGGCGAGCCGGTCAACGCGCTGTGGATCGTCGTCGCGGCGGTGAGCACGTTCCTTGTCGCCTATCGCTACTACGCGCTGTTCATCGCCCGGCACGTCATGGCGCTGGACCCGCGCCGCGCGACGCCGGCGATCAGCCGCGCCGACGGGCTGGACTACGTGGCGACCGACAAGCGCGTGCTTTTCGGCCACCACTTCGCGGCCATCGCCGGGGCCGGGCCGCTGGTCGGGCCGGTGCTGGCGGCGCAGATGGGCTACCTCCCGGGCACGCTGTGGATCATCGTCGGCGTCGTGCTGGCGGGCGCGGTGCAGGACTTCATGGTCCTGTTCATCTCGATGCGCCGCGACGGCAAGTCGCTGGGCGAACTCGTCCGCATGGAGATGGGCCCGGTCGCAGGGGCCATCGCACTGGCGGGCGCCTTCCTCATCATGGTCATCATCCTCGCGGTGCTGGCGCTGATCGTGGTGAGGGCGCTGGCGGAGAGCCCCTGGGGCACGTTCACCGTCGCCGCGACGATCCCGCTGGCGCTGGCGATGGGGATCTATACCCGCTGGATCCGGCCGGGCCGCATCGGCGAAGTCTCGGTGCTGGGCTTCCTCGGGCTGATCGCGGCCATCGTCTACGGACAGGCCATCGCCGCCTCGCCGGTCTGGGGGCCGATCTTCACCTTCACGCCCGAGCAGCTGTGCTGGATCCTGATCGGCTACGGCGCGCTCGCCTCCCTGCTGCCGGTGTGGCTGCTGCTGGCCCCGCGTGACTATCTCTCGACCTTCCTCAAGATCGGCGCGATCGCCGCGCTCGCCATCGGCATCGTCGTCATGGCGCCGCCGCTGCGGATGCCGCCGCTGACTCAGTTCGTCGGCGGAGGTGGCCCTGCGTGGTCGGGCGGGCTGTTCCCGTTCCTGTTCATCACCATCGCCTGCGGGGCGGTCTCGGGCTTCCACGCGCTGATCGCCAGCGGCACCACCCCCAAGCTGATCGGCAGCGAGGCCGACGCGCCGTTCATCGGCTATGGCGCGATGCTGATGGAGGCCTTCGTGGCGATCATGGCGCTGGTGGGTGCATCGATCCTCGATCCGGGCATCTACTTCGCGATGAACAGCCCCGCCGCCGTGCTGGGCACCGACGCCGCGAGCGCGGCCGCCGCGGTGACTGCGATGGGCTTCCCGATTTCCGCCGACACGCTGGTCCAGACCGCGCGCGACGTGGGCGAGCACACCATCGTCTCGCGCACCGGCGGCGCGCCGACGCTGGCCGTCGCCATGGCCGAGATCTTCAGCCACGTCGCGGGCGGTTCAGCCATGAAGGCCTTCTGGTATCACTTCGCGATCCTGTTCGAGGCGCTGTTCATCCTCACCGCGGTCGACGCGGGCACCCGCGCCGGGCGCTTCATGCTGCAGGACCTGATCGGCATGGTGGTCCCCTCGTTCCGCGCCGGGACCTCGTTCATGCCGGGCGTTGTCGCGACGGGCCTGTGCGTCGCGAGTTGGGGGTTCTTCCTCTACCAGGGCGTCACCGACCCGCTGGGCGGGGTGAACACGCTGTGGCCGGTGTTCGGCATCTCCAACCAGATGCTCGCCGCCGTGGCGCTGATGCTGTCCACCGTGGTGCTGTTCCGCATGAAGCGCCAGCGCTACGCCTGGGTCACGGTGATCCCGACCGTCTGGCTGCTGGTCTGCACGCTGAGCGCGGGGAGCCTCAAGCTGCTGTCGAGTGATCCCGCCGTCGGGTTCCTTGCCCATGCCGCGAAGTTCGGCGCGGCGCTGGAGGCGGGCACGGTGCTGGCGCCCGCCAAGTCGATGGCGCAGATGGAGGCGATCGTGTTCAACGACCGGGTGGATGCCGCCTTGTGCGCCGTGTTCCTCGCGGTCGTGCTGTCGCTGCTGTTCTTCACGGTGCGCACCTGCCTTGCGGCGTTGCGCGATCCGCTGCCCAGCGTCAGCGAGACGCCGGTGCGGCTGGTGCCCGCATTGTGACCGGGTTCGTCCCCCGCCTGCGCGAGATGGCGCGGCTCATGGTCGGCCAGCCGCCCTACGAGGTCTACCTCGCGCACATGGCCCAGCAGCATCCCGAGGCGGCGCCGATGACCCGCGTGGAGTTCTTCCGCAACCGGGAGAATGCGCGCTTCAGCGGCGCGGGCGGGGGAAAGTGCTGCTGAGCCCAAAGGTCTGCTGCCCAGGCTGCAACCCACACCTCGTCATCCTCGCGAAAGCGGGGATCCATCTGATGACGGTGCGACCTGAGGCTCCATCAGTTGGGTTCCCGCCGTCGCGGGAATGACGAGGCTATGGGGATTGGACCCCGTCAGCCCTTACCCCTCCTGCACCGCGCTCCATTCCGCGAGGTCGGCGGATTCGCCGATGAGCGCCAGGCCGTGGGCGATCGAGGTGAGTTCGTCGCCGCTGTGGAGGCGGTCCTCGCCGAAGCGCATCTCGAAGATGCGGCGGACGGCCGGGATCAGCGAGGAGCCGCCGGTCAGGAACACCCGGTCGATGCCCTCGGCGCCCACGCCCGCGTTGGCGAGCGCGGTGTCGAGGGTCAGGGCGATCTGCTCGAGGTCGGGGGCGATCCAGCTTTCGAATTCGGCACGGCTGACTTCGGCCTCGATGGCCAGTTCGGGGCTGTCGAAGCGGAAACCGGCGTGGGCATCGCTCGACAGGCTGCGCTTGAGGCGGCCGACGGCTTCGTAGAGCGGGTAGCCCAGTTCGTGCTCGACCACCGCGATCATGCGGTCGATGGCGGCGGTGTTGGTGGCGCTGCGCTGCAGCTTGGCGAGCTCGGCCAGCGTGCGGCGGTTGCGCATGAGGGCGAGGCGCGACCAGTCGCCGAAGTCGGTGAAGTGGCCGTCGGGGATTTCCAGCACCTTGTCGAACGAGCGGTAGGTGCCGCCCTTGCCGAGCATCGGCAGGACCAGCTTGTCCATGATGCGGAAGTCGAAACGGTCGCCGGCGATGCCGATGCCCGCCGAGCCCAGCGGCACGCAGCGGCGCGCCGATCCCGGCGCATCGACCTTGACGATAGAGAAGTCGCTGGTGCCGCCGCCGAAGTCCGCCACCAGCAGCGTCGCCGGACGGTCGAGCCGCGAGGCATGGCCATAGGCGGCGCCGAGCGGTTCGTAGACGTAGTGGACCTCGCGGCCGAGCGCGGCGAACATCGCGTCGTAGCGGGTGCGCGCCAGCGCCTCGTCCGGGCGCGAGCCGACGTAGCGGACCGGGCGGCCGACGACGATGCGCTCGGGCAGGTTCCTGAGCGCCGCGCCGCCGTGGGCGACGAGGTGTTCGAGGAAGGTGCGCCCCAAGTCCTCGAAACGCATGCGCTTCTCGAAGATGGTGGCCTGGTCGAACAGCGGGTTGGCGGCGACCGACTTGAACGACTGCAGGAAGCGGCTGCCCTGCGGGAAGTCGAGGAACTCGGCGATGGCCCAGGGCCCGGCCTCGTGGGCCACGCCGCCGGGCCGGTCGCCGTCCTGCCAGAAGCACAGCGCGGTGCGGAACACCGAGGCGCTGCCGCCGGGCGCGCGGAATTCGACGAGATCGGCGTCGCCCGTGCCGGTGGTGAGTGCGACGACCGAGTTGGTCGTGCCGAAGTCGATCCCCAGGGCCTTGGCGGGCGTTACGGCGGACATGATGTGGCTGTTCCTTCTGGCCGCAAGCGGGCGGGCCTATGCCAGCGGGTGGGCCTGGATGCAAGGCGCCGCGCCCACTGCGGAACTGGATACAAGCCGGCGAGTGGCTGGCGAAGAGGTCTCGCCTCGAGGGTAAGCAGCGGTCCCCGCCTTCGCTGGGACGACGAGAAGCTCAGGGCTTGCGGCAGAACCAGATGAGGTGGTGATCGACCTTGTTGCCGATCTGCGCGCGCACGTTCACTTCTTCAACCTCGAAGCCGGCCTTCTCGAGCGCGACGTTGAACGAGGGTTCGGGTGTCGCGGACCAGACGGCAAGGATGCCGCCGGGGGTGAGCGCGTCCATCGCGGCCTTGAGGCCATTGTCGCCGTAGAGGTCGTCGTTGAGCCTGCGGGTCAGACCCTCGGGCCCGTTGTCGACGTCGAGCAGGATCGCGTCGTACCCCTCGCGGGCGGTGCCGATCAGCATCGCCACGTCGTCGTTGACGAGGACCACGCGCGGATCGTCGAGGCAGCCGTTGGTGTGGCCGCGCATCGGGCCGCGGGCCCATTCGATGATCTCGGGCACGATCTCGGCCACGGTCACCTCGGCATCGGGGCCGAGCACGCGGAGCGCCGCGCGCAGGGTGAAGCCCATGCCGTAGCCGCCGATCAGCAGCTGCGGCGCCGGGCGATCCGCCAGCCGGTCCAGCGTCATCGTCGCCAGTTCTTCTTCCGACGCGCAAATGTCGGTGCTCATCAACTCGTTGCGGTCGAGCAGGATCGCGAAATCGTCGCCGTTGCGCACGAGCTTGAGTTCCACGCCGTCGGGGACGCGCGCGGTGCCGATGAGTTCATCCTCGAGCTGGGGAGCGATCATCGGGCACCTTTCTGACGGACCCGCAGGGCCCCAAACGTCTCGCGCGGAATTACTTCTTGCGTGCCTTGCGCGCCGCGTAACGGGCGTCGCGGGCAGCTTTCTTTTCTTCCTCGGTCAGCGGCGGCGGCGGGGCGGCGGCTTCCGCTTCCTGACGCGCCTTCTCGGCCGCGGCGGCCTTTTCCGCGATCTTCGCCTCGCGTGCGGCCTTCGCGGCCTCGCGCTTCGCGGCCTGCGCGGCTTCGCGCTCCGCGGCCTTGGCGATACGCTCGGCCTGCACCGCCGGGTCGACCGGGGGCTTGGACTTCAGGAGCTGGAGGGCCTTGGCCCGCGCCTGCGCGGCGGCGTTGACCCGGTCCTGGATGCCGGGTTCCTTGTATCCTGCCATTAACTGCTACCTAGTTCTCTCAAGTATCAAAGGAAAAGGGAGCGGCCCGCCGAAACCGGCGGGCCGCTCCCTTCAACCCGTTCAGGCGGGCTGGAGGTTGACGGCCGAGGTCTTGCCACGGCGATCGGTTTCCAGCTCGTAGGAGACGCGCTGCTCCTTATCGAGGGTGCGCATGCCAGCGCGCTCAACGGCCGAGATGTGCACGAAGGCGTCGTCGCCGCCGCCTTCAGGCGCGATGAAACCATAGCCCTTGTCGGCGTTGAAGAACTTTACTTTTCCGGTGATCATGGGACGCATTCCTTGTCCGAGGTTGACGGGCATGCACCAATGCGGCGCATCCCGGCTTCGCGAAGCAACTAAGGGACAAAGGGAGCAGCTGAAGCGGCCCGATATCCGTCGATGGCGACATCAGCGTGGCAGCCTATAGCACATAATCAGCAGATAGCTATCGAAGCCTCGTATGACGCGTCGGCCCGTGCAGAAAGGCGGGCCGGCAGCGCTTTCAGGGGATGTTGGGCCCTCGGAGCCGGTGTGCCGGCTGCTTTTACGGCGAAATCGGGCATCGCGCTCGGCCTCGCATTGCCGAGGCTGGATTGTCGCGGCGGAGCACGCCTCCTGCGTCGCAGATAACCGAGGCAGGTGTTGCCCCGGCGAATCGCCGTGGCGCCCAGCCGTTCGCGATGTCGGCCTGGCGCACGCCTTCGATCGCGTCGGCTTTGCCGGGCCCGCGCGATCCCCCCGATCCGGCCGAGCGCGAGGGCGGCCCGCGCGCCGCCGCCGCGCGTCATCATCCGCAGGTCCATGCAGGCCATCCCGGTGTCGACAGACCGACCCAAAACCTGCGTATAGTGGCGTGTCCGGGCCAGCGGCCCGATACGAAGGCCATCGCTTCGACACGGGGAGACCGGCATTGAGCAACATCGCGAGCCGCGAATACCAGATGTTCCCGGTGCTGGGCGCCGCCGAGATCGCCGAGGCCCGGCGCTTTGCCAGCGGTCCCGAGCGCCGCTTCGAACCCGGGGAACCGGTCTATGCGATCGGCGACTGCGGCGCCCCGACCTGGCTCGTGCTGGAAGGCGGCATCGACGTCCTGCGCCGCGACGGGCTCAGCCGCGAGGCACCCATCACCACCCATGGCCCCGGCCAGTTCACCGGCGAGATCAACCAGCTGGCGGGGCGCCCCTCGATTGCCGGCGGGCGGGCCGGAGAGCAGGGCTGCACCGCCGTGCCGATCGACGCCGCGCACCTGCGCGCCCTGATGATCGGCTCGGCCGATCTTGGCGAGACGGTCATGCGCGCGTTGATCCTGCGCCGGGTCGGGCTGATCGAGCAGGGCGGCGCGGGCACCGTTCTCATCGGCGTGCCCGGCAGTCCCGACATCCTGCGCCTCGGCGAGTTCCTGCGCCGCAGCGGCTACCCCTACCTCGTGGTCGATGTGAGCGAGGACGGCGAGGGCAAGGAGATGGTCGAGCGCCTCGGCGTCGCGCCCGAGGAATATCCGCTCGTCGTCTGCCCCACCGGCCCGATCCTGCGCCGCCCGGCCGAAACCGAACTGGCCGCGTGCCTCGGCATGTCGGCGCAGATCGACCCCGACGCGGTGCAGGACGTCGCCATCGTCGGCGCCGGGCCGGCGGGCCTCGCGGCGGCGGTCTATGCGGCGTCCGAGGGGCTTTCGGTGATCGTGCTCGACTGCCGCAGCATGGGCGGGCAAGCCGGGGCCTCGGCGCGGATCGAGAACTACCTGGGCTTCCCCACCGGCATTTCCGGCCATGCGCTGGCGGGCCGCGCCTTCAACCAGGCGCTCAAGTTCGGGGCGCAGATGGCGATTCCCGTGGAGGTCGAGGGCCTCGAACAACGCGAGGGGCACCTGCGCCTCGGTCTCTCGGACGCGCGCAGCGTGAAGGCGCGCGCGGTGGTGGTCGCCTCGGGCGCACGCTACCGGCGTCCGGCGGTCGAGGGGCTGGAGCGGTTCGAGGGGGCAGGGGTGTCCTACTGGGTCTCGCCGATCGAGGCGCGGCTCTGCGCGGGCGAGGAAGTGGCGCTGGTCGGCGGCGGCAACTCGGCGGGGCAGGCGGTGGTCTACCTCGCACCGCAGGTGAAGCGGCTGCACATGATCGTGCGGCGCGACCTCGGCGAGACGATGTCGCGCTACCTGGTCGACCGCATCGCCGCACTGCCCAACGTCGAGGTCCACATGGGCGCCGAGGTCGTCGGGCTGGAAGGCGACGCACTGGGCGGCCTTGCGGGCGCGACCATTCGCTGCAACGCCGACGGCTCGCTGCTGCGCCAGCCGCTGCGCCACCTGTTCCTGTTCATCGGCGCCGATCCCAACTCGGACTGGCTGCGCGGCGCGGTCGAGACCGACAACCGCGGCTTCGTCATGACCGGCGGCCCCGCGGGGACCGGCTGCGAACCGCTCGAGACCGGGATGCCCGGTGTCTTCGCCATCGGCGACGTGCGTGCCGGCTCCACCAAGCGGGTCGCCGCCGCGGTGGGAGAGGGCGCGGCGGTGGTCGCGCAGATCCACGCCAAGTTCGCCGCCAACCGGAGGGAAGCGCCATGACCGGCTGTTCGCACACCATGACCATCAACCAGGTCACCCCCAGCGCCAAAGGCTGCGAGGAGTGCCTGAAGACCGGCAGTTTCTGGGTCCACCTGCGCCTGTGCCGCAGCTGCGGCCACGTCGGCTGCTGCGACGATTCGCCCAACCGCCATGCCCGCGCCCACTTCGCCGCGACGCACCACCCGATCATCGAGGGCTACGACCCGCCCGAGGGCTGGGGCTGGTGCTATGTCGACGACGTCGAAGTCGACCTGCCCGACCAGACCCCGCAGCTGGGGCCGATCCCGAGATTTTTCTGAACACTCCCCTGCCGCGCGGCGGCGGGAAGCAGGGTGGCGGCTTGGGCGTTGCCGCCCCCTCCGTCAGGCGTGTGGCCGACCCGCGAGCGCCATGCGGTCCAGGCATGAAAAAAGGGGCGGATCGCTCCGCCCCTTTTGGGTGTCCCTTGCGGGACCAGCCTTTGAACCCTGGGCTTACTTGCCGAAGGTCGCGAACTGTTCGTTGCCGACGAAGCCGAACTTCGTGACCTGCGAGGCCTTGATGACCTGCAGAACCCCTGCCGACAGCTCGTAGCTGGCTTCCGGCTCGGGCTGGAACTGGAGTTCCGGCTCGGGGGTCATGCGGGTGGTGGCCTGCAGCGAGTTGTTGAGCGTCACCGCGTCGATCTGGGTGCCGTTCCACATGATCTTGTCGTCCGCCGTGAGAACGACCTTGTTCTTGACAGGGTCGATCGGCGGCGGGGTGTCCGTCGGGGGGGTCGCCACCGGCAGATCGATGTCGATCGAGTGGGTCGCAACCGGGATGGTGATGATGAACATGATGAGGAGAACGAGCATGACGTCGATCAACGGCGTCGTGTTCATCTCCATCATCGGCGCGCCATCATCCTTGCCGCCTGACATTGCCATGAGAAGTTACTCCTGTTCCTGCCTGAACGTCAGCCGTTCGGGTCGATCGGGTTGGTGATGAAGCCAACCGTCGGATAACCCGAAATCTGGACGTTGTAGATCGCACCGGCCACGCACCGCCACGGAGCGGCGACGTCGCCGCGGATGTGGACCTGCGGGATCAGTTCCGGATTGGCCATCAGAGCCTGGGGGCCGCCTTCACGCTTCACGATCGCATCGAGACGCTTGAAAGCTTGGTCGCGCAGCTCTTCCGAGGTGACCGGAGTGACGTTGTTGAAGTAGATGCGGCATTCACCGTTGCGCGCGGCACCGGTATAACCCGGCTCGCCGGCGCTACGACCGGATGCGTCCGTGGTCGAGACGGTGAGGAGCAGGTTTTCGACCTTGTCCTTCGATTCGACCGCGGGGATGACCGGGATTTTCAGCTTCTCGATCGTCTGGATCGCAACCGGAACCGCGATCAGGAAGATGATCAGAAGCACCAGCATGACGTCGACGAGCGGCGTCGTGTTGATGTCGGACATTGGTGCGTCTGCACCACCTCCGCCCGTGGATATCGCCATAGTCTTATCCTAATCCTTGCGTTGCCTGGGGGCCGGCGGCGGACCTTCGCATGCTTGGTGCCGCCACCCAACTCCCGAACGGGGGCGGACCGGGCTGGCCGGTCCGCTGACCCGTGCTCCTTACGACTTGAGCGGAGCAGCAGCCGGCTTGGCCGGAGCGGCAGTGGTCTTGGCGGGAGCGGCGAGGACCGGCTTGACGGCACCCTTCGAGGTGATGTTGGCGAGCACGTCGTTCGAGAAGCCGGTGAGCAGCTCGGCGATGCGCTTGTTGCGGGCCTGCAGGTAGTTGTAGGCGAGCACGGCCGGAACCGCGACGAGCAGACCGAGCGCGGTCATGATCAGAGCTTCACCGACCGGACCCGCGACCTTGTCGATCGAGGCCGAACCGGCGAGACCGATCGCGATCAGCGCGCGGTAGATGCCGACGACGGTACCGAACAGACCGATGAACGGCGAGGTCGCACCGACGGTGGCGAGGAAGGGCAGGCCGCCGGCGAGGCGAGCGTTGATCGATGCTTCCGAGCGGGCGAGCGAGCCGTGCAGCCAGTCGTGGGCTTCGAGGCTGTCGGTCATCTTGGCGTGCTGGTCTTCAGCGGCGAGGCCGTCGTCGACGAGCTGGCGCCAGGCGCTGTTCTTGTCGAGCTTGGCAGCGCCTTCGCGCAGGGTGGGCGCACGCCAGAACGAGGTGCGGATGACGCCGAACTGGCGCAGGATCTTCGACTGCTCGAACCACTTGGTGAAGAGGATGTAGAACGAACCGAAGGACATGATGCCCAGGATGATGACGGTCGCGTAGGCGATGAAACCGCCCTGTTCGAGCGCTTCCATGAAGCCGAACTTGTTCTGCGGCGCGCCCGCTCCGGCGGCGAGGATGTCAACGATAAACATGCGAATTACCTCTCAAGAAGAATGCAGGAGTAGGTCAGGACCAAAAGGTGCCGTCCCGACCGCCTTGGATTAGTTGAGCTTGTACACGATCGCCGTCGAGTACGACGAAGCGATCGGGGTGCCCGCAGCGTCGAGCGCCGGATCGAAACGCGCATAGCGCGTCATGCCGTCGCAGGCCGCCTCGTCGAGGTCGGGGCTGCCGCTGGAGCCCGAAACCGAGCAGGCGGTGACCCGGCCGTCCGGTCCGATCTGGACGCGAACGCCGACACGACCTTCGCGCTCTTCACGAGCGGCGCGGGTCGGGTAGTTCGACTGGATACGACCAGCCCAGCCCGCCTGGCCCTTGGGCTTGACGCCGCGGGCCTTGGAAGGTCCCGGAGGCGGCGGCGGGGGTGCCGGCGGCGAGGCGGTCTGGATGACCACCGGCGGCGCCGGGGGAGGCGTGATCACGGTCTGCACCGGAGGCGGTGAAGGCGCGATGTTGATCGGCGGAGGCGGCGCCACGATCGGTGGCGGCGGCGTATCCGGCTGCTCAGGCGGAGGCGGCGGCGGCTCCTCCTCCTTCGGTTTCTCTTCCTTGATGTCCACGGTGGTCACCTTCTTGATGACCTGTTGCGCCGCCTTGTAGGCCAAGCCGGTGACAAGCGCATAGCCGACGAAGACGTGGATCAAGGCGACAATGACAAGAGCAGTAATCTTGCTACTGCTCATTTGCTGGTCAGCGTAAGCCATTCAGACGCATCACTCCATTACCAAGCCCCGGACCCGTCGCGACAGGAAAATCCCGACAGAACGTGTCCAAGGGCGCCCATGGCTTCCCCCAAAGGAGGAATCCATGACGAAACTCAATTACCCACCCTGACGGCTGACAGTCTGCCTTTCCGAGAACGAAACCCGACGGGAAGGCGAACCGCGGGGCATTTTTAGTATTTTTGCCCCATTTTGCAGGCTTCTTAGCGGTGAAGCCCACCCCACGCAACGCCTTATCGCCGCCGCAGGAGTTAACGCACAATTCATGCCGCGTTAGATCAAATTGATCCAGTGCAATTTTGAGTCTGCATCGCCATGCGGCTATAAGCCATCGCGTTTCCACGGAGATTATCCCCCATGTCGTCGAAATTCCAGCACCTTGCGGCCGGTCTCGCGGGTGCCTATCTGGCGCTGGCCCCGCTCGCCGGAGCCGCCCAGGGCGTTCCCGCGGGCCCGCCGGAGGTCACATATGCCGACATCGCGGATCTTGCCGATTCGGCGGCGCTGGTCGTGCAGGCGCAGGTGGCGAAGATGGTTCGCGTCGAGGATGCGCGCGCGCCGGGCCTGACGCCGGGCTACGGCCGCTTCTACATCCAGGCGAAGACCAGGGCGCTGCTCACCGGCAAGACCGCGCTGGGCGAATCGGTTAGCTACCTGGTTGACCTTCCGCTCGACGCCAGAGGCAAGGCGCCCAAGCTCAAGAAGCAGGACGTGTTTCTGTTCGCCCGCGCCGTCCCCGGCCGTCCGGGCGAGCTGCAGCTGGTCACGCCGACCGCGCAGCAGTATTGGACCGTGCGCGGCGAGGCGCGGCTGCGCGCCATCCTGCAGGGCCTGACCGCACCCGATGCCCCCGCCCGCGTGACCGGCGTCCGCGAACTGCTCTACGTGCCGGGCAACCTGGCCGGGCAGGGCGAGACGCAGATCTTCCTCAACACCAAGGACGGCTCGGCCGCCTCGATCACCGTGCGCCACGAACCCGGCGCGGCGCCGGTCTGGGGGGTGTCGTTCTCCGAACTGGTTGCCGACGCGGGCCATCCGCCGCAGCGCGACACGATAGAATGGTACCGCCTCGCCTGCTTCCTGCCGAACCTGCCGCCCGCCCGCGCCAATGTCTCGGAAAGCTACGCGGCGCAGCAGCAGGCGCTGTCCGACTACCGCATGGTGCTGGGCGAGCTCGGGGTGTGCGCGCGGACCTTGCGCTGACCTATCTGCAAACGCCCGCTGGAAATTCCCTCCCGCCTGCCTTAGTGCGCGCTCCCGAAAAGGAGCTTGCATGGTCGAACCGCTCAATATCGCGCTTGCCGGACTGGGAACCGTCGGAGGCGGCGTCGTCCGTCTCATCGAGACCAACGCGGAGCTGATCGCGCGGCGCGCGCGCCGTCCGATCCGCATCGCCGCCGTCAGCGCGCGCGACCGCACCAAGGATCGCGGCGTCGACCTCTCGCGCTACGACTGGGAGGACGATGCCGCCGCTCTCGCGGCGCGGCCCGACGTCGACGTGGTGGTGGAGATGGTGGGCGGCTCGGACGGTCCGGCATTGGCGCTGGCGCGCAATGCGATCGCCGGGGGCAAGAGCCTCGTCACCGCCAACAAGGCGATGATCGCGCACCACGGTCTCGAACTGGCCGCGGCTGCGGAAGCGGCGGGCGTCGCGCTCAAGTTCGAGGCGGCGGTGGCGGGCGGCATCCCGGTCATCAAGGGGCTGAGCGAAGGCGCGGCGGCCAATGCCATCGACCGGGTCTACGGCATCCTCAACGGCACCTGCAACTACATCCTCTCGACCATGGAGGACACCGGCCGCGACTTCGCCGACGTGCTCGCCGACGCGCAGCGCCTGGGCTACGCCGAGGCCGACCCGACCTTCGACATCGAGGGCATCGACGCGGCGCACAAGCTGTCGATCCTGGCGGCGATCGCCTTCGGCTCGCGCCTGCGCTTCGACGCGGTCGAGACGATGGGCATCGCCTCGGTGAAGGCCGCCGACATCGAGCAGGCGCGCGCGCTCGGCTACGTTATCCGCCTGATCGGCATGGCCGGCACCGACCGCAGCGACGGCACCTGCCGCCTGTTCCAGCGCGTGCGCCCGCACCTCGTGCCGATCGACCATCCGCTCGCGCATGTCGACGGGGCGACCAACGCGGTCGTCGCCGAGGGCAACTTCATGGGCCGCCTGCTGTTCCAGGGCGCCGGCGCCGGTGACGGGCCGACCGCCAGCGCGGTCGTCGCCGACATCATCGACATCGCCAAGGGCGAGAAGGGCGCTGCCTTCGCGATGCCCGCCGCCGAACTGGAAGCGATGGAGCCGGCGCCTTCGGGCCACCGCATCGGCAGCTCGTACATCCGCTTCACCGTGCCCGACCGGCCCGGCGTGCTGGCCGACATCACCGCGGCCATGCGCGATGCCGGGGTCTCGATCGAGAGCCTGATCCAGAAGGGCGATCCCGACCAGGACGGCGAGGTCATCCTCGCGGTCGTCACGCATCCGGGACCGGAAAGCGCCGTCACCGAGGCGATGCGCATCCTCGACGGGTCGGACAGCCTGACCGCCCAGCCGCTGGTGATGCAGATCATCGGCGCCTGAGCGGAAAACAAGCGGGGCCCCCGCCTTCGCGGGGGCGACGGAGTTTTGAAACGGGCCAACCACCCGGATCATAAACCCTCGTCGCCCCCGCGAAGGCGGGGGCCCCGCTTTATCTTTCAACCTACCCCTCAGGGCGCGCGCAGTTCTCCCTTGGCGATCTTGTCGGCGTCGGAGCCGGCGGGGGCCACGGGAATCGTCGAGAGGTCGATGATGTAGGGCTGCTCCACCGAGCCGAAGGTGGCGGTGGCCTTGCCCTTGAAGATGCCCTTGCCCGCGACGTCCGGCGTGTGGAGCCGTCCGTCGTTCAGCGCCTGGTCCGACATGGGGTCGGATTCGCTGGTGGAGGGGACGCGGAACTGCTCCTGGTTGGGGCCGCAGACCACGATCTCGCCGGCGCGGGTGGGAGCGGCGCAGCGGTTGCGGATCTTGTCGGGGGTGATGCGCCCCGCCGCGCCGATCATCTTTTCCGCGATCGCGCGGTCCTCCTCGGAGGGGGAGGAAGTCTGTGCGGGATTCGATTGCGCCATCGCCGGGACGGGGGCGATTATTGCGGCCGCGAAAACGTAGAGCCAGCTTCTCGACAATTCAAATTCCTCTGTCTAAGCGGTTTTAAACCCTTCCTCCCTGGATTAATCCGGAGTGAACATGTCCGAAAACACGACCCCCGCCAGCAAAGTACTCGACCGCGTCCTGGTCCTTGAAATGGTGCGCGTTACCGAAGCTGCCGCCATCGCCGCGTCCCACCTCATTGGCCGCGGCGACGAGAAGGCCGCCGATCATGCAGCTGTCGAAGCAATGCGCAAGGCTTTTGACACGCTGTACATGGACGGCACGGTCGTGATCGGCGAGGGCGAACGCGACGAGGCCCCGATGCTGTTCATCGGCGAGAAGGTCGGCGGCGCGCCCGGCAAGGGTCCGAAGATCGACATCGCGCTCGATCCGCTCGAAGGCACCACGATCACCGCCAAGGCGGGGCCGAACTCGCTGGCGGTGCTCGCGGCTGCGGAAGAGGGCGGCCTGCTCAACGCGCCCGACGTCTACATGGACAAGCTCGCGGTCGGCCCCGGCTACCCCGAAGGCATCATCGACCTGAACCGGACCCCGACCGAGAACGTCACGGCGGTGGCCGCCGCCAAGGGCGTGAAGCCGGAAGACATCATCGTCTGCGTGCTCGACCGTCCCCGCCACGAGGCGCTGATCGCCGAGCTGCGCGGCATCGGCTGCGGCGTCGTGCTGATCGGTGACGGCGACGTCGCGGGCGTCATCGCGGTGACCGACGAGGACACCACGATCGACATGTACATGGGTTCGGGCGGCGCGCCCGAGGGCGTGCTCGCCGCGGCCGCGCTGCGCTGCGTGGGCGGCCAGTTCAACGGCCGCCTGCTGTTCCGCAACGACGACGAGCGCGCCCGCGCCCGCAAGTGGGGCATCGAGGACCTGGGCAAGGTCTACAAGCTCCACGACCTCGCCAAGGGCGACTGCATCTTCGCGGCGACCGGCGTCACCAGCGGCTCGCTGCTCGAAGGCGTGAAGCGCCGCAAGGGCGGCAAGATGACCACCGAGAGCGTGGTCATGCGCGCCAGCTCGGGCACCGTGCGCTGGATCAAGGGCGAACACCGGATCTGATCGGGCCGCAGGGGCGATTCCGAAAAGGCCGGCTCCGGAAAATCGGGGCCGGCCTTTTCGTTTGCCGGCAATGCGTTGGGCCGCGAAAGCCGCATCCTTTGGCGCACAAACCGGGCCCGACTATTGCAATCCGGCGACACCGGGCTACAGGGCCGGTCCCAACGACCGACCGCCAGGAACCGTCACGGGGATTCGCCAAATGAAGATCATGTCCGGCAACAGCAACATGCCGCTCGCCCGCGCCATCGCGGGTTATCTCGAGCTGCCGCTCACCGATGCCAGCGTGCGCCGGTTCGCCGACGAGGAAATCTTCGTCGAGATCCATGAGAACGTGCGCGGCGAGGACGTCTTCGTCGTCCAGCCCACCGCCTTCCCGGCGAACGACAACCTGATGGAACTGCTGATCTGCATCGACGCGCTGCGCCGGGCCTCGGCCAAGCGCATCACGGCCGTCGTCCCCTACTTCGGCTACGCTCGCCAGGACCGCAAGCCCGGCCCGCGCACCCCGATCTCGGCCAAGCTGGTCGCCAACCTGATGACCGAAGCCGGGGCCGACCGCGTCCTCTCGGTCGACCTGCACGCCGGGCAGATCCAGGGCTTCTTCGACATCCCGACCGACAACCTGTTCGCCGCGCCGGTCATGGCCGCCGACATCCAGGCACGCTACGGCGACCAGTCGCTGATGGTGGTCTCGCCCGACGTCGGCGGCGTGGTGCGAGCCCGCGCGCTCGCCAAGCGGCTCGACAACGCGCCGCTCTCGATCGTCGACAAGCGCCGCGACAAGCCCGGCCAGTCCGAGGTCATGAACATCATCGGCGACGTCAAGGGCCGCGCCTGCATCCTGATCGACGACATCATCGATTCGGGCGGCACCCTGTGCAACGCCGCGCAGGCGCTGATGAACGAGGGCGCCGCCAGCGTCACCGCCTACATCACCCACGGCGTGCTCTCCGGCGCGGCGGTGTCGCGCGTCACCAATTCGGCGCTCAAGGAACTGGTGATCACCGATTCGATCCAGGCCACCGACGCCGCCAAGGACTCGGACAAGATCCGCATCCTGACGATCGCGCCCCTGATCGGCGAGGCCATCCGCCGCATCGCCGACGAAAGCTCGGTCTCCAGCCTGTTCGACTGAGGTCAGGGCGGGAGCTGTTACGGCGGCCCCGCGCTCGGCAGGCATTTCGCCATCCCGTGAGGGGGTGCCGGCGGGGCTTCGTGCTCAATTAAAAATCCTCGTCATCCCCGCGAAGGCGGGGATCCATCTCTCGCCGGTGCGACCGGGCAGGGCATCAGCTGGGTTCCCGCCTGCGCGGGAATGACGGGAGATTCGCGGACCGTCTTCCCGCGCCCCTCACTCCCAGGGCCGCGCCTGTCCCGGCTCGATGCGGTGCAGCGCTTCCAGCCGGCGGGCCTGGCGCGATTCGAGCGCCAGCGTCAGGATCGGCTGCGGCGTCCTGACGAACTGGCGCGGCGACATGCCGAACAGCTCGGTGAACTCGTGGATGAGGTGGCTTTCGTCGTAATAGCGCAGCGCCATCTCCTCGCCCTCGTTCTTGTCGGCGACGCCGCGCAGATGGCTCGCCATGTCGAGCGCGCGGGCGCGGCGCAGGACCTGCTTGGGCGCCATGCCGAAGTCGCGGCTGATGATGCGCTCCAGCTTGCGGCGGTCCACCCCGCAGGCGGCGGCGGCGGCGCTCACCGACATGCCCGGGTCGCGGAAGGTGATCTCCTCGAACTGCGAGGTGATGGGGTCGGGCAGGCGCCCGCCCATGTGCTCGACCCGCTTGCGCACCATGCCCTCGATCGCCTGCAGCCACTGTTCCGGAGAGCCGTCCGCGTCGAGAATGTCGAGGATGCGGCTCGACGGACTGGCGACCATCCCGGTCGGCACCAGCATGTCGATGAAGTCGCCGACGCGCGGCCCGTGCAGCGCGGTGCAGGCGCCGGGCCGGATCGCCATGCCGACGCTGATGAAGCTGCCGGTGACCGCAATCGGCATCCGGCGGGACTGCGGGCCGAAGAAGAGCGCCTCGCGCTGAGAGGTGACGACCCCGGCGGCGGTCTCGGCCCGCCATTCGCCGGCCAGCTGGATGCGCACGACGGCGGTGTCGTTGAACACGCCGCACGACAGCGTGTAGTCGGCGGGGGCCTGCACGATGGTCACATAGAGCCGGGCGATCCACGGCGCGAGGTCGAGCGCCGGCGCGCGGTTGTACGACAGCGGTTGTCCGTCTTTTGTCACACCCTGTTGCGGCGCGATCCGGGGATCGACCGCCGGGCGGTTCTTGCGCTGCATGCCCACTCCAGCCGCGAATGCCCTGTAACGCAGATAAGCGGCCAGTAGAGGCGCGGCAATGCAGGAAAACTCACAAGTTCCGTTAGAATTGTCGGTATCGGACAAACCCCGGGATTTACTTCGGGACCTTGACCGCATCGGGCCGGTGCGGGCAGGGAAGCGCCATGAAGATCGAACACGACATCGCTCTCGCCCTCAGGCTCGCCGATGCGGCGGGCGAGGCGATTCGCCCGCACTTCCGCACAGGCCTCGCCGGCGACCGCAAGGACGACGCCTCGCCCGTCACCGTGGCCGACCGCGCGGCGGAAGAGGCGATGCGCCGCATCCTCAAGGCCGAAGCCGCGCGCGATACCATCATCGGTGAGGAATTCGGCACCGAGCAGGGCACCTCGAACCGCACCTGGGTGCTCGACCCGATCGACGGCACCGTCTCGTTCCTCGGCGGGCGGCCGGTGTTCGGCACGCTCATTGCGCTGCTGGTCGACGGCTGGCCGGTGCTCGGCGTCATCGACCAGCCGATCCTGCGCGAGCGCTGGGTCGGCGCCAGCGGCCATCCCACCACCTTCAACGGCCAGGAAGTGCGCACCCGCCCCTGCCGCGCGCTGTCCGACGCGATGATGGCGACCACCGGCCCGCAGTACTTCGACGACCACCAGGGCGACCATTTCATGGCGCTGGCGGCGAAGACCGATCACAAGCGCCTGATGTTCGGCGGCGACTGCTACAACTACGGCCTGCTCGCCAGCGGCCACATCGACCTCGTCTGCGAGGCCGGGCTCAAGCTCCACGACTGGGCGGCGCTGGTTCCGATCGTCGAAGGCGCCGGCGGCACCATGTGCGACTGGAACGGCGAGCCGCTCAACATCGAATCGGGCGGCGAGGTGCTGGCGATCGGCGATCCCGCGCGGCTCGAGGACGTGGTCGAGGCGATGGCCTGCCACCACCACCACTGACGCCGTGGCGCGCGTGCTGCGGCTGTTCGTCTACGGCACGCTCCAGCCGCAGGGCGGCACCGCGATGGGCGACTGGATCGCGGCGCGGCTGGTGCGCAAAGAACCCGCCAGCGCGCCGGGGCGGCTCTTCGCCATCGGCGGCGCAGGCGGCTGGTACCCGGCGCTGCTGCCTGCCCGAGGCGGCGGCCGGGTGCGCGGGACCTTGTGCGACCTGCGACTGAGGCCCGGCGAACTGACCCGGCTCGACCGTTACGAGGGCCGCGAGTACCGGCGCGTCGCGGCCCGCGTCCGGACGGCATCGGGCCGGCGGCTCGCGGCGCAGCTTTACCTGTGGCGCATCCCGCTGCTCCCGGGAGCGCCCGGCATCGGCGGCGGCGATTTTCTCGGCTGGCTGCGCGCGCGGCGGCTCCGGGCGTTCTCCTGAGCAAGGCGCTTGCCTTTCGGCCGACCGTACACTAAGGGCCGCGACTTCAATCGACACGGATGAATTTCCTTCGGGAGATTCGCGGGTCGGCCTGGCGAAAAGGGCTGCCAAGGCCGGCGGGACGTGTCCCTGACCAAGGAGACGAAAATGCCCAAGCTGAAGACCAAGAGCGGCGTGAAGAAGCGCTTTCGCCTCACCGCGACCGGCAAGGTAAAGCATGGCGTGGCCGGCAAGCGCCACCGCCTGATGAACCACAACGGTAAGTACATCCGCCAGAATCGCCGGACCGACGTCATCTCCGATGCCGACGCCAAGACGATCAAGAAGTGGGCGCCCTACGGGCTCAACTGAGGAGTACTGACCGATGAGCCGTATCAAGAGGGGTGTTACCACCCGCGCCAAGCATAAGCGGATCCTGGAACAGGCCAAGGGCTACCGGGGCCGCCGCAAGAACACCATCCGCGTCGCACGCCAGGCCGTCGAAAAGGCCGGCCAGTATGCGTACCGCGACCGCAAGATCAAGAAGCGCACCTTCCGCGCGCTCTGGATCCAGCGCATCAACGCTGCCGTCCGCGCCGAAGGTCTGACCTACTCGCAGTTCATCCACGGCACCAAGCTGGCCGGGATCGAACTCGATCGCAAGACCATGGCCGACCTCGCCATGAACGAAGGCGGCGTGTTTAGCACCGTCATCGCGCAGGCGAAGGCAGCACTGCCCGCGGCGGCGTAATCCGCCAAGGCACGAAGGTCTCGCTTCACAGCGCGATTTCAAGGGCGTGGATGGCTGGTGCCGTCCGCGCCCTTTTCGCGTCTGCTTTCCGGATTGGAGAGGGTTTCACGCGGAGGCGCGGAGAAGAACAAGATTGGTATCACGCAGAGACGCAGAGGCGCAGAGGGGTTGCGCTTGCGGCGAAGCCGCCTTCGTATCGGCGCCGCGTGTGCCGCAAGGTCGGCAAGGAGAGAAAGCGACCATCTCTGCGTCCCTGCGTCTCTGCGTGAAATCCTCTTGCGTTGCGATCTACGCCTCTTCTCCCTAAGGAGCGCGGGGCCGAAGCATCAGATGGGTTCCCGCCTTCGCGGGAATGACGAGTTTTTTGGGGTAAGTATCGTGCTTGATATCGACCAGGTGATCGCGCAGATCGACGGAGCCGGAACGCTGGAAGCGCTGGAAACCCTACGTATCCAGTACCTCGGCAAGCAGGGCTCGATCTCGGGCCTGCTCAAGACGCTGGGCGCCATGAGCCCGGAGCAGCGCCAGGTCGAGGGGCCGAAGATCCAGGCCCTGCGCGAAGGCGCGAGCGCCGCCATCGCCGCCCGCAAGGACGCACTGGAAACCGCCGCGCTCGACGCGCGCCTGGCGTCCGAGACGATCGACCTCTCGCTCCCCGCGCCCGCCGCGCCGCGCGGGTCGGTGCATCCGATCTCGCAGGTCATGGACGAGCTGGCGGAAATCTTCGCCGACCTCGGCTTCGCGGTCGCCACCGGGCCAGAGATCGAGGACGACTGGCACAACTTCACCGCGCTCAACATGCCCGAGAGCCATCCGGCCCGGGCGATGCACGACACGTTCTACTTCCCCGACCGCAATGACGACGGCCGCGAGATTCTGCTGCGCACGCATACCTCGCCGGTCCAGATCCGCACGATGCTCAAGCAGGGCGCGCCGCTGCGGATCGTCGCGCCGGGCCGCGTCTACCGCTCGGACAGCGACGCCACGCATACCCCGATGTTCCACCAGATCGAGGGCCTCGTCATCGACAAGGGCATCCATCTGGGCCACCTCAAGTGGACGCTGGAAGTCTTCCTCAAGGCCTTCTTCGAGCGCGACGACATCGTCCTGCGCCTACGCCCCAGCTACTTCCCCTTCACCGAGCCTTCGGTCGAGGTCGACGTCGGCTATGCCAACGCCGGCGGCCGCCGCGTCGTCGGCGGGTCGGGCGATGCGCCGGGCCATGCCTGGATGGAAGTGCTGGGCAGCGGCATGGTAAACCGCCACGTCATCGCGGCGGGCGGCATCGACCCCGAGGAATGGCAGGGCTTCGCCTTCGGCATCGGCGTCGATCGCCTCGCCATGCTCAAGTACGGCATGGACGACCTGCGCGCCTTCTTCGACGGCGATGTGCGCTGGGCCTCCCACTACGGATTCTCCGCCCTGGACGTGCCGACCCTTTCGGGCGGCGTCGGCACCCCGGTCTGAGCGGAAAGGATAAGACATGAAGTTCTCGCTCTCCTGGCTCAGGCAGTACCTGGAAACCGAAGCGTCGATCGAAGAGATCGCCGCGAAGCTCAACGCCATCGGCCTCGAAGTCGAAGGCGTCGAGGACCCGGCCGAAAAGCTCGCCGGCTTCCGCGTCGCCAAGGTGCTCACCGCCGCGCGTCATCCTGACGCCGACAAGCTGCAGGTCCTCTCCGTCGATACCGGCGAAGGCGCCCCGCTGCAGGTCGTGTGCGGCGCGCCCAACGCGCGCGCCGGCATGATCGGCGTGCTCGGCCTGCCCGGTGCGACGGTGCCGGCGAACGGCATGGTGCTGCGCAAATCCGCCATCCGCGGCGTCGAATCGAACGGCATGATGTGCTCGACGCGCGAGCTGGAGCTGGGCGAGGACCACGACGGCATCATCGAATTGCCGCAGGACGCGCCCGTCGGCACGCCCTTCGCGCAGTACCACGGCGCCGACCCGGTCATCGACGTGGCGATCACCCCCAACCGCCCCGACTGCATGGGCCTCTACGGCATCGCCCGCGACCTCGCGGCGGCGGGCCTCGGTACACTCAAGCCGATCGAGGCGCTGGAGATCGCCGGCAGCTTCCCCTGCCCGGTCGAAATCCGCATCGAGGATGCCGAGGGCTGCCCGGCCTTCTACGGCCGCGTCATCAGGGGCGTGACGAACGGCCCCTCGCCGCAGTGGCTGCAGGACCGGCTCAAGTCCGCCGGCCAGCGGTCGATCTCGGCGCTGGTCGACGCGACCAACTACGTGATGCTCGCCTATGGCCGCCCGGCGCACGCCTACGACCTCGCCAAACTGAACGGCGCCGTCGTGGCGCGCCGCGCAGGTGAGGGCGAGAGCGTCGTCGCGCTGAACGAGAAGACCTACACGCTCGATGCCGAAATGACGGTGATCGCCGATGAGGCAGGCGTCCACGACATCGCCGGCATCATGGGCGGCGCGCACTCGGGCTGCGGGGACGACACCACCGACATCCTGCTCGAAATCGCCTACTTCGACCCCGAACGGATCGCCAGGACGGGCCGCAAGCTCAACCTGACTTCCGACGCGCGCGGCCGGTTCGAGCGCGGGATCGACCCCAATTTCCTCGACACCGGCCTCGCCCACCTGACCCAGCTGATCCAGACGCTCTGCGGCGGCGAGGCATCCGAAGTGGTGCGCGTCGGCGCGGCGCCGGCCACCCCGAAGATCGTCCACTTCGCGCCTTCGCTGGTCGAGAAGCTGGGCAGCGTCACCGTCGCACCGGGCGAGCAGCAGCGCATCCTCGAAAGCCTCGGCTTCGCGGTGGTCGCGAGCGAGGAGCAGGGCGCGCTGAGCTGGGCGGTCACCGTCCCCGGCTGGCGCCCGGACATCGACGGCGCCGCTGATCTCGTTGAGGAAGTCGTGCGCATCCACGGCCTCGACAAGGTCGAGAGCGTGCCGCTGCCGCGCGCCGAGGGCGTCGCCCGCCCCACGGCCACGCCGGCGCAGACGCTGGAGCGCCGCGTGCGCCGCGCCGCCGCCGCGCGCGGGCTGCAGGAGGCCGTGACCTGGTCGTTCCTGCCCGAGGCTGCGGCGCAGGCCTTCGCGGAGGAGGACCTGTGGGTGCTCGCCAACCCGATCAGCGAGGACATGAAGGCGATGCGGCCCTCGCTGCTGCCGGGCCTGCTGATGGCCGCAAAGCGCAACCTCGATCGCGGCGCGTCGTCGCTGCGGCTGTTCGAAGTGGGCCGCCGCTACCTGCGCGGCGCAGGCGGCGCCAGCGACGAGCGTCTGGCGCTCGGCCTGGTCCTCGCGGGCGAGAAGACCGCGCGCGGCTGGGCCACCGGCAAGGCCGCCGCCTTCGACGCCTATGACGCCAAGGCCGAAGTCGTGGCGCTGCTCGCCGAGGCCGGCGCCCCGGTCGACAAGCTGCAGGTCATGGGCGAGGCGGGGCCGCAGTTCCACCCCGGCCAGTCGGCTACGCTGCGCCTCGGCCCCAAGACCGTGCTCGCGCGCTTCGGGATGCTCCATCCCAGGCTGGCGAAGCAGTTCGACGTCGAGGGGCCGGTCGCCGTGGCGGAGATCCATCTCGACGCCATTCCGGCCCGCAAGGGCGCGGCCAGCTTCGCGCGCGTGTCCTACGCGCCGCCGGTGCTGCAGGCGGTGACGCGCGACTACGCCTTCCTGGTGCCTGCGGCATTGCCCGCCGGAGACCTGCTGCGCGTTGTGCAGGGCGCGGACAAGGCCAACATCGTCGCCGCGCGCCTGTTCGACGACTTCCGGGGGCAGGGCGTTCCCGAGGGGCAGAAGTCGCTGGCGCTCGAAGTCACGCTCCAGCCGCTCGACAAGAGCTACAAGGACGAGGACATCAAGGCCATCGGCGACAGGGTGACCGCCGCCGCCGCCAAGCTCGGCGCGGTGCTGCGGGGCTGACGAAACGGGAGATCGCCGGTGACTGACATGGATTTCACGACCATCTCTTCCGGCGATCTCACCGCCCGGATCAACCCGCTCGGCGCCGAGCTGTGGTCGCTGACCGACAGCCACGGCCGCGGGTACATGACCGATGCCGACCCGGCGTTCTGGACCGGGCACGCGCCGCTGCTGTTCCCGATCGTCGGCGCCCTGAACGGCGACCGCTACCGCGTCGATGGCCGTGAATACACGCTCAAGAAGCATGGTTTTGCCCGTCGCTCGCAGTTCGAGGTGGTCGAGGCCGGACCGGACCACGCCCTCTTCCGCCTGACGGACAGCGCAGCGACGCGCGCGGTCTACCCCTTCGCCTTCGTACTCGACATGGCGTTCCGCATAGGCCCTGACGGCCTGCACATGGAGGCGCGCGTCTCCAACCCCGGCGACGAACCGCTGCCCTTCAGCTTCGGCTTCCACCCCGCCTTCGCCTGGCCGCTGCCCGGCGGCGCCGCCAAGGCCGACCACGCGGTCGCCTTCGAGCAGGGCGAGCCCCAGCCCATCCGTCGCATCGAGCCCGCCAGCGGCCTCGTCCTGCCCGAGCCCGTCGCCACGCCGGTCGAAGGTCACCTGCTCTGCCCCGACGCCGCACAGTTCGAGGCCGACGCGCTGATCTGGGACCGCCTTTCCAGCCGCGCGCTGACCTTCGGCGCGGCGGGGGCGACGCAACTGGCGATCGCCTTCCCCGATACGCCGATGCTCGGCATCTGGCAGAAGCCCGGCGCCGCCTACCTGTGCATCGAGCCCTGGCAGGGCATCGCCGACCCGCTCGGCTACACCGGCGACTTCCGGGCAAAACCGGGCGTCATCACCCTGCCGCCGGGCGAATCGCGCAGCTTCCGCATGGATGTGGCCGTCCTCTCGGCCGATTGAAGGAAACCGACATGAAGACCGTACTCGTCACCGGCGCCACTTCGGGAATCGGCGAAGCCTGCGCGCGGGCCTTCGTCGCCGCCGGCTGGCGCGTCGTGGGGACAGGCCGCCGCGCCGAGCGGCTGCAGGGCCTTGCCGATGAACTCGGCCCTGACCGCTTCCAGCCCTGCGTGTTCGACGTGCGCGACGAGGCCGCCCGCGATGGGGCGCTGGCGGCGCTTCCGGGTGCGTTCGCCGAGATCGACTGCCTCGTGAACAACGCCGGCCTCGCGCTCGGCGCGGCGCCGGCGCAGCAGGCGGACCTCGCCGACTGGAAGACGATGATCGACACCAACGTGGTCGCGCTCGCCTCGCTGACACACAAGCTGCTGCCGGGGCTGATTGCCCGCAAGGGCGCGATCGTCATGCTGTCCTCGGTGGCGGCGACCTATCCCTACACCGGCGGCAACGTCTACGGCGGCACCAAGGCCTTTGTGCGCCAGTTCGCGCTCGGCCTGCGCTCCGACCTCTCGGGCACCGGGGTGCGCGTGACCTCGATCGAGCCGGGCATGGTCGAGACCGAGTTCACCGTCGTGCGCAACGGCGGCGACCAGGGCGCTTCGGACAATTTCTACGCGGGCGTGAACCCGCTGACCGGCGAGGATATTGCCGAGACCGTGCTGTGGGTCGCCTCGCAGCCGGGGCATGTGAACATCAACACGCTGGAGCTGATGCCGGTGAACCAGTCGTTCGCCGGGTTTCAGGTCGCGCGCGAGGGGTAAGGGGAAGTTTGCTCCCCACCCTTCGCGGGGATGACGGGGACTAGGGCGTGCAATGAGCGCGCGAGGCCACAGCGCGCGCGGGCGACGACAGTAACGGGGTCTGGGGCTATGGCCCCAGGTCTTCCCCCTGGCTTCTTCCCCTGTTGCCGCGCGGGCCCAGCGCAACTAAAGCGCGCCGATGAGCAATTCCCACCATTCCTCGCGGCGTACCTTCGCGATCATCTCGCATCCCGACGCCGGCAAGACCACGCTGACCGAGAAGCTCCTGCTGCAGGGCGGCGCGATCCACCTGGCCGGACAGGTCAAGGCGCGCGGCGCGGCGCGGCGGGCGCGGTCGGACTGGATGAAGATCGAGCAGCAGCGCGGCATCTCGGTGACCAGCTCGGTGATGACCTTCGAGCGGGACGGGATCACCTTCAACCTGCTCGACACGCCGGGCCACGAGGATTTCTCGGAGGATACCTACCGCACGCTCACCGCGGTCGATTCGGCGATCATGGTGATCGACGCGGCCAAGGGCATCGAGCCGCAGACGCGCAAGCTGTTCGAGGTCTGCCGCCTGCGCTCGGTGCCGATCATCACCTTCATCAACAAGGTCGATCGCGAGGGCCGCGCCTGCTTCGACCTGCTCGACGAAGTGGCCGACATGCTGGCGCTCGACGTCTGTCCGATGTCCTGGCCGGTCGGCATGGGCGGCGTGTTCGAGGGCATCCTCGACATCGCCAGCGGCCGGATCAGCCGTCCCGAGGGGCCGCGCAAGGAATTCCTCGGCCACGTCGACGAGGGCGCGGCGCTGCCCGGTGCAGTCGCCGAGGAACTGGAGCTGGCGGTGGCCGGCTACCCCGAGTTCGATCTCGAGCACTACCGCGCCGGTAACCTGACGCCGGTCTACTTCGGCTCGGCGCTCAAGAACTTCGGCATTTCCGAGCTGATCGACGCGATCGCGAAGCTCGCCCCGCCGCCGCGCCCGCAGGCCTCGGACCAGGGCACGATCGAGCCCGGCTTCAAGGAAGTCACCGGCTTCATCTTCAAGGTCCAGGCCAACATGGACCCCATGCACCGCGACCGCATCGCGTTCATGCGGCTGGTTTCGGGCACCTTCAAGCGCGGCATGAAGCTGACGCCCTCGGGGCTGGGCAAGCCGATCGCGATCCATTCGCCGATCCTGTTCTTCGCGCAGGACCGCGAACTGGCCGACAGCGCCGAGCCGGGCGACATCATCGGCATTCCCAACCACGGCACCCTGCGCGTGGGCGACACCCTGTCGGAGCGCAACGACGTACGCTTCATCGGGCTGCCCAACTTCGCGCCGGAAATCCTGCGCCGCGTCCAGCTCAAGGACCCGACCAAGACCAAGCAGCTGAGGAAGGCGCTCGACGATCTGTCGGAAGAGGGCGTGATCCAGGTGTTCTACCCGGAGATCGGTTCGCAATGGATCGTCGGCGTGGTCGGACAGCTGCAGCTCGACGTGCTGATCTCCCGCCTCGAGGCCGAGTACAAGGTCGAGGCGATGCTCGAGGCCTCGCCGTTCGACACCGCGCGCTGGATCAAGGGCGATGAAAAGGCGCTGCGCGACTTCGCCGAGATCAACAAGATGAACCTGGCCAAAGACCGCGACGGCGACCCGGTGTTCATGGCCCGCTCGTCGTGGGACGTGAACTACCAGCAGGAGCGCAATCCCGAACTCGCCTTCAGCGCGACCAAGGAACGCTGAGTGCACGCTAACTGGGCGCTAACGGCACCTTAAACGCACCTGATCGGACCGATACGGAACCCGGCGGGGCTCCGGCGGATTGTCACCAGGGCCAAGCCATCGGATGTCCGCGTTGCAGATCAAGTTCGCCAGCTACAACATCCACAAGGCCGTCGGGCTCGACCGGCGGCGCGATCCCGAGCGCATTCTGACGGTGCTGCGCGAGATCGACGCGGATGTCGTCGCGCTGCAGGAGGTCGACCGCCGCTACGGCCGGCGCATGGCGGTGCTGCCGCTCGACGTGATCCACTCCGCGACCGACTACGTGCCGGTGCCGATGTCGATGAAGCCCGACAGCCTCGGCTGGCACGGCAATGCCATCCTCGTGCGCAAGGGCATCGAACTGGTCGAGGCGGCGCCGGTGCCGCTGCCGGTGCTCGAGCCGCGCGGCGCCATCCGCGCCGACCTGCGGATCGAGGGGCGGCTGCTGCGGGTGGTGGGCATGCACCTCGACCTTTCGGGCCTCAGGCGGCGCCATCAGGTCCGCAGCGTGCTCTCGCACTGCGCCGATTGCGCCGAGCGGGTGCCGACGGTGATGATGGGCGACCTCAATGAGTGGGCGCAGCGCGGCGGCTGCCTTCGCGAGTTCGACGACGCTTGGCGCGTGCTTGCGCCTGGCCGCAGTTTTCCCTCGCGCCGACCGATGGCCTTGCTCGACCGGATCGTCATCTCGCGCGAATGGGAAGTGCTGGGAACCGATGTGCATCGGAGCCCGTTATCCGCAACGGGCTCCGACCATTTGCCGGTCTATGCCTCGCTCGCGTTGCCTAAAATTTAGGCACGTGCACAGGAATCGAGCGATACTACGTGTATTTCCCTCGACGTGCGGTTTGTTCTGCTTCTGAAACGCCGCGAAAACTTACCAACCGGTAAAATGGCACACCCTTTGCATTGCATATCCGAAGCCGGCGCTGGGGCCGGTGGCAAACAGGGGATAGGCATGAAGTTCATCATAGCCATCATCAAGCCCTTCAAGCTCGACGAAGTCCGGGAGGCGCTCGGGGCAATCGGCGTTGCCGGGATGACCGTGTCCGAGGTGAAGGGTTTTGGTCGGCAGAAGGGCCAGACGGAAATCTACCGCGGCGCCGAATATTCGACCAACATGCTGCCGAAGGTGAAGATCGAGGTCGCAGCACCCGATGACCTCGCGCCCAAGATCGTGGAAACGATCCAGCAGGTCGCGAGCACCGAAGCCATCGGCGACGGCAAGATCTTCGTCCTCGACCTGGCCTCGGCAGTGCGCATCCGCACCGGCGAAGCCGGCGACACCGCGCTTTGAGGGGGATTTCCATGATGAACCGCAAGCTTATCAGCGGCGCCGGCGCGATCGCGTCGCTGTTTGCCGCCCTGCCTGCCTGGGCGCAGGAAGCGGCAGCCGCCGCTCCGGCCGCCCCGGTGCCCAACCCCGGCAACAACGCCTGGATGATGACATCGACCGTCCTGGTCATGATGATGATCCTTCCCGGCCTCGCGCTCTTCTACGGCGGCCTCACCCGCTCGAAGAACATGCTTTCGACGATGACCCAGATCGGCGGCGCCGCGGCGCTGGCCATGCTGATGTGGGTGATCTTCGGCTATGGCCTCGCCTTCGGTCCCGAGGGCAACCAGTTCATCAGCTGGGGCAAGTTCTTCCTCGCCGGCATCACGCCTGACTCGACCGCCGCGACCTTCTCGGACGAGGTGATATCCGAATACATCTTCGTCTGCTTCCAGATGACCTTCTCGGCGATCACCGTCGCCCTGGTCCTGGGCTCGGTCGTTGAGCGCATGAAATTCTCGGCCGTGATGGCCTTCACCTTCGTGTGGCTGCTGCTCGTGTACTACCCGATCGCGCACATGGTCTGGGAAGCGCGCGGCGTGTTCTTCGTCATGGGGGCCCTCGATTTCGCGGGCGGCACCGTCGTTCACATCAACGCGGGCGTCTCGGCGCTGGTCGCTGCCCTGATCCTGGGCAAGCGCAAGGGCTATCCGAGCGAGCCGATGCCGCCGCACTCGCTGACGCTGACGTTCGTCGGCACTGGCCTGCTGTGGGTGGGCTGGTTCGGCTTCAACGCCGGTTCGGCTCTGGAAGCCAATGGTTCGGCCGCTCTCGCCATGATCAACACGTTCGTCGCCACCGCTTCGGCTGGCCTGTTCTGGATGCTTGCCGAGAAATTCTCGGGCCACAAGGGCTCGGCGCTCGGCTACTGCTCGGGCATCATCGCCGGCCTCGTCGCCATCACGCCTGCGGCCGGTAACGCCGGTCCGTTCGGTGCGATCGTGCTGGGCGCAGTCGCCTCGATCATCTGCTTCATCTTCGTCTCGAAGGTCAAGCCGGCTCTCGGCTACGACGACTCGCTCGACGCCTTCGGCATCCACGGCGTGGGCGGCATTGTCGGCGCCATCGGCACCGGCATCGTCTATGCCCCGTCGCTCGGTGGCCCTGGCCCCGCAGACTTCAACATGGGCGGTCAGCTCGTGACGCAGGTCTCGGCGGTTGCGGCGACCATCGTCTTGGCGGTCGTCGGCACCACGATCGCCATGTACGTCGCCAAGGCCATCACCGGCCTGCGGGTCTCTCCGGAAGTCGAATCCGATGGTCTCGACATCGGCGAACACGGCGAACGCGCCTACAACTGAGTTCATTTCCACAGTTTGGCGGCGGCGGGTACTTCTCCTCTCCTCCTATTCGTCGTCGCCAACCGATGTTCCTCCTGCGAACACAAACTATGAAGGGCCGGAGCCAGCCGCTCCGGCCCCTTTTTTATGTCCATGGCGGAGGTATCCGCGAAAACCTTGTGGTCCGCTCACGCCTATGGGAAGCTGCGCCGGGCAGGTTCCGGCACGCAATTTCGGGCACACGGGGGGAGGGCGCATGAAATACGTCACGGCCATCATCAAGCCGTTCAAGTTCACCGAGGTGAAGGACGCGCTGAGCGCCGCCGGAGTGTCCGGGCTGACGGTGTCGGAAGTCAGCGGCTACGGACGCCAGAAAGGCCAGACCGAAATCTACCGCGGCGCCGAATATGCGAAAAGCATGCTGCCCAAGGTCCGCATCGAAGTGGCTGTGCCCGATTCGCTGGAGAGCAGGGTGGTCGAGATCATCCGCCAGTACGCCAACAACGACGAGATCGGCGACGGCAAGATCTTCGTCTTCCCCCTGGCACAGGCGGTGCGGATCCGCACCGGCGAGCAGGGTGACGATGCCCTGTGATTTAGGCGACCGGCGGCGGAAACGGTCCGAACGCCGGTCGCGGCGCGTCAGCCTCCTGCCGAAAGCATGTCTATCAATTGGCGAATCGGCGTGACGTCGTAGCCCGCGCCGGCCGCTTTCGAGGCGATCACCGCCGGGCTGTCCCCGGCCTTGGCGCGGGCCAGGGCCCACAGCAGCGTCGAGCGCGTGCCCGACCGGCAATAGGCCAGCACCGGACCGTCGATGGCCAGCGCCTGTTCCATCGCATCGACCTGCGTCTGGCTGAAACCGGAATGGGTGACGGGAATCGCGACGTAGTCGATCCCGGCCGCCCGCGCGGCGGCCTCGATTTCGTCACCCGGGGTCTGGTCGTCGCTCTCGCCTTCGGGGCGATTGTTGATGATCCGCACGATCCCGAGGGCCGCGGCTTCGGCGATCGCGTCGGTGCCGATCTGCGGGCTGGCGAAGACGGTGTCGGTGATCTGGCGGAACATGGCCTGCATTCTCCGGTATGATTCCTTGTCGACGGGCAGCCCGCCGTTGCGGTCATCAAGACGTTCGAGACCGAACAGGCAAGCCAAAACCGTGGCTTCAAATCGAATATTCCACCGAACCAGACCCAAAAGGGCGCGTATTTCCGTTCGCTATTGATAACGGACTCGTGTAAGAGACGTGATCGCAGGAGAGCGCCGGGCCACGCCCGGTCGCTTTGTCTGAGGCTCGGCGTGCTACGTCCACACGTCCGGGCGAATGCTTATGGGGCGCAGCGAAGGTACGTTCGTAGACATGGGTTTTGACAGAGGTCGTCGCGGAAGGGGACGCGACAAGCGGGATCGGTTTGGAGAGGACGAGTTCGACCCGTTCTTTGCCGGACAGGATCGTTTCGGCGGCGGCGGTGGCGGTGATCGCTTCAGCGGTGGCGGCGGAGGCGGTGATCGCTTCGGCGGCGGCGGTGGTGGCGGCTTCGGCGGCGGTGATCGCTTCGGCGGTGGCGGCGGCGGTGGCGGTTTCCGCAGCGGCGGTGGCGGCGGCTTCGGCGGCGGTCCGCGCGGCGGTGGCGGCGGCGGTATGCCTGCCCAGGTCGTCGGCCAGGGCCGCGGCGTCGTGAAGTTCTTCAACGCAGCCAAGGGCTTCGGTTTCATCCAGCGCGAAGAAGGCGGCGATGATGTGTTCGTTCACATCAGCTCGGTGGAGCGCGCCGGTCTCGAAGGGCTGGCGGAAGGTCAGCAGCTCGAATTCCAGCTCGTCGATCGCGGCGGCAAGGTCTCGGCCACCGACCTGTCGGTCGTGGGTGACGTGATCCCTGTCGCCAAGCGTGAGCCGGCCGCACCGCAGCGCGAGCTGACCGGTGAAAAGGCCACCGGCACGGTGAAGTTCTTCAACTCCATGAAGGGCTTCGGCTTCATCACCCGTGATGATGGCCAGCCGGACGCATTCGTGCATATCAGCGCGGTGGAACGCTCGGGCCTGTCCGGCCTGAACGAAGGCGACCGGGTGGAGTTCGACATCGAGGTCGATCGACGAGGCAAGTACTCGGCGGTCAACCTGAAGGCGCTCCAGGCCTGACCTTGCCTGCACTGATCCCGGTCGTTTGACCGGAGGACTGCAAACATCTAAATGCGCGCAAATGGCGGTCCGATGGGGCCGCCATTTGTCGTTTGCGATCTTCACACGCTGAATCTGTTTCGAGGATAACCGACATGTCGATCACTCCGCTGATGCCCGTCTACCCCCGGTGCGACGTTCGTCCCGTTCGCGGTGAGCATTGCCACCTGATCAGCGACGATGGCCGTCGTTTCCTCGACTTCGCCAGCGGCATCGCGGTCAACGCGCTCGGCCATTCGCACCCCGGCCTGATCGGCGCGATCCAGAAGCAGGCCGAGACGCTGATGCACGTGTCCAACCTCTATGGCAGCCCCCAGGGCGAGGCCGCGGCGCAGCGGCTGGTCGACCTGACGTTCGCGGACACCGTGTTCTTCACCAATTCGGGCGCGGAGGCGGTGGAATGCGCGATCAAGACTGCGCGCGCCTATCACCAGTCGGCCGGCAACGACCACAAGTTCGAACTCATCACTTTCAACAACGCCTTCCACGGCCGCACAATGGCGACCATCAGCGCATCGAGCCAGGAGAAGATGCACAAGGGCTTTCTGCCGCTGCTGCCCGGTTTCAAGTATGTCGAATTCAACGATCTCGAGGCCGCGAAGGCCGCGATCGGTCCGAACACGGCGGGGTTCCTGGTCGAGCCGATCCAGGGTGAAGGCGGCATCCGCATCGCTTCCGATGAATTTCTCCAGGGCCTGCGCGCGCTGTGCGACGAGCATGACCTGATGCTGGTGCTCGACGAGGTCCAGAGCGGCGTCGGCCGTGCCGGCACGCTCTACGCCTACGAGCAGTACGGCATCGAACCCGACATCCTCTCGACCGCCAAGGCGATCGGCGGCGGCTTCCCCGTCGGTGCCTGCCTCGCGACCGAAAAGGCTGCGCGGGGCATGACCGCCGGCACCCATGGTTCGACCTACGGCGGCAATCCCTTCGCCATGGCGGCGATCGGCGCGGTGCTGGACGTGATCCCCGACGAGGCGTTTCTCGCCGACGTGCGCGCCAAGGGTGAGCGCATCAGGGCGCGGCTCGAGCAGTTCATCGGCAACTACCCCGATCTCTTCGAACTGGTGCGCGGGCGCGGGCTGTTCATCGGCCTCAAGATGAAGGTCGAGCCACGTCCCTTCGTCGCCCACATGCGTGACAACCACCAACTCCTTACGGTCTCGGCCGGGGACAACGTGGTGCGTATCCTGCCGCCGCTGGTGATCGACGACAGCCACATCGACGAATTCATGGACAAGCTCTCTGCCGCCGCGGCGAGCTACCAGCCGGAAGAGGTTGCCTGATGGCCAGGGATTTCGTCGACCTGACCGACGCGGGCGGCGACGCGATCGCCGCGATGATCAACGATGCGATCGACCGCAAGGCGGCGCGCCAGGCATGGCCGAAGGGCCGTGCCGATGCGGATGCGCCTCTAGCCGGGCAGGTGCTGGCGATGATCTTCGAGAAGAACTCGACCCGCACCCGTGTCTCGTTCGACATGGCGATGCGCCAGTTGGGCGGCTCGGCGCTGATCCTGGAATCGGGAAGCACCCAGCTGGGACGCGGCGAATCGATCGCGGACACCGCGCGCGTACTCAGCCGCATGGTGGATGCGATCATGATACGCACCGACGACCATGCAAAGATCGAGGAATTGGCGCACTACGCCGAAGTGCCGGTGATCAACGGCCTGACCGACCTGTCGCACCCGTGCCAGATCGTCGCCGATTTGCTCACGATAGTGGAGCGCGGCTTCGCGCTTCCAGGGCTGCAGGTGGCGTGGCTGGGGGATGGCAACAACGTCGCCAATTCGCTGGTCGAGGCGGCGGGGTTGATGAAGTTCACGATCCGTCTCGGCGGCCCGGCAGGCTACGAGGCCGACGCCGGCTTCATTGCGCGTGCGCGGGCGGCTGGCGGGGAAGTCATCCTGACGCAGGACCCGCGCGCGGCGGTGGCAGGCGCGCAGGTCGTCGTTACCGACACCTGGGTCTCGATGGGCCAGGCGGGCGGCGAAATCCACATTGCCGCGATGCAGCCCTACCAGGTCGATGCATCGCTGATGGCGATTGCCGATCCGGGCGCGATATTCCTTCACTGTCTTCCTGCGCATCGCGGCGAGGAAGTGACCGACGAGGTCATGGACGGCCCCCGGTCGGCGGTCTGGGACGAAGCGGAGAACCGCATCCACGCGCAGAAGTCCGTGCTTCTCTGGGCGCTGGGCAAGCTGTGATCGACGACGATCTCCTGCGCCGCGACGACACCGGCTTCGACCGGGTGCTGGCCTTCACCCTGCATGCGCGCCACGCGCGCGGCCGGCTGGTGCGGCTGGGACCCGTGCTGGAGACGGTGCTCTCCGCGCATGACTATCCCCGGGCGGTCAAGCATGTCCTGGCCGAGGCGCTGGTCCTGACTGCGCTGATGGGATCGTTGCTCAAGGAGGAAGGTGCGCAGATCACCTTCCAGGCGCAGGCCGAAGGCGGCGCGGTGGACCTGCTGGTCTGCGACTATCGCGGCGGCGAGGTTCGCGGTTACTTGCGCCATGATCCGGAAAAGGTCGAGGCATTGGAGCAGGACTGCTCGCTGCAGGCGATCTTCGGCACCGGATACCTGGCGATCACGTTCGATCTGGCGGTGACGGGTGAGCGGTATCAGGGGGTCGTGCCGCTGGAAGGTGCTTCGCTGGCCCATGCCTGCGAGAACTACTTCGCCCAGTCCGAACAGGTCCCGACGCTGATCCGTATCGCGGTGCGTTCCAATGGCACCCGTTGCGTGGCGGGTGGCCTGTTGGTCCAGCACTTCCCCGATGGCGAGGAAGGCAAGGAGCGGCTGCATGCGAAGGACGATCATCCCGACTGGGAGCACGTCGCCATCCTGGCCGCCAGCGTGCAGGAAGCGGAACTGGTCGACCCGGTACTCAACCTCGAGCAGCTGCTTTGGCGCCTGTTCCACGAGGAAGAGGAGGTGCGCGTGGAGCCCCTGGCGCTGCTGGAACGCGGTTGCCGCTGCAGCGTCGAGCATTACCTGGGTATCCTCTCCAGCTTCCCTGAAGACCAGAGGGCCGAAATGCGCGACGAGGACGGGACGATCCCGGTGGACTGCGCCTTCTGCTCGAAGATCCTGCGCATCCCGGCCTGAACGCTTCCCGGTAGTCTGCCGGAATGGCCGCGTTCCCGCCGCGCGCTTGAATTTCGTGCACGTCCCACCGATATTGCCGGTGGATCCGGTGCGGGAGTCCAGGGGACATGAGTTGAAAGCCGCTCTTTCGGTGCTGTCGATGGCAGCTCTTGCCGCCATCGCGCTGCCTGCGCATGGCCAGAAGTCGCAGTTGGGCATGCTCGACGAACTCGAGCGTGGCGGCTGGGAGCTGCGCGAGCGCGGTGGCGACGGCTCGGTTCGCAACATCTGCCTCGATAATGCGCGGCGTCTCATACAGCTGCGCCATCCCGGATTGCCTTGCAGCAGCGTCGTTGTCGAGGACAGCGCGGCGCAGGTGACCGTCCAGTATACATGTCGCGGCCAGGGCTATGGGCGTACGCAAATCCGGCGGGAGACCAACAGGCTGATCCAGGTCGATACCCAGGGTATCGTCAACGGCCTGCCGTTTTCCTATTCTGCGGAAGGGCGCCGGACGGGCGCATGCACTGGCTGAGCGGCGCAGTTGGTCGTTGCCGTCACCGCCTGGCAGGAGTAGCGGGCGGAGCATGCAGAACGTGAATTCTTCCGAACCCAGGCAGGCCGTGGTGCTGCTTTCCGGCGGCCTCGATTCCATGGTTTCCGCCGGAATCGCGCGGGAGCAGGGCTTCGCGGTCAATGCCCTGACCATCGACTACAACCAGCGTCACCGGCGTGAACTCGATGCCGCAGCAGAGATCGCGGCGTTTATCGGGGCACGGCGGCATGTCGTCCTGCCGCTCGACCTGCGCCGGTTCGGCGGTTCGGCCCTCACCGACGATATTTCCGTGCCGAAGGACGGCGTCGGCGAGGATATTCCGGTCACTTATGTGCCGGCACGCAACCTGGTGTTCCTGTCGCTCACGCTGGCCTGGGCGGAAGCGATCGGCGCGCACGACATCTTCATCGGCGTCAATGCGCTGGACTATTCGGGCTATCCCGATTGCCGGCCGGAATTCATCTCCGCCTTCGAGAACATTGCGGGCCTGGCCACCAAGGCGGGCGCCGAAGGGCAGGCATTGCGCATTCACGCGCCGCTTCAGTTCATGGGCAAGGCCGACATCGCGCGGGAGGCCGATCGTCTGGGGCTCGATCCGGGTATGAGCTGGTCGTGCTACGATCCGCAGCGCGATGGAAAGGCCTGCGGGCTGTGCGACAGCTGCCGCCTGCGCAAGGCAGGCTTCGCAGACGCTGGTCTGGTCGATCCGACGCCTTACGCGGCCTGACGTTTCCCATTTACGGGATATTGCAGCTCCCCGGTACCAGAGGTGCCGGGGCGTTTTTTTGTGTCGTATGACCTACAGTGCGGAATTCAGGCAAAAGAAAAGGGGGCCGGATTGCTCCGACCCCCCGATCTTGTCCGTTGCCGGATCGATTACATGCCCGAACCCGGACCGTAAGTGATCTCGACGCGACGGTTCTGCAGCTCGCGCACACCGTCTGCGGTGGGAACGCGCGGGTTGCTTTCGCCGAAGCCCTGGCTCGAGATCGAGCCGTCGGGGATGCCGTGGCTGGTCAGGTACGAACGGACCGACGCGTTACGACGCTCCGACAGACCCTGGTTGTACTTGGGCGTACCCGAACGGTCGGTGTAACCGGCCAGCATGATCGGAACGCTGTCGCAGTTGCCATAGGCACTGACGGCGCTGTCGAGGATGGTGGCGGCTTCCGGCGTGATGTCCGACTTATCCCAGTCGAAGAACACGATGTACGGACCCTTGTTGCAGACCACCGGCGGAGGCGGGGGCGGCGGGGGCGGCGGGGGCGGCGGGGGCGGCGGCGGGGGTGGCGGCGGAGCTGCCGGTTCGCCGAAGTTGTACGCCAGCGTGCCGAGCAGCGAGTGCGAGCGCCAGCGGGTGCTGATGCTGTCGCCGGCCGGACCCACGAGGTCGACGTTGTCGACGTTCATGAAGCGGTACTTAAGACCCACGTCCCAGTGCGAGCTGAGCGGAGCGCGGATACCCGCGATCGCCTGCCAGGCGAAACCGGTGTCCGAATCGTCGATCACGTCAGCGTGAACGCGACCCACGCCGGCACCACCGCCGACAAAGCCCTGAAGGCCGTCGTCGGGACCGAAGTCGAGCAGGCCGTTGACCATGAACGACAGGTTGCTGGCATCTGCGCCGCCGGAGTTCTTGATCGAAGCCTGGCGATAGCTGGCTTCGGTTTCAAGACGGAACGGACCGAAGTCGTAGCCAAGAACGGCACCGCCGTCGAAGCCCTTGTTGAAGTCGATCGAATCGGCATTGTTGACACCGTTGATGTCAACATCTGCGTCTTCGACGATCATGCCGCCGAAGTCGCCTTCAAGATACCATGAATCGTCGCGTGCGAACGCGGGCGTGGCAATGGCTGTCGAAGCCAGTGCCAGACCAATGACGAGTTTCCTCATACGTTTCCCCTACTGAGAGATTTGGAGCCACCGAGTGCGAGAGTGTCTAACCCCTCGGCAATCCGTGTGCAAGCGCACATTGAGCCTGACTGTTGCAAGAATGTCGCGTTTTCGAGGGCTTGGGTGCCGCTTGCGACCTCGATGTCCGAAATCTCTGCCACCCCTAAGAACACCTGTTTTTGCACCCGTTACGCCGATGGGAGGATACCCAAGGCTTGAAGAGCCGAGACCAGATCATTGATCGCGGCTCGAGCCTCCCCATCAACACTCGTCCCTCCAAGTGGTTCCAACGGAAGCAAAGCTTTTCTCCAATATCCCGAAAAAAGCATCTCGCAGCCCGCCGAACGGTCGAAGATGCGCATGCCGTCGACCGGAGCGAGGTAGATCCAGGCGCTGCCGCGGCGGGTGGCGATCTGGCTGTCGTGGCCCTCCCATTCACCCGTCGCGCCCTCGGACACGAGCCAGGTTTCGCCTTCTAAGGAATTTCCCGGAGATGCCCCCGCCACGCCCCTTACCGAGCAATGGAGCAGGATGTCGGCAAGGCCCAGCGCTTCGTTGACGAAGACTTCCTTCTGCGCCTGCCCGACATGAAGCAGCGGGAGGGCGAAGCGGGAAGTGGCGCTGGTGAAGGCGATCGGATCGGTCATCGGGAACTCCTGTGTCGTGCTCGGGTCAGGAAAGGCTGCAAAGCAGCAGTGGCAGCGACAGGGCGTGCGTGCCCTGCTGCCGGACGTGGATCGCGACGGCTGGGCCCAGGGATGCCAATTCGCCGCGCAGCTGCGCCGTCAGGATCAGTTCGGGTGAAGTGGTCGACCACCTCGCCAGCGGCGCGGCGAGCGGGCCGGCGGTGACCACGTAGCTTTCGGATTGCTCGACCAGAGGCACCTCGATCCCGTTCTGCCACGGCCAGCCGCCCCTGGCGCGGCGGGTCCACGAGAGGTGCCACGAGCCATCGCCGGAAATCGCCTTGCGCGGATGGACGGGCGCAAGCGGGCGCAAGGCGATGCCGTCGAGCAGGACCGGGGTTTCCACCGGTTCGATGTCCCCGCGCCCCAGAGCGACCACACGTCGGCCGGCGCCCGATCCGAGCACGCCCGCGTCCAGCGACACAAGGCTGGTCCCGAGCAGCACGAAAGCCTCGTTTTCGCCGTGGGTGCCGATGGCCGCCTCGGTGCCGCCGCGGCCCCGCAGCAGGCCCGAGAGGCGCCATTCGCCGCCGCCCAGCGCAGTCGCATGGAGGAACTGGACGATTTCCTCGCCGATCAGCGCCAGGTTGGCACCCTGCGCAAGTTGCAGGGTGTCGATCGAGGCGAGTTGCGTCGCCGGGTCGAGGAGCGAAACGACCGGTTCCGAACCCCGGTCCATGAACAGCGGATCGGCGGCGGGGAGCACCGACCGCGCGGTGCCGATCACGGCCCGGGCACGGCCGCTCGGGCCCAGCAGCAGGAGCTGGCCGTCCCCGCGATCGGCATAGAGCGCGTCGCCGCTCCAGTTGGAGCCGGTGCCCGAGACGGCCGCGAGGCAGCGGACCGTGTCGGGCGAGCCCGTCGTGCCATCGAAGGGCATTTCGAACGCGGCGATCCGAGTTTCACCAGCGGGTGCATCGATCGGCGGATTGCAACGCCCGGCGTCCGAGCCGAGGGCTGGCGTCATGTCGGCCCCTGTCGGAAGAGCACGCTCGAGGGCGAGTTCGATGCCGCTTTCGCGCCATTCCCATTCGCGCACCCGCCACAGCCCCGTGATGCCCGGCAGCGACACGAGGGCGCCGGGGGCGACTGCCGGGTCGAGTTCGCTGGTGCGCCAGGAAATGCGCTCGCGGGTCCAGTCGAGGCGCCGGGCCGTGCTTTCTATGAGCGTGCGGGCGGTGGCGGCGTCGAGTGCGGCGGGAAGGTCGATCGTGCCCGGCTCGCCCGCGGCGGGGCGGCCGCTGGCGCGCTGGACACTGGCCTGGTAGTCGCGGCCGAGGTCGTAGTAGCGCAGGATCGCCGGGGGCTGGCCGGATGGGGCCGCGCGGTGGCGCGTGAAGCCCGAGGCGGCGCCGAACTCGTCGTTGCCGACGGCGATGGCGGGATCGGCGAGGGCGATGACGGCCTCCTGCCGGCGCTCGCGGGCGATGACGAGCCGTTCACCGGCAGCATCGATCTCGAGCGGCAGGACCTGGTCGAAGGTCTCGATGTCGGCAGCGGGCGCGCCTTCGCTGGTATAGCCGGCGACGCCCGCCAGCGGCACCGAGGCGTCGATGCCGCCCGGCACTTCGCCGACCACGGCCTGCAGGTCGAAGCTCTCGTCGGCGATCACCTCGAAGGTGAGCGAGGGGATGCGGTTGTAGAATTCGGAGAGGTCGAGGTTCTCGAACACGGTATAGGCAAGGCCGCGATAGGCGGGGCAGCGGTCCTCGCCTTCGGCTGCCGCGATCAGCGGGTCGGGCGGCTGGTCGCCTGCGCCGGTGTGGATGCGCAGGGTGCCCGCGACCTTGAGGTCCTCCGCCTCGCCGCGCAGCAGCTTGCCGTCCGCCCAGATCCGCCCGACCCGCAGGATCGGGCGGCTGGCGAGGGCGACGGCGAAGTTGGCGGTATAGCTGTAGGTGGTGAGCGCGGGCGCGCCCTTGCCGCCGCCCATGGCCTCGCTGTGCTCGACAAGGTCGGTCGCCCAGATGACCGAGCCGGCCACGCGCATGCGGCCGAAATGGCGGGGGAGCACCTGGCCGTAGGTCGAGGTGGTGATCGCCAGTTCCTTGAGGCGCGGCCCCTGGCGACGGGACGGGCCGAACAGCGCGGTGTCCACCTGCCGGCCGACCAGCGAGCCGATGGCGCCGCCGATGGGCCCGCCGAGCATCGTGCCGAGGCTGCTGAATACGAGGGTCGCCATGTCAGTTCCTCATCGATCGGGGGTTGGGGGCGGCAGGCGCCAGTGACCGGTGATCGGCCAGCCTTCCGGCAGCGGGCCGTGCACGACCTTGCGCAGGCCGGCGTGGGCGTGGATCACGGACCGCGCATCGGCGGCGATGGCGAGGTGGAACTGGCACGCCGATGGGCGCAGCATCAGCACGTCGCCGGGCAGGATCGCGCCGCTGGCCGCCGTCAGCCCAAGCTCGGCGGCAAGGCCGGAGACCTCGGGCGACCGGCGCATCCGCAGTGCATAGCCGCCGGGCAGCGATACCGGCCGCCCGAGCGCGGCGGCGAGCACGCCCACGCAGTCCAGGCCGCTGTGGGCATCGCGTCCGTGGAGGCGGAACGGCGCGCCGACCAGCGCCAGCGCCGCCCCGGCCAGTTGCTCGCCGGTCATGACGCCGGGCCGGGGTAGCGGGTGAGCATGTCGTTGCCGGGAAGGAAGGGCTCGCCCCGGAAGTTCGCCGCGTTGCCGAACCGGGTTGCGCAGGTATCGAGCGTGTGGTCGCAGCCTTCGCGCAGGAAGGCGCGTGCGCCGATGGGAATCGCCTCGTCGAGCGGGACATCGAGGACCAGGCCGCCGGCTCCGGCCGGTCCCATGACGCCTGCAACCACGCCCGCCTGCGGACCATCCAGCCAGCGCAGCGTGCCGCCGGCGTGCAGGGCCGCGTTCGAAGCGTCCTCGAACGTTGCTGCGTTGGCGGTCAGGTCGATGGCAGCAAGGCGCACCTCGCGGGTGACCTTCTGCGGATTGAGGTTGCATCCCGGACCGCAGAACGCGGCGCGGCAGGCGGGGCTCGTGCGCGGCACGGGGTCACGCCACAGTTCCGCCTTGCGCGAGACGAGTTCGGCAGAGAAGGCGCCGTCCTCCTCGGCGACGGTGCCGATGGTGCCGGCATAGAGCATCTCGCTCTCGCCGGTTTCCCAGTCGATTAGCCCGATACGCACCTGCGCGCCGTCGAAACGGCCGGCGGCGAGGTCGCCCCCATCGATCGCCTCGTGGGTGAGGGCGCCGCGCACTTCGGCGCTGTCGGGCTCGAGATCGGCGGACTTGCGGATCGAGCTGGGCACCATCCCGGGCGAGGCACGGTGGAGCACGCCGTCGAGCCACAGGTCGCGGTCATGCGTGGTGAGGCCGATCGTCACCCCGTCGCGGCGCAGGATGCGCCAGAACGTGGCGACGGTCTCGAGATCCTCGGCAAACCAGGTCCTGGTCATGACGCCTCCCGGATCTCGACGATGGGCACGCTCGGCGCCTCACCCGCTGCGAAGGCCGAGCCGGAGACTTCGAGGCGATCCTCGGCGAAACGGACGGGAACGTCGAACAGGAAGCCAGCGCGCACCACGGCGCCGGTTTCGGGGGCCGCGTCGAAGACCACCGTCCCGCCCTCGCCGAGCGTCCAGTTGCCCACCTGCGGCGTGCCGTCCACCGAGACGCAGATCGTCGCGAGGTCGGGGCGGGTGATCCGGCGCAGCTGGGCGTCGCCGCCGCCGCCGTAGCGCTTCACCAGCGGGAAGTCGGTGCGCAGGCCGTCGCCCGTGCCGATCTGCTGGTCGAGCGGTGTCGGCGCGGCGGTCATGCCGTGGGAGCTGAAGTCGCTCGGGTCGCGCAAACGGAAGCCGCGCGCGGGGCCGCGGCGGGCGCGGTAGAAGGCGATGAGGTCGCCCAGCTCCGCTTCCGAGCGCACGCCGGGACCGACGTCGAAGCGCAGGCGCGCGTTCGACCACAGGCTGCTCCGCCGCTCGAAGCCCGAGGCGGTGACCGAGACGCTGGTGGAGAATTCGGGGACCACCGTCGCGTCGCGGCCGAGCGCGAGGGGGTAGAGCACGTCGTCGAAGGCCTGCATGGGGTCGGCTCCTGGGGGTTGGGGAAGGCGCACGTATCCGTCGCGCGCCACCTGCGGCAGCGCCCAGACGACGATCTCGTGGGGACCGCGCAGGCGGGCTTCGTCGATGCCGGCGTCGATGCGCCGCCATTGGCCCCGCTGCTCGGGCGCAAGGACGAAGCCGGCGAGGTAGTCCTGTTCGTGCGGCGGATAGCCGAGGCGGGTGTCGATCTCGGCATGGGCGGCGCGGCGCAGGCCGTCGGCGCCGGCGGTGAGCCAGTCGTAGTCCTCGACCTGCAGCCGGTCGAACGCGGGGGAGGCCCAGCCGAGCGGCAGGTTGGCGCGTTTCAGTTCGGGCATGTCCGGCGCGAGCAGGGTGGGGGTGAAGACCAGCGCCAGCGCCTCGACCGGAGCCGGGGCGGCGGCGGTGCGCACGGCGGCGACGAGATCGGCGGTGGATTGCGCCAGCAGCGCGCCGGCCTGGTCGAGCAGGGCCTTCTGCGCCGCATTCATCGGCGCGCGCATGTCGGGGATGGCGGCGGGCGCGCCGCCGAGCGCGGCACTGGCGGCGGCGTCGTAGAGGCAGATGCGGCCATCGCCGAAGGTCCACCACCAAGGCTCGCCCACCTGGAAGCGGACCGGCGCGCCGGCCTCGGCCATGAGCGCGGCGAAGGCGGCTGCGACCGACCGGAGCCACGCCATCGCCGCGCCATTGGCGGGGGAGAGCAGTGTCGAGGGCGGGTCCCAGCCGGTCAGCGCCGGGTTGCCGTCGCAGTCACGCTGCTTCCAGGCGGGCGGGCAGTGCTGGTCGAGCAGTTCGTAGGACAGCGAGGCGACCGGGCTGAAGCCGGTGGCCACGCACTCGGTGAAGAAGGCGCGGTGCCAGGCGCGGGTCGGGGTATTGAGCGGATCGCCGGAGGTTCCCGCGAGGAAGGCGCCTCCGTTTCCCGCGAGCCGGAAGTAATGGCTCATGCCCAGGTAGTGGACGACCGAACCGCGATAACCGAGCTGGCGGACATTGCGCAGCAGGCGCGCAGGCGTCTGGACGCAAAGGTCGTCATAGCCGGTGGCCAGGGCGAGGCCGTTCACGGGCACCATGACGTCGCCGATCTCCAGCATCGCGCGCTCGCCGTCGGTGGTGATCGCGCTCATCTCGATCCAGCCCTCGGCCTCGGCCGGGAGGGGATCGGCGCTGGCGCCGTCGTAGCCGGGCGGGGCGAAGGAGATGAACATCCGCTCGATCGCGCGCGGCCAGACGCGGTCGGCTTCGGAAGGCGTGAAACCGCCGTGAAGCCGCGCGAAGTCGAGCGCGATCAGGGCGTCCTCACCCGAGCCTTGCGCATAGTTCCAGAGCCGCACGTACCAGGTGCGCGCCGCGCCCGACTCGTCCCGGCCCTCGATCGTCAGCGTCGGGCCGTTGACCGCGTCGAGCGGAACGATCCCGGCGGAGCGCCAGCGGAAGCGCAGCGAGGTATGCGAATAGTCGCGGTCGGCGCGGTAGGCGAGCAGCGGGTGGTCGAGCCTGTCCTCGCTGTCCCAGATGAGGCCGCCGAGGTCCGCCTTGCGCAGGAACGCAGCGTCGACGCGCAGGCTGTCCGGGCCGGTCGACACCACCGCCGCCATCATCGGGCGCGGGAAGTTGACGGTCCAGAAGCGCGGGTCGAAGCGCATGATCCAGTCGCTGGCCTGATCTTCGCGACGGCTGGCGAGCCAGAATGCCATGTCTGTTCCCCTCAGTACGTCAGCGCGCGGCGCACCGCGCTCGCGACCTGGCGCGAGGAGCGTTGCAGCGACTGCGGGGTGCTGGCGCCGCGCGGCGCGGTCACGTTGATCGCCACGCGCACGTCGCGCCCGCCTGGGCCGCCGCCGGTCTCGATGCGCCCGGCCGAGGTCGGCACGAACAGCTCCGGCCCGCGCTCGCCCACGACATAGCCGCGTCCGGGCGCGACATTGCCGCCGGTGGCGCGGCCCGGCAGGCCAAGCACGCTGGAGAACAGGCCGGACAGGTCCAGCCCGCCCGCACCGCCGCCGCCGCCCAGCGCCGCCGAGGCGAGCGTCCGCGCGGCCTGCCCGGCGATCGCATCGAGCGCGGTGGAGGCGGTGCGCTTGAGGTCGTCGAAGCCCAGGCTCCCCTTGCGGATCGCGCCGGAGAGGCCGCGTTCCAGCGCGTCGCCCGCCCGGGTGAAGCCCGAGGCGAGGTCGCCGTCCACGACGCCGCGCATCTGCGCGATGTCGCGCGTGAAGCCATCGGTGCTGGCGCGCACTTCCACCAGTAGGGTGTCGATTTCATCGTCCATCATCGTGCTCCATCAGCCGTTGCAGGGCCTGCCGGTCGAGGCCGGGGTCGGGTGCGCCGGGTGCAAGCAGCCCCAGCGCGGCGGCGAGTTCAGCGGGCGTCGCCGCCCAGAATTCATGCGGCCGCCAGCCCAGCGCGCGGGCGGCGAGGCCGCATAGCGCCAGCGCGGCGGGGGCGAAGCGGCTCACGGCGCGCCCTTCAGGATCTGCGCCAGCAGCGTGCGCAGGGGCGCGGCGCAGGCGGCGAGGCCCTGGGCCACGATGGCCTCGCCCACCGCCTCGCGGGTCAGGGCATCGCGGTCGGCGAGGCAGTGCCAGAACAGCGCCGCCATCTCGGTCAGCCGCAGTTCGCCCGCCCCGGCGCGCTCGACCAGCGCGAACAGGGGCCCGAGTTCCTCCTCGGCGGCGACCAGCGCGGTGAAGCTGGGGCGCAGGAGATGCGGGGTGCCCGCCACCGCAAGGCTCGCCTCGCCGCGCAGGGAGTTGGCGGCGCTCATGCCGGCAGGACCTGGCCCGAGCTTTCGAGCTGCAGCGTGTAGTTGCGCTCGCCGTTGAAATCGCCGGCATAGTCGAGCCGCTGGACGAGGAATTTCCCGCGCAGCTTCTCGCCGTCCTCGAAGCTCAGCTCGTAGTCGTCGAGCGTGCCGGCCATGGCGTTGGCGCGGACTTTCGCCTCGGCGGTGCTGCCGAGGAAGATGCCCGCCGCGCTCACCGAGACCGAGCGCACCCCCGCGCCCGACAGCAGCTCGCGCCAGCCGCCGCTGTCCTTGGAAGTGACGACCACGGCGTCGCCGGTCACCGACATCTGCGTCGTGCGCAGCCCGGCGACGGTCTGGTAGGTGGCGGGGGTCCCGCCGGCGGAGATCTTGAGGAGGAAGGCGCTGCCTTTCTGGGCGGTCATGGTTCGGGCTCCTTGGTTGGGATCTGGCGAGGGGCGAAGGGTCAGGCCGCCATCAGGCGGAAGCGGTATTCGAGCAGGATCGCGCGGCGGCTCTCGCCCCGCTGCTCGGCGCGGGCGCGCAGGAACTGGATGGTGGCGACCTGGAGCGGACCCTGCGTGCGCGGCAGGCTCTCGACCCGCGCCTCGATCAGGGCGACGAGGTCGGCGGCGGCGTCGGGGCGGTCGCCCCGACAATGGAGTTCGAGCGCAATGCGTACCTCGCGGCCGGGCGCGGTCTTGCAACTCCAGTCGGCGCTGGCGCTCGAGGCGATGGCGAGCCAGGGCAGGCTGGTGCGCGAGGGCGCTTCCTCCACCACGGCGTTGAGGCGGGCGGCCAGCGCCGGATCGGCGGCGAGCCAGGTGAGCAGGGCGGCGCGCAGGGGCAGTTCCATCAGGTGTCCTTCGCGAAGAGGGGCCAGACGAGGCCCGGGCGGCGCCAGCGGCGCTCGTCCCGGCGCGCGGCGAGCAGGCGGTTGGCGGCATGCGCGGCGCCGAGGCGGCCTGCGGCGGCTGCGAGGCGGGCTGCGAGGCCGTCGAAGGCGGCGACGGCGCGGATCATGCGAGCCTCAGCCGTCGCCACGGCCGCCACAGCGCCGCCACCGAGGCGGGCGGGAGCGGGGCCGCGCCGCCGTTCTCGCGCTCGCGGTGCTGGTGCGCGGCAAGGCGGATCACGCCGTGGCGCAGCGCTTCGGGCAGCGCGTCCCAACTGGGCGCGAGGCCGGCGGTGAAGCGCACCGCGACGCGGGTCGCGCTGCCCTGCACGCGCAGCCGCCCGGTGCCGTCGGCATCGAGGTCGGCCTCCCAGCCGGAGGGGGAAAGCGCCACGCGGATGCGGTCCGTGGCCACGCTCTCGAGCGCCGAGATCGCCTGGACGGGGCGCGTGGTCAGCGTCTGCCAGCCGCCGCTGACGTCGATCATTTCCTCGCACGGGGCTTCCAGCGGCAGGATGCCGATGAAGGCCTCGCAGGTTTCGAGCGCGGCGGCGAGGAGGCGGGCGAGCGGGGCGTCGTCGACGGTGGTGGTGATGCCGAGCCACTGCTTGAGCTCGGCGAGCGCCGATGGCGGCAGGACGGCCGGCGTAAGGATGACCCGGTTCATGGGTATCTCCGAGAAATGAGGAGCGGGCAGCGCTCTGATGGGAAGGGAGAAAGTCGCCCGCGCCGCCGGAGGGGAGACGGCGGCGCGGGCCTCGACCCTGGGGTCAGGTCGAGATCTTGAGCAGCTTGATCGCGTCGGAATCGAGCACCTGGCCGCCGATCCGCTTGGTCGCGTAGAAGTGGACGAAGGGCTTATTGGTGAACGGATCGCGCAGGATCGAGGTCGCCGTGCGCTCCGCGATCAGGTAGCCGGCGCGGAAGTTGCCGAAGGCGATCGGCAGGGTGCCGGCAGCGAGATCGGGCATGTCCTCGGCCTCGACCACCGGGTAGCCGAGCAGGCGGTTGGGCTGGCCTTCCATCAGGCCCGGCTGCCACAGGAACGAGCCGTCGGAAGCCTTGAGCTTGCGCACCAGCGCCAGCGTCTTCGCGTTCATCACCCAGCTCGCGCCCTGGCGGTGGCCCGCCTTGAGCGAGTGGACGAGGTCGATCAGCTTCAGCTCGGGCGAGACGTCGAAGCCGGTGGCATTGCCCGAGACGAGGTGCTGCAGCTGGCCGAAGGGGCGGGCGGCGTCGGCGGCCGTGCTGGTCGTGCCGTTGAGGAAACCGCGCGGCTGGTTGATGCCCGAGCCGCTGACGAAGGCTGCGCCTTCTGCGCGGGCGAATTCCATCGCGATCTCGCTCGCCAGCCAGGACTGGACGTCGAACGCGGCGTCGTCGAGCATGGCTTGGCTCGCCGCCGGGTTGGCGTAGAGTTCGCCCGAGGGCGGGGCGATCTCGGCGAAGCTGGGCGTGGCCGTCTCTGGACGGGTGGCCGTCTCGCTGACCCAGCCCGAGGCGGTGCCGCCGGTGGTGACCAGCTTGCGGTAGCCCGCGGTGCCGGTCTGGACGACCTGCGCGATCGCGCGGATCGGGCTGATGTTCTTGAGGCGGGCCGAGATCAGCGCGTCGATGGCGCGCGGGACGGCGAAGCCGCCGTCCGCCGCAACCGCGCCGGAGAGCGACTTGAGCTCGGTCTCGCGGCCGGCGCGCAGGTAGCCCTGGACGAAGCTCTTGACCTCCAGGCTGGAGCCGTCGGCGCTGCCGTCGATCAGCGGGCGGACGGCAGCGCGGCCGACGCGGTCGAGCCGGGCCTTGACGTCATCGACGTCGCCGCGCAGCGCCTCGACGGCGGCTTCGGTGGCGTCCTGGCGGGTGACCAGGTCGAACGAGGCATCGAGCGCCTCGACGGGGGTGGGGGATTCCATGGGGCATTCACCTTTCTTTGGTGGGGAAACGGGGTGGGGGAGGCGGGAACGTCGCGCCGGTCCGCGCCTGCGCGGGGACGACGGTGACCTTCAGGTAATCAGGTGCACCCGCGAGCCGTGCTGCATCGGGTGGGTGACGAGGCTGACTTCGAACAGGTCGATGTCGAGCAGTTCGCGCCCCGCTTCGCTCTGGCGGCTGGAGCGGGCGCGGTAGCCGAACGACAGGCCGGTGACGGTGCCGCGCCTGAGCGCCAGGCCCGCCGCGCCGAGCGGGTTGTCGACCCTGGCCACCACGCGCAGGCCGCGCGCGTCCTCGGCCACGGTCTCGACCCAGCCGATGCGCAGGTCGGCGCGGTGCTGCCACAGCAGCGGGACCGGATCGGCCCGCTCGGCCAGCGTCCGGGCGAAGGCGCCGGGGCGGATGACGTCGCGCCCGGCGTCGGGCTTGCCGAACAGGGCCGCGTAGCCGGCGAAGCGCAGGGTGTCGGCGCCGCTCACCGCAGCAGCCCCGTCGCGCCGAGGCGCACCGCGATGCCGAGCATGAGCAGGGCGAGCGCGCCGCGCACCGCCCAGCCCACCACGGCCGAGCGCGCGCTCGACTTGGCGTCGCGCCAGGCGCGGAGCAGTTCGCGCAGTTCGCCCATGTCGTGCGGGGCGGTCTCGTCGTCGAGGCCGATGCGGGCGAGCATGCGCCGCGCCCCCAGCTCGCTCGCTTCCTCGACGATGGCGCGCAAGGTGACGAGGTCGCCGCCTTCCATCGCCGCCTGGGCGAGCAGGCCGGCCAGCATGTCGTTGGAGTTCATGATTTGTTCTCCGTGTCAGGGGTCCGTTCGGGCAGGCCCAGCAGGGCGCGCTTCTCGTGGGCGTCGAGGAAGTCGGCGGCGCTCACCTGCGCCCACAGGCGTTCGCGGTCCTCGGCGAGCGCGGGCACGCGGTCGAGGTCGATGGCCAGCGCCGCATCGGGGAACCAGGGCGCGAGGCCCTCGCCGATGGCGGCGAAGATCTTCGAGGCAAGCGGCAGCAGCGTCAGCCGCCACAGCGCGCGGTTAGCCTCGCGGTAGTTGTTGTAGGTCGCATCGCCCGGCAGCCCGAGCAGCATCGGCGGCACCCCGAAGGCGAGCGCGATGTCGCGCGCGGCGGCGGCCTTGAGCGTGGCGAAGTCCATGTCGGCGGGGGTCATCGCCATCGCCTGCCAGCGCAGCCCGCCTTCGAGCAGCATCGGCCGGCCGGCATTGGCCATGCCCGCATAGGCGCTGGTCAGCTCCGCCTTGAGCCGGTCGAACTGGTCGCCGGTGAGGGGCGCGCCGTCGCCGGCCTCGTAGACCAGCGCGCCCGATGGCCGCGCCGCGTTCTCCAGCAGCTGGCGGTTCCAGACCGAAGCGGCGTTGTGCGTGGCGACCGCCTCGTCAGCGGCGCAGAGGCAGCCGGCGCCGTAGTGGTCGTCGCCCGGATGGAAGTGGCGGATGTGGATCAGGTTGAGCGAGGCGTCCTCGTCCAGCAGCGGGATCGACAGTCGCCGGCCCGCCACGTCGTAGGCATAGGCGGACGGCCAGCCGTCCTCGCCCGCCACGACGCTGACCCGCTCGGGCCGCAGCGCGAAGAGTTCGACGGGAACCCCGCGCGCGTCCTTCATCACCTGCACGTAGGCGTTGCCGTGCAGCAGCAGGTGCGAGGCCAGCGTCTCCAGCAGCGACTGCCCGGCGCTGGTGTCGGTGACCAGGGCGGCGAGCGCCGGGTCGGCGGGCCGCAGCGGCGCGCCGCCGATGCCCTCGGCGACAAGGCGCACCGCGCGCTGGGCGACCGGGTTCTCGAGGTAGGCCCGGCGGACCGCGGAGTTGTACTCGAAGGGGGTACGCCCGTCGCCGCAGTCGGTGAAGAACCATGGCGATGCCGAGCCGCGTGCGAGGGGCACGCGGGGGCTTGCGCCCTTGAAGGCGGCGACGAGCGATTCGAGGAAGGACATGGGGTTCCTTTCAGATGAGGTTCGAGAGGGGCTCGCGCGCGGGAGATGCGCGCAGGCGGGGACCGCGGTGATCTATGTAACCCTGACCCGGGGCTGCGAGACCTTGCCGAGCATCAGCTCGCTCAGCGCCCAGACCAGCGCGTCGGCCCGGTCCGGCGAGCGGCCCGGCCCCTGGTAGGCGCCGCCCGCGACGAGCCCGCACAGCTCGTCCTCCAGCGCCGGGTACGTCCCGGCGTGGCGCACGCGGCCGGCTTCGTAGAGGGCGGCGACCGGCTCGGCGCGGGCCGCCTTGCCGCGGCTGGCGTGGACCAGCCGCAAGGGAAGCGAGAGCCGCGCGGCGCGCAGCACCGAGGCGACCATCTCGCCGCCCTGGTTGGCCTCGGCGACGACGCGGTCGGCGTTCCACGCCTCGGCGGCGCCGGCGACGGCGCGGGCCCAGCGTTCGGGTCCGGCCTTCTCCACCGAGGCGTCGGCAAGGACATGCGCGGTGCCGTCGGCGGCGAGCCCGGCGACGACGATGCCGCAGGCGTCCCCGCCGGACGAGGCGGGCGGATCGACGGCGACGATCACGCGGGCCAGTTCGGGCGCGCCGTCCTCGCGGCAGGATTCCAGCAGGGCGCGGGTCCACAGCGCGCCTTCGACGTCGGCGATCAGCTCGCCCCCCAGTTCCTGGCGGCCAAGCAGCGAGCCGCCGAAGCTGCGGTGCACGTCGGCGAGGAAGCGCGCGGGCAGGTTGGCGCGGTTGTCCTCGGTGCGGCCGCGGGTGACGGCGATGTCGCTTTCCGGCGCGGCCATCAGCCGCTGGACCAGCGGCACCGCGCGCGGGGTGGTGGTCGCGGTGACGCGCGGGTGTTCGCCGAGCCGCAGGCCGAGCAGCAGGTTGTCCCAGGCCCGCGTCGCGCGGGCGGAGGCGTTGTCCCACTTGGCGATCTCGTCGCACCAGGCATGGCTGTGCTGGGGACCGCGCAGCGCCTCGGGTTCCTGCGCCGAATAGAGCATGGCCTGCGCGCCGTTGGGCCAGACCACCCGGCGCAGCGAGGGTTCGAACAGCGGACGGCTGCGCTCGGGGGCGATGCCCAGCACGCCGCTTTCGCCCTCGACCATCACCGCGCGCACTTCGGGCAGGGTCGCGCCGACGAGCGCGATGCGGGCGCCAGGGTCGGCATCGGCGACGGCGCGGACCCATTCCGCCCCGGCGCGGGTCTTGCCGAAGCCGCGTCCGGCCATGACCAGCCAGGTGCGCCAGTCGCCGGGCGGGGGAAGCTGCTCGGGCCGGGCCCAGAGCTTCCAGTGGGTCGCGAGTTCCTCCTGCTCCTCGGGCCGGAACTTGCGCAGCACGCCGAGGCGGTCGGCCAGCGGCAGGGCTTCGAGCGTTGCGAGCTGGTCACTGATCCGCATCGACGACCGCGCCGGGGAGGGAAGGGGCCGCGAGGCGGCGCTGCTTGATCTTCTCGATCTTGGCGTTGATCGCCTCGATGATGGCCTCGGAATTGCGGTTCTCGATCACCGCGCGCTGGCGGGCGGCGGTTTCGCGGTGAGCGACCAGCAGGCGCAGCGCGGTGGCGTTGTCGTAGACGCGCACCCCGCGCCGGGCGCCGGAGGCGGGCTTGATCTCGCCCTCGCGCAGGCGGTGGAGCAGGTTCATCTCGAGCAGGTCGTAGCCCTCGCAGAGCGCTTCCTGCCATTCGCGGTAGAACACCGGGTCGGCGCGGCGCGTCTCGTAGGCGGTCGTGGTGCTGACCTGCGCCGCCCGCGCCGAGGCGGCGACGTTGGAAGTCGCGGCGAGTTCGGCGAGGAACACGCGGCGCCAGGTCCGGGCGGGTTTCGCGGGCGCGGGTTCGCGCTTTCGAGGAGGGCTCTTGTCCGCCATCGTACAGGTCCGTTCATCGAGTGTGGGAGCGGGAGAAGGGGCCTGCCGAAGCGGCCCGTTCCTGCGCTGTTCCTGATGTGTACCGATACGACATGCCAATGTCAAGCATAAATAACCAAATAGGTTTTACGCTTCCTGCTTGCCGCAGTGCAGCGCGGCCCCTAATCAGGGCGCGACAGACCTCCGGGGGGAATTCCATGCTGCGCCGCCTCTACGACTGGACCATGGCCAAGGCCGCGCACCGCCACGCGGAGTGGTGGCTCGCCGCCTTCGCGTTCATGGAGGCGAGCTTCTTCCCGGTGCCGCCGCACCCGCTGCTCGGGCTGATGTGCCTGGCCGAACCGAAGAAGGCGATCCGCTTCGCGGTGATCGCCACGCTCGGCTCGGTGCTGGGCGGGCTGCTCGGCTATGCCATCGGCCACTTCGCCTATGCCGCGTTCGGCGAGGCGCTGCTCCACGCGCTGGGGCTGGCGGAGAGTTTCCCCAAGGCCGCCTGCTACCTGCGCGACTACGGCGCGGAAATCATCATCGTGAAGGGCGCGACGCCGATCCCCTTCAAGCTGCTGACGATCACCGCCGGCTTCATCGGCATGAACCTGTGGGTGTTCATCGGCGCCTCGATCGTCTCGCGCTCGATCAGCTTCATGATCGTGGGCGTGCTGTTCCGCCTGTTCGGCGCGCCGATCAAGGCGGTGATCGACAAGCACCTGGGCAAGGTGACGGCGGCTTTCGTGGTGCTGGTCATCGCCGGCTTCCTTGCGGTCACCCTGCTGGGCGGCGGCTCCAAGCAGACCTCCGAGAAGTGCGCCTCGGCTGTGGCGGCAAAAACCGCCTGAGCGACTTTACCCCCGCGGGCGGCGGGGCATACCTTCCGGGGAAATAATTCCGGGAGAGCCGCCAAGATGTCATCCTTCACCACCGCCCCGCTGCAGGAGGGCCTGCCCTTCGGCGTGCGCATCGGCGGGCTCACCCGCGCAGCGCTCGCCGACGAGGCGGTGCGGGGCGCGATCGACGCGCTGTTCGTGGCGCACGGCATGATCGTGTTCGAGGACGTCGAGCAGACCGACGCCATGCAGCTGGCGATCAGCAGCTGCTTCGGCCCGCTCAAGGAACACCCGGTCAAGGGCGTCGGCCGCGTCGATGGGGACCGGATGCCCGGCGTCATTGAGATCCGCAGCCGGCGCGGGCGCGGCATCGTCGAGGTGGACGGGCAGCGGCTTTCGCACTGGCTGCCCTGGCATTTCGACCACTGCTACAACGACGAACTCAACCGCGCCGGGGTGCTGCGCTCGGTCGAACGGGTGGAGGAGGGCGGGATCACCGGCTTCCTCGACGGCGTGGCGCTCTACGCCGCCTTCCCCGAGGACCTGCGCCGCCGGATCGAGGGCGCGGAGGTGGTCTACACCCTCAGCACCCAGTACGACGACCTGAAGTTCGGCCGCCCCGACGAGTACCGCATGGTCGAGCCCAAGCCGATGCCCGCCGGTTTCGCCGAACAGGTCGCCGCCATGCCGCGCGCCATCCACCCGGCGGTCTGGACCCGGCCGACCGGCGAGAAGGTGCTCCACGTCTCGGCCTACATGGCGCAGGGTCTGGTCGGCGACGAGACCGCGGCAGGCGACGCGCTGCTCGAGGAGGTGTGCCAGGAGATCAACCGGCTCGGCCAGTCGTGCAGCTACCACCACAAGTGGCGCGAGAGCGACATGGCGATCTGGGACAACCTGCGCATGCTCCACTGCGTCTCGGGCAACGACCCGGAGGACGAGCGGCTGATGTACCGCACGACGATCGCCGGAGACTACGGGCTGGGCCGCTGGGAGACTGCGCCCAAGCAAGCCGTCGGCGCGGACGCGATGGTTTGAACATGGCGAAGATCGAGGTGAACGGGCTGACGCTCGACTACGAGCTGCTCGGCGACGAGGGCGCGCCGCCCCTGGTGCTGACGCCGGGCGGGCGCTATCCGCGCGAGACGGCGGGCGTGCCGGAACTGGGCGCCAAGCTCGCCGAGGGCGGCTACCGCGTGCTGCTGTGGGACCGCCCGGGCTGCGGGGCTTCGGACGTCGCCTTCACCGCGCCCAGCGAATCGGTGATGAACTGCGAGGCGCTGGTCGGGCTCGTCGATGCGCTGGGCATGAAGGACGTGACGCTGGTCGGCGGCTCGGCGGGATCGCGCATCACCCTGATGGCGGCGGCGCGGATGCCGGACAAGGTGCGCAAGATGGCGATCTGGTGGATCAGCGGCGGCCCGGTGGGCCTCGCCGGCCTCGCGTGGTTCTACTGCGGCGACCAGATCGCGGCGGCCAGCAGGGGCGGCATGGAGGCGGTCGCGGCGCTGCCGAGCTGGGCCGACCAGACCGCGCGCAACCCCAGGATCCGCGACATCCTGCTCGCGCAGGACCCGGACGAATATATCGCGACGATGCAGCGCTGGGCCAAGGCCTTCGCCTATTCCGATGAGACGCCGGTGCCGGGCATGGCCGAGGCGGACTTCGCGAAGCTGACGATGCCGGTCATGACCTTCCGCTCGGGGAAAAGCGACATGGCGCACACCCGCGAGACGTCGGAATGGGTCCACCGCCTGCTGCCCAATTCCACGCTGTTCGAGCCGCCGTGGGACGATCAGGAGTGGAACTACGTCTCGACCTTCCCGGTCGATACCGCCGCCCGGCGCGGCCGGTTCGAGCGCTGGCCGCTGATGGCGCCGATGCTGCTCGACTGGTTGAAGGACTGACCATGGACCTCGCGGAACTGATCGACCGCCACGCCATCCACCAGGTCCTGCTGCGCTACGCGCGCGGGCTCGACCGGCTCGACAACGCGCTTGCGCGGGGGTGCTACTGGGACGATGCGATCGAGGATCACGGCCATTTCGTCGGCACGCCGGACGACTTCGTGCCCTGGGCGGACGGCACCACGCTGCTATTCGAGGCCACGCAGCACGCCATCCTCAACCACGTCTGCGACCTGCAGGGCGACGAGGCGTTCTGCGAGACCTACTACCACTTCTCCGGGGTTACCGCCGAAGGGCCGAACTTCATGTCCACCGGACGCTACATCGACCATTTCCGCAAGCGCGGCGGCGAATGGCGGATCGCCAATCGGGTGACGATCGTCGAGGGCACTTACGACGTGCCCAAGGCCGGCCTCGCGCCCTCGCCGATGACGGCCTACACGGCGGAGGAGCCCTGCCAGGCCCGGCGGGACCGCAGCGACGTGAGCTACCACCGCCCGCCCGTGCCGAGACAGCCTAAGGCGATTTAAGCGCCTACAGGCCTCACCCCTTCGCTCGACACGAATAGGAAGGCAGGCCGCTTTTTGTCCGCTCTTCCAGCCGCTTGACTGCCGCCGCCAATATGTCATCTTTCCACTGCTGCACCGCAACATGGAGCAGGGCGCTCCATCCGCACGCGGTGTCGGAAGGAGGAACATGGCCTGCCTGCCGCCTGCAACCACGACCCAAACCTCGCCGGATTTCCTGCGCCAGCTCGAAGGCTACGGCCTGACCACGATCGAGGTCCATTACTTCCTCCCCGACCATCCCAGCCTCCTGCAACTGTTCGCCTTCCAGCAGTACGACGTCGCCCCGCGCTTCCCGGTGCTGCGCGGGTTCCTCGACCACTGGCGGCGCGAAATCGAGGGGGCGCTGCATTCGGTGCGCATTGCCCACCGGCATCTCATCGGCCCGCAGGAATGGCGCGCGGTGGACGGGATCATCTCGATCCATTGAGGGGGCGCAAGGCGCAAGCCATGCCACATATCCCGTCGTCCCCGCGCAGGCGGGGACCCCGCTTGTTTCTTCGACCTCGCGGTCAGCCGCAAGGAAGCGGGGCCCCCGCCTTCGCGGGGGCGACGGGAAGTTGAGGCCGACGTTCCTGGTCCGCGCCGCGTTTCTGCCTCCATCCGCCCGCGCGCGATCGCGACGAGGGAACCGCCGCCGCCCGAACGGTCTTTCTCCCGACACCGAATGCGGCGATCCTCGCCCTCGGCATCATGACCCCAAAAGGAGCCATCCATGTCCCTCAAGATCGCCGTCGTCGTCGGCAGCCTGCGCGCCGGGTCCTACAACCGCCAGCTGGCCGAGGCGCTCACCCGCCTGCCCGCCGCCGAAGGCCACGAATTCACCTTTGCCGACATCGGTTCGCTGCCGCTCTACGACCAGGACGACGACGCCGACCAGGCGGGAAGCGTCAAGGCGCTGAAGGCGCTGGTTTCGGGCTCGGACGGGGTGATCTTCGTGACGCCGGAATACAACCGCTCGATCCCCGGCGTGCTCAAGAACGCCATCGACCATGCCTCGCGGCCTTATGGACAGAGTGCCTGGGCGGGCAAGCCGGCGGGCGTGATCGGCGTTTCGGTCGGCGCGATCGGCACGGCGCTGGCGCAGCAGCACCTGCGCAACGTGCTCGCCTATCTCCACATGCCCACGCTCGGCCAGCCCGAGGCGTTCCTGCAGTGGAAGGACGGGCTGCTGAACCCCGACGGCACCGTGGGCGCGGGCTCGGCCGAATTCCTCGGCGGCTGGCTGTCGGCGTTCCTGGGACTGGCGCAGGTCCACAAGGGCTGAGGACCAGGATTGTACGGTACAAGGTATTTCGACAAAAACGCCGTCGTCCCCGCGCAGGCGGGGGCCCCGCTTCTTTTTTCCGAGGGCCGCTAAACCGCCGGCAAAGCGGGGCCCCCGCCAGCGCGGGGGCGACGGCGTTTGTAAGGGCAGGCTTTTCCGGTGCTAGCCCAGAATCCCGACCGCCTTGCCGGCGCGGGTGAACATGCCGATGATCTGCTGCACCTGCTCCGCCGTATGCTCGGCGCAGAGCGAGCAGCGCAGCAGGGTCATGTTCGCAGGCGTCGCCGGCGGGCGGGCGAGGTTCACGTAGAGGCCTTCGTGCAGCAGCGCTTCCCACATCGCGGCGCCGCGCTCGAGGTCGGGCATGATGACGGCGATGATCGCGCTCTGCGGGCTTTCGGTGCCGAGCTGGAAGCCGGCGTCGCTCAGGCCCTTGTGCAGGACCTTGGAGTTTTCCCAGAGGTGCTCGCGCTTGGCCTTGCCGTCCATCAGCTTGCGGATCGAGGTGGCGGCGGTGGCGACCACGCTCGGCGGCAGGCTGGCGGTGAAGACGTAGGGGCGGCAGACCAGCCGCATGATCTCGAACTTGGGATGGTTCGAGACGCAGAAGCCGCCGACGGTGCCGACCGACTTGGAGAAGGTGCCGATCACGAAGTCGACGTCGTCGAGGCAGCCCTGGTCCTCGGCCACGCCGCGGCCGTTGGGGCCGATGAAGCCCATCGAGTGCGCCTCGTCGACCAGCACCATCGCGCCGTACTTCCTGGCGATGGCGATCATTTCCTTGAGCGGGGCGATGTCGCCCATCATGGAATAGACGCCTTCGAGGATCACCAGCTTGCCCGCGCCCTCGGGGATGCGGCGCAGGCGCTTTTCCATCGCCTCGATGTCGTTGTGCTTGAAGGGCACGACCTCGGCGTCGCCCATCTTGCAGCCGTCCCAGATGGACGCGTGGCTGTCGATGTCGAGGATGATGTAGTCACCCTTGCCGGCGATGGTCGAGATGATGCCCAGGTTCGCCTGGTAGCCGGTCGAGAACACCATGGCGTGATCCATGGCGTAGAAGTCGCAAAGCGCCTGCTCGACCACTTTGTGCCCGGCGTAGGTGCCGTTGAGCACGCGGCTGCCGGTGGTGCCGGCGCCGAAGTCGTCGAGCGCCTGCTTGCCCGCCGCGATGACGTCGGGGTCGAAGGTCATGCCCATGTAGTTGTAGGTGCCGAGCAGGATCGTCTCGCGCCCGTTGCAGATCGCCACGGTGGGCGAGACCACGCGCTCCATCACCATGCCGAACGGATCGGTCACGCCGGTGGAGAGCAGGTCGGTGCGCATCTGGATCAGCGAATCGAACTTGCTGAACAGATCCTTGTCGCCGCCCACGAGCGTCTCGGGCTGGTCGGGCTGGTTCACGGCTTCGGTCATGGGTATTCTTTCTCTCAGCCCTGGAGCTTGACCACGGCGTCGACGAGCTGGCCGTAGGTCTCGATCTCGGCCTGGGCGTTCATCGAGATGATGATGTCGAACTCGTCCTCGATGGCGGCGACGAAGTCCATCACCGTCAGGCTGTCGAACTCGAGGTCGTCGGTGAAGCGGGTGGCATCGGTCACGGCGACGCCCTTCTTGTTGAAGGGCTCGATGAGGCCGGCGATGCGGGCCGAGGTCTCTGCGCGGTCCATGGGTATCCTTCCGAAAGGGTCGTCGGCGCTGTGGCCGGGAATTGCGGCGCAAAAGCGGCGCGAGGGTATCATGTCAAGCGGGGTGTATCAGAGAAGCGCCCGCACCGCCTGCATGAAGGGCCCGATCGACACCGGCTTGGCGAGGTAGCCCTCGGCCCCGGCTTCGCGGATGCGTTCCTCGTCGCCTTTGCCGGCGTAGGCGGTGACGGCGAGGATGGGGATCGCGCGCAGCACCGGGTCCTTCTTCGCCGCCTCGATCAGGTCCAGGCCCGAGACATTGGGCAGCTGGATGTCCATGATGACGAGGTTGGGCACGAACTGGCGCGCGCGTTCCAGCGCGTCGAGCCCGTCCGCCACCGGCTCCACGGCGAAGCCCTGGCTGCGGAGCACGTCGCAAAAGAGCTTCCGGTTGAGATCGTTGTCCTCGACAACGAGGATTCGCTTTGCCATTCGACGCCCTGATGACCATCTGGAGGGAACAGACCCCTGCCAGGGTTCGGCACAGGTCTATTGCACGAGAGCGAGGCTGACAATTCTTCGAGATCCGCCATCCCCATCCGCCAACGATCCCCAGGCCCTGGCGCTCAACGCGCTGGGCTGGGTGCTGGGCGAGGATTCGCGCGCCGACCGGTTCCTCTCGCTCACCGGGCTGACGCCCGAGGAACTGCGCGCCTCGCTGGGCGAGCCGGCGACGCTGGCGGCGGTACTGGAATTCTTGTGCCAGCATGAGCCCGACCTGCTCGGAGCCGCCGATGCGCTCGGCGTTTCGCCCAAGGTGCTGGTGGCCGCGCGCGAAAGGCTCGGCGCATGACGCGTCCGCTGCTCATCACCGACTGCGACGAAGTGCTGCTGCACATGATCAAGCACTTCCGCGACTGGCTGGCCGAGGACGAAGGCATCGAATTCGACATGGCCGGCGGCGAGTTCTTCCGCTCGATGCGCCGCGTCGGCAGCGACGTGCCGCTGGAAAACGAGGAGATGTGGGCGCTGCTCAACCGCTTCTTCGACGGCCAGATGCACCGCCAGACCCCGATCGAGGGCGCGGTGGACGCGATCGCCGCGATCCGCGAGCATGCCGACGTGGTGGTGCTCACCAACCTGCTCGATTTCCGCCGCGAGGCCCGCGAGGCCCAGCTAGCGGGCCACGGCATGCCGCTGCGCGTCTTCACCAACCAAGGGCCGAAGGGTCCGGCGCTCCAGGCGATCCTCGACGAGTACAAGCCGAGCCGCGCGGTCTTCATCGACGACCTGTCGCAGCACCACGGCTCGGTTTTCGAGGTTGCGCCCGCCGTGCGCCGCCTGCACTTGTGCGGCGAACCGCAGATCGCGCCGGGCATCAAGTGCGCGCTGAAGCTCGGTCATGCGCATGCGCGCATCGACGACTGGGGCAGCGCGCTCCCCTGGCTGCTCGACAGTCTTACCAGTGACAGCCTGACCCGCGAAGAAGAGGACATTCATGAGCAACGTTGACGCCCGCCTGGCCGAACTCGGCCTGACCCTGCCCGTCGCCGCCGCGCCGGTCGCCGCCTATGTGGCGGTGGTCGAGGCCGGCGGCCTTGCCCACGTCTCGGGGCAGCTGCCCTTCGTCGAGGGCAAGCTCGTCACCGGGCGGCTGGGCGAGGACGTCTCGCTGGAGGCCGGGACCGAGGCCGCGCAGGCCTGCGCGGTGATGATCCTGGCGCAGCTCAAGGCCGCGCTCGGCTCGCTCGACCGGGTGGAGCGCATCGTCAAGCTCGGCGCCTTCGTCAATTCGGCCGCTGACTTCACCGACCAGCCCAAGGTCGCCAACGGCGCCTCGGAGCTGATGGTCGCGGTCTTCGGCGAGGCGGGCAAGCATGCCCGCAGCGCGGTCGGCGTGCCCGTGCTGCCACTCGGCGCCGCCGTCGAAGTGGACGCCATCGTGGCCGTTCGCCCTGCTTGACCGCTGGCTTTCCCCTGTGCCCGATCCGCGCAAGGTCGCGTGGATCGGAGCGCAGGACTTTGCCCATCGCGGGCTGCATGGGGGCGGTATCCCCGAAAACTCGCGCGCGGCCTTTGCGAAGGCCATCGCGCAGGGCCACGGCATCGAGCTGGACGTGCAGCGCTCCAGCGACGGGCAGCCGGTGGTCTTCCATGACGACGCGCTCGACCGGCTGACCGCCGAGACCGGCCCGGTCCTGCGCCGCAGCGCCGCGCAACTGGGCGCGATTGCGCTCGCCGGGACCGAAGACACCATTCCCACCCTGCGGCAGGTGCTCGCCCAGATCGGCGGGCAGGTGCCGGTGCTGATCGAGATCAAGTCCGACCGCCAGACCCGCATCGCCGCGCTCTGCCTCGCGGTGCGCCGGGTGCTGGAAGGCTATACCGGCCAGCATGCGGTGATGAGCTTCGATCCGCGCGTGGCGCGCTGGTATCGGCTCCACTCGCCCCACACCGTGCGCGGCCTCGTCGTCTCCGAGGGCGAGGACCGGGCGCTGCCGGGCAAGATCCGCCGCCGCCTCTGGCTGTGGTGCGCGCGGCCCGATTTCCTCGCCTACGACGTGCGCGACCTGCCGAGCCGCTTCGCCGCCCGCCAGCGCCGGCGCGGCGTGCCGGTCGCGACCTGGACGGTGCGCGAGGCCGAACACGACGAGCGCGCCGAGGCCTATGCCGACGCCGCGATCTTCGAGACCGGGAGCGAAGCGCAGCTGTGAGCGCCAACGAACATAGGGGCAGCTTCACCGCACGGGTCCTGGGCGGCGTCGGCGAACTTCCGGCGCAGGCGTGGGACGCGCTGACCGGCGGGAGCAATCCCTTCGTCTCCCACGCCTTCCTGACTGCGATGGAGCAGTCGCGCAGCGTCGGCGGGCGCAGCGGCTGGACCCCGCTGCCCATCGTCATCGACGGCCCCGACGGCAGCCTCGCCGCCGCGCTGCCGGCCTATCTCAAGGACCACTCCCAGGGCGAATACGTGTTCGACCATGCCTGGGCGGATGCGTGGCACCGGGCGGGCGGTTCGTACTACCCCAAGCTCCAGATCGCGGTGCCCTTCACGCCCGCCACCGGCCCGCGCCTGCTGACCCCGCATCCCGAACTCGCCCTGCCGCTGCTGCGCGCGGCCGAGACGCTGTGCCGCGACAACGGCTTCTCCTCGGCCCACGCGACGTTCATCGAGCCCGATCAGGTGGCGGTGTTCGAGGCGGCGGGCTGGCTGCTGCGCGAGGATATCCAGTTCCACTGGGAGAACCGGGGCTACGCCAGCTTCGAGGATTTCCTCGCCGCGCTCTCGTCGCGCAAGCGCAAGGACCTGCGCAAGGAGCGCGCGAAGGCGCAGGAAGGCGTGGAGATCCGCGCGCTTACCGGCGCGGAGATCACGGAGGCGCACTGGGATGCGTTCTGGGATTTCTACCAGGACACCGGCGCGCGCAAATGGGGCCGCCCCTACCTCACGCGCGAGGCGTTCAGCCTGCTCGGCGCGACGATGGCGGACAGCATCCTCATGGTGCTCGCCTTCGACGAGCACGGCGAGGCCATGGCCGGCGCGCTCAACTTCATCGGCGAGGACGCGCTATATGGGCGCTACTGGGGCGCTAATGTCGACAAGCCGTTCCTGCATTTCGAGCTGTGCTACTACCAGGCGATCGACGCCGCGATCGCGCTCGGCCTCAAGCGGGTCGAGGCGGGGGCGCAGGGCGGCCACAAGCTGGCGCGGGGATACGAGCCGGTGCGCACGGTTTCGGCGCACTACATCGTCCACGAATCGCTTCGCGCCGCTATCGCCGACTACCTCGCGATGGAGCGGGCCGGGATAGCGCAGGACCAGCTGTCGCTCGGCGGACGGACGCCGTTCAGGAAAAGCTAGGATTCACGCCGCCTTGCGCATCGAACCCGCCAGCCACTGGCGCGCGCGGCGCTGGGCTTCGGCGATCTCGCGGGCGGTCATGTCGTCGGACACTTCGGCGCGGCAGGTGGCGGCTTCCTCGTGGCCGGCGACAGCGGCGAGGTTGAACCACTTGTGGGCTTCGACGAGGTCGCAGTCGACGCCGTGGCTGCCGGTCGAGAAAGCGACGCCGAGGTCGAAGTAGGCATCGCGGTCGCCCGCGGCGGCATCGGCGAGCGCTCCGGCCACCACCATGTCACCGGCGGCGAAATCGAGCACGGCGGCGGCGGCCGCATCGGTATGCTTAATCCAGACAGCTTCCATCGTCAGTTCCATCAGGTTCGATCGACGCATTCCTTTGCAATCGATGATCGGAATTTCGATGATTCGCCCGAACATATAGTTAACGCTGGCTGCGCGTCTCTCCGTTACGCAGGCGGCACCTGTACCGCCCCGGCATTTCGTTAAGATTTTTGTGGACGATCGATCATATCCGCTTGTGCCCGGATTCATGCGCAACTATAGGCCGCTCGAACCGCGGATCGTTGTTGGGTTACCGGAAAAAATCCGGGGCCGCAGGGCGTTGGCGATCCGATGGAGACACTTGCGGAGTTTCTCTGGATGGCAACGGCCCTTGCTGACGAAATCGATGTCCTGGCAAAAGCGAAGCGTGCGATTGGCGGCGCCTATCTTCCTTCTGCCGACGAATCCTACATGAACGAAGGGCAGCAGGATTATTTCCGTAAGCTGCTCATGGCCTGGAAAAGGTCGATCCTCGATGCTTCGGCAGGTACGCTGCAGCAGTTGCAGGACGGCCCGATCCGCGACGCGGACCTCAACGACCGCGCCTCGAGCGAGACCGACTGGGGTATCGAACTGCGCACCCGCGACCGTCAGCGCAAGCTGATCGCCAAGATCGATTCGGCACTGCGCCGGATCGAGGAAGGCGAATACGGCTACTGCGAGGTCACCGGCGACCCGATCGGCCTGGGCCGTCTGGAAGCCCGCCCCATCGCGACGATGACGGTCGAGGCGCAGGAAGCCCACGAGCGCCGCGAAAAGGTCTCGCGCGACGACTGAGATCGGGTGATGGCCCGGTCGCCGGGGGAACCGGGACCGGGCTATTAAGCCTTTGTTTGCCATTGGCCGCTAGGCATGGAGGCTGAGGCGCGTTATCCTGCGCGGGCCCGCTCTCCATGGCCCGACCGAACGGAGCGTGCAGGTCGAATGCCGGACGGAGCGCATGAACGAAGGTGAAAATCGGCAGATCGCGCGCGACAGCCTGTTCCTCATGGCTGACTTGCGCGTCGATGGCCTGGACGGCGATTTCCGCATCAAGGTACGCAACCTCTCTGCCGGCGGAATGATGGGCGAAGGCTCCGTGCGCGTGGTGCGCGGCACCGTGGTGCAGGTGAACATCCGCAATGTCGGCTGGGTCGATGGCTCGGTCGCCTGGGTGCAGGACAGCCGCTTCGGCGTCGCCTTCCGAGAGGATATCGATCCTCGCCTCGCGCGTGAGCCGGTGGGCCGGGTCGCGGACCCGACGCCGGAATTCATCCGCAGCGCCCAGGCCCGCGTGCCCAGCGATACCGTCCTGCGCAAGATCTGACGTCGCTGCGGAAACCGTCGCGACCGCCGTTTTTCCACCCTCGCGCATTTGCGGCGCGCGCCAAATGGACTAGTCGGTCCTTCATGCTCTTCCAGCGCCCCAAGCCTGCTGAACGTCGGGTCCTGGCCGTTTTGGCTGCGCTGTCGCTCGCCTCGTGCAGCGCCTACGACAATTCCGCGCTCGACGTGGCCGTGGTGGACGGGCCCTCGCGGCGGCCCGACGAAGACAGCCGCCCCGCTCCCGCCGAGCAGCTGCTGCGCGCCGCGACCGCCGAGGGCCTGGTCGCCTTCGACGAGGCCGGCCGGGTAATCCCCGCGCTCGCAGATCGCTGGATCGTCACCGACGACGGGCAGAGCTACATCTTCCGCCTGCGCGAAGGGAACTGGCCCGGCGGCGAGGCGCTCACTGCCGATTCGGCGCGGCGGGCGATCCGCGCGGCGCTGAAGGCGCTCGGCGACACGCCGCTGGCGCGCGATCTCGACGCGATCGACGACGTGCGCGCGATGGCCGGGCGCGTCATCGAAATCCGGCTCAAGCGGCCGATGCCCTACCTGCTGCAGCTGCTCGCCCAGCCCGAACTGGGCCTCGACCACAAGGGCAAGGGCGCCGGACCGATGACCCTATCGCGGCAGGGCGACATCGCCGCGCTCACCCCGATCGAGCCCTCGCGCCTCGGCCTGCCGGCGATCGAGAACTGGGCCGAGCGGACCCGCCGTGTCCAGCTCCACGCCCTGCCGGGCCCGGCCGCTATCGAGGCATTCAATGCGGGCGAGGTCGACCTCGTGCTTGGCGGGCGGATCCAGGACTTCATGCTGACGCGCTCGGTGGGCATCCTGCGCGGCACCATCCAGCTCGACCCGGTGGTCGGCCTGTTCGGGCTGCAGGTGCTGACCGACAAGGGCTTCCTCGCCGATCCCGCCAACCGCGAGGCGCTGGCCATGGCAATCGACCGTCCCGGGCTGATCGCGCCGTTCGGCGTCGGCGGCTGGTCGCCGACGACGCGGATCGTCAGCCCCAGTCTCGACGGCGATCTCGGCACCACCGGCGAGCGCTGGGGCGAGCTGTCGCTCGAAGACCGCCGCGCGCAGGGCGCCGCGCGGGTGCGCGGCTGGCTGGCACGGGCGAAAGGGGAAGGGGCGCTGCCCGCCTCCGGCCTCGTGCGCCTGAGTGTCTGGCTGCCCGAGGGCGGAGGATCGAAGCTGCTGTTCGGCCGCCTCGTGACCGACTTCGCCGCGATCGGCGTGGGGCTGGAGCGCGTCTCCGAAGCGGAGGGCGCGGACCTCGCGCTGGTCGACGACGTGGCGCGCTATCCGCGCGCTACATGGTTCCTAAACCGTCTTTCCTGCCAGGGCGGCAGGGGGCTCTGCTCGCCCGAGGCCGACGCCCGCGTCGCCGAGGCCGCGCAGGCCGCAACCCCCGCGGAACGGGCGGCGCTGCTGGCTCAGGGCGAGACGGAGCTGACTTCCGCCAACGTCTTCATCCCCTTCGGCACCCCCATCCGCTGGTCGCTGGTGCGCGGCAGCGTCGATGGCTTCGCCACCAATGCCTGGGGCTGGCATCCCTTGATGCCGCTGTCCTGGCTCCCCAAATAGAGCGGAGCGGCGCTCGGCCGCGTTCGACGAGAGGTCAGGCATTTGGTCACAGGATCAGGCAGCACGCAGGCCCGCACCGCCCGCCGCATGGATATCGACCTCCCACTCGGCAACGATCCGGCATCCATACGCCGGCGCGTCGAGGGGCTGGAGCGTGTGCTGGAGCGCGCCATCACGGTGCCCGGCATCAACCGTCAGGTCGGGCTCGATGCCATCGTCGGGCTGGTGCCGGTGGCGGGCGACCTGGTCTCGGCGGCGATGGGCCTGTACCTCGTCTGGGAAGCGCGCAACCTCGGGATGTCGAAGTGGCAGCTGACGCGCATGACCGCCAATGTCGGCTTCGACACGCTGGTCGGGGCGATTCCGGTGGCTGGCGATCTGTTCGACTTCGTGTTCCGCTCGAACAGCCGCAACCTGAAGATCATCCGCAGGCATCTCGACAAGCACCACCCGCACACGCGCGTGATCGAAGCCTGATGCTTCCGCCGCGCGCCGCGGCGCGCTATGGAACAGGCATGAAACCGGCCCGCCTGATCCCGTTCTGCATGGTTCTCGCCGCGAGCGCCTGCTCCAAGCCCGACACTGCGCCCGGCCCCGGCGGCGTCACCATGGGCGAGGCCCGCGCACTGGACGAGGCCGCCGCCATGCTCGACGAGCGCCGTCCTCCGGCGCAGGCGCTGCAACCCTCGCAGGTGCCGGCAAAGCGCTGACGGAAAGGCCGGCGAAAAAGCTTCAGTCGAAACTGACCTTGCCGCGGCCGGCCTTGACGTTGCCGCGCAGTTTCTTGCCCTTGATGCGCTGTTCCTTGCCGACGCGGTTGAGGCGGCTCTTGGCGCGCTTTTCGGGGAATTTCTGGGCCTGTTCGAGCAGTTGGGCCATGCGTTCGCGGGCATCGGCGCGGTTGGCCTCCTGGGTGCGGAAGCGGCGGGCGCTGATCACCAGTTCGCCGCGCAGGGTCATGCGGCTGCCCGCCAGTTCCTTTAGCCGCGCGAAGACCTCGGGGCTGAGGCGCAGGGCATAGCAGTCCAGCCGCAGCTGGCAGGCGCTCGCCACCTTGTTGACGTTCTGCCCGCCGGGGCCGGTGGAGGCCAGGAAGGTCTCGGTCGCCAACGCCTGCGCGCGTTCGACTATCTCATTCATCGGTCGCTTCGGGCAGCTCTTCCGCGCTGTCCTGCAGCGCGTCGGGCGTGGTGAAGCCCAGCGCGCGGAAGTCCGCCGGCATCGGGCTCACGGCGACGATCGGCGCCTTTTCGCCGCGCGGGACAGTGAGGCCGGCGGCGTGGAGCATTGTGCGGCGGGCGCCTTCTGCCGTGCCGTAGACCGGATCGCCCAGCAGCGGTAGGCCGAGGCCCGAGGCGGCGTGGACGCGGATCTGGTGGGTGCGGCCGGTCTCGGGACGGAACTCAACGAGGGTCATGCCGCCGACGACCTCGAGCTTGCGCCAGTGCGTCACCGAGGGCTTGCCCTTGCGCGCCGGGATCATCCGCCAGCCGTCCTTCACGGTGCTGACCTTGGACAGCGCCAGTTCGATGGTGCCGTTCTCGCCCTCGACCTCGCCCGCCACTACGCCGAGGTAAATCTTGGCGACCGTGCGCTCCTCGAAGGCGGCGGAGAAGCGCTTGAGAGACTTGGGATTGCGTGCCAGCAGCAGGCAGCCCGAGGTGTCGCGGTCTAGGCGGTGGACCGGGAAGGGCTCGCGCTGGAAGCCCAGCTTCAGTTCGTCGAGCCGGTCCTCGATGCTCGGGCCTCCGGCGCGCGGGCGGTCGAGCGGGAGACCGGCGGGCTTGTCGATGACGAGCGCTTCGCCGTCCTCGAAGAGGATTTCCAGTTCCATGGTATTCGTTTTTCCAAGTTCGTCGTCCCCGGCTCGACCGAGGACCGCTGGCAGTGCTTTAGGCGCTGCGTCGCCGTAAGTCTGCGCCTAAAGAGTACCCAGCGGTTCCCGCCTTCGCGGGGACGACGGTTTTACGCGACTGCCGCCGCGATCCGGCGGCACGCCTCGACCAGTTTCGCCTCGTCTGCCGCGAAGCTGATGCGGAAGCCGTCGCGGTGGCCGAAGGCCGAGGCGGGGACGATGGCGACGCCGTGGTCGAGCAGGTGGAGCGCGAGCGCGGCGTCGTCGCCGAAGCGCTCCATCAGCGGGGCGGCATCGACCATGCAGTAGAACGCGCCGTCGGGCACGGGGGTGGAGAGACCGGGAATCGCGTTGATGGCTGAAACCACGAGGTCGCGACGGGTTCGGAAGCGCTCGCACCACTGACCGAGGAAGTCCTGCGGTCCCTCGAACGCGACGACAGCGGCGGCCTGGCTGACCGAGCAGGGGTTGCCCGAAGAGTGCGACTGCAGCCGTTCCATCGCCTTGATGAGCCACTCCGGCCCGGCGGCGACGCCGATCCGGAAGCCGGTCATCGCGTGGCTCTTGGAGACGCCCGAGATCGTCAGGATGCGGTCGGCAAGGTCTGGGCACAGGTTCGCGAGCGTCGCGTGGGCGCCGCCGGTATAATTGATCGGCGCGTAGATGTCGTCCGAGAGCACCATGACGCGCGGGTGGTGGCGCAGGACTTCACCGATGCCGAGCAGCGTCTCGGCGGGCAGGCAGGCGCCGGTCGGGTTGCCCGGGCTGTTGAGCAGTAGCCAGAGCGTGCGCGGGCCGATCTGCGCCTCGAGGTCGGCGGGGGTGAAGCGGAAGTTGTGGTGGGCGTGGGTGTGCAGCGGGACCACCTTGCCGCCGGCGAAACGCACGATCTCGGGGTAGCTGACCCACCACGGGGCGGGGACGATCACCTCGTCGCCCTCACCGATCGTGGCGAGCAGGGCATGGAAGATCGCCTGCTTGCCGCCGGCGCAGACGGTGACCTGAGAGGTGGGCACCTCGATCCCGAGGTCGCGCGCGAAGTGCAGCGCGGCGGCCTGCTTGAGCCGCGAGGTGCCGCCGACCGGGGTATATTTGGTATCCCCCCGGTCGAGCGCGGCCTTGGCGGCTTCGACGACGTGCGGCGGGGTGGCGAAGTCGGGCTCGCCCACCGAGAGCGAGATCACGTCGCGCCCGGCCTCGCGCAGCTGCGTGGCGCGGTCGGTCATCGCGCTGGTCTGCGACGGGGCGATGCGGGAGAGAGCGGTGGAGATGTGCATGGCGGGTGGCTCTAGCGCAGGATCGGCAGGATTTGAAACGGGGTTTGCCAATTCGTCGTCCCGCACTGGATCCGGGACCGCTGGATACTCTTGAGGCGATAGTTCGCCATGGGCCGCTGCGGCGCGGCGTCTTGTCTGGGCCTGGGCGCTGCCTTGCCAGCGGTCCCCGCCTTCGCGGGGACAACGGTTACGTCAGCAGCCGTGCCGGGATCAGGCCCCGCAGGGCGTTGCCGATGAGGAATCCGTCCGCCAGATCCTCCAGTGTCAGCTCCGCTTCCACCGCGCGGCCGGATTCCAGCAGCGAGCGGCGCAGCACGCCGGGCAGCAGGCCGAGGCTGGCGGGCGGGGTCAGCAACTGGCCGGCGCGCTCGACGAACAGGTTGGTGAAGCAGCCCTCGGTGACAAGCCCGTCGTCGCGCAGCAGCAGGGCCTCGTCGGCGCCGGCGCTTTTGGCCAGCGCGAGGCCCTTGTCGTAGAAGCCGCGGTCGCTGGTCTTGTGGCGCAGGCGCCAGTCGCTCCCATCGACCGGCAGGCGCAGCACCGCGACGGTCGCGGGCTGGGCCAGCACGGGCGGCAGCGCGGCGAGTTCGAGCGCGAAGGCGCCGGTGCGGCCGACCACGAGGCGCAGCTTGGATGGCGCATCGGCGTCGAAGCAGAGCGCCTGGATGGCGTTGCGCACGGCGTGGCGGTCGAACCCGAAGCCCAGCTGCGATGCGCTTGCGCCGATCCGTTCGAGATGGAATTCGAGGAGGCCGATGCCCTCCTCGGGCGTGAACCGCATCGTCTCGATCAGGTCGAAGCTGGCCGGCGAGGTAGCCCCATCCGTCACTCGTGCTTCCGAATCCCGCACGAAACCCCCTTTGACCAGGCATTCCCGCCACTCGGGAAGCGCTTGAGAATCCGCGACGATCGCCGATCCCACCCCGAGGATCGCACGTCCGCCGTTTTCGCCACCCCCGTTGCGATTGGAGACCAGGCGAAGGGTGCGGATTGCCACATTGAACGCGCCGTCGCCAGAGGGTTCGATCATGCCGATCGCCCCGCAATAAGGGCCGCGCGGCCAGTTCTCCACGGCGGCGATCAGTTCCATCGCCCGGATCTTGGGCGCGCCGGTGATCGAGCCGCAGGGGAACAGCGCGCGCAGCACGTCGAACGCGCTGGTGCCGGGGGTAAGGCGGGCCTCGACGGTGGAGACCATCTGGTGGACGGTGGGATAGCTCTCGACCGCGAAGGGAGCCTCGGCCCGCACGCTCCCAGCCTGGGCCACGCGCGAGAGGTCGTTGCGCATGAGGTCGAGGATCATGAGGTTCTCGGCGCGGTCCTTGGGGCTGGCGGCGAGGTCGGCGCGCAGCCGGGCGTCTTCCTCCGGGCCGCGACCGCGAGGGCGGGTGCCTTTCATCGGCCGGACGCGGACGGCATCGCCCTCGGCTTCGAAGAACAGTTCGGGCGAGAAGCTCAGGTGCCAGTGCGCGCCGTCGTGGACCACGCCGCCATGCCCCGCCGCCGCGCGCGGGCGCAGCGCGGCGTAGAGCGCCAACGGATCGCCGCGCCAGGGTCCGGCGAGCGGGAAGGTGAGGTTGGCCTGGTAGATGTCGCCCGCCTCGATCGCCGCGTGGAGGGTGTCGAAGGCGCGCTGGTAGGTGGCGAAATCGACCTGCGGTTCGAGCGGGCCGATCGCCGGTGTGTCGGAGCTGGCATTGTCGGCCAGCCAGCGGGCGACCTCGGCGCCGGGGATCGTCTCGCAGGTTTCGAAGGCGCCGAACCAGACGAGCGGGCCCGCAGCACCGGTGCGCTCGGCGAGGAGGTGGGCGAGGCGGGGTTCGAGGGCGAGGCCGGCCTCGTAGGCGAGATAGCCCGCCACGTGCAGGCCCTCGGCCGACAGCGCTTCGATGCGGCTGAGGGCGGCCTCGACCTCGCCGCCCCGCATCGCCACGACGGTTTCGACCGGCGCGCGGTAGAGCCGGGCATCGGCGGCACTCTCGGCGCGGGCGTCATCGAGGAGGACGAAGGGTTCTGGCATGGCTGCGCGGCCTTTAGCCGCAGCGCGGGCCGGTGGCAAAAGTCGTTTGTGCGGCGATGGCCCGTCGGATCAAACTCCTCGTTGTCCCCGCGCAGGCGGGGACCCCGCTTGGTCTTTCGGGCGCGGCGCAACAGAAGCGGGGCCCGCCTCCGCGGGGGCAACGGGGTGGCGATAAGATAGACCGCTTTTGCCGAGACTTAGGCGCTGCCGGGCCAGCGGTCCCGGATTAGGTCCGGGACGACGGACGACATGTTGCCATCAAGGCCGATCGCGCTACACCCTTGGGTGCAACGGGACAGGCTTGGAGACGCGGACTTGAGCGAGATCTTTCTGGGACTGGGCGCCAATGGCGAGCGGCAGGTTCTGCGCCTCGGGCGGGCCAACCGGCACGGGTTGATCGCGGGCGCCACCGGGACCGGCAAGACGGTCACGCTCCAGACGATCGCCGAGCAATTCTCGGCCGCCGGGGTGCCGGTGTTCCTCGCCGACGTGAAGGGCGATCTCTCGGGCATCGCCATGTCCGGCAGCCCGCAGTTCAAGAACGCCGCGATCCTCGAAGCGCGCGCCAAGGAACTGGGCATCACCGACTACGCCTATTCCGACAATCCCGCGGTATTCTGGGACATCTACGGCGAGCAGGGCCACCCGGTGCGCACCACCATCTCCGAGATGGGCCCGCTGCTGCTGGCGCGGCTGATGGACCTCAACGACACGCAGGAAGGCGTGCTCAACGTCGTCTTCCGCTTCGCCGACGACCAGGGCCTGCTGTTGCTCGACCTCGACGACCTGCAGGCGATGCTCGCCTATACCGCCGAGCACGCTTCGGAGCTTTCGACAAAGTACGGCAACGTCACCAAGGCCAGCGTCGGCACCATCCAGCGCCAGCTCCTCGCGCTCGACAGCCAGGGCGCGGCGCAGTTCTTCGGCGAACCGGCGCTGGAGATCGCGGACTTCATCAGGTGCGACGAGCAGGGCCGCGGCTACATCAACGTGCTCGCCGCCGACAAGCTGATGCGCAGCCCCAAGCTCTACGCGACCTTCCTGCTGTGGCTGCTGTCCGAGCTGTTCGAGGCGCTGCCCGAGGTAGGCGACCCCGACAAGCCCTGCCTCGTGTTCTTCTTCGACGAGGCGCACCTGCTGTTCGACGATGCGCCGGGGGCGCTGCAGGACAAGGTCGAGCAGGTGGTGCGGCTAGTCCGCTCGAAGGGCGTGGGCGTCTACTTCGTCACCCAGAACCCGATCGACATTCCCGAGAAGATCGCCGGCCAGCTCGGCAACCGCGTCCAGCACGCCCTGCGCGCCTTCACCCCGCGCGACAAGCGGGCGATCAAGGCGGCGGCCGAGACCTTCCGCATCAACCCGGACCTCGACGTGGAGGCCGCGATCACCGAGCTGAAGGTGGGTGAGGCGCTGGTTTCTACCCTCAACGACGACGGCTCGCCCAGCGTCGTCCAGCGCACGATGGTGGCGCCGCCGCGCTCGCGGCTCGGCCCGGTGACGGCGAAGGAGCGCGCCATCGTCCAGTCGATCAGCCCGGTCGAGGGCAAGTACGATACCCGTGTCGACCGCGAGAGCGCCGAGGAAGTGCTCGCCGCCAAGGCCGCCGACGCTGCCGCCACGGCGCAGCAGGTCGAGGAACAGGGCGAGGAGGTCGTCCGCAGGCAGGAGCGCCGCAGCCCCGGCCTGTGGGACGGGCTCGGCGGCAAGGTCGCGCGTGCCGCTGCCGGGGCCGCCGCCGGGAGCGCCGGATCGATCCTCGCGCAGACGATGCAGGGCAAGAAGAGCCGCGCCAACCCCCAGGCCTCGGCCGCCAGCGCCGCCGCCGGGACCGTGGGGGACGCCTTGGGCCGGGCGATCGGCTTTCCCGGCCTCGGCCGCTTCGCGCGCAACCTCATCGGGGGGCTGATGCGCTGACGGGCGGGGCCGATGATTATGGCAAGGCACTGAGTTTCGTTCGTTTCGAGCGAAGTCGAGACCCGCCAGCCCGTCGCCAGCGTGTCTCGACTTCGCTCGACACGAACGGGAGATGGCTGGGTAGTCTAGGTGGGCTGTTTCCGGTCGTGCTGTCCGCCGCCTTCCTCGTAGCCCCGGCCCATGCGCGGGAGGCGATCGTCGTCACCCCCGCTGCCGAGGGCGTCCCGCTTGGCCGGCTGGGCGAGGCTGTGAAACCCGCCGCCTACCGGCTCGACCTAACCGTCGACCCCGCGAAACCGCGCTTCTCGGGCCATGTCGAGATCGACGTGACGCTCGCCTCGCGGGCCTCGACCATCGACCTGCACGGTCGCGGGCTCGCGGTCTCGCGCGTGGTGGCCACCGCTGGCGGGCGCACGTTTGCCGGCCAATGGCGCGAGGTCGATCCCGGCGGCGTTGCCCGCGTGACCTTCGCGCAAGACCTCCCCGCAGGCCCGGTGACGCTGGCGTTCGACTACGACGCCGCCTTCGCCGACGGCCCCGCGGGCCTGTTCCGGCTGGAGGTCGAAGGCGCGTGGTACGGCTGGACGCATTTCCAGCCGATCAATGCGCGTGCCGCGTTTCCCTGTTTCGACCAGCCGGGCTTCAAGACGCCCTTCGCGCTGACGCTGCGCACGCCGCCCGGCCTGACGGCAATTGGCAATGCGCCGGAAACCGGGTCGGCGGCGATCGAGAACGGCTTGGCCGTCCACCGTTTCGCCGCCACCGCCCCGCTGCCGACCTACCTCGTGGCGATGATGGTCGGGCCTTTCGCGACGCTTGCCGGAGACGCGGTCCCGAACGCGGCGCGCAGCGCGCCGCTGCCGGTGCGGATCGCCTCGACCTCCCCGAATGCCGGCGAACTTGCCTTCGCGCTGCGCGGGTCGCAGCGGATCGTCGCTCTGACCGAGGACTATTTCGGCGAGGCATTCCCTTTCCCGAAACTCGACCAGGTGACCACACCGATCCTGCCCGGCGCGATGGAGAATGCCGGCGCCAGCCTCTACCGCGACGATCTCCTGGTGATGGACGCGCGGGCCCCCGTGCTGCAGCAGCGCAGCTTCGGCATGGTCGTCGCGCACGAGATCGGCCACCAGTGGTTCGGCGATCTCGTGACGCCCGCATGGTGGGACGACCTCTGGCTCAACGAGAGTTTCGCCAACTGGATAGGTTACCGCATCGGCGACCAGTGGCGCCCGGACCTGGGCATCATGGGGGACGCGCTGGGCACCGGCTACGAGGCGATGGAAACCGATGCCCTGCTCGCCGGGCGGCCGATCCGCCAGGCGATAGCGCGCAGCAACGACATCGATTCGGCCTTCGATGCGATCACTTACGGCAAGGGCGGCCACGTCGTCGGCATGATCGCGGGGTGGCTGGGCGACGACACGTTCCGTGAGGGCGTGCGCCGCTACATCGCCGCGCACCGTTTCGGCAGCGCCACGAGCGAGGACTTCTTCGCCGCGCTGGCCGAAGTCGCCGGCAATCCCGAGCTGGTCCCCGCGATGCGCAGCTTCGTCGAGCAGCAGGGCGTGCCGCTTCTGGCGATGAAGCAGAGCGGCGACCGGGTGGCGGTGACGCAGCTGCGCTACACCACGGCGGGGGTGGCACCGCCCGAGTCCTTCTGGACGATCCCGCTGTGCCTGCGGCGCGGCGCCAACCGCCAGTGCTTCATCATGGACCAGCGCACCCAGAGCTTTACGATGGCAGGGCAGGGGCCGATATTTCCCAATGCCGGCGGTACCGGCTACTACCGCTTCGAACTGACCGCGAAGCACTGGCAGGACCTCATCGCCAGCGCCGACACCCTGCCGGGCGGCGAGGCGCTGGCGCTGGTCGATTCGCTCTGGGCCTCGATCCGGGGCGGGCGTGGCACCATCGGCGAGATGGCGCGGCTCGCCAAGAAGCTGATCCATCATGCCGACCCGCACGCTGCCGACGCGCCCGACAAGGCGCTCAGCCGCCTGGTGCGCGAGAACATCGTCGGCGCCCAGGGCCGGCGCGGCTTCCGCCTGCTGCGCGAGAAGCTCTACCTGCCGCTGCTCAAGACATACGGTTTCGACCCGCATGCCGGCATCTACGCGCACGAGGCCTCGGCGCGGGCGCAGCGGCGGGTGCAGGTGGTCAATGCGCTGGTCGGCACCGAGAGCGGCAAGGACATCCGCCGCAAGCTCCAGGACGCCGTGGCGGCCTATCTCGCCGGGGACAAGACGGCGCTGGACCCGGCGTGGTTCGACCACGCACTCGACATCCACCTGTTCGGGCAGGACGCGGATGCGGTCCACCGGCTGGTCGATCAGGCGCTGTCCTCGGAAGACCCGGTGTTCCGTCCCGCCGCGCTGGGAGCCGCCGCGCGCTTCGGCGATCCCGCAGTCGCCGCCTGGCTCCTCGCGCTCGACGATCCGCGCCTGCGGGACGGTGAGAAGCGCGATTTCCTCGATGGCGTCATGTCGCGCAGCTCGACGCGCGAATACGGCTATGCCTGGGCACTGGCGCAGTCGGGCACGCTTCTGGCGGGGAGTAACGGTCCGTCCTTCGCCCGCCGCCTGCCGCAGATGCTCGGGCGGTTCTGCTCGGTGGCCTGGAGTGCGCGTATCGAGCGCGAGTTCGGCGCCAGGCTGGCTGCTACCTCCGGTGCGCTGGAACTGGCGCGCGCGAGCGAGCGGGTGCGCAACTGCGGCCTGCTCGATGACATGATGGGCCCGCAAATCGACGCCGAGTTCGCGGCAATGCGGTAAGGCGGAGTAAATCCGTCAGCGAGTGTTCTCGGGTCAGCCGATCGGGATTTCCAGCCGCGCCGTCAGCCCCTCGACGGTCCCCGTTGCCGACAGCCGGTTCGCGAGGACCAGCGCGCCGCCGTGCTGGTCGGCGATGGCGCGGGCCAGCGCGAGGCCGAGCCCGGCACCGCCGGTGGTCGAGTTGCGCGAGGGGTCGCCGCGCACGAAGGGGTTCATCATATCCTCGATCGTTTCGGCCGGGATGCCCGGGCCGTCGTCCTCGATCAGGATCACCGCGCGGTTGCCCTCGCGCACCAGGGTGACGCGGGCGCGCTGACCGTAGCGCAGGGCGTTGCCGATGAGGTTGCGCAGCGCGCGCCGCAGCCAGGTGGAGCGCAATTCGAGGACGATCCGCTGGGTGTCTCCCAGTTCGACCGGGTCGCCCATGTCCTCGTATTCCTCGACCACCGAGGCGACCAGCGCCGACAGTTCGGTCCGCTCGCGCGGATCGCTCGGACGGCCGACGCGGGCCAGCGAGAGGATGTCGTCTAGGGTGCGCACGATGTCCTCGATGGTGCTCGCCATGCGCCCGCGCTCGACGTCGTTCTCGACCGATTCGATGCGGACGCGCAGGGCGGAAAGCGGGGTCTTGAGATCGTGGCCGATGGCACCGAGCATCACGTCCTTTTCATCCAGCATGGCGACGATGCGCGCTTCCATGGCGTTGTGCGCCACGATCAGGCGCTGCATGTCCTCGGGGCCGCTGGGCTCCAGCTGCCCGGCCGAGCCGGGGGCGACGGCGAACTGCTCGACCCGGCGGGTCAGCGCCGCCAGCGGCCGGGTGATCCGCCGCAGGATCAGCGCCACCGCGCCCACCAGCACCAGGTAGATGATGAGCGTCTGGACCAGCAGCGGCTGGAGCAGCACGTTCATGGCGCGCGGGCTGCGCACCCGCGCAATCAGCCAGGTATCCTTGGCGGGCTGGCGCACGGCGACCACGAGCAGGTTGTCGTCCATCATGTCGGCCAGCTTGCCGTCATCCATCCGACGCCTGGCAGCGCGCTTCCGGACAGTGCTGCTGGCGACGGGATCGCTTTTCACGGTGCGGTGGACGACGGCGATGTCGGTTGCGGGGAATTCCTGGTCCTCGAGGATGCGGGCAAGGCGGACTTGCGCGCGGGTGTCGCGCGTCTCGTCCGCCCCGACCGGCGAGGTGGTGCCGAACTCGACCGGGAATCCGCGCGGCTGGGGGCCGCCGAAGGGGCCGCGGTCGCCCCGGTCGCCGCGTCTCATGCGGTCGAAGCCGCCGAACCCGCGCGTCTCGGCGACGAGGCGGAAGGCGGCGGCGTTGACCATGCCGACTTCGAGGCTCTCGCGCTGGGCGCGGTAGACGAGAATCGCGCCGATGCCCTGGACGAGCAGCAGCGCTGCCGCCACGGCCATCAGCATCTGGCCCATCAGGCTTTTCGGGCGGGGAAAAGGCATCAGTCGTGCAGCGTCACGCGGCGCACGTCGGTGGCGAGCATGTAGCCGCCGCCCCAGACGGTCTGGATCAGCTGCGGGTTGCGGCTGTCGACCTCGACCTTGCGGCGCAGGCGGCTGACCTGGTTGTCCACCGCGCGGTCGAACAGGTGCGCCTCGCGGCCCTGCACCATGTCGAGCAGGCGGTCGCGGTTGAGCACCTGCCGGGGATGTTCGAGAAACGCCATGAGCAGCCGGAACTCGACCGAGGAGATCGCGACGATGGCGCCTTCGGCATCGATCAGGCGGCGCTTGAGCGGGTCGAGGCGCCAGCCCTCGAATTCGAAGGCCTCGTTCTCCGCGTCGTTCACGACGGCGCTGCGCGAGGCGCGGCGCAGGACGCTGCGGATGCGGGCGACCAGTTCGCGCGGCTCGAAGGGCTTCACCACATAGTCGTCGGCGCCGATCTCCAGCCCGACGATGCGGTCGGTCGCCTCGCCGCGCGCGGTAAGGAAGATCACCGGGACATCCTGCGTCTCGATAAGGTGGCGGCAGAGCGAAAGCCCGTCCTCGCCCGGCATCATGATGTCGAGGAGAACGAGATCGAAGCGCCCCTCACAGGAGGCATCGCGCAGGCGCGAACGGGCCTCGGCCGCGCTCGAACACTCGACGACGGCGAACCCCTGCCGCGAGAGATATTCGCCCAGGGGTTCGCGCAGCGCCGCCTCGTCATCGACGAGAAGCAGTTTGGAGGGCGCGGTGTCGTTCATCGGCAATCCTTGTACTAACCGCGCCGTCCTGTCAGTTTGCGGCCTTGTTGTCAGCCTTCTTGTCGGCCCGCTTCTGCTGCCATTCGGCCTTCTTCGCCTCGCGGGCAGCCTGGCGTTCTTCCTTGGTCACCTTGCCATCCTTGTTGGTGTCCTCGGCATCGAAGCGCTTGGTGGCAGCGGCCATGAATTCGGCCTGGCTGATGGCGCCGTCGTTGTTGGTGTCGGCCTGCTTGGCCATCCACATCATGCCGCCGCCGGGGCCACCGTGACCGAAGCCGTGGCCGCCCCGCTTGCCGTGGTGGCCGCGACCGTCGCGCGGGCCGTCCTTGCCAGGACCGGCCTTGCCCGGACCGTCACCGCGCGGACCACCCGGGGGCGGCGGCGGGCCGTCGCCTTCGGGACCGCCCTGGGGACCGGGGCCTCCCGGGCCGCGCTCGGCGGAGAACTCGGCCTTGGAGATCGAGCCGTCGTTGTTGGTGTCGAGACGCGCGAAACGGGCGTCCTGCATCTGCTGGCGGGCCAGTTCGCGGTCGGCCTTGTCGAGCTTGCCGTCCTTGTTGACGTCCATCTTGGCGAACATCGCGGTCGCGGCGGCCTGGGCCTCGGCGCGGGTCACGGTGCCGTCGCCGTTGGCGTCGATCTTAGGGCGTTCCATCTTGGGCGGGTTGGCGGGCGCCTGGGCGCACGCGACGCCGCCGATGGTGAGTGCGGCGGCCGAAATACCGAGCGTCAGCTTCTTGAAGTTGGTCATCATGGCGTTTCTCTCATCCGTTCGAATAGGATGAGAACCGCGGGGCGGGCAGGGAGGGGAAGGAATGCCCCGCGGCTCTCTGAAGCCTGTTCTATGACTGTCTTGTCGCGCATTTATGCCGGGAGAGGCGTTTATTGTCGCCAATTGTCACACCTGCACCGACCTGTTCATGAACGCGCAAAGCCGATGAATGGTTGTGCAGAGATGTGATCCGGATCTAGCGCGGACGGCCTTCGGTGCCTTCGCCGGCGGTGATGAACAGAGCCGTGGCGGTCTCGGCGATGTTGGCGGTGTGCCAGGTGCCGGCGGGGTTGATGAGGTACTCCCCGGCGCGAAGGGGCTCGGAATGGAGGCTGCCGTCGGCGCGCTCCTGGATCAGCGTCATTTCGCCGGAGATGCACACCACCACCTCGTCGCCGGCAGGGTGCATCTCCCAGGAATCCCAGTCCGAGGTGAAGTCGAACAGGCTGACGAGGCGACCTTCGCTGCCGTCCGCCACGGTGCGCGCCGCATAGGCCTCGTACCATTCCATGCCGGTGAAGGCGGGCTGGGCCGAGGCGTGGGCGCCCAGACCAAGGTGGATCGGGAAGGTCCGAAGGTCGCGGCCCAGCGTGGTCATGTCAGGAACTCCCGGTCAGAGGGGCGCACACTGCGCTTCGAGCCAGGCCTTGGCAGGGCCGTCGAGCTGCGGGCCGACGATTTCCAGCACGCGGGCGTGGTAGCCATTCCACCATGCCAGTTCGGTGGGGCCGAGCAACGAGAGGTCTACCAACCGCCGCTCGATCGGAACGTGGGTGAGCGTCTCGAAGCCGTAGAACTCGCCTTCCGCGCCCTCGATGGCGCGCGGCTCGACCAGCACGAGGTTCTCGATGCGGATGCCGTATTCGCCGGTCTTGTAGTAGCCCGGCTCGTTCGAGAGGAACATGCCCGGTAGCAGCGCCTGGTCGGTGCCGGCCTGGCCGCCGGCCGACTTGGCGATGCGCTGCGGTCCCTCGTGGACCGAGAGGAAGCTGCCGACGCCGTGGCCGGTGCCGTGCGCGTAGTCGAGCCCGACCTGCCACAGGGCATGGCGCGCCAGCACGTCGAGCTGGCTGCCCGCCGTGCCCTGTGGGAAGACCGCGAGGGCGAGCGCGATGTGGCCCTTGAGCACACGGGTGAAGCGGTCCTTCACTTCTGGCCACGGCTCACCCGGACCGACCCAGACGGTACGGGTGATGTCGGTGGTGCCGTCGGGGTACTGCCCGCCCGAATCGACGAGGTAGACCGAGCCGGGCTCGAGCGTACGGTTGGTCTCCTCCGAGACGCGGTAGTGGACGATCGCGCCGTTGGGGCCAGCGCCCGAGATCGTGTCGAACGACAGGTCGCGCAGGTCGCCCGCTTCCTGCCGGCAGGCCTGCAGCTTGTCGGCGGCGGTGATCTCGGTGACCTCGCCCTTGGGGCCCTCGACCGCGAGCCAGTGCAGGAAGCGCGAGACGGCCGCGCCGTCGCGGGCCTGCGCGGCGCGGTGGCCGGCCTGCTCGACCGGGTTCTTGACCGCCTTGGGCAGCACGGTGGGATCACGCTCCTCGACCACGGTGGCATGGGCCTTGCGCAGTTCCTCGAAGATCGCGCTCACCGCCCGCTCGGGATCGACGGCGACGCGCTTGCCGGCGAGGCTCCGCAGCGCATCGACGAAACCGTCGCGGGGCTTGATGCTGACCGCGTTGCCGAGGTGGCGGCGCAGGTCGTCGGTCACCTTCTCGGGCGCGATGAACAGGTCGGCGGTGCCGTCCGCCCGCGCGATGACGTAGGAGAGCGCGACCGGCGTGCGCTCCACGTCGGTGCCGCGGATGTTGAGCAGCCAGGCGATCGAATCGAGCGCGGTGATGACCGTGGCATCGAGATTCTGCGCCTCCAGCCATTCGGAAATGGCGCCGCGCTTGGCCTCGCTGGTCTCGCCGGTGAACTCGTCGGGGTGGACGAGGGCCGGCGCGGGCGAGGGAGCGGGCTGGTCGTCCCACACCGCATCGACCGGGTTGCCGTCCACCGCGACGAGGGTGCCGCCCTTGGCACCGAGCGCTTTGGACACGCCCTGCGCCCACTTCGAGCCGTGCAGCCAGGCGTCGTAGCCGATCTTCCCGCCCGTCGGTGCGTGCTTGCCGAGCCAGCCCGCAATGCTGGTCTGCGGCACGCTTTCGTAGGCGTAGAGACGTCCATCGACCTGGTCGCGCACCTGCAGCGTGTAGCGCCCGTCCACGAACATCGCGGCCGAAGGTACCAGCGCCGGGTCGGTCAGCACCACCGCCGTCCCCGCCGAGCCGCCGAAGCCGGTCAGCCATTCGAGGCGCTGGGCATAGCCGCCCACGTACTCGCTCATATGCTCGTCCGAGATCGGGATCACGAAGCCGTCGAGGCCCCGCGCCTTCAGTTCCTTGCGGAGGGCTTCGAGGCGCGGTTCGTGGGTATTCATCAGCATGTAGGGGGTATCCGGCTTGCGGGTGTCATGCAGCGAACATAGATGGGACCGATGGCAGATTCCACCCAGACCCTCATCGGTCCCCCGCTGGCGGCAAAAAAGCCGCATTCCGTCACCCACCACGGCGTGACCGTGACCGACGACTACGCCTGGCTGCGCGATGCCGGCTATCCCGAAGTGACCGACAAGGAAGTGCTCGCCCACCTCCAGGCCGAGAACGGCTGGTTCGAGGCGCGCATGGCCCCGCACAAGGGCCGGATCGACGCGCTGTTCACCGAAATGCGCGGCCGCATCAAGGAAGCCGACGCCTCGGTTCCGCAGAAGGACGGCGACTGGCTTTACTGGATCGATTTCGATGAAGGCGCCGAATACAAGAAGTGGTGGCGCCGCCCCGTCGCAGGCGGCCCCGATGAACTCATCCTCGATGAAGTCGCGTTGGCCGAGGGCAAGGAATACTTCCGCCTCGGCGCGATCTCGACGAGCGCCAACGGCAAGCTGCTCGCCTATGCGATCGACGATAACGGTTCCGAGCGCTTTACTGCGCGGGTCAAGAACCTGGAAACCGGCGAACTGCTGGCCGACGAAATCCCCGGCACCCTCTCGGGCCTGATCTGGGTCGCGAACGACACCGGCCTCGTCTACTCGCTCGCCAACGAGCAGTGGCGCACCGACAATGCCCGCCTGCACTGGCTGGGCCAGCCGCTGGAAAACGACGTCGAACTCTACCACGAGGACGACGAGGGCTTCCGCGTCGGCTCCTCGCTGTCGGCGAACGAGAAGTGGCTGCTGATCGGCACGAGCGACCACGAGACCAGCGAATGCCGCATGGTCTCCGCCGACGATCCGCTGGGGCCGCAAATCCTCGTGAAGGCGCGTGCCAAGGGCGTCGAATACGACGTCGATGAGCGCGAAGGCGTGCTCTACATCCATACCAACGACACCCACGAGAACTTCCGCCTCGCCACCGCCTCGCTGGACAATCCGGGCGAGTGGACCACGCTGATCGAGGGTTCGGACGCGTTCTACCTGCTGGGCGCAGACCTGTTCCGGGACTTCTACGTCATCGAGGGCCGCCTCGCAGGGCTCGACCAGATCCAGGTGCGTTACTATGACGATCCGGCCCGCGTGGAGGCGATAACCTTCCCCGAGGCGAGCTATTCGGCGGGGCTTTCGAACAACCCCGAATGGCACATGACGACCCTGCGGCTCAGCTACGAGTCGATGGTCGCGCCGTCCTCGGTGCTCGACTACGATGTCGCCGCGCGCACGCTCGAGACGCTCAAGGTCCAGGAAATCCCCTCGGGCTACGACGCCTCGCTCTACGCCACCGAGCGCCTGGAGATCATCGCCCGCGACGGGACCGCGATCCCCGTCTCGATCCTGTACCGCCGGGACAGGGCCGAAAAGTTCGATGCCGCAGGGCCGCTGCACCTCTACGGCTACGGCGCCTACGGCATCAGCATCGACCCCGGCTTCTCTACCTCGCGCCTCAGCCTCGTCGACCGCGGTTTCGCCTATGCCATCGCGCATATCCGCGGCGGCGACGACATGGGCCGCGCTTGGTACAAGGCCGGCAAGCTGGAGCGCCGCAACAACACCTTCAACGACTTCGTCGACGTCGCGAAGGGCTTGGTGGAGCGCGGCTTCACCTCGGAAGGCAAGATCAGCATCTCGGGCGGCTCGGCCGGCGGCGAGTTGATGGGCGCGGTCATCAACTCCGATCCCCACCTGTTCGGCGCGGTGGTTGCGCACGTTCCCTTCGTCGACGTGCTCCACACCATGCTCGACGAAACGCTGCCGCTGACGCCGGGCGAGTGGCCGGAATGGGGCAATCCGATCGAGGACAAGGCCGCCTTCGATCTCATCCTGAGCTACAGCCCATACGACCAGGTCAAGGCACAGGCCTATCCGCCGCTGATGGTCACCGCCGGCCTCAACGACCCGCGCGTGACCTACTGGGAGCCCGCCAAGTGGGTCGCAAAGCTCCGCGAGCTCAAGACCGACGACAACGAACTGGTCCTCAAGACCAACATGGGCGCCGGCCACGGCGGCAAGTCGGGCCGCTTCGAAAGCCTGAAGGAAACGGCGGAGGAATTCGCCTTCATCCTGTGGCAGCTCGGCGTCGAGGGGTGAGCGCCCGATGAGCGAAGGCCGCTTCACCCTGACCTTCACGGCACAGGCCCATGACATCGACATCATGGGCCACGTTAACAACGCGGTCTGGGTGCAGTGGATGGAGGCGATGGCGGGCGCGCACTGGGCCGCCGTCGCCCCGGAGGAACACCAGGCAAAATACGCCTGGCTCGTGACCCGCCACGAAATCGATTACCGCGGCAACATCCGCGAGGGCGAGAGCGTGACCGGCGAGACCTTCATCCCCGAAGGCCCGAGCGGGGCGAAGTTCGATCGCAGGGTCGACTTCCGCAACGCCGCCGGAAAGGTCATCGTTTCGGCCCGTACGACCTGGGCGATGATCGACATTGCCACCCGCCGCCTGATGCGAGTCCCGCCGGAAGTGGCGGCACCGTTCGTGGGCGGGGCGTAATCCTCCGTCGTCCCCGCTCTCTCGGTGACGACGGAGCGCCTCACATCGCTCCGCCCTCGCGCGGCTCGCGGGTGCGCTGGGTGATGATGCGGTCGCGCGCGGTGCGCAGGTCGCCGGATTCGTATTGGGCCGAGAGCCGCTCCTTGTCGCGCAGGCGGTAGGTGTCCTCGGCCTTGGCGATCTCCTCGCGCGAGACGCCGAGGCCGCCGAGCGCATTGCGCGCCAGCAGCACCGCCGATTCGCGGACCTCGCGGGTGATCGACTTGACCGGCGAATCCTTGAGCCGCAGCAGTGCGCGGCGGTCGAATACGCGGGCGTGGATATCGGCGCGCGGGAAGGCGTCGTGGACGGCGTGGAGGAAGGCCTCGGTCAGCTGGTCGCCGTCGATGCAGAACACGATCAGCTCGGCCTCCCCCGCGCCGGCCTGGCGCAGCAGGTCGATGCGGGTGCCGTCGCCGAAGTAGACTTTGGCGCCGAACCCGCCGGCGACGTCGATCATCTCGATGTCGGTGTCGATCAGCGTCACCTCGATGTCGGCGGCGATCAGCATCTGCGCCACCGTCTGCCCGAAGCGGCCGTAGCCGACGACGAGGGCGTTGGCGCCGTCGTCCTGCGGTTCCTCGCGACTCTCGGTGCTGGCGGGCCGCTCGCGGATGCGGCGCGTGGCCATCATCAGGAACGGCGTGGTGACCATCGAGAGGGTGACGATGGCGCTGAACAGGCTGGTCGCGCCGGCATCGACCAGCATCGATTCGCTGGCCTGCGCGAAGAGCACGAAGGCGAACTCACCGCCCTGGCTCAACAGCAGGCCCAGCGCGAGCGCGCTGCGCCACTCCATGCGGAAGGCGAGGCCGAGCAGGAAGATGATCGTGGCCTTCACGGTGATAAGCGCGAGTGCCATTGAGACCACGAACAGCGGCCGCTCGGCGATGGCCGAAAGGTCGAGCAGCATGCCCACCGACATGAAGAACAGGCCAAGCAGGATCGAGCGGAACGGCTCGACGTCGGCCTCCAGTTCGTGGCGGTAGGGGCTGTCGGCCAGCATGACGCCGGCGATGAAGGCGCCCAGCGCGGTCGAGAGGCCGAGCGCCTGCATCAGCGCGGCCGAGGCGATCACCGTGAACAGCGCGGCGAACACGAACATCTCGCGCTCGCCCAGGTTGCCGATCAGGCGGAACAGCGGGCGAATCGCGAAGCGGCCCGCGAGGATCAGCCCGGCGATCGCGGCGGCGGTCTCCAGCGCGAGGATCCAGCCCGGCGGTCCCTCGGGCAGCGCCGGATTGCGGTTCATCGCCGCAATGATCGTGATGAGCGGGATGATCGAGAGGTCCTGGAAGAGCAGGATCGCGAAGGAGCGCTCGCCGAAGGGAGTGTGGAGGCGCCCGGCGCTCTGCAGCATTGGCAGGACCTGCGCGGTCGAGGACAGGCCGAGCGGGAGCCCCAGCGCCAGCGAGGCCTCGATGCTGAAGCCGGTGAAGACATAGATGATCCCCGTCACCGCCACTCCGCACAGCGCCACCTGCAGCAGCCCGAGCCCGAAGATCTCGTGCCGCATCCGCCACAGGCGCGGTGGCGCGAGTTCCAGGCCGACGATGAACAGCAGCAGGGTGATACCCAGCTCGGCGATGCCCATCTTGCTCTCGGGATCGCCGATCAGCCCCAGCGCATAAGGCCCCAGGATCGCGCCCGAGAGCAGGAAGCCCAGCGTGGCACCCAGCCCGAGCCGCCGGAACAGCAGCACGAAGATGAGCGCGGTGCCCAGCAGCAGGAACCCGTCCCGCAGCAGGAAATCCTGTGCATGTTCTTCCATGAGAGCCTTTCGATCGGGAGAGAGCCCATTTCTTAGAGCGAGGTGGGCGCGGGGCCAAGGCCTACCTTAGGTCCGGGTGGCGTCCGAGCAAGTTGCCTCGCCGGCCAACCTCCTACCCACCTATTTCGTCATTCCCGCGAAGGCGGGAACCCAGCGGGCGCCCCTTCGTGTGGCAGCCTCATCAGATGGGTCCCCGCCTTCGCGGGGATGACGAGACAAGCGAATGACGAGAACGAGGGATCACGAACGAGGGGATCACGAAAAATAAGCAACTACCTCGGCAAGACCCCGGTGCAGACATAGCGCAGGGCCCTGCCGTCCTCGCTGTCCCACTGGACGCGCGTGACCGCGCTTGTGCCCGTCGAAGCGGCCAGCGCGGCGCCGGTCGGGCCGATCACCTGCCACTGCGCCGTCACCACGCGCCCGCCGGTGCAATCCACGCTGCGCTGCGCGAAGCGGGTGGTACCGCGCGGATAGGCGCGGCTGGCGCGGTTCATGACCTCGGCCTGCCGGAAGGTCCGGCCGAGCCCCCCGGCGCCAACGCTGGCGGTGTCGATCCGCACGCTGCGACCGAGCGTCCGCTCCACGTCGAGCGTAAAGATTTTGACCCAGCTCCCCGCCGTGGTGGCGAGCGTCTGCGCGGCTGCCGGGGCGGCGGCGAGGGCGCAGAGAGCCAGGGCCGCCCCGCCCATAAAGCCCGGCTTCACAGCGGGTTGCCGTTCTCGTCGCGGTAGATGTCGCGGCGGCCGACGTGGTTGGCCGGGCCGACAAAGCCGTCGTTTTCCATGCGTTCCACCCACTTGGCGGCAGTGTTGTAACCCACGCCCATCTGGCGCTGCAGCCACGAGACCGAGACCTTCTGGTTCTCGAACACGAGGTGGCAGACCTGGCGGTACTTGCGCTCGTCGGGCGCGTCCGAGGCGGTGGCGTCGAGGTCGTCGAAGCCGAAGCTGCCTTCCTCGGGCTCCTCGGTGACGGCGTCGACGTAGTCGGGCTTGCCCTGGCCGCGCCAGTGGGTGGCGACGAGTTCGACTTCCTCGTCCGAGACGAAGGGGCCGTGGACGCGCTTGATCGGGTCCGAGCTGGGCTTGTAGAGCATGTCGCCCTTGCCCAGCAGCTGCTCGGCGCCCTGTTCGCCCAGGATCGTGCGGCTGTCGATGCGGCTGGTGACGGCGAAGGATACGCGGGTCGGCAGGTTGGCCTTGATGACGCCGGTGATGACGTCGACCGAGGGGCGCTGCGTCGCCATGATGAGGTGGATGCCCGCCGCGCGGCTCTTCTGCGAGAGGCGCTGGATCAGGACTTCGATCTCCTTGCCGACGGTGACCATGAGGTCGGCCAGCTCGTCGACGATGAGGACGATCTGCGGCAGTGCCTCATAGTCGAGCTGGCGGTCCTCATAGAGTTCCTCGCCGGTGTCCGGATCGAAGCCGATCTGGATGCGGCGGCCGAGCGGCTTGCCCTTGGCGGCGGCGGTGCGGACCTTCTCGTTGAAGCTGGCGAGGTTGCGCACGGAGATCTCGCTCATCATCCGGTAGCGCCGCTCCATTTCCTCTACCGCCCACTTGAGCGCGCGGATGGCCTTGGGCGGCTCGGTGACGACGGGCGAGAGCAGGTGCGGGATGTCGTCGTAGCTCTTGAGTTCGAGCACCTTGGGATCGACCAGGATCAGCCGGCACTGCGCCGGGGTGAGCCGGTAGAGCAGCGAGAGCAGGATGGCGTTGAGGCCGACCGACTTACCCGATCCTGTCGTACCCGCAACCAGCAGGTGAGGCATCGTCGCAAGGTCGGCGACCACGGGCTCGCCCGCGATGTCCTTGCCCAGGATGATCGGCAGCATGCCCTTGTGGCTCATGAACGCCTCGGAGGCGACCATCTCCTTGAACGAGACCATCTGGCGGTCGGCGTTGGGCAATTCGATACCCATGACGGTGCGGCCGGGGATCGAGGATACGCGCGCCGAGATCGCCGACATGTTGCGGGCGATGTCGTCGGCCAGCCCGATCACGCGGCTGGCTTTGATGCCGGGGGCGGGCTCCAGCTCGTACATGGTGACGACTGGGCCGGTGCGCACGGCGGTGATCTCGCCCTTGACGTTGAAGTCGTCGAGCACCGTTTCCAGCAGGCGCGCGTTGCGTTCCAGGCTGAGCTTGTCGATCTTGGGCTGCGAATTGGGCTGCGGGTCCTCGAGCAGCTCGAGCCCGGGCAGCGTATACTTGTCGAACATGTCCTTCTGGCGGTTGCCGAAGCCAATCTGCGCGGGCGTGGCCGATGCCCGGGGTTCGGCGATCTCGGGCGCCTTGCGGGACTTGTCGGCGGCGGCGGCGGGGCTTTCGGCCACGCGCGGCGCGGCCTCTGGCTTGGGGGCCGGCTTCTCCTTGCCGGCCTTGAACGGGATTTCGTCCGGTGCGGGCAGGGCCCGCGGCAGGTGGCCGATCCGGCCCGGCAGCGTCAGCAGGCGCACCCAGTCGAGCGCGAAGACGCGGCCCGCCAGCAGCACGCCCGAGCCCAGGCACACCAGCGCGAGGGCGAGCTTGATCCAGTTCTGCACGATGGGCGGCGAGAGTTCGGCGAGCACGGTGACCGCCTTGGCGCCCAGCAGCCCGGTGATCCCGCCCATCGAGGCGGGCAGCGATCCGCCCGGCTGGGTGAACCACAGCGAGAGCACGGTCGCGATCAGCAGCATCGCTGCCGCCAGCACACCCACCGGGCGCCACCAGCGCTGGTCGGAATGTTCGATCTCGCTGTCGTCCTCTTCGACCAGCAGCCACAGCTTGCGGCCGAATACGTAGAGCAGGGGGACAAGCAGCGCCGCGACCGGGCCGAATAGCACCAGCACGCTGTCGGCCACCCAGGCGCCGACAGGACCCATCCAGTTCTGCACCATGCCGCCCGCGGCGGTGGAGGTCGACGGGTCGGTCTGGTGATAGCTCACCAGCGACAGCGCCAGGAACGCCATGCCGGCAAACAGCGCGACCGCGCCCGACAGCTCGCTGGCGCGGCGCAGCGAGCGCTTCAGGATGGCGCGCCAGTCCGGCTTGGCGATTCGCCGACCGGGCGCGATGGGCCGAGTAGCCATTTCAAAATTTCCCCAGGGTTCGGCCCCGATTATGCGGCGGGCGAGGAGTCCGCGTCAAGAATGGATCGGGAACGCGGCTGTGGGAGCCCTTTGCTCCTTTCCCCCCTTCGCGGGAATGACCGGGCATTGGGGAGGGCCAACCCGTCGATCGCCGCCCATCGCCGCATGCCGTGGAGCCGCGCCCGCTCCGCCGTCACGCCGCCGAGCGCTATCACCGGCATCCGCGAGCGGGCCGCAATGAGCCGCCAGCGCACGGGCCCCAGCACGTTGCCGCCGGGATGCGAGGTGGTCGGGAAGACCGGCGACAGCAGGACCGCATCCGCCCTCGCCCGGTAAGCCTTGGCCAGTTCGCGCAAGCTGTGGACGGTGACCAGCCGCACCGTGCGCGGTCCCCGGGCCAGCCGCTCCGGCGTCCCGTAGGCTCCGTCCGCACCCCATCGCCGCGCGGCCCGCGCATCGCCCGACATGACCACCATATGCCCGAACCGGCGCGCCACGCGGGCCAACGCCTCGAACCGCGCCCGGCGCTCATCCGGCGGCAGGTGGTAGTGCCGGAACACCAGCCCGGAGCCGCGCGGCAGGCGCGCCAGCGTGGCCTCCAGCACCGCGTCGTTGCGGGCATCGCTCACGAGCCAGAGCAGGGGAATCGACGGCTGGCGGATTGTCACGGGGACGCTATAGCAGCGCGCCATGGATCAGCTAGAAGACATCCGCGCCCGCATCGCCCAGTCTGCGCGCATCGCCGGACGCAAGCCCGAGGCGGTCGAACTCGTCGCCATTTCCAAGACCCAAGATGCGGCAGCCATTGAACCGCTGCTCGCCGCCGGGCAGCGCGTGTTCGGCGAGAACCGGGTGCAGGAGGCGCAGGCCAAGTGGCCGGCGCTGCGCGAGGCTTACGCCGGCGTTGAGCTGCACCTGGTCGGCCAGCTCCAGTCGAACAAGGCCGAGGATGCCGTCGCGCTGTTCGACTGTATCCACTCGCTCGACCGACCCTCGCTCGTCGCCGCGCTCGGCAAGGCGATGGAGAAGGCGGGGCGGAAGGTGCCCTGCTTCATCCAGGTCGACATCGGCGAGGAGGAGCAGAAGGGTGGCTGTCCGATCGCGGACGTCCCCGCGCTGCTCGCCTCGGCGCGTGAGGCGGGGATCTCCGTCGTCGGCTTGATGTGTGTGCCGCCCGCCGGGATCGAGGCGGCGCCGTTCTTCGCGCTGCTTGCCAAGATCGCCGCCGACAATGGCCTCGACCAGCTCAGCATGGGCATGAGCGAGGACTTCGAGACCGCCGTGCTGCTCGGCGCGACGCACGTCCGCGTCGGCAGCGCGCTGTTCGGGGCGCGCGGCTGAAGCCTCGGCCGCTGCGCGTCAGGCCGCGCGGAACGCCAGCAGGGACAGGCCGAAGCCGGCGAAAAGCCCCCCCGTCAGCCGGTTGAACAGGCGCTTCACGTCGCTACGCTGGAGGTGGCGGGAGAGGGCGCGGCCGCTTACCGCGTAGACGCCGTACCAGAATGCCTCGATCACCGCGAAGACGCCGACGAGGATCGCGAACTGGGGGGGCTGCGGGCGCGCCGGGTCGATGAACTGCGGCAGGAAGGCGGCGGCGAAGACGATCGCCTTGGGGTTGCTGATCGCGATGGCATAGCCGCCGCGCAGCAGCGCCAGTGCGCTCACTTTCTTGCGCACCGCGGGGGTCTCGCCGTCGTCCTCGCCGACGGGCGCGCGCCAGGCCTTGACCGCCAGGTAGAGCAGGTAGGCCGCGCCCACGATGCGCAGCGCGGTGAATGTGCCGGGCAGCGCATGGAGCAGCGCGCCGAGCCCCAGCGCGGAGGCCGCCAGCAGGGTCACGAGGCCCAGCAGGCAGCCCACCATGGCGGCGAGAGTGCGCTTCATCCCCAGCTCCACGCTGCGCGACAGGACGTGCAGCATGTTGGGCCCCGGCGTCCCGCTCAGCAGGAAGACCGCGATCGCGAAGATCCAGAGGGTATGAAGCGCCACTTTGGTTCCCTTACTTGGGGGTATCGAGTTCGTTGCCGGTCAGGGTCACGATGTGCAGCAGGTTGGTCGAGCCCGGCACGCCGAACGGTACGCCTGCCAGCGTCACCAGCCGCGAGCCGGCGGCGCCGAAACCATGGCGCAGCGCCATACGCTTGCCCTTGGCGATCATCTCCTCGAAGCTGCCGATATCCCGCGTGATGACGCAGTGCGTGCCCCACAGCAGCGCGAGGCGGCGCGCGGTCTTCTGCAGCGGGGTCAGCACCAGCATCGGCGCGGCAGGCCGCTCGCGCGCCACGCGGCGGGCCGAGATGCCCGAGCCGGTGAAGACGACGATGCCCTCGATCGTCAGGGTGTCGGCGATCTGGGCGCAGGATTCGGAGAGCGCGTCTGCCGAGGTCGCGTCGGGCGGGGTCTGGGCGATGTGGATGCGCTGGCGGTAGGTCGGGTCGCTTTCGACCTTGATGGCGATGCGGTCCATGATCGTCACCGCCTCGACCGGCCACTGGCCCGCCGCCGTCTCGGCCGAGAGCATCACCGCGTCGGCGCCGTCGTAGACCGCGTTGGCGACGTCGGACACCTCGGCGCGGGTGGGCGAGGGGCTGGTGATCATCGATTCGAGCATCTGCGTCGCGACCACCACCGGCTTGCCCTGGGCGCGGGTCTTCTCGACGATGTGCTTCTGGATCGGCGGCACTTCCTCGGGCAGCAGTTCGACGCCGAGATCGCCGCGCGCGACCATGATGCCGTCGGACAGCTCGATGATCTCGTCGAGGCTTTCTACCGCGGCCGGCTTCTCGATCTTGGCCATGATCGCGCCGTGGCCGCCGGTCAGGCGGCGTGCTTCGGCGACGTCCTCGGGGCGCTGGACGAAGGAGAGGCCGATCCAGTCGGCGCCCATCTCGACCGCGAAGGCGAGATCGCGGCGGTCCTTCTCGGTCAGCGCCGGGATCGGCACGAGCGCATCGGGGATGTTGACGCCCTTGCGGTCCGAGATCGGCCCGCCGACTTCGGCGCTGCACAGGATCGCGTCGGGTTCGGCGCGGATGACGACGAGGCGCAGCTTGCCGTCGTCGATCAGCAGGCGCTGGCCCTTCTGGAGGATGCCGAACAGCTCGGGATGCGGCAGGCAGACGCGCTCGTCGTTGCCCGGCGTGGGATCGCGGTCGAGCGTGAAGTGGGCGCTGTGGCGGATGAAGGCCTTGCCGCCCTCGAAGGTGCCGACGCGCAGCTTGGGGCCCTGGAGGTCGCACAGGATGGCGATCGGGCGCTCGAGGTCGCGTTCCACCGCGCGGATGTTGGCGATGGTTTCGCGGTGGGTGTCGTGGTCGCCGTGGCTCATGTTGACGCGGAAGGCGTCGGCGCCGGCCTTGAGCAGCCTGGCGATCATCTCCCTGTCGCGGCTGGCGGGGCCGAGCGTCGCCAGGATCTTCACCTTGCGCTGGCGCTTGATGCCGCGGTGATGCGGCGAGCGGCGGTAGGGGACGGTCGCGGAGGGAGGGATGCTGGCCAAGTTGCTGTGCCTCTTTCAGGAAGGGGGGCTCTTTCAGGAACGGTGCGTCATATGGCAAAGGCAGCATTACAAACCAAGGACGATTGGCAGAATATGAACGATAGTGACCGTATTGACGCGCTGGACGACAGGGTCGCCGCCGCCGCTTTCCGCCGCCTGGTGCGCCATCTCCAGCACCGCAGCGACGCCGAGAACATCGAGCTGATGGGCCTCGCCGGCTTCTGCCGCAACTGCCTGGCCGACTGGATCCGCGACGCCGGCTTTGAGGGCGACAAGGCCGATGCCCGCGCCGTCATCCACGGCATGCCGTTCGGCGAGTGGAAGGACAAGTTCCAGTCCGAGGCGACGCCTGAACAACTGGCGCGCATGGAGGAGAGCGTGAGGAAGAACGCGCCGGGGCATTGATCTCCCGTGGCCCTGCCTGCGCGAGGACGACGGGATAGCGCAATCACGCCGCGCGATTTTCCACAGGGCGGTGCTTTGCCCGAATCCTCGCGGCTCGCTATCAGCCCGGCCAACCGATTCACGATTATCACCGGAGCACCTATTCCCATGGCCGAAACCACCGACGATCGCCTGCGCCTGCTGATCGAGCGCGTCGAGCGCCTCGAAGAGGAAAAGAAGGGCATCTCGGACGACATCCGCGATGTCTACAACGAGGCCAAGGCGGTCGGTTACGACGTCAAGATCATGCGCCAGATCGTCCGCATCCGTAAGATGAAGCCCGACGATCGCCGCGAGATGGACATGCTGCTCGACACCTACAAGTCGGCGCTGGGCATCGACTAAGTCGAACTTTCAGCTTTCCCGCCTCGGAGCACTACTGCGTCTGGGGCGGGACGGCCGAGATCGGCGTGGTAGAAGTTTGCGCTTCCACGCTCTGCTGCAAGATTATCTCGTTTAAAGTCGGCTGCAGGGCCGCAACGGCGGCTTTGTCGCCCCGATCAGTCGCAAGCTTGATCTGCTCTGTCAGCACGCCGATCATTTGGCTCACATTGGCACTACGGATGGCTGTCTCGGCACCTTGCTTGCTGATCGCTGCGTCAAGCAAGAGCTGAATTCCCCGTTCGAAGGAGCACGCCTGATGGTAGTCGTTCACGGTGCGGACCATCTCGTCGGCAGTAAATAGCGAGACCGGTTGATTTTTTTTAGCATTCAGGGCGTCGATAATCCGCTTGCGTTCCGTGTCCATGACTTTTGTGATGGCCGGGACGATCTGGCTTTGGTATATGGATGCATCAATGTTGCTGCGAGTGGATGTCGCGAATGCCGCACCTCCCGATAGGATCGACTTGGCTAGTTCGCCACCCACGATGCTGCTGGTGATGCTCAATCCTGAACTGACGATATCGAATAGCGCGTTCGATGCAGCTTTGTTCGCGTAAATTCTCCCCTTTTCTTCTTGGCATATGCTGTTCGCGTGATTGACGAGGATTTCTTGCAGTCGGTTGCGGTAATATAGCCTGTCTTCCGGATTCGGGGCTGCGACCGCAAGCGCATAGGCGGTATTCCCTGCAAACACCGGCGGTGGTGATTCCGAATCCAGCGATTGGCGCGCCTCCGGAAATCGAAAGCAGGACAGATCGATCGACATTTTGGCGTCGTTGACATGGTCTGCCGTCAAAGCGCATCCGTTTTGCCGCAATTGTGGCGTGGTTACCGTCGTCGGATTGACCCTGGCCATTCGCCCCATTGTTCCGCATCCGGATAGTCCGACACAGAAAAAAATTGAGACAATCGCTATTCTGGAAAAAGACATGCTGAACCCCCGCTCACAAGTCATCTTGCACGATGACGAAATGATCGGATGTCGCAACAAAAAATTGTACCGGATGCGATTAAATATTTTCAGAAACGGCGTGTCGGCGAAAATTTACTGGCTGGACAATCTTATCCAGCCGTCGCCAGCGCCATGCTTGCCGCATTGGCGGCGGCGTGCTGGAGAATAGCGGCGGCCAGGCCGATCCGCTGGCGGGTGAAACCCAGCAGCGCGGCTGCCCACAGCTGCGGCAGGACCATCGGCAGCGACAGCACCGAAGTTGTCGGATAGTTCATGAGGTGGACCGCGGCGAACAGCAGCGCCACGATCCAGAACAGCGCCGGATAGAGCGTGCGGTAGAGGCGCGGCGCCTCGCGTCGGCGCAACCACCACCAGCCCCCGGCAGCGGCCGCCGCAAGGGTCAGCAGCAGCCCCGGCAGGACGAGCGGCGCCACCGCCCTCGCCGCCATCACCAGTACGCTGAACAGCGCGAAGCAGGCCAACAGCCACAACGCCCGCGGCCGACCGGTCTGCCAGCCGCGAAAGATCGTCTCCTCCAGCACCGGCGCGACGATCACCGTAATCGGCAGCAGCCACCCGCCCGGCAGCTTGCCAAAGGCATCGGGCAGCGGCAGCGCGAACCGGTGCTGCCAGAACGCGATCAGCGGCATGATGATCAGGAACAGGCCGCCAACGTGCAGGGCGACCAACACGCCCAGCGGAGCCCAGGTCTGGCGTCGATGCAGACCCCAGGGATGCAGCACCGTCGGCCGCTTCAGGAATGCAGCCAGTTCGCGCAGGATGGGGCGGGCGCCGGTGACGGCAGGAGTGTGGATCTGTGTGGCCATACTGCCTGCTAGCCGCCTTTCCCTTGCGATTTCCTTGCCGTCCCGGTGGTCCTGCCCGGCTGGCGCGACGGAGGCTGGTGGCAGCGGCTGCTCTAGCGGCGGTTGCCCTTGGGGCCCGCCCTGTTGTAAGGCCCGCGCCACTTCATTCATCGAGACCCGCGCCTCTGATCGCGGACAGCAAACGAGCGGACCCATGGCAGGCCATTCCAAATTCAAGAACATCATGCATCGCAAGGGTGCGCAGGACAAGAAGCGCTCGGCGCAGTTCAGCAAGCTCAGCCGCGAAATCACCGTCGCGGCGAAGATGGGCATGCCCGACCCGGACATGAACCCGCGTCTGCGCGCCGCCGTCAACGCCGCCAAGGCGCAGTCGATGCCCAAGGACAACATCCAGCGCGCCATCGACAAGGCGACCAAGGGCGACGGCGAGAACTACGAGGAAGTGCGCTACGAGGGCTACGGCCCCAGCGGCATCGCCATCATCGTCGAGGCCCTGACCGACAACCGCAACCGCACCGCCACCAACGTGCGCACCGCGTTTGCCAAGAACGGCGGCAACCTCGGTGCTTCGGGCGCGGTCAGCCACGGCTTCGAGCGCCTTGGTCTGATCGAGTACCCCGCCAGCGTGGGTGACGAGGACAAGGTCCTCGAAGCTGCGATCGAGGCGGGCGCCGAGGACGTGCAGAGCGACATGGGCGACGGCGACGAGAACCCCGGCGGCCACCAGATCTGGGTCTCGGTCGATTCGCTGCACGAAGTCGCGCGCGAACTCGAAAAGACGCTCGGCGAGGCCGAAGGCGTGAAGCTCGCGTGGAAGCCCAACCTCGCCGTCGACGTCGACGCCGATACCGTCGGCACGCTGATGAAGCTGGTCGACACCCTCGAGGAGGACGACGACGTCCAGACCGTCTGGGGCAATTACGAGATTTCCGACGACGTGATGGAGACGCTGGGCTAAGCGCCCCGCATGATCATCATCGGCATCGACCCCGGCCTGACCTGCACCGGCTGGGGGATCGTCGCCAAGAGCGGCAGCCGCCTCAGCCACGTCGCCAACGGCCAGATCCGCACCGATGCAAAGGCCGGCATGGCCGAGCGGCTGGTCGAACTCGACGCTGGGCTCACCGACGTCATCCTCCTCCACCGACCCGATAGCGGCGCGGTCGAGGAGGTGTTCGTCAACGTGAATCCGCAGTCGACGCTCAAGCTCGGCCAGGCGCGCGGCGTCGCCATGCTCAGCCTCGCACGCACCGGGATGCCGGTGGCGGAGTACTCGACCAAGGTGATCAAGAAGGCGCTGGTCGGCACCGGCGGCGCCGACAAGAAGCAGATCCAGGCGATGCTGAAGGTGCTGCTCCCCGGCGTGAAGCTGGCGGGTGAGGACGCTTCGGATGCGCTGGCGGTGGCGATCACTCATGCGAACATGATGGGCAGCCACCGGTAGGTCGTTCCATTCCCCCTCCAAAGGGGCTGGCGCGGCGAATCGCTTCCTGCCATAGGAACAAACCATGATCGCCAAGCTGACAGGATTGCTCGACGATACCGGCCCGGACTGGGCGATCATCGACGTGAACGGGGTGGGCTATCTGGTCCACTGCTCGGCGCGCACGCTCGACCATCTCGGCATCCGGGGCGACCGCGTTGTCGTGCATACCGAGATGCAGGTTTCCGAAACCGACCAGCGCCTGATCGGCTTCACCAGCGGGGCGGAGCTGGCCTGGTTCCGGCTGCTTACTGCGGTGCAGGGGGTGGGCTCCAAAGTGGCGCTGGCGATCCTCTCGGCGCTGACCACCGACGAACTCCAGCGCGCCTGCGCCGGCGGCGACGCCGCGATGGTGGCGCGCGCGAACGGCGTCGGCCCCAAGCTCGCCAGCCGCATCGTCAACGAACTCAAGGACAAGGCCGGCGCGCTGCCGGTGGCGCCGGGCCTGCCCGGAGCGATCGTGACGGCGCCCCCGGGCTCGGCCAGCGCGGATGCGGTCTCGGCCTTGCAGAACCTCGGCTTCAAGCCCCCCGTCGCTGCCATGGCCGTCAGCAGGGCGGTCGAGGAACTGGGCGAGGACGCGGGGCTCAACGACCTCGTGCGCGTCGCGCTCAAGCGGGCTGCGGGATAACAGATGACCGACAACCCCATCCTCACCCCCGCGCGCCAGCCGGAGGACGCCGATGCCGCGCTCCGGCCCAAGACCCTGGCGGAGTTCGTCGGACAGGCGGCGGCGAAGGACAATCTCTCGGTGTTCATCGAAAGCGCCAAGTCGCGGCGCGAGGCGATGGACCATGTACTGTTCTTCGGGCCTCCGGGCCTCGGCAAGACGACGCTGGCGCAGATCGTCGCGCGCGAACTCGGCGTGGGCTTCCGCGCCACCTCGGGCCCGGTGATCGCCAAGGCGGGCGACCTCGCGGCCCTGCTCACCAATCTCGAGCATGGCGACGTGCTGTTCATCGACGAGATCCACCGCCTCAATCCCGTGGTCGAGGAAGTGCTCTACCCGGCGATGGAGGACCGCGCGCTCGACCTCATGATCGGTGAGGGGCCGTCGGCGCGCTCGGTGCGGATCGACCTGCCGCCCTTCACGCTGGTCGGCGCCACCACCCGCGCAGGCCTGCTCCAGACGCCGCTGCGCGACCGTTTCGGCATCCCCGTGCGGCTCCAGTTCTACAGCGTTGACGAGCTGATCAAGGTCGTGACCCGCGGCGCCGGGCTGCTCGGCATCGGCATGGACCACGGCGGGGCGACCGAGATCGCCCGGCGCGCGCGCGGCACTCCGCGCGTGGCGGGGCGGCTGATGCGGCGCGTGCGCGATTTCGCCCATGTCGCCGGCTCCGAGGTCGTCACCCGCGCCATCGCAGACGATGCGCTCAACCGGCTGGAGGTCGACGCGATCGGCCTGGATGCGCAGGATCGGCGCTACCTCAGGATGATCGCGGATATCTACAAGGGCGGCCCGGTGGGCGTGGAAACGCTGGCGGCGGGCCTGTCCGAGCCGCGCGACACGATCGAGGAAGTGATCGAGCCCTACCTCATCCAGCTCGGCCTCGTGGCGCGCACCGCGCGGGGGCGCTGCCTCAACGACCGGGCCTGGCGGCACCTTGGCATGACCCCGCCGCAGGCCCCGCAGAGCGGGCTTTTCGATTCGGAAGGCTGAGCGCCAGGCCGTTGAATTAGGCCGCAAAACCGTCGGTCCAGTTTACACCGCCGGGGCGCGACAGTCCCGTTTCGGTACACCCTGTCAGTTAGAACGATAAATTAACCAGTTTTCCCGGCTTGGGACGCTGGAATTGCGGTTAACGCCGTTGTCGCGTTAACCGGTCTCTGCGTTGTTTCTGGCAGATGGGTCGCAGGTGTCCGCTTGATGGCGTTGCCGGCAACCTCACGGGAAACAAAAGAGAGCAAACATCATGTCCGTTCGGATGGCCCTTGCGAAACTGTCTGCCTGCGCGGCCGGCTGTGCGATCATCGGTGGCGGCGCCGTCCACGTGGCGGAGACGCAGAAGCAAACCACCGAGTACCGCAAGCTCAAGATGGCCAAGACGGCGCAGCCCTCCAAGCGCCCCGCCGCGCGCGTGGTGCGCAAGGACGAGCCGCGCACCACCCGGCGCGTGCGCAAGATCATCAAGCGGACCTGCTGCGACCAGCCGCAGATGGCGATGGTGCCGCTGCCCCCGCCGTACATTCCGCCCGCTCCCGCGCCCTATGGCGGCGGTGGCGGCGCCGCGCCTGTGGTGATCGGCGGCGGCCCGGTGGGCGGCTTCGGCGGCGGGTTCTTCGGCGGCTTCTTCGGCGGTGGCGGCGGTGGAGGCGGCGGTGGCAACATCGTCATCACCTCGACCACGGGGGGATCGACCTCGAACGGCGAGATCACCTCGACGACCACGACCACCGGCGGCGTGACCTCGACCAGTTCGGGCAACGTGTCGACCTCGACTTCGGGGAACCTTTCGACCTCGACCTCGGGCAACGTGTCCACCTCCACCTCCGGTAACGTGTCGTCCACGTCGTCGACCTCGGGCAATGTCTCGAGCTCGACGACGTCCGGTAACGTGTCCTCCACCAGCACTTCGGGCAACGTCTCGTCGACCACGACCAGTTCGGGCAATATCTCGAGCACCTCGGGTAACGTGTCGTCGACCTCGACGACGTCGGGCAACGTCTCGACCACCTCGGGGAACGTCTCGACCAGCACCAGTTCGTCGAGCAGCACCTCGTCGTCGACCTCGACGAGCAGCTCGACCTCGTCGTCCACCTCCAGCTCGACGTCGAGTTCCACTTCGACCAGTTCGGGCGGTTCGACCTCGACCTCGTCGGGCGGCACCGACGTGCCGGCCCCGCCTATGCTGATCCTGTTCGGCGCCGCCGCCGCCGCGATCACGGCCCGACGCCGCCGCGCGCGCGCCAGGGCGGCCTGAGGCGAGAACTACGGCGGGCGCCGCTCGCAGTGGATGATGTGGAAGGGGCGGTGCGGGGCACCGCCCTTTTTCGTTGGCGCCGAGGGCATGCGGACCCGGCTGCCGCGCCCCGATCCCGGCCCCGATACCTGCAGTCCGACCACGCTTCTCCCATAGAAAAACCCCGCCCGGCTTGCACCGGACGGGGTCTGTCTGACGCTTGAAGCGCCAGCGGCTTATCAGGCCGCCAACTTGCGCAGCACGTACTGCAGGATGCCGCCGTTCATGAAGTACTCGACTTCGTTGGCGGTATCGATGCGGCACAGCGCGGTGAAGGTGAACTGCGTGCCGTCGGCGCGCGTCACTTCGACTTCGACGTCCTGCTGCGGCTTGAGGCTGGCGACACCCTTGATGGTGAAGGTGCAGTCGCCGTTCAGCGCGAGGCTGTGGCGGCTCTCGCCGTCCTTGAACTGCAGCGGCAGCACGCCCATGCCGACCAGGTTCGAGCGGTGGATGCGCTCGAAGCTCTCGACGATGACGACGCGCACGCCCAGCAGGTTGGTGCCCTTGGCGGCCCAGTCACGCGAGGAGCCGGTGCCGTATTCCTTGCCGCCGATGACGATCAGGGGCGTGCCTTCGGCCTTGTGCTTCATGGCCGCGTCGTAGACGGGCATGGGCTCGGTGCCGTAGCGGCTCATGCCGCCCTCGATGCCGGGGACCATCTCGTTGCGGATGCGGATGTTGGCGAAGGTGCCGCGCATCATCACGTCGTGGTGGCCACGACGCGCGCCGTAGGAGTTGAAGTCCGCTTTGGCGACCTGATGCTCCATCAGCCACTTGCCCGCCGGGCTGTCGGCCTTGATCGAGCCGGCCGGCGAAATGTGGTCGGTGGTGATCGAATCGCCGAGGATGAGCAGCGGCTTGGCCTCGATGATGTCGGAGACCGGAGCCGGGGTCATCGTCAGGCCCTCGAAGTACGGCGGGTTGGCGACGTAGGTCGATCCGGCGCGCCACGAGTAGGTGTCCGAACCGACGACGTTGATCGCCTGCCAGTGCTCGTCGCCCTTGTAGACGTCGGCGTAGCGGGCCTGGAACATGGCGCGGTCCATGCAGCCTGCCATGGTCTCGGCGACTTCGAGGTTGGTCGGCCAGATGTCCTTGAGATAGACATCGACGCCGGCCGTGCTCTTGCCGATCGGGGTGGTGGTGAAGTCCTCCACCACGGTGCCCTTGAGCGCGTAGGCGACGACCAGCGGCGGCGAGGCGAGGAAGTTGGCGCGCACGTCGGGCGAGACGCGGCCCTCGAAGTTGCGGTTGCCCGAGATCACCGCCGCGGCGACGAGGCCGTTTTCGTTGATCGCCTTGCTGATCGGCTCGGCGAGCGGGCCCGAGTTGCCGATGCAGGTGGTGCAGCCATAACCGACGAGGTTGAAGCCGATGTTGTCGAGGTGGACCTGCAGGCCGGCGCGGTTCAGGTAGTCGGTGACGACCTGCGATCCGGGGGCGAGCGAGGTCTTGACCCAGGGCTTGGGCCTCAGACCCAGCTCGTCGGCCTTCTTGGCGACGAGGCCGGCGGCGACCAGCACGCCCGGGTTCGAGGTGTTGGTGCAGCTGGTGATCGCCGCGATCATGACGTCGCCGTCACCGATGTCGAAGTCCTTGCCGTCCACAGGAACGCGGGCGGGGGTCTTCTTGTAGGTCGCGGCCATGTCGGCGTTGAAGACGTCGTCGACCTCGGGGAGGGCGACCCAGTCCTGCGGGCGCTTCGGACCGGCGAGCGAGGGCACGACGGTGGCCATGTCCAGCTCGAGGGTGCTGGTGAAGATCGGGTCGGCGGCGCCGGGTTCGATCCAGAAGCCCTGCTCCTTGGCGTAAGCCTCGACGAGGGCGATCTGCTCCTCCTCGCGGCCAGTCAGGCGCAGGTAGTCGATGGTCTTGTCGTCGATGCCGAAGAAGCCGCAGGTCGCGCCGTACTCGGGCGCCATGTTGGCGAGCGTCGCGCGGTCGGCCAGCGACAGCGAGGCGAGGCCGGGGCCGAAGTACTCGACGAAGCGACCGACGACGCCGTGCTTGCGCAGCATCGAGGTGCAGGTGAGCACGAGGTCGGTGGCGGTGACGCCTTCCTGGAGTTCGCCGACCAGCTTGAAGCCGACGACTTCGGGGATGAGCATCGACACGGGCTGGCCGAGCATCGCGGCTTCCGCCTCGATGCCGCCCACGCCCCAGCCGAGCACGCCCAGGCCGTTGACCATGGTGGTGTGGCTGTCGGTGCCGACGCAGGTGTCGGGATAGGCGACCAGCTCACCGTTCTGGTCGTCGCTCGACCACACGGTCTTGGCGATGTTCTCGAGGTTGACCTGGTGGCAGATGCCGGTGCCCGGGGGGACGGCGTAGAAGTTGTCGAGCGACTTGGAACCCCACTTGAGGAAGTCGTAGCGCTCCATGTTGCGCTGGTACTCGATCTCGACGTTCTGCTCGGCCGCCTTGGGGTGGCCGAACTCGTCGACCATGACCGAGTGGTCGATCACGAGGTTGACGGGGACCAGCGGGTTGATCTTGCTGGTGTCGCCGCCGAGCTTGGCGATGGCGTCGCGCATGGCGGCCAGGTCGACCACGCAGGGAACGCCCGTGAAGTCCTGCAGCAGCACGCGCGCGGGGCGGTACTGGATTTCCGCGCCGGTCTTGGGGTCCTGCTGCCAGTCGACGATTGCCTTGATGTCGTAGGTGGAAACGGTGAACCCGCCGTCTTCGAAGCGGAGGAGGTTCTCGAGGAGGACCTTCATCGAGAACGGCAGGCGGCTGACGTCGCCGATCTTCTCGGAGGCCTTCTTCAGGGAGTAGTAGGCGACGTCCTTGCCGCCGACTGTCATGGTGCTGCGGGTCCCGAGCGTGTCCTGTCCGACCTGGGTCATAGTGGGTTTTTTCCCCTTAGAGTGAGGCCTGCCTGCTGCTTCGCGGCGCTCCTGAACCGTGTTGCAGTGCGACAAGCGGATTCGTCGGCCCGCCGATGCGCGCTAAGGGCCGGAAGGTCAAGGGGCAGGGGGGTGGAGTTTTGGTCGGGAAAGCCGTGCGGTGATCTAGATCAGTGTGTCCTCTTGTGTCCTGCGCGTGCCGATCCAACAACCGAGCACGATCAGGGCGGCCCCGGCAACGACCCCTGCGCCCGGCGCCTCGCCGAAGACCAGCCATCCCATCAGCGCCGCCCAGAGGAAACCGGTGTACTCCACCGGGACCAGCACCTGCGCCTCGGCCCGGGCATAGCCCCAGGACAGGAACAGCAGCGCCGTGGTCGCCAGAGCCGCGCCAAGGGCGGCCCAGCCCAGGCTCACCGCGTCCGGCATGGTCCAGTAGAACGGCGCGATGACGAGGAAGATCAGCGCGACGTTCATGTTCTGGAACATCGCGATCTCGACCGGCCCCGCCAGCATCGCCTGCTTGCGCTGGAGCACGAGGTTGAGCGCATAGAAAACCGCCGAGAAGACGATGGCGATCGTGCCTTCTATCGCCTCGGGTCCGTATTCTCCGGCGCCGAAGCGGTCGGCGCCGATCACCACCATGCCCACCAGCCCCAGCAGCGCTGCAAGGATGGCTCGCGGGCGGATCGTCTCGCCCAGCAGCAGCGCGGCGAAATAGAGTGCGATGATGGGGGCGAAGAACGAGATCGCCATGCCCTCGGCCATCGGGATACGCACGAGACCGTGGAAGAACAGCGCCGCCATGATCGCGGTGATGCCTGACCGCTGGAGATGCAGCACCGCCACCTTGCGGCTCGGCACGGGGCGCCCGGCGACAAGCCAGATCGGCAGCATCATCGCGGTGCCCAGCAGGTTGCGCAGCAGCATCGCGGTGCCCACGCCGACCATGAGCGAGGCCGCCTTCATCGCCGCGTCCATCACGCTGAACGCGGCGATCCCCGCGATCACGGAAAGGACCGGCAGCAGGGTGGACGCAGGAGGGCTCGAAGGGGCTCGCATGACCGCTCGCCTGTCGCCCCGCGCAAGGTTGTGCGCAAGCAATTCATGCCTGCGACAGGTCGCATCCTTGAAGAAAGATGCGTAAAAGCGCACATCACGGCGGTGCGGCAGGCAACCTTCGGGGGGCGCCGCGCGTTATTCCAGGGGCTTTCGTGAAAGCCCGGGGCATCCAGTCGACAGGTTTCAGGCAAATATGGTGAGTTTCAAGTGGTTCGGTCCCGGCGTCGTCTCGGCGCTAACGATCCTGTCCCTCGGTGCGCAAGTCGCGCAGGCCCAGAAGGCCAAGGCCGGGATGCCCGAGGATCTGCTGCCCAGCAGCGCGCCCACGCCGGCGCCCGTCCGCACCTCCGCGCCGACCCCGCTCCCCGCCGCGCGGCCAAGCGCCGTCCCCGCCACCGGCACGACCCCGGCCGGCGTTCCGGTGGTGTCCTCGCCGATGGTGCAGGACGTCGTCGTGTCGGAGCCGGTCATGCCTTGGACGCTGGCCGACGCGCAGGCGCTGCTGAGGACCGTCGAGTACATCGGCAAGGAAGGGCTGCTGCCCGCCGACTACCAGCCCAGCGCTCTCAAGGCGGCGATAGCGGCGGGCGAGGGCGACGCGCTCGACGCTCTGGCCAGCCGCGTCTTCGGCTGGCTGATCGAGGACCTGCGCGACGGCCGCACGCCGATGACCGCGCGTGTCCAGTGGTTCGCGGTCGATCCGGACCAGGACGCGATGCCCACCGCCACGATCATGGCGCAGGCGCTGTCCGACCACGACATCGCCGGCGTGGTCGACAAGCTCGCACCGACTAACCCGGACTACGCCGCGCTCAAGACCGAGCTGAACGCCACGCCGATGGCCAACAAGCCGCGCCGTGCGCTGATCCAGGCCAACATGGACCGCTGGCGCTGGCTCGCGCGCGATCTCGGCACCGTCTACCTGATGACCAACGTGCCCGAATTCCAGCTGCGTCTGGTGGTCAAGAACAAGATCCTGCGGACTTACAAGACCGTCGTCGGCAAGCCCGGCCGCACCGCGACGCCGCAGCTGGCCGAGACGGTCAGCGCGGTCGTCTTCAACCCGACCTGGACGGTGCCGCAGTCGATCGTCAAGGGCGAGGGGCTGGGCGCCAGGGTGCTGGGCAACCCGAAATGGGCGGCGGCCAACCACTACAAGGGCTACAAGAACGAGAATGGCACGATCACCGTCGTCCAGCAGCCGGGCCCGAGCAACGCGCTCGGCCTGATGAAGATCGACATGCCCAACCCGCATGCGATCTACCTGCACGACACGCCCTCCAAGCAGTACTTCAACTCCGAGGTCCGCGCTTTCAGCCACGGCTGCATCCGCACCGAGCGCGCGGTGGAGCTGGGCATGACCATGGCGATCCTGGGCGCGCAGATGCCCGCCGCCGAGGCCGCCGAACTTTCCCGCGCGGGCGAGTACAAGAAGGTGCCAATGACGCGCACCTTCCCGGTCTACCTCACCTACTTCACCTTCGCCCGCTCGATCGACGGCGAGCTGAAGCCCTTCGCCGACATCTATGAGCGCGACACGCCGGTGCTCGCCAGCTTCAAGGCCGCCCGCGAACTCAAGACCACCCAGCGCGCCAGCGAAGAGGCGATCATCCAGCTCGACAACCCGCTCTGACCTGATCCGTCGTCCCTGCATTCGCGGGGACGACGCCGATCCAACGCGCGGGCGATTGCACGCATCGTCCCCTTGCCCCGCCGGGCCCGGCCGCCCAAGTCGGCTGCAACGGCAAGGAGACCTGCAATGACCGACACCAACGCCGACCGTATCGCCGAGGCGACCTCCCGCATCGCCGACCTCGAGGCCGAACTGGAAGCCGCCGGCACCACCACCAGCGAGGCCGAGGCGCTCGCCCGCGTGCGCGCACTGCTCCACGACTGGGTCGACAGCGTCGTCGCCGTGGTGGCGACCCCCGGGGTGGGCCGCGTCGTGCTGATCCATGAAGACGGCTCGGAATCGCGCATCGCTTCGCCCGAACTGCCGTTCCGGCTGGCCGTGCCGGTGACGTTCGGGGATGCGGGCGCCGCCGCCGATTGAAGATGGAGGCGACGCCTGGTTGCGCCCCAAAGCGGAGGTATTGCGTTCAGCGCAAACCAGTACCGACCGGCACAAACTGAAGCAGAACCCGCAAGCCGTAAGCGACACATGCCAACGCGCTGATGCCCAACAAACCGGTGAAATACCAAAACGGGATGCGCTGATTGCTGCGATAAGAAGTCATTATCGATGCGTCCGCATGGCTACGTCGAAGACGCTTCCAAACAGCGCCGCCAAGAACCAGCCCAACGAGGAGATAAATTACAGCTTGCACCATAAGGTTGCTTATCCCAATCGACAGCCGATGGCAGCTTACTACCTAAGCCCGTCATCCCCGCGAAGGCGGGGATCCTGCTTCCTTTGTGTCGGATGAGAGGTTGGATAACAAGCGGGCCCCCGCCTGCGCGGGGGCGACGGGGTTGTTGATGCAAACTCCCTGTTCGCACGAACCGGTGGCGAATGCAGGATTGGCGCCGACAGCGGCATCTTGGTCAGCGCGGCGAGTCAGGCCCCGGTGGGAGCGGGGACACGTCCGCCAGCCCCTCAGAACTGCCTGATCACCGCCAGGAACGCCTCGCCGTAGGCGTCGAGCTTGCGGGTGCCGACGCCGCCGATGCGGCCCAGTTCGGCCAGCGACGAGGGGCGTCCCTCGGCCATTTCGCGCAGGGTCGAATCGTGGAACACCACGTAGGGCGGCACGCCGGCCTCCTTTGCCAGTTCGCGGCGCAGTTCGCGCAGGGCTTCGAACAGCGGATCGTCGACCGGGTTGGACACGGCGTCGCCGCCGCGCGAGCGGCGCTTGCGGTCGGGCTTGGGCGGCACCACGATCGCGACCGCCGCCTCACCCTTGAGGATCGCGCGGGCATCGCCGCCGAGCGCGAGGCCGCCGTGCTCGGTCGGGGTCAGGCTGCCGCGCGCCTGCAGCGCGCGGGCGAGCGCCTTCAGCAGCGGCTTCTCGTCCTCGGTGAGGATGCCGAAGACCGACAGCTGGTCGTGCCCGCGCTGGAGCACGCGGTCGTCCGAGACGCCCGTCAGGACCTTTTCCAGATGCCCCAGCCCATACGTCTGCCCGGTGCGGTAGACCGCCGAGAGCAGCTTGCGGGCAAGGTCGGTGACGTCGACCACGCCGACCGGATTGAGGCAGTTGTCGCAGTTGCCACAGGTCTCGGGCGGATGCTCGCCGAAGTGGCGCAGCAGGACGGCGCGGCGGCAGGCGGCGGTTTCCACCAGCCCGGCGAGTGAATCGAGGCGCTGGCGCTCGCTCTGGAGGCGGTGCGGTTCGATCTCCGAGAGGCGCTGGCGCGCGCGCGCGAAGTCGTCCGCGCCCCAGAACATCACCGCCACCGAAGGGTCGCCGTCGCGCCCGGCGCGGCCGGTTTCCTGGTAGTAGCCCTCGATCGACTTGGGGATGCCGGCGTGGGCGACGAAGCGCACGTCGGGCTTGTCGATGCCCATGCCGAAGGCGACGGTGGCGACCATCACCATGTCCTCGGACGCGACGAAGGCGGCCTGGTTGCGGGCGCGGACCTCGGGCGCGAGGCCGGCGTGGTAGGGCAGCACGCGGCGGCCGGTGGCGGCGGCGAGGCTTTCGGCCAGCTGCTCCACCCGCGCACGGGTGGGCGCGTAGATGATGCCGGGGCCGGGATTGTCCTCGAGCACGGCCTTCAACTGGCGGCCGGCATTGTCGCGCGGCTGGATCGTGTAGCGGATGTTCGGCCGGTCGAACCCGGCGACGATCAGCCCCTCGTCCGGAATGCCGAGCTGGGCGAGGATGTCCTTGCGGGTATGGTTGTCCGCCGTCGCCGTCAGTGCGAGGCGGGGCACGTTGGGGAAGGCATCGAGCAGCGGGCGCAGCAGGCGGTAGTCGGGCCGGAAATCGTGGCCCCACTCGGACACGCAATGCGCCTCGTCGATGGCGAAGAGGCCGACGCGTGCGTTCATCAGCAGTTCGCGGAAGTGCGGCTGGCTGGCGCGTTCGGGGGCGATGTAGAGCAGGTCGAGCTCGCCCGCGCGGAAGGCATCGACCGTCCGGGCGCCATCGGTGTCGGCGCTGGTGAGCGCGGCGGCGCGGATGCCGTTGGCGCGCGCCGAGCGCAGCTGGTCGTGCATCAGCGCGATCAGCGGCGAGACGACCACGCAGGTGCCCTGGAGCAGCACGGCGGGCAGCTGGTAGGTCAGCGACTTGCCCGCGCCGGTCGGCATGATGGCGAGGGTGGAGCGGCCGTTGATGACGCGGTCCACCACCTGGTTCTGCACGCCGCGCAGGGACGAGAAGCCGAAGACGTCGTGCAGCGCCTTGGCCACTGCCGCATCGTCGGGCACCGGGGCGGGCGACCAGTCCACGTCGGGGGCGTGGATGTCCATCATGTCGGCGTCGGGTTCGCCGTAGAAGGTCGTCTCGAAAGGCCAGTCGTCGTCGTTCACGGGGCCGACTATGGCAGATGCGGGGGGCGCATGGGAACCCGCAGGCCGAGCGGTTTCCTCCGCTTTCGTGGCGATTGGGGGCCGGGGGCCATGACTTTGGCCAGCTCGTAGGAATCCGTAGCAGCCGGTTCAGGCGCGCTTTGCCGATCCGGTGTTAGTTCGGTGTTGCTGCAAACGTTTTCAGGTCGCGGGGACCTGACAGCCGGCAGCGCTCACGGGTCGGAAAAAGAAACAATGGGTCGCTATACGCAGGATGCCTTCGCCGGGCGCGGTGAGAGCCGGTGGAACTGGCTGAACGAGATGGAATTCGCCGAGAAGGCCCACGTTCTCAAGATGCTGGCGCGCGAGCTGGGGCAGGACACCGCGCCTGCCATCGACGAACTGGCGCACCATGGGCTCGATGCGGCGCTGGGTGTGCTGACCGTTGCCGCCGGCGGCGCCAACGTGGGCGAGGCTTACTTGCGCCACCGCGCCCTGTGGCGGGCGGGGCAGTCGATGGGGTGAGCCCGGCGTCCCCGGCTCGGCCGGGGACGCCGGGTGCTCTTGAGGCGCGGTCCCGGCCTCCGCTCAGTCGAGGTTGGGACGCAGCCAGCGCTCCGCCGTGGGCAGGTCGACGGCGCGGCGGCTGGCGTAGTCTTCCAGCTGGTCGCGGCCGATGCGGGCGACGCCGAAGTACTGGCTTTCCGGGTGCGCGAAGTAGAAGCCCGAGACGGCCGCCGTCGGCAGCATCGCCTGGCTTTCGGTCAGGATGATGCCGGCGTTGTCCGATGCCTTGAGAAGGTCGAACAGGATCGGCTTGAGCGAATGGTCGGGGCAGGCGGGGTAGCCGGGTGCGGGGCGGATGCCGCGGTATTCCTCGCGGATGAGCGCCTCGTTGGTGAACTGCTCGTCCGGTGCGTAGCCCCACAGCTTCGTGCGGACATGGGCGTGCAGGCGCTCGGCGAAGGCTTCGGCGAAGCGGTCGGCGAGGGCTTTGAGCAGGATGTCGGAGTAGTCGTCGTGCGCGGCCTGGAAGCGGGCGAGGTGCGGCTCTATGCCGTGGATGCCCACTGCGAAGCCGCCCAGCCAGTCGTCCTGGGTGTCGATGAAGTCGGCAAGGCAGAAGTTCGCGCGCCCGCGTGACTTCTTGACCTGCTGGCGCAGCATCGGGATGCGGGTTCCGTCCTCGAGCAGCACGTCGTCGCCGTCGCGATGCGCGGGCCAGAAGGCGCAGACGCCCTTCGCGGTCAGCCACTTCTCGTCGATGATCTTCGCCAGCATCGCCTGCGCATCGGCGAAGAGGCTGCTCGCGCTTTCGCCGACGACCTCGTCCGTCAGGATCGCCGGATAGTTGCCCGCGAGTTCCCAGGCGCGGAAGAACGGCGTCCAGTCGATCGTCTCGGCGAGGTCGGCGAGGTCCCATTCCTCGAAGACGTGGAGGCCCGGCTCGACCGGGGCCGGAGCCTTCTGCGCGAAGTCGGCCGGGAAGGCGTTGGCGCGCGCGTCGGCGAGCGGGAGCAGGTCGCTCTGGCCCTTGTTCGCGCGGGCCTCGCGCACCTTCTCGTAGTCGATCGAGACCGACGACTTGAAGCCTTCCGCCTGCGTGTCCGAGAGGAGCTGCGAGGCGACGCCGACCGCGCGGCTGGCGTCGAGGACGTGGATCACCGGCCCCGTGTAGGCCGGGTCGATGCGCAGCGCGGTATGGACCTTGGAGGTCGTCGCGCCGCCGATCAGCAGCGGGATGTTCATCTCCGCGCGCTGCATTTCCTCGGCCACGGTCACCATCTCGTCGAGCGAGGGGGTGATGAGCCCGGACAGGCCGATGATGTCGGCCTGGTTCTCGTTCGCCGATTCGAGGATGCGGCTCCACGGGACCATGACGCCGAGGTCGATCACCTCGTAGCCGTTGCACTGCAGCACGACGCCGACGATGTTCTTGCCGATGTCGTGGACGTCGCCCTTGACGGTGGCCATGATGATCCGGCCCTTGGCCTTCGCGCCGGGGAGCTTGTCCGCCTCGATGTAGGGGATGAGGTGGGCGACGGCCTTCTTCATGACGCGCGCCGACTTCACCACCTGCGGCAGGAACATCTTGCCCGATCCGAACAGGTCGCCGACCACGTTCATGCCGCCCATCAGGGGGCCTTCGATGACTTCGATCGGGCGCCCGCCGCGCGCGAAAATTGCGGCGCGCGCTTCCTCGGTATCCTCGACGACATAAGCGTCGATGCCGCGGACCAGCGCGTGCTCCAGCCGCTTGACCACGTCCCAGCCGCGCCATTCCTCGGCGGCCTTCTCGGCGACGACGTCCTTGCCCTTGTAGCTTTCGGCGAGGTCGATGAGGCGTTCGGTCGCGGTCTTGCCGTCGGCACCGATGCCGGGATTGCGCATCATGATGACGTCTTCGCAGGCGTCGCGCAGTGCGGGTTCGATCTGGTCGTAGACGTCGAGCTGGCCGGCGTTGACGATCGCCATGTCGAGACCGACCGGGATCGCGTGGTAGAGGAAGACCGAGTGCATGGCCCGGCGCACGATCTCGTTGCCGCGGAAGCTGAACGAGAGGTTCGACAGTCCGCCCGAGAAGTGGACGTGCGGGCAGGCGGCGCGAATCTCGGCCACCGCCTCGATGAAGTCGAGGCCGTAGCGGTCGTGCTCCTCGATACCGGTGGCGACCGCGAAGACGTTGGGATCGAAGATGATGTCCTCAGGCGGAAAACCGATGCCGGTGAGCAGGCCGTAGGCGCGCTTGCAGATCTCGATCTTGCGCTCCTTGGTGTCGGCCTGGCCGGTCTCGTCGAAGGCCATGACGACCACGGCGGCGCCGTAGTCCATGCACTTGCGCGCGGACTCGAGGAACGGCGCCTCGCCTTCCTTCATCGAGATCGAGTTGACGATCGGCTTGCCCGAGACGCACTTGAGCCCCGCCTCGATGACGTCCCACTTCGAGCTGTCGACCATCACCGGCACGCGGGCGATGTCTGGCTCGGCGGCGATCAGCTTGAGATAGGTGGTCATCGCCTCGACCGCGTCGAGCAGGCCCTCGTCCATGTTGACGTCGATGACCTGCGCGCCGTTCTCGACCTGCTGGCGCGCGACCTCGACGGCGGCGGGATAGTCGCCGGCCATGATGAGCTTCTTGAATTTCGCCGAGCCGGTGACGTTGGTGCGCTCGCCGATGTTGACGAAGCGGGCGCCGGTGGATGCAGGGGCAGTCGAGGTCATTGTCATTCTCGTTGAATCAGAGAGGTCGTGCGAGCACGAAGTCGTCATAGGTCTTGCCGCCGACGTCGAAGCGGCGCGTGCCGATCGTCTCGAAGCCGTGCTTGGCATAGAAGGAAAGCGCGCGGTGGTTGTCGTCCTTGACGCCCAGCAGCAGGCGGCGGGCGTCCCCCGCCTCGGCCATGACGGCCTGCATCAGGGCGCCGGCGATCGTCGAGCCCCGGAAGCGCGAGAGCAGGTAGATGCGCTTCAGCTCCACGTCGCCGGGCTGCGCGAGCTCCAGTTCGGGCTGGCACGACATCGCATAGCCCACCGGCGCGCCGCCCGGTTCGATCTCGGCCAGCCACGCCTTCGCGCCGCCCGCGAGATAGGCGCGGTACTTCTCCGCCGAGTGCTGGGCCGCGCAGTGCGCGACGAGGCCCGCGCCGTCGATGAAGCCGGCGAAAGCCTCGAGGAACGTCGCCGCGCCCACCAATGCCAGCGCCTCGGCATCGGCGGGGCCGGCGGGCCGGATGCGCCAGATGGGGATGTCTGCGTTCACGTCAGGCCGGGAGGATGAAGGGTTCGAGGCCCGCGAGGCGCGTCACGGCTTCCAGCTGCGGCAGCACGCGAGGCGGCATGGCGGCGACCTTGTCGGCGATGGCCTTGATATGCGCGGGAGTGGAACCGCAGCAGCCACCCAGCACGTTGACCTGCCCAGCGATAGCCCATTCGCCGACGAAGCCCGCCGTCGTGTCCGGCATCTCGTCGTACTCGCCCAGTTCGTTGGGCAGCCCTGCGTTGGGGTAGATCATGATGAGCGTGTCGGCGGTCTCGGCCAGCGTCTTGACGTGCGGGCGCAGCTGCGTCGCGCCGAACGAGCAGTTCAGGCCGATGGTGATCGGTTTCGCATGGCGCACCGCGTGCCAGAATGCTTCGACTGTGTGGCCCGAGAGGTTGCGGCCCGACAGGTCGGTCAGCGTCATCGACAGCATGATCGGCACCTCGCGGCCCAGTTCCGCCTCGAGCTGGCGCACCGCCATGATCCCGGCCTTGGCGTTGAGCGTGTCGAACACCGTCTCGATCAGGATGAAGTCGGCGCCGCCTTCGATGAGAGCCGCCGCCTGTTCCTTGTAGACACTCGTCAGGGTGTCCCAGTCGATCTCGCGGTAGCCCGGATCGTTGACGTCGGGGCTGAGCGAGAGCGTCTTGTTGGTCGGCCCGATCGCGCCCGCCACGAAGCGCGGGCGGCCATCCTTCGCCTGGTACTCGTCGGCGAGGCGGCGGGCGAGTTTCGCCGATTCGACGTTGATCTCGCGCACGAGATGCTCGGCGCCGTAGTCGGCCTGGCTGATGCGGTTGGCCGAGAAGGTGTTGGTCTCGGCGATGTCGGCGCCGGCCTCGAAGTAGGCGCGGTGGATCGCCTCGGGCACCTCGGGCTTGGTCAGCGCGAGGATGTCGTTGTTGCCCTTCTGGTCGTGGGTCAGGCCGAGGTTGCCGGCATAGTCGGCCTCTGCGAGCTTCCAGTTCTGGATCTCGGTGCCGAAGGCGCCGTCGGTGATGAGGATGCGCTTGGCCGCCTCGGCGAGGAATGTTTCGCGTGCGCTCATGCCGCGTTCTCCTTGGGGCGAAGGCCGAGCAGCTGGCAGATCGCGTAGGCCTGCTCGGCCTTGTTGAGGGTGTAGAAGTGGAAATCGCGCGAGCCGCCTTCGTAGAGGCGCTTGCACAGGTCGGCGGCGGCGACGGCGGCGACCAGCGCGCGCGGGCCGGGGCGCTCGTCGAGCCCGGCGAACATCGTCTCCAGCCAATCGGGGACGAGCGTGTTGCCGCTCATCCGCCGGATCGCCGCGAAGCTCGTCACCGGCATGATGCCCGGCAGGATCGGCGCGGTGATGCCCGCCGCCAGCACCTTGTCGAGGAAGCGGAAGTAGGCGTCGGTCGAGAAGAAAAACTGCGTGATCGCGCGGGTGGCGCCCGCGTCGAGCTTGCGCTTGAGGTTGTCGAGGTCGGCCTCGGCGCTCGCCGCCTCGGGGTGGATTTCGGGATAGGCGGCGACCGAGATCTCGAAGTCGTGGCGCGCCTTCAGCCCCTCGACCAGCGCGGCGGCGCTGGCGTAGCCTTCGGGGTGCGGCACGAAGCGGCCGCCGTCGGCCGGCGGCGGATCGCCGCGGAGCGCAACGATGTGGCGCACGCCCGCTTCCCAGTACTGGTCGGCGACTTCGGCGATCTCGTCCTTGCTCGCCGCCACGCAGGTGAGGTGCGCGGCAGGGACCAGCGACGTCTCGCGCACGATGCGCGACACCGTCGAATGCGTGCGCTCGCGCGTCGAGCCGCCGGCGCCGTAGGTCACCGAGACGAAGCTCGGATCGAGCGGGGCAAGCTGGGTGATCGCATCCCACAGCTGCTCCTCCATCTTCTCCGACTTGGGCGGGAAGAATTCGAAGGAGACGTTGATGTCGCCGGGCAGCCCCGCGAACAGCGGGGTCTCTGCGGGGCGTGTGGTAGCGGTCATGTCAGGCTCGTCTCTCGGTTAACGGTGGTTTCGACGGCAGGCGCATCGCCGCGCCGCGCCGTCCAGATCTTCACGGTGAGCGGATCGCCTGGCAGCGCGACCGGCGGGCCGGGCTCGAGCCCGGCGCCGGCCAGCAGCGCCAGCATCTGCTCGTCGGAAAAGCCCAGGCGCGCATGGGCGTGGCGTTCGCGCAGTTCCTCGTGCTCGTGCGCGGCGAGGTCGACCACGGCGATGCGTCCGCCGCGGCGCAGCACGCGCGCCGCCTCGGCCAGGACCGCGCCGGGGTCCAGCGAATAGTGCAGCACCTGGTGGAACAGCACGGTGTCGAAGGCGTCGGCGGCGAAGGGCAGGGCCCCGAAGTCGCCCTGCACGAGGTCGACCTTGTCCGCCGGCAGCGCCTGCAGCCGGGCGCGCGCGATGCGCAGCATTTCCGGGCTCTTGTCCAGCGCGGTCACGCGGCCCGCGCGCGTGGCGAGAAGCTCGGCCATGCGCCCGGTGCCGGTGCCGACGTCGAGCAGCGCGCCGAGCGGCTGCGTTTCGTCCCCGTTATCCAGCGCGCCGATCAGCGCGGCTTCCACCGGCTCGTCCGCGCCGTGCAGGCGGCGCAGTGTATCCCATTCGACCGCGTGGCGCGCGAAATAGGCCTCCGCGCTCGCCTCGCGCCCGGCGCGGATCGCGGCGAGGTGGCGGCGATCCTCGGCGCAGCGGGCGGAGAACTGCGCGTCGTCGCGCTCGGCCAGCGCCAGCAGCTGCGCCGAGGCGCTGCCCAGCGAGGGCGGGTCCCGTTCGTTGACGGCGCTGCGCAGGAACACCCAGCTGCCTTCCTTGCGGCGTTCGGCGAGCCCTGCATCGCACAGGATGCGGATATGGCGCGAGACGCGCGGCTGGCTCTGGCTGAGCACCTGCGCGAGTTCGCCGACCGCCAGTTCCATGTGCGCGAGCAGGCGCATGATGCGCAGCCGCGTCGGCTCCGAAAGCGCTCTCAGAAGGGGGTCGATCCGCATGGCGCATCATATAAAGATATCTTTATATGTTCGCAAGCCCTAGGAAATCAGCGGATTTCGGCCCTTAACAATCCTATTTGCGTTGCACCATTGTCTCGTCTAAAGATTGGCGCTGCAGGCTTGCCTGCAAGCGTTGGCCTATGGGTCAAACAATGCAAGGGGATTCGCATGAAGAAGATTGCTTTCGCGGCGTTCGCGTCGGTTGCCGCTCTGTCGCTCGCTGCTTGCGGTGGTGACCCGGCTCCTGAGGCCACTGAGTCGGTTGAGACCACGCCGGAAGAGATGATGACCGGTGACGCCACCGACGTTCCGACCGAGGCTCCGTCCGAGGCGATGTAATCGGCGCAGGGGGTCTGGCGCCTGCTTCGGCAGGCTGCTGATCCCCGCCGCTTTCCGGTTCGGGACCTTCACGGGAACCGATGGAAAGTCCGTTTCACGACGGACAGAAGCCCTCCCCACCGGGAGGGTTTTTTGTATCCGCCGCAGACGCGGGCTTCCGCCATCGAACCGAGCTGGCGCTGCCCGGCGGCGGGGGGTGAGGCCAAGCGCCGCGCCGCGCCGATTTTCGTTTGCACTGCCCCTGCCTGCCGGGCATCAACCGGGCCATGCCCGATACGCTGAAGATCACCCTCGCCCAGCTCAACCAGTCGGTGGGGGACATCTCCGGCAATGCCGCCGCCGTCCTCGCCGCGCGCGACAAGGCGCAGGGCAGCGACCTCGTCGTCTTCCCCGAACTCCACCTGATCGGCTACCCGCCCGAGGACCTGATCCTCAAGCCCTCGCTGATCGAGCGCGCCGCCGCGCAGCTCCAGGTGCTCGCCGAGGCGAGCGCGGGCGACGGGCCGGCGATGCTGGTCGGCTCCGCCTTCGTACTCGATGGTGCGCTGCACAACGGTGTCGCCCTGCTCGACCAGGGCAAGGTCGCCGCCGTGCGCCTCAAGCACGAGCTGCCCAACTACGGCACCTTCGACGAGATGCGTCTGTTCCAGCCCGGGCCGCTGCCCGAGCCGGTGATCCTGCGCGGCACGATGATCGGCGTCCCCATCTGCGAGGACATCTGGCAGCCCGAAGTCTGCCGTCATCTTGCCGACTTCGGGGCGGAAATGCTCGTCTGCATCAACGGCAGCCCCTACGAGATCAACAAGGACGCCCTGCGCATCGAAGGGGTCGCCAAGCGCCGTGCGGTCGATACCGGGCTCCCGCTCGCCTATCTCAACCGCGTCGGCGGGCAGGACGAACTCGTGTTCGACGGCGCGAGCTTCGTGGTCAACGGCGACGGCGGCCTTGCCGTGCAGCTGCGCGACTGGGAGGAGCAGGTCGCCGAAACCCGCTGGACCAAGACCGCCAAGGGCTGGCGCTGCGACCGGGGCACGGTCGAAAGCCTCGCCGTCCACCCCGAGGACATCTACTGCGCGATGGTCCTGGCCCTTCGCGACTACGTGAACCGCAACGGCTTCCCCGGCGTGGTGCTCGGCCTTTCCGGCGGGATCGATTCGGCGACCTGCGCCGCCATCGCCGTCGATGCGCTGGGGGCCGACCGGGTCTGGGGCGTGATGATGCCCTCGCGCTTCACCAGCGCCGAGAGCCGCGAGGACGCCGCCGCCTGCGCGCGGGCGCTGGGCATCCGCTATAGCGAAATGCCGATCGGCATGGCCATCGACGGCTTCGATTCGATGCTCGGCGAGGCGTTCGACGGCCTGCCGCGCGACCTTGCCGAGGAGAACCTGCAGTCCCGCATCCGGGGCGCCGCGCTGATGGCGCTGTCGAACAAGTTCGGGCCGATGCTGGTGACCACCGGCAACAAGAGCGAGATGAGCGTGGGGTATGCGACCATCTACGGCGACATGGCGGGCGGCTACAACCCGCTCAAGGACGCCTACAAGGTGACCGTCTTCGCGCTCGCCCGCTGGCGCAACCACCACGTCCCGCGCATCGGCCTCGGCCCCGCGCATCCGGTCATCCCCGAGAACACCCTGACCCGCGCGCCCAGCGCAGAGCTGCGCGAGGGCCAGCGCGACGACGACAGCCTGCCGCCCTACGACGTGCTCGACCCGATCCTCATCGGCCTCGTCGAGAACGACAAGAGCGTCGAGCAGCTGGTCAAGGAAGGCTTCGAGCGCGGCGCCGTCCGCCACGTCGAACGGCTGCTCCACCTCGCGGAATACAAGCGCCGCCAGGCCCCGCCGGGGGTCAAGCTCACCGCCCGCAACTTCGGCCGCGACCGCCGCTACCCGATCACCCACGCGTTCCGGAGCGGGTGACCGCCGCGCCCTACTGCGCCGCGAGCAGTTCCTCCGCCCCGCCCAGGTCCACGCTCACCAGCCGCGAGATGCCCTTTTCCACCATGGTCACGCCGAACAGGCGGTGCATGCGGCTCATGGTCACCGCGTTGTGGGTGACGACGAGGTAGCGCGTGTCGGTCTCGCGCGTCATCGCTTCGAGGAGGTCGCAGAAGCGCTCGATGTTCGCGTCGTCGAGCGGGGCGTCGACTTCGTCGAGCACGCAGATCGGCGCGGGGTTGGTGAGGAACAGGCCGAAGATCAGCGCCACCGCCGTCAGCGCCTGCTCGCCGCCCGAAAGCAGGGTGAGCGACTGCAGGCGCTTGCCGGGCGGCTGGGCGTAGATCTCCAGCCCGGCCTCCAGCGGATCGTCCGAATCGACGAGCGCGAGGTGGGCCTTGCCGCCCTGGAACAGCTGCTGGAACAGGCGGCGGAAGTGGCCGTCGACCGCCTCGAACGCGGCGCGCAGGCGCTCGCGCCCCTCGCGGTTGAGGTTGCCGATCGAGCCGCGCAGCCGGTTGACCGCCTCGGTGAGTTCGGCCTTCTCGGCGGCGCTGGTGACCAGTTGCCCCTCGGCCTCGGCCAGTTCGTCGGCGGCGACGAGGTTGACCGGGCCGATCCGCTCGCGCTCGCCAACGAGGCGTTCCATCGCTGATGCCTCGTTCTCGGCGCTGACGACTTCGGCGGAAGCGAAGGCGAAACGTTCGGGCAGGACCGGGGGCGGACACTGAAAGCGTTCGCCCGAGACGCGGGTCATCTCGACGCGGCGCTGGTCCTCGTGCTCGGCGCGGGCGACCGCCCCGGCGCGGCCCTCGCGCGCGGCGGCGAGGGTTTCCTGCGCGGCGGAAAGCGCGGCGTCCGCCCGCTTCGCGGCTTCGGTGGCGGCGGTGACGGCGGCGTCGGCCATGCCCAGTTCGTCGGCAAGGCGGATGCGCACAGCTTCGCCCTGCTCGATCTGCGCCATCAGCGAAGCGGGCTTGGCGGCAACGATCGCGCGCTCGGTCTCGATCTCCTCGAGCCGGCCGGCCATCTGCGCGAGGCGGTTGGTGGCATCCCCCGCGCGCGCCTGCCAGCCGCGGATGTCGCCGCGCTGGGAGGTGGTGCGTTCGCGCGCGACGGCAAGCCCTTGGTCGTGCGCGGCGAGGCTCGCCATCGCGGCCTGGAGCGCGGCGCGGGCCTCGGCATTGCGGCCCCGCGCGGTTTCCAGCTCGGCGCGGCCCGAGGCGGGATCGGGCAGGGCGGTGAGCTTGGCCTCAGCGGTGGTGACCTCGGCGGCGGCGGCGGAGCGCTGGTCTGCAAGTTCGGCCACGGCGGCGTCGAGTTCGGCGCGCCGGGCGCGCTGGCGGCTGCGCGCATCCTCGGCCTGGTCGACGGCACGCAAGGCGCCGCGCTCGGCATCGGCGGCGGCGGCGATGGCGCGCTCGGCGGCGATGGCTTGCGAGGAAAGCGCGGCGAGGTCCTGCTGGGCGGTGATCTGGCGGGCTTCGGCAATTGCCACAGCCTCACGCAAGGGTGGCAGCTGCGCGTCGAGTTCAGCGAAGCGGTTCTCGGCCTCTAGCCGGGCTGCCTCGGCTGCGCCTTCGCCGCGCGCGACGAAGCCGTCCCACCGCCGCAGGACGCCGCCGCGCGTCACCAGCCATTCGCCGGGGTTCAGCGACCGTCCGTCATCCGCCTCGACGACGTGGACGAGGGCGAGGCGGGCGGCGAGTTCCGCCGGGCATTTCGCGACATGGGCGGCGAGGCTGTCGGCGACCGGCGCGGGGGCCTGCGCGCCGGTCCAGAAGCGGCCGTCGGCATTCGCCACCGCGCCCAGCGGGGCCTTGGCGTCGCGGCCGAGCACGGCGGCGAGCGCGCGTTCGTACCCCGGCGCGGCGCGTAGGGCGTCGATGGCGACGGGCAGGCCGTGCGCGGCCTTCGCCCCCTTGGCGCGCGCCTCGCGGTCGCGGACGAGGGCGGTGTGTTCGCGCTCGATGCCGGTGAGGTCGGCACGGGCTCCGGCGAGCGCGGAGGCGGCGGCGTCACGCTCGGTCTGGAGCGCGGCCTTGCGCGCCTGCATGTCGTCGAGGCCCTCGCGTGCGGCGGTGAGCGCTGCACCGGCGGCTTCGGCCTTGGCGCGGGCGGCGGCGATGGCGGCGTCGAGGTCGGCGGCGCCGGGCTGGGCGGCGATCTGGCCCTCGATCCGCGCGGCGTCCTGCTCGATACGGGTCTGGCGGGCGCGGGCCTGCGTCAGTTCGGCCTCGGCGATGCGCCATTCGGCTTCGACGCCGGCCTGCCGCGCGGTGGCCTGCGCGAGTTCGAGTTCGGCGGCGCGGCTGGCCTGCTCGGCGCCGTCGAGCGCGTTGGCGAAGCGCGGGCGCCGGGCCTCGTCGGCCGCCAGCTGCTTCTCGCCCTCGGCGAGGTCGCGTTCGAGGCGGGCGAGGGCTTCGGCGGCGTCGCGGGTCAGGCGGTCGGCGTCGTGGCGGTCTTCCTCCAGCCGGGTGCGCTGGCGGTCGAGGTCGGCGAGGCGCTGCTCGGCGGCTTCGAGCTGGCTGGTCAGCGTCGCCATGCGGTGTCCCTGCGCCGAGGCGTCGTCGCGCCGGTCGGCCAATTCGTCGCGCGTCTGCGCAAGAGCCTCGGCGGCGGCGGCCTGCTGCGACTGGGCTTCGGCGGCAAGTTGCTGCGCGGCGCTCACTCGCGCTTCGGCGGCCCCAGCTTCGCGCTTCGCGGCTTCGGCGGCGGCGGCGGCGTCGCGCCAGCGGGCGAAGACGAGGCGCGCTTCGGCGAGGCGGATCTGGTCGGTCAGCGCCTTGTAGCGCTCGGCGGCTTTCGCCTGTCGGCGCAATGTGCCGACCTGCTTGTCGAGGCTCGCCATGATGTCGTCGAGGCGGGCGAGGTTGGTTTCGGTCGCGCGCAGGCGCTGTTCGGCGTCGCGGCGGCGGACGTGGAGGCCGGCGATGCCCGCCGCCTCTTCCAGCATGGCGCGGCGCTCGGTCGGCTTGGCGGCGATGACGGCGGCGATGCGGCCCTGGCTGACGAGGGCGGGGCTGTGCGCGCCGGTGGCGGCGTCGGCGAAGATCAGCGCCACGTCGCGGGCGCGCACGTCGCGGCCGTTGACGCGGTAGGCGCTGCCCGCGCCGCGCTCGATCCGGCGTACGACCTCCAGATCCTCGCGCGTGCCGTCGGCGCGGGCGCTGGTCTCGGCCTTGAGGACGACTTCGGCGAAGGCGCGCGGCGGGCGCTTGTCGGTGCCGGCGAAGATCACGTCTTCCATGCCTCCGCCGCGCATCGACTTGGGCGAGCTTTCGCCCATGACCCAGCGGATCGCCTCGAGCAGGTTGGACTTGCCGCAGCCGTTGGGGCCGACGACGCCCGTCAGCCCCGGCTCGATGCGCAGTTCGGCCGGCTCGACGAAGCTCTTGAATCCGCTGAGCTTGAGCCGGTGGATGCGCATCTGATCGTTACCGGCGGCGCATCAGCGCGCGCCGGCCTGCTGCAGCTTGGCCTCGACTTCCTTCCAGACCGACGAGCCGACCGAGTTGCCGTTGATGATGAAGCTCGGCGTGCCGGTGATGTTGAACTCGTCCGTCGCCTTCTGGGTCTGCTCGGCGAGCGCCTTGGCCTTGGCGGTGTCGGCAAGGCAGGCATTGGCCTGGTCGCGGGCGATCCCGCGAGAGGCGAAGAACTCGGTCATGCCGGCCATTTCGGAGATGGCGCCGATCTGGCGCTCCTTGGGCAGAGCGTCGATCGCGGCGAGCTTTTCCTGGCCGGCGGCCTGCATGTTCTCGAACATCTTGGGTTGCCAGGCCCAGAACTGCTCGCTGAGCGGGATCACCGCCTCGGTCGCGCCGCAGGTGGCGAGCAGCGAAGCGGGGATGTCGTAGGGGTTGAGCATGAAGTAGCGCAGCTCGTAGCTCACGCGGCCGCTGGCGACGTAGTCGTCGCGCAGCTTCTCGAAGCTTTCCTTGGCGAACTCGGCGCAGTGCGAGCAGCTGAGCGCGCCGTATTCGACCAGCTTGATCGGGGCTTCGGGGTTGCCCATGCGGTAGCCGCCCTCCGGCGTCCTGACGACGGTGTCGGCCCAGGCTTTGCCGGCGGGGGCGGCGATCTTCGCGATCGGCTCGCCCGAAGTGGGGGCCGCCGCTTCGTCCTTCTTGCCGCAGGCGGCGAGGCCGAGCGCGAGCGGGGCGGCGATCAGGCCCAGGACAACGTGGCGCGAGATCAGGCGGAAGCGGTGGCGGATCATCTTAGGCGAATCCCTGGATAAGCGATTGGGGCGAGGCTAGCCGATGGTCACGGCGAAGACAAAGCGAAGGGGAGCGAATTTGCGCCCGGTCTTCCACAGTTTGCACGGCGGAAGGCGCGGGCCGAAGGTCAGATGTTGCCGGCGCGGGTTTCGGCGATCTTGGCGGTGATCGCCTTCGATACCGAAGCCCAGTCGTTGGCGGGAAGCACCTCGCCGTTGAGCGTGAAGCTGGGGGTGCCCTGGAAGCCCAGCTTCTCGACCTCGGCCTGCTGCGCGCGCAGGCGTTCGAACGCGGCCTTGTCGGCGAAGCAGGCGTCGACCTGCGGGCGGCTGACGCCGGCGGCCTCCATCTTCTCGTAGAAGCCGAAGTCGCTGGCGATGGCGCGCATGCGGATGGGCAGTTCGCCCTGGTACCAGCGCGCCTGCTGGTCCTTGCTGAAGCCCTCGATCTTGCCGAGCCAAGTGTCCTGGGTGCCGAAGAAGGCGCTGTGGCGCACGAAGAAGCGCTTGGGGTCGCCGCAGTTGGTGAGCATCGCCACGGTGAGGTCGATGGGGTTGCGCAGGAAGTTGGTGACGGTCACCGAAACCTGCCCCCTGGGGACCACCGTGGCGCGCAGCACCGCGTCCGATTCCTTGTGGAAATGCGCGCAGTGCGGACAGGTGTAGCTGACGTATTCGACCAGCTTCACCGGCGCGTCGGGGTTGCCGTAGCGGTGGCTGCCGTTGGCGGTCGTCGCGACCTGGGCGACCCAGTTCACTTTCCCGGCGGGCAGCGCCGCGGGCTTCTTCGCGGGCGTGGCGGCGACGCTCAGCGCGGCGCAGGCGAGCAGGGCGGCGATACGGGAAGTGCTCTTCATCGGGTGTTCTTCTGCCATCCTATTGATCTTCGTCGGCCTTGGCCTCGATGCTGCGTGCCAGCGATTCCAGCACCGCGCGCAGCTCGGGGTCGCCGATGTCGCGCAGCGAGTCGCCGAGTTCGAACGGCACCGGCCTGAGCGTGGGCGGGGCGCCGCGCGGTTTTGAAGCAGGCGGCGGCTTAACCTCGCCTTGCCGGATCTTCACGCGCGCGACCGCCTTGTAGCCGAAGAAGCGGTTCACCCGGTCCATGATCTCGGGGATGACGTGCTGGATCATCGGCGCGTGCGCGGCCACGACGACCAGCTGGAGGATGCCCTCGGTCTTTTCGCCCGGCGGGAAGCGGATCGATTCCGGCGCGCAGACGCGGGCATGGCGGGCGCCGACGATCTCGGGCCAGCGCGACACCACGCTCGACTGGATGAAGCCGAAGCGGCGGAAGGCGGTGCGTCCCACTTCGGGCATGAGTTCGGAGATCGGGCGCGCGCCGCCCCCGCGCGGGCGCTCGTAGCGCTTGAGGCCGGCGGTGCCTTTCGCGGGCTTGCCTGCGCCGGGTTTGTCCACCTTGTCCAACTGTTTGCCGCGATTCCGTTATGGGCCCGTTGCATGGGCGTTCCATTGCTGGGCCTCCAATGCCATAGCGGTCGGATGGACGCCAGTTCGGATACCGCAGGGATGCCCAGGATCGCGCAGGACCTGCTCGGCTGGTACGACGCCCATGGCCGCACGCTGCCCTGGCGCGCGGCGCCCGGCGAACCGGCGCCCGACCCCTACCGCGTGTGGCTGTCCGAGGTGATGCTCCAGCAGACGACGGTGGCGGCGGTGAAGGCCTATTTCGCCGCCTTCACGACGCGCTGGCCGACGGTGGAGGCGCTCGCCGCCGCGCCGGAGGGCGACGTCATGGCGGCATGGGCGGGGCTCGGCTACTATGCGCGGGCCCGCAATCTGCTCGCCTGCGCCCGGGAGGTTGCGGCGGGCGGAGGGACGTTTCCCGACACCGAGGAGGGCCTGCGCGCGCTGCCGGGGCTCGGCGCCTATACCGCCGCCGCCGTCGCCGCGATCGCCTTCGGGCGGCGCGCGGTGGTGGTGGACGCCAATGTCGAGCGCGTCGTCGCCCGGCTGTTCGCCATCGACACGCCTCTGCCCGCCGCGCGCCCGCTGATCCGCGACCATGCCGATGTCGTCACCCCGGACGCGCGCGCGGGCGACTTCGCGCAGGCCATGATGGATCTGGGCGCCACCGTCTGCACCTCGCGCGCGCCCCGCTGCCTGCTCTGCCCTTTGTCCGCCGACTGCGCGGGCCGGGCGAGCGGCGAGCCCGAGCGCCTGCCGGTCAAGGCGGCGAAGAAGGCGAAGGCGACGCGCAAGGGCCGCGCCTTCTGGATAGAGCGCGAGCGCGGCGGCCGGGCCGAGGTCTGGCTGGTGCGCCGCGAGGGCAAGGGCCTGCTCGGCGGCATGCGCGCGCTCCCCGACGACGGCTGGGCCGCGCGTGCCGACGGCTCGGGCGAGGGGCCGCTCCCCGGCCCGTGGGAAAGCGCCGGGGCGGTCGGGCACGTCTTCACCCACTTCGCGCTCGAACTGGAACTTGCGGTCCACCTCGGCGATGGCTTCGAGGGGCTGGCAGACGGCGAATGGTGGCCGCTCGACCGGCTGGACGAAGCCGGCCTGCCGACCCTGTTCGCCAAGGCTGCCCGCCTCGCCCTCGCGGCCGAGAAGGAGGACGCATGATCGACCGGCTCGGGGCGGCGATGGACCGCCGGGCGCTGATGCGCATGGGCGCCGCCGCAGGGCTCGGCGCCGCGCTGCTGCCGCGGCTGGCGTGGGCGACGGGGCAGCCCGAACTGCTCCCCAAGGTTCGCGCGCTGGTCGAGCGCTGGACCGGGCCCGGCAGGTTCCCCGGCATGGTCGCCTCGCTCGGCCTGCCCGGGCGCGATGCGGAATTCGTCGCGCGCGGGAGCGAGGGCTTCACCGACGCCGACCCGGTGACGCCCGACAGCCTGTTCCGCATCTATTCGATGACCAAGCCGGTCACCGCGATGGCGGCGATGCAGCTGATCGGCGAGGGGCGCCTCGCACTCGACCAGCCGGTCCACGAGATCCTGCCGCAGTTCCGGCACATGGCGGTGCAGGACACCTACGACGGCTCGGTCACCGCGCTGCATGACGCGCCCGGTGCGATCACCATGCGCCAGCTGATGACCCACACTTCGGGGCTGGGCTATACGATCGTGCAGACCGGCCCGATCAAGGCGCTGATGGAGAGCAGGGGCCTCGTCCCCGGCCAGGTCAGCCGCCTGAAGGCGCCGAGCCTCGACTGGGGCACCCCGGTCAGGGGGCTCGACCACTTCGCCGACCGGCTGGCCGAGGTGCCGCTGGTCGCCGACCCGGGCAGCCGCTGGAGCTACTCGATGGGCCTCGACCTGATGGGCCGGGTGATCGAGGTGGTGACGGGGCGGCAGTTCGACGCTTACCTCCACGATACGATCTTCGCGCCCGCCGGGATGACCAGCACCGGGTTCCGCGTTCCCGCCGAGGAGGCGCACCGGCTGACCACCAACTACGTCGCGGTGGGCGAAGTCCTCCTGCCCATCGATGAGGGCGCGAGCTCGATCTACCTCGACGCGCCCGCCTTTCCCTTCGGCGGCGCCGGCCTCGTCAGTTCCCCGCGCGACTACGACCGCTTCCTGCGCCTGCTCGCCCAGTTCGGCACGATCGACGGCACGCGTGTGCTGGGCGAGGGCGCGGTGCGCGCGGGCACCTCGGATCTGCTGCCGCCCGGCCTCGCCATGCCCGCCAGCTTCGGCGGACCCGCCGGCTTCGGCGCCGGCGGGCGCGTGGGGCGCGGCGCGGAGGCGGGCATGTACGGCTGGTCGGGCGCGGCCGGGACGGTCGGCATGGTCGACATGGTGCGCGCCCTGCGCTCGCAGATCTTCGTCCAGTTCATGCCGCCCGATGCGCTGGACCTGCTTCCCGAATTCCAGTCGGCGCTGAAGGCCGATGTCGTTGCTCTCCTGGAGACCCGCTGACGTGCTGCGCACCGCCAAGCCCCCCATCGCCTTCGCCGGATCGCCCATCGACCGCGCCGACCACGTCCGCGGCGACCCCGATGCCATCGCCGCCCTGATGACCGCGCAGGCCCGGCTCATGCGGCTCGACGGGCTCGACCCGCTGCTGACCGCCGAAGGCCTGCTCGACTGGGGCAGCCTTGCCGACGCCGTGCCCGGCGCCGAACTGGTGTTCCTCGGCCTCGACGACGAGGCGCGGGGGTGCTTCGCGCAGGTTCCGCCTGCCAACCCCGCGGGCGGGCCCCATGCCGGACCGGCCAGCTGGAACGCGATGACCGTGCTCGAACCGGGCGAACTGGCGGCTTACGGCGGCGCCCGCGCGCTGGTCGGCTGGCATGCGCGCAATCGCTTCTGCGCGGTCTGCGGCCAGCCCACCACGATCGCCAAGGGCGGCTGGCAGCGCACCTGCACGGCCTGCGGGACGGAGCATTTCCCCCGCGTCGACCCGGTCACGATCATGACCGTCGAGTTTGAGGGCAAGCTGCTGCTCGGCCGCCAGCCACGCTTTCCGGCGGGGCGCTACTCGGCGCTCGCGGGCTTCGTCGAGCCCGGCGAGACGATCGAGGAAGCCGTCGCCCGCGAGACCTTCGAGGAAGCGGGCGTGCGGGTGCGTGACGTCACTTACGTCGCCAGCCAGCCGTGGCCGTTCCCCTCCTCGCTGATGATCGGCTGCCACGCCTTCACGGATGAGGGTGCCATCACCATCGACGCCACCGAACTGGAGGACGCCCGCTGGTTCACCCGCGAAGAGGTGGTCGATGCGCTCGAGGCCATCGAGGTGGGAGCTGTCGGCCGCGCCTTCGGGGCGCCGCCCCGGCATGCGGTGGCGCATGTCCTGCTGCGCTGGTGGGTGGAGCAGGGGTAGTTGAGGGGCGCCCGATCCTCCCCATCGCTGCACGACAGGGAGGATTGAAGATACAGGCCGCTCCAACCCATCTCCCCGCGCAGGCGGGGATCCCGCTCGTTCCTTCGACCTTGCGGTCGGCCGCGAGGACGCGGGGCCCCCGCCTTCGCGGGGGCGACGGCGCGTTTTGGCGTCCGGCTTGGTGCGCCGCTAGACCAGCCCCAGCCTCGTCAGTTCGCGCGCCAGCTTCGGCGGCATCGCGTCGCCGGGGTCCTCGCCCGACTCGAGGTCGCGGGGGGCGTCCTCGTCCTTGAGGTAGCGCCAGCCCTGGTGGGCGCGCTTGGGCTTGGTGAGAATCGGGATCAGCCGGGGCTCGAGCCGGATGTGCCAGCGGCCGTCCTCGGCGCGCTGCTCGAAGCCGAGGATCGGCGAGCGGCCGATCAGCGTGTGCTCGAAGATCCAGAACAGCGAGCCGCCGATCATCTCGGCATGGCGCGTGGGCAGGTAGCGCGTGGTCATCAGCGCCTCTCCGGTCCCGCCATTGGCCTCGCCGTGGCTTTCGAGCCAAGCGCGCAGGGAGGCGGGGCTGGTCGCGGAGAAGGCGATCTTGGTCATGTGCAGCGGCATCACGGCCAAGATAGGGAGCGCAGCGCCGTCAGGCGAGTCCCGTCAGCACCGCCAGCCCAAGGAAAGTGAAGAAGCCCATCGTATCGGTCGCCGTGGTCACGAACACCGCCGAGGACACCGCCGGGTCGACGTTGAAGCGCTCCAGCGTCACCGGCACCAGAATGCCGGCAAGGCCCGCCACGAGGTTGTTGATCAGCATGGCCGAGGCGATCACCGCGCCCAGCAGCGGATTGCCGAACAGCAGCGCGGTGCCGGTGCCCACCAGCACGCCGAGCGCCGTGCCGTTGGTCAGCGCGATGCGGAATTCGCGCCAGATCATGCGCACGGTGTTGGAATCGGTCAGCTGGTTGGTGGCGATGGCGCGCACCACCACCGCGAGCGTCTGGGTACCGGCATTGCCGCCCATGCCCGAGACGATCGGCATCAGCACCGCCAGCAGCGCGAAGCGGGTGATCGCGCCCTGGAACGCGCCCACCACGGAAGAGGCGATCATCGCCGTGCCCAGGTTCACCACCAGCCAGGTGAGGCGGGCGCGCACGGTGAGCAGGATCGGCTCGTTGATGTCGCCGTCGCCCGCGCCCGAGAGCAGCAGGGCGTCCTCGCCCGCTTCCTCGGAGATGATGTGGACGATGTCGTCGACGGTGATCTGGCCGATCAGCCGCCCCGAGGTATCGACCACCGCGGCCGAGATCAGCGCGTACTTCTGGAAGCGCAGCGCGACTTCCTCCTGGTCCATGTCGGCCGGGATCAGCGTCTGGTCGCGCGCCATGACGTCGTAGAGCGGGATGTTGCGCGGGCAGCGCAGGATCCACGAGAGCGCGCAGGTGCCGACCGGGCGGTGCATCGGATCGACGCAGAACACTTCCCAGAACTCGGTCGGCAGCTCGCGGTGTTCGCGCAGGTAGTCGATGAGGTCGCCGACGGTCATCGTCTCGGGCACCGCGACGTGGTCGCGGCTCATCATGCGACCGGCGGATTCGTCGGGGTAGGACAGCGCCGATTCGATGGCGGCGCGGTCTTCCGGCTCCATCTCGGCGAGGACGGCCTGCTGGTCCGCCTCGTCGAGATCCTCGAGCATCGCGACGGCGTCGTCGGTGTCGAGTTCGCCGGCGATCTCGGCGACGACGTCGGCCGGAAGCGCTTCCATCAGCGCCTCGCGGACCCAGTCGTTCATCTCGGCGATGACTTCCACGCCCATCATGTCGCGGATCGAGCTGGCGAGGGTCAGGCGTTCGCGCTCGTCGACCAGCTCGAACAGGTCGGCGATGTCGGCGGGGTGAAGCGGTTCGACGAGGTCGTAGACGCGGTCGGAATCCTCGGCATCGAGGGCCTCCTTCACGCTGCGCACGAATTCGGGCTTGAGGCGGTTGTCCTCGTCCAGCGATTCCGATTCGCCGGAATTCTCGGGCGAATCCGGGCGCGCGGTGTCTTCCGCTTCGGCCGGCAGTTCGTCCTTGAGGTCCGCTTCGCTCATAAGGGCCGGTCTACGCAGCTATTTCGCAATTGCAACAGGGGGCGGCGCGGCGGCGGAGGGAAAACGGCGCACGCGCAGAGGCGAAGACAGAAGGGACCTGCGCCCATTCACCGTCGTCCCCGCGCAGGCGGGGACCCCGCTTGTTCCTCGGAGGGGGACGAGGCGCGTGTGAGAGGCCGGCGCATCCTCGGTCGGGTCCGATCGGGAAGGCGGCTCCCCGTGATCCCCTCCCTTTACACCGCTCCCGGCGTGACATTGGCGCGCCGCGCTCTATATCGGGCGCCAAGCCGACCGGCGTGGATACCCGCCGGCAGAAGGAGACAGGCACAATGGCTGACGAATTTCTCACCCTCACGCTCGACACCGGCAACGGCGAAGGCGGCGACGTCAAGATCAAGCTGCGTTCGGACCTGGCCCCCGGCCACGTCGAGCGCATCAAGGAACTGACGGCTGAGGGCTTCTACGACGGCGTCAAGTTCCACCGCGTGATCCCCGGCTTCATGGCGCAGGGCGGCTGCCCCGACGGCACCGGCATGGGCGGCTCAAAGAAGCCCGACCTTCAGGCCGAATTCAGCGCCGAGCCCCACGTGCGCGGCGTCGCCTCGATGGCGCGCACCAGCTACCCGCACTCGGCCAACAGCCAGTTCTTCATCGTGTTCGACAACGCGACCTTCCTCGACAAGCAGTACACCGTCTGGGGCCAGGTCGTCGAAGGCATGGAATTCGTCGACGCGCTCCCCAAGGGCGAGCCCCCGCGCGAGCCGGGCAAGATCGTCAAGGCGACCATCAGCGAAGGCTGATTTTCCGGCTTTGGGCGACGGGAGGGGCGGTCCGATGGGGCCGCCCTTTTTCGTTCGGGTTGGGGTGGAGAAGGAAGCGGGGCCCCGGCCTACGCGGGGGCGACGGGGTTTTTGGGGATAGGCTACGGCGGATAACAAACCCCGTCGCCCCCGCGTAGGCGGGGGCCCCGCTTCACTTCGCGGCAAAACCCCCGCCCTCAAACCACCCCGCCCAACCGTTCGTACAAATCCTCCCAGTCCGGATTCGCAGTCTCGATCAGCGCGATCTTCCAGGCCCGACGCCATTTCTTGACCGCCTTCTCACGCCGGATCGCGTCCTCGATCAGGTCATGGTGCTCGGCGTAGACAAGTCGGATGAACCCGTATGCGCGCACGAACGCCGAGCCGGTCCCCTCGCGGTGCTGCCACAGGCGGCGTTGCAGGTGCGCGGTGACGCCGGTGTAGATGCCGCCGCGATAGCGGTCGCTGGTCAGGTAGAGCCAGCCGCCTTTGGCCACGCGATAGCTCCACAAGAACAAGCGGGGTCCCCGCCTGCGCGGGGACGACGAGGTGTGTTTGGAGACGCTTGCTCTTGTTTTCGCCAACTAATTTCCCGTCATCCCCGCGAAGGCGGGGATCCCGCTTTTCCTTCCCCCAAGCTCCCGGTAGACGGCTACTCATGGACCTCGAAATCGACATCGAAGCACCCTGGCTCCCCGCCACCGACTGGGCCGACCTCGCCGAACAGGCGCTCGAAGCGCTGGTCCAGGTCGCGCCGGAACTGGACAATCCGCGCCTCGTCGCCAGCGTGCTGTTCACCAGCGACGCCGAGGTCCACGTCCTCAACCGCGAGTGGCGGGCCAAGGACAAGCCGACCAACGTGCTGTCCTTCCCGATGCTCGAACGCGACGACCTGCTCGATCTCGCCCCCGACGGACCGCCCGAAATGCTCGGCGACCTGGCGCTCGCTTGCGAAACATGCACGCGCGAGGCGGCCGAGAAGGGCGTGCCGGTGGAGCACCATGCGACCCACCTCATCATCCACGGGCTGCTCCATCTCGCCGGCCACGACCACGAGACCGGCGAGGCCGAGGCCGAGGCGATGGAAGCGCTCGAAACAAAGGCACTTGCGATTCTTGCCATTCCCGACCCATATGGGGATCGTTTCTAGGCAACAGGGATTACCACGCACGATGGCCGACAATGGCCGCCACACCGAGTCCGGCTCGGGAGAAGGCGACAGTAGCGGCACGCTCTGGCGTGCTTTCCGCCGGTTGTTCCAAGGCGACGGCGACCAGTCGCTGCGGGCGCAGATCGAAGAGGTCATCAACGACCACGAGGGCGACGGGGATGCGGAAGCCGCGTCCAAGGGCGACCTCTCCTCGATCGAGCGCCAGATGCTGCGCAACCTGCTTCACTTCAGCGAACACGACGCCGACGACGTGGCGATCCCGCGCGGCGAGATCATCGCGATCCCGGCCGCCGCCAGCTGGGCCGAGGTCGTGGAAGCCTTCGCCGAGCACGGCCACAGCCGCCTGCCGGTCTATGGCGAGACGCTCGACGAGATAAAGGGCATGATCCACATCAAGGACGTGTTCCCGCTGCTGGCCCGCGGCACGCCGCCCCCGTCCGACTGGACGCGGCTGATGCGCCAGCCGCTCTACGTGCCCCAGTCGCGCGGGGCGCTCGACGTGCTGGCCGACATGCGCGCGCAGCGCATCCACCTCGCGGTGGTGATCGACGAGTACACCGGAACCGACGGCATCATCACCATCGAGGACCTCGTCGAGGAGATCGTCGGCAACATCGAGGACGAGCACGACGATGCGCCCGAGGAATTGCTGGTTGCAATCGATGCGGGTATGTGGGACGCCGACGCCCGCGTCGAGCTTGACGAAGTGGCCCGGCGGATCGACCCCCGGCTCGCCGAAGTCGAGGAAGCGGTCGACACGCTCGGCGGCCTCGCCTTCGTCCTCGCTGGGCAGGTCCCGCAGGTCGGCGCGATCGTGGACCACGACAGCGGCTGGCGGATCGAGGTGACAGGCGGCAACGAACGCCACGTCACGCGCCTCCGGCTGCACCCGCCGGTGGAGGAATTGGAGAGAGAGGCCCACTAATCGCCGTCCTCGCATCTGCGGTGGGCGACCTTAACCGAGTGAAAAGACACAGAAATTGGCCGTACGTCGTCTCCCCCCCCTCCGTGCTCTCGAAGCCTTCGTGCGCGTCGTGCGCCTTGGTTCCGCCAAGGCCGCGGCGAACGAACTCGCGCTCAGCCCGTCCGCCCTGTCGCGCCGTGTCGCCGCGCTCGAGGACTTCACCGGCAAGCGCCTGTTCACCCGCCAGCACCAGGCGATGAAGCTGACCGACGAGGGCCTGGCCTTCTACAACGCCATCGGCCCCAAGCTCGAAGAGCTGGCCGAGGCGGTGGAGGCGCAGATCGATCGCGGCCAGGTGCTGCGCCTGCACCTGGGCGTGCCCTCGCTGTTCGGCGGCCAGCGGCTGTTCCCGCGCCTGCCCGAACTGCGCAAGCTGCACCCGCGCCTGCACATCGACATCGACACCGGCGCCCATCTGGAAGACCGCGTGGGCGACACGCTGGACGCCGCCGTGATCCTCGCGAAGGAGCCGGACCCGGCGTACTACCGCGTCCAGCTCGACCACAACAAGGTCTTCGCGATCGTCTCCAAGGAGCTGGCCGAGGAGCTGGGCGCGGTGCCCGACGAGGCCAAGCTGTCGCGCCAGACCTTCCTGATCCACCAGGACCTGCCCGAAAGCGTCGAGGCGTGGAAGAACGCCATCGGCCTGCCCGACCTCGAACCCGCCTCGATCGACCGCTTCGATTCGGGCCAGCTGGTGCTGGAAGCCGCCGCGCAGGGACTCGGCATCGCCATCATGCACGACGACCACTTCCGCCGCGCCCATGACACCCGCCTCGCGCGGCTCTACGATATCGACGTGGAAAGCCCGTACCGCTACTGGTTCGTCTGCCGCCCCAAGTCGCTGGAATCACGCCCCGTGCGCATCTTCCACGAGTGGCTGCTGCAGGCGGGGCTCTGAGAGCGGCTCTCTCCCCTTCAGGGGAGAGAGCCGCAGGCTTGTCAGCTTGCTGACTAGCCGGAGTTGAGAGGGGAAGGCGGCGCACATTCCCCTCTCCCAACCCTCTCCCCTGAAGGGGAGAGGGCTCGCACTGCACCCCACCACATTTTCGATTTTCCCTGTCACACGAACGGTCTAGCCTGCGCCGGTGTGACCTTCTGGGGGAAATTCGTGATGCGTTCTGTCCTTGCCGCCGCTGGTGCGGCTTTTCTTGCCTTTGCCGCGCCCGTGCTCGCCGCCGAGCCGGCGCCGGTCGCGGCCGCGCAGGTCGATCCGGCGCGCCTCGCCGCGGCGCGGCAGACCGTCGACTACGTGTTCCCCGCCGGCACCTATGGCCGGATGATGGGCGAGACGATGGACAAGCTCATGGACACGATCATGGATTCGACCATGCGCCTGCCCATGAAGGACCTCGCCGGGATGACCGGCGTCGATACCGCGACGCTGGGCGAGGGCTCGCTCGCGGAGATGATGGAAATCTACGACCCCGCCTACAAGGAGCGCATGCGCCTCTCGACCCGCGCGATGATGGACGAGATGATGGGGCTGATGACCCGGTTCGAGCCCGAGATCCGCAGCGGCCTCGCCAGCGCCTATGCCCGCCGCTTCGATGCGGGCCAGCTGGCCGAGATGAACCGCTTCTTCGCAACGCCGACCGGCAGGGCCTATGCCGCCGATTCGTACCTCATCATGATGTCGCCCGACGTCATGGAGAAGATGACGGTCTTCATGCCCGAGATGATGAAGGCCATGCCCGCCATCATCGGCAAGGTGAAGGACGCCACCGCCAAGCTGCCCAAGCCGCGCACCTATGCCGACCTCTCCGACGCGGAGAAGGACAAGCTGGCCGGCATCCTCGGCATCGCGCGCGAGACGCTGGATGAGAACGAGGCGGCGAAAACCGCGGACGACGTCGTCACGGACGATGCCGGCGAGGCGGTCATGGATGACGCCGAGGAAGCGGCGATGGACGCGGCGGCGGAGTAGGCGCGAGGGCGCTCGCCGGGGAGGAGGACGCGGGGCCCCCGCCTTCGCGGGGGCCCCGCTTATCTGCTCACTCCGTCTTGCCCTCGTAGGCCTCGACGATGCGGCCGACGATCGGGTGGCGCACCACGTCGGCCACGGTGAAGCGGGTGACGGCGATGCCGTCGACGCCCTCCAGCCGCGATACCGCATCGGCCAGGCCGCTCATGCGCTCGCCGCCGGGGATGTCGATCTGCTTGGGATCGCCGCAGACCACCATGCGGCTGTTCTGGCCGAAGCGGGTGAGGAACATCTTCATCTGCTCGCGCGTGGTGTTCTGCGCCTCGTCGAGGATGACGAAGGCGTCGGCCAGCGTGCGGCCGCGCATGAAGGCGATCGGGGCGATCTCGATCTCGCCGTTGGCGAGGCGGCGCTCCACCTGCTCGGGCGGCATGCAGTCGTACAGCGCGTCGTAGAGCGGGCGCAGGTAGGGGTCGACCTTGTCCTTCATGTCGCCGGGCAGGAAGCCCAGCTTCTCGCCCGCCTCGACAGCCGGGCGCGAGAGGATCAGGCGCTGGACCGAGCCGGTCATGAGCTGCGAAACCGCCTGCGCCACCGCGACGTAGGTCTTGCCGGTGCCGGCCGGGCCGAGCGCGAAGATCACGTCGGTGCGGGCCAGCGCGCGCATGTATTCGATCTGCGTCGCCGAGCGCGGCACGATCGTCTTCTTGCGCGTGCGGATCATGATCGGCGCTTCGCCGCCGGTGTCGCCGGAGATGATGCCTTCGAGGGTGGGTTCGGATGACATGGCGATCAGCGATTCGATGGCCCCGGCGTCGAGGTCCTGGCCCATCTCCAGCCGGTGATACATGCCCTTGAGCGTATCGCGGGCGCGGGCGACGAAATCGTCGGGCCCTTCGATCTGGATCTTGTTGCCCCGCGCGGCGATGTAGACGCCGAGGCGGTTCTCCACCTGCACCAGGTTCGCATCGAACTGGCCGAAAACGGCCCCCAGCAGCGTGGGTTCGTCGAACTCTATTTCGACACGCGCCCGGCGGTGAGTCTCTGGGCGGAACTGCGCCGGATCAACGACGCGGGCTGCTTTGCGGGCCATGCGCTCCTTTCGGGTGAGGATGCTTTTCGTTCTACCGTGAAGATGGCTCCGCTCAGGCCGTCAGGCAAGGAGGGGGCGGAGGAAAACTTTTCGTTTCGTGGGGGATAACCGGGCGGCTCGCCGCCAAAATCGCGATTGCCCGGCAACTGTCGCAGAGGTGCGACACTTATGACCGGACGCTGCACGCGATGTTACCTGGTCATTCAGGGGCAGGGGTCCAGCTTGACAGACAGAAGGCCGGTCGAGGGTCGCTCCCGACACGGTCTCGCGACCAAGAAAAAGAAGGAGATGTCACCATGCGCAAGTTCTTCATCGCGGCGATCGCCGCGAGCGTTGCCCTCCCCAGCCTGGCGGTTCCGACGATGGCCTCCGCCCAGAGCGCCCGCGAAGTGCGCGACAGCGCCCGCGATGTCCGCCGCGACCAGCGCGACCTGCGCGACGCCCAGCGTTACGGCAGCCAGCGCGACGTGCGCGATGCCCGCCGCGACGTGCGCGATTCGCGCCAGGAACTGCGCGAGGACTGGCGCGACTATCGCCGTTCGAACCGCAACGCCTTCCATCGCCCCGCCTACGTCGGCCCGCGCGGCTACGCCTATCGCCCGGTCGCGGTCGGCCACCGCTTCGACCGCTCGTACTACGGCGACCGTTACTGGGTGCGCGACTATCGCGCCTACCGCCTGCCCGCGCCGCGCGCCGGCCACCGCTGGGTCCGCTATGGCAACGACGTGGTCATGGTGAATACCCGGACCGGCCGCGTGGTGACGGCCTACAACAGCTTCTTCTGGTAAGCTGACCTTTCCCGCGAGAGCGGAAAAGCCACCGAGAGACGGCCCCGGAGCGACGCTTCGGGGCCGTTTTTTTACCTTACGAGGCCAGCCACGCGCGCAGCGCGGCGTTGACCGCTTCGGGCCGCTCCATCGGCGCCATGTGGCCGCAATGCTCGACCTCGCGCAGCACCGCGCCGGGGATGGCGGCGGCGATCTCTTCGGCGTAGCGCGGCGGGGTGGTGCGGTCCTGCGCGCCCACGAGCACCAGCGTCGGCACACGTACCGCGCCGAGCCCGGGCAGGGCGTCTGACCGGCCGATGATGGCCGCCTGCTGGCGCTCGAAGGTGTCGATGCCGACCCTGAGCGCCATGGCCACCACCGCCTCGCCGATCGCTGGGTCGGCGTCCGGGTGGACGAGCAGGCCGAGGCTGCCGCGCAGGACTTTCTCGAACCCGCGCTCGCGCGCGGTCCGCACGGCGGCGCGGCGCACGGCGGCAAGGCCCGCGTCGTCGGCTCCGGCATTGGTGTCCAGCAGCGCGAGGCGGCTCACCCGCTCCGGCGCAAGGGCCGCGACTTCCATCGCCACGTAGCCGCCCATCGAGAACCCGGCGAGGGCGAAGCGCTCCGGCGCGGCGTCCAGCAGGCGCTGCGCCATCGCGGCGATGCTGTCGTCCCGCGCGGTGTCGGCGACGGTCATCGCCGCGGTGTCCGACAGTCCGTCCAGCTGCGCGCGCCAGACCGCATCGTCGCAGGTCAGGCCGGGGACGAGGACGAGCGGCTGCGGAGCGTTCACGCCGCCCGCACGGCGAGCGGCTCGGCGCTCAGGCTGACGAGGCCGCTGCCGGTGATCGCGACCGGGACCAGCTGGCCCACTGCCGCATCGGCGCTGAAGTGGACCGACTGGAGCCACGGCGACTTGCCCAGCCACTGGCCGGGCAGCCTGCCCTTGCGCTCCACCAGCACCTCGCAGGTCTTGCCCACCGTGGCGGCGTTGAAGGCAAGGCTGTCGCGGCCGAGCGCGGCCTGGAGGCGGATGAGGCGCTCGCCCATGACCTCGGGGGGGACCTGCCCGTCCATCGTTGCCGCCGGAGTGCCGGGGCGGGGCGAATACTTGAAGCTGAAGCACTGCGCGTAGCGGGCCGCGTCGACGACTTTCAGCGTATCCTCGAACTCGGCGTCGGTTTCGCCGGGGAAGCCGACGATGAAGTCGCCCGAGAGTGCGATGTCCGGGCGCACCGCACGGAAGCGCTCGAGGATGGCGAGGTAGCTGTCGACCGTGTGGCTGCGGTTCATCGCCTTCAGCACGCGGTCGCTGCCCGCCTGCACGGGCAGGTGGAGGAACGGCATCAGCTTGGGCGTGTCGCCGTGGGCGTCGATCAGGCCCTGCGTCATGTCGTTGGGGTGGCTGGTGGTGTAGCGGATGCGGGCGAGGTCGGGGATCGCCGCCAGCTCGCGGATCAGTCCCTCGAGGCCGACGGCCTGCCCCCTGGCGTTCTCGCCGGTCCAGGCGTTGACGTTCTGGCCGAGCAGCGTGATCTCGCGCGCGCCGGCATCGACGAGGCGCTTCGCCTCCTCGACCAGCGCACCGTGCGGCCGCGAGACCTCGGCGCCGCGCGTATAGGGCACCACGCAGTAGGTGCAGAACTTGTCGCAGCCCTCCTGCACGGTGAGGAACGCGCTCGGCCCGGACCTGCGGCGGCGGGGCAGGGCGTCGAACTTGGTCTCGGCGGGCATGTCGGTATCGGTGACGCGGCGGCCCTCGCCGGCCTCGCGGATCATCTCGGGCAGGCGGTGGTAGGCCTGCGGGCCGACGACCATCTTCACGGCGGGCGCGCGGCGCATGATCTCGCTGCCCTCGGCCTGCGCGACGCATCCCGCCACCGCGATGAGCGGGCTGGAGCCGTCCGGACGGCGCAGGCGGCCGATGTCGGAATAGACCTTCTCGGCGGCCTTCTCGCGGATGTGGCAGGTGTTGAGCACGACGAGATCGGCATCCTCGCCCTCGGGCGCGGGGGCGATGCCCTGCTCGGCCAGCAGCTCGGCCATGCGCTCGCCGTCGTAGACGTTCATCTGGCAGCCGAAGCTCTTGACCCGGTAGGTCTGGGGGGCGGTGGTGGTGGGCATGGGCTGGGCCGTTAGCGGAAAACAGGCGGTTTTGACAGGGGGGTGCGAGGGGCTTCGCCTCCGCCGTCACTCTACCCCTTTACCGTTTTACCGTCATCCCAGCGAAGGCTGGGATCGCCCTCGCTCACACGAGACGCTCGAAGATATCGCTCCAATCGGGATTGTCCGTCTCGATGAGTCGCACTTTCCAGTCCCGCTTCCACGCCTTCAGTGCTTTTTCACGCTGGATCGCCGCCACAATTTCGGCGCGCGGCTCCGCCAGGACCAGCCGGGTCAAACCGTATTTCCGGCAGAACGCCGATCCGGTGCCTGCCCGGTGCTGCATCATGCGTGCCGCGAGGTCTCGCTGGTCACGCCGACATACAGAACGCCGTGTGGTTTGTTGGTGAGGATGTATGTCCAGCCGCCCATGCCTTACAGCGTACATGGTGCCGACAGCGATCCCAGCCTTCGCTGGGATCACGACAGGATTTTAACGGAAGTCACCGTTTTCCTACACGCCAACGCCCACGCTACCCTGGCCCCCATGACCACACCGCGCCCCCGCTCCGCCCGCCGTCCCAACGCCCAGTACCGCTGGACCCGCGACAAGGCGCTCGCCTTCCTGCATGCGCTCGCCCGCGGGGCCTCGGTCGCCGAAGCCGCGCGGGGGGTGGGGATGGGGCGGCAGTCCGCCTACCGCCTGCGCGCGCGGCTGGGCGAGGGTTTCGCCGAGGTCTGGGACGAAGGCCGGCAACGCGCCGCGCAAGGCGACACCTTGCCGGTGGAAGGCGACACATCGGCCCCGCAAGGCGACACGTCCTCCGGCGCAAGGCGACACTTTCGCGCGCAAGGCGACACCCAAGGCGACACTTCTGCCGCAAGGCGACACCCGGGCGGCCCGTTTCCGCCCAGGACCGTGTAAACCGTGTAAACCCGGTGTCGCCTTGCGCCTGTTCCCCTTTGCCCACAGTTCGGCTATTCGCGCCCGCATGAGCAAGACGCAGACCCTTTACGCCGCCTTCACCGGCCACCTCCACGCCGCGCTCGATGCGCTGGAAACGGCGGGCTCGCTGCCGGCGGGCCTGAAGCGAAGCGCGATCACGGTCGAGCCGCCGCGCGACACGTCGCATGGCGACCTGTCGACCAACGCGGCGATGGTGCTGGCCAAGCCCGCCGGCCTCAAGCCGCGCGACCTCGCCGAAGCGCTGGTGGCCGAACTGTCGAAGCTCGAACTGGTGACCTCGGCGGAAATCGCCGGTCCCGGCTTCATCAACCTGCGCCTCGCGCCTGCCGCGTGGCTCGCCGAACTGCGCACGATCGCTGACCTCGGCGCTGACTACGGCCGCTCGGTGATGGGCGGCGGCACCACCGTCAACATCGAATACGTCTCGGCCAACCCGACCGGGCCGATGCACATGGGCCACTGCCGCGGCGCCGTGGTGGGCGATGCGCTGGCCAGCCTGCTGGAGTTCGCGGGCCACAAGGTCATCCGCGAATACTACGTCAACGACGCCGGCGGGCAGGTGCAGGTGCTCGCCCGCTCGGCGCACCTGCGCTACCGCGAGGCGCTGGGCGAGGACGTCGGCGCGATCCCGGAGGGGCTGTACCCGGGCGACTACCTCGTGCCGGTCGGCCAGAGCCTCGCCGCCGAGTTCGGCGACCGGTACGCCGCCGCGCCCGAATCGGAATGGCTGGCGCTGTTCCAGCAGAAGGCCGTCGCCGCGATGCTGGTGATGATCCGCGAGGACCTGGCGCTGCTGGGCATCCACCACGACCTGTTCAGTTCCGAAGCCGAACTCCAGGCCTCCGGCAAGCCCGACGAGGCGGAAGCCTGGCTGCGCGCGCGGGACCTCGTCTACGACGGCGTGCTCGAAGCGCCCAAGGGCAAGACGCTCGACGACTGGGAGGCGGTGGAGCTGCCGCTGTTCCGCTCGACCCGGTTCGGCGACGACCAGGATCGCCCGATCAAGAAGTCGGACGGCACCTGGACCTACTTCGGCGCCGACCTCGCCTACCACTTCCAGAAGGCCCGGAACGCGGACGCCCTCGTCGACATCTGGGGCGCCGACCACGCCGGCACCGTCAAGCGCATCAAGGCCGCCGTCGCCGCGATGACCGGGGCGGACGGGGACGCCACGCCGTTCGAGATCAAGCTGGTCCAGATGGTCCAGCTCCTGCGCAACGGCGAGCCGGTGAAGATGTCCAAGCGATCGGGCAATTTCGTGACGCTGGCCGAAGTCGTCACCGAAGTGGGCAAGGACGTGGTGCGCTTCACCATGCTGACCCGCAAGCCCGAGGCGCAGATGGACTTCGACTTCGCCAAAGTGGTCGAAGCCTCGAAGGACAATCCGGTGTTCTACGTGCAGTACGCCAATGCCCGCGTCCACTCGACGCTGCGCAAGGGCGCCGAAGCGGGCTTCGCGCCCTCCGGCGAGAACGTCGAGCTGCTCGGCGAGGAGGAGCTGGAGCTGGTGAAGCTCGCCGCGCAGTTCCCGCGCATCGTCGAAGCCGCCGCCGCCGCGCGCGAGGCGCACCGCATCGCCTTCTTCCTCGGCGACCTGGCGGCAGCGTTCCATGGCTACTGGAACCTGGGTAACGACCGGGTGGACAAGCGCTTTATTAACGTGGCTGATGGTACACTTACCGAAGCCCGGCTTTTCCTGGCCGCGCAGATCGGGCAACTTGTCCGGAACGGGCTGGCCTTGCTCGGTGTCGAGGCGGTGGAGGAAATGTAGGTTATGGCGGGCGCTGACGAAGGTTACTTCCCCAGGCCGGAGAAGAAGAACCCCGTGTTCGGCGACGGGTCGCCGACCACGCCGTACTTCGAGCCGCATGGCGAGGCCGGCGTCGCGCCGCCGTTCCAGACCGGTTTCGAGGAGCCGCGCCGGCTCGACATGGGCGAGGAGGAAGTGCGCCTCCCCTGGCTCGAAGGCGACGACGAGGACTACGAGGAAGAAAAATCGGGGATGGGCCAGGGGCTGTTGCTGGCCGGGCTCGGCGTGGTCGCGCTCGGCCTGATCGCGGCGGCCGTGCTGTGGGTCATCAACAGCCGGCCCGAACAGGTGCTCGTCGCCGACGGCGGCGTGATCGCCGCGCCCAAGGAGCCCTACAAGGTCAAGCCCGAGAACCCCGGCGGCGAAGTGGTCGCCGGCACCGGGGACACCAGCTTCGCGGTCGCGGAGGGCCAGTCGCGGGCCCCCCAGATCGACGGCCGCGGCCAGACGCCGCGCCCGGGCTTCGAGACGATGGCGCCTGCCTCCGCCAGGCCCGAGGCGAAGCCCTCCGCCGCACCGGTCGCCGCGGTGAGCGGCGTCGGCGTGCAGGTCGGCGCCTATGCCACGCGCGAGCAGGCCGAGGCGGGCTGGGTGACGCTGAAATCGCAGTACGAACCGCTGGGCGCCGTCAGCCACCGTATCGTGCAGGGCCAGGCCGACATCGGCACCGTCTACCGCCTCCAGGCGGTCCCTGGTGACGGTGCGGCGGCGCGGTCGCTGTGCGCAGGCATGAAGGCCGCGGGCATGAGCTGCCAAGTCAAGAACTGAGGGTCGGCTTCGTCGCCCGGGGTCCGTTGGCAGGATCGGCGATTTTCTGCGGTGACGGTGGGACAGACTAAATCATAGACCCGTCGCCCCGCCTTCACGGGGATGACGAGGTGTTATGGGAGACGACGGTGTTGTCGTGACAGTCCCAATTGCCCCTCAGGCTGTCAGTATCCGGTCCAGCGCGAGGCGGAACTTCTGCATGTCCTCGCCCGAGCCCACGGTGATCCGCGACATCGCCGGCAGCGCGGTCCACGAGCGGCCGATCTGCACGCCCTGCGCTAGGAACGCCGCGGTCATCTCCTTGGGCGTGGCGGTCTTCCATTCCACCATGAACATGTTGGCGCGGCTGCCGGGCACCGTCCTCAGGCCGCGCCGGGTGAGGTGGGCCACGGTCTCGTCGCGCACCGCCACCATCTGCGCCCGCCGCGCGGCGATCTGGTCAGCCAGCGGAAGCGAGGCGGTGGCGCAGGCGACGGCGGTCATCGGCAGCATGTCGGTCACCAGCGGGCCGTCGTAGCGCATCATCCGCTCATGCAGCGCCTTCGATGCGAAGGTCAGGCCGAGCCTCATGCCGGCCATGCCGAACAGCTTGGAGAAGGTGCGCATCACGATCACGTCGTCGCGCGTCGCCGCCAGTTTCGCCGCGTTCGGCGCACCGGCGAAGTGGATGTAGGCCTCGTCCACCAGGATCACCGCGTCCTTCGGTTTGTGCTCGGCGAGCCAGGCGATGTCCTCGACCGGCGTCAGCGTGCCGGTGGGGTTGTTGGGCGAACAGATGTAGTAGAGCCCCGCGCTCGGATCGGCGGCGAGCATGGCGCGCACGTCGTGGCGGTGGTCGGGGGTGAGCGGCACCTTCGAAACTTTCGCGCCCAGCCATTCGCCGGTCATCCAGATCGGCTCGAAGGTCGGGTCGGCGGTGACGATGCCGCGCGTGGGCGAGGCGAAGCTGACCGCGCTGCGGCACAGCGGGTCGCTCGACCCCGGCCAGGCGAGGATACGGTCGGCGGGAATGCCCTCGACCGCGGCGACGGCGGCGAACAGCTTCGCGTGGTCGCCATCGGGCTCGTAGCGGTTGCACTGCGCGATGGCCCGCATCGCGGCCTCGCCCCCGGCGGGAAAGGGCCCGGTCCAGCACTCGTTCGATTCGAGCCGCACCATCCCCGGCACCGGGCGCGGGGCCTGCGCGATGGCGGGCGCGGCCTGCGCCACCGTCATGCCGCCGCCGAGCAGTGCGGCGATCCGCCCGAAGTCGCGGCGGTTATAGCCGCGCGAGACGAGTTCTTCCCCAGCCTCGCTCCTGTCCAGGCGATCCTCGATACACGTGTGCTGCCGGTCCATGCCCATGTCCCCTGTTCCACGACAAGAAGCCGCGCCCATGCCACGGACGGCCCACCGTGCATCCGTCATAATGCACCATGGTTTGCGGCGGGCAAGGGGGGTAGGAGCCGGCGTGGAGGACATGTGCCTCACCTGCGCTGGTAGCGATGAAAAGCGCTGGCGTTGCTGCGGTGCTCACCGATGGCACCGGAGGTCAGGATCCCCCGGCCTCCGGTTGCCTCCACAACAACAGCCTCAGACGTCGAGGTTTGCGACGTTGAGCGCGTTTTCCTGGATGAAATCGCGGCGCGGCTCGACGATGTCGCCCATCAGGCGGGTGAAGATTTCGTCGGTGACGTCGGCATCTTCCACCTTCACCTGCAGCAGGATGCGGTTGTCGGGGTCGAGCGTGGTCTCCCAGAGCTGGTCGGCGTTCATTTCGCCCAGGCCCTTGTAGCGTGCGATCGACAGGCCCTTGCGGCCGGCCGCGAGGACCAGTTCGAGGAGCTGGCTGGGCCGCGTGATCGCATCGTCGCCCTTGGTGAGGCGGATGGGAGCGGCTTCGGTCGCGGCGTTCTCGTCATCGGTTTCGCCGGTGACGATGGGTTCGGGCTCGCTCGTTTCGGCAGCGGCGGTGGCGCGCACGAAGCGTGCGCTGCCCGAATAGACGTCGGCGTGTTCGGCGACGAGGCGCGCGAGCTTGCGGGCTTCGGCGCTGGTGAGGAAGCTGGCCTCGATCTTGTGATGGTCGGTGACACCGCGCCACAGGCGCTCGATCTCGACGTTGCCGTCGTCGGTGAGGGCGGCGCTCCAGCGGGCTTCGGTGTCGCCGCGCTGCAGCCAGGCGGCGGTTTCGGCCAGCGCGGTGCGGCGGGCCTCAGGCTCGATTTCGGCCTCGAGCGCGCCGGAGAGCGCGAGCGCCTCGATCAGTACGGGGTCGTAGCGACGCGGCACGAAGGCCATGAGGTTGCGCATGCGGATGGCGTGCTCGACCAGGCTTTCGAGGTCCTTGCCCGAACGCGCGCCGCCCGCGCTTTCCAGCACGCGACCGGCGATGCCCGCCTCGACGAGGTAGCGGTCGAGCGCGGCGGCGTCCTTGAGGTAGACTTCCGAGCGGCCCTTCGCGACCTTGAACAGCGGCGGCTGGGCAATGAACAGGTGCCCCGAGCGGATGATCTCGGGCATCTGGCGGTGGAAGAACGTCAGCAGCAGTGTGCGGATATGCGCACCGTCGACGTCCGCGTCGGTCATGATGACGATCTTGTGGTAGCGCAGCTTGTCGAGGTTGAAGTCGTCGCGGATGCCGGTGCCCATGGCCTGGATCAGCGTGCCGACTTCCTTGGACGAGATGATCCGGTCGAAGCGCGCGCGCTCGACGTTGAGGATCTTGCCCTTGAGCGGCAGGATCGCCTGGGTCTTGCGGTCGCGGCCCTGCTTGGCTGAACCGCCTGCGGAGTCACCCTCGACCAGGAACAGTTCGCACTTGCTGGGATCACGCTCCTGGCAGTCGGCCAGCTTGCCCGGCAGCGAGGCGATGTCCATCGCACCCTTGCGGCGGGTCAGTTCGCGAGCCCGCTTGGCGGCTTCGCGCGCGGCGGCGGCGTCGATGATCTTCTGGACGATCGACTTCGCGTGGCCGGGGTTTTCCTCCAGCCATTCGTTCATGCGGTCGGCCATCAGGCTTTCGAGCGGCTGGCGCACTTCGGAGGAGACCAGCTTGTCCTTGGTCTGCGACGAGAACTTGGGGTCGGGCAGCTTGACCGAGACGATCGCGGTGAGACCCTCGCGCATGTCGTCGCCGGTGAGCGTGACCTTCTCCTTCTTCAGAAGGCCGGTCTTCTCGGAATAGTTGTTCAGCGTGCGGGTCAGCGCGGCGCGGAACGCGGCGAGGTGGGTGCCGCCGTCACGCTGCGGGATGTTGTTGGTGAAGCACAGGACGTTCTCGTAGTACGAATCGTTCCACTCCAGCGCGACGTCGATGCCGACGCCGTCGCGCTCGGACGAGATCGCGATGGGGTCGGCCAGCAGCGGCGTCTTGTTGCGGTCGAGATACTTGACGAAGGCCGCGATGCCGCCTTCGTAGAACAGGTCGTGCTCCTTGGTTTCCTCGTGGCGCTTGTCGCGCAGGAGGATGCGCACGCCCGAATTGAGGAATGCGAGCTCTCGGTAGCGGTGCTCCAGCTTGTCGAAATCGAACTCGAGGACATTCTTGAAAGTGTCGTTCGAGGCCAGGAAGGTCACTCGGGTACCCTTCTTGAAGCCGTTAACATCGGGATTCTGCTCGACCTTCGGGGCTGGGCCGGTGACGACGAGCGGCGATACGGCGTCGCCGTGCGCGAACTTCATCCAGTGCTCCTCGCCGTCGCGCCAGATCTTGAGTTCCAGCCATTCGGACAGGGCGTTGACCACCGAGACGCCGACGCCGTGGAGGCCGCCGGAAACCTTGTAGGCGTTGTCGTCGCTGGTGTTCTCGAATTTGCCGCCCGCGTGGAGCTGGGTCATGATGACTTCGGCGGCCGAGACGCCTTCCTCGGCGTGGATGCCGGTGGGAATGCCGCGGCCGTTATCCTCGACCGAGACGGAGCCGTCCGGGTTGAGTTCGATCAGCACCAGGTCGCAGTGACCGGCAAGCGCTTCGTCGATGGCATTGTCGGAAACCTCGAACACCATGTGGTGGAGGCCGGAGCCGTCGTCGGTGTCGCCGATGTACATGCCGGGACGCTTGCGGACTGCGTCGAGGCCCTTGAGCACCTTGATGGAATCGGCGCCGTAGGCGTTCTGGTTCTTGGCGTTCGGAGTATCGCTGGACATGACCAGCATATAGGGTTTGCGCCGCCGTAACCCAAGCGAAACCCGCGCGGCAGCGGGGGTTTTCCACAAGGGTGGCGGCTTGGGTGGGCCGGCGCGGTGCCAAGGCCGCATGGCAGCGGAGATCGTCCGCTGTTTGCATCCAAATTATATCCGATCCGGATCAATTTACCGCGTCAGGGACGCCGGTCGTCCCAATCCAAGGGTAGCGGCTGGAGCCGTGTCCCGAGTGGGGCTTTGGGATCTGCGTATCCGAAAACAGACGCGAGTATGCAGTCCAGTGTCAGCGCATCAGGCCCATCTGTGGGGGATCAAGGCCGCTCAGGAAGGCATTCCGATCTCCTGCAATCCCTATCGCAATCCCCAGTCCCGAGCCGCATGGGAAGCAGGTCATCGGCGGGATATCTTCGCCGAGCGCATGCATCGGCCCGCTTTCCCGCTCGATTGAGACCAGCCCTCGGCACCAAACGCAAAAGGGCGGCCTTGCAGCCGCCCTTCTAGTGGGTGTCGGTTGCCCCTGTTGTCAAGGCTCCCTCCGGAGCCTCGAAAATCAGGCCAGCGTAAGCGCGAACGCCAGGGCGCTGGCGCCCAGGGCTGCGGCAAAACCGAACGTCCGATGGACGAGGGTCATAATGTGCTCCTGCAAACATTGTTTTCGTTTTATCGCATGCATGGCGCGTTTGGTCGCTCATGTTGCAAGGCGGCAAATAGGCTTGCCTAAATTTTACGCAAATTCAAAAGCAACAATCTTGCTTGCATAATTTGCAATCTGCAAATGAGTCGGCCGCAAGACAATCAAGAAGCCGTCCATAAAATCGATTATGGGCGGTTTTTCGTGCTTCACTTTGTGCGCTTTCATGCATCCGCACTCAGGAATGGCCCGTCGCGAGGACCCCGGCTAGTGGCCCATCTCAATACTGATTAAATTTTAGGCAGAGGTCGCTCCGAAATCGCGCGAGCTAAATCCAGGTCTCACGCAAGTGTCACGGCGAACGCGAGAGCGAAGGCGCCAAGGGCAGCAGCAAAGCCGACGGACTTTTCGACGAGGGTCATGACAAGTCTCCTTTTACGGGGGCCCGAAACGCGGCGCGACTCGGTCCTTCCCTGCGTTACCAATAAACTAAGGTAGCTTAGTAATTTATGCAATACCGAGTGAAGCATTAAAACTAAGTTAGCTTAGGAATAGGAGAACTCCCAATCCGAATGCCTCGATGCGTCCCTCCGGGCTGGACAGAAAACGCGCGCGCGACTAGTGGCCCGCCATGAATATCCCGTCCTCCGAATCCGTCCTGATCGTCGACTTCGGCAGCCAGGTGACCCAGCTCATCGCGCGCCGCGTGCGCGAAGCGGGCGTCTACTCCGAGATCGCGCCCTTCAACGCCGCCGAAGACGCCTTCAAGCGCATGAACCCGGTAGGGATCATCCTCTCGGGCTCGCCCGCGTCGGTGCTCGACGCAGGTGGCCCGCGCATCCCCGACGTCATTCTGGAGAGCGGCCGTCCGATCCTGGGCATCTGCTACGGCCAGCAGGCGCTGATGCATCAGGGCGGCGGCGAGGTCACCGGCGGAGACGGGGGTGAATTCGGCCGCGCCTTCATCGAGATCGAAGACGAGTGCGCGCTGTTCAACGGCCTCTGGAACGTCGGCGAGACGCATCAGGTGTGGATGAGCCACGGCGACAAGGTTACCAGCCTCGCCCCCGGCTTCCGCCCCGTCGCCTCGAGCCCGGGGGCGCCCTTCGCCGTCATCGCCAACGACGAGAAGCGCATCTATGCGATGCAGTTCCACCCGGAGGTGGTCCACACCCCTGACGGCGGCAAGCTGCTCAAGAACTTCGTACGCCACGTCTGCGGCATGTCCGGCGACTGGACCATGGCCGAGTTCCGCAAGACCAAGATCGCGGAGATCCGCGAGCAGGTCGGCGACAACCGTGTGATCTGCGGCCTGTCGGGCGGTGTGGATTCGGCGGTCGCGGCGGTGCTCATCCATGAGGCGATCGGCGACCAGCTCACCTGCGTCTTCGTCGACCACGGCCTGATGCGCATGGGCGAGGCCGAGCAGGTCGTCTCGCTGTTCCGCGGCCACTACCACATCCCGCTCGTCCACGTGGATGCCTCGACCCTGTTCCTCAAGGGCCTCGAAGGCGTCACCGACCCCGAGGCCAAGCGCAAGTTCATCGGCAAGACCTTCATCGACGTCTTCGAGGACGAGGCCAGGAAGATCGGCGGCGCGCAGTTCCTCGCGCAGGGCACGCTCTACCCGGACGTGATCGAATCGGTCAGCTTCACCGGCGGGCCCTCGGTGACGATCAAGAGCCACCACAACGTCGGCGGCCTGCCCGAGCGCATGGACATGAAGCTGGTCGAGCCGCTGCGCGAGCTGTTCAAGGACGAAGTGCGCGAACTCGGCCGCGAACTGGGCCTGCCGGATGTTTTCGTCGGCCGCCACCCGTTCCCGGGACCAGGCCTTGCCATCCGCATCCCCGGCGAAGTCAGCCGCGAGCGCTGCGACATCCTGCGCAAGGCCGACGCGGTCTACCTTGAGGAAATCCGCAACGCGGGTCTCTACGATGCCATCTGGCAGGCCTTCGCGGTGCTGCTCCCGGTCAAGACCGTGGGCGTCATGGGTGACAGCCGCACCTACGACAGCGTCTGCGGCCTGCGCGCGGTGACCTCCACCGACGGCATGACCGCCGACATCTACCCCTTCGACGCCGCCTTCCTCAGCCGCGTCGCGACCCGCATCATCAACGAGGTCAAGGGCATCAACCGCGTGGTCTACGACTACACCAGCAAGCCCCCCGGCACGATCGAGTGGGAATAACCGTCGCCCCCGCCACTGCCCAGGACCGCGACGCCATCGTCGCGCTCTGGAGCGAGGCGGGGCTGACGCGGCCGTGGAACGATCCGGTGGCCGACTTCGACCTCGCGCTCCGCGGCCCCGCCTCGACGGTGCTGGCGGCGCGGATCGAGGAACGCCTTGCCGGAACGGTGATGGTCGGTTTCGATGGCCACCGCGGCTGGGTATACTACCTCGCGGTTTCGCTCTCGCGGCGGGGTGAGAGCATCGGCCGCCGGCTCATGCACGAAAGCGAGCGCTGGCTGCGCGCGCGCGGCTGCCCCAAGATCCAGCTGATGGTGCGCGGCGACAATGCCGATGCGCGCGGATTCTACGCCGCGCTCGGCTACGATTTGCAGGACGTCGTAACCATCGGTCGGCGCCTGGACGGGGCGGCATAGCGCTTCTCGCGCCGGGCTTGCGGTGAACCGAGAGCTCTGCGCGCGAATTCCCTCCGCGGGCCATCGTCAAGTCCTGCGGATCATGACAGAACCGCGCATGTTTCCGAATTCCGGGGCATCACTCGAATCGGCCGCGCGAGAGCGCAGTCGTGGTGCGCGAGTGGATTCGAAAAGGAATGTGCGGATTGGGCGTGTCGACTATTGCGCTGGCGATGATGCTGGCGACTGCCGGACCGACCTTCCAGGACGACGGAGTTTCCGAGACGACACGCGGACCCACGCCAGGCGAGTCGCAGGTGCCTTTTCTCGATATCCCGCCGCCGCCCGCCGAGCCCGTCCCCGTGCCTTCCGAAGCCACGCCGCCGGCGCCCATCCATCCCGGGGTGACGGCCGGATCGGAGGAGGGCGTCATCATCGTCAATGCCGACCCGCGCGAGGTCCGCGCCGATCCGCTTTCGGACGTGAACGCAGCCACTTACGAGGCCGTGGCGGTAGTCGACGAGGCGGTGCTCGGCCCGGTCGCGGGAACGTACGAGAAGGTTATGCCCGAGCCGTTCCGCAACGGCATCCGGAACGTCCTGCTCAACCTCGTCGAGCCGGTCGTTTTCGTGAACTACCTGCTCCAGTTCAAACCGGGCAAGGCGATCGAGACGCTTGGCCGGTTCGGCATCAACAGCACGCTGGGTGTTGCCGGCCTGTTCGACATGGCCAGGCGCAAGCCGTTTTACCTGCCGTATCGGCAGAACGGGTTCTCCAATACGCTGGCCTACCACGGGGTTCCGACCGGCGCCTACCTGTTCCTGCCGGTGGTGGGGCCGACTACGGTCCGGGATATGTTCGGCCGGGTGCTCGACGTCTCGCTGGTGCCGTCGGTTCTGGGCAGTCCGTTCAACACGACTGCCTACGCGGTGGGAACCGGCGTTGCGAAGGGGCTGAACGATCGTATCGCGTTCGACGAGCAGATCAGCGCCAACCGTGCTCAGGCGGATCCCTATCTTGCCACGCGGGACTTCTACCTGAAGCGGCGGCAGGCGGAAGTCGATGCGCTGCACAGTCCCGAATACCGCGCCCGGAAGGGCATTCCCGACCCGGTTTCGCCGGTTGCCCTGCCGCATGTGAACCACAATGCGGCGCCGGACAGCGGGGCGGCACAATCGACCACTTATGTCCCCAGTTCCACCGGAATGGCCCCGGCAGCGCCTGCCGAGCCAGTTCCGACGCCGTAGTCCGGGTTATCGGGCGCGGCGGCGCCGGGGCCAGCTCGTGACGCCCGCCGCCGACAGCGGCCACCAGATCAGCACCGGTTGCAGCGCCAGTCGCGGGATGTGGTAACCAAGCCCGAGGCCGTGATCTGCCCGCGCCATGTCGAGCAGCATGTGCTGGACGTTCGCGGGCCAGACGCAGATTGCATAGGCGGCAAGACCCCATGCCGCCGCCTTGCGCAGCGCGCTTGAGAAAGGCTGGACGAGGCCCGCGGCTCCGGCCAGTTCGGCGATCCCGGTCAGTGCCACCACCGGCGCAGGATAGGGGACCCACGGCGGCACGATACCGATGAACGGACCGGGCACGGCGAGGTGCAGCACTCCCGCCGCCGCATAGGCGAGGGCGAGGGCGAGACGGGAGAGGGCGCGGTGGTTCATGGCGCCCACCATGCGCGAAAAAAGCCCGGGCGCGAAGGCCCGGGCTTGCGAGGTTGGAGCCAGGGCGGCTCGAAACGCGATCTCAGTAGTCGAACTTGACCGTCACCCCGTACGTCGCGGGCGCCGAGCGGTCGGTGGTGGCCCCGAGGCCAGTCGAGATCTTCTGCTGGAAGTATTTGGTGCCGGTGATGTTCTTGCCCCAGAGTTCGACGCCCCAGTTCTCGGTGAGCCAGTAGCCAACCGAACCATTGAGCAGCGCGTACTTCTTCTGGCGCAGCAACCCGTCGGATTCGAACGGGAAGCCGCTGTTGTAGTTGCCCAGCAGGCTGAAACGCAGCTCGCCCGTCTCGGTGACCGGCACCGTCAGGCTGGCACCCAGGCTGGCGGTGAAGTCGGGCGCGCCGGGGGTCTGCAGGCCCGAGGCGTCGCCGAAGCAGGTGGCGAAACCGCCGGTGGGCGCGCCGGTAGTCGTGCCCGGATCGGGCGTTCCGGTCGCATCGCAGACCGCAGGCAGGGGGTAGAGGAACGGCGCCTGATAAGTCGACCCTGGCTTGCCGAAGTTGCTGAAGCGCGAGTTCAGCCAGTTGAAGCCGCCGAAGATGCGCAGGTTGTCGGTCGGCGCGGCGTCGAAGTCGACGTCGAGGCCATCGACCTTCACCGAGGCGGCGTTGAGCAGCACCGCCGCGCCGATCACCCCGGCCGCCGCCGAGCGGATCTGATAGTTCGAGATGTCGTAGTGGAAGACCGCGGCGTTGACGCGCAGGCGGCGGTCGAACAGCTCTGACTTCACGCCCAGTTCGTAGGCGTTGATGTACTGCGGCTGCACCGGCGGGTTGGCCGGGCTCTGCAGCGAATAGGTCCCCGCCTTGAAACCCCGGTTATACGAAGCGTAGGCGCTGATGTCGTCGGTCAGTTCCTGCCGGATCGCGAGGCGGTAGGTGAACTTGGCGTAGTCGATGCTGTCCTCGGTCGGCGTGAAGGCGCCCAGCGTGTTGTTGGCCACGAGGTAGACCCCGCCCCCCAGCTTGCGCTTGTCCTTGGTATAGCGGATGCCGCCGATGACCTGCGTGGTCGGCGTCAGCTTGTAGCTCAGCTCGCCGAAGGCCGCGTAGGAATCGGTGTCGAGCGTGGCGTCGATGAATGTGCCGCCGTTGACGCCGCCCGCCGCAAGGCCGCGGAATCGCGAGGCGTTGTCGACTTCGGAGCGCAGGTAGAAGGCGCCGATCTGCCAGCTCAGCGGGCCATCGTCGGCCGAGGCGAGGCGCAGTTCCTCCTGGTAGGCGCGCGAGCCGGACTCGAAGGTGATGCGCAGCCACGGGATCTGGGTGGCATCGACGTCGAAGTCGGAATTGTTCTGGCTGTCGCGCAGTGAGCTGATGCTGGTCAGGTTGGCGAAGCCGAGGTCCGCCTCGATCGTGCCGCTCACCCCCCAGGACTTCAGCTTGGTCAGCGAATACTGGTCGGCCGCCGTATCCATGCTCCCCACCGAGTAGACCGGGGTGCCGAGGCCGCGCACCGGGAAGTCCTCGTCCACCGACCAGCCGATCGCGGTATTGTCGTCGTTGTCGTAATAGTCGCCTGCGAGCGTTACCTTGACGTCGTCGCTGGCGCGCCAGACCAGCTTGGAGCGGGCGCCCCAGTACTGCATCTTCTTGATGTCGCGGTTCAGCGTGATGTTGCGGCCCCAGCCCTTGCCCTGGTCGTAGCCGGTCAGCGCGAGGTCCATCGATACGTTCTCGGTGACCGGGCCGCCGAGGTAGAGCTTGCCCTGCACGGTCTGGTAGTTGCCGTAGCTGGCCTCGCCCTGCGCCTCGAAGACGTCGCCGGGCTCCTTGGTGATGATGTGGATCAACCCGCCGAAGGCGTTGCGCCCGAACAGCGTGCCCTGCGGTCCCTTCAGGACCTCGATCCGGGCGATGTTGTTGAACTGGGTGACGGTGCCGGACAGGTCGGGGATGTAGACGCCATCGACGTAGAAGGCGTTGGATCCCTCGTCGCCGACCGAGGCATTGGTGGTGCCAACGCCGCGCACGAAGAACAGACCGCTGGCGCCCGAACGCTGGAAGTTCACCGAGGGGACGACCTGGCTCAGGCTGTTGGTGTCGTTGACGCCGGCGCGAGCGAGCGCGTCTGCAGTGACCGCGGCGATGGCGATCGGCACTTCCTGCAGGTTCTCGGACCGGCGCTGGGCGGTGACGATGATTTCCTCGAGACCGCTGGCCTGGGTCTCGGTCGGGGGCGGCGCCGTTTCCTGCGCCAGCGCAGGGGCGGCCAGCGCCAGAGTGCTGGTGGATGCGGCGGTGAGCCAGGCGCGCAGGCGCAGGCGATCGGTGCGATAAGCCATCGGTTCTCTCCCTCTTCTCCAAGACGCCGCGGTATCTTTCCGGGTCGCCGTATACGCCTGAGGCGCATGGGGCTTTCATGGTCGCGGTATTGCGATCCTCTCGGCCTGCATCGTACACATCATGGCGACTGTACACCTGTCAAGTGGAGGCGGGCGACTGCCGGGGCGCTTGCACTTGCCCGAGGATGCAGGCCCCCCGCCGCCTGAGCATCCGGGCGGAGTCAGCCGTATCGCTTGTGCGATATCGCGGTCGGATGCCGTCGCTAGTCGGGTTCGTATAGCTTGAGCGTCGCCTCGATGAACGCGCGGACCTGTTCGTGTCCAACGGTCATGGCCACGTTGTTCTCGATGATCATCGAGCGCGCCAGGGCCGAGATCAGGGCGGCGAGCGCGGCCGGGGCCATCGGCGGGTCGGTCAGTCGCCGCTCGGCGCAGACGCGCTCGACGGCCTCGATCTGGATGGCGCGGAAGCTCTCGCCGCTGGCGCGCATCGCCTCGCGCAGGGCGGGATAGATCTTGCCCAGCGCCACGTACTCGAGCATCCGGCGGCCCTCCGGCATGTTGCAGTTGAGGTTCCACAGCGCATGAAGCGGGCGCGGGCCGGACAGGGCCTCGTCATGCAGCACGAAGTAGCTGGCGGAGGAGCGCTGGAACACGGTCACCACCAGTTCCTCCATCGACCGGAAGTAGTAGTGAACGAGCTGCGGCTTGACCTCCGCGCGTGCGGCGATGCGCCTCACCGTAAAGGCGGGATAGCCTTCCTCGTCGAGCAGCGCGGAGGCGGCGTCGATGAGGCGCAGCCGGGTGGCGGCACTGGTCGAGAGGTATCCGCGGTTGGCAACCATCGCGGGCAGTCTATGCGATGGGCGTCATATTGCAAACCGCGCCAGCTACCTGGCCGCGACGACCTTGCGGTAGGGCACGAACTCGCGCAGCCCGAGAAAACCGTTCCACATGTTGCCGGCGGAGCGGTCGTGCAACTGGATGGTATCGCTGCTGCACAGCTGGGAGGTGTAGAGCTTGGTCACCATGATGTCGTCGTCGGTCAGCCGGTCGACGTTTGTGGGCCGGTTGACGTAGATCGTGGAGCCGACGCGGTAGACGATCGCGGTCTTGTCGATCACCGTCGTGTCCTGGGTCTGCGAATATGGGATGCAGCTCACCGGCTTGCCCGCTTCGCGCCCCTCCAGCATCTTGGCGAGCTTCTGCTCGCCCGTCAGTTTGGTGCGGGCATCGACGGCAGGAGCGGCGAGCAGCGAGACGCCGAGGGCGAATGTCGCGGCGATGGCGAGCTTCTTCATGGCCTTGTTCCTTTCCAGCGCACCCCGCGTTGTCGCTCTTATGGCACGATTCGGCTGAACTGGGGCTGACCGTCCGGGGTTGCTCAGGCCGTGCCGCCCACCGTCAGTCCGTGGATCAGCAGCGAGGGCTGGCCGACGCCGGCCGGCACGCTCTGCCCGCCCTTGCCGCACATGCCCACGCCCCGGTCGAGCGCGAAGTCGTTGCCGATCGCCTTGACGCGGGTGAGCACCGAAGGCCCGTCGCCGATCAGCGTCGCGCCCTTGATCGGAGCGCCTAGCCTGCCGTTCTCGACCATGTAGGCCTCGGTGCACGAGAACACGAACTTGCCCGACACGATGTCGACCTGGCCGCCGCCGAAGTTCTTGGCGAAGATGCCCTTCTTCATGCCCGCGAGCATTTCCGCCGGATCGTCGCCTCCGCCCTTCATGAAGGTGTTGGTCATGCGCACCTGCGGGGCATGGGCGTAGTTCTCGCGGCGGCCGTTGCCCGTGGGCTCGACGCCCATGAGGCGCGCGTTTAGGCGGTCCTGCATGTAGCCCTTGAGGATGCCGTCCTCGATCAGCACCGTCTCGCGCGTGGGGGTGCCCTCGTCGTCGATGGTGAGCGAGCCGCGGCGGCCGGGGATCGATCCGTCGTCGACGATGGTGACGCCCGGCGCGGCCACCCGCTCGCCGATGCGGCCCGAGAAGGCCGAGGTGCCCTTGCGGTTGAAGTCGCCTTCGAGGCCGTGGCCGATCGCCTCGTGCAGCAGCACGCCGGGCCAGCCGGCGCCGCACAGGACCTGGAACTCGCCGGCGGGCGCGTCCACGCTCTCGAGGTTGATGAGCGCCTGGGCGAGGGCGGTGTCGATCGCCTCGTTCCAGTTCTCGGGCTTGAACAGGTCGTCGTAGAGGAAGCGGCCGCCCATGCCGAACGAGCCGGTTTCGCGCCGTCCGTTGCTTTCCGCGACAATCGAGACGTTGAGGCGCACCAGCGGTCGCACGTCGGTGCCGATGTAACCGTCGGGACGTACGATCTCGACCACCGACCATGAGCCCGACAGGCTGGCGCTGACCTGCGAGACGCGCGGGTCGCGGGCGCGGGCGGCGGCGTCGATGGTTTCCAGCAGGCGCACCTTCTCGGCGAAGCCCACGAGGTCGAGCGGGGAGGCGTCGGTGTAGAGCCGGGCGTTGGTCTTGGCCGGGGGCGCCGAGCGCCTGCCGGTGGCCGGGTCGAGCAGCTTGAGCGTCTCGCCCGCGCGGCGGATGGCGGCGGGAGAAATCTCGTTGGCGTGGGCGAAGCCGGTCATCTCGCCCGAGACGCCGCGCAGGCCGAAGCCGGCGTCGCGCGAATAATCGGCGGTCTTGAGCCGGCCGTCGTCGAAGCCGAACGCCTCGCTGGCGGCGAACTGCATGAACAGCTCGCCGTCGTCGCACGACTTCAGGGTTTCGGCGGCGAGCGCCTGTGCCTCTTCGGGCGAGAACTGGCCGTAGAGGAGCGAGCGCGGGTCGGTCATGGTCATGGTCATGGCCGACGATATAGGGAGCAATTAGCGCCCGGGGAAGGCGCCATTAGCGCGCGATCAGGCCGCCTGCTGATCCGCCGGGCCGCCCCTGAGCACGAAGTGGCGGTCGCAGTAGCCGCAGTCGACGTAGCCCTTCTCGTCGATCTCCAGCCAGACCCGCGGATGGCCGAGCGCGGCGCCGCCGGGAATGTCGGTAGCCCCGTCGCAGGATACGCGGTGGGAATCGGTGAGGATGGTTTCGGGCGGGTTCGTCATGGACCGGCGGAGTACCAAGGCGCGGGCGGAATTTCCAGACGGGAATTTGCGCGAGGGGATGGAACCTGGTTCTGGAAAATCCGCGTATGACAAACCCGCTCCAGTCCTCGTCGTCCCCGCGAATGCGGGGACCCCGCTTGTTCTTGTAAACTTGCATATGGCGCAGGAAGCGGGGCCTCCGCCTGCGGGGGGCGACGGAGTTTTCGATGGATCGCTTACCCCCGCCCTCAACGAGTGGCGGGGGCACTGCCTCAGGCCGGGATCACCACGTCGCCCGCTTCGGCGATGGCGGCGGCGACGGCCTTGGCGCGGGTCTCGGCGTCGATGGCGAGGCCCTCGGCCAGCACGAAGGTGGGGTTGGCGATGCCGATGAAGCCGAGCACGGCGCGCAGGTAGGTCTCGGCGTGCTCGACGGCGGCGCCGGGCTGGCCTTCGCCGTAGTAGCCGCCGCGCGAGAGGGCGACGAAGACCTTCTTGTCGCCCACCAGCCCGACCGGGCCCTCGGCGGTGTAGCGGAAGGTCTGGCCGGCGATCAGGATGCGGTCGATCCACGCCTTGAGCTGGCTGGGGATGGTGAAGTTGTACATGCCCGCGCCGATCACGATCACGTCGGAGGCGAGGAATTCGGCCAGTTCGGGAGTGCCCCCCGGGGTGCCCAGCACGTCGAGCGTGAGGTGGGGCAGCGCATCGCCCGCGAGATCGCGCTTCGTGACCGCGATCGCAGGGTCGGCGGCGGTGAGAGCGGAGACGATCGCGGCGGAGATGGCGCGGCTGGCCGAGTTCTCGCCGGTGATGCTGGAATCGATCTGGAGCAGCTTCATGGGATGATCCTTGGATGAAGGTCTGGAATTGTGACCAGGTCTAGCTATGTTGCCGCAGACGCTACGCCAAGAACGCATATTTTCGGGACCAGGTACCATGAAGCTGACCACCTTCGATGAGGGCACCGCGCCGACGGAGCCCAGGCACGACCCCGCCAGCAAGGACTGCCGGCTGGTCGGCGACATCCTCAGCCGCGTGGGCGACAAGTGGTCGATGCTGGTGGTGATGACGCTGCTCGATGGGCCGCTGCACTTCAACGAGCTCAAGCGCGCGATCATGGGCGTGTCGCAGCAGATGCTCTCGCGCACGCTGCGGGCGCTGGAGCGCGACGGGTTGGTGACCCGGACGGTCCACGTGGGCGTGCCGGTGCGCGTGGAATATACGCTGAGCGATCTTGGCCGCTCGCTGTCCGGACCGGTGAAGGCGCTGAGCAGCTGGGCGATCGACAGTGGCCCGGCGATCGAGGCCAGCCGGAAGGTCTACGACGGCGCGCACGACGCGGTTTAATGCGGGGTTGGGCTGTGAAGTCTGACCTTGGGCTCAGACCTCACAGCCCAACCTTGGGCCCAAACCCTAAACCGCGTCGTCCCCGCGCAGGCGGGGACCCCGCTTGTTCTTTCGACTTCGCGGTCAGCCGCCCGGAAGCGGGGCCCCGCCTTCGCGGGGGCGACGGAAAATTTGTTGCCAATCGAACGCGAGTTCCTTTCCGACCCTCAGGCCGGCGTGAACTTCACGTGCAGTTCCGCGAGGCCGCGGATGATGTAGCTGGGCTCGTAGGCAATCCGGCGCGCGCCGGCGGGGCCGTGGTGGGCCTCGTCCAGCGTGATCGCGCTGGTGTGTTCGAGGAAGCGGTCGAGGATGACCGCCACTTCGGCGCGGGCGAGCGGGGCGCCGGCGCAGGTGTGGGCGCCCCGCCCGAAGGCCACGTGCTCGCGGACCTTGGGGCGGCCGATGCGGAATTCGTTGGGCGCGTCCCAGCGGCGCGGGTCACGGTTGGCGGCGGAGAGCGAGATGACCACGCGCTTGCCCGCCGGGATCGCCATGTCGCCGATCCTGGTATCGCGCGCGGCGATGCGGAAGGTGGCCTTGCTCGACCCTTCCATGCGCAGCACTTCCTCGAGGAACGGGCCGATCAGCTTGCGGTCCTCGCGCAGTTGCTGCTGCATCGCCTGGTCCTCGCACAGGTGGCGCAGCGCGTTGCCGATGAGCTTGGCGCTGGTGTCCTGCCCGGCGGCGAACAGGAACATCGCCGACTTCACCACTTCCATCATGTCGGGCGTCGAGCCGTCGGGGTACTTGGCGTTCGCCATCTCGGTCATCACATCGCCCTGCGGCGCGGCGCGGCGTTCGCCGATGTAGCGGGCGAAGTAGCCGGCCATGACCATCAGCGGATGGACGCTCTGCCCCTCAGGCGTGTCCATGTTGCCGGGAGGCGGGGCACTGTCGATCAGCTGGCGGAAGGCCTCGCGGTCGTCGGCAGGGACGCCCAGCAGGTCGGCGATGACCATGGTGACGAACGGCGTGGCGACCGCGTTCACCAACTCGCATCCGCCCGCCGCGACGACCTCCCGGACCATCCCCTCGGCATATTCGCGCATGAACGCCTCGTTGGCCTTGAGCCGCGAGGGGGTGAACAGCGGGTTGAGCAGCGAGCGCGCGGCGAGGTGCCTGTCGCCGTCGTAGGAGACCATCAGCTCCATGTCGCCGGCGGGAGTGGCGTCAAGCAGCGCGGAGATGTCGTTCCCGGCAAGCTCGAAGGGCAGGGCGACCAGCGGATCGGGGTTCAGCCACGAAGAGAAGTCGCGCTTGTTGAGCAGCACTTCGACCGCCTCGGCGAAGCCGGTGACGAACACGATGTCGCGTCCGGCCATCTGGTGGACCGGGCCGTGGACGCGGATCGATTCGAAATAGTCGTAGGGATCGAGCAGGACCGAATGGTCGGTGAAGTAGTCCTTCTCGATGACGGTCGCGGCGCTGGCCATGGTTGCTCTCCCGTTGTGCGGCCTGTCTGGCCTGCGGATAGTGATATAGTGTGTATCATATCCGCGGGCAGCGCCTGCGTCAATCGCGGCCTCGACCGTCCCGGCCCTTTACGCAGGCCCCATCGTGGCCCAAATGCAGCGCCATGAGCATCGCCCCCGAGACCACCGCCGCCATCTCCATCCGCGACCTCGTCAAGCGCTACGCGCCGGCCGGGCCCGGAGAAGGCAAGCTGGCGCTCAAGGGCGTGTCGTTCGACGTGCCGGAGGGCGGCATCTTCGGCCTGCTCGGCCCCAACGGCGCGGGCAAGTCGACGCTCATCAACATCCTCGCCGGGATGGTCATGAAAACTTCGGGCAGCGCCGAGATCTGGGGCTTCGACATCGACCGCGACACCCGCAACGCCAAGCGGTCGATCGGCATCGTCCCGCAGGAGATCGTGTTCGATCCCTTCTTCACCCCTTTCGAGGTCCTGGAGATCCAGGCCGGGCTCTACGGCATCGCCAAGACCCTGCGCCGCTCCGAGGAACTGCTGCGTGCGGTGCACCTCGCCGACAAGCGCGACGCCTATGCCCGCACGCTGTCGGGCGGGATGAAGCGCCGTCTATTGATCGCCAAGGCGCTGGTTCACCAGCCCCCGGTGCTGATCCTCGACGAGCCTACCGCCGGCGTCGACGTGGAATTGCGGCGCCAGCTGTGGGAACTCGTCACCGAACTCAACCGCGAGGGGGCAACCGTGGTGCTGACCACGCACTATCTCGAGGAGGCCGAGGAACTGTGCGACCGGATCGCCATCATCAACCACGGCAAGCTTATCACCAACAAGCCGACGCGCGAGCTCGTCGGCATGGCGCGCGAGAAGATCATCGTCCTGACGCTCGACCGCGACCTCACCGAGCTGCCCAGCCATCCCGGCTTCCTCAAGTGCGTGAAGACGGGCGAGCGCGCGCTCGAGATCACCTACGACAAGGATCGCAGCAATGCGGGCGAAATCCTGTCGGCACTGCAGGCGCAGGGCTTCGCGATCATCGACGTCACCACGCGCGAGGCGGATCTTGAGGATGTCTTCGTCAGCCTGACGAGCGAGGCGCGCGCCGCCTGATCCTGGGCGCTTATACTTCCGACCGTCGCTGAGACTTCGTTCGTGCTCGCCGATTCGCGTTTTGCCGGCGTTCGCAGTAGCAGCGTAAATTCGTCGGGGCCCCGGCTGGCGTTGGCTGCCCGGCACCTAACCGAGGCGGCTTTCTGCCGTTTTGCACCTGCGAAGCATATGGTGAAAAATACCAATGCCGGAAGGCGTGTCCGGCATAAAATGTTGCTGGGCTGCGAGCAGAATGCCCGATGTGGATGGGGCGGGGGCACTATTAGATGTGTTTCAGGAAGCGATAGCTCAGCTAAGTAATTTGACTTAACTTTCGCTTCTACTTTCCTCGTCAAGTTTCCACACCTTCCTTTTCTTACGGCGGATAGGTTTTCCGCAGTGCCTACACTCCCCTATATAACTAAATCCATCCCATATAACGCCTTTTCGCGATGGGTCGTGTCTATTGGCAAAGCATAGTGCAATCGATATCGCCACGGAAATTGCCCCTCCGGTGTGTTGCGAAAGCTGACTAAACTAATTAAGGGTGGTTGCAAGGTAACTTTTAACAGAGATTACGGACTTTGTAATCATTTCAATTGCGATATCTAAAATCGTGGCGCACTGCAACATCGCGGCGAGTTGTTCCGAAACTGTTGCGGTCCCCTCGGGGGAGTGGCTAGGGAGGCGTCATGGAAACGCCATCTCGCCCCCTCGCCACGGCATCCCACGCATTCGACGCGCTCGTGATCGGCTCCGGCGCCGCGGGCCTCACCGCTGCGCTCGCGCTGGCCGACAAGGTGAAAGTCGCCGTCCTCGCCAAGGGGGGGCTGGCGACCGGCTCCACGGCCTGGGCGCAGGGGGGCATCGCCGCTGTCCTCGATGCCGGTGACACCTTCGAGGAGCACGTCCACGACACCATGGTGGCGGGCGCGGGCCTCAACCGGCGCGAGACGGTGGAATTCGTCATCGAACGCGCGCCCCATGCCATCGACCGGCTGATCGAACTGGGCGTGCCCTTCAACACCGAGGGGGACGCGCTGCACCTCACGCGTGAGGGCGGGCATTCGCACCGGCGCATCGTCCACGTCGCCGACGCGACCGGCTGGGCGGTGCAGCAGGCGCTGCTCGCGGCCGCCGAGGCGCATCCCAACATCACGCTGTTCCCCGGCCGCTCGTGCATCGACCTCATCACCGGGCGGCACGAGATGCGCTATTCGGGCTCGGGCCGTGTCTGGGGCGTCTACGCGCTCGACGAGGCGAGCGGCGACGTCGAGGCCTTCACCGCCCGCGCCACGGTGCTGGCGACCGGCGGGGCGGGGCGCGTCTACCAGTTCAGCACCGCCCCGCGCGGCGCCACGGGCGACGGCATCGCCATGGCCTGGCGGGCGGGCGCGCGCGTCTCCAACATGGAGATGATGCAGTTCCACCCGACCTGCCTCTACAACCTCGAGGTCAAGAACTTCCTCATCACCGAGGCCGTGCGCGGCGAGGGCGGGCACCTCGTCAACCCGCGCACCGGCAAGCGCTTCATGAGCTTCTACGATCCCGAGCGGCTGGAACTGGCCCCGCGCGACATTGTCGCAAGGGCCATCGACTCCGAGATCAAGCGCTTCGGTCTAGACTTCGTCCACCTCGACATCAGCCACCAGCCGCCCGAGTTCGTGAAGGAGCACTTCCCGAACATCCACGAGAAGCTCATGGGCCTCGGCATCGACATGACGAAGGAGCCGATCCCGGTCGTGCCCGCACAGCACTACACCTGCGGCGGCGTGCTGATCGACCTCGACGGGCGCACCGACCTGCCGGGGCTTTATGCCGTTGGCGAATGCACCGAGAGCGGGCTGCACGGCGCCAACCGCCTGGCCTCGAACTCGCTGCTCGAATGCTTCGTCTTCGGCGAGGCCGCCGCCGCCGACATCCTCGCGCAGTGGGACGAGTTCGAGGCGCCGCCGCCGGTGCGCTCGTGGGACGAGAGCCGCGTCACCGACTCCGACGAGGAAGTCATCATCAAGCAGAACTGGACGGAGATCCGCCGGTTCATGTGGAACTACGTCGGCATCGTGCGCACCACCAAGCGGCTCGAGCGCGCCATGCACCGCATCCAGATGCTCAATGGCGAGACCGAGGAATACTATCGCCACTTCCGCGTCTCGACCGACCTGATCGAACTGCGCAACCTCCTCCAGTGCGCCGAACTGATCGTCAGCAGCGCGCTGAAGCGCCACGAGAGCCGGGGCCTGCACTACACGCTCGACTACCCGGGCATCGACGCCGAGCCGCTCGACACGGTGCTGGTGCCCTGAGGGCGCCGCGCCGCGCAAGGCGACACCAGGTTTACACGGTTTACACGGTCCAGGGGTGAAACTGCCCCCGCCGGGCCGGAATGTGTCGCCTTGCGCGGAAAAAGTGTCGCCTTGCGCCGCCGAAGTGTCGCCTTGCGTGTCGCCTTGCGGCGGACACCTGTCGCCTTGCGCCGACAAGGCGACACTTGGTCGGCGGCTGTCGCGGTGAGGTCGGAAAGGGCCGGGCGGATCATGCGGCGACGGTAACGCGGCCGACTGGATGTAGGAAAGCGGACTGTCCGGTCACGCCCCTTTGCGGACGTTGCGACGATCTTATGTGGCGCAAGTTTTCATTGGCTGAACGCCTTGCCCAACGGGAACTGTCTCAACATGCCAGCGCTGTGAAAAGGCTTTTATAAGACGTCCGGATAAACGATGCGCCTTAGCTGAGTTAGAGCCAGCGCCAAAACCTAGCGCGACTTGATAAGCCGGAAGCCCAAGATTGCCGCCCATGACAATAACGGTGCCGTCCATCTCGATGCCCACATTAATATGTTGCCCTAGATCATGCCTTAAAGATTTCTCTGCCCCAGTATTTTTCAATTCTTGTGCAGTTTTTTCACTGCCATCGATAAATGTCATATTTTCCGATTTTGCTATCGTTCGCATCGTGCTTTTGAACTGGGCCACCCCTGCTTGATCGACCACACACATTTGGGTTTGCAAAAATGTGTCTTGTTGCCTGTTACAACCTTGCAGGCAGAAAAGCACACCAATGGAAAAAAGTACTGGCTTTGAGATTTTGACCATAGCGCATTCCACACTGCACGGATTTGCGGTCCCCACCTAGCACGTTGCCGTGCAAAGCGGAGTGTCCGCTTTCCACCCAGAGCCGCCATTAAAATCCTGTCGTCATCCCCGCGTAGGCAAGGATCCCGCTGTTATCCCCGCCGGTGGAAGGTTCCGGACAGCCGGCGGCTTCAGAACCCGATGTGCAGCAGGCGCCCGAGGAAGATCAGCGCGATCGCGCCGAGGATCGAGGCGAGGCAGCCCGCGCGGCTGAAGTCGCCGCTGCCGCGGCTGGTGACGAGGCCGGCGACCAGCGAGCCGCCGATGCCGAGCAGGATCGTCGCGATCCAGCCCATGTCCACCGCGCCGGGATAGAAGTAGCGCGCCAGCGCGCCGATGACGAGGCCGCTGATGATGGCGCCGATGATGTTCAACATGAGCTTCGGAAACTCCCGGTTGCGCGGGCGCCCCAGCGCGCCCGCCGCCGTTCGCTACAAGCGGCGGGTGACAGGTGGGTTGCACCTTTCCGCCGTGATCGCATCCATCGTTCCACCGGCGACATGCCGGATCGACGACGGGCATCCTTGTTTCGCCCGATTCGGTTCGTCGCAAGTGGGATTCGTCTGGTCGGTAATTTATGTGGAAAAATTTTCCCGGCGCGGGCGTGATTTAGCCCCTTGCGCTACGAAGGGGGGCAGGACTTCCCACGCGTCGCGACGGGCGAGCGCCGCAACGCGGCAGCGGTTCGGGCGCGAACGATCTTCGCGGCCCCTCTTGAACCTTTCGGCGGAAAGGGCACTATAGGTTGTGTCGCGCCGGTTGCCGGGCCTCAACACCTAGGGATATCGCTCCGGAGCCGGCAAGGCTCCGAAGGTGTCCCCAGGGTGTTGCCGGGCCTGGCTGGCAGGGCGCGCGGACGGTCTGGCAGGGAATGTCTGTTCTCATTTTGTACTGGAAATGGTAGACGGGCCGTCCAACGCCCGCCGACTCGCTTCCAGCCAGCAGGCCGCTGGAAACGGCGTGGACCGTCCTTGGCGGTCCGATGACATTTTGAATTACGGGGGCACCGATGGATTTCAGGAACGCAAGCGATGGCCAGGTGTCTGATGCAGATGGGGATGTGGGCGTGACTTCGGCCCAGGTCGAGATGGAGGGGCTCTACGCCTCGCGCGAACCCGCGCCCCGCCAGGAAAAGGAGACGGGCAAGGGCCCGGCAATCGCCATGGACAAGACAGACACCGCAACGGCCGAACTCGTCGCCGAAGCCCTGGCCCAGGTGCCCAAGGCGAGGCTCGTCGATCGCGATTCCAAGACGATCAACGCCCGCCGCTTCACCATCGTGACCGATGCGTCGCGCGACGCGCTCCTGACCGACTTCGGCAAGGAAACGCTCGACGACCGCTACCTGCTCCCCGGTGAGAAGTACCAGGACCTGTTCGCCCGCGTGGCCGACGCCTATGCCGACGACCAGGACCACGCCCAGCGCCTCTACGACTACATCTCGCGCCTGTGGTTCATGCCTGCCACCCCGGTCCTGTCGAACGGCGGCACCGGGCGCGGCCTGCCGATCTCGTGCTACCTGAACTCGGTCGACGACAGCCTCGAGGGCATCGTCGCCACCTGGAACGAGAACGTCTGGCTCGCCTCGCGCGGCGGCGGCATCGGCACCTACTGGGGCAACGTGCGCGGCATCGGCGAGCCGGTCGGCCTCAACGGCAAGACCAGCGGCATCATTCCCTTCGTGCGCGTGATGGATTCGCTGACGCTGGCGATCTCGCAGGGCTCGCTGCGGCGCGGTTCGGCCGCCTGCTACCTCGACGTCTCGCACCCCGAGATCGAGGAGTTCCTCGAGATCCGCAAGCCCTCGGGCGACTTCAACCGCAAGGCGCTCAACCTGCACCACGGCGTGCTGCTCACCGACGAGTTCATGGAAGCCGTGCGCGACGGCGCGCCGTTCCAGCTGCGCAGCCCCAAGGACGGCTCGGTGCGCAACACGGTCGATGCGCGCGCGCTGTTCCAGAAGCTCGTCGAGGTCCGCCTTGCCACGGGCGAGCCCTACATCGTCTTCTCCGACACCGTGAACCGCATGATGCCCAAGCATCACCGCGACCTCGGCCTCAAGGTCTCGACCTCGAACCTGTGTTCGGAAATCACGCTGCCCACGGGCCGCGACCACCTCGGCAACGACCGCACGGCGGTGTGCTGCCTCTCCTCGCTCAACCTGGAGACCTGGGAAGAGTGGAAGGGTGACAAGCGCTTCGTCGAGGACGTGCTGCGCTTCCTCGACAACGTCCTGCAGGACTACATCGACCGCGCGCCCGACGAGATGGCGCGCGCCAAGTACTCCGCCTCGCGCGAGCGGTCGGTCGGCATGGGCGTGATGGGCTTCCACTCGTACCTGCAGAAGCGCGGCATCGGCTTCGAAAGCGCGATGGCCAAGGCGCTCAACCTCCAGATGTTCCAGTACATCAACCAGAAGGCCAACGAGGCCTCGATGATGCTGGCCAAGGAGCGCGGCCCCTGCCCCGACGCCGCCGACCAGGGTGTGATGGAGCGGTTCAGCTGCAAGATGGCGATCGCGCCGACCGCGTCGATCTCGATCATCTGCGGCGGCACCTCGGCCTGCATCGAGCCGATCCCGGCCAACATCTACACCCACAAGACGCTTTCGGGCAGCTTCGTGGTGAAGAACCCGTATCTCCAGAAGCTGCTCGCCGCGAAGAGCAAGGATTCCAACAACGTGTGGAATTCGATCCTCGAGCATGGCGGTTCGATCCAGCACCTCGACTTCCTCTCGGCGGACGAGAAGGCGGTCTACAAGACCAGCTTCGAGATCGACCAGCGCTGGCTGCTCGAATTCGCCGCCGACCGCACCCCCTACATCGACCAGGCGCAGTCGCTGAACCTGTTCATCCCCGCCGACGTCGACAAGTGGGACCTGATGATGCTCCACTTCCAGGCGTGGGAGCGCGGCATCAAGTCGCTCTACTACCTGCGCTCCAAGTCGGTCCAGCGCGCCGGCTTCGCGGGCGGCGTGGAAGCGGACAACACCAGCGAACTCGCCAAGTTCGAACTGGCCGCCAGCGGCGGCTCGACCGACTACGACGAGTGCCTCGCCTGCCAGTGATCGGCTGACAGCCCAAGTTCACCGAGAGCGGCCTTCCGGGAAACCGGGAGGCCGTTTTCGGTTTCGCGGCGGGAATGCGATTGAACACTAGGGCGGGCCGTCCTAGCCTTGGCCAATGCGCCTTCTCCCGATTTTGCTCGCCTTCATGACGGGGTTATCGACCACCGCCCACGCTCAGGCTTCTGACGAACTGGAACGCGGCTTCATGGGGGCGCTGAAGGGCTGCGAGGAATGGGTCTTGAACCCGGCCAGCTGGGCGCAAGATCCCAAGGCATTTGCCGAAGCAGTCGGGCTCGGCGCCAGCATGGGCGAGGTTGCCGGCGTGGCGGACGCCGCGCTCCCGCCGCCCGCCCTGCGTCGTGGCAATCGCTACTGGCGGATAAATTCCACCCGGCAGGCCGGCTACATCCTGGTCGTCTCGGACCAGCTTCCGATATGTCACATCACCGGCGGCGGAGGGACGGATCTGCAGTCGGCGGTTACCCATGCGCTGGCCTCCGCCGAATTCCGGAGTCACTGGCAGCAGGGCAGCGTCACCCGCCGCGAGGGGATGGTCACCACCCCGTTTCGCAGTTCGATCGACCCGAAATTCTCGATCGTCATCAGCCATGCTGCCGCCCCCGGTGGCCGGCTCGACCGGGTGCAGGTTCTCGCGACCGCGACTTACGATATGGGCCACTAGGCCATGGGGGCATTCCCGACCGAGCGGGAAGGTCGCCGGTCATGCGCCTTGACGCGAATTCGGACCGGTTCGGGCGTCATCGCGGATGCAGCGGGCAACCAGGAGTGGGTCTCGTTCGTCGCAGGGTGACCAACGTTTCCCGCAGCGAGGACCACCCATGCCCCAGCCCACCGATATCGTCCTCATCCCCGCCGCGCCCGCTTCCACCGTCGATATCGCCGTCGATGTGACCCGTGGCGCGGCGGCGGGCGCGGTGGCCGGGTTCGCGGCGTCGGCGGTGATGAACGGGTTCCAGTCGCTGGTCACCCCGCTGTTCCAGCCCTCGGGCGCGGGTGGCCCTCCGGCGACCGAGCTGGCGGCGCAGCGGATCTCGGTGCTGGCGTCGGGCGCAAGGCTCGGCGACGGCAACCGGCAGGCGGGCGGCAATGCGGTCCACTACGTCGTCGGCACGCTGACGGGGGGGCTCTACGGCGCGCTCGCCGAAGTCCGGCCCGGCGTCACCCGCTGGCATGGCTTCGCGCTGGGCCTGGCGGCGGCGACGTTGGTGGACCAGATCGCGGTGCCGCTCTCGGGCCTCGCGCGGCCGCCCTGGCGCTACACGCTGAGGACGCATCTCTACGGCTACGCCTCGCACCTCGTGTTCGGCTTCGTCACCGAAAGCGTGCGCAAGTTGCTGCGGGAGCGGTTGGCGCAGGTGCGGCGCGAGCGGGCCGATGCGGTGACGCTGGACGACGTTTCGGTGCCGCTCATGCTGGGCCTCGCCAACGGGCAGCGGACTTTCACGCCACCGGCCGCCGTGACGATCGCGGCGGCGGGCAGCGGGCTCGGGCTGGAGGGGACGCCGCTGGCGCTGCTCAACTCGAAATGGACCGGCGTGCTGCTGGGCGCGGCGGCGATCGGCGAATATGTCATGGACAAGCAGCCGGGCATCCCCGCGCGCATCTCGCCGCCGGGGCTGACCGCGCGGGCGCTGGGCGGCGCCCTGTCGGGCGCGGCGGCGGCACGGCCCGGCAAGGCGTGGCTGGCGGCCGGCATCGGTGCCGCCGGCGCGCTGGCGGGCGGCTACATCAGCTACCGCCTGCGCATGAGCCTGGCGCGCGCGCTTGGCCGTGATCGCCCGGTAGCCTTCGCCGAGGACGCGCTGTCGCTGCTCGGCTCGGCCGCGCTGGCGGGCTATGCGGCCATGCGCCAGACCCAGCGCGACGCCGCCGGGCCGGACAAGCGGGCGGCTTAACCCGCGGGCGGCCGACCGCATCCACTCAAGGAAAACTTGAGAGTGACCAAGGGATATCAATTTCTACTAATTTGGTAGACATGCCATCAGGGCCCGGACACAAACAGTTCCAGGGACCGATATTCCGTGAAAATCCTGAAGTTCGTTGCCTTGGTTGCCGGCGTATCGTTCCTTCCCTTTGCCGCCCATGCCGAAGAAGCCGCCGATGCCGCGCCCGCCGCTGCGGATGCGGAGGGCGGCGCCATCATCGTGACCGGCGCGCGGGGGCAGACGCAGCGGTCGGTGGCGGACAGCCCGGTGCCGGTCGACGTGATCGGCCCGCAGGAGCTGAAATCGACCGGGCGCACGGGCCTGAAGGAAATCCTCGGCAACATCATCCCCTCGCTGACGATGCCTGCGCTGGGCGGCGGCGGCACGTCGGCGAGCGTGCGGCCGATCTCGATCCGCGGGCTCTCGGGCGACTACGTGCTGGTGCTGGTCAACGGCAAGCGACGCCACACGACCTCGCTCATCAACAACCTCTCGCGCATTTCGGGCGGGTCCACCCCGGTCGACATCGACCTCATCCCCACCAGCGCGGTCGGGCGGATCGAGGTGCTGCGCGACGGGGCGGCGGCGCAGTACGGCTCGGACGCGATCTCGGGCGTCATCAACGTGATCCTCGACGATTCCGCGACCGGCGGCGACCTGTCGCTGACCGGCGGCTCGCTTTATTCGAAGGGCGGTGAACTGGCGCAGGTGTCGGGCTCCTACGGCACCCGGCTGGGCGACGACGGCGGCTTCGTCCGCTTCGCGCTGGAGGCCAAGTACCACGACCGCGCCACGTCCTCGGCCGAGCCGATCCCCTACCTCTACCCGCTGGTGAACGGCCAGCCCGACCCGCGCGAGGCGGGCGCCGACCACCTCATTGCGGGCGGCTATGGCCGCTCGAACCGCGACAGGATCGTCAACACCAGCTACAATGCCGAACTGCCGCTGGGCGAGGACACCACGCTCTATTCGTTCTCGACGCTGAGCTACCGCGACATCAAGGACGCGCGCGGCGCCTCGGTCGCCGCCGCCACGGGCTACGGCGGGCAGGCCAACACGCAGGGCGCCTCGGTGCTGCCGCAGATCTATCCGGGCGGCTTCCAGGCCTATCGCCGGATCAAGGAGTGGGACTACCAGGCCGCGCTCGGCGTGCGCACGGCGCTGGCGGGCTGGGACTTCGACCTCTCGACCACCTACGGCAGGGACAACGTCGAACTGGGCGCCGAGAACACGCTCAATCCCTCGCTGGGGCCGACCAGCCCGACCGACTTCTTCATGGGCCGCCAGAAGCAGGACCTGTGGGTCACCAACCTCGACGTCAGCCGCGCCTACGACGTGGGCCTCGCCAAGCCGCTCAACGTCGCGTTCGGGGCCGAGTACCGCTGGGAGCGCTTCCAGAACATCGCCGGAGAGCCCGACAGCTACCGCGACGGCGGCTACGTGATCCCGGTGGACGACACCCCGTTCGGCAAGCTCTACGGCGGCCGTTCGCCCTCACCGGGGCTGGTGTCCTTCACCGGCACGTCGCCGGCCGACGAGACCAGCCTCAGCCGCAACAACCTCGCCGCCTACCTCGACCTTTCGACCGACGTGACGCCGGGCTGGTTCGTCGGCGTGGCGGGGCGGTTCGAGCACTATTCGGACAGCGCCGGGGACACTTTCAGCGCCAAGGCCTCGACCCGGATCGAGCTGGCACCGGGCCTGGCGCTGCGCGGCGGCGTCAACACCGGATTCCGCGCGCCCTCGCTGGCGCAGACCGGGTTCTCGACCACGCAGAACACGGTGACGGTGATCGGCGACGAGCGGGTGCTGACGGTCTCGAAGTTCCTGCCGGTCAACAGCGCGGCAGCGCAGGCGCTGGGGGCGAGCCCGCTAAAGCCCGAGAAGTCGCTCAACTTCACGGCGGGCGTGACCTATGAAAGCGGGCCGCTGCGCCTGACGATCGACGCCTACCAGATCCGCATCGACGACCGCATCGTCAAGACCGAGTTCCTCGGCACCGCGTCCAACGGCGGGTCGGCGATCAAGGCGATCCTCGAGGCCAACGGGGTCGAGGACGTCGACAGCGCGCAGTTCTTCACCAACGCCATCGACACCCGCACGCGCGGCGTGGACGCGGTGGCCGAATACACCCTCGATACCGCGGCGGCAGGCACCTTCCGGCTGAGCGCGGCCTACAGCTACAACCGGACCAAGATCCTCCACGTCATCGACAATCCGCCCGAGCTCGCCAGCCTCAACGTCACGCTGTTCGGCCGCCAGGCGCAGCGCGATCTCGTCGCCGCGACGCCGCGTTCGAAAGTGGTGCTGACCACCAACTGGTCGTCTGGCCCGGTGCGGGCGCTGGTGCGCGCCACGCGCTATGGGCAGTACACCGAGTCGAGCAACGTCGCCGCGTCCGACCGCACGTTCGGCGCCCGGTGGATCGCCGACGCCGAGATCGGCTACCAGCTGACCGAGGCGCTCGACCTGTCGGTGGGCGCCAACAACCTGTTCGACACTTATCCCGAGAAGAACGGCGCGGTCGCCTTCGACGGGTCCGGGCTTTACGGCGGCTTCGCGCCGTTCGGCCTCAGCGGGGGATTCTACTACGCAAGGGTCGGGCTGAAGTTCTGAGCGACCCGTCATCCCAGCGAAGGCTGGGATCGCTGTCGGCGTCGCGCAAGTTGCAGACATGGCGGATGCCGGCGGTCGGCCGTCGGAACGGTTTCGCCTCAAGAGTACCCGGCGGTCCCAGCCTTCGCTGGGACGACGGCTATTGGCTGGCGGGCGAGACTATCGTCCCGCTGGCGCAGCAGGTTCTCGACCACCGCATGGCTGCGTTCGTCGTCGACATCGATGGCCTGCGATCCGTCCGCCAGCACCACCGGCAGGATGCGCAGGCCCCGCCGCGCCGAGACCCGGGCCATGGCGGCGGCAAGGCTCACCGCGCGCAGGCGCAGGAGCACGAGGTCGATCAGCCCGAAGGCGCGCAGCACCCGCCAGGCGTTGCCGGCGAAGCGGCCGCCGCCCCGGAACACCTCGGCCGCGTGCAGCGCCTCGGGTCCGGCGACGGCGTAGAGGTTGCAGCTGGCATAGGCGTCGTCGGAGAACTCGTGGAAGCGGATGGCGCGGTCGGGGTTCACCGTCAGCACCGAGCTGCGCGTGGCCATGGCGACGGCGACTTCCGCCTTGCTGTCCTCCAGCGCCGCCAGCATCGCGTCGATCGAAGCGGGGCTGAGCAGCGCGTGGTCGGCGGTGGTGATGAGGAGCGGGCCGTCCCAGCCCTCCGCCGCCGCCATCACGCTGTCGACGAGGTTCGCGCGCGCCTCCACCAGCTTGACGATGCCGCGTCCGGGAAGCTGCGAGAGCACGTCGAACAGCCCGTCGAACGCCTCGCGCTCGACCGAGACGGCGAGGCTCTCGACGGCGGGATGAAGCGCCGCGATCTGCAGCACGTGCGCCACCAGCGGCCGCCCGCCGAGCGGGATCAGGCAGCGGTGTGACATGCCGAAACGGCGGGCGAGCGGATCCGCGCCGGCACTGCCTCCGGCGAGCACGATCACGCGCAGCGGCGATCCGATATGCACCCCACCTGCCGGGAGCGGCCCCGGCCCGTTTCTCGTCGTTTTATCCATGGTCGGCTGTCTTGGGCGCGCGATGTGACGGCGGCATGAAAGGTACGGGCAAATTCGCGCGCCCGATCCTTCCCGTCGTGCTGCGATGGCGAGGATCGGAGCACGCACAATTTGCTCTGTCGCGCGCCGGGCCCGCGTGGCAAGAGGGCCGACAACACTTCGGGTAGGCAGGAATACGATGGGACGCGAGACGGTACCGACGGGCGCGGGCTCCGCGAAGGAACTCACGCTGCGGGGCATCGCGCTGGGCGGGGCGATCACGCTGCTGTTCACCGCCGCCAACGTCTATCTCGGCCTCAAGGTCGGGCTGACCTTCGCGACCTCGATCCCGGCGGCGGTGATCTCGATGGCGATCCTGCGCGGGTTCAAGGACTCGACGATCTGGGAGAACAACATCGTCCAGACCGTGGCGAGCGCAGCGGGGACACTGGCGGCGATCATCTTCGTGCTGCCCGGCCTCGTCATGATCGGCTGGTGGCAGGGCTTCCCCTACTGGACCACCGCCGCGATCACCGGCACCGGCGGCATTCTCGGCGTGCTGTTCTCGGTGCCGCTGCGCCGTGCGCTGGTGGTGGATACCCCGCTTCCCTACCCCGAAGGCCACGCCGCCGCCGAAGTGCTGCGCGTCGGCTCTGGCTCGCGCGAAGGTGCGGAGGAAAGCGCCAAGGGCCTCTCGGTGCTGGTGTGGAATTCGCTCGCCTCCGCCGGTTTCGCCATCCTCACGCAGACGCGCCTCGCGGTGGGCGAGGCCTCCGTATGGTTCCGCACCGGCTCGGGCGCGACCGGGATTTCGGGCGGCCTATCGTTCGCGCTGCTGGGCGTCGGGCATCTGGTCGGCCTCTCGGTCGGCATGGCGATGTTCCTCGGTCTGGCTGTCGGCTGGTGGGTGCTGCTGCCGATCCTGACCGCGCAGGCCCCGCAGGCCGGGGACATCGGCGCCTGGGCGGGGAGCGTCTTCTCCTCGCAGGTGCGCTTCTTCGGCGCGGGGGTGATCGGCGTCGCGGCGGTCTGGACCCTGCTGCGGATCGCCGGCCCGGTGGTGGGCGGCATACGCTCCGCCATGGCCGCCAGCCGGGCGCGCCACTCGGGCGAGGCGCTGGCGCTGGAGGAGCGCGACCTGCCGATCACGGCCGTGGCGCTGGGCGCGCTGGCGATGCTGGTGCCGATCGCGATCCTGCTCTGGAGCGTCATCGCGGGCGGCCCGCTGGCGGGCAGCGAAGTGGTGCTGATCGCGGGCGCGGTGGTCTTCGTGGTCGTGTTCGGGCTGCTGATCGCGGCGGTCTGCGGCTACATGGCGGGCCTCATCGGCGCGTCGAACTCGCCGGTCTCGGGCATCGGCATCCTCTCGGTGGTCGCCGCCTCGCTCATGCTGGTGGGCCTGTTCGGGCGCGAGCAGGGCGCGGGCACCACCGAGGCGCTGGTTGCCTATGCGCTGATCGTGACGGGCATCGTGTTCGGCGTCGCGACGATCTCGAACGACAACCTGCAGGACCTCAAGACCGGCCAGCTCGTCGGCGCGACGCCTTGGAAGCAGCAGGTCGCGCTGATGATCGGCGTGGTCTTCGGCTCGCTGGTGATCCCGCCGGTGCTCGACCTCCTGAACACCGCCTTCGGTTTCGCCGGGACCCCGGGCGCCGGACCCAACGCGCTGCCCGCCCCGCAGGCGGCGCTGATCTCGTCGCTGGCCAAGGGCGTGCTGGGCGGCGACCTCAACTGGACGATGATCGGCTGGGGCGCCGCCGCCGGCGTGGTCTTCGTGGCTTTGGATGAAGTGCTGGGCAAGATGGGCAAGCTGCGCCTGCCGCCGCTGGGCGTGGGCATCGGCATCTACCTGCCGATGGCCGCGATCCTCCCCGTCGTCATCGGTTCTGTCATCGGGCATTTCTACGAGGCCTGGGCCGATCGCCGTTCCGACCCGGAGTTCGCCCGCCGCATGGGCGTGCTGACCGCCACCGGCCTCATCGTCGGCGAGAGCCTGTGGGGCGTGACCTTCGCCGGCATCGTCGCCGCATCGGGCAGCGACGCCCCGCTGGCGCTGGTGGGCGAGGGCTTCGCCGGGTTCGCGCTGGTGGGCGGCACCGTGCTGTTCCTCGCGCTGACCGCGCTGCTCTACCGCCGCACGCAGCGGCTGGTGGGCTGAAGCTCCGTCAGAGCCGGTCGAACACCGAGCCCATGCGCGGGCTGAACAGGCGCTCGTACGTCTTGAGCAGGTGCGTGTCGGTCATCGCGGAGATGTAGTCGCAGATGACGCGCGGGTCGGCGCCGCGCTCCAGCCGCGCGCATTCGTCGCGGGGGAGCAGGCGCGCCGGGTCCGCCGCCAGCGCCTCGTATACCGCGACGACCATCGCCTGGCCCTTGAATTCGAGCTGCTGGACTTCGGGGCTGCAGATCACCTCGCGCACCACGAAGCCCTGCAGCGCGTCGAGGAAATCGCGGCGCGGACCGCCGAGCGCCGCCCGCCAGCGCAGCAGCGGCTCGCGGAAGCCCTTCTTCTCGACATAGGCCGCGCCGGTCAGGAAGTGGTGGACCATGCGGCTGACGAAGCGCTTGCGGCCGTTGGCATCGCCGAACAATCCGTCGACCAGTATTTCGAAGACGTTGTTCTCGCTCTCGCCCGGGTACTTTTCCTTGAGCGCGTCGAGGAACGAGGCGCAGCGGCCGTCCATGGCGGCGGCGAAGGCGTCCTTCGTGACCAGACCCAGGGCGATGGCGTCCTCGAGGTCGTGGACGCCGTAGGCAATGTCGTCGGCGACATCCATGATCGTGCAGTCGAGCGACTTGTGCAGCGTGCGCGCATGCTTGCCGGGGACCTGTTCCAGCGTCTGGAACCTGTCGCGCTCGGAGGGGGAGAGGGTGGCGAGGATCCAGTCGACCACGTCCTGCTCGCTGTCGAAATGGCACTTGGGCGGCTTGCAGGCCTTCGGGTCGAGCACCCGGATCGTCGAGGGCCCGTCGAGCAGTTTCGGCACGATTTCCGGGTTGCGGGCGGTGGACCACGCCACCGGGTACTTGAGCACGCCGAGCATCGTGCGGCGGCACAGGTTGGCGCCCGCGTTGGCCGAGAAGCTCTCCAGCCGGGCGAGAATGCGCAGCGTCTGGCCGTTGCCCTCGAACCCGCCGTGGTTTCTCATGCAGTAGTTGAGCGCCACTTCGCCGCCGTGACCGAACGGGGGGTGGCCGAAATCGTGGGTGCAGCCGATCGCGTGGATCAGGCTGCGGTCGGGCAGCAGCGCGGTGGCCGTGTGATCGGGAAACGACTTGGCGAGCTGGCGCGCGAGGCCCCCGGCGATCTGCGCGACTTCGAGGCTGTGGGTCAGGCGGGTGCGGTAGAAGTCGCTGTCACCGAGGTTGAGGATCTGCGTCTTGCCCTGGAGCCGCCGGAACGAGGCCGAGTGGATGACGCGGGCATAGTCGATGTCGCCATCCTCGCGGGCGTCCTCCGTCTGCGGGTTCCAGTTCTCGCGGCGCGCCTGCCAGCTCATGTTGTCACCATGTGTCCGGCTATTCCAGCTGGCGGGGGAATGGGCAAGCGACCTGACGGCACAAAAGCCCGTCGTCCCCGCGAAAGCGGGGACCGCTGGCAAGGTCGCGCGCGTTGTCGGCTGGGCGGTTGCTGGCGGGTGGCTGTTGGAAAGCCCTCGTCTCAAGAGTACCCAGCGGTCCCAGCCTTCGCGGGGACGACGGGCTGTCTTTGATAAGGCTCCAGCCCTAAAGCGTGACGCCCCGCTTCCAGATGCCGATGGCGCGTTCGTCGTTGCTTTCGTTGCGTGCGGGCTCGCCGCTGGCGATGGCGAGGATGCGGTCGAGCAGCGCCTCGGCGGCGGCTTCCATGCCGATGTCCAGCACCATGCCGGCGTCGAAGTCGATCCAGCCGGGCTTGTGGGCCGCGAGCGCGCTGTTCGACGCGATCTTGAGTGTCGGCACCGGACTGCCGAGCGGGGTGCCGCGCCCGGTCGAGAACAGCGTGATGGTCGCCCCCGCCGCCGCCAGCGCGGTGGTGGAGACGGCGTCGTTGCCCGGCGCTTCCAGCACAGTCAGGCCGTTCGTCGACAGCCGCTCGCCGTAGCCGATGACGTCGTGGATCGGCGCGAGGCCGCCCTTCTGCACGGCGCCGAGCGACTTCTCCTCCAGCGTGGTGATGCCGCCGGCGATGTTGCCGGGGCTGGGGTTCTCGGACACCGGCTCGCCGTGGTCGATGAAGTAGCGCTTGAACGAATTGACCAGCGCCGAGAGCTTGTCGAACACCTCGCGGCTGGTGGCGCGTTCCAGCAGCAGCGTCTCGGCGCCGAAGATTTCGGGGATTTCAGTGAGGATCGCGGCGCCGCCCGCCTGCGTCACCGCGTCGGCCATGAGGCCGATCAGGGGGTTCGCGGTCAGCCCGCTCATCGCGTCGGAGCCGCCGCACTTGACGCCGAGGCGCAGCTTCGAGAGCGGCACGTCCTCGCGACTGTCTCCGGCCATCACGCCGAGCAGTTCTGCGATTCGCTTTTCACCGGCGGCGAATTCGTCGCCCTCGGACTGCGCGCGCAGCACGCGGATGCGGTCTCGCCGCTCCTCGGGAATGCGCGTCAGGAGCGCGTCGAGCTGGTTGGACTCGCAGCCCAGCCCCAGCAGCAGCACGCCGCCCGCATTGGGATTGAGTGCCAGCGAGGCGAGGATCGCCGCCGTCCCGTCGAGGTCGGCGCCGAGCTGCGAGCAGCCAAAGGGATGGTTGAAGGCGTTGACCGCATCGACGCCGGGCGAGGCCATCGCGTTGCCCTTCTGCGCCAGCCGCTCGCCCAGCCGGCCGACGCAGCCGACCGTGGGGAGAATCCAGAGCTCGTTGCGGGTGCCGACGCTGCCGTCCGGCCGGACGTAGCCCTTGAAGGTGCGCACGGGAGCGGCGTCGTCCTGCACGACGTCGCCCTGCGCCCCGGAGAAGGCGTAGGCCCGCTCGCCCGCCAGCGCGGTCTTCACGTTGTGGACGTGGACATGCTCCCCCACCGCGATGTCGCGCGTGGCGCTCCCGATCGGCGCGCGGTAGCGCCGCACCGGCGCGCCCGCCGCGATCGGGGCGACCGCGAACTTGTGTCCCCGGTCGACCGCATCCAACAGGTGCACGACCTGCCCGCCCACATCCACGTCCTCCCCCGCTTCGAGCGGACGCAGCGCGACGGCCACATCGTCTTCGAGCGCGGTACGGATGGCGACGGGCGGGGCGGCGACAGGGGCAGCGAGAGTTTCGACCATGGCCGCCGAATACAAGATTGCCAGCGCTGGCACAACTGGGTAATCGTCGCCCCGCGCCAAGGAGTCCCCACCCATGTCCAAGCTTTCGCTGCACCCCGACCGCCTGTTTCCGGCAGACCCGACGACGCGGGCCATCGCCCGCGCGCTCTACGCGGAAGTGGCCGACGCGCCGATCATCAGCCCGCACGGGCACACCGACCCCGAGTGGTTCGCGACCGACGCGCCGTGGTCGAACGCGACCGAGCTGCTGCTGGCGCCGGACCACTACCTGTTCCGGATGCTCTATTCACAAGGGGTCGCGCTGGACGACCTCGCGGTGCCCCGGCGCGGCGGCGTCATGCCGGCCACCGACCCGCGCGACGCTTGGCGCCTGTTCGCCTCGAACCGCCACCTGTTCCGGGGCACGCCGTCGAGCATGTGGCTCGACCATGTCTTCGCCGACGTGTTCGGTTTCGAGGTCGCGCTCGATGCGGGCACGGCGGACCATTACTACGATGCGATCGGCGAGGCGCTGGCCTCGCCCGCGTTCCGGCCGCGCGCGCTGTTCGAGCGGTTCAACATCGAACTGCTCGCCACCACCGAAGGCGCGGGCGACGACCTCAAGCATCATAAGGCGATTGCGGCCTCGGGCTGGAAGGGCAGGGTGGTCACCACTTATCGCCCGGATTCGGTGATCGACCCCGAGCACGATTCCTTCACGCGCGACCTTGCCCGCTTCGCCGACCTGTCGGGCGAGAATATCGACAGCTGGACCGGCTACCTCGCTGCCCACCGCAAGCGCCGCGCTGACTTCCGCGCGATGGGCGCGACCGCAACCGACCACGGTTTCCTCACCGCGCGCACCGCGAACCTCTCGCGCGCCGAGTGCGAGGCGCTGTTCGCCAGGGTAATGGGCGGGAAAGCGGACGCCGGCGAGGCCGAGCTGTTTCGCGCGCAGATGCTCACCGAAATGGCGCGCATGAGCCTGGACGACGGCATGACCATGCAGATCCACCCCGGCGCCGCGCGCAACCACAACGCCGGCCTGTTCGAGAGCCATGGCCGCGACAAGGGCGCCGACATCCCGCGCGGCACCGAATACGTCGAGGCGTTGCGCCCGATGCTCGACCTGTTCGGCAACGAGCCCGACCTCAAGGTCATCCTCTTCACGCTCGACGAGACGACCTATGCGCGCGAACTGGCACCGCTGGCCGGGCACTATCCGTGCCTCAAGCTGGGCCCGGCGTGGTGGTTCCACGACAGCCCGGAAGGCATGCGCCGCTTCCGCGAGATGACCACCGAGACCGCGGGCTTCTACAACACCGTCGGCTTCAACGACGACACCCGCGCGTTCCTCTCGATCCCCGCGCGCCACGACGTCGCCCGGCGCATCGACTGCGGTTTCCTCGCCCGCCTCGTCGCCGAGCATCGCCTCGCCGACTGGGAGGCTGCCGAACTGGCGCAGGAACTGACCACCGGTCTCGTGCGCAGGGCCTACGGGCTCGAGGCTCCGGTGCGCGTCATGGAACCGGCATGACGCGGCTTTCGAATGGTGCGCTGGGCGCGCTGCCCGCCGGAATCGCGCGGCCGGGGTACGACCGGAGCGCGGTGAAGACGGGCGTCGTCCACTTCGGCCCGGGCGCGTTCCACCGGGCGCACCAGGCGGCGGCGTTCGACACGCTGCTGGCTTCCGACCCGCGCTGGGGGCTGACGGGCGTGAGTCTCAACTCGCGCGGCGTGGCCGATGCGCTGAACCCGCAGGACGGGCTCTACACGCTGGCGCTGCTGGAGGAGCAGGTCGACTACCGCGTGATCGGCGCGATCGGGCGCGTGCTGACCAAGGACGAGCCCGCCGCGATCCTCGCCGCGCTGGCCCATGCCGACACGCGCATCGTCAGCTCGACGGTGACCGAAAAGGGCTACTGTCTGGGCGCTGATGCGGCGCTAAATTTCGCGCACCCCGCGATCGCGGCGGATATCGAGGCCTCGCGCGCCGAGGGCTGGGTGCCCGGCTCGTTCACCGGCTGGCTGGTGCGCGGCCTTCAGGCACGGCGCCTTGCGGGGCTGCCGGGCGTGACCGTGCTGTCATGTGACAACCTCACCGACAACGGCCGCAAGCTGGAAGCCGCGACGATCGCGCTGGCCGAGGCGATCGACCCGGAGACCGCGCGCTGGATCGCGGAGAATGTGGCGTTCCCCAACGCGATGGTGGACTCCATCACGCCCGCGACCGACGACGCCCTGCGCGCCCGCATCGCCGCCGCGACCGGTCTTGAGGATGCCTGGCCGATCCAGCGCGAACGCTTCACGCAGTGGGTGATCGAGGACCGCTTCGCCGGGGAACGCCCCGCGCTGGAACTGGCCGGGGTGACGTTCGCGGGTGAGGTGCGGCCGTTCGAGACCGCCAAGCTGCGCCTGCTCAACGGGGCCCATTCCTCGCTCGCCTACATCGGGCTCGGCCTCGGCTTCGAGACCGTGGCCGAGGCGATGGCGGACCGCGAACTCGCCGGTTTCGCCGAGCGGCTGATGCGCGAGGACATCGCGCCTTCGGTCACCGCGCCGCCGGGGCTCGACCTGCCGGGCTATATCTCGGACGTGCTTGCGCGCTTCGCCAATCCGGCGATCCGGCACCTGCTGTCGCAGATCGCCTGGGACGGGTCGCAGAAGCTGCCGTACCGTCTGCTCGACACGGTGCGCGATGCGCTGGCGGCGGGGCGCCCGGTCGCGCGGCTGGCGCTGCCGATCGCGGCCTGGCTGCGCTTCCTGGACCGCGCCGCGCGGGAGGGGCATTCGATCACCGACCCGATGGCCGGGGCACTGCTGGAGCGCGCGGGCGACTGGCGCAGCGTCGTCGCCCTGCGCGAGATCTTCGGGGACCTCGGCGGCGATCAGCGTTTCCTGCGCACGGTAGAGGGCGGTCTGGCGGCGCTGGAGGCTGGGCGTCTGGAACCACTGCCGGCCTGAGTTCCGAAAAAAGCGGGGTCCCCGCGGAGGCGGGGACCCCGCTTTGCTTCAGTCCGGCGCAGGTCCGGTGGTCTCCGCCGCCAAGATCTCGAGCGCTGCCTGGAACGGCGGCGGCGGCTCCCGACCTTCGACAAGGGCGATGAGCCGGTCGGCCGCGGCTGCCGCCATATCGCCGAACGGGCGCAGCACCGAGGTCAGCGCCGGGGTGAGCATGCGCGTCAGGATGCTGCCGTCGAAACCCACCACCGAAAGCTCGGATGGCACCGCGATCCGCCGCCGGGCCGCGACCTTGAGCACGCCGGCGGCCATGATGTCGTTGGCGGCGAAGATGCCGGTCGGCCGGGCGGGCAGGTCGAGCAGATGCTCGGCCGCCGCCACGCCCGAGGGGAAATCGTAGTCGCCCGGCGCTTCGGCCACTTCGGCCCCGACGTGCCGCGCGGCTTCCTCGAGGAAGCCCATGCGGCGTTGCTGGGCGGAGGCGACGTCGGCGGGGCCGTTGACGATGCCGAGCCGCCGGTGGCCGAGGCCCAGCAGGTGCCGCGCCACCAGCGCGCCCGCCTCCCGTTCCTCGCTGACGATCACGCCCGAAAAGCCGTCCAGCGGCACCGAGGACAGCGCCACCGCGGGGACCTGCGCCGCGCCCAGCGCGGCGGCGAGGCCGTCGAGGCCCGAGATCGGCGGCAGCACCACCAGCCCGTCGACGCGCGAGCGCTCGACGAAGGCGAGGACGTCGGCGATCGCCGCGTCCGGCTGTACCGGGGTGGGGTGGACGATCACCTCGTAGCCGCGCGCCGCCGTCAGGGCGACGATGCCGCGCTGGATGGAATCGAGTACGAGCGCGTTGCGGTCGTTGTGGATCAGGCCGATCAGGAACGAGCGGCGCATCGCCAGGCCCCGTGCGCGCAGGCTGGGGCGGAACCGCAGCTGCGCGATCGCCGCCTCGATGCGGGCCCGCGTTTCCGCATTCACCTTGGGCGACTTGTTGAGCACGCGCGAGACGGTGCGGATCGACACGCCCGCCGCCGCCGCCACATCGTCGATCGTGGGCTCGCCTTCGCGTTGTCTACCGGGGGACGCCTGCATCGTGGTATCTCTATGGCATGGCGCCGGGCGATCAAGCTCGGGCCGCCGCCGCCCGGTTCTTTCCGGGTGAGAAGTGGTTTGGCGGCCCCCTGTCGCCGGCTTCGACGACGGCGTTGTTTCCCGGCCCGGCGCGTGCCTCAGCCGAACCCCACGGTCCGGGCCCAGGCACGCCAGAGGTCGGGCCAGACCTCGACCGGCTTGCCGATGGCGCGGCGCAGCCCGAAGCCGTGGCCGCCGTTGGCGAACAGGTGCGCCTCGACCGGGATTTTGCGGGCCTTCAGCGCGGCATGCAGGCGCACCGTGTTTTCGGCCGGGACGACGTCGTCGTCCTCGGCGTGGAGCAGGAAGTGGGGCGGGGCGTCCGCCGGGACGTTGCGGTCCGGCGAATGCGCGGCTTCGAGCGCGGGCGTGGGCGCGGCGCCGAGCAGCAGGTCGCGCGAGCCGGGATGGGCGATCGCCGGGTCCATGCTCACCACCGGGTAGATCGGCGCGGCGCAGAACGGCCTGGCGGAAAGCCGGTCCGCCGCGTCGACCGGATCGTAGACTTTCGCGGCGAAGCGCGCGCCGAGGTCGGCGCACAGGTGTCCGCCGGCGGAAAAGCCCATGGCGGCCACCCGCTCCGGGTCGATGGCGAAGTCCCGCGCGCGGTGGCGGATCAGGCGCATGCCGCGCTGGGCGTCGGCGAGCGGGGTGTCGGGGCCGCTCGACCAGCCTTCGCCCGGCAGGCGGTAGAACAGCACGAAGGCGGTGAAGCCGCGCGCGGTCAGCCAGCGGGCGATCTCGTAGCCTTCCTTGTCGACGACGATCCACTTGTAGCCGCCGCCCGGCGTTATCATCACGGCGGAACCGTTGGGCCGGTCGGGGCGGAAGACGGCCATGCACGGCCGTGTCACGCCGTAGACGGCGCGGTCGGTGACGAGTGCGTCGGAGGAGCGTTCGTTGACGGTTTCGGTGAGGGGCGAGGCGAGCGTCGCGGGTGGACCCTTGGGCCACAGGTCGATCGTCTCGGTCGGCTGCGGCAGGCCCGGCGGCAGGGCGTTCGATGCCATGGGCGGGGCGGTCTGGGCGCTCGCCCGCGAAGCAAGTCCGGCAGCGGCGAGGGAACCGGCGATGAGAGTCCTGCGATCGAGATCCAAGGGGCTTCCCCGTGCTGCCGATGCTGAAAAGAAAAGGAGCGTGGCCTGCGCAGGCCACGCTCCAGTCGGAGGGATCAGATCTTCGCGCGCGCGCCGAACAGGATGGTGCGGCCGAAGTGGTTGTTCTCGTAGTTGCGGGTCTCGAACTTGTCGTTGTAGCGGTAGCGGTAGGCGTCGGTCAGGTTGTTGCCGTCGATCGAAAGCTCCAGCCATTCGGTCGCCTTGTAGCGCACCGCCGCATCGACGCTGGTGTACGAGCCGTAACCCTCGAAGACGTTGCCGGTGGCGCTGCCCGCGTCGGTGAACGGGCTGCGGTAGCTGACCGAACCGCGGATGCTGAACTTGCCGTCGTCATAGTACACCGTGGCGTTCCAGGCGCGCTTCGACACGCCGTAGAGCGTGTTGGCGTAGACCGCCGTGACGCCGGTGAGCGCGCAGGCGCCCGTCGTCGCATTGCGGGTGCAGGCCGAGGTGGCCGGCCCGGTGATGGTGTAGTCGGCGCTGCTGTCGACGAAGGTCATGTTGCCCTGGAAGCCGGTGTGGCTGAGCAGGCCGGGCAGGAAGGTGAAGGGCAGCTGCAGCGCCACTTCCACGCCCTTGAGCGTTGCGCCCGAGCCGTTGACCTGCGACGAAACCACGTATTCCTGGTTCGGATCGTAGTTGATGTAGGCAGGCGTGCTCTGGCCGAGCACATCGCGGCCGAGGCCGAGCTGCGGCAGCGTGGCGACATACGTGCCCGAGACCGGGAAGCTCTCGATCTTCTTGATGAAGCCTGCGACCGAAAGCAGCGACTGCGGCGCGAAGTACCACTCGACCGAGGCGTCGAAGTTGGTGGCGCGATAGGGGTCGAGGAACGGGTTGCCGAAGGTGACGCGGTAGTTGAAGCCGTCGACCGAGCCGCCCGGGTTGAGGTTGCCCAGCGAAGGACGGGTGATGACCTTGGCGATCGCGCCGCGCACGATCACGTCGTGGTGCGGATAGAACGCGAGGTTCATCGACGGCAGCCAGTCGTCGTAGGTCCGCTCGACGGTGGCGGCGACGCCTGCGGTGTAGCCGGTCGAGGTCTGCTTGGTGTGGGCATAGCGCATGCCCGCGTTGCCCGCGTACTCGAGGCCGAAGAGCTCCCCCTTCACGTCGAACTGCACGTATCCGCCCGAGGTTTCCTCGCGCACGCGGCGGTTGTTGCCCAGGTCCTCGATGGCGGTGCGGCCGTAGAGGTTGGTGTAATCGGCCGCATTGGCGATGTTGCCGACGAGCCAGGACGAGGTGGTGCCGGCGGGCTGGCCGGCGTCGCCGAGCTTGACGAGGTCGGAGATGTCCGAGGTCACGGGCAGGCCGTAGACGGTGGACGAGCACGTGACCGTGCCCAGGATCAGGTCCTTCGTACCGTTGGCGCCGCAGGCGGCGGTGTCACGCTGGAACAGCTGGGTGCGGAAGTCGAATCGCCGCCAGACCGCGCCCGCCTTGACGGTGAAGCCTTCGGTGAGGTCCCATTCGGTGCGCAGCTGCGCGGTCTTGAACTGGTTCTTCACGTAGGAAGGACGGTCGCGGATTTCGGCGAGCTGGAAGTTCGCCGGGTTGGTCACGTCGAGGTCGTAGCTCAGTACCGGCGACTTCATGTCGGTATAGTCGTAGCTGAAGCCGTTGGCGTTGCGGTTGTCGTAGGCGATCGTGGTCTCGACAGGGATGTCGGCATTCGACTGCGAGAAGCCGCCCACCGCGGTGAAGCGGAAGGTGTCGGTGACGTCCTGGTCCCAGGTCGCGCCGATCTGGTAGAACTCGGTCTCCGACTTGCGCAGGTAGCTTTCGGTGCGCACGTAGGCGTTGTTGAACGTCGCGCTGACCATGTTGCCGCTGTCGTCGTAGACCGGGTCGACGACGTTGAAGCGGCGCTCGTTCGAACGGGCGAGCACTTCGAGCCACTGCTCCTTGCGGTCTTCCTTGAACGAGGAATAGAGGCCGTCGATGGAGATCTTGGTGCGGTCGGTCGGCTCGAACTGGATCGAACCGGTCAGGCCGAGACGGCGGCGGTCATGCTCGACCTTGCCGTAGCGCGGGATGCGCGGGTGGAACGAGAGCGAGGCCGCGTCGCAGACCGCCGAGGGGCGGTAGCTGCCGCCCGAGTTGACGGGCGTGCCGCCGGTCGCGCCGGGCACCGAGTAGAAGCACGGGTTGCCGTCGACCGAGTTGAAATAGGCCTGCGCCCAGCGCACGGTGTTGTTGCCGCTTTCGATCGTGTCGGTGTGCGAATAGGCCGCCGACAGGTTCACGCCGAGCGTGCCGGCGTCGTTCTTCCACGAGACCAGGCCGGCGATGCGCGGGCCGACGTTGTCCGACAGGTCGTTGTACGAGCCTTGGACGTTGAGCACGGCGGTGAGGCCGGTCTTGCCCGCCAGCGGGTTGCCGGTGTTGAGGTCGACCACCGCGCCCAGCGAACCTTCGTCGAGGCTGGCTTCGGCGGTCTTGTGGACGACCAGGCTGCTGAACAGCTCGGAGGCGAAGACGTTGAAGTCGAACGAGCGATCGCGGTTGGCCGAGGCGCCGTCCGAGCTGGTGGTGATCGTCTCGAGCCCATTGACGCGCACGCGGGTGAACTGCGCGCTCAGGCCGCGAACCGTGATCGCGCGGCCTTCGCCGCCGTCCTTCTGGATCGAGATGCCGGGGATGCGCTGCAGCGATTCCGCGAGGTTCTGGTCGGGGAACTTGGCCATGTCCTCGGCCACGACGGCGTCCACCGCCGAGATCGACTCGCGCTTGACGTTGAGCGCCGCCTGCAGCGACTGGCGGAAGCCGGTGACGACGATCTCGTCCGCCGTCGCCTGGTCGATCGCCGCTGCCTCGGCATTGGCCTGCGCCGCGGCATCGGTGGCGGTGCCGGTGGTTCCGGTCGCGTCCTGTGCGAATGCCGCGTGCGGCAGGGCGAGCGCGCTGCCGGCGAACAGAGCGGCTTTCAAAAGCGAAATTCCTGAAACATGCTGGCGCATGACAACATCCCCTCACGGCCTGACCGGCCAATTGATACCGGTGTCAGAAAGGAGCGCGGCCATGCCTGCTCTGTTCCGGCACCTCTCTACTCCCACCCCCCTGAAGGGGCACTCAGGCAATCTCCCGATCGCCTCACCCGTTCCAAAGATCGTCCTTGCGAGCAGTGGTAACCGGTGTCATTAGTTAGTGCCGCAGGGAGGTCGCCCTGTCAAGAACCTGTGCCATTGGGAGATCGGCAGTGAAAATCCGCAGGCTGACAAGCCGTGTCCTTCTTACTTTCGTTGCGTTCACGCTGGTCCCCGGCGCCGCCGGCGCGCTGCCGTCCGACCCCACGCAGGGCGGCGACGGCGGCCGGATCATCCGCGTCACGACTCTGGCCAAGGACGGCCCCGGCTCGCTCAAGGCGGCGGTCGAGGCCAAGGGCAAGCGCGTCGTGGTGTTCGAGGTGGGCGGGGTGATCGACCTCGAACGCTCGATCCTCGACATCGACGAGCCCTACCTCACGATCGCCGGACAGACCGCGCCGTCGCCGGGCATCACGATCATCCGTGGCGGCATCGATCTCAGGGGCCACGACGTCAAGATCAGCCACATCCGCGTGATGACCGGCGTCGACGGGCAGGCCAAGCTCTCGGGCTGGGAGGCCGACGCCTTCTCCACCGTCGCCGCGCACAACGTGGTGGTCGAGCACTGCAGCTTCCTGTGGGCTCTTGACGAGAACATGTCGACCTCGGGCCCGCGCTTCACCGGCAAGACCGTGAAGGAATGGCGCGCGGCCACCAGCCACGACATCGTGTTCCGCGAGAACCTCGCCGCCGAGGGGCTTGCCGATGCCAGCCACCCCAAGGGCGAGCACTCCAAGGGCACCCTGATCCACGACAACGCCACCCATATCACGCTCTACCGCAACCTCTATGCCCACAACATGGAGCGCTCGCCGCTGGTGAAGGGCGGGGCGCAGGTGCTGATGGTCAACAACATGATCTACGACCCGGGCCACCGCGCGGTGCACTACAACCTCATGAACCTCGAGTGGGAGGGGCACGACTACGTCACCGGCGAGATCACCGCGGTGGGCAACGTCATGCGCGCCGGCAACTCGACCGCGCTCGGCCTGCCGTTCCTGACGCTCGGCGGCGACGGCGACCTGGCCTATTACGGCAAGGACAACATCAACGTCGACCGCTGGGGCAATCCCGCGCCCACTTTCGGCCGCTACGGCGTGACCAGGGCGAAACTCATCGAGAAGTCCGCGCCGCTGACCCCGCTTGGCGACCTCGAGGTCATGCCCGCCGCCGAGTTGGAGACCAGCCTGCTCGCCTCGGTCGGCGCGCGGCCGTGGGACCGGGCGCCCGACGACATCCGCGTGCTGTTCTTCGTCGCCGAAGGGCGCGGCGAGATCATCGACGACGAGAAGGTCGTCGGCGGCTATCCGCATCCTTCGCCGACCCGCGCCGCCTTCGCCGAGAAGGACTGGAACCTGGGCCCGATGACCCCGAAGTCCGGCCGATACCCCGGCCAGAAGGCGGGCGCGCAGGAGAAGCTCTCGGCGCGCGACAAGGAAATGCGCGAAGGGGCGGCCAAGTGATCGCCGCCCTGCTGCTGGCGGCGGCGGTGACCACCGCCCCGCCGATGGCGGTCATCGACGAGCGCGACACCGTACGGGAGGAGGCCCCGCCCCACGGCGCGATCGGGATGAGCACCGCCTACCGCATCTCCGACGCCGCCCCGGCGCCGCGCGCGATGGAGTTCCGCCGCCGCGTCCTCCACCTCGGCGCGGCGATCGGCGAGCATCCCATCGCCCACGACGAGGTCTACTACGTGGTCTCGGGCGAGGGCGAGGTCGTCTCGGACGGGAAGCGCGCGGCGCTGAAGCCGGGCATGACCGCCTACCTCTACGACGGCGCCGTCGTCGGCATCCGGCAGCAGGGCGCCGAGCCGCTCTCGCTGATCATCGCCTACCCGAACCCGCCCAGGGCGAAGTAACCCGCGCCTTGCCCGGCCCGGCGCCGGGCGGGACCGCCATCCGCCGGTCCCGGCGGCCAGCCCACCGCCTCCGGGCGCGTCACAAGGCGACACGAGGTTTACACGGTTTACACGGTCCAGGGCGGAAACTGCCCCCCGAGGCCCGGAATGTGTCGCCTTGCGCCGAAAAAGTGTCGCCTTGCGGGTGCCAGGTGTCGCCTTGTGCGCCGAATGTGTCGCCTTGTGCGGGCAGAAGTGTCGCCTTGCGGTGCCGGGCGGCACCTTGCGGGCATCGCGAAGCAGGCAGGAACGGGCTGGCGGGGTCATGCGCCGACCCTATGCCGGGCGCCGGCATGTAGGAAAGCGGACTGCCGGGCCTGCCGCTGCCGCAGTTCTCCCGCGTCGTGGCTGCTTACGACACTGGCCGCCATTCGCTGATGGCCGGCGGCGTGCACCTCACGCCATGTCATCGCGCCGGGCGCCGGGACAAGACGCCCGGAGTATGGTACCTGCCGCCGTCAGCGGGGGCTGAAGACGGCAGCAGGCACCCGGCTCGGCGCGCACATGGGGAACGCGCCGACCGATCGGCATCAGGGCATCAGCACGCTGTCGATGACGTGGATCACGCCGTTGGACTGGTTGACGTCGGCAATGGTGATCTTCGCCTTGCCGCCCTTGGCATCGACGACCCACCAGCTACCGCCCGGGCCCTTGGTGACGGTGAGCTTTTCGCCCTGAACCGTGGTGAGCGTGGCCTTGCCCTTGTGCATGCCGGCGTTCTTGGCGAGCATCGCCGCGCTCATCTTGCCGGCGACGACGTGATAGGTGAGGATCGAGGTCAGCTTGGCCTTGTTCTCGGGCTTGACCAGCGTTTCGACCGTGCCGGCAGGGAGCTTGGCGAAGGCTTCGTTGGTCGGTGCGAAAACCGTGAACGGTCCGGGTCCGGACAGCGTCTCGACCAGCCCGGCAGCCTTTACGGCGGCGACCAGAGTGGTGTGGTCCTTCGAGTTCAAGGCGTTCTCGACGATGGTCTTCGTCGGGTACATTTCCGCGCCGCCGACCATCGGGAAATGCTTCGTGGCCGCGGCCGCGCCGGTGGCGAGCAGCGCCGACCCGGCGACGACGAGACCGATCTTCTTGAAGTTTGGCATCCTGGCTTCCTTCTCCGACGACCCCAAAATGCGGGGTTCGCAAGGAGCTACGAGCCGAGGTTCGCGGCGGATGCACCGGCGGTTCAGATCGTCGAAATTTTTCCTGCGGCGATCGGTGCGCTGCTCGGGGCATCGTGCGGCGCGCCGTCGCGTGGTTCGAGCGTGATCGCCAGGGTCGCTCCATCCTCGAGCAGGCCGCGATGGCCGGCGGAGACCGCGACCCTGGTGACGCCGGACGGCGCCACCAGGCCCAGCGATCGCGGCACCCCGTCAGCGGGGATCACCCAGAGTTCGGGAGCCAGCGCGCTCTCGGGCAGGCGCATCGCCCGGATCCGCAGGACGCCGCCCGCCGGATCGTAATTCGCCGCGAGCAGGGCCGGCGCGCCTTCCGCGCCCAGTTGCGCGACGGCCGCCTGATCCGGGGCGCGGACGATCTCTATCGGCGTGGGTGCCGGGCGCAGGACGATGATGGCGGCGAGCGATGCCGCCAGTGCGCCGCTGGCGATCGCGCCCAGGCGCCAGCGGCGCAGCCGCCGCCGGAATCGGTTATCGTCGCCCGGCCCCAGGCGACGCTGGATCGCGGACCACAGCGCCGGGGCAGGGTGCTCCTCGAAGCTGGAGCCAAGGGGCGCGAGACGGCGGTGCCATGCGGCGACAGCAGCGGCGAATGCCGGATCGGACAGGCGCAGCCGGTTGGCGCGCGCGCGATCCTCTCCGTCGAGGATGCCCAGCGCGAGTTCGCCCGCAAGGACGTCGCGATCGTCGGGGCCCAGCGTGTCAGTCATCGCCCACACAGCCGCGCAACTGGATCAGACCGCGCCGCACCCAGCTTTTGAGCGTACCAAGCGGCACTGCCATCGCCTCGGCCAGCTGGCTATACGTCAGCCCGTCGAAGAAGGCCGCCCGGATAGCGCTGCGCGGACGATCTTCCAGCATTTCGAGACAGTCGAAGATCCGGGCCCGCTGCTGTGCGCCTTCGATGAGTTCGGGCGCAAGCGGGCTGGTGTCCGCCACGGCGGCGGCGGCGCTGTCGGGAAGATGCACCGTGGCGTTGGCGCGCCGCCAGTCTATGGCGGCGTTGCGCGCGATCGCGCAGAGCCAGGTGATCGGGCTTGCCCGGTTGCCGTCGAACCGGCCGGCGCGGTGCCAGATTTTGATATAGACTTGCTGCAAGACATCCTCGGCGGCTTCGCGATCCTGGCAGATACGCAGGCAAACGCCGAATAGCTTCGCGGAGGTGGAATCGTACACCTCGCGCAAGGCGGCCTGGTCTCCGTCCGCGACGCGCGCAAGGGCGGACACCAGTCGCCGCCTTCCATCATTGCTCCCGGTATCGGCCATTGTCCCCAGCCTATCCGAGTTTGCCCGACTTGCCAGCTTTTCCGAGCATACATCCCGGGGGCCGTCCTCGCCATGGATGTCCCTGCCCTTGCGGCGAGCCTCGGGGGCTTCGCCGCCGCTCAGCTGCCCGGCTGGACGTAGGGCGCGGTGGCCCAGAGTTCGCGCTGCCAGCGGCGGGGGTCGTTCACGAGTCCGGAGGTCTCATCGAAGACCATCGTCGCGCGGTCGGGCAGGCGGTAGGGGGACCACTCGGCAAGGCCCGGCCGGCCGGTCTTCGCAAGGCCGGTGAAGGCCTGCATCATCTTGGTCCCGAGCGCCCGCGCGGCGGCGTCGGTTCCTGAAAAACTGCCCGGCGCGGCCTGGGTGCCGAAGACGTAGGGGATGTCGTCGGTGTGCGCCGCGCCGCGCAGGGGATCGACCGGCGAGCGGCGGTCGAGCTGGTATACCCAGGTCGCCGCCGCGCCCGCCGCCGCGCGCGCGTCGGCCTCGATCACCTGACCGGGCCACGAGCGGCCATCGGTGGTGGCGGCGTAGTAGACCTGCTCGGGCGTCCAGCCGGGCTCGCGGGCGCGGTACTGCTCGACCACCCAGACCGGATCGAGGTCGATCTTGATCTCGGGCAGGATGCGGGCGGCGAGGTTGTCCCAGTTCAGCCCCTGCAGCTTGGGCCCGCGCGGGTCGAGGAAGGCGCGGGTCTCCTCGCGCACGTTGCCCAGGATCATCGGTATCCGCAGCGACTGCGGCGCGGCATCCGGCCAGAACGGGTGGCGCGGCAGGTTGGTCATGTCGAGCACCGGGCCGAAATAGATCCCGCCGCCCATCACCGGGTCGGCGGCGCCGAGGCCCTCGACCAGCCGCTCGACCGGCATGGCGCGCAGGGCCTCGACGTCGCCGGGCGCGAGTTTCAGGGCGCGCATGAACGCCTGCGTGCGCGCCCAGGCATGGGCGGGGCCGCTCGCCTGCACCTGCTGGCCGCTCATCGTTGCGGCCGAGTGGAACAGGCCCTGCGCCGCGGGCATCGCCATGAGCGTCGCGATCTTGGCGCCGCCGCCCGACTGGCCCAGCACCATCACCCGCGCCGGATCGCCCCCGAACTGCGCGATGTGGTCGCGCACCCATTGGAGGGCGAGGATCAGGTCGAGCTGGCCGAGGTTGCCGCTGTCGGCAAACTGCGCACCGAAGGGCTTGAGCCAGGCGTAGCCGAGCGCGTTGAGCCGGTGGTTGACGGTGACCACCACCACGTCGCCCTGCGCGGCGAGGTTGCCGCCGTGGGTCAGCGGGTCGGTGACCGAGCCGCCCGAATAGGCGCCGCCGTGGAAGTAGACCATGACCGCGCGTTTGGCGCGAGGGTCGGCCTCGGGCGTCCAGACGTTGAGGAACAGGCAGTCCTCGGACTGCGGCTCGTCGCCGGAGCCGCGCTGCGGGGCGAGCGGGCCGAAGGTATCGGCGGCGATGACGGGGCCCTCCCACGGCTCGGCGACGGCGCGGGCGAAGCGGGCGGCGCGGGCGTAGCGGATGCCCTTGAAGGTCTGCACGCCGTTCTCGGTCAGACCGGTGTAGCGGCCGACGCGCGGGGCCTTCACGGTGCGGGCGAGGAGCGGGGCAGGGGCGACGGCCGCGAGGACCGCTGCGGTTTTCACAAGGGTGCGGCGTGTGATGGGGGTGGTCATGCTACTCTCTCCCTACTCGCGAAAGCGGGGATCCCGCTTGGTCTTCAGCAGTCGCGCACGAGGAAGCGGGGCCCCCGCTTTCGCGGGGGCAACTAGGCTATGAAATGCAAACTCAGCTTCGCCTTCGCCGACCGCCCCCTACCGCCGCACGTCCCCGCCGCTGGCCGAAAACGCTTCCAGCTCGGCCGGGCCGATCAGGCACATGTCGCCGGGCTGGGTGTGTTTGAGCACGGTGTAGGCCAGCCCCGCCTGCGCGGTGGCGACGAGGTCGGCGCCGGCGAGCCACTTGTGGAGGACGCCCGCCGCGAAGGCGTCGCCGGTGCCGATGCGGTCGACGATGCCGGTCACGTCGACTTCGCTGGTCTGGTGCGCTCCGTCACGCCCGTCGATGCGCGCGGCGATGCGATGGTGGCCGGCGTTGACGATATGGCGCGCGGTCGAGGCGATGAGTTGCAACTTCGGGAACGCCTCGAAAGCGGCGAGGGCGGCTTCGCGGCGGCGGTCGGACCCGTCGCCGGAGAAGGCCGTGCCCAACAGCAGAGAGATGTCGCGGTGGTTGCCGATCATCACCGTGGCCGACTGCATCAGGTCGGTGAGGATCGCGCGCGGGTCGCTGTCCCACGCATCCCACAGCATCGCGCGGTAGTTGCCGTCGAAACAGATGGGCACGCCGGCGCTGTTGGCCGCGGCGACGGCGGCTTGCGCAAGCGCGACGCCTCCGGGGCCGAGCGCCGGCGTGATGCCCGACAGGTGGAGCAGTCGGGCTCCCTCGAGAGCGGACGCGAAGTCGAAGTCGCCGGAGGAGGACCCTGCGAAAAGACTACCCGCGCGATCGTAGGTGATCGACGAAGGCCGAAGGCCCGCTCCGCTCTCAAGGAAATAGAGGCCCATGCGCCCGGGGGCGCGGCCGATATGCGTGGTGTCGATGCCGGCGGCGCCGAGCGCGGCGCGGGCCTTGTCGCCGAGCGGGCTGGTCGGCAGGCGCGTGAGCATCCTGACGTCGTGCCCCAGCGAGGCGAGCCCCGCCGCGACGTTGGCTTCCGCGCCGCCGACGACCAGGTCCAGCGCGTCACACTGGACCGTCAGCCTGGCGCCGGGCGTGGCGAGGCGCAGCAGCACTTCGCCGAAGGTGACGACGTGTCCGCTCACCTCAGCGCGCCAGCCAGCCGCCGTCGACCGCCAGGACCTGTCCGGTCACGTAGTCCGAAGCGGCGGAGGCGAGGAACACGGCGGCGCCGGCGATGTCCTCCGGGCGGCCCCAGCGTCCCGTCGGGATACGCTCGAGGATCTGGCGGTTGCGCGACTCGTCGGCGGACAGCGCGGCGGTGTTGTTGGTGGTGATGTAGCCGGGAGCGATCGCGTTGACCTGCACACCCCTGGGCGCCAGTTCGTTCGCCATCGCCTTGGTCACGCCGCCCACGCCCGACTTCGCCGCGGCGTAGCTGGGCACGCGGATGCCGCCCTGGAAGGTCAGCAGCGAGGCGATGTTGACGATCTTGCCGTAGCCGCGCGTCGTCATGCCGCGCGCCGCGCCCTGGCTCAGGAAGAACAGCGTCTTGAGGTTGGTGTCCATCACCGCGTCCCAGTCCTCCTCGGAGAACTGCAGCAGATCGTCGCGGCGGATGATGCCGGCATTGTTGACGAGGATGTCCACCTTGCCTAGTCCGGCGACGGCCTCGTCGATAACGCGGCCGACCGGCTCGATGCTGGAAAGGTCGGCCTTGATGTTGACGGCCTTGCGGCCCGTCGCGGCGATCAGGTCGAGGGTTTCGGTGGGCTCGCTGCGGCCCGCCACGGCGACGTCGGCGCCGGCCTGCGCCAGAGCGACCGCGATGGCCTGCCCGATGCCGGTGTTGGCGCCGGTGACGAGGGCGGCCTTGCCCGCGAGGTCGAAGGAAATTGCCATAAGTCTGATCCTGATCCCGTCATTGCGCTCCGGCCCCGGCCGGAAGAGGCGATCCGGGGCGGCCTGTTGCCGGCGCCCCCGGATCGCTTCGTCGCTTTGCTCCCCACGCTGGAGGAGCGTGCAAGCCCCTACTGGAGCTGGCAGATATCCAGCACGTTCATGTCGGTGTAGTCGAGGTTTTCCCCGCCCATCGCCCAGATGAACGCGTACTTCTTGGTGCCCGAACCCATGTGGATCGACCACGGCGGGCTGATGACCGCCTCTTCGTTGGCGATCACGATGTGGCGCATCTGGTCGGGCTCGCCCATGTAGTGGAAGATGCGGTCGTTCTCTTCCGGCAGCTCGAAGTACAGGTAGATTTCCGAGCGGCGGTCGTGGAGGTGCGGCGGCATCGTGTTCCAGACCGAGCCTTCCTCCAGCACGGTGAGGCCGAGCAGCAGCTGCGCGCTGTCGCAGACGCCGGGAATGACCAGCTGGTAGATCGTACGCTGGTTCGAGTTGGCGAGGTCGCCGCGCGCCAGCGGGTTGGCCTGGTCGAGCGTGATGTGCTTGATCGGCAGCGCCTTGTGGGCCGGAACCGACGCGATGTAGAAGCGTGCGCCCTGGCCTTCGAAGATCACCTCGTTGGTGCCCATCGGCACGTAGAGGCATTCCTTGTTGCCCATCTCGAAGCGCTGGCCGTCGACGGTGATCGCGCCCGGGCCGCCGATGTTGGTGATGCCGGCTTCGCGGCGCTCGAAGAAGGACTTACCCTCGGCGCTCTTGGGCACGGTCTGGAGCGGCAGAGGCAGGGGCGTCGCGCCCGGAACCGCGCCGCCGATGATGAAGCGCTCGTTGTGCGAGTAGTTGAGGTTGACCTCGCCGTCCTTGAACATGCCGGTGACGAGGTAGCGGTCGCGCAGTTCCTCGTTGGAGACGCACTCCATCATGTCCGGATGGGTGGCGTGGTAGGTCTTGCAGAACACGTCGAACTCTCCCGTTCAGATCTCTTGGGAGAACTCGTATCCGCTTTAGGTAACCGGTGTCAACGCCCCTCGGTCTTGGCCTGCGCGGGATAGGTGACGGCCGATGCGCGGCGGATCAGGTCGGAGGGGAACATCGAGGGCTGGGAGGCGGCGGAGGTCGGCTCGATCAGCTTGAGCGCCGCCGTGCTGGCCATCGTGCGGATCGGCCAGCGCACCGTGGTGAGCGGCGGCCAGATGTGCGCGGCGGTGGCGGTATCGTCGAAGCCGATGATCGACAGGTCCTCGGGAACGTCGAGCCCGCGCTCCTTGGCGGCGTGGAGCAGGCCCGCGGCCATCTCGTCATTGCTGGAAAACACGGCGGTCGGCGGCTCCTGCGCGGAGAGCAGCTGCTCACCCGCCGCGCGGCCCGATTCGAAGCGGTAGGTGCCGCGCGCCATGATCGCGGGGTCGGGGGTGAGGCCCGCCTGAGCCATGCCGTCGGCGAAACCCTGCTGGCGTTCGCGCGCGGAGCGGAAACCCTCGGGGCCGGCGATGAAGCCGATGCGGCGGTGGCCCAGTTCGGCGAGCCAGCCCACCGCCTCGCTCACCGCCTGCCGGTCGTTCGAGGCGACCAGATGCTCGTCGTCGTCGAGCCTGGCCGAACCCATGCGCACCACCGTGCAGCCGAGGTCGCGGCAGACATCGGCGATGTCGTCGCGCTCGGACAGCGGCGGCAGCAGCATCACGCCGTAGAGCCGCTGCTGCTCGATGAAGTGGCGGATGTCGTCGAGCAGGGTGGGCGAGTGGCGGTCGACCGGGCGGACCACCAGCGCGAACTCGGTCCTGCGGATGGTGTCGAGGATGCCCTCCTGCACGCCGAGCACCATCTGCGCGTTGGGATTGTCGTGGATCAGGCCGATCAGGAAGTTGCGCCGCAGCGCCAATGCGCGCGCCTGCGGATTGGGGACGTAGGCGAGATCGGCGATCACCGCCTCCACCTTCTCGCGCGTGGCCTCGTTGAGCAGGGGCGATTTATTGATGACCCGGCTGACCGTTTTCTTGGACACCCCGGACAGCCGCGCGACGTCATTGATGGTAGGTTTCTGCCCTTTTGCCATACGGCGATCTTCTGACCTCTTGTTCGTCACGATTTTCCGGCTTGCGCTCCACCGAGGCAAAAGGCAAGATGACACCGGTTACCATTCCGGGAAGCCCATGGTCGACGGCGGTGCATATAGCCGCCGGATCGCGCCTGGGGACAAGCGGCGCGGACGGTTCATCGCTCCGGCGGCAACCGGCCCGCCCTCCGGTGACACCGGTTTCCCCGGTGGGTGGCCTTTTCCAGGCGCAGCGATCGGCTGTGACAGATCTTAAGTGTGGGGATTGGCTTGACGGATAAGGCAAAGGCAGTGGCCGAGGCGTTTGTGGCGGCCCGGCGCGAGAAACGCGCGCTGGCTTCCTACCCCGGCGAGGCGCCGAGGGAGCTGGGCGGCGGCTATACGATCCAGGACATCGCGATCGGCATCGACGGACGCGCGATCGCCGGCTGGAAGGTCGGCAAGATCAACCCGCCGCTGGACGAGCAGCTCGGCAGCAACCGGCTTGCCGGACCGATCTTCGCGGACAGCGTGGTCGCGGTGAGGGCGGGCGAGGCGCCCGATATGCCCGTTTTCGCGCAGGGCTTCGCCGCCGCCGAGGCGGAGTTCCTGCTCCACGTCGCCGCCGGCTGGGACGGCACCGTCCCGCAGGACGACGCGGCCACCCGTGCCGTGCTCGACGCCGTGCACATCGGCATCGAGGTCGCCAGCTCGCCCTACCCCGGCATCAATGCCGATGGCCCGCCGGTGACGGTGTCGGACTACGGCAACAACTATGGCATGATCGTCGGCCCCGCGCTTGCGGGGTGGGAGACGGCGGACTTCAACGCCATCGGCGTGCGCCTCGAGATCGACGGCGAGGTCGCCGGCGAGGCCACCACGGCGGCCATGCTCGACGGCCCGCTGGGCGCGGTGCGGTTCCTGCTCGGCAACCTTGCCGCGCGCGGGATCGACGCCAGCGGCGGCACCTGGGTCTCGACCGGCGCGGTCACCGGGGTCCATCCGGTGGTGCCGGGCCAGCAGGTCCTCGCCACGTTCGAGGGGCAGGGCACCGTCGCCTGCGGCATCATCGCCGCCTGAGGAACAGATAAGCCGGCAGGCCAGCAAGGCCGCCGGCGGGGAGCAGGATAATGGACGCAGGTACGAAACCGGGCGAAGTCCAAGAGGGCGCGGTCAGGGTAGGCCGCTATCGCTGGGTCGTGGTGGCGCTGCTGTTCGCGGCGACCGCGATCAACTACATCGACCGCCAGATGATCGGCGTGCTCAAGCCGACGCTGGCGGCCGAGTTCCACTGGAGCGAGTCCGACTTCGCGAACATCGTCTTCTGGTTCCAGGTCGCCTACGCGGTCGGCTACCTGTCGTTCGGCAAGGTCGTCGACATGTTCGGCGCGCGGCTGGGCTACACCATCGCCATCGTCATCTGGACGGTGAGCCACATGGCGCACGGCTTCGCCACCGGCGTCGTTTCCTTCGCGATGGCGCGCTTCGGCCTCGGCATCGGCGAATCGGGTAATTTCCCCGCCGGCATCCGCGCCGTCACCGACTGGTTCCCCCAGAAGGAACGCGCGTTCGCGATCGGCCTGTTCAACGCCGGCGCCAATGTCGGCGCGATCATCACCCCGCTGCTCGTGCCGCTGCTGGTGCTGTGGTTCGACTGGCGCGTGGCGTTCTTCGTGACTGGCCTGTTCGGCATCGTCTGGCTGGCCGTGTGGTGGATCGTCTACCGCCACCCGGCCGAGCACGGCCGCGTCGGCGCCGCCGAACTCGCCTGGATCCGACAGGACCCGGCCGACCCGGTCGAGAAGATCGGCTGGGGCCGCCTGCTCACGGTCAGGGAGACCTGGGCCTATGCGCTCGGCAAGTTCCTCATCGACCCGATCTGGTGGTTCTTCCTGTTCTGGCTGCCGGGCTACCTGTTCGACCGCTACGACCTCGACCTCAAGACCTTCGGCCTGCCGCTCGCCGCTATCTACCTGATCTCGGACCTCGGCAGCGTGGCGGGCGGGTGGATGTCCTCGAAGCTCATCAAGTCGGGCCGCACGCCCAACTTCTCGCGCAAGGCGACGATGCTGCTCAGCGCGATCTGCGTGCTGCCGATCTGGTTCGTGCAAGGGATCGACAACGTGTGGATGGCGGTCCTCGTCATCGGCCTCGCGACCGCGGCGCACCAGGCGTTCTCGGCCAACCTCTACACGCTTCCCTCCGACGTCTTCCCGCGCGGCGCGGTGGGCTCGGTGGTGGGAATCGGCGGCACCGTGGGCGCCTTCGGCGGCATGGGCATGGCGCTGTTCGCCGGCTACATCCTCGATGCGACGCACAGCTACGAAGTGCTCTTCGCGATCTGCGCGAGTGCATACCTGGTGGCGCTCGCAGTGGTGCACGCGCTGAGCCCGAGGCTGGCGCCGGTCCGAATCTAGCCAGAGCGGCGGGCTGCCCGCGCGGCCCGCTTTCAGCAGGGGACGGGACGCGGCGTTTCCCGCCGCTCCCTGCGCTGCGGGCGCTCCCCCGGCTGTTCCGGGCAAGGAATGCCGCCGCGAACAGGGGGCAGCCACCGGGAACGCCGGAAATGTCCCGCGCGGGTTCAGGGCTGGAGAAAAAGCGGCGCAAACAGCGCCTGTCACACGGAAATAGGGAAGGGGTGGAGGCCCGAGCCGGAATCGAACCGGCGTGCGAGGATTTGCAGTCCTCTACGTAACCACTCCGCCATCGGGCCATCCGTGTGGAGGAATGGGCGCCTAGCAACCGATCGGGGGGAGCGCAATGGGTTTCGCGCGGATCGTCGCAAATTGCCGCTGGCCCGGCGCGGTGGGGGCGATTCCCGGCGGGAACCCGGCGGCCTCCGGGCGCTTCCCTACCGGACAGGGGCAGCGCTATGGTGGCGCGCTCACCGAGGTTTCTCACCGGGGTTTCCCCTCTCGCGAAAGGCTGTCGCATGATTCTCGGAGCTGTCCTGGCGGGAGGCCTGTCGAGCCGGTTCGGAAGCGACAAGGCGCTTGCCGAACTGGACGGGCACACGCTCATCGCGCTGGCTGTCGATACGCTTTCGGGATGGTGCGAGCATGTCGTCGTGGTCGGCCGTGCGACCGCTCCCGCGCCGACCCTGCCGGACTGGCCGCGACCGGGCATGGGGCCGCTCGGCGGACTGGCGGCGGCGCTGCACCATGCGCAGGACGAGGGCTACGTGGCGGTGCTGACCTGCGGCGTCGATGCGGCGCTGCTGCCCGACGACCTGCCGCTCCTGCTGGGCGCGGCGCCTGCCTGCCTTGCCGCGCAGCCGGTGATCGGGCTGTGGCCGGCCTCGGCGGCCGCTGCGCTGGAAGACCTGCTCCATGGCGCGGGGCCGCACTCGATGTACCGCTTCGCCGACCGCGTCGGCGCGCGCCGGGTCGAGACCCCGCGGCCGGTGCCCAACATCAACACCCCGGCCGACCTTTCGGCGCTAGCGGGGCGCCGCCCCGGCGCCTGACGCGGATGCCGATGCCGGTCTACCCCCCGGTGGACCGGCACCGGCTCCCGAAAACCCGTTGGTCGCAGCGGACTTCCGGGAAAGCGGAGGAAACGTTCACAGCGCCGCCTGGGCCGCGTGCTGCGGCAGGGGCGCGCACGGCGCGAACACCGGGGCGCCGCCGACGCGCCGCTCCGGCGGTCGCAGGCAATAGCCTCCGGCGCAGGCGGTGGCGATGACGCCGGACATGCCGACGAACTCCAGCTTGCGCCGCAGCCGCGACATGTGGACCGCGATGCTGTTGGTCTCGGGCACGAAGCCCATGCGCCAGACGTCCTGGATGAGGTTCTGCTTGCTCACCGGGTCGCCCGGCTGGTCCGCGAGGCGCCAGAGCAGCGCGAATTCGCGCGGGTTGAGGTTGAGCGGCTTGCCGTAGCCGTAACCCTCGCGCGCGAGCAGGTCGAGTTCCAGTTCACCGACCCGCCGGTGCCGCGGCAGCCAGCGCGTCAGTTCCGCGAGCCTGCTGGCGCGGGCTTCGAATTCGCCCGGCTCGATGTTTTCGGAAACGGCCTCGCCGAAGCCGGTCTTGAGCAGTTCGGCGCGTTCCTGCGAGCTTGCCGCGCCGATCACCAGAATGAAGCGGCGGACCTCCTCGGGAAAGGAGAGGACGTCCTGCCATGCGGCGCTGCCCGGTTCGCCCGCATGGGCCAGGACGATGCAGTCGCTGGAAGGTTCGCCCGCATCCTCGAGTGCCCATCCCGAGTGCCGCAGGTCGCAGTTGTTCGGAATGCGGCCCGATCCCAGCCACCTGAATCGATGAAGCGCGTTGCGCCGATGATAATTTGCCATGTGCCCCCCACCAGCCTTGGTTTTCCAATGCGATAGGAGGCAACAATGGCTTTATGCAGGTCCAAGTAACAACACGTAGAATCTTACAGCCTTACTCGCGGGTTAATTGTTATCCCGCGCCAGATCCCGTGTCTGCGGACCTGTATCGGGGTCAGGTGGCCGGCGTGTTCACACCCATCGACGTGAGATAACGCTTCACGTTGCGCGCCGCCTGGCGGAGGCGCTGCTCGTTCTCGACCATGGCGATTCTCACGAAGCCCTCGCCGTCCTCGCCGTAGCCGACGCCGGGCGCGACCGCGACTTCGGCGTGGACCAGCAGCTGCTTGGAGAATTCCAGGCTGCCCATCTCCTTGAGCGCGGGCGGCAGCGGCGCCCAGGCGAACATCGAGGCCTTGGGCGGGGGGATGTCCCAGCCGGCGCGGCCGAACGCCTCGACCATGACGTCGCGGCGCTTCTGGTAGAGCTGGCGGTTGCGCTCGACGATGTCCTGCGGGCCATTGAGTGCGGCGCAGGCAGCGGCCTGGATCGGCGTGAAGGCACCGTAGTCGAGGTAGGACTTCACGCGCTTGAGCGCGGCGATCAGCCGGGGGTTGCCGACCGCGAAGCCGACGCGCCAGCCGGCCATCGAGAAGGTCTTCGACATCGAGGTGAATTCGACGGCCACATCCTTGGCGCCCGGCACCTCGAGGATCGAGCGGGTCGGATTGCCGTCGAAGTAGAGCTCGGAATAGGCGAGGTCGGAGAGGATCCAGACCTTGTTCTCCTTCGCCCAGGCGACGAGGCGCTCGTAGAAGGCGAGGTCCACCGTCTCGGCGGTCGGGTTCGAGGGATAGTTGACGATCAGGATCGACGGGCGCGGCACGGTGAAGGCCATCGCGCGGTCGAGCGAGCGCCAGTAGCCTTCGTCGGGCGTCGTCGGCACCGAGCGGATGGTGGCGCCGGCGATGATGAAGCCGAAGGTGTGGATCGGATAGCTCGGGTTCGGCGCCAGCACGACGTCGCCGGGCGCGGTGATCGCGGTGGCGAGGCTGGCGAGGCCCTCCTTCGAGCCCATCGTCATCACCACTTCGGTTTCGGGGTCGAGATCGACGTTGAAGCGGCGGCCGTAATAGTTCGCCTGGGCACGGCGGATGCCGGGGATGCCCGAGGAGGCCGAATAGCCGTGCGCGTCTTCCTTGCGCGCCACTTCGCACAGCTTGTCGATGACGTGGGCGGGCGGCGGCAGGTCGGGATTGCCCATGCCGAGGTCGATGATGTCCTTACCGGCCTGGCGGGCTGCGTGCCTCATCGCGTTCACTTCGGCGATGACATAGGGCGGCAGGCGCTTGATGCGGTAGAACTCGTCTTCCATGACCTCGGATATCCATATGCGTCGCGGCAGAATGGCCGCAGCGCCCCTGTAGGGGATTACGACGTTCGCGCAAATGGGGACTCGCGAAAGATCGTTGCGTGTTTTCTCGCGCCGGAGCGTTCGAACGGGGCTCGACAGCGCGGGCGGGCGTCGGCAGAACCGGGCGGCAGACAACCAGGAGAGCGACTGCCCATGGCGACCGACGCCGATCTTTTCAGCGACGTCATGCGTAAACAGGCCCTGGCGCAGGTCCAGGGACTGACCACCCTGTTCGGGCAGATGGTCCCGGCGGAAGGCACGCCCGAGGCCGAGGCCACCGTCCAATGGGCCGAGATCGCGGGGCGCCTGCACGCGATCTGGACCGACTTCCAGGTGGAACAGCTCGCCAGTGCCGGCGCCGACAGGCCGCCGCACTTCGCCGACCCGGTGAAGTGGATCGCCACGGCCGAGGCGGTTTTCCGCCAGTTGCCGCTCACCCGGCCCGAGGCCCAGCAGAAGCTCTGGAACGAGGGTCTGACGCTGGCCAGCACGGTGTTCGGGCAGTACGGCCTGGGGCCGCAGGCCGCAGCCACGGACGAACCGCAGCTGCCGCGCGCGGACCGCCGCTTCGCCGATCCCGAGTGGCGCCGCCAGCCGTTCTTCGCGTTCCTCCACCAGGCCTACCTGCTGCTGAGCGAGCAGCTGCTCGGCATGGCCGAGGCGGTCGAGGGCATGGAACCGGCCCGCAAGGCGCAGCTCCTGTTCGCCACCCGCACCGTGGTCGATGCGCTGAGCCCCGCGAACTTCCCGCTCACCAACCCGGTGGCGCTCGGCAAGGCGGCGGAGACGCGCGGCGAGAGCCTCGTGCGCGGCTTCGAGAACCTGCTCGGCGACATGCGCAAGGGGCAGATGACCCACACCCGTGCGGGCGCTTTCGTGCTCGGCGAGAACATCGCGGTGACGCCCGGCAAGGTGGTGTTCGAAACGCCGCTCTACCAGCTGATCCAGTACACGCCGACCACCGACAAGGTCCTGAAGACGCCGCTGCTGATCTTCCCGCCGTGGATCAACCGCTTCTACATCCTCGACCTCAACGCCAGGAAGAGCTTCGTGCGCTGGGCGGTGGAGCAGGGGATCACGGTGTTCATGGTCTCGTGGAAGTCGGCCGACGCCTCGATGGCCGATCTCGTCTGGGACGACTACATCGCCGCGCAGATCGAGGCGGTCGACACCGTGCGCGACCGGCTCGGCGTGCCTGCGGTCCACACCATCGGCTACTGCGTGGCGGGCACGACGCTGGCGGCGACGCTGGCGGTGCTGGCGCGCCGGGGCGAGGCCGACAAGGTCGCCAGCGCCACCTTCTTCACCGCGCAGGTCGACTTCGAGGAGGCGGGCGACCTCAAGCACTTCATCGACGACCAGCAGATCGAAACGCTCGGCCACCTCTCGCCCGAGGGCTACCTCGACGGGCGCTATCTCGCCGCCAGCTTCAACCTCCTGCGCGGCAACGACCTGATCTGGAGCTACGTCGAGAACAACTACCTCAAGGGCGAGGAGTATCCCGCCTTCGACCTGCTCCACTGGAACGGCGACGTCACCAACCTGCCGGCGCGCTGGCACCGCGACTACCTGCGCGACCTCTACCGCGACAACCGGCTGGTCGTCGCCGATTCGCTCCAGGCGGGCGGCACGCCGATCGACCTGCACCGGATCGCCACGCCGGTGTACATCCAGGCCGGGCGCGAGGACCACATCGCGCCGCCGTCCAGCGTCTGGAAGTTCACCCGCTACCTCGCGGGTCCGAAGACCTTCCTGCTCGCGGGTTCGGGGCACATCGCGGGCGTCGTCAATCCGCCGTCCGCGGGCAAGTACCAGTACTGGACCAACGACGCCGATGCCGAGACGCTCGACGATTTCGTCGCCGGTGCGACGGAGCATCCCGGCAGTTGGTGGCCGCACTGGGCCGAATGGCTGCGGGGGCAAGGCGCAGAGGAAGTCTCGGCCAAAGGCAGGCGCAGGCCGGGCGGGCGCGGCGACCGCGTGATCGAGGATGCGCCGGGCCGCTACGTCGCCACGCGCTGACGCCTGGATACGGTGACCCGCCCTCGGCCCGCGTTCAGCCGCCGGCGATGACACACCGCAGCAATGGACTTTGCGATATGCTGGGCGAGACCCCGGAATGCACCTTATTGTGCGTTGCAACATTTTTGTGCGGCGCAACATATGATAGTTGACTTCGCTTATGCAAAAACTTATTTTGCATCGCAGCAACGGTTTGCGCGAATCGTCGTTAGCTTTCCGATGCGGGCTGAAGGCCCGGAAGTTTCAAGTTCTCTCCAAGGCTGGATTTTTCAGACATGGCCGACAACGAAGATACTAAGGACAAGCCCGCTGCAGAGCAGGCGTCGAAGCCGCCGTTGCCCGTAGGCGAGGCGAAGGCCACGTCGGCGGACCCTAAGCCGGCCGCGGCAGAAGCCAAACCGACCGCCCCCACGCCGCCGCCCGCCGCCGAAGCGCCCAAGCCGGCCGCTGCGGCGCCGGTCAAGGCGCCCGAGGTTGCGGCCAGGCCCGCGCCTGCGGTCGCCAGGACCGCCACGCCGGCAAAGCCGGTCGCCAAGGCTCCGGAGGTCGTCAAGCCCGCCCTCAAGGCGAAGCCGGCGGCCAAGACCCCGATCAAGACCGCTCCGCTCGCCAAGGCGAAGCCGAAGCCGGTCGCTCCCGTTGTTCCGGCCAAGGCCCTCCCGCCCAAGCCGGTCATCAAGGTTGCCAAGGACGTGAAGGCCCCGCTCGCGGTGGTCCCGGTCCCGAAGGCGGCCACTCCCAAGGCGGCACTTAAGACCGCACCCAAAACCAAGCCCGTCTTCGCAGGACTATTCACCAACTTCATGCTCGAGGAGCACAACATGGACATGAGCACTAACTTCGCGGGTCTCCAGGACGCGATGACCGAAGCCCAGGCCAAGGCCAAGGCTGCCTTCGAAAAGAGCACCAGCGTGCTCGGCGAAGTGAGCGAATTCACCAAGGGCAACGTCGAAGCCGTCGTCGCATCGGGCAAGATCCTCGCCGAAGGCGTGCAGGGCATCGGCTCGGAACTGGTCGCCGAAGGCCGCACCGCCTTCGAGACCATGACCGGCGACATCAAGGAACTGGCCGCCGCCAAGTCGCCGACCGACTTCTTCAAGCTCCAGGGCGACATCGTGCGCAAGAACTTCGACAGCGCCGTGGCGTACAGCTCGAAGAACAGCGAAACCATGCTCAAGCTGTTCAGCGATTCGTTCGCGCCCATCTCGGGCCGTCTGAGCATCGCCATGGACAAGGCGCGCTCGGTCTCGCTCTGACGCGCGAGGCCTTCCAACCGGCCGGATGAAGCGATTCTTCGGGCCCGTGGAGCGCCAAATCCGAGAATGTGGGCCGGGGCATCTTGTTATCGGGTGCCCCGGTACGATATTCTGGCCATCATGATTCCCGCGATCGCCGATTCCGAACCCCTGATTCCCCTCAGCGCGTCCGTGTGGACCACTGCTGCCGGGAGCGACGGCGATTCCGATCGCGGCAACGGCGACGATCAGCAGATCGGCATCGCCACCAAGACCCGCGCCAAGCCCAAGAAGCCGAGCCAGTTCAAGGTGCTCATGCTCAACGACGACTACACCCCGATGGAATTCGTGGTGCTGGTCCTCAAGCGCTTCTTCAACATGGACCTCGAGCAGGCGACGCGCGTCATGCTCCACGTCCACCAGAAGGGTGTCGGCGTCTGCGGGGTCTTCCCCTACGAGATCGCCGAAACCAAGGTGAACCAGGTGATGGACTTCGCCCGGCAGAACCAGCACCCGCTGCAGTGCACGCTGGAAAAAGCCTGACGCTTCGCGCCGCCCTGGCGGAAACCTTGCCCGACCAACGACGTTGTAAGCCTCGCCTGTCGGTGGCTCCTATCCGGGCAGCCCGGGGGGCGGGCGATGGCTCATTTGGCGGCCATGCGACAAATCGCTTTGCCCGCACGGTCCCAGCCGTTAAGGGCCGCAAGGGGGACGGCTCAGTGACGAAACCGGTCGGAAAGTGCTCTAGTTGAAGTTCATCAACGACATCGACCGATATATCCTGCGCCTCGTGCTGATGCCGATGTTCGGCATCTTCCTGCTGGCCGCATCGCTGCTCGTCATGGACAAGATGCTGCGGCTCTTCGATTTCGTCGCGACCGAGGGCGGGCCGATCGGCGTCGTCTTCAAGATGCTGGCGAACATGCTGCCCGAGTACGCAAGCCTCGCGATCCCGTTGGGGCTGATGCTCGGCATCCTGCTCGCCTTCCGCAAGCTCGCTACCAGCAGCGAACTCGACGTGATGCGTGCGGTGGGCCTGAGCTACACCCGCATGCTGCGCGTGCCCTACATCATCACGCTGGTGCTGGTCGTCGCCAACTTCGCCATCGTCGGCTACCTTCAGCCGCTCTCGCGCTACTACTACGAGGAGCTCAACTACGAGCTCAAGTCGGGCGCGCTCGGCGCCTCGATCAAGGTGGGCGAGTTCACCGCGCTCAAGGACCGCATCGCGCTGCGCATCGACGAGAGCCAGGACAACGGCCAGCGCCTGATGGGCATCTTCGCGCGCGTGGCGAACGAGAAGGGGCAGGTCCTGTCGATCTCGGCGCGCGAAGGGCGCTTCCTCGCGCTCAAGGACCAGCCCGACACCATCATCCTGCGCCTCGAGCAGGGCCAGATCATCCAGGACATGCCGGGCCAGATGCCGCGTGTCCTCTCCTTCACCCGCCACGACCTCCCGATCGAGCTTCCGGCGATCGAGAAGTTCCGCCAGCGCGGCGGGCAGGAGCGCGAATATCTCCTGCCCGAGCTGATGAAGCTGGGCTGGAACAAGGACATCCCCAAGGAAAACCGCGTCTCCAGCCAGGCGAACTTCAATTACCGCGTGGTCGAGGTGGTGATGATGCTGCTGCTGCCGCTGTTGGCGGTGGCGCTGGCGATCCCGCCCAAGCGCTCGACCTCGGCGCTGGGCCTGTTCGTGTCGATCGTGCTGGTGGTGGCCTATCACAAGGTCAACCAGTACGCGAACGACGTGGCGGCGCTGGGCAAGATCAACCCGATCCTCGGGCTGTGGGGGCCGTTCCTGGTCTTCGCGGCGATGATCCTGTGGATGTACTGGCGCGTCGCCTACGTGCCCGGCGGCCAGCCGCTGGGCTGGCTCGAGACCGCTTCCAGCAAGATCATGAAGCGCATGAAGTCGCTGCTGCGCCGCAACCGGCGCGGCCCCATCCTGCCCGTGCCGGCGGAACAGACCTGACATGCACCTGGAATTCTTCCCCTCGCGCACGCTGACCTTCTACCTTGCGCGCCTGTTCTTCACTCGCATCCTTGCCGTGCTCATCATGCTGGTGCTGGTGCTCCAGGTGCTCGACCTGCTAGGCGAGAGCGGCGACATCCTCGCGCACCAGGGCAACGGGCAGATGCAGCTGCTCTACTACGTGACCCTGCGCGCGCCGCAGCTGGTGGCGCGGTTCCTGCCCTATTCGGTGCTGCTGGCGACGATCATCACCCTCGCCACGCTGAACCAGAACAGCGAGGTCATCTCGATGAAGGCGGCGGGGCTCTCGGCGCACCAGGTGCTGGCGCCGCTGATCCTGACCGCGCTGGTGATCTCGGGTTGCAGCTTCGCCTTCAACGAGCGCGTGGTGACCCGCGCCACGGCGACGCTCGATGCCTGGGAGGCGGTCGACTACGGCCCGATCCCGGTGTCGACCGGGCCCAAGGCCAACCTCTACCTGGCGGACGGGCGCGACCTGCTGCTGGCGCAGTCGCTAACCGGCGAGGGCAACGCGCTGACGCTCAACGGCGTCACCTTCTACCGCCGCGATGCCAACGACATGATCGTCGAACAGCTGCGCGCGGACAAGGCGACGTTCCTCAACCCCGGCTGGAAGATGGACCGCCCGGTCAGGTTCGACGTCGCCGGCACCACCACCACGCGCCTGGCTTCGGCCACGGTCGCGCCGGGGATAACGCCCGCCAAGATCTACATCTCCAAGGTCGACTCGGACGCGCAGGACATCTTCACCCTCGCCGGCTCGATCACCGCCGTGCGCGAGGCGGGGCGCCGCACCAGCGAACTGGACGCGGCGTGGTGGCACAAGCTGTCGGGGCCGCTGTCCTCGGCGCTGATGCCGCTGCTGGGCGCGGTCGCGGCGTTCGGCCTCGCCCGCTCGGGCGCGCTGCTGATCCGCGCGGTCATCGGCATGGCGCTGGGCTTCGCCTACTTCGTGTTCGACAACGCGGCGCTGGCGATGGGCAATTTTGGCGGTTACCCGCCGTTCGTCGCCGCCTGGGCGCCGTTCCTGCTGTTCGCCCTGATCGGCGAGACGGTGCTGATCCGCACCGAGGAGTGAGGAGCGGGGGAGCGTAATTCCCGCCTCGAAGCCAATCTCAGGTCATCCGCGTCCTTGGTGCCTCGAAGGAACAAGCGGGGTCCCCGCCTGCGCGGGGACGACGGGCGAGGTGGGGCAGTGCCTGCGTGAGGGAGGTCCGGTCCCTTTACCTCGCCGTCATCGTGCTGCGTGCGAGCCGCGCCAGCAGCGGCGTCAGGCCGGAGTAGCTGGCCTTGCGATAGGTCGAGGTCTCGCCCAGGTGTTCATGGATGCGGCGGTGGGCCTCCGCGAGCGAGTGGTACGGCACCGAAGGCAGCAGGTGGTGCAGCGCGTGATAGCGCAGCCCCACCGGCGCCCACAGGCCCGAGAAGCGCGCCGGCGGCGGCACGTTGACCGAATCGAGGTACTGCGCGGTGACCGTCATGGATTCGCCGTCGTTCTCCCACAGATGGGCGACCAGCGTGCGGACCTGGTTGAGGAAGGCGGTGAGCGAGACCACGCAAAGCGCGATCACCAGCGGGCGCCAGCCCCAGGCGAAACTGGCGGCGAGCACCGACAGCGCCCAGGCCGAACAGCCCAGCTCCTGCCAGAACACCGTGCGCGCGAAGTCCCCCTCGGGCCTGCGGCGGCGGTACTGCGGGTTGATGGCGAGCGCCGAGGCGCGGCCCCAGACGAGGGTGCGCAGCGGCGGGATCACCGCGCCCAGCGGCACCAGCACCGCCGAGCGGACCAGCAGCGCCACCGGCAGCAGGATCGCGGTCAGCGCGAAGACCGGCAGGCTCCACGGCTTCATCAGCGCGAGGGGCAGGTATTCCGGGTCCTCGCCGGTGCCGTAGCGGGTGCGGGCGTGGTGCTGGGTGTGCACGCCTTCGTACATGAACGAGGGGATCAGCATGGGAATGCCGACGAGCAGGTTCCAGCCGAAGCGGAAGCCGGGCAGGGCGTCCTTGTGGATGTGGGTCAGCTCGTGGATGAACAGCAGCGCCCGGTACAGCGCCAGCGAGGCGAGCAGCCCCAGCAGCACCGCGACGACAGGATTGCCGACCAGGATCGCGCCCGCCAGCGCGCCGTAGCCCACAGCGGTGCTGGCCAGCATGTCGGGCCAGTAGATGCCGGGACGGGCCTCGGCGATATCGCGCGTCAGCTCGACGGCGGCGCGCAGCATGGCCTTGTCGTCGGGCATCTGGGAATGCCACGTCGAAGGGCCTGCGGCGTCGCGCGGGGTGATGTCAAGGGCGTGCGGGTCGACCGCGTTGCGGGCATTCATCATTCCAGAGTTCCAAATCCGCCGCGGCAAACAGGCGCCGGGACGAGGTTTGCCGCGAATCACCGCGCGGCGCGGGGGGTATGGCCCGGATCCCGGGCTTGACAACCTGCCGCCCTCGGCAGCAGGTCGCGCTCTCGCACCCTTTTCCTAAGCCGAAACAAAGGCAGCATCGTGGCCATGGCTGAACTAGTGATCACTCCCATCTCCAGCAAGGCCGATCGTGCCGCCTTCGTCGACGTGGCCTACCGGCTCAATGCGGCGGACCCGAACTGGGTGCCCAACCTGCGCTCGGAGGAAATCTCCAAGTTCACGCCGGGCAAGAACCCCTTCTTCGAGCACGCGAAGGTCCAGCTGTTCCTGGCCCGCCGCGAGGGCCGGATCGTCGGGCGCATATCGGCGCATATCGATGAACTGGCGCTGAAACAGCCGATCGAGCAGGGCATGGGCCCGGGCACCGGCAACTGGGGTGCGATCGAGGCCGAGGACGAGGACACCGCCCGCGCGCTCATCGCCCGGGCCGAGGACTGGCTGCGCGCCGAGGGCATGACCCGCGTCGTCGCGCCGATGAACCTCTCGGTCTGGGAGGAGCCGGGCATCCAGACGCTTGGCCACGATCACTCGCCGATGGTCATGATGGCGCACCACAACGCCGCCTACCAGGGCTGGATCGAGCGGTCCGGCTACGCTCTCGTGAAGACTTTGCGCACGTTCGACATCGACGTGCGCAACGAATATCCGGCGCTGATCCAGCGCATCATCGCCTCGGGCGAGAAGAACGCGCGCATCCGCATCCGCGACGTCGAGCTCAAGCACTTCGACCGCGACGCGGCGATCATCTGCGACATCCTCAACGATGCCTGGTCGGACAACTGGGGCTTCGTGCCCTTCACGCCCAAGGAAATCGAATACACCGGCAAGGCGCTCAAGCCGCTGGTGCATCCCGCGCTGATCCGCATCGCCGAATACGACGGCGAGCCGGTGGCCTTCATGATGACGCTGCCCGACCTCAACGGCATCCAGATGCGCGTCAACAAGCGCAACGGCAAGCCTTCCATTTTCGGGCTCCTCAAGCTGTTGCTGTGGCTGCGCAGGCCGAGGCCCGCCGACATGCGGGTGCCGCTGATGGGCGTGCGCAAGAAGCTCCAGTCCTCGCGCCTCGCGAGCCAGCTGGCCTTCATGATGATCGAATACATCCGCCGCGCCGCCATCGCCCAGTTCAGCGCCAAGCGGGCGGAGATCGGCTGGGTGCTGGAGGACAACCAGGGCATGGTCGCCATCGCCGATGCCATCAACAGCAAGGTCAACCGCGAATACGCGATCTACGACAAGGTGCTCTGAGGGGCGATGAGATCCTCCCTGTCGCGCAGCGACGGGGAGGTGGCGCGAGAACGACGTCAGGGGGCCGGGGCGACCGGGGCCACCTCGGCCGGGGCTGCCGGATCGCTGACCACGTCGTCCTCCACAGCCGCCGACGCGGAAACATCGGGCAGGACCGTTCGCGAGGTTCCCTCATAGAGCCCGTCATCCGGCGCCGACAGCGACGCCTGCGAGCGCACGGTATCGTAGGGCAGCATGTCGTCGCTCGCCGAGCGAGGCAGGAGTTCCCCGCCGGCGGCCGCCTTGGGCTGCTCCTTGGCCTTGTCGCAGGCGGCCAGGGCGAGCGCGGTGCAGGCAAGCGCGACCGAGAGGCGGAACTTCATGCGGCGGTCTCCGGAGGGCAGGGGCTTTCGAGCGCGGCGAGGAAGGCCGGGGCGCGGGCGATCATCGCCTCGTCCCAGGCGGCGAAATCGACCGCCTTGCCCAGCCGCTCGAGGCTGGTGACGCCGAACTCCTCGATGCCGCAGGGCACGATGCCGGTGAAGTGCGCGAGGTCGGGGCGGATGTTCACCGAGAAGCCGTGCATCGTCACCCACTTGCGGATGCGCACGCCGATGGCCCCGATCTTGGCCTCGCGGCCGTCGGTGTCGGCGGTCCAGATGCCGATGCGGCCCTCGGCGCGGAAACTCTCGACGCCGAAGTCGCGCAGGGTCTCGATCACCCAGCCTTCGAGGCCGTGGACGAAACCGCGCGCGTCGCGGGCGCGCTTCTTGAGGTCGAGCAGGACGTAGCCGATGCGCTGGCCGGGGCCGTGGTAGGTGTAGCGCCCGCCGCGCCCGGCCTCGACCACCTCGAAGCGCGGGTCGAGCAGTTCGCCGATCGCGGCGCTGGTGCCGGCGGTGTAGACCGGGGGATGCTCGAGCAGCCAGATCAGTTCGCGCGCCTCGCCGGCAGCGATGGCGGCGTTGCGCGCGGTCATCTCCTCCAGCGCCTCGCGGTAGGGGACCGGGGTGTTCGAGATCCGCAGCTCGATATCACCCGGAAGAATGGCGGGAATCGTCATGGCGCGTTGCGTGGCGTCATTCCCTGCGGTTATCAAGAGCCTTTAGGCGTGCGGAGGCGCGCGCCGCGCCGGATCGCGGCATTCCTGGAGCCAAGTCATGACGTTCGACAGCAACCGCGCCTGGAGCGACGCCATGGCCGCCGTGCGCGCCAATCGCGAGGTGCTGCTGGCGCTGGGCGGCGTGTTCTTCCTGCTGCCCACGCTGCTCTCCACGGTGTTCCTGACCGACCTGCAGACCCAGATGATCGAGGCGATGGGCGCCAACAAGCCGCAGGTGCTCAACCGGATCATGAGCGAGAACATCGGCCTGCTGCTCGGCTTCGGGCTGGGGGGCATGGTCGCGCAGATGATCGGCTACCTCTCGGTCACCGCGCTGATCGGCGGCCGGGGGCGACCGACGGTGGGTGAATCGATTCGCCTCGGCCTGCGCGCGCTGCCCTCGCTGCTCGCGGTCAGCGTGGTCGGTTTCATCGCGACGGTGCTTGCCATGGTGGCGCTGTCGCTGCTGGTGGTCGGGCTGTTCACGCTGGTGGGCGCGGGGGCGGCCGGCTCGGTGTTGGTGGTCGTGCTGCTGATGCTGGCGCTGACCTACGCCTCGGTGAAGTTCTCGCTAATCATCCCGGTGATCGTGAGCGAGGGCACCGGCAACCCGATCGCGGCGATGGCGCGCTCGTGGAAGCTGACACGGCGCAACAGCCTGCGCCTGTTCGGGTTCTACACGCTGCTGACCCTGGGATACTTCGCGATCGCGCTGGTGGCGACCTTCATCCTGGTCGGGCCGGTCATGCTGGTGCTGGGCCAGGGTCAGATCGCGATCCTGGTGATGGGCGTGGTCTCGGGCGCGATCGGCGCGGTGGCCAGCATCATCCTCGCGGCGGTGCTGAGCCAGACGCACCGCCAGCTGGCCGGGCCTTCGCCCGAGGTCATGGCGGACCTGTTCGAGTAACCGGAAATCGTCGTCCCTGCCTTCGCGAGGACGACGTTGGCAGGCGAATCAGTCCTCGTCCTTCCAGCCCCACCACAGGAAGCAGGGCGGCACGTTGATCGGCTCGATCGCGTCGTCGATGCGCTTGAAGTGGCGGGCCATGTAGCTCTTGGCCTTGGGGCGGAACTGGTAGACCAGGAACGCGCCGCCCTTGCGGATGACGCGGTAGGTGGCAGCGGCGATGGCCGGGGCCACGCCGTCCGGCAGGGTCGAGAACGGCAGGCCGGAGAGCACGTAGTCCGCCTTGTCATGCCCATGCGCGCGCACGATGTCCTCGACGTCGGCGGCCGAGCCGAGCACCGCGATGAAGCGGCTGTCGGTGATGGTGCGGCGCAGGTAGTCGATGAAGAGCGGGTTGGTGTCGATCACGATCAGCATGCCGTCGCGCGGCAGCTTGTCGAGCACGGGCTGGCAGAAGGTGCCCACCCCGGGACCGTATTCGACGAAGAGCTTGCAGTTGGGCCAGTCAACCCGCGAGAGCATGCGGTTGATGACGAAGCGCGAGGACGGGACGATCGAGCCGACCATCACCGGATTGCGCAGGAACCCCTCGATGAAGACGCCCCAGGGCCCGAGGCCATGCTTGATCTTCCGCGTGATCCGCTGGGACAGGCGCTCGCGGGCAAGCTCGGTACTGGTCATGCTGCGGGAAGCTCTCGGAAGTTTGTCATGTCGAATATTGCAAAGCGGTGGCAGATCGGGGCCATCATTGCAAGGCGATGACAGGGCGCGATGAGACAAAACGAGACGGGACTGCCGCCTCAGAGAATCTCCTGCACCAGGTCCTGGGGACGACAAAGCCTGACACCCTTTTCGGTTTCCACCAGCGGCCGCTCGATGAGTGCGGGCTGGGCGGCCATCGCCGCGAGCACTGTGGCGTCATCAGCATCGGGAAGGCCGCGCTCCGCCGCGTCGGTGCCGCGCATGCGCAGGCCCTGCTGGGGGGTGATCCCGGCGTCGCGGTAGAGCTGCGCCAGCTTCTCGGCGCTCGGCGGGGTCTTGAGGTATTCGACCACTTCCACCTCGACGCCGGGCGTTTCCTGGAGGATCGCGAGCGTCTTGCGCGAGGTGCCGCAGGCGGGGTTGTGCCAGATGGTGGCGTTCATGGGGTTTCTCCTTGAGGGTGTTCGGGTGGGCTCTCCGGCGCGGCGCCGATGGTTTCCTCGCGGCGGGCGACGGCGGCGGCGCGCTGCACCGCGCGCAGCAGCCGCGGCTGGACGCCGCAGCGGCACAGGTTGGGGATCGCCGCCCTGATCTCGGCATCGCTGGGGCTAGCGTTGTGGGCAAGCAGGGCGGCGGCGCTCATGACGATGCCGGGGGTGCAGAAGCCGCACTGGATCGCCTGTTCGGCGACCATCGCCTGCTGCACCGGGTGGTCGCGGTCTCGCGAGAGGCCCTCGATAGTGACGACGAAGCGGCCCTCGCACTCCGCCAGGGTGATGAGGCAGGCGCGCAGCGCGGAGCCGTCCACCAGGACCGTGCAGGCCCCGCAGTCGCCCACGCCGCAGCCGTACTTGGTGCCGGTCAGGTTGGCGGCGTCGCGCAGCGCCCAGAGCAGCGGCGTGCGCGGGTCCATCGCGAACGCGACGGCACGCTCGTTCACGGTGAGCCGGGTCATCGCCTTGCCAGCCTTTTCATGCCTTTCGGGTGCCCCAGTCGCGCGTCTAGCGCAAGCCCACCTTGAGCCCCGCCCACAGCGTGCGCGGCGTTCCGAGGTCGATCGAGCCGCCCTGGTTGCGGGTGACGATAGTCTCGTCGGTCAGGTTTTCCCCGCGCAGCACGATCGAGACGAAGCGCCCGACGGGAACCTGCGCGAAGAGGTCGAGCGTGGTGGCGGCGGGCAGCACGTCGGTCTCGAGGTCGTCCTCGAACTGCGCGCCGGTGTGGCGGACGGTGGCGGCAAGGCGCCAGCCGTCGCTGGGCGTCCAGGCGAGGGTGCCGCTGGCGGCGAGCTTGGGGACCTGCGCTGGCCTGAGCCCGTCGAGCTGGCTCTGCGTGCCGCTCGCCTCGACCTTGGCGTCGGTCCACGAGAGCGAGCCCGACAGGTCGACGCGGCCGAGCGCGAGGTCGGCGCTGGCCTCGATCCCGCGCGCCCGGATGGCGTCGACGTTCTGGCGCTCGCGCAGCGTCGAGGTCAGGGTGACGTTGGCGACCGCGTCCTTGAGCCGGTTGTCGAAGGCCGTCAGCGCGATCGACAGTGCCGCGGCAGGGTGGAAATCGACCCCCGCCTCGTAGCCGCGCAGGCGCTCGGGCTTGAGCGCGGCGTTGGCCTGGGTGGTGATCGGGAAGACCACGAAGGGCCGGTAAAGCTCGTTCAGCGTCGGTAGGCGCAGGCCGGTGTAGGCGGTGGCGCGCAGTGAAACCACCGGCGCGAGGTTCCACACCGCGCCGCCGCGCCCGTTGACGTTCCAGCCGTCGCGGTCGGCGAAGCGGGTGTCCTGGTTGACCGCGCCCGCCGCGCTGAGTTCGCGGTAGTAGCCGTCGCGGATGGTCCAGCGGTCGGCACGCACACCCCCGGTGACGACCAGCTGACCCAGCGTCCAGTCGTCCTCGGCGTAGAACCCGAGGTCGGACTGCCTGCCCCCGGCGCGGCGGTACGCGGTGGGGCGGCCGGTGGCGGCGCTGTAGGGCATCTCGACGAGATTGCCGCGTGACAGGCGCACGTCGGTGCCGAGCCGCAGGACATGCGCGTCGCCCACCGGCGGGCGCAGTTCGGCCTTGCCGCCGAGCGCCAGCGTCGGGGTCTTCTTCTGGTCCAGGGTCTTCTTGTAGCTCGTCGAGCTGATGACGACGTTCGAGAAGTCCTGCGCCTGGACATAGCCCAGCACGTCGAACTGCCAGTCGCCCCGGCCCACGAAGCGCAGCGATCCCTGCTGGCCGGACGAGGTCGAATCGGCGCCCTTGAAGCGCAGCGTGCGCTGGTCGTCGTAGACCAGGCCCGAGGCCTGCACTTCGACCGTGTCGGTCAGCGGGGCGACGGCGCGCAGCGAGCCGGACAGGCTTTCGTACTGCGCACGGGCGGAAGCGGCGACGCGCTGCTCTTTGGGCGTGGTCCAGAAACCCCGGCCCCGGTCCCACTGGACACCGGCGACCACGAAGCCTTCGCCCAGGCGCGGCGCCACCGTCAGCGCGCTCTGCGTTTCGCCCCGGTCGTTCACGAGGGCGGCGCCCTGGACCGGGCCGATCTCATCCGGCCCGGCGCTCTCCATCTCGATCGTGCCCGAGACCGCCCCGGTGCCGAAGGCGCCCATGCCGCCGCCGCGCGTCACCCGCACCGAGCGCAGGCGTTCGGGGGCGAGGGCGCTGAGCGGAATGTAGCCGAAGAACGGGTTGGCCACCGGCACCCCGTCGAGCAGCACCTGCGCGCGGCTCGAGGCGTTGCCGCCCAGCGCGCGCAGGGTCACGCCCTGGTTCGAGGGGTTGGAGGCGCGGCTGTCGGAGCGGCGGAACTGCTGGAAGCCGGCGACGGAGGACAGCACGTCCTCGATCCGGCCCGAGGCGCTGGACTTGAGCCGGTCGAGGTCAATCGTCTGCACGTCGTAGGCGGGCGTCGATGGCCCGTCGCCGAGGCCGCGGCCGGTGACGACGATCGGGCTGCGCGGGGCGTCGGCTTCGTCCTCGGCGTGGGCCGGGGCAGTGGCCAGCAGGGTAATGAGGGTGAGCAGCGGCAGGGTCGCATGGCGTCGCATCGAGATCATGGCGCTCTCTTAGGGACTGGGCGGACGCTGGCAAGCGCGGGGCGCGGCGGGCGACGCGAAAGGCCACGGGCCGATCGGGGCCGGTAATTCAGCGGCCCGGGAATGACGAAGGCCTGTACCGAAAAGAGCGGGGCTTTCGATCAGATGGACCGCACACCTGATCCGTCGCCCCCGCGCAGGCGGGGATGACGGGTTTTTGGGAGGTCCGCGCTGCCGGGGTTTTGCCGCTATTGCGCCGCGGTGATGTTCAGCCGAACCGGCTCCAGCCCGGCGATCGTGCCTTCCAGCACGTCGCCCTCCGCGACCGGGCCGACGCCTGCCGGGGTGCCGGTATAGATGAGGTCGCCCGGCGCGAGGTGGTAGAGGCGCGAGAGGTCGGCAATCAGCTCGGGCACCGACCAGATCATGTCGGAGAGCGTGCTGTCCTGCCGGGTCTCGCCGTTCTGGACGAGCGCGATGCGCTGGTCGGCCACCGGGCCGAACCCGGCCGCGGGCGTGATCGCGGCGATCACCGCGCCGTTCTCGAAGTCCTTGCCGGTGTCCCAAGGGTAGCCCTTGGCCTTCGAGGCGTTCTGCAGGTCGCGCCGGGTCATGTCGAGGCCGGCGGCATAGCCATAGACGACTGCCATGGCGTCTTCGGGAGCGATGCGGAACGCGGGCGCGCCGATCGCGACGACGAACTCCATCTCGTAGTGGCAGTTGGTGGTGCCCGGCGGATAGGGAACCGCCTCGCCCGAAAGGCACAGCGCGGCGGGCGCCTTGTTGAACCAGATCGGCGCCTCGCGATCGACCGCGTTGCCCAGTTCGAGCGCATGGGCGGCGTAGTTGCGCCCGACGCAGAAGATGCGCCGCACCGGATAGCGCGCCTCGCTGCCGAGGACGGGGACGGTCGGGACGGCGGGGAGGTCGAAAAGGAGGCTCATGGGGCGGTCTTAAGAGCTGAGGGCGAGCGGGGAAAGAGGCCTTGCCCTTGCCATCCCAAACTCCGTCACCCCCGCGAAGGCGGGGCCCCGCTTCCTTGTGCGCTCAAAAGAACAAGCGGGGTCCCCGCCTGCGCGGGGACGACGGCGCTTTTATCCGATCGGGATTCGCCCTTCGAAATGCGCTGGCTTGCCCTGCCATTTCATCAGGGCTCGCTTCCGGGTTGCAGTGGCGGACGCCTCGCCTACATTGCGGGGCGTGACAGCTGAACAGTACCTTTCGGGGCGCATCCTGCTCGCCATGCCCGGCATGTTCGATCCGCGATTCGAACGCTCGGTCAACGTGATGTGCGTCCACGACGAGAACGGCGCGCTGGGCATCGGCATCGGCCATGTCCGGCAGGGCGTACGCTTTCACGATGTGCTCGAGGAACTGGGCATCGATCCCGGCGTCTCCCCCAACCGCGAGGTCATGACCGGCGGCCCGGTCGAGCCGGGGCGCGGGTTCATCCTCCATTCGACCGACTGGGGCGGCGTCGACACCATCGCGGTCGAGCCGCTCTGCGCGCTCTCCGCCTCGATGGATGTACTGCGGGCCATCGCCGAGGGCCGCGGGCCGGCGCACTGGATCATGGCTCTGGGCTACGCCGGCTGGGGCGCCGGCCAGCTCGAAGGCGAGATGCGCCACCACGGCTGGTACGCGGCGGAAGGCCACCGCGAAGTGCTGTTCCAGACACCGCCCGAAGGCCGCTGGTCGGCGACCTGGCGGGCCGAGGGGATCGACCCGGCGCTGCTGTCGAACGAGACGGGGCGGGCGTAGATCATAACCCTCTCCCCTTCAGGGGAGAGAGTGGTCCAACTCAATACGTCCGTTCCAGTATCTTGTTGTCGCTCGAAGCCCCGCCTTCGAAATACCCCAATCCATAATCGCCCTTGATGGTGGTGCGCTGCATGCGGCGACCGTACTGCGGATCATGGCCGCTGACGGCGTGGAGCACGCGCCAGTTGTCCCAGATCAGCATGTCGGTGGGCTTCCACTGGTGCCAGTATGACAACTCCTTGCCGAGCGCGAAAATCTCGCGGCTGACGGCGTCGAGCAGGGCCTCGCCTTCGGGGGTCTCGTCGCCCTCGATGCCCTCGGCCATCCACGGCGAGACATGGAGCACCTTCTCGCCGGTCGCGCGCGTCCAGACCGCGGGGTGGACGGCGCGGGGGGTGCCCTGCGCGGCTTCCATCACCGCGTCGGCGTGGGGGTTCTCGGACAGGCAGCGGTAGTCCTCGGGCGCGCCGAAGTGGAAGTCCTGCATGATGACGTTCATCCGGTAGAGCACGTTCCGGCCGTCGATCTTCTCGCACAAGGTCGGCGAGAGGCGCTGGTACAGCTCGATACCGTCGACGAAGCCGGTGAGGCCGCCCTGGGGCGGGATGTCGAGCGCGCGCAGCACGCCGGCGCGATTCAGCTCGTTGTTGTAGGCATGGTCGAAGTGCCAGGGTAGCCACTGCGTGACCTCGCGCCCGCCGATCTGGATGCGGCCCTCGGGGAAGGGCTTGCAGGTCATGTCGATGACGCCGGGCATGGCATCCTGGTCGACGCGCGGGACCGCCTTGCTGGGGTGGTCCTTCATCGGGCCGAAGATGTCGGACAGCGCGACGTGCATCCGGCCGCTGGGCTCCACGTCCTCGAACACGATCATGCCGTGGCGGGTGAACAGCGCGTTGACCTCGTCGCGGACCTCGGGACGCGTCGTCTCGTCGAGGGTGAGGCCGGCGATGCGCACGCCGAAGTCGCGGCCTTCGATGAGCGGGCGGACGTCGAGCTGGGCCATACTTTTCTCTCCTGCGCCTTATTCGTCATCCCCGCGAAGGCGGGGATCCATCTCCTGACGGTGCAACCGAGCACGGCATCGGCTGGGTTCCCGCCTGCGCGGGAATGACGGTGTTTTTGTTCTTCGAAATCTTCACGAGTGCACCAGCCGCGCGCCCTCGGGGTTGGCCTCGGGCGTGCCGTGGCGCGCATGCCATGCGTCTGCCGCATCGTAACACGCCTCGACAATCCCCGAATAGGTACGCCGGAAGTGGTCGCGCTGGTCGGGATGGTCGAAAACGAAGGCGCGATTGTTGAGGACGGCATCCAAAACCATCGGGGCGATCGCCCGGGGGGTGTAGAAGTCGTGGCTGTGGGCGACGCTGGAGGCCTCGGTGACATGAATCTCGCCCTCGCCGGGGCCGCCGAAGCGGGCGGGGCGGTAGCGGGCGTTGTTGTCCTTCATGCCGGTGGCGACGCCGCCGGGGCAGTAGCTGGTGGTGTGGACGCCGTGCTCGGCCAGTTCGAGCCCGAGGTTCATCATCAGGCCGATGATCCCGGCCTTGGCGGCGGAGTACGGCGCGTGGACCGGGATCCAGCCCGGCAGCAGTCCCGCCATCGAGGCGGTGGCGCAGATATGGCCTTCGCCGGCCGCAATCATGTCCGGCAGGAAGGCGCGGGTGGTGTTCATGACGCCGTGGAGGTTGACCTGGAGGATCCAGTCGACGTCGTCGTCGCTCATCTCCACCAGCGGGTCGAACGAGGTGGCGCCGGCATTGGCGAACAGCAGCTGGACCGGCCCGAACGCGGCGTCCACCGTCTCCTTCAGGGTACGGATCGAGGCGCGGTCGCAGACGTCGCAGATGACCGCGATCGCCTCGCCGCCTTCGGCGCGGATGGCGTCGGCGACCCGCTCGGCGTTGTCGATCATGATGTCGGCGACGACGACGCGCGCGCCTTGGCGGGCCAGCTCCCTCGCCAGCCCCATGCCGATGCCGCTGCCCCCGCCGGTGACGACGGCGGTGCGTCCGGTGATCTGGGTCATGTCCTTTCTCCCTGTCGCTTCAGGGGGCGGCAAAAAACTCCGCTCCCCTCTTCGTCATCCCCGCGAAGGCGGGGATCCATCTCCTGACGGCTCAACCGGACAGGGCATCAGATGGGTTCCCGCCTTCGCGGGAATGACGAAGGTGTTGTGATATGGCCCGCCACCCTACGCCATCACCGGCTCTTCCGCCTTCAGCAGCGGCATGACCTTGTCGGCAAAGAGTTTCATCTGCGCGTACACGTCCTCGTAGGGCATGCCGCCGAAGCTGAAGTTGGCGATGATCTCGTAGTCGCCGACCATCGACTTGCGCATGAGGTGCTTTTCGTAAAGCTCCTCGGGCGTGCCGATGAGGTTGCCGCCGACGTAGTCCTTGTAGGCCTTGTCCGGCCCGCCGCGCGCCGCCGCCATGTCGCCCATGTAGGCGTAGGTGGCGTAGCTGGGCAGTTCCTTGAAGTGCGGGCTCATGAACTCGTAGTGGTTGGCGACCTGCTGGAACTGCGCGGCGAAATACTTGTCGGTGTAGTCGGTCACCTTGGCGCGGTCGGCGAAGCAGACCATGAAGTCCGAGATGATGAACGGCGGCGCGGCCTTGCCGTGGAGCGCCTTGAAGGTATCGCGGTACTTGTCGATCTCGGGCATCGCCGAGGCCCAGTCGCCCTGGCTGAAGCGCAGCGCTTTCAGGCCGAGTTCGGCGGCCACTTCGCACGATCCGGGCGACATCGAGACCATCACGCAGCGGTCGCGGCCAAAGCCCTCGGGCTTCGGGCGGATCTCGGCGCGCGGCTGCTTGTACCACTTGCCGTCGGCCTCGACGAAGCCGGTTTCCAGGCCATCGAGGATGATCTGCGCGGCCTCGTCGAACATCTCGCGGCTGTCTGACAGGCTCTTCCCGAACTTCTCGAACTCGCGCCGCGCGGCGCCGCGGCCCATGCCGAGGTAGAGGCGCCCCTCGCACAGCGCGTCGAGCATCGCGACCTTCTCGACCACGCGCAGCGGGTCGTTCCAGGGGAGGATGACGGCGGCGGGCATCAGCTTGATGGTCTTGGTCTTCGCCGCCACCCAGCTCAGCGCCTGCAGCGGGTCCGGGCAGGCGGCGTAGTCGGTGAAGTGGTGCTCGACCATCGCCGCGAAGTCGAAGCCCATCGCCTCGGCTTCGACCGCGAGCTGGGTTTCCTTGCGGAAGAATTCGTAGTCGGGCAGTCCGTGAAGGTTCTGGTAGCCCAGGTGTACGCCGACCTGCATTGGTTTCTCTCCCTTTTCGTCTGTCAGGTGACCGCTTCGGCGGCTCGCTCGGGCGCCGTCACCGGCTCCTCGCCGTTGAGGGTGCAGCGGTGGAATTCCCGCTTGCTGCCGGCCTCGAACGGCATGGCACGGTGCATGCAGCCGGTGTTGTCCCAGATCGCGAGATCGCCGGGCTGCCACTGGTGGCGATAGGTGTACTTGTCCTGCGTCGCGTGGATCATCAGCCGCTGGAGCAGGTCGTGGCTCTCGGCCGCGTGCATGCCCTCGATCCAAGCGCCCGAAGTGCTGAGCACCAGCGAGCGGCGGCCCGACTTGTGCTGCCACACCAGCGGGTGCGAGCGCTGCGGATAGCTCGACCACACCGCGAATTCCTCCGGCGTGCAGCCGCGCTTGGCGGGGAACAGCGCGGCCTGCATGGTGTGGACCACGCGCAAGCCGGTGAGCCGCTCCTGTTCGACTTCGGGCAGGTCCTCGTAGGCGGCGTAGGTGCTGGCGAACATGGTGTCGCCGCCCTCGCGCGAGAGGCGGGTGGGCGTGAAGAGCGTCGCGAAAGGCGGGACCGGCTCGTAGGTGCCGTCCATGTGCCAGAGCAGGTTGCCGAACAGGAACTTCGCGTATTCGGGGTTCACCTCGGGGTCGAGGCTGACCTTGAGCACGCCTTGCTCGCCCTCGTTGAGCACCTTGCCATCGGCGCCGCGCTTGGCCGAGCCGATCCGGAGGTCGCCCAGCGAGCGCGCCGCCATGCGCAGTTCCTCGTCGTTGAGGCCGAGCCCCCGGAACACCAGCGCCCCGCGCGCGACCAGCAGTGCGCGGATTTCGGCGGCATGGGCGCCGCCGAGCAGCGCCGCCTTGTCCAGCTTCACCTCGGACCCGATCCTCGGCGTCAAATCGACCGATGTCAGTGCCATCGTCATCCACTCCCGAACCTTGGCCCGGCCCCGCTTACCGCGAAGTCCTGATGCCGTATGTTACCTTGACCGTTTCATTAGCATCGATTCGACGCCTAGTCACGTGCTAAATACCGAGCGTAAGCGTAATATGTAGCCGCATCCGTTTCAAATGTCGTTGCCGCACGCGGGCGAGGGCGCTAAACGCGGGCGAGCGAGCCGACGAAAGGACCCCGGTGCCCGACAGCGATCCCTCCGACACCGTCCGCCGCCGTCCGGGCCGGCCCTCGCTCAGCAACGAGCAACTGCTCGACAAGGCGCTCGACCTGTTCCTCGAGAAGGGTTTCGCCGGCACCAGCATCGACGCGATCTGCGCCGCCGCCGGCATGGCCAAGCGTACCGTCTACGCCCGCTACGGCGACAAGGAGACGCTGTTCAAGGCCGCGCTCACCCGCGCGATCGAGGAGTGGCTGGTCCCCGTCGAAGTGCTGCGCGCGCAGGAAAGCGCGGATTTCGAGGCCAGCCTGGTGCGCATCGGCGCGCTCCTGGTCGAGAACGTGCTGGGGCCCGCCGGCCTGCGCCTGCTGCGCCTCACCAATGCCGAGAGCGTGACGATGCCCGAGATCGCGATCGAGAACGTCCGGCTCGGCACCGAACCGACGCTGCGCTACCTCGCCGACCTGTTCCGCCGCCACCTCGCCGCGCCCGGCGCTGCCTTCGCCGAGGCCGATGACGCGGCGCAGGCCTTCCTCGCGCTCGTCGTCGGCGGGCCGGCCAGCAACGCCGCTTGGGGCATGCGCCTCGACCCCTCCGCGATCGAGCGGCAGACGCGCTACTCGGTTCGCCTCTTCCTCCACGGCGTCAGCGAGCGAGGTCCCACGGCACCGCAAGGCGAAAGTGGCCAACTGCGCCGCCTGCTGCGCGATGCCGAGGAGGGCCTGGCGGTGGCGCAGCAGAAGGTGGAGCAGGCGGCCCGGCTGGTTCGGAACGCGGAGTAGGGATACGGGAACCTGGCCTTCGCGCGATGACAGGGTGGGGGCTGGCGTAGCCCTCTCAAGAGGGTTGGGAGAGGGGAATGCGTGCTCGCCTGCCTTCGTACCTCTTCAGAAATCGGCCTCACTTCACATGCGCCATCAGCGCGTCGTCGAGGGCCTTGGGGTTGAACGGCTTGAGGCGCTCGAACTCGCCCGCGTGCACCAGCTTGGGCCAGTCGGGTTCGGCGATCATGGCCCGGCCCACGGCGACGAGATCGAAGTCGCCCCGGTCGAAGCGGCGCATGAGGTCGTCGAGGCGGGCGAGGTCGAGGCCAGATTCGAGCCCTTCGCCGAGGTTGGTGAAGAAGTCGCTGTCGAGACCGACCGAGCCTATCGTGCAGGTGGGAACGCCGGTCACCTTTTTCACCCAGCCCGCGAAGTTCAGGTCCGAGCCATCTTCGAAACCCGGGTCCCAGAAATGGCGCTGCGAGCAGTCGATGAGGTCGACACCGGCCTCGACCACCGGGGCGAGCAACTCCTCCAGTTCCTGCGGGGTGTCGGCAAGGCGCGCGGCGTAGTCGACCATCTTCCACTGCGAGAGGCGCAGGATCAGCGGCATGCCGGGCTCCAGCGCGGCGCGGCAGGCGGCGATCACCTCAGCGGCGAAACGGCCGCGCGCGCGCGGGCTGCCGCCGTAGCGGTCGGAGCGGTGGTTGAGCGCCTTCCACAGGAACTGGTCGATGAGGTAGCCGTGGGCGCCGTGCAGTTCGATGCCATCGAAGCCCAGTTCCACCGCCTTCGCCGCGCCGCGCGCGTAGGCCGCGATCACTTCGTCGATCTGGTCCTGCGTCATGCCGTGGCAGACCCGGCTGGCGGGGTCGATGTAGCCCGAGGGGCTGATCTGGCCGAGTTCGGGTCGGTAGGTCAGCGGCCCGCCGGTGAGCACGTCCGGCCCGCGGTAGATCAGGCCGACGTGCCACAGTTCCGGCACGCACAGCGCGCCCGCTGCCCGCACTTTGGCGGCGACGTTGCGCCAGCCGGCGAAAGCGTCCTCGCCGTGGAAGCGGCCGAGCAGCGGGTTGTCGCCGGAGGAAGGGTGATCGATGTAGACGCCCTCGGTGACGACGAGGCTTGCCCCGCCTTCCGCGCGGCGGGCGTAGTACCGCGCGGCCTCCTCGCCGGGAACGCCGCCCTCGCAGACCTGCAGGCCCATCGGCGGGAAGACGATGCGATTGGGTAGGGTATGCCGGCCGAGCCGGAACGGGGTGAACAGCGCGCCGAGGTCGGTCACGATGCCCTGTGCCCATTTGCCGGAGGTGGTTCAGGCGTCGACATGATGCGCTCTCCCGGACCTGTGCGCCTTATGCCTTCTTCAGGTCCTCCGGCCGGTCCACATCGAAGAGTATCGCCGGATCCGGACAGTCGTCAAACACGACATCGCCGTGGCGGCGCAGCAGGCGGCCGGCGCCCTCGTCGCCGGTGAGCGCGGCGATGTCGGCGAAGGCTCTGGCGGAGAGCAGGACCGGGTGGCCGGGTTTTCCCTTGTGGCGCGGCATCGCCGCATAGGCGGGACCGATCACGGCGGCGAGCCGGGCGGGGAGGCCATGTGGGATACGCGGCATGTCGCCGAGGAACACGAAGGCGCCCGAGGCATCTCCGGCGGCGGCGATGCCGGCCTTGAGCGTGTCGGACAGCGCGGGGCTCGCGAGCTGCACGACGTCGACGGGCGGACCGCCCGACCAGTCGCCGGTTTCGAGGCCGGGGCGGGCGACGACGATCACTCTGGCCACCGGCGCGGCGCGGGCGGCGCGGATGGCGTGGTACAGCAGCGGCTCGCCGTCTAACGGGGCGGAGAGCTTGTCGCTGCCGAAGCGCGTGGCGCGCCCTGCCGCCAGCACCACCGCGACGAGATCGGTCAAGCGCGTTCCCGCGCGGGGTTCAGCGCCTGCATGATCTCGGCAAGGATGCCGGTCGCCACTTCCCACGGCGACTTGCCGAGGCCGGGAACGCCGGGCGACAATTGCAGGCGCGACAGTTCCTCGGGCGTGGCACCCGCCGCTACGAGCGCGGCGAGGCGTTCGGGCGCGCGCGACCGGGCGCCGATCATGCCGACGTAGCCCGCGTGCCCGCGCAGGGCGGCGAGGCAGCCGCCGAGGTCGTGGTGATCCTCGTGCGTGGCGCCGAGATAGGCCGTCCAGCGATCGACCTTGAGGCGGGCGAGGGCTTCGGAGGGCTCCTCGCGCAGATATTGCGACACCGGGAAGGGCGGCGGCGCGTGGGGGCCGCCGGGGCGCAGCAGGATCGTCTCGAACTGCGCCATCGACCCCAGGCTCGCGGCCGCGAGCGCGCCCGGATCGCCGCCGGAGACGATCAGCCGGCGCGGCGGGTCGTAGCGGCGGGCGATGCGGAAGGGCTCGTCGGTCAGCGCCAGCAGCGGGCCGGTGTCCTCGCTGACGCGCTGCATCTCGCCGTCGCTGTCCCAGGTGCAGGACCGGCGCTCGGCGGCGTGGCGGAGCAGGGCGGTGACGGCGGGCGAAGCGGGCGTGACGCGCTCGAGCAGGACGTGAAGCGCCCCGCCGCAGCGCAGGCGCAGGTCGATCCACGGGCTACCCATGCCGTAGTGCAGACGGCGGGGTTTGCCGTCTGCGAGGACCTGCGCGGCGTGGTTGGCGACGTCGCCCTCGATGCAGTCGCCCGAGAAATAGCCCGTCGCGGCGACGCCGCCGTGCGTCCCGGGCGCGAACAGCATCTGCGCGCCGGGTCCGCGCGGAGCGCTGCCTGCGACCTTGTAGAGCGTCGCCAGCGCGGCCGGGCGACCGGCGGAGACGGCTTCGGCCAGCGCCGGGCGGATATCGTCGACCCAGCCGAAGGCGGGCCAGTCCGCCCCCTCGATCTCGCCCGTGGCGGGCGCGACCTGGTCGGCCAGCGCGGTCATCAGGCCTCGGCCGGGCGCCGCGCGATGGTGTCGCCGATGAGCGGGGCGATCACCAGCCGGTGCAGGATGTTGGCGACGTCCTCGGACGACTGGATCGGGGCGGGGGTTTCGCCGTCCTGCGCCAGCCACCAGGCGAGGATGTCGAAGGTGGAGCCGGTGCCGTGGATCACGCCGAGGTCGGAGGGCAGCCAGTTGTTCTGCGACACCGCGCCGTCCACCAGCCCGCGCGCCTGGCGGATGAACTCGTCGCGCACCAGCGCCGCCGCGCCGCCGTTGAGCAGCGCCGACCACAGCAGGGCGTGCTCGGAAACATGGGCGCACAGCGCCAGCGTCGATTCGTAGCTGTTGGTTTCGTAGAGGATCGGGATCGTGCGGGCGAGCAGGTCCGCGATCTCCGCCGAGGCGACGTCGGCGAGCAGCGCTTCCTTGGTGGGATAGTGCCGGAAGAAGGTGGCATAGCCGGTGCCCGCCCGCGCGGTGATCTCGCGGATGGTGAGCTGGTCGAAGGACTTTTCCTCGAGCAGCGCGAGCAGCGCGGCGGTCAGCGCATTGCGCGACCGCACTTGCCGCGCATCGGTGGGGGCATCGCGTCTGAGGCCGTTGAGGCTGGTTTCCATGATCCACGCTGTATCATTGAGGTGGGCCGGTGTCTAATCGGCCGCAGGAGGTGTCCGCGATGCGAACGATGGGATGCGTGTCAGCCCTGGCCGATGCGGTCGGCGAACAGCAGGCGCCCGCCCGAGAGGTGCCAGAGAGCTTCGTTGAAGTCGGCGTTGCTCATCGCGAAGCAGCCTTCGCTGCGGCCGAGCTTGCCCCACTTTTCCACCATGGTCGGGTCGACGTACCAGGCCGGGTGCATGACGATCGCGCGGGGGAGCGCCATCGAATTGTCCTGGTCCAGCCCGACCAGGCGGATCGAGGTGCCGTACTTGCCCTTGTACCACTCGGCGGTGAGGTAGGCCCCGCGCGAGGTGGCCTCGGAGCCGGGGACGTTGGAGAAGCTCTGCAGCCAGCCGCTGTGCGCCGGGTCCGAGCCGCGTCCGTGGGCGACGAGAAAAGAGCGCACGGTGCCGTTCTCGAGATTGGCGAAATGCAGGCGCGGCAGCGACGAGGGCTGCGCGAAGTCGACGATGCCGACCACATCGGCGCGCCAAAGCTGCCCGCGCACCCGCTGCGACTGGCGCGCGGCGACCTCGAGAACGCGGCGCTGGTAGGGGATGAGCCCGTCGGCCATTGCCGGGGTGGCGGAGATGCCGGTGGGGAAGGTGCTCGAAAGCGTCGTGGCCTCGCCGGTCTCGGCGACATCGTCCGCTGCGAACGCGCGCGAGGGCAGGGCGAGGCCGAGCCCCGCTACCAAACCGCCTTTGAGTACTTTGCGTCGAGAATGCGCCCGATCCATAGTTGCACTTATAACACAATCGATCGTGGCGATCTACCGTCTCGTCGTCCGCGTCGGCGCAGGCGCGGAGCGGCTGGACGCATGAAGGGTGTCGGGGCCGTCATCGAACGACCTGCGGAGCGCAAGGCAACGGACCAAGCCATCTCGTCATCCCCGCGAAAGCGGGGATCCCGCTGCCCTCACCTTGCATCACAGGTAGCGGGGCCCCGCCTTCGCGGGGGCGACGAGTGAAAGGAGCCGCGTTTCGACGACTCAGTGCCTCAGGCGACCACCTTCAGCGGCTTGCGGCTGTGCTGGGCGATCCAGTCTTCCAGCACCGGCGCGATTCGGGTGCGCCACTTGCTGCCGTTGAAGATGCCGTAGTGGCCCACTTCCTCGGCGAGGAAGTACTTCTTGCGGCTGTCGGGCAGGTGGCTGGCGAGGTGCAGTGCGGCGCGGGTCTGTCCGATGCCCGAGATGTCGTCACGCTCGCCCTCGATCGCCAGCAGCGCGGTCTCGCGGATGCCGGAGAGGTCGATGACCTCGCCGCGGTGGACGAACTCGCCCTTGGGCAGCGAGTGCTTCTGGAAGACGTGCTCGATGGTCTGGAGGTAGAATTCGGAGGTCATGTCACAGACCGCGCGGTATTCGTCGTAGAACGCCTTGGTGGCGTCCGCGCTGTCGCCATCGCCGGCGACCAGGTGCTTGAACATGGCGTAGTGACTCATCATGTGCGCCTTGAGGTTCATCGCCATGAAGCCGGAGAGTTGCAGGAAGCCCGGATAGACCTGCCGCCCGGCGCCTGGATAGGTGTGCGGGACGGTGGCGATGACGTTGCCCGCGAACCACGAAAGCGGCTGCTGGGTGGCGACGTCGTTGACGCTCGTCGGCGCCTCGCGGGTGTCGATCGGCCCGCCCATCATGGTCAGCGTGGCGGGGCGGCAGGGATGGTCCTTGGCGCCCATGATCGCGGTGGCGGCATAGGCCGGGACCGAGGGCTGGCAGACCGCCAGCACATGTGTGCCGGGTCCGATGTGCTCGAGGAAGCCGACGAGGTAGTCGATATAGTCGTCGAGGTCGAAACGGCCCTCGCTGGCCGGGACCAGCTTCGCATCCGCCCAGTCGGTGATGTAGACCTCGCAGCTCTCGACCATGCGGGCGACGGTGCCGCGCAGGAGTGTCGCGTAGTGACCGCTCATCGGCGCCACGATCAGCAGCCTGGGCGCGTTCTTGGGAAGGCCGGGATGATCGAACCGCAGCAGGTCGCCGAAGGGGCGGTGGAGCACGATCGATTCGGTGACGGGCTGGACCCTGCCGCCCACGGTCACGGTCTCGATGCCGAACGAGGGCTTGCCGCGCGGCGAGGCGGCGTGCGCGAACACGTCGAGCGCGGAGGCCATGATCGGGCCGAGGCCGAAATAGCCCATGGGAAGCTTGGGGTTGCTCAGCAGTTCCGAGCCGACCGAAGCCCAGGCGGCGGCGCCGCTGAGCATGGTGCGCTGCAGTTCGTAGGCGTTGTAAAGCAAGTCGAGTCTCCTGGCCGAGGCCGGCCCTGTCCGGGCGTATAGCCCCTGATCTGGGCACTAGGCGTTAATGGTGCAACGCGGCAATTACGAAATCCGATAGGTACTGTTCGCATGTGCAGACCGTCTCGTCCCGAATCGCCGGGCCTTTTCCTCGGCCTCGCGAGGCTGTAAGGGCGCGCTGATGGATGGGACGCAGGGCAATTCGACAGCGCCGCAAGGCACTCCAGACGAACCGGCCGCACGCCGCAGGAGCCTGGGGCCCTTGCGCATGGTCTGGCGCGAGATGCTCAAGTATCCGGGGTGGATGGCCACGGCCGGGCTGGCACTGCTGACCACCGCCACCTCGACGCTGGCGATCCCCTTCGGCTTCCGCCAGATCATCGACCAGGGCTTCGCGAAAGGCGCCGATCCGCATGCGATCCGCTGGTGGTTCGTGATGCTGCTGGGCGTAGTGGTGATTCTCGCCGTCGCGACCGCGATCCGCTTCTATTCGGTGTCGTGGCTGGGCGAGCGCGTCGTCGCCGACATCCGCCTCAGGGTCCAGCGCCACCTGCTGACGCTGGCGCCGGGCTTCTTCGAGGAGAACAGCCCCAAGGAAATCTCCTCCCGCATGACCTCGGACACCGGGATCATCGAGCAGATCGTCGGCACCACCGTTTCCGTCGCGCTGCGCAATGCGATCATGGCGATCGGCGGAGTAATCTACCTCTTCATGCTGGCCCCGGGGCTGACGGCGGGGCTCATCATCGCGATCCCGCTGGTGATCCTGCCGATCGCCGCCTTCGGCCGCCGCCTGCGCGCCGTCTCGCGGTCGAGCCAGGACCGCGTCGCCGACATCGGCGCGCTGACCGCCGAAGTGCTCGGCGCGCTCAAGGTCGTCCAGGCGTTCAACCAGGAAGGCCGCGAGCACCAGCGCTTCGCCGCCGCGGTCGAGCGCACGTTCGACACCGGCAAGCGCCGCATCACCATCCGCGCGATCATGACCGCGGTCATCATGTTCCTGATCTTCGGCTCGATCACCGTCATCATGTGGCGCGGCGCGATCGGCGTCGCGGAAGGGACCATCACCGGCGGCACGATCGCCGCCTTCGTGGTCACCGCCGGCATCGTCGCGGGCGCGTTTGGATCGCTGACCGAGGTCTATGGTGATCTCGTGCGCGGCGCGGGCGCGGCCAGCCGCCTTGCCGAACTGCTCGACGAGCATCCCGCCATCGCCGCCCCGGCCCGCGCGCTCGACCTGCCCGCGCCGCCGCGCGGCAAGCTGGCGTTCGAGCGCGTGACCTTCCGCTACCCCTCTCGCCCCGAACTGCCGGCGCTGCACGATTTCAGCCTGACCATCGAGCCGGGCGAGACGGTCGCCATCGTCGGCCCTTCGGGCGCGGGCAAGTCGACGCTGTTCCAGCTGGCCGAGCGGTTCTACGATCCGCAGGGCGGCGCCATCAAGATCGACGGCGTCCCGCTCGCCTCGGCCGACCCGGCGCAGGTCCGGGCGCGCATCGCGCTGGTGCCGCAGGAGGGCGTGCTGTTCGCCGCCTCCGCCCGCGACAACTTGCGCTACGGCAACTGGCAGGCGGACGACGAGGCGATCTGGGAAGCGGCGCGCGCCGCCAATGCCGAGATGTTCCTGCGCGCACTGCCGCAGGGCCTCGACACCTTCCTCGGCGAAGACGGCGGGCGCCTGTCGGGCGGCCAGCGCCAGCGCATCGCCATCGCCCGCGCCCTGCTGCGCAACGCCCCGATCCTGCTGCTCGACGAAGCGACCAGCGCGCTCGACGCCGAGAGCGAGCGGCTGGTCCAGGACGCGCTCGACCACCTCATGGCCGACCGCACCACGCTGGTCATCGCCCACCGCCTCGCCACCGTGCGCCAGGCCGACCGCATCGTCGTCATGGACGGCGGCCGGATCGTCGAGCAGGGCACCCACGACAGCCTGAGCCGGGCCGGGGGGCTCTATGCGCGGCTCGCCTCGCTGCAGTTCGACAGTCCGCCGGTCATCCCGCTGGGCTGAGGGACTTTGCGCCGACGCACCGGCACCCCCCGATCCGGGCCATTTTCGGCTGGCATTGCGCGATGTTGCAATTATGTTGCGCGTCATCAGGGGGCATTCGATCCCCGCAGAAATGCCTGTCGCACACTCATCAAAAAGGTCAGGACATGCCCCGCTTCTCCGGCAAGGCGCTCGCATCGCGCGCCGCTGTTTCCCTTCTCGCCCTGAGCCTCGCCGCGCCCGCGCTGGCGCAGGACGCTGCCCCGGTCGCCGCGGCGCCCTCGCTCGCGCCTTCCTCTGACTGGGGCAAGTTTGGCGTCCAGACGCAGTGGATCGACCCCTCGGTCAAGCCGGGCGACGACTTCGACGCCTACGTCAACGGGACGTGGAACAAGACCGTCGAACTCCCCGCCGACCGCACCCGGTGGGGCTCGTTCCTTGAGCTGAACGACCTGTCCGAAACGCGCGTCCACGCGATCATGGACGAACTCGTCGCCTCCAGCCCTGCCCCGGGCAGCGACGGCGCGCGGATCGCCGCCGCGTACAAGGCGTTCATGGATACCGATGCGATCAACGCGGCCGGCCTCGCCCCCGCGCGCCCATACCTCGACAAGATCTATGCCGCGAAGACCCCGGCCGACCTTGCCCGCCTGTTCGGGCAGCCCGGCTTCGCCTCGCCGATCGGCCTCTACGTCGATGCCGACGAGAAGAAGAGCGACACTTACGCGCTCAATGCCAATATCACTGGCCTGGGCCTGCCCGACCGCGACTATTACCTGAAGACCGACGAGCGTTCGCGCGATATCCGCGAGAAGTACAAGGCCTACCTGGCCTTCGTTCTCGGCAAGGCGGGATACGCGGACCCCGAGGGCGCCGCCCGCGCCGTGCTCTCGCTGGAGACCTGGATCGCCCAATCCGACTGGGACCGCGCGGGTGCCCGCAACCGCGACCTCACCTACAACCGGCTGACCGCCGCCGAGTTCGAAGCGATGGGCTCGCCCGGCGTGGTGCGCGCCTTCATCGACTCGGTCGGCGCGGGCAAGGCCAGCTACGTGCTGGTCGGCGAGATGCCCCCTTCGGAGGAGGAGTTGAAGACCGCCCGCATCGACGCGGCCAAGGCGCAGACGCTGTTCGGCCCCGGCATGCCCGAAGTCGTCAAGCTGATCGACACCGTCCCCGTCGCCACCTGGCAGGCGTGGATGGCCGCGCACTTCCTCAAGGACAATGCTGCAGTCCTGCCCTCCGACATCGATCAGGCGACCTTCGCGTTCTACGGCCAGACCCTCTCCGGCCAGCCCGAACAGCGCGCCCGCTGGAAGCGCGGCATCGCCGCGGTCGAGGGCATGGCCGGTGAACTGGTCGGCAAGATCTACGCCGGAAAGTACTTCCCGCCCGAGCAGAAGGCGGCGATGACCGACCTCGTCGCCAACCTGCGCAAGGCGATGGCGTCCAACCTCAAGGAACTCGCCTGGATGAGCCCGGCGACCCGCGTCGAGGCCGAGGCCAAGCTCGACGCCTTCACGCCCAAGATCGGCGCGCCCGACACCTTCAAGACTTACGACGGGTTGACGTTCTCGGCGACGGCGCCGCTCGGCAACGTCATCGCCGCCGGGGCCTGGCAGTCGGCCTTCGACATGAACCGCATCGGCCAGCCGGTGGACCGCGCCGAGTGGGGGATGCTGCCCGAGACGGTCAACGCCTACTACAACCCGACCTTCAACGAGATCGTCTTCCCCGCCGCGATCCTGCAGCCGCCGTTTTTCAACCTCTCGGCCGACCCGGCGGTCAACTACGGCGGCATCGGCGCGGTGATCGGCCACGAGATGGGCCACGGCTTCGACGACCAGGGCGCCAAGTCCGATGGCACCGGCAACCTGCGCGACTGGTGGACGCCCGCCGATAAGGCCGCGTTCGAGAAGATGCAGGACACGCTCGCCGCGCAGTACGACGCGCTCTGCCCGTTTGACGCGGGCAAGACCTGCGTCAACGGCCGCCTGACCATGGGCGAGAACATCGGCGACCTAGGCGGTCTCAGCCTCGCCTACCGCGCCTACAAGCTCTCTCTGAACGGCAAGGAATCCCCGGTGATCGACGGCTTCACCGGCGACCAGCGCTTCTTCATGGGCTGGGCGCAGGTCTGGCGCTCGAAGGTCCGCGAGGCGCAGGCGCGCCAGTACCTCGTGATCGACCCGCACTCGCCGCCGCAGTACCGCATCAACGGTATCGTCCGGAACTTCGACGAATGGTACAAGGCGTTCGATGTGAAGCCCGGCGAGAAGCTGTATCTGGCGCCGAAGGATCGCCTGCGGATCTGGTGAGCTTGCGTTCCTCCCCGAGACGAGCTCGGGGAGGAACTTGGCGTCAAATTCCCGCAGCGCAGCATCCACCGGCTTGACTTGCCCGGCCCGTCCGGCATGACCTCGGTCTCATGGACCTGACCTTCACCGCGATCCTCCTCGGCATTGTCGAGGGCCTCACCGAGTTTCTGCCGGTCTCCTCGACCGGGCACCTCATTCTGGCCACCGAGCTGTTCGGGTTCGACCCGTCGCAATGGTCGACATTCAACATCGTCATCCAGCTCGGAGCGATCCTGGCGGTGATCGTGCAGTTCTGGCGCACGTTCTGGGCGGTGGGCATGGGGCTGCTGAAGCTCAATCCCACCTCGATCCGCTTCGTGCGCAACGTGCTGCTGGCATTCATCCCGTCGGCGGTGCTGGGCCTGCTGCTCAACGACTGGATCGAAGGGCTGCTCGGCCAGCCCTCGGTGGTCGCCTGGGCGCTGATCGTCGGCGGCATCGCCATCCTCGGCATCGAGAAGGTCGCCAAGCCCGGCCCGCTCACCGGCGTCGCGGAACTGCCCGCGAAGCAGTGCATCGGCGTCGGCTTCGCGCAGTGCCTGGCGATGGTGCCGGGCGTCAGCCGCTCGGGCGCGACGATCATGGGCGCGCTGGCGATGGGCATCGAGCGGCGCACCGCGGCCGAATTCAGCTTCTTCCTAGCCGTGCCGACGATGATCGGCGCCACGACGCTCGAACTCATCAAGCACGGCGACGGCCTGATGGCGGGCACCGGCGTGGTCGGCTGGAACGAGATCGCCATCGGCTTCTTCGTCTCCTTCGTGGTGGCGCTGGTGGTGATCAAGGCGTTCATGGCCTTCGTCAGCAAGTCGGGCTTCGCGCCCTTCGCCTGGTATCGCATCGTCGTCGGCATCCTTGCCCTGGTGCTGCTGGCGCGGGGTTGAACCGGTGAGCAGGCTGCATCGCAAGGACTACGACAAGCTCCTCGAGCCGATGCAGGAGGAACTCGTCGGCATGGCGCGCTGGGCGCAGAAGACCGGCGCGCGGATTGTCGTGCTGTTCGAGGGGCGCGACACCGCCGGCAAGGGCGGTGCGATCAAGGCCGTCTCGGGCGAACTCAACCCGCGCCAGTGCCACGTCGTCGCGCTCGCCGCGCCGAGCGAGCGCGAGGGCGGGCAGTGGTACTTCCAGCGCTACGTGCCGCATCTGCCGGCCCGGGGCGAGATCGTGCTGTTCGACCGCTCGTGGTACAACCGGGCCGGGGTGGAGCGAGTCATGGGCTACGCCGATCAGGCGCAGGTCGAGGCCTTCCTCCACCACGCCCCGCTGTTCGAGAAGGCGCTGGTCGACGATGGCATCCTGCTGTTCAAGTACTGGCTCTCCTGCGATCAGGAGAAGCAGGAGGAACGACTCGCCGAACGCGCCGCGGACCCGCTCAAGCGCTGGAAGCTCTCGCCCATCGATATCGCCGCGCGCGAGAAGTACGACGCCTATACGCTGGCGCGCGAGGCCATGCTGGAGGCGACCCACACCGCCCACGCACCGTGGACGCTGGTCGACTTCAACGATCAGAAGCGCGGCCGACTCACCCTGATTCGCGACCTGCTCGACCGCCTACCCGACACCGAGCAGGATGCCCCGGAACTCGTCCTGCCGCCGCTCGAGGCCAAGCCCAGGCGCGAGAAATTCGGCGTTCTTGAGCCGATCAAGCCGTTTCCGCTGCCCTGAACCGGCCTCGGCGGCTTGACTTCGGAGGGCATATCCAGCAAGGGGCGCAACCTTACGGGGCGGCGCGTTGGTGTCGCCCTCGTGGTATTGTCGAAACGCCGGCCTGCCAGGGCGGCTGAAACTTAGAGAGTACAGGAACCGCCATGGCGAAGCCCGCAACCGTCAAGATCCGTCTGGTCTCGACCGCCGACACCGGATTTTTCTACGTCACGAAGAAGAACCCGCGGAACACCACCGAGAAGATGAGCTTCTCCAAGTACGATCCCGTCGTGCGCAAGCACGTCGAGTTCAAGGAAGCCAAGATCAAGTAAGGTTCACGGTCGGTTCAAGGCTGTGAACCCAATGGGGATGCCATGAACCGTACCATCAAGACCTTTCGATCCTGCGTGGGCGCGGCCGCTTTGGCCGCGCTTTCCGTTCCTGCCCTCCTTCCGGCCGCTCCCGCGCTTGCCGCATCCCCCGAGGACGCGAAGCAGCTGGACCAGGCCGTCGAGGCGCTGCGCGCCATCGACACGCTGAAGGCGGACTTCGTCCAGACCGACCGCTCCGGCCAGTCCGTGCGCGGCGTCCTGACGCTCAAGCGCCCGGGCCGCATCCGTTTCCAGTACGAAAAGAGCGCCAACATGCTCATCGTCGGCGACGGCAAGGCGCTGACGTTCATCGACTACAGCGTGCGCCAGGTGCAGCGCTGGCCGATCAGCAACAGCCCGCTCGGCGCGGTGCTGGACCCGAAGCGCGACGTGGCCAAGTACGGCAAGGTTCTGCAGACCGGCAACCCGAACGTCACCAGCATCGAGGTCCGCGACCGCTCGCATCCCGAGTACGGCGTGATCACCCTGATCTTCCAGCGCAAGCCCTCGGCGCCGGGCGGACTGGAGCTGACCTACTGGGTCGCGCTCGATTCGCAGAACAAGCGCACCACCATCGCGCTGTCCAACCAGCGCTACGGCGTGCCCGTCACCGACAACGATTTCCGCTGGAACGATCCGCGCCCCAAAAACCGCCGCTGATGAGATCGTCGATGGCGCGGAACGACTCGTCGGGGGTTGTGCCTGCCAAGCGACAAACGGCGACAGTTTTCTGAACTTCGTTCACTTGCCAGCAAGGCGATCGCACCTACATTGAACTTGTCAGAGCGGCTTTGAGGCGGGTTTCCCCCCTGTTGCCCGCGCCTCCTGAGTGGCCGCTTTGATACTCTAGCGTGACGAACGCTTACAGGAACCCTCGAGCCTCTGCCCCCGGCTCGAGGGTTTTCTGTTTGGATGGCCGGCTTTTGCCCCATCCCGGGCTGAGGCAAAATCCGACCATCCAAAACGTCGCTCGCGGTTCCTCCCCGAGCTTGCTCGGGGAGGGGGACCATCCGCAGGATGGTGGAGGGGCACCCTTGGTTTACGCGAGACGGCAGGTCCCCGCCCTCTGGCATTTCGCCCCGCCCATGCCTAAAGCCTCGCGCATGAAGATCGCCACCTGGAACATCAACTCTGTCCGCCTGCGCATCGATCAGGTCGAGCGCCTCCTGACCGAGCAGGCGCCCGACGTGCTGTGCCTGCAGGAGATCAAGGTCGCCGAACCCCTCTTCCCGCACGAGATGTTCGAGCGGCTGGGCTACACCCACCGCGCCATCCACGGCCAGAAGGGCTACCACGGCGTCGCCACCGTCTCGAAGGTGCCGTTCCGCGACTTCTCGAAGCACGACTGGCAGGACAACGGCGAGGCCCGCCACATCGGCGTCGAGCTGCTGGGCCCGGGGCAGGGCATGATCCTCGAGAACGTCTACATCCCCGCCGGCGGCGACGTGGCCGATCGCGAAGTGAACCCCAAGTTCGGCCAGAAGCTGGACTTCCTCGAACGCATGACCCGCTGGGCTGACCAGATCGACCGCCCGACGCTTATCGTGGGCGACTTCAACATCGCCCCGCTCGAATCGGACGTCTACAACCACAAGGCGCTGCTCAAGGTCGTCAGCCACACCCCGCTCGAGGTCGAGACGCTGAAGCGCTTCCAGGACGCGCACGGGTGGGAGGACATGGGCCGCAAGTTCATCCCGGCGCCCGAGCGCAACTACTCCTGGTGGTCCTACCGCAGCTACTGGCGCGAGAAGGATCAGGGCCGCCGCCTCGACCACATGTGGGCCTCGCCCGAGCTGTCCGCACAGGCGCGCGGGCACCACTTCGTCGAGGAAACGCGGCGCTGGGAACAGCCGAGCGACCACATCCCGCTGATCACGGAGTTCGATCTCTGAGCACGGGGCTTCCCTCGTCCGGCGCCCGCCGCGTGGCGCTGGCGCTCGACGCGCTGCGCCACGGCTGGCCGGTGCGCGTCGCGGGCGGCGACGTGCTGCTGCCGGCGGAAACCGCCTTCGCGCCGGGTGTGACTGCGCCGCGGATGCTGATTTCGGCGGCGCGCGCGGTGACCCTCAAGCTTGCCAACCAGCGCGAGGCCGCGGTGCCCGAGGCCCCGGTGCTGATCCGCGCGGCCGAGCCCTTCGACCTCGACACCGCGCGTACCGTCGGCGACCCGGCGCTCGACCTAGCCTGGCCGATGAAGGGGCCGTTCGCCGCCCAGCAAATCGACGACCTCGCGTCCGCGCGCACGGCTATGGAACTGGCGCGCCTCGCCGGCATCCTCCCGGCCTTCCTCGTCGCTCCGGGTCTCGACGGGGAAATACAGGACGTCTCGCCCGCCGATCTCGCCGAGTGGAAGGACACCCGGCACTTGCGCATCGCCAGCCGCGCCCACCTGCCGGTCGCGGCGGCCGAGAATGCCGAAATCGTCGCCTTCCGCGCGCTCGACGACCTGCGCGAGCATGTCGCGCTCGTAATCGGCACCCAGGACGGCGACCGGCCGCCGCTGGTGCGGCTCCATTCCGAATGCCTGACCGGCGACATCCTCGGCAGCCTCAAGTGCGACTGCGGGCCGCAGCTCGACGCGGCGCTGCGGGCGATGGCGGACGAGGCCGGGAAGGGCGGCTGGGGCGTGCTGCTCTACCTGCGTCAGGAGGGGCGGGGCATCGGCCTCGTCAACAAGCTGCGCGCCTACCGGCTGCAGGACATGGGCTACGACACGGTCGACGCCAACAACCGCCTCGGGCTACCGACCGAGGCGCGCGACTTCCCGGTCGCGGCGCGGATGCTCGAATTGCTTGGCGTTTCGCGCATCCGGCTGATGACCAACAACCCGGCCAAGGTCGAGGCCTTGCAGGGCGTCGGCGTAGAGGTGATCGAGAGGGTGCCGCACCAGCTGCCGGCCAACCCCCACAACGCGCGCTATCTCGACACCAAGCGGGATCGGACCGGCCACCTGCTCGGCTGAGCGGGGAACCGGGACGCAGGCGAGGTTCGGGGGGAAATGCCTGCGCCCCGGCCCCGCGCGGTCAGGGCACCATCATGATCATGATGCCGACCACGCAGGCGGCGATGGCGGCAAACAGCGCGCCTATGGCGATGTCCTTTGCCGAGAAGCGGTCGTGATGGTCCTTGCGATACGCCCGGTACTGCTCGGCGATCGCGGGATCGCTTGCGAGCAGGCCCACGTCGAGCGGTCCTGCTACGCGCTTGAACCAGTGCTGGAGCACGCCGAGTTCGGTTTCGGAAAGGTCGGGGTAGCGGGCCAGCAGAGTCGTGGCCTGCGCACGGCCGTCGATAGCGGCGTCAAGCGTGCCGGTGAGTTGGTTAGCCATGGATAATCGTCCTGAAAAACGGAAATGATCGAGGTGCGCAAAGGCGCGCCTGGGGTCGGGACCGAATTCAGGCGATGGGAGGTGCGGTACTGTCGGGCAGGCGCGCGGGGTGCGCGCGCGGTGGAGGGCCGCGTGCTTCGGGGCGCAGGTGTGCGGGCTGGGCGAGTGCGAAGCGCGGCGCCGCGGCGGCGTCCTGAAGCGTCATGGCCGCGGGCGGGGCAGGCAAGGGCTGCGCGGGTGCGAGCTGCTGGGCCTGCGTCCGCCGCATTGTGGTCAATGCGACATCGAGCGTCGCCGCGCTGAACGCCGAACCCGGCATCCGCTCCAGCGGCGCGCGGATGGGCTCCGCCGCCTGCAGGCCGATCGCGGCGAGCAGGAGCAGGGACCAGATACGCATGCGCGCAAGCCAGGCGGGGGCGGAAGCCATCAGGGCAGAGCTAGGGATCGGGGGCGGCGCTGGCAAGGGACTGTCGGTCCGTCGGGTGCGGGTTCGATCGCGTGACGCCTCATGGTGACGAGTGGGGGGCAGACCTGGCCGGAGCCGTGCCCATACCGTAATCCTTTTATGCCGTCATCCCCGCGAAGGCGGGGATGACGCTCCTCTCGCGCAAGGCGCACGGTCGAAGGAAGCCAGAGCCCGCGCGCCAGACGGATCAGTGTCGATGGAGCTTGTTCTGGCGGTCTCAGGGCGCCCCGCCCCTCCGTCCTCAGCGCTTTTCGTAGCGGACCAGTCCGGTGCCCAGAGTGTTCGCACCCAGCTTCACCGCGTCGCCCGACCAGTCGGCGACGAAGGCGCTGCGGCGGTCGATGCCCGGCGCGAAGCGGGCGTCGTTGTCCTCGATCACCAGGCCGCCCGAGGTGTGGTTGCGGTGTTCGGCGGCGACCGCGATGAAGGCGGAGTAGTTCTCCTTGTCGCGGCCCTGCACGAACCAGTTGCCCGAGATTTCGCCGGTGGCGCCGTCGGCGAGGTCGATCATGTAGTTGGTCGAGCGGCCGCGCGAATCGTCGAAGCTGCAGTTGAGGATGGCGACCTTCTCGGCGCGGGTCTTGGCGTAGTGGCCGCCGGTGCCCGCCTCGAAGCGGCTGCGCGTCACGGTCAGGGCGCCGTAGTTGCCGATGTAGAGCGAATGCGCGCACCCCGAACCCTCGCAGGTGCCGAGCCGGGTGAAGGTGGACTTGTCGATGGTGATCGTGCTGGCGGGATCGTCGGCCGAAAGGATGCCCTGTTCGCTGTCGCGGAACCAGCTCTGGCCCACCGCGAGGTTGCCGTGTTCGAGCCGGATGCCGGCGCCGTTCTTGTCGTCCACGCGGATGTTGGCGAAGACGAGGCCTTCGACCCGGGCCGAGCGGCCGCGCAGGACCAGAGCGCCCTTGTTCTCGCAGGCGACGCCGTCGAGCACCGACTGGCCGGGGACCGCCGCCTGGTAGGTCACATCGCCAGAACCCTGGATCGCGCAGTCGGCGAAGCGCATCGAGGCGAAGCGGATGGTTCCGCGCCCCTCGCCGATCGCGTCGACCGCGTCCTGCAGGCGGGCGAAGGTGCGCCCGCTCTCGACCACGGTATAGGGTGCCTCCGGAGCTGTGCTCTGGGCCAGCGTCGAGGCGGCGGGAACGGCGGCGAGCAGTGCCGCCGAGGCGAAGGCGAGTCGGGAAAGCCGGGTCATTCTGGCAGGTTAGCGCGCATTATCGGCTAAGGGGTAAACGCTTCGGCGGCGTCCCGCGCAGGGACAGTCTCCGCGCTATTCCTTCTCGCCCCAGCGCCATTTCCAGCCGCCTCGTGTGCGTCTGGCGGCGACCACCGTAAACAGGGCCGTCACGAACAGGAACAGGACGAGGGCCGCCCACCGGGCGCCGCCATGGCCGGTACGGTCGAGCATGGCGATGCCTGCCAGCGCGGCGACGTAGCTTGCGAGCAGCAGCCACCCCTCCCGCCTGATCGGCAGGCCAGCGCCATATCCGTAACGCTTGGGGGCGAACCACGCCCCTTCCTCGGTGATCTTGTGGAGCATAGATCAATCCTCCTTGGGAGGGCGTCCCCGCCGTGCAGGTTCGCCGGTCTCCAGCTTCACCCCCCGCCGGGCGAGCGCCTCGCGCAGGAGCACTTCGACTTGCGCGTTGACCGAGCGGAAGTCGGCCGCCGCCGTCCGCTCCAGCGCTGCATGCAGCGCCGGATCGAGACGGAGCGCGAAGGCCTTCTTGCCGGGGCTCGCCATAAGCGCCTTACGAGTAGAGCGTGCCGGCGTTGATGACCGGCTGCGCCTCGCGCTCGCCGCAGAGCACGACCATGAGGTTCGAGACCATCGATGCGCGGCGCTCGTCGTCGAGTTCGACCACGTTCTTTTCCGAGAGCTGGGCCAGCGCCATCTCGACCATCGAGACGGCGCCCTCCACCAGCTTGCGCCGCGCGGCGATAACCGCTTCGGCCTGCTGGCGGCGGAGCATGGCGCCGGCGATCTCGGGCGCGTAGGCGAGGTGGGTAAGGCCGCATTCGTCGACCGTCAGGCCGGCCACCCGCAGACGCTCGATCAGTTCGGTGCGCAGTTCGGCGTTCACCTGGGTGTGGCTGCCGCGCAGCGTGATCTCGGCATCCTCGACGTCGTCGTAGGCATAGCGCGCGCCGATCGAGCGGACCGCAGATTCGATCTGGACGTTCACGAAGGTCCGGTAGTCATCGACGTCGTAGAGCGCCTGCGCGGTGTCGAAGACGCGCCAGACGACCTGGGTGGCGATCTCGATCGGGTTGCCGCGCAGGTCGTTGACCTTGAGCTTTTCCGAAACGACGTTGTTGGCGCGCACGAATATCTTGGTCTTGCCCATCCACGGCCAGACCCAGCGCAGTCCGGTGGTGCGGTCGGTCCCGCGATAGCTGCCGAACAGCGTCACGGCGGCGGCCTGGTTGGGCTGGATCATGTAGAAGCCCGAGGCGATCAGCACCTGGACGATGGTGGCGGGCAGCAGGAAGCACAAAAAGGCCAGGATCGTGCCGGGCGCGGGGTTGCTGCTCGACGCCAGGCTGACAACGGCGGCGACGATCGCCACCAGCAGCGCCAGGAACACGACGAGCATGACATAGCCGCTGCGTGTGGAGGCCAGGTGCTCCCGGCTGGCGTTGATGGGCAGATGCGAATCGGACATCGGCGGAACCCCTCTCGAAAAGTGATATCACTTTAATATCATTCATCGGCCCGTCGTCAATTCCCTTCGCGGCGTGCGTTGTCGCAAAACGGTGATCCGGGCGGTCCGGTGGAAGCGACGATTTGGCTGCGATCTTGAAATCCAGCCCGACCGCGCGTATCTAGGCCGTGCGGGCCGGGCCCCTCTGGCGCGGCGCAGGATCATCTTGCGCCTCGTGATGTCGGACCGCATCGGGTGAAACCGGTGCAGGTTCCAGACGTCCCTTACGCCTCGGCATTGATTCGTCACGCAACCTCCCCCGCGCTCATCCGATCGAACCGAACTCAAGTTCGATAGGGATTTGAAATGACCGACCGCATGTTCCGACTGCTCGAGCGCACCCAGAAGCTCGACACCCTGATCCAGAGCGCCAGGACCCGGCGCTTCGTCGATCCGCTCGAGATCGCCTGGTTGAGAAAACGCAAACTCGAACTGAGAGCGCGCCTCGCCTCGCTGCTGCCTTCGCGGCAGTGGGCCGGCACCCCCGCGTTCTGATTTCATAACCTGACGGCTGCGCGCCGAGGTTCTTGCCTGGCGCGCCGGCGCATCTGTTTTCCCCCGGCTAGGGCGACACATCATGGAATTCCTCTTCGCCGACTGGCTCGGCACCCCAGCATGGTTCTGGCTGGCTTTCGCCGCCGTCGTGCTGCTGCTCACCGCCTTCGACCTCGGCGTCCTGCACAAGGACGACCGCGAGATGGGCATCGCCGAATCGCTGAAGCTTTCGGTCTTCTACATCACCATCGCCATGGTCTTCGGCGCGTGGATATGGTGGGCCAAGGGCTCCGCGCCCGCGATCGACTACTACACCGGCTACTTCATCGAGAAGGCGCTCTCGATCGACAATGTGTTCGTGATCTCGATGATCTTCGGCTTCTTCGCGATCGCGCCCCGCTACCAGTACCGCGCGCTGCTCTGGGGCATCCTCGCGGTGATCGTGCTGCGCGGTCTGATGATCGCGGGAGGCGCGGCCTTGGTCGCCAACGCGCATTGGGTCATGTACCTGTTTGCGGCCTTCCTGATCTACACCGGCGTGAAGATGCTGTTTGCCGGCGATCACGATCCCGACATTGGCAACAACGCTGCAATCCGCTGGATATCGCGCCACATGCGCGTGACCAAGGCCCATCACGAGCAACATTTCTTCGTGCGTGAGACTGACGCCAAAGGCAAGCTGGTCTGGGCGGCGACCCCGCTGTTCCTGGCGCTGGTGGTCATCAACCTCGCCGACCTCGTCTTCGCGGTGGATTCGGTGCCGGCGATCTTCTCGATCACCACCGATACCTTCATCGTCTACACCTCGAACATCATGGCGATCCTGGGCCTGCGCGCGCTCTACTTTGCGCTGGCGGCGATGGTGCACCGGTTCGAATACCTGAAGTACGCGCTGGCGCTGGTGCTGGTGTTCATCGGCGGCAAGATCCTGATCGCCGACTTCGCGATGGGCGGGGCCAAGTTCCCGCCGCTCCTGAGCCTTGGCGTGACGCTGGCGCTGATCGCGGGCGGGGTGATGTGGTCTTTGTGGAAGACGCGGGGCGAGGGGAGCCTGGCGACGCCGGAGTAACCTTCCCACCTTCGTCATTCCCGCGCAGGCGGGAGCCCATCTGATGCGCTGCCGTGTTGCCCGGTCATCAGTTGGGTCCCCGCCTTCGCGGGGATGAAGAAAGAGGGGGCCGTGCCGGGGCGGGAGAAGCGCGCTGCGTCAATCCAACCGCCAATAAGCAGGTGCGCCGGGCGGGGCATGCCGCTACGAGGCGGCGATGAGTACGACCACCGCCGCCCCGCCTGCCGCCACTCCCGGCCACGACTGGACGCCGCGCCACCTGTTGGCGCTGCTCGCCGCCAACGTCGCGCTGGCGCTGGGGGCGTGGTTCGTCCGTCTCTCCGACACCGGGCCCGTCGCCGCCGGGTTCTGGCGCCTTACATTGGCGCTGCCGGTGCTGGCGCTGCTCGCCACGCGTGAGCCGGCGGCACAGCGGCGCATGGCGCCGGGCCTCGTCTTGCTGGTGATCGGGGCCGGCGTGTTCTTCGCGCTGGACCTCGCCGCCTGGCACTTCGGCATCGTGCGCACCAAGCTGGGCAACGCCTCGCTGTTCGGCAATTCGGGCAGCCTGGTCGTGATGGTGTGGGGCCTCTTCGTCGCGCACCGGGCGCCGCGCGTGCTGGAGATCGCCGCGATCTTCGCCGCGCTGTGCGGTGCGGGATTGCTGATGGGCGGCTCGCTGGAAATCAGCCACGACAACCTCGTCGGCGACCTGTTCTGCGTGCTCGGGGGGCTGTTCTATGCCGTCTACCTCATCATGCTCAACGGCGCGCGCGAGCGGCTGGGGCAATACTCGCTGCTGGCCGTCTCGACCGCTGCGAGCGCGCCCGTCATGCTGCTCGTCGCGGTCCTGCTGGGCGAGACGATCTGGCCGCACAACTGGACGCCGCTGGTCGCGCTGGCCATTTCCAGCCAGCTCATCGGGCAGGGCTTCCTGATCTATTCGCTGCGGCACTTCACCCCGCTGATCATCGGCCTGGCGCTGATGACGCAGCCGGCGCTCACCGCGACGGTCGGCTGGCTCGCCTTCGGCGAGACGCTGAGCGTGACCGACGTGATCGGCATGGTGCTGCTCGCCGCCGCCCTGATGCTGGCCAAGGCCGGCGACAAACCCGCAGCAAAGGCCTGAATCATGGCGCGACTGGTTCTCTTCAACAAGCCGTTCGAGGTACTCTCCCAGTTCACCGACGTGAAATCGCCCAGCCCGCGCGCGACGCTGTCGGACTTCATCCAGGTGCCGGGCGTCTATCCCGCCGGGCGGCTCGACCGCGACAGCGAAGGCCTGATGCTGCTGACCGACGACGGGCGCTTGCAGTCCCGCATCGCCGACCCGAAGTACAAGACCGCCAAGACCTACCTCGCGCAGGTCGAGGGCGAGCCCGACGAGGCGGCGATCGCGGCCTTGTGCAGCGGCGTCGTGCTCAACGACGGCCCGACCCTGCGCGCGAAGGCTGCCCGTATCGACGCACCCGACCTCTGGCCGCGCACTCCGCCGGTGCGCTTCCGCAAGAGCGTGCCCGACTGCTGGATCGAACTCACCATCCAGGAAGGCCGCAACCGCCAGGTCCGGCGTATGACCGCCGCCGTCGGCCACCCGACGCTGCGCCTCGTGCGCTGGCGCATCGGCGACTGGACGCTGGAGGGACTGGCGCCGGGCGAGTGGCGGGAAGTCGCGGTCTGACCTTCACCTATCGGCGCCCGGTCCCCAGATAGGCGCAAAGGAGACGATGCCATGACCCCAGACAGCGTGATCGTCGTGTGCCCGACCTGCACGACCTCCAACCGTGTGCCGACCGGGCGGCTGGGCGCGGGCGGGACCTGCGGGAAGTGTCGGAAGCCACTGTTCGCCGCCGCGCCCGTCACGCTGACGGCGGCCAACTTCGACGTCCACGCAGGGAAGAGCGACCTGCCGCTGCTGGTCGACTTCTGGGCCTCGTGGTGCGGGCCGTGCCTGCAGATGGCCCCGGCCTTCAACGCCGCCGCCGCGCAGCTGGAGCCGGAAATGCGCCTCGGCAAGCTCGACACCGAGGCGGAAAGCGCGATTGCCGGGCGCTACGCGATCCGCTCGATCCCGACGCTGATCCTGCTGCGCAAGGGCCGCGAGATCGCCCGCCAGTCGGGCGCCATGCCGGGCAGCGCGATCGTCTCGTGGGCGCGCCAGGCGGCGCGGGGGTAGGGGCGGGGTCCGTTGCGGACGCGTCCGCGATGGACGGACTTTAACTCGCCGTGCTATGTGTGATTCACATAGTCATGGGCGATGGAGTTCGAGTTCGATCCCGCCAAGGACGCAGCCAACCGGTTGAAGCACGGGCTGCCACTGGCGTTCGGGACGCGGGTTTTTGACGATCCGTTTCATGTGTTTACACCGACAGTCCGCCTCGGCGATGAAGAAGAGCGTTGGAAAGCGGTGGGGCGTGTCGAGGGAAAGCTCTACACTATCGTCCACGTCTGGCGCGGCGAACGTGTTCGATTGATCTCCGTCCGGAGGAGCAACGCAGGTGAACAAAGAGACTACGATCGCCATTCCGGCGGACCCGAATGATCCGGAAGACCGCGACGTCAGCGTCGCCGGGCTAGAACGCGCCCATATGGGCCGTCGTTTCCGCATCCTGCGGCATTGCCTCGGTATGAGCCAGGCCGAGTTCGCCGGCGCCTTCGGCATTCCCGTCGCCAACCTGCGGCAATATGAACTTGCCCGCCATATGCCCCCGCCGGCCGTCCGCGCCTACCTCCGGGTCATCGAGGCGGAGCCCGAGATGGTGCGCAGGGTGATGGCGCAGCCGGCGGAACCGGCCGCGCCTTCGACGGCCTAGCGCGCTCCCAAATCACCCTTGCCGATCGTGCCGCTGGCCATCTCCAGCATCCGGTCGAGGCTCTTCTTCGCCGCGAGGCGCAGGCCTTCCTCGATCTCCACGCGCGGCTCGAGGTCGCGCAGGGCGAGGTAGAGCTTTTCCAGCGTGTTGAGCGCCATGTAGGGGCAGATGTTGCAGTTGCAGTTGCCGTCCGCGCCGGGCGCGCCGATGAAGGTCTTGTCCGGGATCGCGAGTTCCATCTGGTGGATGATGTGCGGCTCGGTGGCGACGATCAGCGTGTCGCCGGGCATCGTCTTGGCGTACTGCAGGATGCCGCTCGTCGAGCCGACGTAGTCCGCGTGGTCGACGATCGTCGGCGGGCATTCCGGGTGCGCGGCGATCGGCGCGCCGGGGTGCTGGGCCTTGAGCTTGAGCAGCTCGGTCTCGCTGAACGCCTCGTGGACGATGCACACGCCCGGCCACAGCAGCATCTCGCGGTCGAACTTGCGGCTGAGGTAGCCGCCCAGGTGCCGGTCGGGGCCGAAGATGATCTTCTGGTCGCGCGGGATCTGCTGGAGGATCGTCTCGGCGCTGGAGCTGGTGACGATCACGTCGGACAGCGCCTTCACCTCGGTCGAGCAGTTGATGTAGGTCAGCGCGATGTGGTCGGGGTGCGCCTCGCGGAAGGCCTTGAACTTCTCGGGCGGGCACGAATCTTCCAGGCTGCACCCGGCGTCGAGGTCGGGCAGCACGACGATCTTGTTCGGCGAGAGGATCTTGGCGGTGTCGGCCATGAACTTGACGCCGCAGAAGGCGATGACGTCGGCGTCGGTCTCGGCGGCCTTGCGGCTGAGTTCGAGGCTGTCGCCCACGAAGTCGGCGAGGTCCTGCAGTTCGGGCTTCTGGTAGTAATGGGCGAGGATGACCGCGTTGCGTTCCTTGCGCAGCCGCTCGATCTCGGCGCGCACGTCGATGCCGGAAAGATCGGCGGGCATTACGGTCATGGCATTCCCTCTGGTCGCGGGCCGCGGTCCTTGCGCCTCGGCGGGGCCTATCTAGGGACGCGCGCGCGCGGACCCAAGGGGAAAATGTCAGGCGGTGAACTGTGCCGCGAAGGCGATCCACCACGGGGTGACGGCCAGAAGTTCGACAAGCCCGTGGGCGACCACGATCGCCATCATCGACGCGACCGTCGCCGGATGGACATGGCCCAGCGCCCGGCGGTCATGGCCCACGACCAGCAGGGCGACGCCAAGTTGGACCGCCATGCCCAGCCATTCGCCCCACGGCATGATGAGCGGCATCGGCAGGACCCGGCCGAGCGCAGGTTCCATGATGAGGATCGTCGAGCCGATAATCAGCCGCTTGTGCCAGTCCGCCTCCCTGCGCCGGGCGATGGCCGACGCTACCAGCACCGCGAAGACCACTACGCCGACATGGACGAGCGCAAGGAAATAGGCCGCCGTGAAGAAGGGCGGAAAGAACCCCGCCTTGAGCGCTGTCAGGCAGGTCAGGCTGGCGAGCACCATGATGAGCGGCACCATGGCGACGCTCGCCCAGCCGAGCCGGCGGTGGATTTCGAGGCCGATCCCGCGCCCGGCCAGCACCGATTGCGTACACAGCAGCCCCAGCCAGGCGAGCATCGTCATGCCGTGCAGGTGGAAGATCAGCGGCACCTGCGTGTAAGGCACGAAGCCCCGCAGCGCGAACTGCGCGAAGCCGAAGATGATGAAGGCACTGATGCCGATCGTCATCTTTGCCCAGAACGAGAGCCGCACCGCCTGTGCACCGGCCATGGTCGCCATGAATTATCCTCCGCCCTGTGATGGTGGCGGACAGTAATTCGTTCGGTGTATTTATGCCAACAGTAGTCGACGAACGCCTAATTCGCGGCGACGAGTTCCCACTCGTCTTCATAGCGCACTGTAATGCCACGCTTTTCGAGGTCGATCAGGTGGGACAGTACGGAACGGCCCGCTGCCGGCCACAATCGTTCGTCGACGCCCTTGTACATCAGCGGCACCATCCCGGTGATCGTGCGTACGCCCGATTCGATCTGGCGCAGGATCTGCCGCTCGCGCTGGCGGCGGTGGCCGATCATCCCGCGCACGAGCTGGCGCGGCTTGGTGACCTCGGGTCCGTGGGCAGGATAGTAGACGCTGTCCTGCTCGCGATCGTAGAGACGGGCGAGGCTGGCCATGTAGGCGGTCATGTCGCCGTCCGGCGGCGAGACGACGCTGGTCGACCAGCCCATGACGTGATCGCCGGTGAACAGTGCCCCGGTCTCTTCCAGCGCGAAGCACAGGTGGTTCGAGGTATGCCCCGGCGTCGCCACCGCGCGCAGCGTCCAGCCCTCCCCATGGAGCGCCTCGCCATCGGCCAGCACGCGGTCGGGCGTATAGCCGGGGTCGAACGAGGCGTCGGCGCGCGGGCCGTCGTCGTCGAGCACCAGCGCCGCGCAGCCGACGATCGGCGCGCCGGTGAGCGCTTTCAGCGGCCCGGCTGCGGGCGAATGGTCACGGTGGGTATGGGTGCAGGAAATCGCGACGACGCGGGCATCGCCGATCGCCTCGACCAGCGCGGCGATGTGCTCGGGCTCGTCTGGGCCTGGGTCTATCACCGCCACTTCGGCGCCGTCGCCCACCAGGTAGGTCTGGGTCCCGGTGTATGTGAAAGGCGAAGGGTTGCGCGCCAGCACGCGCCTGACCAGTGGGCCGACACGTTCGGCCACGGTGTAGGGGCGGTCGATCTGGGTGGGTGCGTCCATGCGGGCGATATGGGGTGTGGAGCGCGGCGTGTCGAGGTTGCGTCTAGCTGGCCAGCCGTCCTTCGATCCGTTCGCGCAGGCGTTCGATGGCGCTCTGGGCGACCGGTGCGGCCCGGCACCAGGCTTCGTCGAGCCGCAGCAGGCGCTCGTAGAAGCGGCGGGTGGCCTCGACTAACTGCGCCGTCGCAGGATCGAGCAGGGCGATCTGCACAGGGTCCGACTCGCGCATGTCGGGCGAGAGGCGGCCATGGCGGTTGAGCTGCAGCTCGTTGATTTCGCCGGTGAAGTAGGCGCGGTGATTGAGCAGCCAGGCGATGGCATGCATCATCCGCGTGGTCGTGCGCAGGCCCTCGCTCGACAGCGCGATGCGGGCGAGGTCGTCTTCCCGGCTCAGGCGGTCGCGGCGGCCGGACAGGGTGAAGGCGCCGCGCACTTCGTCCGACAGGACCAGTGCCTCGCAATAAAGCGCTTCGACGATGCGCGGATTGATGGTGCAGGATGCGGACATGAAGCGCTCATATTTCCGAAGCGCGACTCGCCCGCAACTGCCTCCCGGCCAAATTCCCGCGCAAAAATTCTTCTGTCCCCGATCGGTACGCCTGGCGATGGAAGAATGCTCGCCGGGATTGCGGTGAAATGGCGCAAATTCCGGCTTTTCAAGCATTTGGGCGCAGAGCGAGAGCCGTAATCGAGAGAACAGGTCAGGCGATGATATCGGGAATGAGGTAGTCGCCGATCTGCATGATCTGGTCCTTCAGGCGCAGCTTGCGCTTCTTGAGGCGTGCGATCTGCAACTGGTCGCCCGACCCGGCGGCCAGCAGCGCGTCGATCGCCGCGTCGAGGTCGCGGTGCTCGATCTTCAGGATTTCGAGGCGCTTGCGCATTTCCTCTTCGGTCAAACCGGAATTCCTTGCTCAAAAATACGCGCCGGTGCGACCGTCCGTGCGCTGCGGTGGGCAGAGCGCGGCCGAATCCTGCCGGACGCAGGATTCACGCGATTCACCGATATGAAGCAATACGAGTCTTCGCAAGGTCGGCCGAATGTGGTTCCTTTGGTTTTGCGCCGGATCATCGAAGCCGAGTCGCCAATTCGGGTCACTCGCCATTTAGCTCTTCCGCCGGGGTCCGGTCCAAGAGGAGGAACCGTCCATGGATAGTTCGCACGTCAGCGCCCTTCAGCTCAAGCATGCCGGCATCGATCGGCAGATCCACGAGGAAATGAGTCGACCGGTTCCTGATGCTGCGGTGGTCCAGTCCCTCAAGAAGCGAAAGCTCAGGCTCAAGGAGGAGATCGGACGGTTCTGACCGCCGATCTGGGCCTCGGATAATTCGCCGTCGGGCATTCGCCCACCGAAGAAATCCACCGGTCGAACCGGAGATTCCGATATCACCCACATAAGCTGATTCGGCGGCATCCGTTGCGTTCCCAAAGCGATCGCTTTGCGTTAGGCATAGGGCATGACCAGCGGAGCCGTCGAAGCAGCCCGAACCATCCTTACCCGCCTGCACGAGGTGATGGCCTCGCGCAGCAATGCGCAGTCCAAGCTGAACAACGTGGTCGAAGTGATCGGCGAAAGCCTCGATAGCGAGGTCTGTTCGATCTACCTCCTGCGCGAAGGCATGCTCGAACTTTTCGCCACGCGCGGACTCGCCCAGGAAGCCGTTCACGTCACCCGCATGGCCGTGGGCGAAGGGCTCGTCGGCACCATCGCCGACCAGACCGGTACGCTCAACCTCGCCGAAGCGGCGGCGCATCCCGACTTCTCGTATCGCCCCGAAACGGGCGAGGACAAGTATCACTCCTTCGCCGGCGTCCCCATCGTGCGCCGCGAACGCGCCGTGGGCGTGCTCTGCGTCCAGCATGTCGAGCCGCGCCGATACGAGGAAATCGAGATCGAGGCGCTGCAGACGGTGGCGATGGTCCTCTCGGAACTCATCACTAATGCCGACCTTGTCGACGAGGAGGGCGCAGGGGCCGCCGGCGCCGGGCAGACCGGGCCGGTCCAGCTCAACGGCCTGACGTTGGTCAAGGGCCTCGCCCTGGGCGTGGCGGTGTACCACCAGCCCCGCGTCACCATCGAGCACGTCGTCGCCGAGGATACCGAGGCCGAACGCCAGCGCGTCATCATGGCCTTCGACCGGATGCGCGAACAGATCGACCGCATGTCGAGCCAGGCCGAGTTCGGCGTCGGCGGCGAGCACGAGGAAGTGCTCGAGACCTACCGCATGTTCGCCTACGACGAGGGCTGGACGCGCCGCATCAACGAGGCGATCGACAGCGGTCTCACTGCCGAGGCGGCGATCGAGCGCGTGCAGCAGCGCACTCGCATGCGCATGCGCCAGATCGATGATCCCCTGCTCGCCGACCGCATGCACGACCTCGAGGACCTCGCGAACCGCCTGCTGCGGATCGTCTCGGGCCAGCTGGGCACCGCGGCGTCGATGGGCCTGAGGAACGACGCGATCCTGATCGCGCGCAACCTCGGTCCTGCCGAACTCCTCGAATACGACCGGCGGCGGCTGAAGGGCGTGGTGCTCGAGGAAGGCTCGCTCACCAGCCATGTCGTCATCGTCGCGCGCGCCATGGGCGTGCCGGTGCTCGGCCGCGTGCGGGGCCTGCGCGGCGCCGTGCGCGAGGGCGACCAGCTGCTGCTCGACGCCGACCAGGCCACCTGCACGGTGCGCCCCTCGACCGGCTCGCTCGAGGCGTTCGACGCGCGCTTCGCCAAGAGCCGCGAACGCCAGGCCATCTATGCGGGCATGCGCGACGTGCAGCCGACCACGCTCGACGGCACCCGCATCAACGTGATGATCAACGCGGGGCTGCGCGACGACGTCGTCAACCTCAACCTGACCGGCGCGGACGGCATCGGCCTGTTTCGGACCGAGTTCCAGTTCCTCGTCTCGGCCACGCTGCCCCAGCGCGAGAAGCAGACCCGCCTCTACCGCGACGTGCTCGACGCGGCGGGGGATCGTCCGGTGGTGTTCCGCACGGTCGACATCGGCGGCGACAAGACACTCCCGTACCTGCGCCACGATGACGGCGAGGGCGAGGAGAACCCGGCGATGGGCTGGCGCGCCTTGCGCGTCGCGCTCGAACGCGACGGGCTGCTCAAGGTCCAGGCGCGCTCGCTGCTGGAGGCCGCCGCCGGGCGCAAGCTCAACGTCATGTTCCCGATGGTCGCCGAGCCGTGGGAGTTCGACGCCGCCAAGGCGGTGTTCGACAGCCAGCTCGACTACCTGCGCAAGCGCAAGAAGGTGCTGCCCGAGGCGATCCGCTATGGCGTCATGCTCGAAGTGCCCGCGCTTGCCGAACAGCTCGACCTGCTGGCACCGAAGATCGCGTTCCTGTCGATCGGCACCAACGATCTCACGCAGTTCCTGTTCGCGGCAGACCGCTCGAACCCCAAGCTGGCCGAGCGTTACGACTGGCTGAGCCCGGCGATCCTGCGCTTTCTGCGCCGGGTCGTGCGCACGCTCGACGGCACCGGCGTGGACATCAGCGTCTGCGGCGAGATGGGCGGGCGCCGGCTTGAGGCGCTGGCGCTGCTGGGGCTGGGTATCCGGCGCATGTCGATCACCCCGGCGGCGGTGGGGCCGATCAAGGAACTGGTGGGCAAGGTCGATCTCGGCGAGATCACCCGCGCCATGGATGCCTGGATGGACGCGCCGCCGGCAGACATGCGCGCGGCGATGGTCGCCTGGGCGGCGGCGCGGGACATTCACGTCGATTGAGTCCGAAATCCGGGCCGATGCGCCGGCAATCGCTTGCGGACCGGGTTGAACGCAGAATTTTCAGGCGATTGACTGCGGACTGATTGACTTTGCAGCGTCAGACGGTTTGGTTAGGCCAAGGTCAGGTCGCAACACACACATCGCTTTTGGAGCGGAATGGAAAACGTCGAATCCCAGGGTCGCGCGCCCGCGCCGCAAAGCGTCGGAAGCCAGCTGTGTGCGGCTCGTGAGGCCGCCGGGCTCAGCCGTGCCGACATCGCGTCGAAGACCAAGGTCGCCGAACGCCATCTGCTCGCGATCGAGGAGGACCGCCTGGGCGACCTCGCGGCGCGAACGTATGCGGTAGGCTTCGCGCGCGCCTATGCCCGCGCGGTCGGCCTGAACGAAAACGTCATCGCGGCCAAGGTACGCGAACAGCTCGACAGCGAAGTGACCGAACGTCCCGAGATCGCGCCGAGTTTCGAGCCCGGCGATCCCGCGCGCGTGCCGACCCGGCGCCTTGCCTGGCTCGCTGCGGCGGGCGTGGTCGTCGTTGTGGCCGTGCTGCTGGTGTTCTGGAGCAGCTTCCTCTCGCCCGAGGGGCAGCTTCCCGACCTCATCGCCGAAAAGACGGATGCACCCGGCGGCACCGCCACGCCGATGGTCGCGGCGCCTGCACCGCCGCCGCCCGCGCCCGTTCCCGGTCCGGTCGTGCTGACGGCGACGGGCGACCAGGTCTGGGTCAAGGTCACCGACGGCGCCGGCGCCCAGGTGCTCCAGAAGGAACTGGCAAGAGGCGAAAGCTGGACCGCTCCCACCGGCGTCGCCGGACTGCAGCTGCGCACCGGGCGTCCCGACGCGCTTCAGGTTTCGGTCGGCGGCAAGGCCTTGCCCCCGCTTGACACGCAGCCGCGCCTGATCTCGGGCGTTTCCCTGGCGGCGTCGGACTTGCTGGCACGCGCCAATCCGGGCCCTGTCGGCAATCTCGCGCCGCCCCCCGCATCTCCATCTGCGATCACCCCCGCGCCGGCTTCTGCGACGAGCGCGCCGCCGCGCCGCCCGTCCGCGCGGCCTGCCCCCGCCACGAGAGCGCCGCGTGGGCCGACGGAGGCGCCGACGCCGGAATCGTTGCTGCCGCCCGGACTTTCCACGACTTCCGACTGACGCTGCCTCGACACGCGCAGGCCATTTCGGGCAACACCGGGCACCGGCCCATTGGTTAATCCCCGGTTTCGCCTGCCGCTGCCACAGCATGGCCAGTGATATCCGGGCATGGAGTTGATTTGGCGATGAAACCTACCTTTGCGGCAATGCGCACGACGCGCTGGCTGGCGACGGCTGCGGCAGCTTCCATTCTGGTCGGCGGGGCGGCTCCAGCCCTTGCGCAGGATGCCAACACCAATGCGCGGCTGAGCAAGGTCGAGGGCGAAGTCCGGGCGCTTCAGCGCAAGGTCTTCCCCGGCGCCGACGGCAAGTATTTCGAGCCGGAGATCACCTCGCGTCCTGCTCCGGCGTCAACGCCGGGCGGCCCCACCAGCACGCCGGTGAGCGACCTGCTTACCCGCATGGACTCGGTCGAGGCGCAGATGGCGCGGCTGACCGCGCAGGTGGAGCAGAACACCAACCGCATCAGCCAGCTCGAAGCGAAGCTGACGGCGGGCGTTCCGGCACCGTCCGCCATCGGCGCGCCGCCCGTCGCCCCGCCGCCCGCCTCGCAGAGCAATCTCGACGCGATGAGCGGCGGCATTTCGACGCGTCCGGTGACCGGCTCGGCCATCACGCCGGCGCCCCGGCCTTCCACGCTCCCGGCCGCTCCGGCGCCCAAGCCCGTCGCTGCGCCGTCGTCGCGGGTCGAGGCGGTCAAGGCGATCGTCAAGCCGCAGAGCGCGGATGCTGGCGACGACGAGTACAGCTACGGCTACCGCCTGTGGGAAGCCAAGTTTTATCCCGAGGCGCAGCAGCAGCTGAAGCTTTACCTCGAGAAGTACCCCAAGCACGCGCGCGGGAGCTGGGGCCGCAACCTGCTCGGCCGCGCCTATCTCGACGACAACAACCCAAGCGAGGCGGCCAAGTGGTTCCTCCAGAACTTCCAGACCGACAAGCGCGGTGACCGCGCGCCCGACAGCCTGCTCTACCTCGGCGTCTCGATGAAGCAGCTCAAGGACACCAAGCGTGCCTGCATCGCGCTTGCCGAGTTCAGCGAGACTTATGCCAGCGAAGCGGCGGGCCGTCTGAGCGGGCTCTACAACAGCACCCGCAGCGGACTTGCCTGTAGCTAACGTGAGCACTGCCGACGCCGGCCGGCTGCACGCCGGCCTGGCGGCGATCTGGCCCGAAGGCGTCGACGAGGCCGGCGCGCGGCTGGGCGTAGCCGTGTCGGGCGGTCCGGACAGCCTTGCCCTGCTGCTGCTTGCCCACGCCGCGTTGCCGGGGCGGGTGGAGGCGGCGACCGTCGATCACGGCCTGCGTCTCGAAAGCGGGACGGAGGCGTCGGAGGTCGCGAGGGTCTGCGCCGGGCTGGGCGTCCCCCATGCCACGCTGCGGGTCGAAGTTGCGGCGGGCAATGTTCAGGCCGAGGCGCGGGCCGCGCGTTACGCCGCGCTCGCGGAGTGGGCGGCCGGCCAGGGGCTCGCGGCGCTGGCGACCGGGCACCAGGCCGACGACCAGGCTGAAACCCTCATCATGCGGCTCAACCGCGCCAGCGGCCTCGCGGGCCTCGCGGGCGTGCGCGCGCGCGGGATCGTGCCCGGCTCTGACCTGCCGCTGCTGCGTCCGGTGCTGGACTGGCGCCGTGTGGAACTGGGCGCGGTGGTGCGCGCCGCCGGGTTTGTTGCGGCCGAGGACCCCAGCAACACCAACGACCGCTTCGACCGCGTCCGCGTCCGCAAGGCGCTGGCCGATGCCGACTGGCTCGATGTGCCTGCCATCGCCCAGAGCGCCGCGAACCTCGCCGAAGCGGACGCCGCGCTGGACTGGATGGCGGCGCTGGAGTGGCGCTCCTGCGTGAAGAAGGAACCGATGGGGCTGAAATACCGCCCGCAGGCTCCGCGCGCGGTGGCGCTGCGGGTGGTTGCCCGGATCGTGCGCGAGCTCGACGAAGAGGCGCGGGGCGGCGCGATCTCACGGCTGGTGGAAAGCCTCGCGGCGGGGCGGCCCGCCTCTATCGGCAACCTCGTGGCCCGCCCCAATTCGGGCGGCTGGAGTTTTGCGAAAGCCCCGGTACGCGCCGTAAAGCGCGAGAAGTAGGGGCTAACCCCCGACGAGGCTGTCGCCCATGCCGACCTGCTTGCCGCGCGTGATGTAGACCTTGTCGCCCAGATGAGTGGTGGCGAACAGCTTGGCGGCGAAGTCGTTGGGCATGCCCACGCAGCCGTGGCTGGCATAGCCGAGTTCGACGTTCGATCCGTGCAGGGTGATGCCGTCGTCGGTCAGCCGCTGCATGAAGGGCATCGGCGCGCCGGTGTAGATGTTAGAGACGTGGTCCTTGTCCTTCTGCGTGATCGGGAACACGCCGAGCGGGGTCGGCTTGTCCTCGGTCCCCAGTAGCACGGCGGTGGCGCCGATCTCGTAGCCGGCGCGGAACACAGATAGCACGCGCGCCTCCAGGTCGACGGTGACGACGATCGGGCCAGCGGGCACGTTCTTGTCGTCCCAGTGCCACTGCCCGTACTTTATCGGCCCTTCGATTGGCAATATCCGCTTGATGACGAAGGGTTCGTCCTTCTTGGGAACCGGCGCCGGAGCGGGCTTGGCGACAGCGGCGATCTTGGGCTGCGCCAGCTTCGCCTCTGCCAGAGACGCAGGCTCGGGCTTGCCGGGCGAGGCGGCGACGACCAGCACCCCGGCGATGGCGGCCAGGGCGACGAAGCCCGAGGCGAGAAGGATGCGCGCGTCCACGTCGGTTATCCGGTTCCTTTGACGACTCCTGCTAGGAGGTCGGCGTTAGCATCGCGTAAATGAGAGTTAAGCGCCAGCCAAACGCGTTGACCTTTGGTGCCGCTCGGGCAGGACGGCGGGATTGTTGCGTCAGCTAACTATCACGCTTGGCAATGCCTTCGCGCAGAATCGAATTGGCCAGTTCCGCCACTTCCTCCGCGGAGGCATCCTCCGACCAGACGGCGTAGCGAAGGCCCAGGAACACGTTCATGCCCATAATGGCCCAGGCATGCGCTTCGCCCAGGTCCTCGCGCAGTTCGCCCTTGCGGATGCCTTCGGCGAGGCGCTCGTGGATGCGGCGGGCGGTGTTGCGGTAGTGCAGGCGGAAGCTGCCGGGATCGACGAACTCGGCCTCGTCGATGATGCGGTAGATTTCCTTGTGCTCGCTGGCGAAGCGCAGGAAGCCGGTGAGCGAGGCGCGCTCGGTCTCCAGCGCGGGCAGGTCCTGCCGGCGAGCGCTCAGCGCAGCCTCCCGGACCTTGCCGCTGAGGTCGTCGACCAGCGCGCGGAAAATCTCGTCCTTGGAATTGAAGTACGTGTAGAAACTGCCCAGCGCGGTGCCCGCGCGCTTGGTGATGGCGGTGATCGAGGCTTCGTGGAAGCCGCGCTCGCCGAACTCCAGCGCCGCCGCGTCGAGCAGCTTGCGCAAGGTCCGCCGCCCCCGCTCGGTGCGGGGCGCCTTGTCGGGGAGGGCCGGTTCTGTGGTCACCGCGACACAGCTAGACCGCTCGTTCGGCCTTGGCAAACATTCAAAGTTGAAAGATGGTTCAACTATCAATATGAAGGTCGCCAACAAGAAACGACCATGGGAGAGACTACGATGCGCAAGGCGCGATTCCTCGCGATTTCCTCGAGCGTGCTGGCCATCTGCGGCGGGCTTTCGGTGACCCCTGCCGCGGCGCAGGAGGCCCCGACCGGCGCCGAGAGCTCGGCCGAGCAGACCGGCGGCGACATCATCGTCACCGCCCGCCGGCGCGAGGAACGCCTCGTCGACGTGCCGATCGCGGTCACCAGCTTCAGCGGCGAGCAACTTGCCAAGTCGGGCGCGATCGACATCACGGAGATAGCCCAGAGCGCACCGAACGTGACACTCGAGCCCTCGCGCGGCACCAACTCGACACTATCGGCCTTCATCCGCGGCGTCGGCCAGCAGGACCCGGTGTCGGGCTTCGAGCAGGGCGTCGGCATCTACCTCGACGACGTCTACCTCAACCGTCCCCAGGGCGCCGTGCTCGACATCTACGACGTCGAGCGCATCGAAGTGCTGCGCGGGCCGCAGGGCACGCTCTACGGGCGCAACACCATCGGCGGCGCGGTCAAGTACGTGACCCGGCAATTGCCGCAGGACCTGTCCGTCAAGGTGAAGGGGACTTACGGCACTTACGACCAGGCCGACCTCGTCGTCACCGCCTCGGCGCCGGTGAACGACCTTGTGCGCATCGGTGGTTCGGCGGCGCGGCTGTCGCGCGGGGGCTTCGGCACCAACCTCACCACCGGCGAGGACAACTATAACAAGGACATCTGGGGTGCCCGTGCCAGCATCGACATCGGCGGCTACGGCGAGCCGGTGCTGATCCGCATCTCGGGCGACTATACCAAGGACAAGTCCAACGCGCGCGGCGGTCACCGGCTGATCCCCGGCTACGCCTCGGGGGCGCCGGTGCTGGACGATCCCTACGACACGCGCGGCGGCCTCATCGACCCGAAACAGGAGGTCGAGGCTTACGGTCTTGCCATCAATGCCTCGGCCGAACTGACCGACCGCATCACGTTCCGCTCGATCAGCGCCTGGCGCAAGGACGACAGCGCCTCGCCGATCGACTTCGACGCGCTGCCTGCGGTCGATCTCGACGTGCCGGCCTATTACCGCAACGAGCAAGTCAGCCAGGAATTCCAGCTGCTCTACGACGATGGCGGCATGGTGCAGGGCATGATCGGCGGGTACTACCTCGGCGCCAAGGCCGACACCCAGTTCGACACCCGCCTGTTCACCGCGCTGAACGGCCTCACCGCCTTCACGCAGGCCAACGTCGACACCGAGACTTTCGCGGTGTTCGGCGACTTCACCTTCGACTTCAGCCAGCAGCTGAGCCTTTCCCTCGGCGGGCGCTATACCTGGGACGAGCGCAAGGCGCAGATCCTGCGGCAGAACTACCTCGGCGGCGGGTCTCCGGTGTTCGGCGGGGCGGGCGTGCCGCTCGGCGCCGCCAGCACCGATTTCTCGGGCAAGGCCAAGTTCGAGAAGTTCACGCCCCGCGCCTCGATCAGCTTCAAGCCGAGCCCCGACCACAACCTCTACGCAAGCTACAGCCAGGGCTTCAAGGGCGGCGGCTTCGACCCGCGCGGCGTCGGCGTCAACGCGCCCGCCGCGACGCCCGGCCGCCCGACCGACGCCGAGATTTCGGACTACCTGAGCTTCGAGCCGGAGACGGTCGACAGCTACGAGATCGGTTACAAGGGGAACCTGTTCGGCGGCGCCCTCTACATCGCGGCGGCGGCGTTCCACATGGACTACAAGGACGTGCAGATCCCGGGCTCGGCGGGCTGCACCGTGGGCGGACTGCCGACCTTCTGCGGCGTCATCACCAATGCCGGCAAGGCGAAGTTCAACGGCTTCGAACTGGAAGCCAGCGGCCGGCTGGCGCAGGACATGGCGATGGCGGGTGACCGTCTCAGCCTGTCCGGATCGCTCGGCTACATCGACGCACAGTACAAGGAATACATCGCCAACATCGGCGGCGTGCCGACCGACGTGGCGGACAACCGCAAAGTCCAGAACACGCCCAAGTGGACCGGCAGCGCCACGCTCGCCTACAGCGCCCCGGTGGGCGATGGCGACGTGAACTTCAGCACGACCTACTCGTACCGGGGCAAGACCTACCAGTTCGAGATCCCCAACCCCTACCTCGACCAGAAGGGTTATGGCCTCGTTGATGCCAGCCTTGTCTACACCGCGCCGGGCGGGCGCTGGAGCCTCGGCGTCCACGGCAAGAACCTGTTCGACAAGCGCTACAAGACCTCGGGCTACACATTCCTCGCCGCCAACCCGGTCACCGGAGAGCTGCTGACGAGGCCCAACGGGCAGTTCGTGCCGACGCTCGGCACCGAGGGCACGCTGACCACCTTCTACGGCAACCCGCGTCAGGTCTTCGCGACCGCGACGCTGGAGTTTTGAGAGCTACTGTTGCCATCCAAGACTTTCGTCATTCTCGCGAAAGCGGGAACCCAGCTGATTCCGGTTCAAGTTGCATTGTCATCAGATGGGTCCCCGCCTTTGCGGGAATGACGAAGAAGGGGTGGTGAACCGGGCTCGCGGTACAGCAGCGCAGGAAAGGATATCTCATGGACTACCGCGTCCACCGCTATCGCAGCGCCGACGGACGGCTGGATCTTGCCGCGCGGGACTATCCGGCCGCGAGCGGTGAGGCGCCGGTGCTGCTTATGATGCACGGCCTCACCCGCAACAGCGCCGACTTCGAGCCGCTCGCCGCGCGGCTTGCCGGGCGCTACCGGATGATCGTGCCCGACCAGCGCGGGCGCGGCCTGTCGCAGTGGGACGCGGACCCCGCGCAGTACCGCCCCGACGTCTATGCGAAGGACATGCTGGCGCTGGTGGACGACCTTGGGATAACGCGGGCGGCGCTCGTCGGCACCTCGATGGGCGGGCTCATGGCGCTCGTCATGAACGCGTTGCGACCGGGCCTGGCGCAGGCGGCGATCTTCAACGACATCGGCCCGGTGCTCGAACCCTCCGGCCTCGCGCGCATCCAGGGCTACGTCGGCCCGGCAGGCGCGATTGCCGACTGGACCGAGGCCGCCGCGCGCATCCGGGCCATCAACGCCCCGGCCTTTCCCGATTATGGGCGCGCGCAGTGGGAGGCCTTCGCCCGCCGCATCGCGCGGGAAAATGCCGATGGCACCGTCTCCTTCGCCTACGATCCGGCGATTGCGCAAGGCGTGGCGGGCGACGATCCCGACGCCGTGCCGCCCGATCTCTGGCCGCTGTGGGACCTGCTGGGCGCCGTCCCGGTGCTGGTGGTGCGCGGCGCGCTCTCCGACCTGCTGAGCGCCACCACCGTCGCCGAGATGGCGCGCCGGCACTCGGGCGCCTATGCGAGCGTCGAAGTGCCGCGCGTCGGCCATGCGCCGATGCTCGACGAGCCGGCGGCGCTGGTTGCGGTAGGGGTGTTTCTGGCGGAACATGTGGGGAGAGGGGCGTGAGGGAGGGTACCCCTCCCCATCATTGCCGCGAAGGCGGGAACCTATCTGATGACCTGTCCGGTCGAGATGGTATCAGCTGGGTCCCCGTCTTCGCGGGGATGACGAAATGAGGTCGGGAATGAAAATGCAGCCCGTGGACAATGCAGTGATCCCGCCTCCGGGCGCCCGGACCGGAGCCTCGCCCAACCTCGTGCTGGGGATGTTGCTGCTCGTCTACATCTTCAACTTCGTGGACCGGCAGATACTCTCAATCCTCGCCGCGCCGATCCAGGCCGACCTCGGGCTCGACGACGCGCAGCTCGGCATGCTGGGCGGCCTCGCCTTCGCGATCCTCTATTCGACGCTGGGCGTGCCGCTGGCCTGGCTCGCCGACCGCACCAGCCGGTCCTGGGTCATCACCGGGTCGCTGGTGCTGTGGAGCCTGTTCACCTCGGCCTGCGCGCTGGCGCAGGGGTTCTGGCACATCTTCGCCGCGCGCGTGGGCGTCGGCATCGGCGAGGCGGGCGGCGTGGCCCCCAGTTACGCGGTGATCGGCGATCACTTCCCCAGCCACCGCCGGGCCCTCGCGCTCTCGGTCTATTCGCTGGGCATCCCGCTCGGCTCGGCGGCTGGCGTGCTGGCGGGCGGTTACGTGGCGCAGGCGGTGGACTGGCGCACGGCGTTCCTGGTGGTCGGGCTCGCCGGCATCCTGATCGCCCCGCTGTTCAAGCTGGTGGTGCGCGACCAGCCGCGCCCGGTTCGCGCCGCCACCGATGCACCCGCGATCCGCTTCGGCGAGGTCACGCGGACGCTCGCGGGCAAACGGGCGTTCTGGCTGCTGAGCTTCGGCGCCGCGTCCAGCTCGATGCTGGGCTACGGTCTCATGTTCTGGTTGCCCAGCCTGCTCCAGCGCAGCTTCGGTCTCGACCTCGTCCACACTTCATGGTTCATCGGCGCGGTGCTGCTGCTGGGTGGATGCGTGGGCGTGCTCATGGGCGGCGCGCTGGCCGACCGGCTGGGGAAAGGTGACCGCGCGTGGTACGGCCGCGTGCCGGCCATCGCCTTCGTCTGCGCCGTCCCGCTGTTCGCCGGCGGCATCTGGACCTCGAGCGTGCCGCTGGCCTTCCTGCTGTTTCTGGTGCCCCAGGCGCTCGCCTACTTCTGGCTTGGCCCGGTGACAAGCGCGGTCCAGCACCTCGTCGAGCCTCCCGCGCGCGCGACGGCTTCGGCGCTGTTCCTGCTCATCAACAACCTGATCGGGCTGGGCGGCGGCATCTACGCGCTGGGCGCGCTGTCGAAGGCGCTGGTGCCGGTGTGGGGCACGGAATCGCTGCGATACTCGATGCTCTTCGCCCTGGTGCTCTACCTGCTGGCGGCCACCCTGATGACGCTGGCGGGTCCTGCGCTGCGCCGCGAGTGGGTGGCAGAAAGGTAGGGCCTCACATCGACACGGCTTTCGTAGGCCAACCCGGTACCTTCGCATCCCCGCGTGGCGCCGTGCGTTGGCGGTCCATGATCTATGTCGAACACATTCTCGTAGCGCTGGCCATCCAGGGCCTGGTCGGACGCCTGAGCGGCAACTGGTGGGCCGGTGCGGCTCTGGCCTCCGGCTATTTCGTCGGTCGCGAAGTGGCGCAGGCCGAGTACCGCTGGATCGAGGCCTATGGCGGGGCGCTGCGGGCGAACATGCCCTGGTGGGGGCCTCTCGATTACCGGGTCTGGCCTAAACTCGACCAGTGGATCGACTGGATCGGGCCTGTAACGGCCACCGGCGCGCTGGCATGGTTCATGGGTCGTCGCCGCGGCTGAAACGGAGAGGCATTCAGCCGCCGATGGCTTGCAAGCAGAACGTTCGGGAGGCGTTCAGACGTCTGACGGTATGGGGCGATCGAGGTAACTGGTATCTCCGCGTCTGCGCGCTTCCCAGGCGTTCGTGCGCTCGCGGGCATAGGCCTTCTGTACACGCACCTTGCTGATGCCGTACCGCTCGGCAAGCTCACCGAAAGTCGCACCGTCGATTACAGCGACGTAGATAGCGACGTTGCGCTCCGCGGTGGCATCCGAATTTTCCACGACCATCGACTTACTCCGATCCCATCCGCGATAGTTCGCTGCCCGCGTACCGATCATCGGTGCATCGCTGTGCCCGTCACCGCCGACGCCCCGCGTCGATACGGCGAAATCCCAAAGAACGGCGAAAAACTGGTGCCGGCTACAGGATTCGAACCCGTGGCCCCCTGATTACAAATCAGGTGCTCTACCAACTGAGCTAAGCCGGCGTGCCTTATGGCAAGTCCGGCGCCCTTACCGCGAGCGGGGGGCGCCGGTAAAGCCCTAACCTTTGCGGTCAGAACACCGCGTGGGGTGCGTCTTCCTTCATCATCTCCTGGCGGACCAGCGGGATCGGCGGGCCGCCGCGGCTGAGGAAGTCGTCGTGGAACGCCTTCCAGGCGGTGCGGCCGCCGCGCGTGGCGGTCCAGTCGGTGCGCAGCTTGCGGATCATCAGCTTGCCGAGCGTGTAGTTGAGGTAGGCCGGGTCGTAAGTGCCGCGCGCGGCCTGCTGCTCAGCGGTGCCTTCGTCCTGGTAGCACTGCTCCATGAACATCTTTTTCGACTGCGCCTGCGTCATCCCGCGCGCGTGCAGGCCGATGGCGGACAGGTAGCGGCAGTTGCGCAGTAATGCGTTGGAGATCTGGCCGACCTGGATGCCAGGGTCGCCGCCGCCGAGGCCGGCTTCCAGCATCATCTCCTCGGCATAGTGCGCCCAGCCCTCGGCGAAGGCGTAGCCGACGAACAGCTTGCCCACCATCGAGGGCGCGGCGTTCGAGTGGAGGAACTGCAGGTAGTGGCCGGGCATGACCTCGTGGACCGTGGTGAACATAAGGTCGGCCTTGCCGGGGATATAGTCCATCTGCATCTGCTTCGACCACGTCGGGTCCGGCGGGGAAATGTAGTAGATCGACGATCCGCCGTTCTCCAGCGGCCCTGGCGGGTCGATGTAGGCGGAGTTGGCGCGATTGTAGGGCGGGCTTTCCTCGACCTGCGCGAGCTTGGTGCCGGGGATCGTGACGACGCCGTTCTTCCGCACGAAGTCCGCCAGCTGGGGAATCTCGCGCCGGGCTTCGGCGACCGGGCCCCCGGCGGGCTTGTCGGCGCGCATCTTGTCGAAGCACTGCTGGATGGTCTTGCCGGGCGCGAACTTCGCACACGCGGCCCTTAGCCCCTGCTGATTGCGCAGGAGGTCGGCGCGGCCGGCCGCCTCAAGTTGGTCGAGCGGGGCGTCGACCGCCTCGGTGGCGGCGAGCATGCGCGAGAATTTGTCAGGGCCCATTGCGAAGCCCTGTGTCGGCGTGGACCGGGCGACCTGGTCGGCGACGGCCTGCATGGCGGTGGCGGCGGCTTCGGACGATGCCTTGAAGTCTGCCTGCAGCGCGGGGTCGGCCACGTCGGCGAAGGCGGCGCGGGCATCGCCGCGGTAGTAGCCGGCAAGACCGCCGAAGCCGTCCTTGCCTAGCTTGATGAAGCTGGCGGGCATCGCCTTGGGCAGGTTGGCGCGGATGTTGGCGGCCTGCGCGGGCACGGCCTTGAAGAAGGAAATCATCGCCTTCATCCGCGTCGGCTTGTCGGCATAGTCGCGGCTGACGTAGACGTTCGGGTCGAGCCCGCCGTTGATGTAGAACGCCGGGTTGGTATGCGGCAGGTCAGCGTCTTCCAGCCAGAACAGGTTACCCTTGGCGACCTGCACGAGATAGTCGCGCTCGAAGTGCTCGGCATCGGAGAGGTTGCTGAAGGTGGCGGCCTTGTCGATCACCGCGTGCAGGAAGGCGGCGCGGGCCTTGAGGCCAGCCTCGCTCCAATCGGGCAGCTTGCCGTCGTATTCGTGCGCGCCTTCGTAGATCGCGAAGGACGGGTCCGTGGCGAACCAGTCCTTGATGCTGGCATCGACGAACTGCTTCCAAGTTTCCTTGGGGAAAGGTTGCTCGGCGCCCGTTGCTGCTTCGACGGTCGGGGCTGCGCCATGGTCGGCGGTCGTCGTCGTGGCACACGCGGTGAGCGAAAGGCAGGCGATGCCTGCCAGCAGAACGGATTTCATGAAGAACGGCGCTCCCAGTTTTATGGCGCAGGTTGTGCGTCAGGGCGCGCCGAACGTCCAGCCCTCCGTAGCGGCGAGGTCGGGCGTGAGTTCGGCGGGGTGCCAGAGGTCGGCGCGGTGGGCGACGGTGCGCAGCCAGGCGGCGGTGACGAGGGCATCTGCGCTGTGGTCGTCGATCGGGCCGGTGCCTCCGCCGGGCTGGGAGCCCAGCGCCACGAGAGCGGCGTCGAGCGCGGCATGATCGGTCACCTTGGCGCGGCTGGCGGTGCGCCCGGCGGCGACGGCGGCAAGGGTGGTGTAGATCTCCACCAGCACCGAGCCGCCCTCCGGCAGCGGATCGACCGGCCAGACCGGTAGCCGCCTGTCCAGCCGGTGCAGCAGCCGCATCCCCGTCAGGCTCGACTTGCCGACCTGCGCCGCGCCGACGAGGTTGAAGTTGGAGTAGGGCTTGCACCCGGCTCGCGCCTGCTCCGCCTCGGTCACGCGCATACGCCCGCGCTTGTGGAGCGCGCCGGGCAGGTGGAACTGCGTGCCCTCGCGGCCTCCGTGGCGGCGGAAATAGGCGCTGAGCTGCGGGTGGTCGACGAAGCTGGCGGACGAGAGGTGCGCATCCTCCGCGCAAAGGCCATCGATCAGCGCCCAGAGTGCACGGGCGTTCGGCGGGCTGTCCGCCCAGCCGGGAAAGAAGGCGCCTGCATCGGCGAAGGGCAGCGAGATGCCGAGGTCCATGCCGACCAGCGTATCGGGCGGCAGGCGGTGCAGCAGCAGGTCCAGCACCTCGGCCCGCGACCACCTCGCGTGACCGGGCGGCGCGAGCAGGCGAGGCGCCGCATCGCCCTCAGCGCACTGGGCCACGGCGATGCCCTTATGCCGTTCGCCCAGCGCGCCCGACCAGTCGATCGCCATGAAGTTGCGGAAGTGGGTCAGAGCTGCGTGTTCCCGTCGATTTGGGCCGTCATCAGATCTCGCGCCGCTCGGCGCGCTTCTTGTCCCACCATTCGAGCCGCTTCTTGATCTCGCGCTCGAAGCCGCGTTCGACGGGGTCGTAGTAGACCTGCGGGCCGAGTTCGTCGGGCCAGTAGTTGTCGCCGGAGAAGCCGTCGGGCGCATCGTGGTCGTAGGCGTAGTCCTTGCCGTAGCCGATGTCCTTCATCAGCTTGGTCGGCGCGTTGAGGATGTTCGCCGGGGGACTGAGCGAGCCGGTCTCGCGCGCGGCCTTGAACGAGGATTTGAATGCCGCGTAGGCCGCGTTCGATTTGGGCGCGGTGGCGAGGTAGAGGCAGGCCTGCACGATCGCCAGTTCGCCCTCGGGAGAGCCGAGGAACTCGTAGGCGTCCTTAGCGGCGAGGCACTGCACCAGTGCCTGCGGATCGGCGAGGCCGACGTCCTCGCTGGCGAAGCGCACCAGCCGGCGCAGCACGTAGAGCGGCTCCTCCCCGGCGGTCAGCATTCGCGCCATGTAGTAGAGCGCGGCCTGCGGGTCCGATCCGCGCAGGGACTTATGCAGCGCGCTGATGAGGTTGTAGTGCCCGTCGCGGTCCTTGTCGTAGACCGCCACGCGGCGCTGGAGGAACTGGCCGAGGCCCGCCGGGTCGAGGGCCCTGGGGATGCGCGCGGCGTAGAGCGTCTCGGCCTGGTTGAGCAGGAAGCGCCCGTCGCCGTCGGCCGAGGCGACCAGCGCCTCGCGAGCCTCTGCGGTCAGCGGCAGCGGGCCTTCGAGGTCCTCCGCCTTGGCGAGCAGGGCGGAGAGCGCGGCGGCGTCGAGCCGGTGCAGGATCAGCACCTGCGCCCGGCTGAGCAGCGCGGCGTTGAGGGCGAAGCTGGGGTTCTCGGTCGTCGCGCCGACCAGCGTGACGGTGCCGCGCTCGACGAAGGGCAGGAAGCCGTCCTGCTGGGCGCGGTTGAAGCGGTGGATCTCGTCCACGAACAGCAGGGTGCGCTGGCCGGCCTTGGCGGCGACGTCGGCCTCGGCGAACGCCTTCTTGAGGTCCGCGACCCCAGAGAACACGGCGGACACCGCGTGGAAGCGCATGCCCACCGCGTCGGCAAGCAGGCGGGCGATGCTGGTCTTGCCGGTGCCGGGCGGGCCCCACAGGATCATCGAGGACAGGCGCCCGGCCGCGACCATGCGCCCGATCGCGCCTTCGGGCCCGGTCAGGTGCTCCTGCCCGACGACGTCGGCCAGCGTGCGCGGGCGCAGCCGGTCGGCCAGCGGGGCATCCTCGCGCACGGCGTCGGGGGCGTGGGCGGGGGGAAGGTCATCGGCGAAGAGGTCGGCCATGGAACCTATCTAGGCAGTAAAGGCGCAAACGTCATCCTCGCGCGCGCAGATTGCGCCGATGGGGCGACGGGCGTAAACCTGCGCCTGAAAAAAGGGAGCAGGGTCATGACGAGGGTTGCACGGCACGACGGTACAGTGAAGCCGGGCTGGCCGTACTGGGTGGTCGCAGTGCTGGCGCTGGTGTGGAATGCCTTTGGCTGCCTCGACTTTGCAATGACCGTCACGCGCAACGCCGCGTGGCTGGCGCCGTTGCCGCACGAGGTCGTCGACTGGCTCGACGCGGCGCCGACGTGGTCGATGTTCACCTGGGCTCTGGGGGTCTGGGGCGGCCTTATCGGCGCGCTGTGCCTGCTCGCGCGGTCGCGAATGGCGGTGATCGCCTTCGCCTTGTCGCTGCTGGGACTGGCGGTGAACCAGATCTGGCAGCTTACCACCCAGATGCCCGCAAGCATGGCCTCGCCCGGCAGCCACGCCCTTACCCTCGCGATATGGGCCGTAGCGCTGGCGCTGCTGTGGTACGCGACGCGGAAGCGCAGCGAAGGTGTGCTGCGCTGAGCGATCTCAGCGGCGTGCGTTCTGGCGTATCAGGCGGACGTATGTGTCGGCGACCGCCTGATTGATGCGATCCCAGCTGAATTCGCCCGCGCGCGCCACGCCGGCCTGGCCATGGGTGCAGCGCAGGGCCGGGTCCTCGATGTAGCTCTTGAGCGCCTCTGCAAACTGGTGGACCGCGCCCGGCGGGATGAGCCGGCCGGAGATGCGGTCGTCGACGAGGCTCTGGCTGCCCGTCGCGGCGGCGGCGACCACGGGAAGGCCGCAGGCCATGGCCTCGAGCGTGACATTGCCGAAGGTCTCGGTGACCGAAGGGTTGAACAATACGTCCATCGAGGCGACCGCGCGGCCGAGGTCCGTGCCCTGCTGGAAGCCGACGAAGGCCCCGCCGGGCAGGCGTTCCTCGAACCATTCGCGTGCAGGGCCCTCGCCGATCACGAGCACCTTGTTGCCGATGCCGCGGCGGCGCAGTTCGTCCAGAGTGTCGGAGAAGACGTCGAGACCCTTTTCCATGACCAGGCGGCCGAGGAAGCCGATCGCCACGTCACTGTCGCCGATGCCGTGGCTGCGCCGCCATTCGAGGTCGCGGCGGCCGGGGTTGAAGACTTCGTGATCGACCCCGCGAGACCAGATCGAGACATCGTAGTTCATGCGCTGCTGTCGCAGCAGCTGCGCCATGCTCTCGGATGGGGCGACGAGGGCGCTGCAGCGGCGATAGAAGCGGCGCAGCATCGCTTCCATCAACGGCTCGCCCCAAGCCATGTTGTAGTAGCGCAGGTACGTTTCGAACCGCGTGTGGACCGAGGCGAGCACCGGTAGATTGCGCCTGCGCGCCCACGCCACCGCCTGGTGCCCGACCGGATCGGGCGACGAGACGTGGACCACGTTGGGTTTGAACCGGGCAAGATCGCGGCCTGCCTTGCCCCAGATGGAGAGGGGTACGCGGTACTCGGGCCGGCCGGGAATTGGCACGGAATGCACGCCGACAAGATCTCCGGTCGGCTCGAAGGCCGGCGTCGCCACCGTGGGGGCATAGACGCGGACCTGAGCGCCTTGGCGCAGGAGGTAACCAACAAGACGGTTCAGCGCCTGGTTGGCGCCGTCTCGGACGTAATTGTAGTTGCCCGAAAACAGGGCGATGCGCAGGTCGGCGATTTCCATGGTGGGCTGGCCCATAGCGACCCCCGCCGCGCTTGGCGAGGGTCGTTGACGGGCTGCATCGCGCTCTGCCGGAAGGTGCGGCTCGCGGGCAACGGTGGACGGGGCCGGCCAGTCGCCGCGCCGCGAGTGCATTCCTGCGTGTCAGCGCTTAACGGCGGCGCCAGTCCCGCTCGCGGCGGTCGTCACGGCGGCGGTCGTAGCGGTCCCGGCCACGGTCCCAGCGATCGTTACGGCCATAGCGATCGTTGCGGCCATAGCGGTCATTGCGACCGTACCGGTCGTTGCGGCTGTAACGGTCGCGGTAATAGGGCGCGTAGTAGCGATCGTAATACCGGTCCTGATAGTAGCGGTTGGGGTTCCCCTGGTAATAATAGTAATATCCCGGCCGATCGCGGACGGTGACGTAGCGGCGCGAGGAATAGTACCCGCGATCGTAGTAGCGGCTGTCGCCGCGATCGGCGATCGCGGCCCCGATGGCGAGTCCGATCACGCCCGCGCCGATGGCGATCGCGGCGTCGTTACCGCCCCGGTCGTAGTACCGGTCGCGGGCCTGCGCCGGCGCTGCCGCCATCAGTAAGGAGGCCGAAAGCGTGATGCCGAGCGCCAGTTTCTTTCCGAGTGTCTTCAATGCAGTAGTCATGTCTTTCGACTCCCTTTCCGGGCCAACCTCGTAACGGCGGTTGCGGTGGGCGCGTTTCAACAAGCTGGGGTCGGTGGACTGAACCGCGAGTGAACTTGCTCCGAACCGGGCGACCCTTGCGACGGATGGACGGCGTTGCCGGGCCGAAACGCAAAGACGCCCGGCCAGGAGGGGGCCGGGCGTCTCGTCGGGCCGGGTGAGGAGGATCAGCCCGGTCGTTCGGTCGAGGGATCAGTAACCGCGGCGATAGTCGCCCCGGTCCCCGCCGTCGCCGCGGCGGTAGTCGTTGCCGCGATGATCGTCGTGACCACGGTTGTAGCGCCGGTACTCGTCGCGGTTGTGGCGGCCGCCGTTTCCGTCCCAGTAGTAGCCGTCGCGGTAGGCCGAGTTCGAACCGTAGCCCGAACCATAATACCGGTCGCTCTCGTAATAGCGATCGCCGCGGTTGCTCGACGAGGCGGCGATGGCGCCGACCGCGAGGCCGAGGATGCCGGCGCCGATGGCGACGGCGGCGGTGTTGTCGCTGCCGCGGTGATAGTCGCGCGCCATGGCGGGCGTGGTGCTCGCGAGGGCCGTGGCAGCAAGGCCGGCGGCGAGGGCGGTCTTCTTGAACAGGTTCATTTTCAACTCCTTGCGGGCGGCGGATCAACTGGCCGTTGTTCCCGTGTTGAGATTGTTCTACGCCTGTCCATCTGAACCGCATCGAAGCGGGCCTGGCAGAATTCATTCACGATTGTACGTAATTGTATGAACGTCCGCGCAGATGCGAACGGGCAACATTTCGTCACGCCCACGCCCGAAAGGCGACATGTGCCCCTCCCAATTTGGCGTCATCGAATTGCCCGATTGGAGAATACCCATGATTTCCGCCGCTCTTCTTGCCATCGTTTCGCTTGCCTCGCCGTCCGCCGTGCCCGTCACCGCCGCCTATGCCGGCGAGAGCGTGACCGCCGGCAAGGGCCACCCGACACCCGCACGCGGCAAGGTCGCCCGTTCCAGCGCGCCGGTCGCCTGCCACCCCGAGCCCTCCAAGGGCCGGGTCTGCCGCCACAACATCGCGCAGGCTGAAAAGGGCGAGCGTGAGGCTGCCGCCCGCGCCGACGTGGCCCTCGTCGCCATAGCGCCCCGTTAAGGCCTTCATCTCGCGGTGAAACCTCGCCGCGCCGTTCCTGCTTCCCCAGGGGCGGCGAGACATTTTCCGACCGGTGCGGCTTCCCACGCCGCACCGGTTCCCTTATTGGCAGCAGGGACAAGCACAGCACGATGACGGTCGCCCCACGCTACAGGCTCCCCCAGGACACCATGACGACACCCCCCACAATCCTGCTCGTCGAGGATGACGGCGCGCTCCGTACCCTGACCGCGCGGGCGCTGCGGCAGAGCGGGTTCAACGTCCTGACCGCCGCCACCGGCGCCGAGATGTGGGTCACCCTGCGCGAGGCGACGGTCAATCTCGTGGTCCTCGACATCATGCTGCCCGGCACCAGCGGCTTCGACCTGTTCCGCCGTCTGCGCCGCGAAAGCGACGTGCCGATCATCTTCGTCAGCGCGCGTGGCAGCGAGGAGGACCGTGTCCTTGGCCTCGAGCTTGGCGCCGACGACTATCTCGCCAAGCCGTTCAGCACGCGCGAACTGGCCGCCCGCGTCAGCGCCGTGCTGCGCCGCGGCGGCGGCCTCGACTCCGCCAGCGAGCCGGCCGATACACGCGGGCAGGACATGATCCACTTCGACGGGTGGCAGGTTTCGATGGCGCGGCGCGAGCTCCGCTCTCCGAACGGGGCCATTGTTGACCTCACCGGCGCGGAGTTCGACCTGCTCTCCACCTTCCTCGGCTATCCGCAGCGCGTGCTTGGCCGCGAACGCCTGATGGAGCTGTCGCGCTCGCGCATCGGCGACAGTTCGGACCGCAGCATCGACGTGCTCGTCAGCCGCCTGCGCCGCAAGCTGCAGGCCGAAGGCGGCGAGTCGCCGATCGTCACCGTTCGCGGTGTCGGCTACATGTTCAAGGCGGAAGTGACGCGCGCCTGATGTCCGGCAGGTCGGCCTGACAGTGCGGAAAGTTGTCGGCCTGTTCAGGCGGATGGGTCTTCCCGAGCGCCTGCTCGCGGTGCTGGTGCTCGTCGTCGTGGTGGAATTCGCCGCCAACTGCTTCCTGTTCGACCGCGTCAATTCCTTCGAGCTGCGCCGCGATGATGCCGACCGCATCGCCGAAAACCTGGTCCTCGCTCATCGCACGCTCGAACATGCCGAGCCAGGTGAGCGCGGCGCGGTAGCCCGGGTCCTCACCACCGACCGCTTCCGGCTGGTCTGGACCGGTCCCGACGACCGCCGGCGCGGCTCGCTGGGACTGTCGAACCTGCGTTCCCAGGTCGTCGGGATCGAGCCGGAACTGGCGCTCGCCGATCTGGAACTCCATCTCGAGGAACTGCCCGGCAAGGGCAATATCGGCGGTTCTTTCCGCCTGGCCGACCGCAGCGTGGTGCGCTTCCACACACATGCCAATGCCGTCTGGAAGCTGACTGCCGGCCGCATCGCCATCCTCGTGCTGCCGACGCTGCTGCTGATCGCGCTGGCCTGGCTGCTCGTACGCGCGACGCTGAGGCCGCTACGCAACCTGATCGGCGCCACGCGTCACCTCGGCTCGGGACCGCCGCGTCCGGTGCCGGAACGCGGCCCGGACGAGCTGCGCGAGCTCATCCGCGCGCTGAACGAGATGCAGGCCCGCATCCATCAGTCGCTGGTCGACCGTACCCAGACGATGCTGGCGATCGGTCACGACCTCAAGACTCCGCTGTCGCGCATGACGCTGCGGCTCGACGACGAAAGCGTCGATCCCGAAGTGCGCGAAGGCCTGTCGCACGACATCGAGGAAATGCGCCTGCTGCTCGATTCGATCCAGGCCTACGTCGACAGCGATGGGCGCACGATCCCTTCCGAACTGATCGACATTGCCGTCATGGCCGAGACGCTGGTCGACACGGCGGCCGACCACGGCGCGAATGCGACATATTCCGGCGCCTCCAGCGTCACCCTGAAGGTCAGGCCCGTGCCTATCCGCCGGGCGCTGTCGAACCTCATCGAGAACGCCATCCACTACGGCGGCAACGCCCGCGTCAGTGTTCGGCGCGACGGGGCCGGGGTGGAGATCGTCGTCGAGGACGACGGCCCCGGCATTCCCGAGGACCGTATCGCCGACGCGCTTCAGCCTTTCGTCCGGCTCGACACGGCCCGCGCCCGGGATACCGCCGGGATGGGGCTCGGTCTGCCGATCGTCGGCAAGGCGGTGCGCATGGAGAACGGCACGCTCGATCTGCGCAACCGCCCCGAAGGCGGGCTGCGCGCGACCATTCGCCTGCCGCTGGCTTCGGACTGACCGATCGCTGCGCTGCAGCAAACTTTCGTTACGTTAGCGACCGAAGGCCGAAAATCTCGATCCCTAGTTTTCTGGATAAGCCGCCGGCCCTGCGCCGGGCGGCCATGAAATTCAGTGAAAGGTATCCGAGATGAACGAGCTCATCGGCCGCGTCTTCAACTTCGAGAAGACCACGTTCCCCGCCAGCAGCGAGCTTTTCGGTGAACTGACCGCCAAGGGCCAGTTCCCCAAGGCGCTCATCATTTCCTGCGCCGATTCGCGCGTCGTGCCCGAGCACATCGTGCAGGCCGACCCCGGCGATCTGTTCGTGTGCCGTAATGCCGGCAACATCGTCCCGCCCTATTCGACCCAGAACGGCGGCGTGACCTCGACCGTCGAATATGCCGTCGCCGCGCTGGGCGTGCGCGACATCATCGTCTGCGGCCACTCGGACTGCGGCGCCATGAAGGCGCTCAGCGACCCGACCGGCCTCGACGCCATGCCCAATGTCGCCGCCTGGCTCAAGCACGGCGCCGCCGCCGAGCATATCGTCAGCACCTGCCACGCCGACCTCGAGGGCAAGGAGCGCGTCCGCGCGATCACGCTCGAGAACATCATCGCCCAGCTCAGCCACCTGCGCACCCACCCCTCGGTGGCAGCCGGCATCGCGCGCGGCGAGATCACGCTGCACGGCTGGTTCGTGGACATCCACGCAGGCCAGGTCCTCGGCCTGAACGGAGACACCGGCGAGTTCATCGTCCTGCGCGAGGACCGCGAACTGCCGGTCGCGCTGGCCGCGCGCACCCGCGTTGCCACCGAATACCTCGAAGCGGCAGAATGAGCGCCGTGGCCGCAGCCCCCGCGGGCGAGGAGCGCTCAGGCTTCTTCGCCCACTTCGGCCGGGACTTCACGGCGTCGATCGTCGTGTTCCTGGTTGCCATGCCGCTGTGCATGGGCATCGCCATCGCCTCGGGCGTCCCGCCCGAGCGGGGGCTCGTCACCGGCATCATCGGCGGCATCGTCGTCGGCATGCTGGCCGGATCGCCGCTGCAGGTCAGCGGCCCGGCGGCGGGGCTTGCGGTCATCGTCTTCGAATTCGTGCGTGAAAACGGGCTCGAGGCACTCGGGCCCGTCCTGCTGCTGGCAGGCGTGCTCCAGGTCGTGGCCGGTGCGCTCAAGCTTGGCGGCCTGTTCCGCGCGATCAGTCCCGCCGTGGTGCACGGCATGCTGGCCGGCATCGGCGCGCTGATCGTCATCGGGCAGTTTCACATCCTGTTCGATGCCAAGCCGATGGCCAGTGGCCTCGAGAACATGGCGATGATGCCCGCGCGCGTGCTTGGCCTCGATTTCAGCAACGCCGCCGCGACCGAAATGGCGCTGGCGATCGGCGTGCTGACGATCGCCGTCATGCTCGGCTGGGAGAAGCTGCGGCCCAAGTCCCTCTCGCTGGTTCCCGGCGCGCTGCTCGGCGTCCTCGCCGCGACCGCCGCCGCATGGGGCCTTGGCCTCGACGTTGCGCGGATCGAGGTTCCGGCCTCGATCGCCGCCGCCTTCACCTTCCCGACCAGCGCCGCGTGGTTCGCGCCGCTCGCCAATCCCACGCTCGTGATCGCGGCCATTGCGATCGCCTTCATCGCCAGCGCCGAGACACTTCTCTCTGCCGCAGCGGTCGACCGGATGCACGACGGTGTGCGCACCAAGTACGACAAGGAACTGCGCGCGCAGGGCGTGGGCAACTTCCTGTGCGGCCTCTTCGGTGCGCTGCCGATGACGGGCGTCATCGTCCGTTCGTCAGCCAACGTGCAGGCGGGCGGGCGCACGCGCCTCTCGACCATCATGCACGGTGCCTGGATCCTCGGGTTCGTCGCGCTGCTGCCCTGGTTGCTGCGCGAAGTGCCGATGGCGGCGCTGGGCGGCATCCTCGTCGTCACCGGCTGGCGCCTCGTCAGCGTGAAGCACGTCACTCACCTGTTCAAGGCACACGGCCCCCTGCCTGCCGCGATCTGGGCGGCGACGTTCATCCTGGTGGTGACCACCGACCTCCTGACCGGCGTGCTCGTCGGCCTGGCGCTTTCGGTGGTCGAATTGCTGCCACACTACCGCCACCTGCGCCTCAAGGTGAACGAGCACGAAGACGGTGAGGGGACCCGCGTCGCGCTGCATGGCGCCGCGACCTTCGTCGGCCTCACCCGCCTCAACGCGGTGCTTGAGAAGCAGCCAGCGAACCGACCCGTCCACCTCGACCTCGACCGCGTCAGGGCGATCGACCACACCACGGCAGAGACGCTGTCCGAATGGATCAGCCGTCGCCGCCAGGGTGGCCAGAACGACCGCGTGACCGGTCCCGACGCGATCCTGAGGCCACTGCCCGTCCCGGGCTGAGCCTTGCAACCGATACCTGGCGGGCCGGGAACCCTCACACCCGGCCCTCTAACCTTCCGGGCGGAACGCGAAAGCGTTTCCGCCCGGCTTCTTTTGACCGCAGGGCGGAGGCGTTGCATCTCGGCTCTGGCCAGATGCAGAGCCGAGTGCTTTGTGTTGCAATGCGAACACACATGTTGCGCTGCAGAAAGCAGCAATGTTTCGTCACGATTAGGCAAGCAACTGGACAATGCCCCAGCGTAGTTCTCGTCATGCCGGAGTGAAACGGGCCCGCCACGCAGCGAGGCCCGCGCCCCGGACGCAGGACGGAACGTGATACAAACAGCAACATGAGGGTGTTCCGTATGAAGTCTCGTCTTTTCGCCGGCGTCGCCGGCCCTGTGATCGCATGCGCCGCCGCATTCCTTGCGACCCCCGCGATGGCGCAGGAAGAAGCTCCCAGCGAAATCACCGTCACCGGCAGCGTCGGGCTCGTCACCGACTACCGCTTCCGCGGCGTCTCGCAGACCGACAAGGAAATGGCGATCCAGGGCGGCATCACCGCCACCCACGCCAGCGGCTTCTACGTCGCCACCTGGGCCTCGAACCTCTCGGGCTGGGGCACCTTCGGCGGCTCCAACATGGAACTCGACGTCGTCGGCGGCTTCGCCACCGAAGTGTCGAGCGGCGTGACGCTCGATGTCGGCCTGACCTGGTACATGTATCCGGGCGGCGCTTCGGACACCGATTTCGCGGAACCCTACGTCAAGCTGTCGACCACGATGGGCCCGGCCAAGGCGCTGATCGGCGTGGCCTACGCGCCCAAGCAGCAGGCTCTCGGCCGCTGGTACGTCGATGCCGACTCCTATGCGACCGGCATTCCCGATGCGCCGGGCGCCAAGTCCGACAACTTCTATGTCTGGGGCGACGTCAGCGGCGGAATTCCGGAAACCCCGCTCTCGCTGAAGGCGCACCTCGGCTATTCGGACGGCAACTCGGGCCTCGGCCCGAACGGCACCAGCGTCGCGCCGACCGGCAGCTATCTCGACTGGATGCTCGGCGCCGACCTCGCGCTGGGCCCGGTGACGCTGGGCGTCGCCTACGTCGATACCGATATCTCGAAGTCGCAGTCGGCCTATCTCAAGCCGAACTTCTCTTCGACCAAGAACGGTTCGCAGATCGCCGGATCGACCGTGCTGTTCTCGCTTACGGCAGGCTTCTGACCTGATCGAGGTGTCCCTCGCCCAGCCTCAGGCGAGGCGGGGCGAGGGATAGCCGCGACGAGCGGTGGAACGACGAACACTGTCACGAAGTGGCAGATTGCAATTGTAAATTATTGTAAACGTCAGATATTTTTGCGACGAGCTGAGCAACCTCGCGCCGTTTCGAAACTTCATCCTTCCGCAAAGGCGATAATCCGCCTCACGCTCAGGAAGGATCCTATGACTAATCTTCATCGCGCGATGTCTGCCATCGCGTTCGCAGCCGCCATGTCGGCCGCCCCCGCCTTCGCCCAGGACGCCGCGCCCTCAGGCCGCGACAGCCACTTCGACGGCGTCTACATCCAGGGCTTCGGCGGCTACTCCGCCCAGAACAAGGACAACGCCGAGCGCCTCAAGTTCGACACCGACGGCGATGGCAAGTACGACAACACCGTCCGTACCGCGACGGGCGCCGACGCCTTCGCGCCCGGCTTCTGCAACGGCCGTGCCAATGGTGCGACCCGCGCCGCCGGTGGATGCCGCGGTGACCGTGACGGTGCTGAATACGGCGCGCGGATCGGCTACGACCGCCGCATGGGCAACTTCGTCGTCGGCGGCCTGATCGAAGGCGCCAAGACCGAAGCCAAGGACGCCGTCTCGGGCTACAGCATCACGCCGGCAGGCTATGCCATCCAGCGCGAGATGGACTGGTCGGCATCGGCCCGCCTGCGCGCTGGCTACACTCCGGGCGGCGGCGCGCTGTTCTATGCCACCGGCGGTGGCAGCTACGCCAAGCTCGACCACACCTTCACCACCACCAACACCGCCAACTCGTTCGACGAGCAGCGCGACGGCAAGGGCGTGTGGGGCTGGCAGGTCGGTGGTGGCACCGAGATCATGGTGACCGACCACATGAGCCTGGGTCTCGAGTACCTCTACAACCGCTACACCGACAACAAGTACAATGTCGTGGTCGGCCAGGGCACCGCGCCGGCAACCAACCCGTTCCTCCTCGATTCGGGTTCGACCCGTCTCAAGGGCGGCGACAAGAACTTCGACTACCACTCGCTGCGCGCAACGGTCGGCTTCCAGTTCTGACCGTGACCTGATCCTCCCGGGAGGATCGCAGGAGGGACAACGGGCCAGCGTCTGTGCCGGCGCCCCGTTGTCCTTCCGGCGAACGCCCGGAGCATCAAACCCCACCGGGTCGCAAAACAAGAAAAAGGGCGCGATGGCTTGGCCATCGCGCCCTTTTCAATGTGCCGCCGACCTAGGCCGGCGAGGACACGCCTCAGGCGTTTTCCTTCTTGCGGCCGGCCTTCTTGCGCTCGTTCGGGTCGAGCAGGGCCTTGCGCAGACGGATCGACTTGGGGGTCACTTCGACCATCTCGTCGTCGTCGATGTAGGCGATCGCCTGCTCCAGCGTCATCACGCGGGGCGGGGTGAGGCGGATGGCGTCGTCCTTGCCGGTCGAACGGAAGTTCGTCAGCTGCTTCGACTTCATCGGGTTCACTTCGAGATCGTCGGGCTTGGCGTTCTCGCCGATGATCATGCCTTCATAGAGCGGCTCGCCCGAGCCGACGAACAGCACGCCGCGCTCTTCGAGCGGGCCGAGGGCGTAGGCCACGGCTTCACCGGCGCCGTTCGAGATCAGCACGCCATTCTTGCGGCCTTCGATCTTGCCCTTGTGGGGGCCGTACTTGTCGAACAGGCGGTTCATGATGCCGGTGCCGCGCGTGTCCGACAGGAACTCGCCGTGGTAGCCGATCAGGCCGCGCGAGGGCGCGACGAAGGTGATGCGGGTCTTGCCGCCGCCCGAGGGGCGCATGTCGGTCATCTCGCCCTTGCGGATCGCCATCTTCTCGACGACGGTGCCCGAGAATTCCTCGTCCACGTCGATCACGACGGTTTCGTAAGGCTCGGTCTTCTTGCCGTTCTCGTCTTCGAGGAACAGCACGCGCGGGCGGCTGATGCCCAGTTCGAAGCCTTCGCGGCGCATCGTCTCGATGACGACGCCCAGCTGAAGTTCGCCGCGACCGGCGACTTCGAAGCTGTCCTTGTCGGCCGATTCGGTGACGCGGATGGCGACGTTCGTTTCGGCTTCGCGGGCCAGGCGGTCGCGGATCATGCGGCTGGTGACCTTCGAGCCTTCACGGCCGGCCATCGGCGAATCGTTGACGGCAAAGCGCATCGACAGCGTCGGCGGATCGATCGGCTGGGCCTGGAGCGGCTCGGACACCGAAGGGTCGGCGATCGTGTTCGACACGGTCGCGGCGGTCAGGCCGGCGATCGAGATGATGTCACCGGCCTTGGCCATGTCGACGGGCACGCGGTCGAGACCGTGGAACGCGAGCAGCTTCGAGGCGCGGCCGGTCTCCACGACCTTGCCTTCGCTGTCGAGCGCGCGGATCTGGTCGTTCAGGCGGACGGTGCCCGACTGGACCTTGCCGGTCAGGATGCGGCCAAGGAAGTTGTCGCGGTCGAGCAGCGTGACGAGGAACTTGAAGGGACCGTCGACGTCGGCTTCCGGCGCGGGGACGTGCTCGATGATCTTTTCGAACAGCGGGGTCAGGGTGCCTTCGCGCGCATCGGGATCTTCGCTGGCGTAGCCGTTGCGGCCCGAGGCGTAGAGGGTGGGGAAGTCGAGCTGCTCGTCGTTGGCGTCGAGGCTGACGAAGAGATCGAACACTTCGTCGAGCACTTCGCTGTGGCGGCCGTCGGGACGGTCAATCTTGTTGACCACGACGATCGGCTTGAGGCCCAGGCCCAGCGCCTTCCCGGTGACGAACTTGGTCTGCGGCATCGCGCCTTCCGAGCTGTCGACCAGCAGGATCACGCCGTCGACCATCGAGAGGATGCGCTCCACCTCGGCGCCGAAGTCGGCGTGTCCGGGCGTGTCGACGATGTTGATGCGGTAGCCGTTCCACTCGATCGAGGTGGGCTTCGCCAGAATGGTGATGCCGCGCTCTTTTTCGAGGTCGTTCGAATCCATCGCGCGCTCTTCGACGCGCTGGTTGTCGCGGAAGGTGCCGGACTGGCGGAAGAGCTGGTCGACGAGGGTGGTTTTACCGTGGTCAACGTGCGCGATGATCGCGATGTTGCGCAGTGGAAGCGGGGCGGACATTCAGGTCTTCTTTCGAAAGGAGGGCAGCACCTGCAGATGCGTGCTGCACTGCAAAATTTGCGCGCCATTAGCGGATATGAGCCTTTTCGGCAAGGGCGCTGCGATGGACCGGATTGTGACGTTGGCGCCACAATGGGTGCGAAATGACCGCAGTTGTTCCCGGACTTTGATTGTAGCGCTTTCGGTTACTTCGTAAAAGCCCGTTTACGATACGCGGTGAGGCCGGTGCGCTCGATGCCGACACCCGCGATCGGAGAACAGGGGATCCCGATGAAGCGTATGGCAGCAGGCGCTGCGCGTGGACCGCGCATGGGCATTGGATTGGGCCGCTCGGGGCTGAGGGCAGGGGCCTCGCTGGGCGGGCTCGCGCTGGCGGCGCTAGCCTCGTCGGCCCAGGCGCAGGACGGCGCTCCGCAGGCGGAGGAGGAGCAGTACTCCGACACCATCATCGTCACCGCCACCAAGCGCGAACAGACGCTGCAGGACGTGCCCGTCGCCGTCTCGGTGACCACCGGCGCCACCTTGGAACGCGCGCAGATCCGCGATCTCAAGGATCTCCAGTCGGTGGTGCCGTCGCTGCGGGTGAACCAGCTGCAGTCGAGCGCCAACACCAACTTCTACATCCGCGGCTTCGGCAACGGCGCCAACAATGCCGGGATCGAGCCTTCGGTCGGCCTTTTCATCGACGGCGTGTATCGCTCCCGCTCCGCCTCGATGATCGCGGACTTCCCCGACGTCGAGCGGATCGAGGTGCTGCGCGGGCCGCAGTCGACGCTGTTCGGCAAGAATGCCTCGGCGGGCGTGATCTCGATCGTCACCAAGAAGCCGCAGTTCCAGTTCGGCGGCAACGTCGAGGCCAGCTACGGCAACTACGATGCCGTGGTGATCAAGGGCATGGTCACCGGCCCGCTTACCCAGAACGTCGCCTTCAGCGCGGCCGGCGGCCTCAACAGGCGCGACGGCACCGTCAGGGACCTCGCCACCGGGGAGCGCACCAACGAACGCGGTCGCTGGTTCGCCAAGGGCCAGCTTCTGTTCGACGACCACGACGGGCTCGAAGTGCGGCTCATCGGCGACTACGGCAAGATCGACGAGAACTGCTGCGCCGTCGTCAACCTGCGGCAGGCGGCGTCCACTGCGGCAATCTTCGCGCTGGGCGGTGCCGTCAACCAACCCGGCGAGAAGTACGACAACATTGCCTATGGCAACTTCCAGAGCTCGAACGACATCGAGAACTGGGGCCTCTCGGGGCAGGTGGACTATGATTTCGGCGGCGTGCAGCTGACCTCGATCACGGCCTATCGCCGAACCAATTCATTGACCAACCAGGATTCCGACTTCTCCAGCGCGGACCTTTTGGGCCGCAACTGGCAGGATCTGCGGATCAAGACCTTCACGCAGGAACTGCGCGCCAACTTCGAGCTGGGTGACAGGATCACCGGCCTGCTCGGCGGCTACTACTTCAACGAGAAGATCGACCAGGCCAACGAGGTATTCTGGGGCGACGACGCGCGTCCCTACGCCAACCTGCTGGTCCAGGGCCTCTCGGGCGGGTCGCTCAGCGTGCCGCAACTGGAGACCACCTTCGGCGCGCTGGAGGGCAATCCGGCGAAGTACGCGGGGCGCTTCTTCGCGGCCGGCACCGGGCTGACCGAGGCTTACAAGCTCAAGGACGAGGCGTTCTCGATCTTCGGCCAGCTCGATTTCGAGGTGGCGCCGGGCCTGATCGTGACCGGCGGCATCAACTACACCCACGACAGGAAGCGCTTCTCGACCGCGACGACCTCGAACGACGTCTTTGCCGCCATCGACTTCGACGACCCGCGCTATGCCGCGTTCCGCCAGCAGTTGCTGCTCGGCGGCGCGCTGCGTTCCGTCGGCGTGGACCCGACCGACATGGCGCAGGTCGTGAGCTTCGCCACCAGCCCGGCCACCGCGCCGGTTTACCGGCAGCTCGTCGCCTTCGCGAACGGCAACGCCAACAACCGCGCAGCCAACCCGCTGAATCCGCTGCGCGCGCTCCAGTATTTCCCGCCGTTCATGAACGTGCCCAACGCGGTCGAGCCGGGCGGGGTCAGCGACGGCGACTTCAGCTATACCGCGCGGGTGGCCTGGGACGTGACGCCCAGTGTCAACCTCTACGCCGCCTGGGCGACCGGCTACAAGGCGGCCTCGATCAACCTCTCGCGCGACAGCCGGCCGACCCCGGCCGACCTCGTCGCCCTGCGCGCGCAGGGGCTGGCGGTGACCAACCTGACCGCCGGCAGCCGCTTCGCCGACCCCGAGGACGCGACGGTCTACGAACTGGGCTTCAAGGGCAACTGGGGCCTGGTTTCGGCCAACGTCGCGGTGTTCAAGCAGACCATCAAGAACTTCCAGTCGAACGTCTTCACCGGCTCGGGTTTCTTCCTCGCCAACGCGGGCAAGCAGTCCGCCTTCGGCATCGAGTTCGAAGGCTCGGCCAAGCCGATCGAGCCGCTGACGCTGACGCTGGCCTGGACCTACCTCGACCCCAAGTACGACAGGTTCCAGCTCTCCGCTTTCGGCGATCTTTCGGGCACCACCCCGGCCAGCGTCTCGCCGCTGTCGGTGACCTTCGGGGCGGAGTTCGTGCAGCCGGTCGGCGGCAATGGCGACCGCGTGATCCTGCGCGGCGACTATCATTACGAAGCGCAGTTCCGGCTGGTCGAGGGTCTCCCGGGCCTCGTCGTGCGCGACAGTGTCGGCAACGTGACCAGCGTCGCGGCCGCGCTTGCGGCGGCGGAGGAGTTCAAGCAGGACATCAACGACGTCAACGCCTCGCTCACCTACGCGATGGCAAGCGGGCTGGAGCTGTCCGTCTGGGGCCGCAACCTGCTCGACGACCGCACCATCCTGCAGATCTTCGACAGCCCCGCCCAGCCCGGCTCTATCTCCGGCTACCCCAACCAGCCGCGCACTTACGGCGTGGCCGCGCGGATGCGGTTCTGAGCGGCGATTGACTCCGCCCCTACCCTAAACTCCGTCATCCCGGCGCAGGCCGGGAATAAGCGGGACCCCGACTGCGCGTTGGCGAGGAAGGAACGCGCTGTGTGAAAGGCACTCGGAACCCAAACCCTGCGCGCGTCTATTTGTCCACGTTTCCAACGGACTGAACTGCCCCGTTGCCCACCGAGTCTTTGTCCCTATAGTCCGGTGCTGCAAGGCAGGCACAATGACGCATCGGCGTCCGCGCGGCATTCCGCGTAGAAAAAGGGGAAAGACATGCTCGAATACATGCTGATGCCGTTTCGGCGTTACGCCGAGTTCAACGGCCGGTCGCGGCGGATGGAGTACTGGGCGTTCACCCTGCTCAACGTGATCGTCTACTCGGCGATCGGCCTGATCGCGCTGGCCATGGGCCTGTCGCTGAGCGCCCTGACCGACCTCGAGAGCGGCGGCATCTCGTCCGCAGCCCTGGGCGGCGGGTTCATGGTACTCGTAGGGCTCGGCGGGCTCTACTTCCTCGCCACGTTCATCCCCAGCATTGCCGTGGCCGTGCGCCGCCTGCACGACCGCGACATGAGCGGCTGGTGGTATCTCGGCTTCATCGTGCTGGGCATGATCCCGTTCGTCGGCTGGATCGCCAGCATCGCCTTCCTGGTGATCCTGTTCCTGCCCGGCACGCCCGGGCACAACCGCTTCGGTGAAGACCCCAAGGACCCGCTGGGCGCGGAAGTGTTCGCCTAAAGCTCCCTGAGCGCGCGCGCCGGTTTCGCCCGCAGCAGCGGTAGCGAGCCGGCCAGCGCGAAGCCGAGGATCAGCAGGAGGCCCACACCGAGCACCGCAAGGACGCGGGGCCAGTCGGGCATCCAGCTGAACTCGAACAGCTTGACCACCACCGCCCAGGCCATCGCGCTGCCGGCCGCCAGCGCCACCACCGCGAGCACCGCGGCGATGAGTCCGTACTCGGCCATCTGCAGGACCAGCAGCTGGCGCCGGCTGGCGCCCAGCACGCGCAGGATCACGGTGTCGTAAGTCCGGCTCGCACGCGCCGCCGCGATGGCGCCCAGCAGCACCGCCAGCCCCGCCAGCACCGCCACCGAGGAGGCCGCGAGGATCGCCGCCGACATCTGGTCGAGCAGCGCGCGGGCGTCGCGGAGCAGACTGCCGGTCTCGATCACCGAACTCGACGGGAAGGCGCGCACCAGCTTGGGCAGCAGCCCGGCGGTGGAGGCGCCCGCCGGCACTTCGATCGTCGCGGCGAGATTGTGGGGGGCATCCGAAATCGCGCCGGGCGAGAACACCAGCACATAGTTGAACCCTAGGGAATCCCAGTCGATCCGGCGCAGCGCGGCGACCCTGGCGGTCCGCTCCACGCCCAGCACGTTGACCGTGATGTAGTCGCCGACTTTGAGGCCGATCGCTTCGGCGAGGTCCTCGTCGAGCGAGACCAACGGCTCGCCCCACGGAATCTCCGGCCACCATTTGCCGGAGGTCACGGTGCTGCCTTCAGGGACCCCGACCGAGTACGTCAGGCCGCGCTCGCCGCGTAGCGCCCAGGCGCCGTCGGGCAGGTCCTTGCCGAGGCTCGACACCTTGGTCATGCGGTCCTTGGGGCCGTAGGCGACAATGCGGCCGCGCAAATTGGGCACCAGCTTGAGCTTGGCGCCCGGCACGGCCTGATCGACCGCATCACGGAAAGCGGTGGCCCTGGCCAGCGGCACATCGAGCACGAAGAAGTCGGGCGCGCGCTGCGGCACGGTGCGGCGGATGTTGGCGTCGAGGCTCGTCTGCACCGCGGCGATCAGCACGAAGGCGGAAAGCCCGAAGCCGAGCGCGGTCACCAGCGCGCCGGTCTGCGCGCCGGGGCGGTGGAGATTGGCGAGGCCCGCGCGCAGCATCGGCCCGCGCGGCCGGGGCAGCCGGGCGGCGCCCTTGCGGATGCCGAGGCCGATCAGCGCCAGCAGCCCCAGCATCGCCGCCGATCCGCCGAGGAAGCTCAGCGTCACCAGCGGCTGCGCGGCGTTGACCAGCGCCAGCGCGGCGATGGCGGCAAGGCCGAGCCCCACCGGCAGCGCCAGCGCCTTGCGGTCGGCAGCGAGGGGTGAAACCCGCGAGCGCATCAGCGCCATCGCCGGCCAGCCGCGCGCCCGCACCAACGGCGGCGCAGCGAACACCAGTGCCACCAGCAGGCCGTAGGCGGCGGCCGTCGCCAGCGCGGCGGGGGAGACGGTGAAGCCGGTGTTGACCGGCAGCAGGCTCGCCAGCGCCGAGGCCAGCAGCGGGGTCACCATGACCCCGGCGGCAAGCCCCGCCATGCTTCCGACCAGCGCCGCCGTACCGACCTGCAGCAGGTAGATGCGTGCGATGTCCCCGCTCGTCGCGCCCAGTACCTTGAGCGTGGCGATCGAGGTGCGCCGTGCCTCGAGGTAGGAGGACACGCCGCCGCCGATCCCGATCCCGGCGATCACCAGCGCGGCGAGGCCGACCAGCACGAGGAACTCGCCCATGCGGCCGACGAAGCGCTCGGTGGAGGGGGAGGCGGCCAGCCGGGTGCGGGTCTCGAAGGCGGTGTCGCCGAAGCGCGCTTTCAGCGCGTCGATGACGGGCTCCGGGTTGCGCAGGGGATCGGCGAAGCGGACGCGCACGGCGCTGCGGTACATGGCGCCGGGGCTCGTGAGGCCGGCGCGGGCGGGCAGGTCCAGCGGGGCGATGGCGGTGTCGCCGAGCGCGAAGCCCTCGCTCATCTGCTCGGGATCGGCGGCGATGATCCCGCCGACGGTCACGGGCACGCCGCCCATGTCGACACGCGAACCGGTCGCGACGTTAAGGCGGGCGGCAGTGCCCTTGGCGATCCACACCGTCCCTGCCGGCGGTGCGCCGACGCGCCGGCCGTCGGTCAGTTCGAGTCTGCCGTAGAGCGGCCACGCTGCGTCCACCGCCTTGAGCGCGACCGGCGCGGTGGCGTCGCCCTTGCTGGCGATGGCCTGCATCCGCTGGCCTTGCGAGACCGTGCCCAGCTTGCCGAGCGCCGCGTTCTCCTGCGCCGTCAGCGGGCGCTGCCACACCCTGAGCTCGATGTCACCGCCGAGGATTTCCCGGCCGCGCGATCCCAGTTCGCTTTCGATCGAGCCGGTCAGCGTCCCGATCGCGGCGATCGCGCCGACGCCGAGGAACAGGCAGACGAGCAGCAGCCTGAGGCCCTTGAACCGCCCGGACAGGTCGCGCCGGGCGATGGTCCAGGCGGTGCGCCAGGGGAGGGGTGTCATGCTCCGTCGTCCCCGGCTCGACCGGGGACCGCTGGGTACTCTTGAGGCGATAGTTTGCCGTGGGCCACTGTTGCGGTGTGCGTGTCGGTGAGGTGGGCGCGGCCTTGCCAGCGGTCCCCGATCAGGTCGGGGACGACGGTTATGGCGAGGTCACGCATGGTGATCGCTCGCGATGCGGCCGTCCGCCAGCGTCACCACCCGCTCGCACTGGCGGGCCAGGGCCTCGTCGTGGGTGATGATGATGAGCGTGGCGCCGGCCTCGGCGCGGCGGGCGAAGAGCAGGTCGACGATCGCCGCGCCGGTGGCGGCGTCGAGATTGCCGGTCGGCTCGTCGGCGAAGACCAGCGCCGGGCGCGGCGCGAGGGCGCGGGCGATGGCGACGCGCTGCTGCTCGCCGCCCGAAAGCTGTGCGGGATAGTGCGAGAGACGGTGGCCAAGGCCTACCGCGACCAGTTCCGCCTCGGCTCGCTCGCGCGCCTGCGGCATGCCGGCGAGTTCCAGCGGGGTCGCGACGTTTTCCAGCGCGGTCATCGTCGGCAGCAGGTGGAAGGCCTGGAGCACCACGCCGATCCGCCCGCGCCGGGCCCGGGCCAGGTCGTCCTCGCCCATGCCGACGAAGTCCTGCCCGGCCACCTGCAAAGCGCCGGAACTCGCCCGCTCCAGCCCGCTCAGCACCGCCATCAGCGACGACTTGCCCGAGCCCGAAGGTCCCAGCAGCGCCAGGGTCTGGCCCCGCGGCACGGCGAGGTCGATGCCTTTGAGAATCTCCACCGCGCTCGTCCCCGAACCCAGCGTGAGCCGCAGGTCGCTGGCAAGGATGGTGGGATCGGGAAGGGCGATGGGGGAGTGGGCAGGGCTTGTCACCGCCCCCATATGGGATAGCACCATGCGGTCCGACAAGTCGGGCACCCGAAGGAGTTTGCCTTGCGCTTCGATTCTCTCGCCTTCCTTGCCGTTTCCACCCTTGCCTTGGCCGCCTGCGACAAGGCGCCGTCACCCCCTCCCGAAGCCACCCAAAGCGCCCTAGACGCGCCGCCGCAGATCCCCGTGATGGGTCCGGAGCGGCACATCCTCGCCTTCGGGGACTCGCTGCTGGCGGGTTATGGGCTGGAGGACGGCGAGAGCTATCCCGACCGGATGGAGCAGGCGCTGCGGGCGCTGGGCGTGAATGCGCGGATCGCCAATGCCGGCGTTTCCGGCGACACCACGGCGGCGGGGCTGCAGCGGCTCGACTTCACGCTGAAGAGCCAGGCTGCCAAGCCCGAGCTGGTGATCATCAGCCTCGGCGGCAACGACATGCTGCGCTCGCTCCCCCCGGCCGAGACGCGCGCGAATATGGAGGCGATCCTCAAGCGGCTGCAGGCGGAGAAGATTCCCGTCGTCCTGCTCGGCATGCTGGCGGCGCCGAACCTGGGGCCCGACTACGCGCAGGGGTTCAATCCGATCTACCCGCAGCTGGCGGAGAAATACGGCGCGGTGCTGGTGCCGTTCTTCCTCCAGCCGGTGATCGACAAGCCCGATCTGCTGCAGGGCGACCACGTCCATCCCACCGCCATCGGCATCGACGCGATCGTCGCGGCGACGGTTGACGACGTACAGGACGCGCTGCCGAAAGTGGCGGGTTAACCCACCCGCCGCACCGCGCCGCCGCTGACTTCCCATACCGCCGCTTCGGCCGCGATGGCCTCGAACGGCGCGAGTTCGGTGCCGGTGAGCCAGACCTGCGCGGAGCCGGCGCGCAGGCGGTCGAACAGGGCCTCGCGGCGGACGGGGTCGAGGTGGGCGGCCACTTCGTCGAGCAGCAGCAGGCGCGGGCGCGCCTCGCCGCTGCTCTCCAGCAATTGCGAATGGGCGAGGGTGACGGCGATCAGCATCGCCTTCTGCTCGCCGGTGGAGCAGTCGGCGGCGGGCTGGTCCTTACCGGCCATGGTCACCGCCAGTTCGTCGCGGTGGGGGCCGGTGAGGGTGCGCTGCGCCGCGCGTTCGCGGGGTCGACCCTCGCGAAGGGCGGCGGCGAGCGCCTCGGCTTCCAGCGGCCCGCCCGGCACATAGGCCAGCGAGGGCCGCGCGAACGGGGCGTCGGGGAGGGCAGCCAGCATGTCCTCCAGCCGCCGCACGAGGTCGGCGCGCGCGGCCCCGACCAGCGCGCCGGCCTCTGCGATCTGCGTCTCGATGGCGTCCAGCCAGCGCGGATCGGGTGCGCGCTCGTCCGACAGCAGGCGATTGCGCTCGCGCAGTGCCGCCTCCAGCCGCGCGGCGTTGCCCGCATGGCCGGGGGCGATGGCCAGCACCAGCCGGTCGAGGAACCGCCGCCGCGCGCCTGCGCCCTCGACGAAGAGGCGGTCCATCGCCGGGGTCAGCCAGCCGATCGACAGCCACTCGGCCAGGCTCAGCGCGGAGGCCTGCGCGCCGCTCACCTGCACCAGCCGCCGCCCGGGCCGTTCCGCCGCGATGCCGGTGCCGAGCCGCACGGGCTCGCCCTGGGGCATGGCGAGGTCCGCGCTCACCGCGAAGCCGCCGTCGCCGCCCTGACCGGGCATGTCCGCCAGTTGCGCGCGGCGCAGGCCCCGGCCGGGGGCGAGCAGGCTGATCGCCTCGAGCACGTTGGTTTTCCCTGCGCCGTTCTCGCCGACCAGCAGGTTGAACTGCGCCGTGCCCTCGACCGCGGTCTCGCGGTGGTTGCGGAAACGGGACAGGAGGATGCGGTCGAGCATCGGCGCGGCCTAGCCGCTCAGCGCGCTCCGCTCAATCTCAGACCGAGCGCGTCTTGGCAAATGGCGAGAAGTCGACGTTGTCGTCGAAGACCTCGACACCCTCGCGGCCCTTAAGCCAGCCGACGACGGCGTAAGTCACCGGCGTCAACACGGCTTCCCACGCGACCTTCATCGCCCAGTTGGTGACCATGACGGTGAGCACCTGCCCGGTGGTCCAGGTGCCGAGGAAGGCGATGGGGTAGAACAGCGCGCTGTCGATCGCCTGGCCGAACACCGTCGAGCCGATGGTGCGGGTCCACAGGTGTTTGCCGCCGGTCAGCAGTTTCATCTTGGCCATGACGAAGGAATTGACGAACTCGCCCGCCCAGAACGCGGTGACCGAGGCGAGGACGATACGCCAGGTGGAGCCGAACACGGCTTCGTAGGCGGCCTGCCCGTCCCAGCCCTCGGACGGGGGCAGGGCGACGACGACGAAGCTCATGAAGGCCATGAACACCAGCGCGAAGAAGCCCGCCCAGACGCAGCGGCGGGCATTGGCGTAGCCGTAGACTTCGGTCAGCACGTCGCCGATCACGTAGCTGACCGGAAAGAACAGGATGCCCGCGCCGAACGTCACGCCGCCAAGCGAGGCCAGCTTGGAGGCACCGATGAGGTTGGAGAGCAGCAGGATCGCCACGAAGGCGACCATGACGTAGTCGAAGTACCGGAAGTGCCGCCGGGCGCCGGCGAGGCCGTCGATGCGGGACAGGTGAGGGCTGGGCGGCGCATCCGGGCTGGCGTTCATGTCGCTTGCGTAACGCGGCTTTACGGCGCCGCAAAGCACAAGTTTACGGCGCCATCTGGTTTGCCAAGCGCCGCAACCGCGCTATGGGGAAGCCGCGCGCGCCCGTAGCTCAGCTGGATAGAGCACGAGCCTTCTAAGCTTGGGGTCACAGGTTCGAACCCTGTCGGGCGCGCCAGTTTCTATTTCTCCTGCGCGAACCAGCGTTCCGGCGCCGGATGCGGTTGCGGCCCTACGATCGCCAGCGTGTCAGGATCGTAGAGGAAGCCGCCCTTCATCACGCCTGAGATCTTCGTGGTGTTGGTGATGTCCGCCGCCGGATCGGCGTCGAGGATGACGAGGTCGGCGTACTTGCCGGGTCCAAGCTGCCGACGTCGGCCTGATGGCCGATCACTTCGGCCGAGCCGATGGTCGCCGCATGCAGCACTTCCATGGGGGTGCCGCCGCCCGAGGCCAGCGCCTCCATTTCCCAGTGATACCCGAGGCCCTGGATCTCGCCGTGGCTGCCGACGCCGACGAGGCCGCCGGCGCGCTGCACCGTGAGCGCGTCGCGGGCGAAGCGCTGGTAGGTCTCGCCTTCGCCGGGCAGCCAGCGGCGGTTGCGCAGCTTCGAGGCAGCGACGCCGGGGGGCACGAAATGGGCCCAGCGCGGATCGCGGTCGGGCCGGCGCTCGCGGATGAACTGCGCATAGGCGCCGCCGCCGCCGTAGAGCACGCCGATGGTGGGCGTGTACGACATGCGGCTGCGGGCGATGAGCTGGATCACGTCGTCGTGGAGCGGGCTGATCGGCAGCGCGTGCTCGTTGCCGGAATAGCCGTCGAGCGCGTGGGTGAGGTCCATGGTGAGGTCGGCGGCGCCCTCGGTGGTGGGCATCATGCCGAGGTCCTTCGCCGCTTCGATCACGTATTGCCGCACCGCCCTGCCGCCCGTCATGTACTGCTTGATGTTGCGGGTGCCGTAGTAGTCGCGGTAGCGGGTGAGGACGTCGATGGCGTCCTGCTTCGACGCTATGTTGCTGTTAACGAACACACCGGGGCCGGTGGACCAGGCGCGGGGGCCCGGGGTCATGCCGGCGTCTATCATGTCCTGGTAGACGAAGGCGTCCCAGGTGAACGGCTGCGGATCGAGGCCCGAGGTGACCCCGTAGGCGAGGTTCACCGCGAAGTCCCAGTGCGCGGTGTCCTGAATCGTGCGGCGGATCTCGAACCAGTGGGCGTGGGTGTCGACGAAGCCGGGGACGATGAACTTGCCCGCGACGTCCCGGATCTGCGCCCCAGCCGGGATGGCGACCGAACCGCGCGGACCCACCGCGAGCACCCGGTCGGCGGAGACCACGACGTCGGCGTCGCGGATCGTCTCGGGGCCGGCCATCGGGTAGACGGTGGCGCCGCGCAGGACCTGCACGCCCTGCGGCACGAAGCGCGGCACGGTGATCTCGACCCGGTGGGTTTCGGCGGCGGCTTCGGCCGCTCCGGGGGCGGATGCGGCGGCCGTGGCAGCGGCGATGCGGCGCCAGGTGGCGCCGAGCGACCAGGCGAGGGTCTTGCCGTCGTCGCTCCAGTCCATGAAGTCGGCGCCGATGCGGGTCAGCTTGCGCGCGGCGATCGCGGGCGCGTCGAGGTCTATCGTCGGGGCCTGTGCGCCATTGGCGGGCGGGATGTCGACGAGGTAGAGTTCGGAGGCGGCGCGGGCGAGGACTTGGCGACCGTCGGGGCTGAGGCGCAGGTCCTGCACCGGCGTCGGCACGCCGACGTACTGCCCCATGTTGCGCGCGACGACCTTGACCTCGACTTGCGCGGACCCGCCGGCGAGCGGCACCGAGGACAGCCCGGCTGGCGCCAGGAACCACACGCGTGCGGTGTCGGGGCCGAGCTGGAGCGAGCGGGCGCCGAAGGCATGGGCGACGAGGCGCGGCTCGCCTCCCGAAGCCGGCAGGGTGACGATGTCGGTCGGCCGGGCGGGGTCGATCTCGCTGACGGTCTGGAGGCGGTCGAACTGGCTGGCGCGCAGGAAGGCGATGTTGCGCCCGTCACGCGTGAAGCGGGGCTCGGTGTAGTAGGCCGGCGCCTTGGTCAGCTGCCGGGGCTTGCCGCCGCCGGCGGGGATCGTCCAGACCTGACCGCCATCTTTCGCGGTCCAGGTGACGTAAACGAGGGTCCTGCCGTCAGGCGACCAGCTGGGCTGGAAGGCGTCGGCGGGGACCAGCTTGCGCGGGGCCCCGCCGACGAGCGGCTGCACGTAGAGCGCGCCGAGTGCGGTGAAGGCGAGGGTCTTGCCTTCGGGCGACTGGCGCGGGCCCTGGATGATGCGGGCGCGGACCGGGCCGTCGTCCTGCTTCTGCGAGACGCGGGTGAGGGGCCCCATCGCCTGGTCGACCTGGGCGGTGAAGGGGATCGGCGCGACCTTGCCGCTGGCGACGTCGAGCCGGGCGATGCCGCCGTTCAGGCCCAGGACGATGGATTTGTCGCCGGGCGCGAACGTGAAGCGCGGGGTGAGGTCGGCGTAGTAGCCGCCTTCCTGTGCGTCGTGGTCGATCCTGGCGGCGATCCAGCGGTCCTCGCCGGTGACGAGGTTGCGCAGGCGCAGGCCGGTTTCGGCGCCGTTGCGGCTGGCATAGGCGAGCAGCGTGCCGTCATGCGACAGCGCGGGATGCAGGGCGCCGCCGGGCGCGCTGACGGCGATGTCCTCGGCGCCGGTGCGCAGGTCGCGGCGGGCGATCTGCCAGTTCGGCGGGTCGTCCTCGGTCCAGGTGTGGCCGAGCTTGGTGGAATAATAGAGGAAGTCGCCGTCCGCCGAGACGGCTGCGCCGAGCGCGTTGTGGCGGGTGTCCCAGTTGGCGGGGGAGCCGGCCTCGGTGATCCGGATGCCGGCGCCGCCGTTCACGTCGAACAGGAACAGCTCGAAGGCGAGGATGGGCCGCGTCATGCGCGAGGCGTAGACCTTGGTGCCGTCGGGCGACCACGCGGGCGATGACCAGACTTCCATGCCGGTGTCGCGCGACAGCTGTTTCAGGCCGCTGCCGTCGAGGTTGGCGACCCACAGGTTCATCGCGCCCGAGCGGTCGGACAGGAAGGCGAAGCGCTTGCCGTCGGGCGAGAACACCGGGTTGCTCTCGAAGGCCATGCCGGTGAGCACGGGCCGCGCGGCGCCGCCTGACTGTGCGTCGAGGGCGTAGATGTCGCCGAGCAGGTCGAACAGGATCGTCCGGCCGTCGGGCGACAGGTCGAGCTGGGTCCAGGTCGCGGTCGTCGCGGTGAATTGCAGCGACCGCGTGGGCTGGAGCGTGAGCGTTTCGTCTGCCGCGTGAGCGGGGACGGAAAGAGCCAGCAGGCCGGCGGCAAGGAGGGCGCTCGAACGCATCAAGGGTCTGTCCTGGTTGCTGGGGCCATCGGGCGTAACGGAAAATCGCCCGGTCGTCCCCGCGCGGGTGGGCGACGAGGATTTTTGGTTCAGGGTGAGGTCGGCGAATTCAAGGTGGCTCTTGCAATAGTACGGCGGCGGGCCCTTCTCGAGACCCCGCCGCCGATCGCATCACATCGTCCAGTCTAGCTTCACGCCGATCGTGCGCGGGCGGATGATCGAACCCGCCGGGACCGCCTGCGAGGTGAACGGCGCGTTGAGCACGCCGAACTTGTCGAACAGGTTGTTGGCGAAGGCCATCACGCGGATGTTTTCGCCCAGGCCCATCGAGGCGCGCAGGTCGAATACCGAGAAGCCGCCGCGCGTGGCGTCGTTGCCGAAGGCGACGGGCGCCTTCGAGAGGTAGCGGTGCGCCAGCTCGATGCTCGGCGCGCCGGGGGTATCGACCATCTCGAAGCGCACGTTGCTGGCGACCGACCACTTGGACGAGCCCGGCAGCGTCGTGCCCGATCCATAACCGCCGCCCAGCGCGAAGGTATCGGGCAGGAACTTGCTGAGGCGGCCGTCCTGGTAGGTGACGTTGGAGCCGAAGCTGATCATGCGGTTGGCCTGGACGGAGCCAGCGAACTCGACGCCGTCGATCTTGGCGCCGCCCGCGTTGGTGACGTAGGAGTAGTAATAGGGCGCGTCGGTGAACAGGCGGGCCTGGATGTCGTTCCACTCGATATGGAAGGCGGCGAGGTCGATGGTCAGCACGTTGTCGAACAGGCTCGCCTTCACGCCGGCCTCGTAGTTGTCGACCGTGTCGCTCTTGTAGCTGGTGGGGATGCCGGTGAGGATCGCCGCGTTGGGGTTCGGCCCGCCTTCACGATAGCCCTGCGAGTAGGTCGCGTAGGCCAGCAGGTCCCTGCTCGGGTGCCACGAGACCGAGACCTTGGGGGTGAAGCCGTCTTCCTTCTGCTTCACGCCGAAGCTGGAGGCGACGGTGGTGTAGCTGCCGGGCGCCAGCGAGCCGGGGGCGTTGGTGATCTCGGCGCTGTTGCGGGTATTGTAGTAGCGGCCGCCCAGGGTGAACTTGAAGTCGGTGGCGAACTCCCACGAGATTTCGCCGAACACGCCGAAATTCTCGTTCTTCGTGTCCGAGAGATAGCCGTAGATCGCGTCGTCCGGCGCGATCAGGCTGCCGGGATTTCCGCCGTAGAGCGCGGGATTGGCGTCGATGAAGGCCGCCGCGCCGCCCTGGTAGATGCGGTCGTCGCTGTGCTTCCTTGCCTTCATGTAGCTGAAGCCGATCAGCCACTGGACCGGGCCGTCGCCGATTGAGGCGAGGCGGGTTTCGAACGACTTGATGTTGGCATGGGCATCGCCGAGCGAATAGGCCGCGTCGTCGCCGGTGGTGACGCCGGTGACGTAGGGGTAGGGATAGGAGAACACCGTGGTGTTGTTCTTCGCCGTCACCGCGCCGATCACGGTCAGGGTGGCGAAGGGCAGCTCCTGGTCGACGCGCAGGCTGTTCATCCAGAAGTCGGTCTTCTGCGGCTCGGCGCGCGGGGTGTTGCGGATGTAGGGATTGTCGAGGTCCAGGTAGGTCTGGTCGTCGAGCTTGGTGTCCTGGTAGGTCGACATGTAGGTGAGCGTGGTCGTCTCGGTCGGCGTCGCGACGATCGAGCCGCGCAGGCCGCGCGTGCGGTAGTCGCTCGAGCCGTTCACGCCGATGCCCGGGTTGTCGAGGTAGCCGGCGTCGACGCGCTGGAGCGCCATTACGCGCACCGCCAGCTTGTCCTGGATGATCGGCACGTTGACCATGGCCTTGGCGGCGTAGTTGAGCTGGCCCGAAGCGTTCTTGGTGCTGCCGACGAGGCCCTGCGCAGCGGCGTCGATCTTCGAGGTGTCGGCGGTTTCGGCCACGTAGTTCACCGCGCCGCCGAGGGTCGAGGTGCCGAACAGCGTGCCCTGCGGCCCGCGCAGTACTTCGACGCGCTTGAGGTCGAAGGTGTCGATGTCGGGAATGCCGATCGGGAAGCCGGGCTCCACCAGCGGCACTTCGTTGAGGTAGTAGCCGACGGTGGTCTGGCCCTGCTCGTGGTAGGTGGTGGCGGCGATGCCGCGGATCACGACCTCGGAGATGCCCGGCTGGTAGTCGTTGAAGACCACGCCCGGCAGGCGGGTGATGTAGTCGGCCAGCGAGTTGGCGTTCATCGCCTTGAGCTGATCGCCGCTGACCGCGCTGATCGGCATCGGCACGTCGCTGATGCGCAGTTCGCGCTTGGTCGCGGTGACGATGATGTCGTCCTTGGCAACGGCGTCCGCTGCGGCATCCTGCGCCATGGCGGGCATCGCAATGCCCAGCCCGAGAGTGGTGGAAGTGAGTATCGCAGTTCGGAACAAGGTCTTCATTGGTCTAACCCTCATGTTTTCGGAGCGAACGCGCCTCATGGGCGGTCCACCCTCGTTTGATTGTCACCGGCTTTTTGCTGCCGGCTTCCCTGACTTCCCCCGGCCCCGCGCTTCGGCGTGATCCGGGAAATTCCCTCGACTGCGCTCGTCCCGGCGCGTGCCGGTCGCGGCCTAGTCCTGGGCGAGCGCTTCCTGCGGGAGGCGCTGCGCGTTCATGCGTGTCATCCACCCGGCCAGCGCGTCGTCGCCGGTGCCGGAGATGAGTTCGGACAGCGCGGTCAGCGTCTCGTCCTGGCCCAGCTTGAAGCTGACCCAGGTCGAACGGACCGCCGCGCGGAAAGCGATGATGCGGCCCAGCATCGGCTCGACGCGGGGACCGGCGCGCTCGATCGTCCAGGGATCGGGCAGGCCGGCCTCCATGGCGTCCGACAGGCGCACCACCGACTCGAGCGTCTCGTCCTCCACAAAGGCGACATCCACCTCGATCGCCGCGACCGCGTAGTTCCAGGTCGGCACCCACACCGGATTGCTCACCAGCGAGGGCGACATGTAGCCGTGCGGTCCCGAGAACAGCACCAGCGCGCGCGGATCGGCGCGCAGGTGCGCGACCTGCGGGTTGGCGCGCGAGCAATGGCCGAACAGGCCTGCGAGTTCGCCCGCGTCGTCGGTCTCGGCAAGCAGCGGCAGCGGGATCGCCTGGAAGCGCCCCGCGCGCGCGGAGACCAGCCATGCGAGCGGATGCTCGCGGATGAGCTGCAGCAGGTCTTGCGTCGTGCCTGACGGGAACTTCATTCTCGCACTGTCGCGCCGAGCGGTCGCCCCTTCAATCGGCCAATTTTGAAAGAATAGCGGGTCCAAGCGGGGCCAGTGCGGCGTGCCTGCCCGTCAATCCGGGACGGCCATGTAAACGGGCGTTCATCCGTCGGCGGAAAAGGCGTGGATCGGCAGCAATGCGGCGCCCAGCGTGATCGGCGAGCCGCGCAGGCCCGAGGCCTGCACGGGCGGCCGGCGGTCCTTGACGGTGGTGACGAGGTCGGCCCCGTGCAGCCGCTGGGCCAGTCCCTCGAGGATGTCGAGGGGCAGGGTGCCGGCCAGCACGATGGCGCCGGGGTCCAGCCAGGCGAAGGCGGTGTTGCAGACCACCTCGAGCTGGCGGGCCGCCCGGTCCATCCAGGCCTCGATCACCTGGCGCTGGTCCCCGGCATCGGGGTCGATCTCGCCCACCGAGGAGACCGGGCAACCCCCGCTCCGCAGCGTGGAGAGGAGGTCGAGCGGGCTGGGGCGCGGCCGGTCGCCGGGGAACAGGCAGCCGATTTCGCCGGCGACGCCGAACTGCCCGCGCACCAGCCGCCCGTCGACGATCACCCCCGCGCCGATGCCGTAGCCGAGCAGCAGTACCACCACGGTAGAGAAATCGCGCATCAGCCCGCCGAGGTAGAACTCGGCGATGGCGGCGACGTTGGCGTCGTTCTCGATCCACAGCGGCCAGCCGAGTTCGGCGCTGAGGATCTCGCGCAGGGGTGTGCCGCGCCAGCCGGGCATGTCGTCCACCACGCTCCAGCGGTCGTTGCCCGGACCGAGCGAGGGGCCGGGCACCGCGACGCCGAGGCCGAGCATCCGGCGGCCGAGCAGGCGGTGCTCGTCCACCAGGTCGTGCGTGATCCGCCGCACCATCCGTGCGAATTCGCGCGGGTCGATCGGCGGAATCGCCTCGCTGCGGACGGCGATGGTCGCGCCGGCGAAGTCGACCAGCGCGATGTCGAGCATGCCCTTGTGCGCCGTCGCCCCCACTGCGTAGCCACCCTGCGAGGCGAGGCGCAGGGGGATCGCCGGACGGCCGCGGCCATGCACCTCGGCGTCCGGCACTTCCTCCAGCACCCCCAGCGTCAGCAGTTCGCGCGAAAGCCGGGTGAGTGCCGTTCCGCTGATTTCCAGCCGCAGCGCCAGCGCCGATCGCGACAGCGGGCCAGCCTTGCGCAGTTCATGGATGATGCGCCGCTGGTCCTTGTCGAACGAGGATATGTGCATGTCCGGCCTCCGGCACGAGCGGCTACCGCGCTTTATTTATTTTCACAACAATAATTAAAAATGTCATGTTGAGCGACCAGAGGCGGCCTCGTCGCCGCTTCGGCGGCACCGAAATTCATGAGGGGCCACCATGCTCAAGACCGTTCTCGCCACCGGAACCGCGCTTGCCGCGATCTGCACCGTCGCCGCGCCTGCCTATGCGCAGAGCGCCGCTCCCGCCGCTCCGGCGGCCGAAGACACCGCCGCGCAGGGCGACGACATCATCGTCACCGGCTCGACCCGCGCCCAGCGCCGCTTCGACGTGTCCTATGCGATCAACACGGTGTCGCAGGAAGACTTCGAGAAGATCGCGCCGGTCAACTTCGCCGACCTCATCGGCCAGCTTCCCGGCTTCCAGACCGAGATCACCGGCGGCGAGGTCCAGAACATCTATCGCATCCGCGGTCTCCCCAACGACGGCGGCTTCGTCAGCTTCCAGCAGGACGGCCTGCCGCTGTTCCACGAGAACGACGGCGTGTTCTTCCGCGGCGACGCGATCCTCAAGCCCGACCTGATGACCCAGCGCGTCGAAGTGGTGCGCGGCGGTCCGGCGCCGGTCTATGCCAGCTACTCGGGCGCGATCATCAACGCCATCACCGTCGAGGGCACCGACACCCCGCGCGGCAAGGTCCAGGTGACGCTCGGCGACACCGGCCTCTACCGCCTCGACGCCTATCAGGCGGGCAAGCTGGCCAAGAACACCTATTACGCGGTCGGCGGTTTCCTGCGCCAGCACGACGGCTACCGCGACAACGGCTTCCCCAACGACAAGGGCGGCCAGATCCGCGCCAACATCAAGCACGAACTGGACAACGGCTTCGTCAAGCTGAACGTCAACTACGTCAACGATCACAACGTCTTCTACCTGCCGATCCCGACCAACGACCCGCGCGATCCGAGCAAGTCGCTGAACCAGTACATCGACTACTTCGAAGGCACGATGAACTCGCCCGCCTTCCGCAACGTCAATCTCAAGTACCGCGACGGCAACGGCGTGATCCAGAGCCGCAACAGCGACCTGTCCGACGGGCGCCACATGCAGATGCTGAACTTCGGCGCGCAGTACGAAGGCGACTTCGACGGCTGGCTGGTTTCCGCCAAGGCCGGGTACACGCAGGGCAAGAACGACTTCACCGCGTTCTACTCGACCACCAACCCGGCCGACGGCACCACTTTCGCCAACAGCTACCTGGCCCGCGCGCGGACGGCGTTCGGCGCGGTCGACCACATGGGTTACGTGCTGGCGGGCACCAACACCGTCTACGATCCGTACGCGGCCTCGGGCCTCGTCATGCAGGGCCAGTACCGCGACATCCACTCGAAGTTCTATTCGGGCCAGGCCAACCTTTCGGTCGCCCGCAAGTTCGAGACCGGCATCGGCAGCCACGACATCAAGCTGGGCCTCTACGGGAGCCTCTACGGCGAGGACAGTCGCACCCTCTACCAGAACTACCTGATCGAGGTGGCCGGCAAGCCGCGCACGCTCGACCTCGTCGCATACAATGCCGCCGGCACCGCGATCGGCACCGTCACCGACAACGGCGTGCTCAACTATGCCGCCACGCTGAGCCAGGGCGATTCGGACGCGAAGATGTTCGCGCTCTACGCCAACGACACCTGGGAGATCGTCCCGGGCCTGCGCATCGACGCCGGCATCCGCCACGAGCGTTACAGCTACAAGGGCTGGGCGGCGCTGACCGAGGCCGCGAACCTGGGTGACACCACCACGCTCGCCGACGACAGCACCCGCGCCTTCACCGGCGTTATCCTGAACCAGAAGCTGAAGCCCAACGTCACCAACTGGACGGTCGGCGCGAACTACGACTTCTCGTCCAGCATCGGCGTCTACGGCCGCGCCTCGCACCTCGAGACGCCGCCGAACGTGCAGACGGTGATGAGCATCAACCCGACGATCATCACCACCGTGGCCGACCAGTTCGAAGTGGGCCTGAAGCTCGCCTCGGGCCGCTCGTACCTCTACGTCACCGGGTTCTACACCAACTTCGACCCGCTCAACGCCTCGTTCCTCGCCTATGACCCGACCACGGGCCGCAACGACGTGAACGTGCCGTTCGTCGGCGAGGCGCAGGTCAAGGGCGTCGAGTTCGACGGTGCCTGGTCGGTTACGCCGTGGTTCACGCTCAACGGCGCGCTGACCGTCAGCGATCCCAAGTACAAGAGCTTCCAGAGCACCACCGGCGCCGATCCGGAGCAGGTGGAAGGCAACCAGATCGTCCGCCAGCCCAAGGTCTACGGCAACATCCGCCCCAGCTTCGATTTCACCACCGGCGAGACGGACGTGTCGATCTACGGACGCTACACCTACATGGGCAAGCGCTTCGTCGATCTCTACAACAACACTGCGCTGCCTTCCTACGGCACGGTCGGCGCGGGCGTGACGCTCCGGCGTGGGACGTGGAACCTGCAGGTCGTCGGCGACAACCTGTTCAACGCCCATGGCCTGACCGAAGGCAACACCCGCACCGACTCGCTGGCCGGACAGGGCAGCGCGGAGGCGATCTACGGCCGTCCGATCTTCGGCCGCAACTTCCGCCTCGTCATCGGCAAGTCCTGGTGATGCGGAGCGGCCCGGCGCGCATGACAGCGGTGATGTTCGCGGCGACGGCGCTCTCCCTCATGGCTGTCCCGGCTTCGGCCGGGACGGCAAGGGACACCGTGGCGGAGGCGCTTTCGGCGCGGCTGTTCCCGCTGCTGGACACGCTGGGCCGCAATCCCTCGGCGATGAATGCGCTGCAGGCCCGCCCGGAAGTCGCCGCCATGCTGCGCGCGCGGTACGACCGGCGCGTGGCCTGCGGATCCGACCTAGGCTGCGCGGCGCAGGCGATGGTGTGGACCGATGACGAGGCGCAGGTGCTTGCCGCCGCCGTCGCGGGCGGAGGCGCGGACGATGGTCCCGCTGCCCAGGCGCGGCGCGAGATCGCGGGCATAAACGTGATCGTGCGCACTTATGGCCTCGGCCAGGTGCCGGGCTATCCGCAGATCGACGGCGCGGGCACGGTAGACCCTCAGGAGATCCGCGCCCGGCTCCAGGCGGCGGCGTGGCTTTCCCAGACCGCGCGTGCCGGTTCGGCGCAGGCGCTCGACCCCAGCGTGGAGTTCGCGCTGGCCCTGCTCGACGGCAGCGACCGCACCGACGCGATCGGTTTCGAGCCGCTGCTGGGCGGCCTCAACGCGCCGGCCCTGAAGCGCGCGAAGTCGCTGGACTGGAAGCGCTGGCGCTACAGCGCGATGATCGTCACCGGCGTCGGCCCCGAAGTGTCCGACATGGCGCTCAGCCCTTTCGGCAAGTACCACCTGCGCCTCGCCGCGCAGCGCTTTGCAGCCGGAGACGTGCCGTTCATCATCGTCACCGGCGGCCGTGCGCACCCGCGCGCCACCCGTTTCGCCGAGGCGCAGGAGATGCGCGCCGCCCTGATCTCGCGCTACGGTGTTCCGGCAGAGGCCATCGTCATCGAGCCCTATGCCCGGCACACCACCACCAACCTGCGCAACGCCACGCGCCTGCTGATGGCGATGGGTGCGCCGCTGGGCAAGGACACCATCGTCGTGTGCAACCCGGGCCAGAGCGCGGCGATCGAAAGCCCGCAGTTCGTCCAGCGCAACCTGGCCGAACTGGGCTACGAGCCCGGCAAGGTGGGCGCGCGCGTCTCGCCCACCGAGCTGGAATTCCGCCCATCGCCCCTCTCGGCGCGCATCGACCCGCGCGATCCGCTGGATCCCTAGAACCGGAGACATCCCATGCGTTCCGTCCTGCTCGCCGCCATCGCCGGCCTCGCGCTCGCTCCCTCCGCCGCCTACGCCTGGGGGCAGACCGCCCACGCCGTGATCGACCGCGCCGCGATCGAAGCGATCCCTGCCGACGGCCCGGTGTTCCTGCGCAAGTACGAGGACTACGTCGCCGCCTCGGCCACCCAGCCGGACGCCTGGCGCGGGGATGCGGAGAACTTCTCGAAGATCGAGGAAGACCCCAACCACGGCTGGTTCCGCGAGCAGTTCACCTTCGTGAAGCCGATCCCGCGCTCACGCTACGAATTCGTGCTGGCGCTCTACAAGCACTACGAGAAGATCAAGGACACAGACCCCGCCACCGCCGCGCGCACCAACGTGCGCTGGACCGGCACGCTGCCCTATGCCGCGATCGAGGCCTACGACCGGATCGTCGTCTGCATGCGGCAGGTCCGCGCCGCGCAAGGTGAGGGCCGCGACGCCTCGGTGCCCGAGCAGAACTGCGCTTTCGACGTGTTCCGCCTCGGCCACTACATCGGCGACGGCGCCAATCCGATGCACGATTCGGTCAACAGCGACGGCTGGCGAGGGCCCAATCCGCACGGCTACACCAACGACCGCACCGTCCACGGCCGCTTCGAAAGCCAGTTCGTCGACGGCATCGGCCTGACCGTGAGGGACATCGCGCCCCGCATCGGCGCTCCCGGCCGCAAGCAGGGCGACATGTTCGAAGCGGTGCTCGCCTATCTCGACCATTCGGGCGACAAGATGGAAGCGGTCTACAAGCTGGAGCAGCGCGCCGGTTTCGCGGACTTCACCGACAAGGACGTGCGCGAGATGGTCTACGAACGCACGAGCGCGGGTGCCGCGATGCTGCGCGACATGCTCTGCCGGGCCTGGGCCGAGAGCGCCGCGCCGCCCGCGAAAGTGGTGCCTTCGCCGCTCGACTTCGCCAACCCCAGGTTCAATCCCGAGACCGGCTCCGCGCCGGACTGATCGGGTCGCCGCGCCCCGGTGCTTGGGCGCGTGTTCCGGCGTCCAAGCGCGGCGAGCACGCCGGCATGGCGGCCATGGCCGATGTCGAAACGGCGCAGCAGCACGATCGCGCCGAGGCAGCCGGCAAACGGGACGCCAAGGCCCAGCGCGACCATGCCCGCTTGCACCGATGCGCTCTGCCCCATGCCCGCCGCATAGCCCAGCCAGCCCAGCGACCAGCCGATCAGCGCGGTCGATGCCGCGCCGCTCGCCTTCACCGCGACGAGGTAGGCTGCGAACAGCCCCGTTTCCAGCCGCCGGCCGTGCTTCCAGGCGACGAAGTCGACGGTGTCCGCCAGCAGCCCCCAGGGCAGCATGAACACGCTGGCGAAGCCGAAGCCGATCAGCGCCGCGCAGAACGGCAGGGCCTCGGGCCAGCCGAGGCACAGGCCGAACGCCGCGATGCCCAGCGCGCTCACACCGTGGCCCATGGCGAGCAGGCGGCTCTTGTCATGGCGGCCGGTCAGCGCCGTCCACGCCAGCACGCCGACGAACTGACCCGCCGTCACCGCCAGCAGCAAGGTGCCGACGAGATCGGGGCGGCCCACCACGTATGTCGCGACGTAGAGGATCATGCGCCCGAAGGTCGGGATCGCGAAGCCGGTGACAAGCGCCAGCAGTCCCATGCCGAGCACCAGCGGGTTGCCCAGCGGCACCGCGATGCCGTCGTGTGCGTCCGCCGCCGCCGGCCGGTCGGCGCCGCCGCGCGAAGTGAGGGCGCAGAGCACCATCGTCAGCGTGAACAGCGTGGCCGCGATGGCGCCGGTGGTCGCCAGCGCGCCGAAGGCCCGCTCGCGCGCGGCCTCCTGCACCAGCGGCGCGAGCACCGTGGCGACGGCCAGCGAACTCGCGGTGCTGAACAGCAGCCGGTAGCCCGAAACCCGCCCGCGCGCACGGCTGTCGGTGGTCATCTGCGCCATCAGCGCGTTGTGCGGCACGTCGATCACCGCATAGGCGCCGCGGAACACGAGAAGCGACAGGGCGAGCATCCAGCCGTGTTGCACATTCCATGCGGGCATCGCGTAAAGCGCGGCGAAGGCGGCCGCGCAGGGCAGGGCGCCTGCCACCACCAGCCAGCGATAGCCGCGTCCCGAACCGCGCAGGCGGATGACGAGCCGGGCCGCCAGCAGGTCGAAGATCAGGTCGCCCGCCAGTGCGACCAGCATGAGCGTCCCCGCCGCCGTGGCCGAAAGGCCGAGCAGGTCGGTGAGCAGGAACAGGATGGTGAGGTCGGCGCCCGCGAACACCAGCGCCTTGCCGAAATTGCCCGAGGAATAGGCGAACAGCCGCCCCTCGCGCGCCAGCACGGCGAGCGCGCCGGTTCCGGGAACGGACGGGACGGTATTCGAAGAAAGCAATCGCATGTCTCACGCCGGCAAATGTGAGCACCCTGACCCAAGGCTCGGCGCCTAGGGCCGGAGTGTTTCACAAATGCGACGGTGCCGGGATCAGGGTCCGCTGACGACCGTCCCGTAGGAGGCGGGCGGCGACTGCTTCATGGTGGCGAGCAGGTCCTCCATCGGCGCCTGCGGCTCGCGGATGCCGCCGCCGGTCGGGCGGTCAATGTCGAGGATCAGGAGATACGACAGCGTCACGAGTGCCAGCAGCACCGCCGTTGCCGTGCGCCTGGGCGAGCGCGACATGACATAGCCCAGGATCAGCGCGGAGATCACCATGTAGACCAGCAGCACCACCAGCACGCGCGGGGGAACGTGCGCGCGCCGGGCGGCGACGCGCGCGGCGCCTTCGTCGATGGTGGTGTTCATGGCGTCGACGAACGTGGAGGACACCTCCAGCCCCCGGATCGGCCGGATCGCCGCGACGGTCTGCGTCCAGAGCCGCTTCTGCAGCGTGTCGGACCGGGCGAGCAGGCCGAGCTGGCGCTTTCCGGGCGGCGCTTCGGCCACGGCCAGGCGATTTTCGGTGTAAGCGCGCAGGGTCGCGCTCAGCTGCGAGCGGTGGGGTTCGTCGAGCAGCTGGGCGCGCAGGTAGGTGGTGCCGATGGCGTTCGCCTCTTCGAGCACCAGCGCCCGCCTGCCGTCGTAGCGGTCGACCGCGAGGGCGAAGGTGAAGCCGAGCAGCAGCGCCAGCAGGCCCAGCGCGCCGGAGACGATGTAGCCCTCGTGCGTATCCTCCTCATCGTCGGCGTCCACCGAGTCGGGGGTGCGGCGGCGGCGGATCATGATGCCCACCTGCATCGCGCCCCACAGCAGCAGCAGCAGGCCGATGCCGATCAGCGGTATCGGCGTCTCGGCGAAAATGCGCCCCGTGAATGCGTCCATCCGGTTTCTCCCTAAGCGATGCGTGTCGCGATGCTGGCGAACAGCGCGACGCCGGCCAGCGACATGATGAGCGCCATGACGAGCACCGGGCGGTTGATGCGGAAGGCGTCGGTCCGGCTCAGTTCGCGCAGCGTCGTCCAGTAGCTGATCGTGCCCAGCACGATGGCGGCGGTGCCCATGGCGGCAAGGAACAGGCCGATGCGCTGGGGACTGTCGGCATGGGGTTGTCCGGGCGCCGGCGGGATGCTGTCGAGGAACTTGTAGATCGTGAACCCGAAGCTCAGCATCGACAGCGAGGTGCGGATCCAGGCCATCAGCGTGCGGTCGGCGGCGAGGATGGTACGCTGTTCGCCGAGGTCCTTCGGCATCATCGGCGGTCTGGTCATGATGCAGCTTTCTCCCTCATGTGTCCACCTCGTTGGTCTTGCGGAAGACCTCGATGTCGCGGCCGAGGAAGAAGCCGAGGCCCGTGCGGATCGCGGCGATCGAGGCGAGCTGGCCGATGTCGTTCCAGGTCGGCGCGACGGCGGTCTCGATGATGTCCGCGCCCAGCGCGAACTCGAGCGCGAGCAGGATCGAGGTCGCGAATCCGACCCAGATCTCGCGCGCGGTGGACGTGTCGAGGCGACGATGCAGGCAGGCGCTCGCCAGCTGCACGATCGCGCGCGCGCCGCCGACGAGCACGATGAAGACCACGACGAACTCCAGCAGGAGAGCGGCGTTTTCCGCCATGTCCTTCAGCCAGCTTTCCATCGCGCTTCCCTCGTTGCGGCGAGGACAGCATGGGGCCTGCGGGCGGGATCGGTGCATCGGCAATTTCCCTTAGGAACAGGGCGCCGATTGCCTAGGAACGCCGCTTTGGTCTGGGTTCGTGGGTTGCCGTACGGCCTGCGGGAAAGGGCGCATGGCCGGGGGAAGAAACGGCCGGAACTGGGCAATAACCCCGATGGGATCGCCCGCGCCAAGGCCGATAGTCGCACGGACCGAAAGCCGCCGACGGCGCCAGGCGAGGAGTGTTTCATGGCTTCCAGGATTACAGGCATCTGCATGGTCGCCCTTGCGGCGATGGCGAGCGGGGCCGGGCAGGCCCAGACCGCCTCCAAGACCCCCGCCGCGACCAGTCCTGCGACCCCCACCCCGACGGTAGAGCCCGAGGCGCTGGCGGCGATGGACAGGATGAGCGCCGCGTTGCAGGCGCTGCCGGGCTTCACGCTGACGTCCGACGTCACCACCGAGAAAGTGCTCGAGACCGGCCAGAAGCTCCAGTTCGGCGGCAGCGTCGAGGTGGCGATGCACCGGCCCGATGCCTTCAGGATCGTCGCCAGTTCCGACATCCAGCACCGCGAGTACTACTTCGCGAGCGGCAAGTTCACGGTGCTGGAACCGCGCCTGAAATACTACGCCAGCGCCGATGCGCCCGGGACCATCGGCCTTGCCCTGGACAAGCTCAAGACGACCTACGGCATCGAACTGCCGCTGGCCGACCTGTTCACCTGGGGCACCGACCAGACAATGCGCTCGCGGGTGAAGTCGGGCTACGCGGTCGGGCCGGAGACGATCGGCACGCGCACCTGCGACCACTATGCGTTCCGGCAGGAACTGGTCGACTGGCAGATCTGGATCGACAAGGGCGCGGCGGCGCTGCCCTGCAAGATCGTCATCACCGCCACCGACGATCCCTCGATGCCGCAGTACACCGCGCTTCTGAACTGGGACACTGCGGCGGTGCCCCGGGCCGAGGACCTTGCCTTCGTGGCCCCCGCCGGGGCCCACAAGATCACGCTGGCGAAGCAGTCCGGCCAGCCTTCCGCAGGAGACAAGCAGTGAGCCCACTTCGTTCGCGCGGCATCGCCGCGGTCGCATCGCTGGCCCTCGTCGCCGATCCGGTCGGGGCCGGGCTCGCGGGTATCTCCGCGCTCGTACTGGCAGGCGCCGCGCTCGCCCCGGTGCCGAGCGAGGCCGCGCCGCCGCGCAAGGGCGGAGGGGGCGCCCGTGCGAAACCGGCATCGCGTCCCTCCGGCGCGGGCCGGGCGGCAGGCGGAGGCGCACGCCCCCCCGCCGGTGGCGGCGCGGGCCGCCCCCCCGTGCGCGGCGGATCGACCAGCAACATCAACCACAACAACCGCCACAACACGAACGTCAACGTCAACAACGTCAACGTGAACCGCAACGTCAACGTGAACAACAACGGCTACCACGGCGGCGGCTACTACGACCATTACGACGACCACTGGGACGATCACTGGCACCCGGTCGCTACTGCCGCGACGGTCGCGGTGACGGCGGCGGTGGTCGGCTCGATCGTGCGCAGCGTGCCGCCCAGCTGCTCGACGGTGATCGTCAACGGTATCAGCTACTCGCAGTGCGGCAGCACCTGGTATCAGCCGCAGTATTCGGGTTCCTCGGTGCAGTACGTCGTGGTCAACCCGCCGCGCTGAACGCGGCGGGTCTCTCCCCGCGAACGCAAGAATAACCCCGGTCGAAGGCCTCGACCGGGGTTATTCTCGCCTCGACTGGCCAGGCTCCGCCGCCGCGCTCAGAACGAGGCCTGGAGCACCAGCGCGGGGCCTTTCAGCTTGTAGCGGATGCGTCCGTTCCAGCGCTCCTTCTCGATGCCGACACGGTAGTCGACATAGCGATAGGCGGCGCCGATCGAGACGTTCTTCAGGATCGCATAGTTCGCCCCGGCCTGGGCATTGATGAGCCGGCCGTCGTAATCGTCGATCTTGAGCGAGAGATAGTCGACGCGCCCGTTCAGTTCGAACCGCGGCGCGACCTTCCAGGTACCGAAGACGCCCAGCGTCGGCAGCGGCGCCAGGACGTCGCGCTTCCGGCTTTGCGCCTGCGCGCCCTGGCCGCCGGCGGAACCCTGTCCGGCGATCGAGAAGTCGAATTTGGTGACGTGGGCGCCGAGCGCCGCGCCCAGTTCGAGGTTCGGTTTGCGCACGATCGCGTATCCTACCGTCAGCCGGTAGATGTCGCTTTCGAAGCCGCTGCGAAGATGCGCGGCGAGGGGATAGGTGACCCCGTCGAAGGTGATTTCGCGCGAGAGGTCGATCTGGCCGGTCCGCTTGAGCTTGAAGTAGTCGGCGCCGACGATCACCCGCCCGAAGCGTCCCCCGGCGGTGACCGAGGGCAATATCTCGTCCTTGTCGAGATTGAGGTCCTTCTCGAAGTCGATGTCGGTGCCGACCGTCTGGTTGGGGCCGTTGACGGCGACCCGCACGTTGGTGTCGATCTTCGGATAGAACGCCATGACGCTCAGCCAGTACTTGTTGTCGAGCGTCTGCGCCTGCGCCGGCGCGGCAAGGGCAAGGCCGGCAGCGACCGATACGCCAGGGAAGATCGCCCGCAGCAGCGTACGGCGCCGCGCCAAGATCACTCGCGGCATCGTTCCCGGCTTGTCCTGTACCATCGTCTGCTCCTGGATTGCGTGGCGTTTCCCATCCGGGATTAGGGTCAACGGGGCGCGCGGCGTATTGGGATTACCCAGCAGGATCACTAAGCATAAACCCTGAGCGCCGGGAGGCCGGGAGGCGGCGGGGTTAAGCCCTGTTAAAGGGAATCGCAGTAAGGCCACCGCATGACCCGCCGTATCCTCCCCCGACGTTCGCAGCGACGCGCCGTTGCGATGGCCGTCCAGTGCCGCACCCAGAGCGGTCTGCGCGACGACGGCGAGATTTCGGACATCTCCTCGGAAGGCTGCTGCCTGCGCATGCGCGGCCTCTATTTCCGCGTCGGCACGCGCCTCATCATCCGGCCCCAGGGGCTGGAGGGCATGCCCGGCGTCGTGCGCTGGATCCGCGGCGACCTCGCGGGCGTGGAGTTCGACCGCCCGCTCTACGGCCCGGTTCTGGATCACCTCGCCAGATCCCACGCGATTCCCCAGATGGCATAACGTCGCCCCTGCGAATTCTCGTTCGCCGAGGCCGAAAGTTCTGGCCAAGCCCGGCTACCCCTCCACACTCCCGATCACATACGACCGGCGCGTCCAGCGCCGGCGACCGCACAAGCATCGGGAGAGAGCGCTTGGCACTATCGACTGGCCCCGTGAGCGAGGCCCCCAACCACCCGCTCGCCGTCCGCATGGGCGTGATCGCGGGCGTATCGCACAACATGGTGATCGGCACCGTCATGGGTTCCTTCGGGCTCATGCTGGCCTCGGTCGAGCAGCGACTCGGCGTCAGCGGAGAGCAGGCGGCGGCGGGCATCCCGCTGGTTCTGGTCGGCTCCTCGGTGCTGGCGCCCTTCGTGGGCGTTCTGATCGCCAGGGTCTCGCTGCGGCTGCTGCTGCTGATCGGCGCGCTGCTGACGGTGGCGGGTTACCTGACGCTGGCCTTCACGCACAGCTACGCGCTTTACCTTGTCGCCTATGGCCTGTGCTTCGGGCCGGCGATGAGCCTGGCCGGATCGATCGGCCCGGCCACGCTGGTGACGCGCTGGTTCAGCCGCAACCGGGGGCTGGCGCTCGGCATCGTCCACCTACCCGTGGTGATCGCGGTGGTGCCGTGGACGCTGGAGCGGGCGCTGTCGGTGACGTCGGCCTCGACCATCTATCTCGTCATCGGCGGGCTCTGCGCGGCGCTGATGCTGCCGCTGGTGCTGCTGGCGGTCGACCACCCCCCGGGACAGGCCGAGACGCTCGCGCCCGAACCCAGCGAAAAGCGCACCGCCGACGGCTCGTTCAGCGTCGGGCAGCTGCTGGCCCGCCCGCGCTTCTGGGCGATCTCGCTGGCGGCGGTCGCCAGCATGACCAGTTCGGTGCTGCTCGGCTCGCTGCTGGTGCCGATGGGCATGTCCTGGGGCTTTACCCGGCCCGAGGCAGCGCTGCTGCAGTCGATCATGTCGCTGGTGGGCATCGCCGGCTCGATCCTGTTCGGCTGGATCGCGGACAAGCTCGGCGGCGGCCGCTCGCTGGCGCTGATCGGCTTCAACTGCGCGGTTCTCTGGCTGATCCTGCTGCAGCACCCGCCGTTCTGGATCGCCGCCGTGGTCATCGGCCTCATCGGCATGCACGGCGCGGGCGCTATCCCGACGCTGGGACGCGGACTGTCCGACGCTTTCGGGCAGGCCAGTTACAGCCGGGGCTTCGGCCTCAACACCCTGATCGGCCTTCCGTTCATCGCCTTCGCGGTGGTCGGCTCGGCGCGGGTGTTTTCGGTGACGCGCAGCTACGACGGCGCGATTCTGGCGATGTGCGTGTTCTTCGTCGTGGCCATCGTGCTTGGCATCTATGCCGCGAGCGGCGCCAGGACGAAGGAACCGCTCGCGGCGGCGGCCTAGCTTGCAGGCGGGGCGACGCGCTATCTCGGCGCTAACCCCTCCTTGCGGTGGCCTTAAGCTGGCCCAGAACCGGGTAGCCATGGCCTGCGGCGATGACGAGCCATTCGCCGTCGTCGCGGTTCTCGATGGCAGGATGGATGCGCGAGACCGGGTGGGCGGCGATGTCCGCCAGCGCATCGTCGTGGCAGCCGTACCGGGCGAGGCGTTCGAGATTGCGGCGGGTGGGGAAGATCACCGAGATGTCGCCCCGGTCCGCCATGTCCAGCGCCTGCGCCGCGCTCACCCAGAACAGGCGCGTGTTTTCTGTCGCATCGACGGCGATGTCGACCGCCCCGGTGCCGAGATCGGTCACGAAGAAGCGGGTGTCGAAGGCCTTGTCCCATAAGGGACACCAGTGCGCGAACAGGGTCAGCGCGCCGGGTTCGAGTTCCCAGCCGAACCGCTCCAGCACGGTGTCCAGCCGCCCCGTCTCCAGCAGCAGCGCGCGCGCCGCCGCCGCCTCCGCCGCGCCGACCGGCCGGCGCGTGGCGATCATCAGGCCGGTTTCCTCCAGCGTCTCGCGGATGGCGGCGATGCGCGCCGAGGCGATCTCCTCGGCTTCGTCGGGGAGAAGGCGGCGGGCGAGTTCGTAGTCGCCGGGATCGACCCGGCCGCCGGGGAAGACCGCAGCGCCGCCGGCGAAGCGCATCTCCTTGGCGCGCTGCACCATCAGCAGGTCGGGCGGCCCGCCCCCGGCAGAGCGGCGGAAGATCACCACGGTTGCGGCAGGTACGACGCTGGGGCCATCGGCGGGCATCGGCCGGTCGGAAGGAGCACTGAAGGACATGCCCGGGATGTCGCGCGCAAGGGCCGGACGGGCAAGCGGAAACTGCCTCGCTCCGGCGCGAACGAGGTGTCGGGCTGGCTTACACATGGGTGCGTAGCGGCTAAAGTCCATTGGCCCGAACTCGCGATTTTCCGGGCGATAATGGAAACTGGCACGGGCCATGCTTATGGTTTCATGTACCCCGAGAAGCAGTCTCGATAGAGGCGGGGCCGATCAGTCTCACGGCCCCGCCTCCCCGAGAATTCCGGTACGCTTGCCAGAAACAATTACGCTGAGCACGAGGTCTTCCGGCTGACGGCGCAAAAAAGCCCGGGCGTTTCCACCCGGGCCTTCGAAACTCGGCAATGCCGCGAGCGGATCAGCCCTGCGCGGCGATCCCGGCGTCGGCGACGAGCTGGTGCAGTTCGCCGGCTTCGTACATTTCCATCATGATATCGCTGCCGCCCACGAACTCGCCCTTGATGTAGAGCTGGGGGATCGTCGGCCATTCCGAGAACGACTTGATGCCCTGGCGGATTTCCATGTCCTGCAACACGTCGACCGTCTCATACGGGACGGCGAGATGCTCGAGGATAGCGATCGCGCGGCTCGAGAAGCCGCACTGCGGGAACAGCGGCGTGCCCTTCATGAACAGGACCACGTCGTTGCTGTTTACGATGTCGCCGATGCGGGCGTTGACGTCGGACATTTTCGAATAACCTCTAACTGTATGCGACGTCAGTTGGGGACGGCGGTGGTGAGTTGCAAGGCGTGGAGCACGCCGCCCATGCGGCCGCCCAGTGCTTCGTAGACCAGCTTGTGCTGGGCGACACGGGGCTTGCCGACGAAAGTAGCCGAAACGACGTGCGCGGAATAGTGGTCACCGTCGCCGGCGAGGTCGGTGATGGTCACCTCGGCATCCGGGAGCGCATCGCGGATGAGGGTTTCGATTTCGGTGGCGGTCATGCCCATGACGGTAATTCCTTAACCCAGGAAGGCGCGGCGCGCCTCGACCTGCTTGGCTTCCAGCGCGGCGCGGATCTCGCCTTCGCTGGTATCGACGCCGGCGGCGGTAAGGTCGCCGAGCAGCTTGCGGATGACGTCCTCGTCGCCGGCTTCCTCAAAGTCTGCCTGGACGACGGACTTGGCATAGGCGTCGGTTTCTGCCGGAGAGAGGCTCATGCGAACGGCCGCCCACTCGCCGACGAGGCGGTTGCGGCGGGCCTGGATGCGGAACAGGGTATCAGCGTCGTGCGCGAACCTGGCTTCCTCCGCGCGCTCGCGATCCTCAAAACTCGTCATCGGACAACCTCGATTGATAGCGCCTCGCAAATGCGAAGGCGCGATGCTCGGGTAAGCCGATACGTGGAGGCGGGAGCAGGTTCAATCCCGATTCGACCGATCCTCCCCCGCGAGGCGGGAGGATCGCCGTTTCAGTTCACGCTGGCCGGCGTCTTCGCCAGGAACGGCAGGCCGCCGCGCGCCTTGGCCTCGTAGGCCGAGATCGCGTCGCCCTGCGCCATGGTCAGGCCCACTTCGTCGAGGCCGTTGAGCAGGCAGTGCTTGCGGAAGGCGTCGATCTCGAAGGTGAAGCGGTCCTGGAATGGGGTGGTCACCGTCTGCGTTTCGAGGTTGATGTCGATGGGGTCGGTCTGGGCCACTTCCATCAGCCGGTCGACAGCCTCCTGCGGCAGCGCCACGGTGAGAATCCCGTTCTTGAAGGCGTTGCCCGAGAAGATGTCCGAGAAGCTCGGCGCGATCACGCAGGTCACGCCCATGTCGAGCAGGGCCCAGGCCGCGTGTTCACGGCTGGAGCCGCAGCCGAAGTTGTCGCCCGCGATGAGGATCGGAGCATCGGCGTTGGCGGGGTCGGTGAAGACGTTGCCCGGCTCCTTCTTCACGGCCTCGAACGCGCCGCGGCCCAGGCCGTCACGGGTGACGGTCTTGAGCCAGTGCGCCGGGATGATGACGTCGGTGTCGACGTTCTTGCGGCCGAAGGGGATCGCCTTGCCGGCGACGTGGTTGATAGCCTGCATCAGTCCGTCTCGGTGGGGTAATGCGGTGCGGTGCTGGTGGCGCCGGGCTTGCCGTCGGCCTTCTTGCGGTCGCTGCGGCGCTTCACGAAGAGCAGCGCGGCCGCAATGGCGGCGGAACCGATGGCGGCGCCGGCGGCGAGGGCGGCCTTGCCGGCCAGCGAGTTGTCGTTGTCGTCGGACATGAGGGTTATCCTATCAGTTGGCGGCAGCGAGTTCGGCGGGCGCGAGATCGCGCACGTCGGTCAGCTTGCCGGTGACGGCGGCGGCGGCGGCCATCGCCGGGCTCATCAGGTGGGTGCGCGCACCCGGACCCTGGCGGCCGGTGAAGTTGCGATTGCTGGTGGAAGCGCAGCGCTCGCCCGAGGGGACCTTGTCCGGGTTCATGGCAAGGCAGGCCGAGCAGCCCGGCTCGCGCCATTCCAGCCCTGCGTCGATGATGATCTTGTCGAGACCCTCGGCCTCGGCCTGTTCCTTGACGAGGCCCGAGCCGGGGACGACGATCGCCCACTTGACGTTCTCGGCCTTGTGGCGGCCCTTGAGCACTTCGGCAGCGGCGCGAATGTCCTCGATGCGGCTGTTAGTGCAGCTGCCGATGAAGACGTTCTGCACTTCGACGTCTGTCAGCCGGGTGCCCGGTGTCAGGCCCATGTATTCCAGGCTCACCTTGACCGCGTCGCGCTTGGAGGCGTCGGCGAAGTCTTCGGGCGCGGGGACCACGCCGCCAATGCCCGAGGTGTCCTCGGGGCTGGTGCCCCAGGTGACGGTGGGCTGGATGTCCTCGGCGCGGATAAAGACGGACTTGTCGTAAGTCGCGCCCGCGTCGGTGGCGAGGCCCTTCCACCAGGGGAGCGCCTTGTCCCAGTCCTCGCCCTTGGGCGCGTAGGGGCGGCCCTGCACATAGGCGAAAGTGGTTTCGTCGGGTGCGACGAGGCCAGCGCGGGCACCTGCCTCGATCGCCATGTTGCAGACGGTCAGGCGGCCCTCGATGGACATCTCCTCGAAGACGTTGCCGCAGAACTCGATGACATGGCCCGTGCCGCCGCCGGTGCCGACGACGCCGATGATGTGCAGGACGACGTCCTTGGGCGAGACGCCGGCGCCGAGCTTGCCTTCGACGCGGACCTCGAAGGTCTTGGACTGCTTGAGCAGCAGCGTCTGCGTGGCGAGCACGTGCTCGACCTCGCTGGTGCCGATGCCGAAGGCCAGCGCGCCGATGCCGCCGTGGCACGCCGTATGGCTGTCGCCGCAGACGATGGTCGCGCCGGGGAGCGAGAAGCCCTGCTCAGGGCCGACGACATGGACGATGCCCTGTTCGCGGTCGGTGTCGGCGATATAGCGGATGCCGAAGGCGGGCGCGTTCTTCTCGAGCATGTCGAGCTGCTGCGCGCTTTCGCGGTCGGCGATGGGCACGCGGTTGCCGGCCGCATCCTTGCGCGCAGTGGTGGGCAGGTTGTGGTCGGGCACCGCGAGGGTAAGGTCGGGACGGCGCACCGGGCGGCCGGCAGCGCGAAGGCTTTCGAAAGCCTGCGGGCTCGTCACTTCGTGGACGAGGTGCCGGTCGATATAGACGAGGCAGGTGCCGTCGTCGCGTGTGTCGACGACGTGGGCGTCCCAGATCTTCTGGTAGAGGGTGCGCGGTGTGGTTGTCATGATAAGGCGCGATTAAGCGCGCGAGGCCTGCAATTCAAGGGGCAAGGCCATTCGGCTGGAAAGTTTGGCGAAACTTTCATTCAAATCAATGCGCATTTCTGATCTATCGTTGCTTTAAGGCAACCTTTGCCTCGTTATGCGAGACGAGCCCGACCTTTCGGCCGGGCGCGTTAGAATGTCCGCCCGCTCAGCGGTGCCGCCGATCATGGTGGACCGGGGCGTGATGAGCTGGAGCACGATGGGCCACGCGGTGATGGACCACGCGGCGGTGCTCGACGTGGGGTTTGGGTGCGTGGCGAACGTGGTGCACCGGCTTGCGATGCTCCGCGCGTTGGTCGTGATGGCGCGGCGCTGCTTCGGCGACGGTGGGGGCCAGCGACGCCATGCCGATCAGGGCGGCAAGTGCGGGCGCGACGATCTTGGTGAACTTGCGCATGGGTGAATCTCCTCTGAGGGATGCGGATTGGAGCGGGGATAGAACCGCGATCGGTAAGGATGGCTGCCATATCCCCGAAAAATCAGGCTATTTGCCGATCAGCCGCGCCGGCCGTCGTAGTCGCGGCGTTCCATGTGCAGGGCGACGTAGACCTTGTTGACGCCGTTCTGGAGCGCGCGCGTCTCCTGCCTGCTCAGGCCGCCGCGGTTGTAGTTCACATAGAGACGCTGCAGGTTGACCGCGTCGCGGCGCAGTCCAGTGGCTTCGCGCTGCGAGATCGTGCGGCGCGCGGCGGCGCGGTCGATCTGGGCGCGCAGGCCCTGGATGTCCGAGCGGATGTTGAAGCTGCGGTTCGGGGTCGGGCGCGCCGCCTGGTGACGGTTCTGGCTGTAGGGTGCGGCCTCGGCGATGGTCGGAGCAACGGCCGATAGGCCGAGCACGGCGACGAGGGCAGGGGCGACGATCTTGGTGAACTTGCGCATGATAAGCACTCCTTGTCTGAAACCTTAAGGTTGGGAGGGGCTGACCTCACTTCCGATGCATTCAGGTTTAGGGCCATCAAGCTGAACGGCAGAGATATGACTCGTCGCATAAAGGTCTGCGATTGTAAGAGAGTGTCGCAAGTCGCGCCGCGGCTGCTATAAGGCGGCGCATGTCGCTCATCGCCGTGATCCTTGTCGTTTCCGCCTCTGTCGCTGCGATGGAACTTGTCGCTTGGTCGAGCCACAAGTACGTGATGCACGGCTTCGGCTGGGCATGGCACCGCGACCATCACGAACCACACGACAAGCTGCTCGAGAAGAACGACCTCTTCGCGCTGTTCGGCGCCGGGATCAGCGTGGGCATGTTCGCGTCGGGCTCGCCGATGGTGATGGGCTCGGCGGCATGGGAGCCGGGCACCTGGATCGGGCTCGGCGTGCTGGTCTACGGGGTCATCTATACGCTGATCCATGACGGCCTCGTCCACCAGCGGTACTTCCGCTGGGTGCCCAAGCGCGGCTACGCCAAGAGGCTGGTGCAGGCGCACAAGCTGCACCATGCCACGATCGGCAAGGAAGGCGGCGTCAGCTTCGGCTTCGTCGTCGCGCGCGATCCGGCGGCGTTGAAGCGCGAGCTGCGGGAACAGCGGATGCGCGGCATTGCCGTGCTGCGCGAGGCCATCGACGAGCGCTGAGGCCAAACGTCTCCGCGAAGGCGGGGGCCGCTTGGGACTTTTTTAGGCGATAGCTTGCGTTGGGCCGTGCAGCGGGCGGCCATGAGCCGGGGCTGCTTTACCAGTGGTCCCCGGTAAAGCCGGGGACGACGTCAGTTCGTCACTCCGCCCTGGTCCAGATCCACGTCCCGATCGTCGCCAGCACGGCGAGGGGAATCAAAGTCCACCAGCCCCCGGCGGTGTACCACACCACCACAACGCTCAGCGCCATCGAGAGGATCGCCGCGATCTTGCCCTTGCGGCTTATCGCGCGGCGGTCGCGCCAGGCGCGCAGGTGGTGGCCGTGGGTGGGATGGGCATAGAGCCGCTCGGCCCATTCGGGGTGGCTGTTCGAGAAGCACCACGCCGCCAGCAGGTAGAATACCACTGTTGGCAGCAGCGGCACGAAGATGCCCAGCGTTCCCAGCCCGACGAAGAACACCCCGCCGGCAATCCAGAGCGGCCGGCTAATCCTGCGCATAGCGGGCCGCGGTCTCCCGGATCAGCGCGATCATGTTGGGGATGCCCTGCGTGCGGTTGGACGAGAGCTGGTTCTTGAGATCGAACGGAGCGAGGGCATCGGTGATGTCGGTAGCGGCGACGGTGGCGGCGGGCCGGTCCTGCACCGCGGCGATCACCAGCGCAACGATGCCCTTGGTGATACCGGCGTTGCTGTCGGCCAGGAAGTGCAGGGTGCCGTCCTCGCGGGCGGTGGGATAGACCCAGACGCTGGCCGAGCAACCGCGCACCTTGGTGGCGTCGGTCTTGAGCGCGTCCGGCATCTCGTCCAGCTCACGGCCCAGGTCGATGAGCAGGCGATAGCGTTCGTCGCCATCGAGGAATTCATACTCTTCGCGGATATCGTCGAGGCTGCGCATGGACTTGGCATTTAAGGCGGAAGGGCTGCAGGGCAAGGGGGAGATTGCCCCGGCGCCGGGTTGCTGTAGGGATTGCATGAAAATACGACCAACATCATCAGACAAAACCAACAACCTACCTTCGTCATTCCCGCGAAAGCGGGAACCCATCTCCGGTGCTTTCCGATGGTCTGACGTCGGAGATCGATCCCCGCCTTCGCGGGGATGACGAAGAAGGGTGCGGGTCAAGGGAATGCTATGACGGACCAGCGAAGCCACCCCTTCCACGACATGCACGAGCACGGCTTCGTGCGCGTCGCCGCCTCCACCCCGCGCGTGCGGACCGCCGACGTCGCCTTCAACCTGGGCGCCGTGCTGGCCGAGGCGCGCCGCGCGCACGAGGCGCATGTCGACCTGCTGGTGTTCCCTGAACTGTGCCTGTCGTCCTACGCCATCGACGACCTGCACCTGCAGGGTGCGATGATAGAGGCGGTAGAGGCCGCGATCGCCGACGTGGTGAAAGCCAGTGCCGACCTTTCCCCGGTGCTGCTGGTCGGCGCGGCGCTGCTGCGCAAGGGTCGCCTCTTCAACTGCGCGCTCGCCATCGCCCATGGCAAGCTGCTGGGCGCGGTCCCCAAGTCGTACCTCCCCAACTACCGAGAGTTCTACGAGAAGCGCTGGTTCGCCAGCGGCAAGGCGATTCGCAATGCCACGATCACGGTCAACGGCGAGGAGGTGCCCTTCGGCGTGGACCTCGTCTTCGCCTCCGAGGTCCTGCCCAGCTTCCGCTTCTTCGCCGAGATCTGCGAGGACTTCTGGGCGCCCACTCCGCCAAGCTCGCTGGGCGCTATGGCCGGGGCAACGATCCTGGCCAACCTCTCGGCCTCGAACATCGTGATCGGCAAGTCGGACGAGCGCCACATGCTCTGCCGCTCGCAGTCGGCGCGCGCGGTGGCGGCTTACGTCTACTGCGCGGCGGGGCACGGCGAGAGCACGACCGACCTCGCGTGGGACGGGCAGGGGATCGTCTACGAACTGGGCGACCTGCTCGCCGAATCGGAGCGCTTCTCGCTCGCGCCCGAACTATGCATCGCCGACGTCGATTGCGACCGCATCGTCATGGACCGGGCGCGCGTGCCGACCTTCAACGACGCCGCCGAACTGGCCGGCTCGCCCGAGGAGACCTTCCGCACCGTCCGCTTCGACCATGTTCCGGCCAGGGGCGACATCGGGCTCATCCGCCCGCTCGGCCGTTTCCCCTTCGTCCCCGCGCGCGCCGACAAGCTCGATGCGGACTGCTACGAGGCGTTCAACATCCAGGTCGACGGGCTGATGCGGCGAATGGAATCGACCGCCGCCAAGTCGCTGGTGATCGGCATCTCGGGCGGGCTCGATTCGACCCATGCGCTGATCGTCGCCGCGCGCGCCTGCGACCGGTTGGGCCTGCCCCGCACCACGATCCGGGGCTACACGATGCCCGGCTTCGGGACGAGCGATGGCACCAAGGCCAACGCCTGGAAGCTGATGGAGGCGGTCGGCATCACGGCGGAGGAAATCGACATCCGCCCTGCCGCGACAACCATGCTCACCGACATCGGCCATGCCTTCGCGGACGGTCAGCCGGTCTACGACGTGACGTTCGAGAACGTCCAGGCGGGCCTGCGCACCGACTACCTGTTCCGCCTCGCCAGCCAGCATTCGGGCTTCGTGGTCGGCACCGGGGACCTGTCGGAGCTGGCGCTGGGGTGGTGTACCTATGGCGTCGGCGACCAGATGAGCCATTACGCGGTCAACGCCGGCGTGCCCAAGACGCTGATCCAGTACCTGATCCGCTGGTGCGCGACGACCGACCAGTTCAGCGCCTCGACCGAGGACGTCCTCCTCGCCATCCTCGCCACCGAAATCTCGCCCGAGCTGGTGCCTGCAGGCGCGGACGGCGCGATCCAGAGCACCGAGGCGAAGATCGGGCCCTACGAGCTCAATGACTTCTTCCTCCACCACATCGTGCGCTTCGGGCAGAAACCGTCGAAGGTCGCGTTCCTGGCGTGGCACGCCTGGCGTGATGCGGCGGCGGGGGCGTGGCCGGCGGGCTTCCCCGAGGCCAAGAAGAACGCATACGACCTTGCGACGATCCGTGCGTGGCTGGAGAAGTTCCTGCGGCGCTTCTTCGCGTTCAGCCAGTTCAAGCGTTCGGCCATTCCCAACGGCCCGAAGGTATCCTCCGGCGGCGCCCTGTCCCCGCGCGGAGACTGGCGCGCGCCGTCCGACGCCAGCGCGGCGGTGTGGCTGGCGGAACTCGACGCAAGGATGCCGTAGGCGCCGTCAGGCGCGGGGTGCTTGACGGCGGTAGCTGAGCGCTTCGGCCACGTGGACGCGCCCGACCGTCTCCGCCCCGGCGAGGTCGGCGATGGTACGCGCGACCCTCAGAATACGGGTATAGCCGCGCGCGGAAAGGCGCATCGCCTCCGCCGCCTGCAGCAGCAGGCGCCTTCCGGCTTCGTCCGGGGTGGCGTGGCGTTCGAGCAGGTCGCCGTCGAGTTCGGCATTGGTGCGCGCCGGGACGCCTTCGAGCCGCGCGGTCTGCCGCTGGCGCGCTCTTTCGACGCGTGCGGCCACGTCCTCGCTTCCCTCGGCGGGCGGGGGCAGGGCGAGGTCGGCGGCGCGCACGGGATCGACCTCGACGTGGAGGTCGATGCGGTCGAGCAGCGGGCCGCTGACCTTGCTCTGGTAGTCCGCGGCGCAGCGCGGCGCGCGGGAGCAGGCGAGCGCCGGGTCGCCAAGGTGCCCGCAGCGGCACGGGTTCATCGCCGCGATCAGCTGCACCCGCGCCGGGTAGGTTAGGTGGGCATTGGCGCGCGCGACGGTGACTTCACCGGTTTCCAGTGGCTGGCGCAGCGAATCGAGAGCCTGACGCTGGAATTCGGGCAGCTCGTCGAGGAACAGGACGCCCAGGTGCGCCATCGACACCTCGCCGGGCCGCACCTTGAGCCCGCCGCCGGTCAGTGCCGCGATCGAGGCGGAGTGGTGCGGCGAGCGGTAGGGCCGCGCCCGGCTGATCCGTCCGCCCTCCAGCGTTCCGGCGACCGAGGCGACCATCGACACCTCCAGCGCCTCTCCCGGCGTCAGCTCGGGCAGGATACCGGGCAGGCACGAGGCGAGCAGCGACTTGCCCGCGCCCGGCGGCCCGACCATCAGCAGGTTATGGGAGCCTGCCGCCGCGATCTCCAGCGCGCGGCGGGCGACTTCCTGCCCCTTGACCTGCCGCATGTCGGGCCCTCGCCGCGGCGCCTCTACACTGCCGGGCTGCGGCACGGGGAGGGTCTGGGTGCCCTTGAGGTGGTTGAGCAGGCTGATGAGGTTGGGCGCGGCGATCACCGGCACTCCGCTGGCCCAGCGCGCCTCCGACCCCTGCGCGGCGGGGCAGATGAGGCCCTTGTCGCCCTCGCTCGCATGGATCGCGGCGAGCAGGACGCCGGGCGAGGGGATCACCCGGCCGTCGAGCGCGAGTTCGCCGACTGCCACGAAGTCCGCGATCAGCTCGGCGTCCACGACGCCCATCGCCGCCAGCAGCGCCAGCGCCACGGGCAGGTCGTAGTGCGAGCCTTCCTTGGGCAGGTCTGCGGGGGAGAGGTTGATGGTGATGCGCTTTGGGGGCAGCGCCAGTCCCATCGCCGTGAGCGCGGCGCTGACCCGCTGACGACTTTCGCCCACCGCCTTGTCGGGGAGGCCGACGAGCGTGAAACCCGGTATGCCCGGTGCGATCTGGCACTGCACCTCTACGGCGCGTGCCTCGAGCCCGAGGTACGCGACGGTCGAGACGAGTGCGACCACGAAATTCCCCTTTTTCACATAAGTAATTCAACAGAACAGGAACAATGTTGTAACGGTTCATCATCACGCCGCTATTGCGTATTTTATACCTTACAGCGTTTTAACCCCGCTTGTGAGGCAGAAGGTAAGGCCGCGTCCCTAGGGTCCGGGCATGCGCTCGCTCACTGCATGCCTTGGCCTTGCCTGCCTGTACGCCGCTTCCCCCCTGTCGGCGCAGGTGATCGAGTACGAGACCGTCGAAGTGGGTGCCGACCGTTTCGACAGCGGTGGCGAGCGCAGCCTCTTTACCGTGCCGGCTTTCGAAGCCGGCACGGTCCTCACCCCCCCGACCGTCCCCGAGGACGCGGCGGCCTATGGGCCGTTCCGCGTGCTCGGCGACGACCGCGCCGCGCTGGTCGACGTCACCGACGGGCGCAGTCCCGCGCTGTTCGCCGCCATGCTGCGCGACCATCCCGGCATCGCCACGATCGAGATGGTCGAGTGCCCCGGCACCGAGGACGATCTCGCCAACCTGCGGCTTGGCCGGATGATCCGCGAGCGAGGTATCGCCACGCATGTGCCCGCCGGCGGTTCGGTCCGCTCGGGCGGCGTCGAGCTGTTCCTCGCGGGTGCCCACCGCTACGTCGATCCGGGCGCGGAGTTCGCGGTCCATTCCTGGCAGGACGACACCGGGCTGGAGCCGGGCGACTATTCGGCCAATGCGCCCGAGAATCGCCGCTACCTCGATTACTACCGGCAGATGGGCATGAGCCCGATCGAGGCCGAGGCCTTCTACGGCATGACCAATTCGGTGCCGTTCTCGTCCGCGCGCTGGTTCGGCGCGGGAGAGATGGGATTATGGGTCACGCCCGAGAACGCCGGGTCCTGAGCGGCCGTTTTTCTTTCGCCTTCGAACAGCCGTCATCCGAACAGCCGCGCCATCCAGCCACGACGGGGCGGCGGCGTCGCCCCGGATGCCTTCAGCAGGTAATTGGCCAGTACCGCGGCCTGGCTGTTGGTCATCATGACCTTGGTGCGGAATGGGTCTTCGCCATGCTCCCAGGTGGCGCGCTCGACGGTCTGGATCTCGAGTACCAGGCTTTCACCCAGGTCTTGCGAGCGCCAGCCGACGAGCACGCCGAAACGCTCGGTCGGTTCGTCCTGCATCGTCGGTTCCCCCCGTCTCCAGGCGCGACTGCATCGCTGGGCGGTATCCTGCCGTGCATGATCTCCCATCGCTGTGCGGTCCGCCATACTGGTAAATCGGGAAGGATCCGGTACGGGCTTGGGGCGGGTTGTGCTTGGCTTCCCGACGCGCGTTGGCGAGCACTCGGCCTTGACTCTGGAGCGGTGCTTCAGTATCGGCGCCCCAGAGTTCAGCGGTCGTCCGGTCCGGGCGGCCCTTTTTGTTCAGGTCCTTCGGGGCCAAGTTGGTATTTCGAGGACTGACATGAAGCGCACTTTCCAGCCCAGCCGCCTTGTTCGCGCCCGCCGTCACGGCTTCCGCGCCCGCGGTGCGACCGTCGGTGGCCGCAACGTGCTTCGTGCACGCCGCGCTCGCGGCCGCAAGAAGCTCTCGGCCTGATTCGCCGGTAACGGCAGGGGTTCGTCCCCTGCCCAAGCGGCGCCAGTTGATGCCTTCGCCGACGGGTGGAGGTATCAACTGGCGCCGTTTTGCTTTGGTGCGAATCGCCTTCGTCAAAGGATGGTATTCGCTTCGGAGGATCCCTAGCTTCCCGCCATGGCAGACGCCTACACGACCCTGACCCGCCGTTCGGACTTCCTCGCCGCCAATCACGGCCTGCGAGTCGCGCGGCCCGGATTCGTGCTGCTCGCCAAGGCGAACGAGGGGCTGGGGCGGCGCGCCGGGATCACGGTAACCAAGAAGATCGGCAACGCCGTCGTGCGAAACCGTATGAAGCGACGCTTTCGGGCGCTGCTGCGCGAACTGCTGCACGACCACGGCTTGCCGGATACCGACCACGTCCTGATCGGCCGTGAGGGCGGTATCGAACGCGATTTCGCGGCGCTGCGCAGCGAACTGGTCGCGGCATTCGGCCGGGCGCGCGAGGGCAAGGGCGATTCGCCCCGCCCCCATGGACGCAAGCGCGGACCTCGCAAGTGAAGCGGGCGCTTCGCTTCGTCGTCTCGATTCCCGGACTCCTCCTTATCGGCATCGCGCGTCTCTGGCAGATAGGCCCTTCCGCGATCATGCCGCCGACCTGCCGCTACACCCCGTCGTGCTCGCAATACGCGATAGAGGCGGTGCGCAGGCACGGTGCGATTAAGGGTGGATGGCTGGCGCTCTGGCGTCTATTGCGCTGCCAACCGTGGGGCGGGCACGGTCACGATCCTGTCCCGGACTGAAATAGAACGACCTTGAAGTGAAGCGCAGCGGCCAGCCGCCGCCGCCGACCGGCAATACGAGCAGGAAACAAGCCTTCGTGGAAAAGCAGCGCAACATCATCCTCGCGGTCGTGCTGACCGCGCTCGTCCTGTTCGGATGGGAAGCCGGGGTCGGCTACTTCTACCCGCAGGCCAAGACGCCGGTGCAGACCGTCGCGGCAGGCGGTGCGGAGAACGCCACCAGCCCGACCAAGCCCACCCGCGAAGGCGGCCTGCGCGATGCGGCCGACGTCGCGCTCGAGACGCAGGACCTCAAGAGTGCGCTTGCCTCGGGCGGCCGCGTTCCGATCGCGGCGCCTGGCCTCTCGGGCTCGATCAACCTGACCGGCGCTATCGTCGACGATCTCGTGCTCAACCGCCACCGCGAGACGGTGGAGAAGAATTCCGGCCCGGTGCGCATCTACTCGCCCGCCGGAACCCCGGCGCAGCAGTTCGCGCAGGTCGGCTGGGTCGGTGAGGGCGGCGTCGCCGCTCCCGGCGCACAGACGGTGTGGACCGCGCCCGCCGGCGCGAAGCTGACGCCGACGACGCCGCTGACGCTGACCTGGGCCAACTCCACCGGCCAGCGTTTCGCGATCACCTATTCGATCGACAAGGACTACATGATCACGGCCGCGCAGACGGTCGAGAACGCCGGCGGCGGCGCGGTCACGGTCAAGCCCTTCGCGCTCGTCAACCGCACCGACAAGACCTCGAGCCTCGACACCTGGAACGTCCACTCGGGTCCGATCGGCGCTTTCGACGGTTCGGTCACCTTCGCGAACAACTACAAGGACGTGCTCGAGGCCCAGACCGTCACCGGGACCGGCCGCACCGACTGGATCGGCTTCACCGACGTCTACTGGATGTCGAGCCTGATCCCCGTCGGCACCAAGGCCGAAGGCACTTTCCGCTCGCTCGGCAACTCGATCTTCCGCGCCGACCTCGTCTACGACCAGCAGGTCCTCCAGCCGCGCCAGCGCCTGACGGTGACCACCAAGCTGTTCGCCGGCGCCAAGGAGCACACCGTCCTCGACACGTACGAGAAGCAGGGCATCGCCAACTTCGGTCTCGCGATCGACTGGGGCTGGTTCCGCTGGTTCGAGAAGCCGATCTTCTGGCTGCTGACCTCGCTGTTCAAGCTGACAGGCAACTTCGGCGTCGCGATCATCCTGCTGACCGCCATCGTGCGCGGCATCATGTTCCCGGTCGCCCAGCGCGGCTTCGCCTCGATGGCGGCGATGCGCGCGATCCAGCCGAAGATGAAGGCGCTGCAGGAGCGCTACAAGGACGACAAGCAGAAGCAGCAGCAGGAGATCATGGCCCTCTACAAGAAGGAGGGGGTCAACCCGATGGCCGGGTGCCTGCCGATGTTCCTGCAGATCCCGGTGTTCTTCGCGCTCTACAAGACGCTGATGCTGGCGATCGAGATGCGCCACCAGCCCTTCGTGCTGTGGATCAAGGACCTCTCGGCGCCCGATCCGCTGCACATCCTCAACCTGTTCGGCCTGCTCGACTTCCAGCCGCCCGCGTTCCTCGCGATCGGCGTGCTGGCGTTGCTGCTGGGCCTGACGATGTTCCTGCAGTTCAAGCTCAACCCCGCGCAGATGGACCCGGCGCAGCAGCAGGTCTTCATGATCATGCCCTGGTTCATGATGTTCGTGATGGCGCCGTTCGCCTCGGGCCTGCTGGTCTACTGGATCACCTCGAACCTGCTGACCATCGCGCAGCAGAAGTACCTCTACAGCCGCCACCCGCAGCTGAAGGCACAGCAGGAGAAGGACGCGGCCGACAAGACCCGCGCCCTCGAGCGCGACAAGGGCGCAAAGGCCTGACTATGGATGACGAACAGGCCCAGGCCGACCTCACCGAACGCGCGCGCAAGCTCTTCTCCGGACCGGTGACGTTCCTGAAGAGCGCGCCCGCGCTCAAGTTCCTGCCCGATCCCGACGTTCCCGAGGTCGCCTTCGCCGGCCGCTCGAACGTCGGCAAGTCCTCGCTGCTGAACGCGCTGGTCGGCCGCAAGGCGATCGCGCGCACCTCGGTGACGCCGGGCCGCACGCAGGAGCTGAACTTCTTCGACGTCGGCGAGCCGCTCAAGTTCCGCCTCGTCGACATGCCCGGCTACGGCTTCGCCAAGGCACCGCCCAAGGTGACCGAGGAATGGCGCCGCCTGGTCCGCGACTACCTGCGCGGCCGGGTCGAGCTCAAGCGCACGCTGGTGCTGATCGATTCGCGCCACGGCGTGAAGCAGGTCGACGTCGACATGCTCAAGATGCTCGACGAGGCCGCGGTGGGCTATCGCCTCGTCCTCACCAAGGCGGACAAGATCAAGGCCAGCGAGCTGGAAGCGGTCCACGCGGCCACTCTCGTCGAGGCGCGCAAGCACCCGGCGGCCTATCCGGTGGTCCACGTCACCAGCTCGGAAAAGGGCATGGGCATCGAGGAACTGCGCGCCGCTGTGCTGGGCGACGCGGAAACGTGAAACTAGCTTCGTCCCCGGCTTGACCGGGGACCGGTGGGTACTTTTGAGGCGGTAGCTTGTCCTCGATCGCTGCAGCGCGCGGCGCTCAGGTCTCAACTATCGTCATCCTCGCCTCCGTGGGGATGACGAAGAGTGTTTCGCGGGCAGGATTGTCACATCCGAATCCGCTGCAACCATTCCGTCACCTATCGCGTACACACTCGAATCCCGAGTTTTCCATTGTGACGATTGCGTGACAGCTCCGGCTCACCTATGGGCCGCGCTCCATTTGCGTCAGGGATGAAAAAGGAGTCTCGCCGATGCGCCAGATTGCCGTTCTTCCCTACCGTACCGTCGGGCCCGCCGTCGACGCCCCGATCCAGATTCTGCTCATCACCTCGCGCCAGACCCGGCGCTGGGTAATTCCCAAGGGCGGGCTGATGAAGGGCATGGCCCCGCACACCGCCGCCTCGGTGGAAGCGGAGGAGGAAGCCGGCGTGCTCGGCGCGACCTGCCCGGTGCCGCTGGGGTCCTACCGCTACCGCAAGCGCCGCAATTCGGGTGCCTGGGTCTGGGCCGACGTCGACGTCTATCCCTTCGCCGTCACCGACGAGCTGGAGACCTGGGACGAGCAGCACCAGCGCGAACGCCGCTGGTTCCCGCTTGCCGAGGCTGCGCGCGCGGTCGAAGAGGAAGACCTGCGCGCGCTCATCCGTTCCTTCGGCGCGCGCGAGTTCCGCGCCGCCGCCAGTCCCGCGCGCTTCATCGGCGCAATGGCCGATACCGTGGCCGACAAGACAGGGGTTACCGCCATGTTCGCCTGGTTCCAGAAGCTGCTGCCCGAACAGGGCAATTTCTTCGACCTCTTCGAGCGGCAGGCCGCCACGCTGGTCGCCGGCGCCGATGCGCTCGCGCGTCTGGCACAGGGCGGGGCGGGCCGCGCCCAGCACATCCGCGAAATCGCCGAGCGCGAGCACGACGCAGACGACATCACCCGCGAAGTGCTCCAGACCGTGCGCCGCAGCTTCCTGACGCCGTTTGACCGTTCGGCGATCACCAGCCTCATCAACACGATGGACGATGCCATCGACGAGATGCAGCACACCGCCAATGCCTCGGACCTCTACGAAGTCGTCGAGTTCGAGCCCGAGATGCGGGACATGGCGGCGATCATCGTCGATGCCGCGCGCCTGACGGCGGAAGCCATGCCGCTGCTGCGCCGGATCGGCGACAACGGCCACCGCCTGCACGAACTGACCGAGCGCCTCGTGCGCATGGAAGGCCACGCCGACGAGATCCACGCCGCCGGCCTCAAGCGCCTGTTCAAGGCCGATTCGGGCCCCAACGGCGAGCGCGGCGACCCGATGCACTTCTTCGTGCGCCAGGAAATGTTCAAGCGCCTGGAACGCGTGGTCGACCGCTTCGAGGATCTCGCCAACGAGATCGACGGCCTGGTCATCGACCACTCCTGATCCGATGGACCACAGCCTTGCCCTGCCGCTGCTGATCGGCCTCGTCGCGCTGGCGCTGGCGTTCGACTTCCTGAACGGGCTGCACGACGCCGCCAACGCCATCGCGACCGTGGTGGCGACGCGCCTGCTTTCGCCGGTGGTGGCGGTGCTGTTCGCGGCGGCCGGCAACTTCGCGGCCTACTTCTTCATGGGCCTGCATGTCGCCGAGACGGTGGGCAAGGGCATCATCAACGTCGACGCGGTGACGCCCGCCGTGGTGTTCGGCGCGCTGGTCGGCGCGATGTTCTGGAACGTGCTGACCTGGATCAAGGGCATACCCTCCAGCTCCAGCCACGCGCTGATCGGCGGCCTCCTGGGTGCAGGCATCGCGCATGGCGGTTTCGCCGTGGTCGAGAGTTCGGGCACCTTGAAAACCATCGCGGCGATCTTCGTGTCGCCGGTGCTGGGCTTCGTCATCGCCATGCTGCTGATGCTGGTCACCAGCTGGCTGTTCAAGGGCGTCAGCCCGCGCCAGTCGAACGGCATCTTCAAGACGCTGCACCTGTTCTCCAGCGCCGCCTACTCGATCAGCCACGGCGGTAACGACGCGCAGAAGACCATGGGCATCATCGCGGTGCTGCTCTACTCGACCGGGCACATGACCGGCGAGTTCCACGTGCCCGAATGGGTGGTGCTCTCGTGCTACCTGGCGATCTCGATCGGCACGCTGTCGGGCGGGTGGAAGATCATCAAGACGATGGGCTCCAAGCTCACCAAGCTCAACCACCACTCGGGCTTCTGCGCTTCCACCGCCGGCTCGATCGTGGTCTTCGGGGCGAGCGCGATGGGCATCCCGGTCTCGACCACCCACGCCATCACCGGCTCGATCGTCGGCACCGGTGCCGCGCGGCGCGCCAGCGCGGTGCGCTGGTCGGTGGCGAGCAAGGTGATCGTCGCCTGGTTCATCACCATCCCGGCGAGCGCTGCCGTGGGCGCGCTGTTCTACACGATCACGCGGGTGTTCTGAGGGGGAGTGGGCATATCCCACCTTCGTTCGTCATTCCCGCCAAGGCGGGAACCCATCTCCTGACCGCGCCTGCCGAACCGGCATCAGCTGGGGCCCCGCCTTCGCGGGGATGACGAAGACAGGGCTGAAAGCGGCCAAGGTCCGGGCCGTGCCTCCATTTTCCTACAGCGGCGGACCCTGCTACCTTCGCGCAGGTTCTTTCGCATCGTCGCCGTCCCGCCCGCTTTCGCCCGCAAGTACGAATGCGCCGTGCATGCATTTCATCAACTAACTCCCCACCCCGGACCGGCCACCCGGACCGCGCAGGATTAAATTCATGTCATCGCCGGAGCTTTCCCGGCCTCGACACGCCGCCGCCCAGCCCCTAGGCCGCGCACTCAGCCACCCGAGGAACGCCGCCCCGTGAAGCTCATCATCGGCAACAAGAACTATTCCAGCTGGTCGCTGCGCGGCTGGCTCGCGTGCCGGCAGTCGGGCCTGCACTTCGAGGAACTGACCGTCCCGCTCTACGGCGAGGAATGGGAAGCGCTCAAGCGCAGTTCGGACGACCTGGCGCCCAGCCACGGCAAGGTGCCGATCCTGTGGGACGGCGACGCGGTGGTGTGGGACAGCCTCGCCATCGTCGACTACCTCGCCGACAAGGTGGGCCGCGACCGCTTCTGGCCCAAGGCCGACGACGCCCGCGCCATGGCGCGCTCGATGGTGGCGGAAATGCACTCCAGCTACCTCTCGCTGCGCCGCACCTGCCCGATGAACATTCGCTCGCGGGTGGAACTGCCGGGGGTCGACGAGGATACCCGCGCCGACATCGTGCGCATCCTCACCCTCTGGGCCGAGGCACGGGCGCGCTTCGGCAAGGGCGGGCCGTTCCTGTTCGGCACCTTCGGCGCGGCGGACCTGTTCTACGCCCCGGTGGTGAGCCGCTTCCTGACCTACGGCATCGGCGTCCCCGGCTTCGCGCAGGCCTACATGCAGGCGGTGTGGGAGCACGAATGGATGCAGGCCTGGATCAACGCCGCCGAGGCCGAGGACTGGGTCATCGAGCAGTTCGAAAAGCCGATGGCCTGAGATGACCTTGCGCAAGGTCCTGACCTTCCTCGCCGCCCTGTCGGTGGTGTTTTCCAGCCCTGCGATGGCCTGGGGCGCGATGGGCCACCGCACCGTCGGCGCGATCGCCATGGCCAACGTCAAGCCGTCCACGCGCGCTGCGATCCGCGACCTGCTGCGCCATCAGGGCCAGCTCGACACCCCCAAGTGCCGCATGGGCACCCTTGAGGACGCGGCGACCTGGCCCGACTGCATCAAGGGCGAGCAGTGGCGCTGGGCCTACGCGAACTCGTGGCACTACCACGACCAGCCAATCTGCGGGACGTTCGACATCAAGGCCCACTGCCGCGACGGCCTGTGCGCCACCGCGCAGATCGACCGGGATGCCAGGCTGCTCGCCAATCGCAAGCTGGCGCCGGTGCTGCGGCTGGAAGCGCTCTCGTTCCTCGTCCACTTCGTCGGCGACATCCACCAGCCGCTCCACATCGGCGAGAACGAGGACATGGGCGGCAACGCGGTCAAGGCTGACTACGGCATCGCGCCGGGCCGCAACCTGCACTCGATCTGGGACGGCGTCCTTGCCGAGCGCGCCATCACCTCGGCGCCGAGCCTGGTGCGCCGCTACAGCGCGGAGGAGAAAGCCCGGCTCGCCACCGGCACGGTCGAGGATTGGGAGCGCGAAAGCTGGCAGGTCAGCCGCGACTTCCTCTACCCCCTCGCGTTCGGCGGCAAGCTGCCCTGTGACGTCAAGGAACCGCAGAAGGTGGTCTGGAGCAACGAGGCGATCGAGCAGGCGATCCCGGTGATCGACGAACGCATCGAGCGCTCCGGCCTGCGCCTCGCCAAGATGCTCGACGCGGCGCTGGGCTGATCTACCGCAGGCGTTCGGTCGCGTAAGGCGTGCCGTTCTTGTGGAAGTATCCGTCGGCGTCGAACATCATATCGATGTCGGAATAGCCGCCGCTGCCGTCCTTGTTGCCGGCGCTGATGGCGATGAAGCTGCAGTCCGCCTCGCTCTCGTTGACGAGGTGGTGGCCGTCGGTGACGCCCTTGGCCCAGGCGCAGACGTCGCCGGGCCTCAGGACGGTGCGGCCGCCATCCTCGATGAGCACCGCCTCGCCGGTGAGCATGACGAGCAGTTCGTCCTCGTCATCATGCCAGTGGCGCTGACTGGACCAGCCGCCGGGCTTGAGCACGACGTGGCTCGCGCCCATCTTGGTCAGCCCGCCGACGGGGGCGAGGCGGCGCCACCAGCGGCCCGCTACCGCGGCGTCGAACGGGGCAGGATAGCCCGTCGCGTTGGACTGCGGGATCGCTTCGATATCGAGCTTGGGCATGGCACCGCGCTCCTCCCTATGGTCATGGCCCCTATGGCCTTGCCTCGCCTCTTGTGCGATGGCCCGGACCTATGTCCCAGACCGTCTCCTCCTCCGCAAGCGTCCTCGAACTTGCCGAAGCCCTGATCGCCTGCCCGAGCGTGACGCCTGCCACCGGCATGGTGTTCGACTGCCTGGAAGGCCAGCTTGCCCCGCTCGGCTTCGAAGTGACGCGCTTCGTGGCGGGAGAGGCGCCGGACGGGCCGGTCGAGAACCTCTTCGCGGTGCGGCGCGGCCCGCCCGGCTCGCGGCACCTCGCCTTCGCCGGGCACCTCGACGTGGTGCCGCCCGGCGAGGGCTGGACCAGCGGTCCATTCTTGCCCGAGAGGCGCGGGGACCTGCTCTACGGGCGCGGCGCGGTCGACATGAAGGGCTCGACCGCGGCGATGGTCGCGGCCGTGGCAGACATTCCGGCCGAAGCAGGCACCGTCAGCTTCGTCATCACCGGCGACGAGGAAGGCCCGGCGCGCTACGGCACCCTCGCCCTGATCGACCTGATGCGCGAGAAGGGCGAGATCCCCGACCTCTGCCTCGTCGGCGAACCCACTTCGGTCAACCGGCTGGGCGACATGATGAAGGTCGGCCGGCGCGGTTCGGTCAACATCTGGCTCGAGGTCGAGGGCGTGCAGGGCCACGTCGCCTACCCGCACCTTGCCGACAACCCGATCACCAGGCTGGTCGCGATGCTGGCCGAACTGGGCGCCATGGTGCTCGACGAGGGCACCGACTGGTTCCAGGCCAGCAACCTCGAAATCACTGACGTCGCCTGCGGCAACCCCACCACCAACGTCATCCCGGGCAAGACGAGCGCGCGGATCTCGATCCGCTTCAACGACCTCCACACCGGCGAGGGTCTCGCGAGCCGGGTCGCGGAGATTGCGCAAGCCCACGGCGGCACCGCCCGCGCGGTGATCTCGGGCGAGGCGTTCCTGACGCAGCCGGGCGCCTTCTCGGACCTGCTGGCCGAGGCGATCGAGGCGGAGACCGGCATCGCGCCCGAGCTTTCGACCAGCGGCGGCACCTCCGACGCCCGGTTCCTCAAGGACCTGTCGCCGGTCATCGAGTTCGGCCTGTGCAACGCGACGATGCACAAGCGCGACGAGGCGGTGGCGATTGCCGATCTCGAGGCGCTGGTGCGCATCTACCGCCGGGTGGTCCTCGCCGCCCTCGCATAGTGGTTCGGGGACTGCGGCCCCGCTGCCGTTGACCCACCGGGCCCTGCTGTTAGGTTCCGGGGCAGGGCTTTCGGGCAGTTTCGGTACGAGGTACGCATGGGCAGGCGCCTGACGCTCTATATCATCATCGGCATGGTCCTGGGGATCGTGGCCGGGTGGATACTCCATTCCAGCCTGGCGGCGGACGATCAGCGGCTCGCGTTGTGGGCCGACTACTTCAAGCTGCTGCCCGACGTCTTCCTCAAGCTGATCAAGATGATCATCGCGCCGCTGGTCTTCGCGACCATCGTCACCGGCATCGCCGGCATGGGCGACAGTGCGGCGCTGGGCCGTATCGGCGGCAAGGCGATCGCCTGGTTCCTGAGCGCGAGCCTGATCTCGCTCGGCCTGGGGCTGTTGCTGGTCAACCTGTTCAAGCCGGGTGTCGGCGCGGGCCTTGAACCGGCTGAAGACCTCGGCAAGCTCGACACCGCCGAACTGACGCTGCGCCATTTCATCCTCGAGATATTCCCCAGCAGCGCCTTCGATGCGATGGCGAACAACAACATCCTGCAGATCCTCGTGTTCTCGCTGTTCGTGGGCGTCGGCCTCACCGCCATTGGAGAAAAGGGCGCGCCGGTGGTGCGCGGCGCCGAGGCGCTGGCCGAGCTGATGCTGCAGATCACCGGCTACGTCATGCGCTTCGCCCCCTTCGCGGTGTTCGGCGCGCTCGCCGGCGTGATCGGCACGCGGGGCCTGGGCATCATCGTGACTTACGGCGTGCTGGTGAGCGAGTTCTACTTCGCCATGTTCCTGCTGTGGGTGCTGCTGTTCCTGGTGGGCGGCCTTTTCCTGGGTGGGCGGGTGGTCACGCTGTTCCGCTACATCCGCGAGCCGCTGTTGCTCAGCTTCTCGACCGCGTCGTCCGAGGCGAGCCTGCCCAAGCTGTTCGAGCAGCTCGACCGCTTCGGCGTCCCGCGCCGCGTCTCGGGCTTCATCCTGCCGCTGGGCTACAGCTTCAACCTCGACGGCTCGATGATCTACATGAGCTTTGCGTCGATCTTCATCGCGCAGGCTTACGGCATCCACGTGCCCATCGGTTCGCAGATCCTCATGCTGCTGACGCTGATGGTGAGTTCCAAGGGCATCGCCGGGGTGCCGCGCGCCAGCCTCGTGGTGATCGCGGCGACCCTCTCGCAGTTCGGCCTGCCGGTGGAAGGCATCGCGCTATTGCTGGGGGTCGACACCTTCCTCGACATGGGGCGCTCGGCGACCAACGTGGTCGGCAACGCCGTCGCCACGGCGGTCATCACGCGCAGCGAGGGCATGCTCCAGCCGCTGCACGACCCCGACGCCGACGTGCCGCCAGCGCCGACCGACAGCACCTCGAAAGGGCGCCACGGGCTCAACATCGACCCCGAGCAATACGAGGCCTGAGCCCCTATCGCGCCAGCTTCACCGGGACGAAGGGCGCCAGCCCGCAGCCCGGGCCGCGCTGGTAGCTGCCGCCGTATTGCTGGAGCGGATAGATGATATCCTGCCGGCACAGCTGCGAGAGCGAGGTCTCGTAGGTGAACGTGTCGGCCGCCTTGAGCCCACTGCAGCGGTTGGGCAGCGTCACCCGCCAGACTTTGTTCCCGGCGCCGCCGATGAAGTCGATCGTGTTGTCGTCGCGGATGCGGGTATTGGAGAACTGCGTGAGCGGCAGGCAGTCGCGCGGCTCGCCGATGGCTTGGGCGGCGGGCGAGGGGGCCGGCGTCTCGCGCGTTTCCCCCTGCGTGCAGGCGGCAGTCATGAGCAGCAGTATAGCTGCGGGGCCTTTTTTCATGGCGTTATCCTCTCCTTGCCGGTGGGCACGTCAGGGCGAGTGTCTGCCCAACCGTCCCTGCCTGCAAGACGTAGCCGTCAGGCGGCGGCCTTTTTCGCGCCCGCCTTCGCCTTGGGGTCCAGCACCTTGGGTTTGAACGCGCAGAGGTCCACTTCGGGGCAGCGCCAGCACTCGGGCGTGCGCGCCTTGCAGATGTAGCGGCCGTGGAGGATCAGCCAGTGATGCGCGCCGACCCGGAAGGGCTGGGGCACCTTCTTCTCCAGCTGCTTCTCAACCGCGAGCGGCGTCTTGCCCTTGGCGAGGCCGGTGCGGTTGCCGACGCGGAAGATGTGGGTGTCGACCGCGAAGGTCTCGGCGCCGAAGGCGCAGTTCATCACCACGTTGGCGGTCTTGCGTCCGACGCCGGGCAGTTCGACCATGGCGTCGCGGTCCGCCGGCACTTCGCCGCCGTGGCGGTCCACGAGGATCTGCGAGAGGGCGATGACGTTCTTGGCCTTGGTGTTGAACAGGCCGATGGTCTTGATGTGTGCCTTCAGGCCTTCCTCGCCCAGCTCGACCATCTGCGCGGGCGTCTTCACCTCGCGAAACAGCGCCCGCGTGGCCTTGTTGACGCCGACGTCGGTGGACTGCGCCGAGAGCGTCACGGCGACGAGCAGCTGGTAGGTATTGCCGAATTCCAGCTCGGTCTCGGGCGAGGGATTGGCCTCGGCGAGACGGCGGAAGAATTCGAAGACGTCGTCCTTCTTCAAAGACCGAGCACCTCGGGCATGGTGTAGCGGCCGGGCGCCTTGCCGACGAGCCACTGCGCCGCGCGCACCGCGCCCTTGGCAAAGATGCCCCGGTTCTCGGCAAGGTGCGAGAGCGAGAGGCGCTCGTTGTCGGCGAGGAAGTGGACGGTGTGATCGCCCGCGACGGAGCCGCCGCGCAGCGCCGCGAAGCCGATGGTGCCTGCCTCACGCTTGCCGGTGATGCCGTCGCGGCCGCGCACGGCGTTGTCTGCGAGCGGGACTTCGCGGCCTTGCGCGGCGGCCTCGCCAAGCAGCAGCGCAGTGCCCGAGGGCGCGTCCACCTTCATGCGGTGGTGGGTCTCGACGATCTCGATGTCCCAGTCCTCGCCGAGCCGTGCAGCGGCCTCGCGCACGAGATGGGCAAGCAGCGTGACGCCGAGCGAGGTGTTGCCGGTCTGGAGCACGGGGATCGAAGCGGCGGCATCGTCGATCAGCCAGTGGTGGCGCTCCTCGAGGCCGGTGGTGCCGATCACGATGGGCAAATTCGCGGCGATCGCGGCCTCGAGGTTGCCTTCGAGCGCACCGGGGCTGGAGAAGTCGATCAGGATGTCGGCCTTGGCGGCGATGGCGGCTACGTCGCCGTCCTTGTCGACGCCGCCCGCAAGATCCTCGCCCGCGTCGGCGATGGCCGCCGCGATCGCTTGGCCCATGCGCCCTTGGCTGCCGATGATTCCGATTCGCGTCACGTACTGTCTCCGTCGGCCCTACGCCTTTGCCAGCGCGAATGAAGCAAAGCCGAGGCTTCGACAAGCTTGGGATGCGCGGTATGGTGCGGCCATGACCAGCATCCGCAACATCGTCATCCTCACCGGCGCGGGCGTCTCGGCCGAGAGCGGCATCGACACCTTCCGCTCCGAAGGCGGCCTGTGGGAGCAGCACCGGGTCGAGGATGTCGCCACGCCAGAGGCGTTCGAGCGCGACCCCGACCTCGTCCTGCGCTTCTACGACATGCGCCGCGAAGCCATCCAGACCAAGCAGCCCAATGCCGCGCACCATGCGCTTGCGAAGCTGGACGCGGAGTGGGAAGGCGAACTGCTGATCGTCACCCAGAACGTCGACGACCTCCATGAACGCGCCGGTGCGCGCCGGGTGCTTCACATGCACGGCGAGCATCTCAACGCCTGGTGCACCGCCTGCGACGTGCGTTCGCCCTGGACGGGCACGCTGATCGACCGCCCCGCCTGTCCCGAGTGCGGCGAGGCGGCATTGCGTCCGGACGTCGTGTGGTTCGGCGAGATGCCCTACCAGATGGACGAAATCTTCGCGGCGCTGCGGGGCGCCGACCTGTTCGTCTCGATCGGCACCTCGGGCGCGGTCTACCCCGCCGCCGGTTTCGTCCGCAACGCGCGCGAGCTGGGTGCGGCGACGCTGGAACTCAACCTGGAGCCCAGTCAGGGAACCGCATGGTTCGACGAGGCACGCCATGGCCCGGCGACGAGAATCGTGCCGGAGTGGGTGGAGGAGGTGCTGGCAGGATAACGCCGCGGCCGGCCCCGCTGGCAGGGCCGTTTCAAGCGTACCCGGCGGTCCCCGCCTACGCGGGCACGACGAGGTCGCCGCAAGCCTTGCAGGCTGGGTCCTTGGCAATCTTCAAGGGCCGCATCGAGGGCGCCAGCCCGTCGATCAGGTGCAGCGTCCCGAACTGCGGCTCCCCGAATGCCGCGTGGCCGGCCAGCAGCACGCGCATCGCATGCATCGCCGCGAAAGTCCCGACCATGCCGACCATCGCGCCGAGCACGCCATCGGCGGCACAGGTGTCGCAGTCCACCGCGTCGAAGGCGTCGCCCACGAAGCAGCGGTAGCAGGGCTGGCCGGGCAGGTGCCCGGCGAAGTTGGCGACCTGGCCCTGGAAGCGTCCGATGGCGGCGGTGGTAAGCGGCACGCCCAGTTTCACGCAGGAATCTGACACCAGCAGCCGAGTCGCGAAGTTGTCACAGCCGTCCAGTACGAGGTCGGCGCCGGAAAGTATCTCGTGCGCGTTGTGATCCCCCAGGCGCGCCACCACGGGTTCGACCTTCAGGCCAAGATCAAAACGCCGCACCCATTCGGCTGCCGTTTCCGCCTTGGGCCTGCCGACATCCGATGGCGTATAAATCGTCTGACGCTGGAGGTTGCTGACGTCGATGACGTCATCGTCCACCAGGGTGAGGCGGCCTATGCCGGCTGCGGCGAGATACTGCAGGGAAGGACTGCCGATCCCGCCGCAGCCGACAAGCACGACATGCGCCTCGCTCAGCGCGACCTGGCCGGTGCCGCCCACTTCCGGCAGCACGATGTGGCGGGCGAATCGGCCCAGGCGGTCGGCGGTAAGGCTCATGTCCCGGCGCCGTCCTCGGGCAGGCGTTCCTTGATGAAGCCGTGCATGCCGTTCCACCACTGTACCGCGATCACGCCGCCCTTGGCCGGCTGGAGCATGCCCAGCATCATGACCAGCGCGAGCGGCACCAGGATCGCCATCATCGCCACCGGCCCCAGTTCGAAATCGCGCGAGAGCATGATGATGAGCGGCGCCATCAGATGGCCGGTCACGATCATCGCGATATAGGCGGGAAAGTCGTCCGCGCGCTGCGGTGTCAGGTCCAGCATGCAGACCGGGCAGCGCTCGCGTGGCTTGAGCCACTTGCGGAACAGGCTTGCCTGCTCGCAGCGCGGGCAGCGGCCGCGAATGCCGCGCCAGGCGGCCTGCGTGAAGGTGGCGGGAATCATGCCCGAGCGCCTACAGCATGCGCGGCAGGGGGTGAAGCGGCAAAGGCGCGGCGCCGGGCAACGACGCCCCGCCGCTTACAGCCCGAGGATGTGCACCTGGTTGCGACCGGCGTTCTTGGCCGCGTAGAGGGCCGCGTCGGCCTGCTTGGTGGCATCGCCCAGCTGCGCGAAGGCGCGCACCGGAGCGAGGCCGCAGGAGAAGGTGACCGCGCGGTCCTCGATGCCGAGCCCGTTGTCGAGGGCGACGGTGGCGCGCAGGCGCTCCATGACAAGGCGCGCCTCTTCGATGGTGGTATGCGGCAGCAGGACGGCGAACTCCTCGCCGCCCCAGCGCGCGGCGATGTCGCTGCGGCGCAGGTGGTCCTCGATCTTGCGGGCAAGAGACTGGAGGATGACGTCGCCGGTGGCGTGGCCGAACTCGTCGTTGATGAGCTTGAAGTGGTCGATGTCGATGATGCCGAGCACGGCATTGCTGCGACCGCGCAGGACCTGTTCGGCCGAATCGAGGAAGCCGCGGCGGTTGCGGATACCGGTGAGTGGATCGCGTTCGGCGGCGTCGACCAGCTGCTCGATGCGCGCGGCGGTGTCATTGGCGGCGGTGGTGACGCCGCTCAGGAGGCGGCCGACAAGGTCGTGGCCACCTTCGGGCACCACCACGATACGCTCGCCGTTCTGGATCGCCGCGAGCATCTCGGTGGCCGTGCCGATCGGCGCAAGCAGCGCATGGATGGCGGCGAGGCCAAGCCCCGTGCCGATCAACGTGGCCACCAGCAGCGTGAGAAGCGTACCGACCTGCCACTCGCCCGTCAGCGCCTGGAGCGCGACGCAGGCGAGGAGCGGAATATGGACCGCACCGAAGCAGAAGAAGAGTACCCGCCGCTCGTAGCTGCGGGGAAATAGAAATGCTGTTGCCCTGTAGAAGCGCATGGGGGGAATGCCTTCTTTCCGTTCGATGAGAATGAAACGCGATGTCGTTTCTTCGAATTACCGGAAAGAGACTTATGGAAGTGTTAACTTCTGCGCCCACACGCCTGTTTCCCGCCACGAGACGTTCATGGCGGGAGAATCTTCAACTTTCGAGCTGGCGCAGCAGCGAACGCACGTCGCCGTCCATGTCGGCATCGCGGGTCCGCAGTTCCTCGATCAGGCGCACGGCGTGGATCACCGTCGAGTGATCGCGGCCGCCGAACTTGCGGCCGATTTCGGGGTACGAACGCGGCGTCAGCACCTTGGCGAGGTACATCGCCACCTGGCGCGGGCGCACCACGGCGCGGGCGCGGCGCTTGGAGCTCATCTCGGTGCGGTCGATGCGGTAGAACTGGCAGACCGTGCGCTGGATCTCGTCGATCGTGATGCGGCGGCGGTTGGCCGACAGGATGTCTGTCAGCTGTTCCTCGGCCAGCTGGAGCGATACGGCCTGGCCGGTCAGCTGCGCATAGGCGATCAGCTTATTAAGGCCACCGACCAGTTCACGCACGTTGCGGTTGATGGTCCGGGCGAGGAATTCGATGACGTCTGCGGGCACGACGACCGAGGCGAAGCGCGTGAGGCGGCTTTCCAGGATCGAGCGGCGCAGTTCGATGTCGGCGGGCAGGATGTCGGCGACGAGGCCCATCGACAGGCGCGAGAGCAGGCGCGGCTCGACGCCGTCGAGCGCCTGGGGAGCGCGGTCGGCGGCGAAGACCAGCCGCTTGCCTTCCTGGAGCAGGGCATCGATCGTGTAGAGCAGCTCTTCCTGCGCCGAGGCCTTGCCGATGATGAACTGAATGTCGTCGACCAGCAGCAGGTCGAAGCCGCGCAGGCGCGACTTGAACTCGATCATCTGATTCTGGCGCAGCGCCTGGACGAACTCGACCATGAAGCGCTCGGCCGAGCAGTAGAAGATGCGGGCGTGCGGATGGCTGGCAAGATAGGCGTGGCCGATCGCGTGCAGCAGGTGCGTCTTGCCCTGGCCGGTCGCGGCCTTGAGGTAAAGCGGCGAGAACTGCGGCGTTTCGGTGGCGGCCATGCGCTGTGCCGCGTTGCAGGCCAGCACGTTGGAAGTGCCGGTCACGAAGCTGGTGAAGGTCTGCGAGGCGTCGATCCCGGCGGGACCCTGGCCCAGCGCAGCGAACGATTCGCCGGCCAGCGCCGCCGAAAGCGGGTCGATCGAACCCTGCGCCGAATCGTTGGCGGGCGCGCTCGACGGGCGGCCCCCGTTGCCCAGGCGCAGTTCGGGCAGCTGGCGGCGACCCGGGTGGACGAGAATACGCACGTGGCGCACGTCGGGGCGGGCGATCTTCCAGGCCAGCGAAAGCCGGTCCGCGAATCGGTCCGTGACCCAGTTCGCCGAGAATTCGGTCGGCAGGTAAAGGTCGAGCGTACCGGTTTCCGCGCAGTATGTGCCCGGCTGGATCGGCTTGATCCACTGGCTGTGCGCCTGATGGCCCAGATCCTTGCGCAGGCCCTGGCTGATGTCCGCCCAGTCCGCCGCCAGGTTTACGGCTTCCTGATCTTCTTCCATCGCTACTCGCACCGCCTTGGACTTCCTGTTCACGCCATTCGCACCTTGATCGACCGTCGGGTTCACCGCGGGGGGCACCGAGGGGTGACCTGCTGACGTATTTGACATCGGTCGAACCCCCTTGTTCGCGTGATTACCCAACGGCTGCGGAAAAAGGCTCGACATCGGAAGCGGCATTGGAAGGCGGAAAGGTAAAACCTTCCCCCAGCCGCAAACACATGTTTGCCGCCGTTGTTCCAGACGCTATCGATGTTTCCCCGGCCAGTTCCGCAACGGCCGAGGCCCCTTTTAGGAAGGCGTTTGCCCCACAAGCAAGACGGGCCTCCCCAAATAAATAAAATTATGGCTGTTGACTCACACGCGACCCGCCAATTTCCGTCGCCGAACTGTAATATGCTTTGAATTCAGAATGTTCCGCGACGCAGCGTCCCGAATCGCAGCATTTCCGCGAGTTTACAAAACCTCGTGCTGCACCGCAGCGAAAACAAAAACGGAGCCGGGATCGTCGACCCCGGCTCCGTTCCTGTTTCGTGCTTGAGACAGCTGTCCAGCAGCGGGCCTCAAATGCGAATCGGTATGCGCCTCAGAGCGCAGCGACGCGCTTGGTCAGGCGCGACAGCTTGCGCGCTGCCGTGTTCTTGTGGAGCACGCCGCGGGCAACGCCGCGAGCCAGCTCGGGCTGGGCAGCCTTGAGCGCTTCGGCCGCAGCGGCCTTGTCGCCGCCGTCGAGAGCCGATTCGACCTTCTTGACGAAAGTACGGATGCGGCTGACGCGGTTGGTATTGATCTCCGCGCGGCGATCGTTGCGACGGATGCGCTTGCGGGCTTGCGGCGTATTGGCCATCGAATTTCCTCTGTCTGGCCCCCCAACTGCTGACTGGGCGGCCTATGCCTAACGAATCTGCTGTGGCGAGCGGACTCGCCGGAAAGCGCGGCCCTTAGCGATGAAGGCGCTTTGCGTCAACAAAAGACAGGCGCGGCAAACCGCCTATTTCTGGCACTTGCGGCACCAGAAGGTGCTCCGTCCGCCCTGTACGAAGCGCAGGACGGGCGCTCCGCACGAGCAGGAGTCGCCCTCGCGCCCGTAGACCTGCCACGAGGCGGCGAAATAGCCCAGTTCGCCATTGGGCTGTGCATAGTCGCGGATGGTGGAGCCACCCGCCGCGATCGATTCGCCCAGCACCGTCTGGATTGCGGGCACCAGCCGGGAAAGGGCTGGGAGCGTGACGAGGCCCGCCGCCTTGTCTGGACGGATACCTGCGCGGAACAGCGCTTCGCAGACGTAGATATTTCCGAGCCCGGCGACGATCGTCTGGTCGAGCAGCATCTGCTTGATCGGCGCGACGCGGCCGGAGAAGGCGTTCTGCAAGTGACGCGGGGTCAGGCCATCCCCGAGCGGCTCGGGGCCGAGCGCGGCGAAGGGCCCCCACGAATCGAGGTCCGCCGTCGGCACGAGGTCGACCGAGCCGAACCGGCGTGCATCATTGAGCGCAAGGACGTGGCCGGAGCCGGTCTCCAGCACGAGGTGGTCGTGCTTGTCGGGCGTCTCGGGCTCTATTCGCCAGCGGCCCGACATGCCGAGGTGGAAGACCATTGTCTCGTCGCGATCGGTATGGATCAGCCCGTATTTGGCCCGGCGGCCCATTCCCGTCACCCTGGCGCCGGTCAGCACCTGGACGAGGTCGGGCGGGAACGGGCGGCGCAGGTCCGGGCGGTTGACCGCGACGCGCGTGATCCGCTCGCCTTCGAGGAACCGTGCAAGGCCGCGGACCGTGGTTTCGACTTCTGGAAGTTCTGGCATCGTGCGATGCAGATAGGGATACTCTGCGGCCGCGCCAATGCCGGGTGCCGACGCTTTGGGCAATCGCTCTCGCCAGCGACTCGCCCTGCCGCTAAGGCGTCGCGCATGCCTGAATCCCGATCGAACGCGCGTGCCTTCTTCCTGCTCGGCCTCGTCATGCTGTTCTGGGCGGGGAACTCGATCACCGGCCGGGCCGTGCGCGATGACATCCCGCCCTTCACGCTGGCCTTCGGGCGCTGGCTGGTCGCGGTGCTGGTGATAGCGCCGTTCGCCGCGCGCAAGCTGGTGGCGGAGCGGGCGGCGGCGCTGGCAGGGTGGCGCTGGATCCTGGCGCTGGGGTTCCTGGGCATCGTCTGCTTCAATGCCTTCATCTACTCCGGACTGCATCATACCACCGCCGCTAATGCGCTGCTATTGCAGGCTTCGATACCGGCGCTGGTACTCGTGCTCGACCGGGCGATCTTCGGGACGCGGGCCACGGGGCTGCAGATCATGGGCGTCGTCGCCTCGACGCTGGGCGTGGTGTGGATCGTGTTTCGCGGGGATATGTCGGCATTGTCGAGCCTACGTCTCGGCGTCGGCGATGCGCTGATCCTCTGCGGGGTGCTCGTCTGGGCGCTTTATACCGTGCTGCTGCGCAGGAAGCCGGCCATCTCGGCCTCGAGCTTCCTGCTGCTGGTCTTCGTGATCGGCGCACTCGCGATGGCGCCGCTGGCGGTATGGGAGTGGCGGCAGGGACTGTCGATCTCGTGGAGCCCCCGGGTGCTGGCGGCCTTCGCTTATGTCGGGGTGTTTCCTTCGGTCCTCGCCTACTTCATATACAACACCGCAACCGCGCGGCTTGGCGCAGGACGGGCGGGGCAGGCGATCACGCTGATGCCGCTGTTCGGAGCGCTGCTCTCCGCGCTTCTGCTCGGCGAGCGGCTGGAGAGCTACCACATAGCCGGCATGGCCCTGATCCTCGCGGGCATCGTGATCGCCGCAATGGCATCACGTCCTGGACGCTCGAAGCAAAACTAAGGTGGCGCCCCCTCGCGCGGATGGTTAGAGGACTGACCCCATGAGCGAAACCAGCGATACCGTTTCCTTCGGCTACGAAGAAGTCCGTCCCGAGGAGAAGGAAGAGCGCGTTGGCGCCGTCTTCTCCGCCGTCGCGCGCAAGTACGACATCATGAACGACGCGATGTCGGGCGGCATGCACCGGGTCTGGAAGGACAAGTTCGTGCGCCGCGTAAAGCCGCGCGCGCACGAACAGATCCTCGACATGGCGGGCGGCACCGGCGACATCGCCTTCCGCATGGAGAAGGCGGGCGCGCGCATCACCGTCTCGGACATCAACCAGGACATGCTAGACGTCGGCATCGAGCGCGCCATGGACCAGGGGATCGACACCCTCGTCTGGTCGCGCCAGAACGCCGAGGAGCTGACGTTCGACGACCGTTCCTTCGACGCCTACACGATCGCCTTCGGTATCCGGAACGTCACCCGCATCGACAAGGCGCTGGCCGAGGCGCACCGCGTGTTGAACTACGGCGGGCGCTTCTTCTGCCTCGAATTCTCGACCACGGAATGGCCGGGCTTCAAGGAAGTCTACGACGCCTATTCGCACAAGCTGGTTCCCAAGATCGGCCAGATGATCGCGGGGGATGCCGATTCGTACCGCTACCTCATCGAATCGATCCGCCGCTTCCCGCCGATGCCCGAGTTCGAGCGCATGATCCGCGAGGCCGGCTTCAAGCACACCAAGGTCGAGCCGATCATGGGCGGCCTCGTCGCGATCCATTCGGGCTGGAAGGTCTGAACGCCGCGTGACCAGCACCCCCGTCCACATCTGGCGCCTGCTCAAGTGGGGCCGCATCCTCGCGCGCCACGGGGCGCTGCGCGGGATCGAGAACGACCGCAACGCCCCCGCGCCGGTGAAGCGCCTGTGCCGGATCGCCCGCTTCGGCACGCGCCAGTCTCCCGAGCCTGACTATGCCGGCGCTTTCCAGGAGATCGGCCCCGCCGCGATCAAGCTCGGCCAGGCCCTTGCGACCCGGCCCGATCTTGTCGGCGAGATCCCCGCGCGCAATCTGCTGACCCTGCAGGACAGCCTGCCGCCGGTGCCCTTCGCGGCGATCCGCGCGCAGATCGAGAGCACGTTCGGACGCCCGCTCGATGCCCTGTTCGCTTCGATCGACGAGGAGCCGGTCGGCGCCGCTTCGATCGCGCAGGTCCACCGCGCGGTGACGCCTGATGGACGCAAGGTCGCGGTCAAGGTCCTGCGTCCGGGCATCCGCGAGCAATTCAGCCGCGATGTCGAGACTTACGAATGGGCCGCGGCGCACCTCGAGGCGCTGGGCGGCGAGGCGACGCGCCTGCGTCCGCGCGCGGTCATCGCCAACCTCAAGCGCTGGACCCTGCGCGAATTCGACCTCCGGCGTGAGGCGGCCTCGGCCTCCGAACTGTCCGATGCGATGAAGGGCATCGAGGACTACCGCGTCCCCGCGATAGATTGGGACCGCACCAATGGCTCGGTGCTGACGCTCGAGTGGATCGACGGCATCAAGATGAGCAACCTCGGCGCGCTGCGCGAGGCGGGGTACGACCTGCCCGCGCTGGCCCGGCGGCTGGTGCTGACCTTCCTGACGCAGGCGATATCGGGCGGCTTCTTCCATGCCGACATGCACCAGGGCAATCTGTTCGTGCAGGGCGGGGCGGATCGCCACACGACCATCGTCGCGATCGACTTCGGCATCATGGGCCGGATCAACCGGCAGGCGCGGCTGTGGCTGGCGGAAATCCTTTATGGGCTGACGACCGGCAACTACATCCGCGTCGCCGAAATCCACTTCGAGGCACAGTATGTGCCCAGCTATCACACCGTCGAGGAGTTCGCGACGGCGCTGCGCGCGGTGGGCGAACCGATGCGGGGCAAAGCGGTGTCGGAACTGTCGGTCGGCCAGATGCTCGACGGCCTGTTCGCGATCACCCGTGACTTCGACATGGCGGTGCAGCCGCACCTGCTGCTGCTGCAGAAAACCATGGTCATGGTCGAGGGCCTGGCCACCGCGCTCGATCCGACGATCAACATGTGGGACGTATCGGGCCCCTTCGTGAAGGGCTGGATCCGCGACGAACTCGGCCCCGAGGCGGTGATCGTCGATCGCCTGCGGACGGACGTCGATACCCTCCTGCGCCTGCCTGCGCTTGTCCGACGGATCGAGGAACGCTTCCCGCCCAAGGGCGGCGCTCCCGAACAGGCGCCGCTGCCAGAGGTGGAGATCTTCTGGTCTCGTAAACGCGAAAGTAACCACTGGGGCGGCTATGCTCTCGCCGCAATCCTCGGGGGCACTGCGGCGTGGGCACTGACGTACTGGACACTTCTGGCCTGAGCGCCGCGACCCCTGCCGCATCGGCGGGGTGGTTCGCGCGCCTGACGCCGCTCGCCGCGCGAGCGGTGCTCGCGGTGCTGGTGGTAGTCCTCGTCGCCTCGATGATCGTGCCGACCAACAAGCCGGGCAACCGCTCGCCCTGGCTCGGTCCGGTGGAGGGCCCGGTCGATTCGGGCGGTCGGGCCGTCGATACGCCGGACAAGCCCTATGACGAGGATATCGCCCTCTACGAAGTTGCTATCGAGCGCATCGCCAGAGGCGAGAACTACTACGACTTCATCGTACCGGAGCAGCGCGCACGCGACTACCCGGTGAACCCCGGCATCGCCGTACGCCTGCCGACGCTCGCCCACATCGACGCCTGGCTCGGCAAGACCGGGCAGCTCGTCGCCGCGATCGCGCTGATGCTGGCGATCATTGCGGTGTGGTGGCAGCGCCTGGGCGAGGAGGCCGAGGATCGCGGCCGCGTGCGGCGGCTGGGCACGGCGCTGGTGTTCGTCGGCGCCTCGCTGGGGCTCAACCGCCATTACTTCCCGCTTCACGAACTGTGGGCCGGCGGGCTCATGGCGCTGTCCTTCGGCCTGCACCGGATCGGGCGGAACGGGCAGGACGGCCGCTGGGTCGCGGCATTTCTCGTGGCCGCGCTGGCGCTGGCCATCCGCGAGCATACACTGCCCTATGTCATGCTCATGGCGGCCTTCGCGCTGTGGCAGCGCAACTGGCGCGAGGGCGCGGCGTGGAGCCTGCTCATTCTGCTGTTCTTCGCTGGGCTCTACTGGCACCTCTCGCTCATTGCGCGCGACGTGCTGCCGAGCGACCGCCACGGCCCGCCCTGGCTGGTGCTGCGGGGCATGACGGGCTGGCTCGCCAATGTCGTGCAGTCGAGCAACCTGCGCTGGCTCCCGCATTTCCTTGCCGGGCCGGCGGTGATCCTGATGACCTTCGGCTGGCTCGGCTGGCGCAGCCGGTCGGGGCTCTTCGGCTTCGTGCTCTGCGCGGGCTACGGCGCAGCCTTCATGATCGCGGGACGATGGGACAACTTCTACTGGGGCGCGATGATCGCGCCGGCCATGTTCGCCGGAATCGTCTTCGCGCCGCGCGCGGTTTCCCAGCTGTGGGCGGCAGGGGCTTCGCCCACAACCACAGGGCGGGGTAATCGTTCATAAGTCCGTCACCCCCGCGAAGGCGGGGGCCCCGCTTACGTGCGCGCCCGAAGGAACAAGCGGGCTCCCCGCCTGCGCGGGGATGACGGGTCGGGGAGCGCGGACTGGTTGCGACGCCCCTTCCGCTGCAAACTGATTGCACGACCTTTCCGGCTGTTGCACAAGCCCGGATCATGAACGGACCCCGGATTCTGCTCGTCGTCGGCGGCGGCATCGCTGCCTACAAGTCCTGCGAACTCGTCCGCACCATCCGCAGGAACGGCGGTTCGGTCACCTGCGTCCTGACCGATGGCGGGTCGAAGTTCGTGACTCCGATGACTTTGGCGGCGCTTTCCGAAAAGCCCGTCCACACTACGCTCTGGGACCTCAAGAACGAAGCGGAGATGGGCCACATCCAGCTCAGCCGGGAGGCCGACCTCGTGGTGGTCTGCCCTGCCACCGCCGATCTCCTGGCCAAGATGGCCGCTGGCATCGCCGACGATATCGCGACGACTCTGCTGCTGGCGACCGACAAGCCGGTCATGGCGATCCCGGCGATGAACGTGCGCATGTGGCAGCACGCCGCCACCGTGCGCAACGTCGCGACCCTGCGCGGTGCCGGTGTCGACGTAATGGAGCCCGACGAAGGTCCGATGGCCTGCGGCGAGTTCGGACCCGGCCGCCTGCCCGAGATCGACGCGATCTGGCAGCGGATCGTCTGGGCGCTCGGCGGTGAGGCGCCGCAGCCGCGATCCTCGCTCGCCGCCAAGGGCGATGCCCGCCCGGCGCCGCCCACCGACCCCGACGCCATCAACCATCTCGTCACCGGAGGGGCCGCCGCGCAGCCCTTCGATGCGCTGGCAGGGCAGCCCGATTTCGATCGCGGCACCGAGCACCGCCCCCTCTACGGCCGCCACGTTCTCGTCACCGCCGGGCCGACGTGGGAGCCGATCGACCCGGTGCGCTACATCGCCAACCGCTCGTCCGGCAAGCAGGGCTTCGCCATCGCAGCCGCCGCCGCCGAGGCCGGCGCGCGGGTGACGCTGGTGTCGGGCCCGGTGCATCTAACGACACCCCCGGGTGTGGATCGGGTCGACGTCGAAAGTGCGCTCGAAATGGCCGAGGCGGTGGAACAGGCGCTTCCGGCCGACGTCGCCGTCATGGTCGCCGCCGTTGCCGACTGGCGGGTCGCGCGCTCTGCCGACCAGAAGCTCAAGAAGGTGGGGGGCGGCATTCCCGCGCTCGAACTTACCGAGAACCCGGACATCCTTGCCACCCTCGGCCGGAGCGCGCACCGCCCGCCGCTGGTGATCGGCTTCGCCGCCGAGACACAGGACGTCATCCGCTACGCCCAGGAAAAGCGCGTCCGCAAGGGCGCCGACTGGATCATCGCCAACGACGTCTCGGGCGACGTCATGGGTGGCGATGCCAACGCCGTCCACATCGTCACCGCGGATGAGGTGACTACGCTTCCCGAAATGCCCAAGGAGGATGTCGCGCGCATCCTCGTCGAAAGGTTTACCGATGCACTCCCCCGCTGAAGTCCCCGTCATGGTCAAGGTGCTGCCCCACGGCGAGGGACTGGACCTGCCCGCTTACGCCACCGAAGGCGCGGCAGGCATGGACGTGGTCTCGGCAGAGGACGTGACGCTGGCTCCCGGCGCTCGCCATGCGGTAGCGACCGGGCTGTCGGTGGCGATTCCCGCCGGGTTCGAAATCCAGGTGCGTCCGCGCTCGGGCCTTGCGCTCAAGCACGGCATCAGTGTGCCCAATGCGCCGGGCACCGTCGATTCGGACTATCGCGGCGAACTCAAGGTCATCCTGATCAATCTGGGGGCCGAGCCCTTCTCGATCCTGCGCGGCGACCGCGTGGCGCAACTGGTGCTTGCGCCGGTGACTCGCGCCTCCTGGCTGAAGGTCGAGGAACTCGAGGAGACAGTGCGCGGAGAGGGCGGTTTCGGTTCGACAGGCGGAGTCGTTGCGCTGGGTAACTGACTGCCGCGCGTCTCGCTCAATCCTCGCCCTTGCCCCGCTGGCGGCGGGCCCTGCGCCAGCGGAGGCCGTACCAGCCGGCCCCGCCAAGGCCGCCGATCATCACCGCACCCTTGGCGAGCGTTTCGAACGCGGTGGTCAGCGCTCCGATCGTGACGCCCCAGAAGAGCTGGGACATGATGGCCATGAAATTATGCATCGGTCAGGGTAATCCGGGTGGGAGTCGGCCTTCCATAGCAAAAGGGCGGGCCCGCATGAATTCAGCGGACCCGCCCCTCGGTGTCTCCCACTCTTTGCAGGGGAGCCTGTCAGTGAAATCTCGTCAGAAGGTCACTTCTTCTCGGGCGCAACGGTAATGCGCACGGTCTCTCCGGAGTTCCCGGGGAAATTCGTGAAGATCGCTTCGACCAGGTTGGGCACGAGATACTGCAGGCGATTGGAAGAGGAAACCGCCTCGGCCTTGCCTTCGAAGAGGCGCTGGCCGTCCGCCGCGCGATCGATCTTCAGGCCGACGCCGCTGGTGAAGACGGTATAGGACTGGATGCCGGCGTCGAAGAACGGGTCGTAGAAGCCATACCGCCACGGGCCGCCATAGCCGCCCCAACCGCCGAAGCCCCGGCGTCCATAGAAGCCGCCGCCGAAGCCGCCGTACCCGCCCCAGGGGCCCCAGTAGGAGCTGGCCATCGGGGTGGAACGCACGCGCTCGCGGCCGCCATCGACGCCGTAGTCGAAGCGCACGACGAGGTTGGCGCGGGCAGGGTCCTCGACCGGCACGTAGCCGACCTTTGCCATGCGTTCGCGCACTAGCGAGGCATACTGCGCGAACTCGAGGCCGCCCGAGAGCTTGGGATCGTCAGCGACGATGGCGAAAGTCTGGCCCGAAGGGGCCGGCAACTGCGACTGGAAGCGCGAGACGTCGGCCTTGAACGGCGTCGTACAGGCCGCCACGGCCATGAGCAGCGCGGCGGCTGCGACAAGCCGGAGCCTGCCTATCTGGAATCGGGAATGGTCTTTCATCATTGTCTGCTCCACGAACCCCGAAGAGCCCCTGACGCCCATCCCCGGCGCGGCCTTCGATTCTTTGCGATCCTGTCGTAAAATCAATGCCCTGAATAGCGGTTGAATGAACTCGGCGTACGACGGGCTGCGCAGCCCGTTCACCCGCCATCCAACTGACCGGACGACTTGATCGCTCGCCCTTCATGTAGGAAGGATGGAAGGCGATGAACAGCCCGGTCCCCATACTTTCGCTCCAGTGCGGCAAGGTCGCCCCGTTCCGCGGTCCCGACGAGCCGAGCGCGATCGGCAAGGTCCCGGTCGCAGGGCGAATCCGCGTGCACCGGCTCGGGCTGGAGGGCGACGCGCAGGCCGACCTTTCGGTGCATGGCGGGCCGGACAAGGCGATCCACCACTATCCGCACGACCACTATGCCTTCTGGCGCGGCGCCATCGGCGACCACCCGCTGCTGGGCGACTACGGCGCCTTCGGCGAAAACATCTCCACCACCGGGCTGACCGAGGACACCGTCTGCATCGGCGACCGCTGGCGGCTGGGCACCGCGCTCGTCGAGGTCAGCCAGGGGCGCCAGCCCTGCTGGAAGCTCGATCACCGCTTCGACGGCGCCAAGGTCAACGCGGTGTGCATCAGGTCGCGGCGGCCCGGCTGGTACTACCGTGTGGTCGAGGAAGGCGAGGTCGAGGCGGGCGAGGCGATGGAACTGGTCGATCGCCCGTTCCCGGAGTGGAACGTGGCGCGCGTCTTCGGCCTGCTCATCGCCGGCGACCACAGGACTGACCGCGCCGGGCTCGAGGCGCTGGGCGCAGTCACCGCGCTGGCCGCGCCGTGGGCGTGGCGACGGGAGAAGCTGCTCGGCTGAGCGGTTGCTTGGCGCGCAAGTTGATGAAAGGCATGCGCGGGCCGCCTATGAGGCGCGGCGGGGTGGGATTACCGGACGATGCAAAGGGCCGGCCGGATTTTGGCAGGTGCCGGCGATGTAGGAAAGCGGGTTCGCGACCAGGACTGCGTGCTCTCAATGAGATATTTAAAACCCCCCATCGTGCCCGGCTCGACCGGGACCGATGGCGTTGCTTCAGGCGCGGCCTTGCCGAGAGCCTGCGCGGCTCGGCCAGCGGTGCCCGCTTTCGCGGGGACGACGGTCAGCCCCGGACGAGGCCCAGCGCCTGGTACGTCTTCTCGAGCGTGGGGATCGCCAGCGCGCGGGCCTTGGCCGCGCCCGCCCGCAGGATCGCGTCGAGCGCCGCGGTATCCTCGCGCAGGGCGACGAAGCGTTCGTTGATCGGCGCCAGCTTCTCGACCAGCAGTTCGCCCAGCGCGGGCTTGAACTTGCCGAAGCCTTCGCCGCCGAACTCGCGGAGCACCGCATCGACGCTGGTGCCCGCCATCACCGCGTAGATCGCGACGAGGTTCTTGGCCTCGGGCCGCCCTTCGAGACCGGCCTTGCCCGAGGGCAGCGGCTCGGGGTCGGTCTTGGCCTTCTTGACCTTCTGCATGATGGTGTCGGCGCTGTCGGTCATGTTGATGCGGCTCATGTCGGAGGGGTCCGACTTGCTCATCTTCTGGGTGCCGTCGCGCAGCGACATGATCCGCGCCGCCTCGGGCGGGATGAACGGCGCGGGCAGGGTGAACAGCGGCGCCTCCTGGCCATCGAGGTCGGTCGGGCAGAAGTCGTTGTTGAACTTCTGCGCGATGTCGCGCGCCAGTTCGAGGTGCTGCTTCTGGTCCTCGCCCACGGGGACGTGGGTGGCCTGGTAGAGCAGCACGTCGGCGGCCTGCAGCACCGGGTAGGTGAACAGCGCGACGCTGGCGCCCTCGCGGTTCTTGCCGGCCTTGTCCTTCCACTGCGTCATGCGGTTCAGCCAGCCCATGCGCGCGGTGCCGTTGAGCAGCCACTGCATCTCGGAGTGCTGGGGCACCTGCGCCTGGTTGAAGAGGATCGAGCGTTCAGGGTCGATGCCGCAGGCGACCAGCGCCGCGACCATCTCGCGGGTGTTGGCGCCGAGGTCCTCGGGCACGTGCGGCATCGAGATCGCATGGAGGTCGGCGAGGAAGTAGAGGCACTCGCCGCCCTCGGCCGCGACCTGCTCCTGCATCGCCACCCAGTTGCGGATCGCGCCCAGGTAGTTGCCGAGGTGCAGGTTGCCGGTGGGCTGGATGCCGGAGACGATACGCATGGAATTCCCGTTTCGGATGATCGGTTAGCGGCGGTGCCGCAGGAGCTTCAGGTCCTCGCGGGTAAACGCTCCCGAGACCATTGTGGCGAGCCCATAGACGAGGCAGCCGGCCGAGACTAGCACCGCCAGCGTCAGCCCGCGCACGGCCCACGTCCCGTGGAGGTAAGGCGTCATCAGTCCCTGCCCGAACCACAGCGCGACGCCCATAGCCACCGCCGCCAGCGCGAGCCGGGGCGCGCGCCGCCGCAGCCTTGCATCGACGACGAAATGGCCGCGCTTCACCAGCGTCCAGTAGAGCATGGCGACGTTGACGGTGGAGGCGATCGCGGTCGCCAGCGGCGGACCCATGTGCTGCAGCGGCACGATCAGGATGAGATTGCCCACCAGGTTCACCACCATCGAGATCATCGCGTAGCGCACCGGCGTACGGGTATCCTGGCGGGCGTAGAAGCCCGGCGTCAGCACCTTGACGAGGATGTAGCTGGGCAGCCCGATCGAGAACGCCGCAAGCGCCTCGGCGGTGCGGGCGACATCGACGGCGTCGAACTTGCCGTAGCCGAACAGCGCGGCCGCGATCGGCCCGCCGCAGACGATCAGCGCCACGGCGGCGGGCAGGGTGAGCAGCAGCGCGAGTTCGAGCCCGCGGTTCTGCGTCTCCATCGCCGCAGCCTCCTGCCCGGAACCGAGCTGGCGCGAGATGGTGGGCAGCAGCACGGTGCCGAGGCCGATGCCGATCAGGCCGAGGGGGAGCTGGTTCAGCCGGTCGGCCATGTAGATGTAGGTCACCGAGCCGTGCGCCAGCAGGTAGGCGGCCAGCGCGGTCGAGATGACGAGGTTGATCTGCACCGCGCCCGCGCCGGCGGCTGCGGGCAGCACCAGCTTGAGCAGCTGCTTCACGTCGGCGTTCCACACCGGCATGCGCAGCCGCATCGACACCCCGTTGGCGCGGCAGGCCCAGACCAGCCACAGCAGCTGCAGCGCGCCCGATACCGAGACGCCGATCGCCTGGTTGCGCGCGGTGACGAGCGGGTCGTCTGCATGGAAGCCCAGCAGCGCGACGATCAGCGTCAGGTTCAGCAGGATCGGCGCGGCGGCGTTGACCCAGAACTTGTTCATCGAATTGAGGATGCCGCCCAGCAGCGACACCACGCTGATGAGCGCAAGATAGGGGATGGTGATCCGGCTGAGCGTGACCGCGAAGGCGAACTGGTCCGTGGTGACGTCGTTGAACCCGCCCGAGAGCATCAGCGTCACCGGCCAGGCCAGCACCTCGAGCACCACGGTCATCGCGATCAGGATCGGCAGCAGCACCGACAGCGCCTGCTCGGCGAAGAGGATGCCGGCCGGCAGGCCCAGCCCACTGGTGTCGCCGACCTTCTTGTTGAACATCGGGATGAACGCCGAGGCGAAGGCCCCTTCCGCGAACAGCGCGCGGAACATGTTGGGCAGCCGGAAGGCGATCAGGAACGCGTCGGACGCGAACCCCGCGCCGACGAAGCGCGCGAACAGGCTGTCGCGCACGAGGCCGAGCACGCGGCTGGCCAGCGTCAGTCCGCCGACGCTGGCGAGGGCCTTGGCGAGGTTCATGGAGCTGAAGCCAATTCGATCAAGGCACTGTCCCCATCCGTTCGTGTCGAGCGAAGTCGAGACACGCAGGCGCTGCGTGTGGTGTCTCGATTTCGCTCGACACGAACGGGGGTGTCGTTTGAAATCGAAATCCGTTCACTCGCCCTTCGGTTGTCGAAGGGCGAGTGAAGACCGCTCAGGCGTGGCCGGCGGGCTCACCCATGCCGGATTCGGCCTGCGCGGCCTGGGCCTGCAACTGCTGGACGTAGAGGCCGTTGAAGTCGATCGGCTCGAGCATGAGCGGCGCGAAGCCCGCATCGCGCACGGCGTCGGCGATGACGCGGCGGGCGAAGGGGAACAGGATGCGCGGTGCTTCGGCGAACAGGAAGGCATGGCCCTGCTGCTCCTCCAGGTTGCGCATGCCGACGAGGCCGCAGTAGCTCAGCTCGACTGCGAAGGCGACGCCGGCGCTTGTGCGCGACGAGCAGGTGATCTTGAGCTCGACCTCGTGGACCTCGCCCTCGATCGCGCGCGCGCCGATGTTGAACTGCACGTCGACTTCCGGCTGTTCCTGCCAGGCGAAGCTCTCCGGCGAGTTCGGGTTCTCGACCGAGAGGTCCTTGACGTACTGCGAGATGATCCCGGCTGCGGGCGCGCTGTCCTCGTCGTTGCCGAGGTTGAGGTCGGAAATGATGTTGCCTTCGTCGGCCATCTGATGATCGTCCCGAAAATGAAAACTGAAAATGGGCGTGGGTGCGCGCCTAAAACATTTTGCAGGATCGGGGAACACCCGAGCATCCGGAAAATTGTAGTCGGCATGTCCCAATAGGTCGCGTAGCGCGCGCAGGAGTGGGCGGATCGCCACGAAACCGGCTTCGGCCGGGCGAAAAAATACCGGAGCCCGCCGCTCACGCGTTGTTCATTTGTAATGACTACCTATCTGGGGCTATGTTGGAGAGCTTAAGGCACGACGCGCCGGAGTCTCTCCGTGAGGCTCCGCCCAGCGCCGGAGCCGACCGCCGCTGCTCTCGGATGTCGATAGCCGATATCCACGGCGCAGACCTTGCGGACAGAAGGGATGGATTTAGGGACGTGACACCGGAAATAGTGATCCTGGCCATGATCGCAGCCTTCCTTGGCCTGCGGCTCTACTCCGTGCTTGGCCGCCGCGCGGAGCATGAAGAAGAGCCGATCCAGGGCCGTTTCGAAGGACGCCAAGGCCAGCAGCCGGGTGCTCCCCGCGTCGCCGCGCCCGCCAAGCCCGATGCTCGCGGTGAAACCCGCTCTCAGCAGCCGCAGCGACTGCGCGAGATGCCGCTGGCCTCACCTTCGGTCGAGCGCGGTCTTGCCGAGATCGCGCAGGTCGACCGCCGCTTCGATGCTGCCGCCTTCGTCGAAGGTGCGCGCGGCGCCTACCGGATGATCCTTGAAGCCTTCTGGAAGGGCGACAAGGCCGAACTGCGCAATCTTTGCGACGACGACGTCTACGCCGGGTTCTCGGACGCCATCGACGCGCGCGTCGCCGCCGGTGAAACGCTCGACAACCGTCTGATCCGCATCGAGGAAACCACGCTGGTCGCTGCCGGGGTGGACAGCGGGTTCGCGCGCATCACCCTGCGCTTCCGCACGGACGTCGCCGCCGTCACCCGCAGCGCTGACGGTGTCGTCATCGCCGGTTCGCTCGACGATGCGATCGAGGCTATCGACGTGTGGACCTTTGGTCGCGCGGTCAACTCGCCTGATCCCGACTGGCTGCTCGAAGAGACCGACGAAGGTTGATCGCCCAGCAGGGTTTGATATCCATTCGCGCCTGAACTGCCCCGCGCCTTCGTGCGTGGGGCTTTGGCGTTAAGGGGAGGGCGATCTTGCAGCTTTGGGGGAAAGCGCCGTCTATCGCCGGCAGGTCTGCGCGCGCAGTTCTGATGGCGACGATGGTGACGGCGCTCGCCGCTTGCGGCGGCATCGTTCCCAATACTGGCGGACCTTCGCCGGGCCACAAACCGACGGCCCCTTCGGTTAGGCCAGGTCCCTCTGCGTCGCTGCCGCCGCCGCAGAATGCGCTGGTCATGGGCGTACGCGCCGGGCCTGCCGTTTCCTCCCTGCCGATGACCGCTGTCAAGGCTGCTGGCGCACTCGCGTCGTTCCGCGAGAGCTGCGCGCGGCTGACCTCGCGTACCGATGGCAGCGGCCTGACCCGGCCTGCCGACTGGCGCCCGGCCTGCGCCGCAGCAGCTGGCTGGGGGACGGCTTCGGCGATCGGTTTCTTCGCCAGCTATTTCGAGACCGCGCGCGTGGGCGACGGCAGCGCCTATGCCACCGGTTACTACGAGCCTGAGATCGCCGGATCGCGCACGCCCCTGCCGGGCTATGCGCAGCCGGTCTACGCCTTCCCGCCCGACCTCGTGCGCGCCCGGTCCGGTGATGCCGCGCCGTTGGCCAGTGGACGGATGCCGCTGGGCCGCTATGGACCGGACGGCAGGTTTACCAGCTACTTCGACCGCGCGCAGATTACGAACGGGGCTCTTGCGGGGCAGGGTCTGGAAATCGCCTGGGCCGCCGATCCGGTGGAGTTCTTCTTCCTCCAGGTCCAGGGTTCGGGCCGCCTCGTAGCGCCGGACGGCACGGTGACGCGTATAGGCTACGCCGGGCAGAACGGGCTCGCCTATACCGGCATCGGCGGCGTCATGCGCGAGCGGGGGCTGGTGGGCTCGGGACCGGGGCAGTATTCCGGCTCGATGCAGGGCATCATGCAGTACATCCGCGAGCATCCCGTGGAAGGCCGCGCGCTGATGAACGCCAACCGTTCGTGGGTCTTCTTCAAAGTGCTGAACGGCGACGGGCCGATCGGCGCCCTGAACGTGCCGGTGCGCGGCGGCGCCTCGGTCGCCGCCGATCCGCGCTTCGTGCCGCTCGGCGCCCCGGTCTGGCTCGATCTCGATCGTCGCGAGGCGAACGGCGTGTGGATCGCACAGGACACCGGCGGCGCCATCAAGGGCGCCAACCGCTTCGACACCTTCTGGGGCGCGGGCGCGCGGGCGCGCACGATCGCGGGCGGCATGAGCGGGCGGGGCAGTGCCCTGGTGCTTGTCCCCCGGGGAACGCTCGCGAGACTGGGTGCCGGGCTGGGCACGCGATGAGACGTCCGGGGCGCAGGCTCACGCCCGAGGAGGCGCAGGTCTGGGCGCTGTTGGCGCGCACGGTGAAGCCGCTGGTCGCTCCCCGCAAGGAAGGCGAATGGCCGAAGCTCGCACCCGAGCCGCCACCGTCCGCGCCGCTACCACCACCCAAGCGCTTGAAAGGCCGCGTGCCGCCCTCGCTTGCGCCGAAGCCCGTTCCCGTGAAACCCAGGGCGGAAGCGCCTGCTCACTTAGACGGTTCGTGGGACAAGCGCATCACCAAGGGGACCCTGGTTCCGGACTTCAGCCTCGACCTGCACGGCTCGACGCTCGACCAGGCCTATTCGCGGCTGATGCACGGGCTCGTGCAGGCCAAGTCGATGGGCGCGCGGGTGGTGCTGGTCGTCACCGGCAAGCCGCGCCCGGTGGACGCTGCCGATCGCGGCACTGCGCGGGGCGCCATCCGTGCCAAGGTTGCGGACTGGCTCGCGGCGAGCGACCACGCCTCCGATATCGTCGCCATTCGCGGTGCCCACCGCCGCCACGGCGGACAGGGGGCGATCTACGTGGTGCTGAAGAAGCGGCGCTGAACGGCGATCAAGGACGAGTCCGATACGGAGCGTTCACAAGTGATCGCAAGTTATCAAGTCATGGCAGACATGGGGTAAATTCGGGAACGACGGCCTTCGTACAGCGCCGCATCCGATGCAAAAACGGCTGCCCCGATTTTGAATAGCCGGCCCGAAAAGTTATGATCCTGTCCCGGGACAGAGCGTTGGCCTGCCAGGGCGGCGATCGACGGGGGAACGGGGATGCCGCTGTATTACTTCCATGTGCAGGATGGGCGCGATCAGGATTTCGACGGGGTCGACCTTCCCGATCTTCATGCCGCGCGGCAGGAGGCCATTCGTTTCGCCGGCTACCTGATCCAGCAGGCGGCGGAGAATTTCCTCGTTGGTGAGCTGTGGTCGATGCAGGTCTGCGATGAGGCAGGCGCGCGCCACATGACGCTCGAGTTTTCGGTACTCGACGAACCGGGTGCGGCGGCCTGACGCGCAACGGGCGGAAGTCTTCCGACTCCCGCCCGCCTCTCGTTATCGCCTGCGGCTCAAGCGGCCTTGGCGGCCTGCCCGGCCTGGGCGATCTCTTCCGGGGCCTCGTTGCGGATCAGGTAGTCGAACGCGGAAAGCGCCGCCTTCGACCCTTCGCCCATGGCGATGATGATCTGCTTGTAGGGCACCGTGGTCACGTCGCCCGCGGCGAAAATGCCGGGGAGGTTGGTGGCGGCCTTCTCGTCGATCATGATCTCGCCGCGCGGCGACAGCTGCACGCCCGAGTCCTTGAGCCATTCGGTGTTGGGCACCAGCCCGATCTGGACGAACACGCCTTCCAGTTCGACCTTGTGCTCCACCCCGGTCTCGCGGTCCTTGTAGACCAGCGCGCTGACCTTCTCGCCGTCGCCTTCGACCTCGGTGGTCTGGGCGGAGGTGAAGATGTCGACGTTCTTCATCGAGGCCAGCTTGTCGACCAGGACCTGGTCGGCGCGCAGCTTGGAGTCGAACTCGACCAGGGTGACGTGGCCGACGATGTTGGCGAGATCGATCGCCGCCTCGACGCCGGAGTTGCCGCCGCCGATCACCGCCACGCGCTTGCCCTTGAACAGCGGGCCGTCGCAGTGCGGGCAATAGGCCACGCCCTTGTTCTTGTACTGCTCCTCGCCGGGAACGCCGAGGTTCCTCCAGCGCGCGCCGGTGGTGAGCACGAGGCTGCGGGCTTTCAGCGAGGCGCCGTTGGCGAACACGACCTCGTGGTAGCCGCCCAGCTGGGTGGCCGGGATCAGCTTCTCGGCGCGCTGCAGGTTCATCACGTCGATGTCGTATTCGGCGACGTGCGATTCCAGCGCGGCGGCGAGCTTGGGACCTTCGGTGTAGGGAACCGAGATGAAGTTCTCGATGCCCATGGTGTCCTGCACCTGGCCGCCGAAACGCTCGGCGGCGATGCCCGTGCTGAAGCCCTTGCGCGCGGTGTAGACCGAGGCCGCTGCCCCGGCGGGGCCGCCGCCGACGATCAGCACTTCGAAAGGCTTCTTCTCGGCCAGCTTTGCGGCGGCCTTGGCGTCGGCGCCGGTGTCGAGCTTGGTGAGGATCTCCTCGACGCTCATCTTGCCCGAACCCCACATCTTGCCGTTCAGGAAGACGGCGGGGACGGCCATGACGCCGCGCTCCTCGACTTCGGCCTGGAAGGTGCCGCCCTCGATCAGCGTCGCGTTGACGTGCGGGTTGTTGAGCGACATCAGCGTCAGCGCCTGCACCACGTCGGGGCAGTTGTGGCACGAGAGCGAGAAGTACATCTCGAACTCGGTGCCGCCTTCGAGCTGGCGGATCTGCTCGAGGACCTCGTCGGAAACCTTGGGCGGGTGGCCGCCGGCCCACAGCAGGGCGAGGACCAGCGAGGTGAACTCATGGCCGAGTGGCAGGCCGGCGAAGCGCACCCAGGCGCTAGCGTCGCTCGCGCGGCGGATGATGAAGCTTGGACGGCGCGCGTCGTCGCCGTCGAAACTGGCGGTGACCTTGTCCGAGAGCGAGGCGATGGTGGTCAGCAGCTCGCGGGTCTCGGCGGACTTCGCATCGTCGCCGAGAGAGGCGACGAGCTCGATCGGCTCGCGCAGCATGGCGAGATATTGCGAGAGCTGTTGCTTCAGGGTGGCGTCGAGCATGGTCGTGGGTCCTTTGGAAATTGCGTTGGGAGAAAGGGGGCGGCCCGGGGCATGTTCCCGCCGGCCGTGCCCTATGCACTGGGCGATAGGGCGCGGCTCGGGGGAGGGGGAAACCCCGGGCCGCGCACCTTCACGCGACCCGAAGGGTGTCGCGGGTAGTTTTAGATCTTGCCGACGAGGTCGAGCGAAGGAGCAAGCGTCTCGCTGCCTTCTTCCCACTTGGCCGGGCAGACCTGGCCGGGGTGCTCGCGCCAGTACTTGGCGGCCTTGATCTTGCGGACGAGCTCGACCGCGTTGCGGCCCACGCCCTCGGGGGTGATTTCGACCAGCTGGATGACGCCGTCCGGATCGACCACGAAGGTGGCGCGGTCTGCAAGGCCGACGCCTTCGCGCAGCACGCCGAAGTTGTTGGTCAGGGCGTGGTTCTGGTCACCGAGGAAAGCGTAGGTGAGCTTGCCGATGGTCTCCGAGGTGTCGTGCCAGGCCTTGTGGCTGAAGTGCGTGTCGGTCGAAACGCCGAACACTTCCACGCCGAGGCCCTGGAGCGTCGCATACTGATCGCCGAGGTCTTCGAGCTCGGTGGGGCAGACGAAGGTGAAGTCTGCGGGGTAGAAGAAGAACACGGCCCACTTGCCGGCGATGTCCGCCTCGGTGACGTCGAAGAAGTCCTTGCCTGCCTGGAAGGCGGTGTTCTGGAACGGCTTGATGTGGCTGCCGACGATACCCATGGATATATTCTCCCTCAGTGGGTGGTTGAAACTGACGAGACGGAGATAGGCCGGGAGCATGACGATTTGTAGGGCCATGATCCGATTGACCTGATCGATTAAGGCGATCACAGGGCGATGGATTGTGCGGATGCGTCGATGAGACGCGGCCCCCGGCTGTCGTCAGGTAAGCGGCGCCTCGAGGGCAGTGACGCGGGCGACGTGCGCGATGATGTCCTCGTTCGCCGCGATGTCGGGGCGGGGCGAATCGACGTAGACCGCGACCGTGAATGCACCGCCGGCGGGGCTGTGGACGACGGCGATGTCATTGGTGGCGCCGGCGTAGTTCGTGCCGGGCTTGTTGCAGACGCTCCAGCCCGCGGGCAGCCCGGCACGGATACGCCGCGTGCCGTTGCGTTCGTGCTCCATCCAGCCGAGGAGTCGCCCGCGACCCGCTGCGGCGAGCAGTTCGGGACCCAGCAACAGGCGGCGCAGCGATCCGGCGACGGCGGCGGGGGTGGTGGTATCACGCAGGTCGCCCGGCGCGCCGACGTTGAGCTGCGGTTCGATCCTGTCGAGCCGGGAGGCCCGGTCGCCGAGCCGCCGGAAAGTCCGCGTCACGCCGGCAGGCCCGCCGACGAGATCGAGCAGCGCATTGGCCGCCGTATTGTCGCTGAGCTGGATGGCCGCCGCGCACAGGTCCTCCACCGACAGGAACGAAAGCGCCCCCGTCACCGGCGAATTGACCACCTTGCGGTCCTCTCGCAGGCCTATCCGCCGCGCCAGCAGGCCAGGGCTGGTTTCGGCGAGCTTGAGGACGGCGCCGACGAGGAACACCTTGAAGGTGGAGCACAGCAGGAACCGCTCGTCCGCCCGGTGCGACAGGACCACCCTGCCGTCCGCCGTCTGCATGACGGCGCCGATGCGGACCCCGTGCTGGCGTTCGAGGTCGCTGAGAGCGGCGAAGCGCGCTGCGGGCCTCGCTTCGACCCGGCCGGCGACCAGCGTGGCGGCGAGGGCGGCCATCACTGCGCGGCGGGTCAGCGCGCTCATGCCTGGCGCAGCAGCCGCACCAGCACCTCGTCCAGCGCGGAGAGGAACCGCGAGCGGTCCTGCTTGCCGAACGGGGGCGGCCCGCCGACGATATCGCCCCCGGCCCGCAGGTCCGCCATGATCGCGCGGGTGGCGATGGCGCTGCCGATCGAGGCGCTGGTGAAGGGCTTGCCGTTGGGGGCGACGACACTCGCGCCCAGCTTCAGGCAGCGGTCGGCGAGGAGGATGTCGGCGGTGATGATGACAGAGCCGGCGCCGTCCGCGCCTTCCACGGCCTCGACGATCCAATCGTCGGCGGCGTCGAAGGCATCGCTCACCACCTTGCGCGAGATGAGAGCGCTCTGCGGTACCCGGATCTGGCTGTTGCTGACCACGACCACAGCCACCTTGTGGCGAGCCGCGACCTTGTAGACCTCGTCCTTGACCGGGCAGGCGTCGGCATCGATCAGGATGCGGATCGTCATAGCCCTCTCCCCTTCGGGGTAGAGGGTTGGGAGAGGGCCTTTCGCTCCGGGTCACCCCTCTCAACTGCAGCAAGCTCGCAAGCGGGCAAGCCTGCGTATCTCTTCCCTGATGGGGAGAGAGCGGGCATCGCGCTCACCCGCACTGGCCCCTGTGGAGCAATTTGTGGTCGGCCAGCACCAGCGCCATCATCGCCTCGACCACCGGCACGCCGCGGATGCCGACGCAGGGGTCGTGGCGGCCCTTGGTGAACATCTCGGCCGCCGCGCCGTCGCGGGTTATGGTCTGCTGCGGGGTGAGGATCGAACTGGTCGGCTTGAAGGCGACGCGGCAGGTCACCGGCTGGCCGGTGGAGATCCCGCCGGCGATCCCGCCCGCATGGTTGGCGAGGAACTCGGGCGCGCCGTCGGGGCCTTCGCCGGAGGGCCGCATCGGGTCGGCGTTCTGCTCGCCCGAGAGACGCGCGGCAGCGAAGCCATCGCCGATCTCGATGCCCTTGACCGCATTGATGCCCATCATCGCGCTCGCGAGGTCGGCATCGAGCTTGCCGTACAAGGGCGCGCCCCAGCCGGCGGGGACGCCGCTGGCGTAACATTCCACCACCGCGCCGACCGACGAGCCGGACTTGCGGGCATCGTCGACGATCTTTTCCCAGCGCTTGGCGGCGGCCGGGTCGGGGCAGAAGAACGGGTTTTCGTGGATTTCGTGCTCGTCGAAGTTGCCCGGATCGATCATGTCGCCGGCGATCTCGGAAACGTAGGCGAGGATCTTCACCTCTGGGATGACCAGCCGCGCCACCGCGCCGGCCGCCACCCGGCTCGCCGTCTCACGCGCGGAGGAGCGGCCGCCGCCGCGATAGTCGCGGAACCCGTACTTGGCATCATAGGCGTAGTCGGCATGGCCGGGACGGTAGGCCAGCGCGACCTCGGAGTAATCCTTGGAGCGCTGGTCGACGTTCTCGATCATCAGGCTGATCGGGGTGCCGGTGGTCCGGCCCTCAAACACGCCCGAGAGGATGCGCACCGCGTCGGGCTCCTGTCGCTGCGTAGTGTACTTCGACTGCCCGGGCCGGCGCGCGTCGAGGAAGGGCTGGATCACGCCTTCGTCGATGGCGAGCCCCGGCGGGCACCCGTCGACGACGGCGCCGATGGCGGGCCCGTGGCTCTCGCCCCAGGTGGTGAAACGGAAAAGGCGTCCGAAGCTGTTCACGCTCATGGCCCGGGCCTTGTCGGCAAATGCGCGATTTGTCCAGTGGAGGGACCCGCCGCCCGGTTTGTGCCAGCCCGGGACGCATGCCTCCGCTCCGGCTGCAATCGTGTGAAAGAAGTGAAGCTTTGTGCTCGCAATGGACATTTTGGCGCTTGTCTGACGGCGCGAGCGGAGCAAAGGAGAGCCATGTTCCTCGTTCTCTTCCGCAACCGCAAGCGCGCCGATATCGATGCCGACGCCTACATTCATGACGCTGTGGCCATGGAGGTAATGGCCGCCGAGCAGCCGGGCTTCCTGCTGTTCCGCAGCTACACTGCCGACGATGGCGAAGTGCTCTCCATGTCCGAATGGGAAGACGCGGCGGCGGCGGCGGCATGGTCGCGCAATGCCGAGCACCTGCTGGTTCAGCGGCGCGGGCGCGACGAGTATTACGAGAGCTACACGCTCTATACGTGCGATTCGCCCAAGGTGCAGCGCTTCACCCTGAACGAGGACGTCGAGGCCTGATCGCCGTCGTCCCCGCAAGCGCGAGGACGGGTCTTTTCGTGTTGTAAACTCGCCATACCCAAGCGGCCCGCCTTCGTGTATCGCCATGCCCATGCAGGTGCGTTCGGTGCGTTTTCGCCTGCAATCCAGCTAGATACGCGAGAAGTCATGGCGATCGAAGTCTACGGCATCCCCAATTGCGACACGGTGAAGAAGGCGCGCGCCTGGCTTGGCGGCCAGAACGTCGCGTACACCTTCCACGACTTCAAGAAGGAAGGCGCGCAGCCTGAAAAGCTGGCGGCGTGGATCGATGCCGCCGGGCTCGACAAAGTGCTCAACCGCGCCGGCACGACTTTCCGCAAACTGCCCGAAGCCGACAAGGCCGACCTCGACACGGCCAAGGCGATCGCGCTGATGGTGGCCCATCCCAGCACGATCAAGCGGCCGGTGGTCGAGCATCCAGGTGGCATTCTCGTCGGCTTCAAGGAGGCGGAATGGGGTGCGGCGCTGCGCTGAGGCGACTGTGAATCCGATCGAGTGGATCGCGGCCGCCCTCGGTCTCGCCAACATTGCGCTGCTGGTGCGGCGCAGCGTGTGGAACTACCCCTTCGGCATGGCGATGGTAGCGCTCTACGGCCTCGTCTTCTTCGAGGCGCGGCTCTACGGCGAATCGGGCCTGCAACTGTTCTTCTTGGCGGCGCAGGCGTGGGGCTGGGCGCTCTGGGTGCGTGCCGCCAAGCTCGATAGCCTCGGTGACAGCCAGGTGCCCGTCCGTTGGCTCGGCAATTTCAGCCGCGTGGTCTGGATGACCGCGACGGCGGCTCTGGCGCTGAACCTCGGCTGGGTCATGCACCGCTTCACCGACGCCTCGCTGCCTTATGCCGACGCCGCGATCGCAGGAGCGAGCATCGCCGCGCAGATACTGCTCGGCTTGCGCCGGATCGAAAACTGGGTGTTATGGATCGCCATCGATGTCGCCTCGATCGCGGTCTACGTGACGAAGGGGCTGTGGCCCACCGCTGCGCTCTACGTGGTGTTCCTAGGCATGTCGGCGCTTGGGCTGCGCGAGTGGATCGCGGCTTACAGGAAGCAGCAGGGATGAAGACGGTCTGCCTCCACGGCGCCGAGAGCACCGGCAAGTCCGTGCTGTGCGAGCGGTTCCTGGTCGCGCGCGGCTGGCCGTTCGTGCCCGAATACGGGCGGTACTATTGCGAGGAGCACGGCATCGACCTCACCATGGCCGACCTCATCATCATCGCCGATGGGCAGGCCCGCTCCAACCGCCACGCCATGCGGGATGAGCCGCCGGTTCTGCTGCTCGATACCGACCAGCTGATGACCGCCGCCTGGGCGCAGATGCTGTTCGACGAAGTGCCCGACCAGTTGCTCGCCTACCCCAAGGCCGACCTCTACCTGCTGTTCGAAGCGGACGTGCCCTGGCGCGAGGACGGAACCCGTTTCTTCGGCGAGAATGACACCCGCGCTCGCTTCGCCGCGCTCTCCGAGGAGATGCTGCTGCGCGCAGGGGTGCCCTTCGTACGCATCGCCGGCTCGTGGGCCGAGCGTGAGGCGCAGGCCAGCGCTGCGATCGAGGAATTGCTGGCGGCGGGGTGAAAGCGGTAGGCCGGTGCGGTCATCTGCACCGCACCATCAAACTCCGTCACCCCCGCAGGCGGATGCCCCGCTTGATCTTTGCCGGCGAGCGAGAAGGAAGGGAGTCCCCGCCTGCGCGGGGACAACGGCTGTTGGCTACCCCCGTGACCGTTTCCACTCGCCCACCGGCGCCACGGGCAGGCCCACATCCGTCAGCCCCAGCACCCCAGACCGTGCCGCCTTAATCTGCGGGATCGCGCTGACGGCGGGGAGCGCGGTCATGATGTCCCAGTCGTGGTTCTTCCAGTGGTCGGCGGGGATCAGGCGCATGCGGGTGTCGATGCTGGGCTCGCCCTTGACGACGAGGTGGTACTGGTCGTCGTCGATGTCCCAGCCCTCGGTGAGCTTGCGGGTGAGATACCAGACCACGGTGATGGTTACGACCGTCTGGCCGCCCACCTTGCCGTGCCAGCCGCCGCGCAGTGCCGCGTTGGTCCCCTTGGCCATGCGCAGCCAGCCGAGGTCCACGTCCTCGGCGGCGGAGGCGTATTCGCAGAAGAATTCGATGTCATCGAAGGCGAGGCCCAGCGCCGCGCCGATGCGTTCGGCGGCGTCCTTGAACAGGATCAGCCAGGCCTGCGCGCGGTCCTTCAGCTCCGGGGTCATGCCGCCGTGCTCGCCGATGCCGAGGAAGCCCCAGGTCTCCAGCGATTCGTAGACCGAGCAGTCCGCCGATTCGGTGATGGCGACCGAGTCGACCTCGCGGCAGATCGCGGTGAGGCTGGTGACGACGGAGTTGATCCAGCCCGGGTTGATGCCGGTGATGTAGAGCGAGGAATTGCCCTTGGCGCAAGCCGCCTCCAGCCGCTCTTTCACCGGCCCTCGAATGCCGCCGACATTGAGGAACAGGTTAGTGGACACCACGTCGAGCCCGCTTTCCAAAAGGCGCACCGCCTGGTCGAGATCGGCCTCGAAGGGCGTGTAGAGCACGGTGTCGGCCCCCAGCGCGAGGAGCGCGTCGATGTCGTTGGTGGCCGCGATGCCGGTCGCCGGACGGCCGCAGAGTTCACCCGCATCCTCGCCCTTCTTGGCGTCCGACCAGGCGTAGCAGCCGACCAGTTCGAGGCGCGGATCGTCAAGCACCGCGCGCAGCGAATGCTTGCCGACCTTGCCCGTGGTCCACTGGATGACGCGCAGCTTGTCCATGTTCTCTCCCATTTTGCGGCGAGTGTTCCGCGAAGGGGAGGGGGAGGGTAGTTCCCGGCTGGGTACGTCTCGCCGTCGTCCCAGCGAAGGCTGGGACGACGGTACAGGTTGATCGGGCGTTCAGGCCTTCCGCGCCGTCACGATGTAGTTCAGCGACAGGTCTTCCGACAGGTGCAGGCCCTTCACCGGCGACCACGCGATGCCCCTCGGCTGGCCGAGGATGAGACCGGCACCTTCTGCCAGTTCGTGCAGTTCGTCAGGGGTCGGGAACTGGCTCCAGTCGTGGGTGCCGCGCGGGACCTGGCCAAGCCGCTCGGCGGCCTCGACCAGCAGCAGGCGCGAGGGGACGGTGCGGTTGGGGCAGGAGAGGATCATCAGCCCGTCCGGCGCCAGCGCGGCGGCGAGGCTGCCGAGGAACGCGGCCTTGTCGGTGACGTGCTCGATCACTTCCAGCGAGCAGACGAGGTCGAAGCCCGGCCCCATCACCTCTGGCCCCAGTGCGCCCAGTTCCCCGGCGCGGTAGTCGATCTCCAGCCCCATGCCTTTCGCATGCGCGCGCGCCGCCTCGATGTTCTCGGGCGCCGCATCGACGCCGGTCACGGCCGCGCCCATGCGCGCCAGCGGCTCGCACAGCAGTCCCGCCCCGCAGCCCGCATCGAGCGCGCGCTTGCCGGACAGGGGGCGCAGGCTGCGCGATTCGCAGGCGAAATGCGCGTCGATCGCCTCGCGGATGAAGGCGAGGCGCACCGGGTTCAGCCGGTGGAGCATAGCCGACGAGCCCTTGGGATCCCACCACTCGGCGGCCAGTGCGCCGAAGTGTGCGGCCTCCTTCGGATCGATTGTTGCGCGATTGGTGGTCATCGTTGCAGTTGCATTGTCCATGGGACCCTCCTAACAGCGCGCCCGACTGTTATCCATCCTCGGGCAGGAGCTAGAGCGCCTTGGCACGTATCGTGATGAAATTCGGCGGCACTTCGATGGCCGGCACCGAGCGCATCCGGCGCGTGGCGGGAATCGTCAAGCGCCAGCAGGAAGCGGGCCACGAGGTCGCCGTCGTCGTCTCGGCCATGTCCGGCGAGACCGACCGCCTCGTCAACTTCTGCCGCGAGGCCAACGCCCTTTACGATCCGGCCGAGTACGACGTCGTCGTCGCCTCGGGCGAACAGGTCACCTCGGGCCTCCTGGCGCTGACGCTGCAGGCGATCGGCTGCAAGGCGCGGTCGTGGCAGGGCTGGCAGGTGCCGATCAAGACCGACGACGCCCACGCCAAGGCCCGCATCGAGGACATCGATTCGGATGCGCTGATCGCCTCGATGGCGGCCGGCGAGATCGCCGTGATCCCGGGCTTCCAGGGCGTCTCGCCGCAGGGCCGCGTGACCACGCTGGGCCGCGGCGGCTCCGACACCTCGGCGGTGGCCGTGGCGGCGGCGGTCAAGGCCGACCGCTGCGACATCTACACCGACGTCGACGGCGTCTACACCACCGACCCGCGCATCGTCGCCAAGGCGCGCAAGCTGCCGCTGGTGACCTACGAGGAAATGCTCGAACTGGCCTCGGTCGGCTCCAAGGTGCTGCAGACCCGCTCGGTCAGCCTCGCCATGAAGGAGAACGTGCGCGTGCAGGTGCTCTCCTCGTTCATCGACGAGAGCGCGCCGGCCGCCGATACCATCCCCGGAACCCTGATTGTCAGCGACGAAGAACTAGAGGGAAGCGACATGGAACGTCAGCTCATCACCGGCATCGCCGCCGACAAGAACGAAGCCAAGATCACCCTGACCCGCATCGCCGACCGTCCTGGCGCGGTGGCGTCGATCTTCGCGCCGCTCGCGGATTCGAACATCAACGTCGACATGATCATCCAGAACGTCGCCAAGGACCAGGGCGAGACCGACGTCACCTTCACGGTGCCGCTGGCCGACCTCGCCCGCGCGCAGGCGATGCTGGAAGAGCGCAAGGAAGCGATCGGCTTCTACCGCATGATCGCCGAAGGCAACGTCGCCAAGATCAGCGTCGTGGGTGTCGGTATGCGCAGCCATGCAGGCGTTGCGGCGACCATGTTCAAGACGCTGGCCGACCGTGGCATCAACATCATCGCCATCTCGACCAGCGAGATCAAGGTCTCGGTCCTGATCGACACCGACGAGACCGAACTGGCCGTGCGCGTGCTGCACACCGCCTACGGGCTCGACGCGGCAGCCTGATTTCGGCGTGAACGGCGGCGCGGTCAGTCGTCGTCGCCCGTTGCCGCGTCCCGCCATATGCGGTCGACTGCTTCGGCGGCCTGCGTGACCTGCGCGGCGTCGATCATCGCGATGATCTGGGCAGGGCGGTTCTCGTCCTTGCGGGTGTGCGGTGAAAAGGCGAGGGGAATGAGCAGGCGCCGCGCGCTTGCTGCGTCGTCCTTGCGCAGGTTCTCGCGGATCATGGCCCAGGCGATGTCCTGGTTCTCCGGTGCCAGTTCGCGCGCGCGGTGGAGCCCGAGGACCGCACTCTCCGGTGGCTGCTGTCCGGCGAAGACATAGCTGACATAGAAGCGGTAGAAGGGCTCGGCCGCGTTGGGCGCGGCGCGGTTGGCGCGGGCGAACCACTTTCGGCCCGCCGCCCATCCTGCCGGATCCGCAGGGTTGGCGTCGATGGCGCGGCCCGTGACGATGCGGCCCTTCACCAGCAGCGCGGCAGCGGAAGTCGGATCGATGGCCAGAGCGCGGTCCGCCTGCTGCTCCGCCTCGTCGTAATGCTTGGCCACGAGGCTCGCCTCGGAGAGCATGGCCAGGGCCCTGGCATCATCGTTGTACGCCTTCGCCAGCTTTGCGGCTTTGACCGAGACGTTCTTGCCGTAGCCCCGCGCGATGCCGCGGTGAGCCTGCAGCCATAGCAGCAGGGTGTTGCCCTCGCCTTCGGACAGGCTGCGCATGGTGATTGCGGGGGTGGTCCTGGCGGCGGGCACGCGCACGGGTGCGATGTCGGCGCGGATGTAGCGGTCGAGTTCGCGGTCGAAGGCGTCGAAGTCACCGAAGACTTGCTGGGCGGCCTGCAGGCTGGGCGTTCCCGAGGCCATCGCGGCAAGATAGCGACTCAACTGGCCCGACCGTTCGGGACGGACCATCAGGTAATGTGTGAGCAGCCAGGCTCGGCCGTAAGTCTGGTTCGCATCATCACCGTAGCCGTGGATTTCGGGAGCGACGAGCTTGCGCATCGGCAGCGGCGTATTGCGCAGCAGCGACCCGCCCCGATAGTTCGCGGGATACCCGATCCGGATCGCGCCGTCGTCTGCGAAGGTGGCGTTGGCGTTGAACTCGGCAAAACCCTCGACGTACCAGTAGGGATAGGCGCTGGGCGTGTTCGCAAGCATGAAATGGTGGCTGTATTCGTGCAGGAGCAGCGCCTGAGAGTTGAGGTAACCGACCTTCTGGTATTTCTCCTTCTCCGCCTGGAGAGTGATGACCGTGATCGTAGGGCTGTCGAGCCGGCGGCTATACCAGCCCAGCACGCCTGAATAGGCGCATCCGCAGGCCATGGCGAACGGCTCCGGTTCAAGCGCGTAGATGGTGACGGGCCGGTCGTGTCGTTCGGGGGTGTCGGGAATGGCGTAGAGGCGGCGCAGCGCTATGTCGAAGCGCTCCAGCCGCTCGGCAAAGTCTCGCGCGCGCTGCTCCGTGCTGTCGATGACCAGTACGAAGTGATCGGTACGCGCCTCGAGCCACTCTGCGCGCGCAGGCGATACAGCTACTGCCGCCGCCATGGCGGCGCCCACGATAGTCTTGAAATGTTTCACCGCTGGCCCCCGCCAATACTTTGCGGAAGCGACCATACCCGCTGTTTTTCCAGCGTAAAGCGCCCGTCTACGCAGGCTGGTAAATCCGCGAAAGCGTCTCGGAGACGATGCCCTATGCGCGCGAACGAGTGCGTCGAGGCATCGAGGTGTCCCGCCGCCGGAGGGAGGCGGCGGGACAGGGAGGCTCAGTCCGCCAGCTCGGGCTGGGGGGAGAGCTGCGGGCTGACGCTCATGCTCAGGGCCGCCGCCACGCCCGCGCCATAGGCAGGGTCGCAGCGAGTGCAGTTGTCGATGTGGCGCTGCTTGATGAACGCGGGGGCATCACCCATGGCGCGGGCAGTATTCTCGAACAGACGCTGGTGCTGGGCTGCGTCCATCAGCTGGAACAGCGCCCGCGGCTGGCTGTAGTAGTCGTCGTCATCCTCGCGGAAGTTCCAGAAGTCGGCATTGCCGTCGATCTTCATTGGCGGCTCACGGAATTCGCCCTGCCCCTGCCACTGGCCGAAGGAGTTCGGGTGGTAATGCGGCAAGCCCCCGTAGTTGCCATCGACCCGGCCCTGTCCGTCGCGGTGGTTGTTGAACACCGGACAGCGCGCGGCGTTCACCGGGATCTGGTGGTGGTTGACCCCCAGCCGGTAGCGCTGCGCGTCCGAGTAGGCGAACAGCCGCGCCTGGAGCATCTTGTCGGGCGAGACACCGATGCCGGGCACCAGGTTCGAGGGCGAGAAGGCGCTCTGCTCGACGTCGGCGAAGAAGTTCTCCGGGTTGCGGTTGAGCTCCATCACGCCGACCTCGATCAGCGGGTAGACCTTCTGCGACCAGACCTTGGTGAGATCGAACGGGTGGAACCCGCAGGTCGCGGCCTCTTCCTCGGCCATGACCTGGATCTTGACCGTCCACCTGGGGAAATCGCCGCGCTCGATCGCGTCGTAGAGATCGCGCTGGTTCGATTCGCGGTCACCTGCCACCACGTCCGCGGCCTCGGCGTCTGTGAGGTGGGCGTGGCCCTGCTGGGTCTTGAAGTGGAATTTCACCCAGAAACGCCCGCCGGCCTCGTTGTAGAGCGAGTAGGTGTGGCTGGAGAAGCCGTCCATGTGGCGGTAGCTGCGCGGGATGCCCCGGTCGCCCATCACGTAGGTTACCTGGTGCAGCGCCTCGGGCAGAAGGGTCCAGAAGTCCCAGTTGTTGCGGGCGGAACGCAGATTGGTGCGCGGGTCGCGCTTCACCGCCTTGTTCAGGTCGGCGAACTGACGCGGGTCGCGCACGAAGAAGACCGGCGTGTTGTTGCCGACCATGTCCCAGTTGCCTTCCTCGGTGTAGAACTTGACCGCGAACCCGCGGATATCGCGTTCGGCATCCGCTGCGCCGCGCTCGCCGGCGACGGTGGTGAAGCGGGCGAACAGCTCGACCTGCTTGCCGACCTCTCCCAGGAACTTCGCGCGGGTGTACCGGCTGACGTCACCCGTGACGGTGAAGGTGCCGAACGCGCCCGAGCCCTTGGCGTGCATGCGCCGTTCGGGGATCACCTCGCGGTTGAGGTTGGCCAGCTTTTCCAGCAGCCATACGTCCTGCATGAGCAGCGGCCCGCGCGGGCCGGCGGTCATCGAGTTCGAAGCATCGACGACGGGTGCGCCGAACGCCGTGGTGAGCGGGGTACGTACGAGGCCATCGGCGCCTTCGCCGTAAGGGCACTGGCCCTTGGGGGGATTCGATCCGTTCATCGCTGAACTCCTTGGTTTGCCGCGCCGCCGGCGCGGCGGAAACGGGTTGCCCATAGGTCTACCGAACGAGGAACCGGGGGAGAAGCTATACGAACATCTATCTGTGATCGGAAAAAGCGATCGAATTTGGACTTCGGATGAGCGTTTTGGCGGTCAGTCTCCCTGGCGCAGCGCGGCGAGCGCATCGACGAGCGCACCCTGGGCGGCACGTACTCCGTCGGCATCGCCAGCATTGGCGGCCGCGCGCAAACTGGTTGCCTGGATGCGCAGCTGCACACTGATCTGCTCGGGAATCCGGGGCGCAAGCAACGCGATGCCGCGCTCGACATGATCGATGGCCGGCTTCGAAAAACCCGCGACGGCCGTCATGGCAATTCGAAGTGGCCCCTCGATGTCGAGGATATCCTCGAAGAGCTCGCCGCTGTCGCGGACAATGGCCCAATCGTCCTGTGCCGTGGTTGTAGGCACCACGCTCCCTGCTTCATTCGCGCCGCTCTGCGGCTTGTCGTCCTTCAACATCTGGATCCCCTGCTGAATTCACCCCAATTCTGCGGCAATTAAACTGCCCTGTCGTCCCCCGGTTCCGCCGCTCGCCGCTTGTAAGGGGCGATTCGTCATCCTATGGCGCTGACCTGTAGAAAACCCGGGCTATGGGAGCCTCGATGACCGCCTATACCAAGACTTCCGCCCTGATGGCGCGGGGATGCGAATTCCTCGGCAGCGAAACCGCGATCCTGTGCGGCGCCATGTCCTGGGTGTCGGAACGCAACCTCGTCTCGGCGATCAGCAACGCGGGAGGCTTCGGCGTGATCGCCTGCGGAGCGATGACCCCAGCACTGCTCGACGGCGAGATCGTGGGCACGAAGGCACTGACCGCCAGGCCCTTCGGCGTCAACCTCATCACCATGCATCCGGACCTGTTCGAGCTGATCGAGGTCTGCGCCAAGCACGGCGTCACCCACGTCGTGCTGGCCGGCGGCATCCCGCCGAAGGGCAGCGTCGAGGCGATCAAGGCCAGCGGCGCCAAGGTCATCTGCTTCGCGCCGACGCTGGCGCTGGGCAAAAAGCTGCTGCGCTCGGGCGCCGACGCGCTGGTGATCGAGGGCTCCGAGGCCGGGGGCCACATCGGTCCGGTCTCGACCTCGGTGCTGGCGCAGGAAATCCTGCCGACGCTGGCGGCCGACCATCTTGTCTTCGTCGCCGGCGGCATCGGCCGGGGCGAGGCGATTGCGGGCTACCTTGAAATGGGCGCCGCCGGCGTGCAGCTCGGCACGCGCTTCGCCTGCGCCACCGAATCGGTCGCCCACCCGGACTTCAAGAGGGCCTTCTTCCGCGCCTCGGCGCGCGAGGCCGTCGCGTCGGTCCAGGTCGACCCGCGGCTGCCGGTAATCCCGGTGCGCGCGCTCAAGAACAAGGGCACCGAGGAATTCACCGCCAAGCAGGTCGCGGTGGCCAAGTTGCTCGACGCCGGCGAAGTCGACATGGGCGAGGCGCAGCTGCAGATTGAGCGTTTCTGGGCCGGCGCCCTGCGCCGCGCCGCGATCGACGGCGACATCGAGAGCGGCTCGATCATGGCCGGCCAGTCGGTCGGCATGGTCACCAAGGAGGAGCCGGTGGCCGAGATCATCGCCGCGCTGCTGGCCGAGAGCGAGGCGGCGCTGACCAACCGCGCCGGCGCGCCCGCCATCGCGGCTGCCTGAGGAGAGGCGCGCCATGGCCGAGCCGATGATCCTGGCGCTGTCGTGCGCCGACCGTCCGGGCATCGTCGCCCGGGTGACCGGCTACCTCGCGCAGTCCGGCTGCAACATCATCGAGGCGCAGCAGTTCGACGACCTCGCCGAGGGCCGCTTCTTCATGCGCGTGGCCTTCGATCCGGGCACGTCCGACCGCGAGGAAATCCGCGAGGGCTTCGGGCCGATCGCGCACGAGTACGGCATGGCCTGGTCGATGCTGCGCCGCGACCGGCCGCGCCGGGTGCTGCTGATGGTCAGCAAATTCGACCACTGCCTAGCCGACCTGCTCTACCGACACCGCATCGGCGAGATCGCGATGGAGATCGTCGGCGTCGTCTCGAACCATCCGCGCGAGGCGATCAACACGCTGATGCTCGGCGACATTCCGTTCCACTACCTGCCGGTGGCGAAGGACAACAAGGCCGCGCAGGAAGCGCAGGTCCGCGCGCTGGTCGAGCAAACCCGCGCCGAACTGGTCGTGCTGGCGCGCTACATGCAGATCCTCTCGGACGAGATGGCGGTGTTCCTCTCGGGCCGCTGCATCAACATCCACCACTCGTTCCTGCCCGGTTTCAAGGGCGCCAAGCCCTACCACCAGGCCCACGCGCGCGGCGTGAAGATGATCGGCGCCACCGCGCACTACGTCACCGCCGACCTCGACGAAGGCCCGATCATCCATCAGGACGTCGAAGCCGTGACCCACGCCGACACCCCCGACGACATGGTCCGCAAGGGCCGCGACATCGAGCGCCGCGTGCTGGCCGAGGCGGTACGCCTGCACCTCGAGGACCGCGTGCTGACCAACGGCTCGCGCACGGTGGTGTTCAGGAGCTGAGGCGGGGCGGCTTTGGGCCTGCCCGGCGCATAAGCCACACCCCGTCCAAATAACACCCCGTCGCCCCCGCGAAGGCGGGGGCCCCGCTTTCCTTCCGGCTGGCCGTGAGGTCGAAGGTACAAGCGGGATCCCCGCCTGCGCGGGGATGACGAAAAAGGGGGCGCTCGATAGCCGTCCAGCCTCGTTCCAACCTTGCCCCCATGCGCGCCTTGCGCGACACTCGCCCGCAAGAAACACGGGAGAGCATCATGCAGGTCAGCGGCCTAGATCACGTCAACATCCTGACCGACGATCTCGAAACCACCGCCAGCTTCTACGAGCGCGTGCTGGGTTTCCGGCGGGGCAAGAACCCGTCGGTCGCCATGGGCATCGCCGGCTACTGGATGCACGACGGCGCCGACCAGCCCATCGTCCACCTCGTCGACCGCCTCACCGGCGGGCCGCGCTACGACGCCTACCACCCCGGCTCGCCTACCAACGCGCTGCACCACGTCGCGCTGCGCTGCCAGGGCTTCGCCGAAACTCGCGAGCGGCTGGAAAGCCTGGGCGTCGAGCACCGCGTCAACGACCTTCAGCACATCGGCCTCAAGCAGATCTTCCTCGTCGATCCCAACGCGGTGAACCTGGAACTCAACTTCAACGGGGATTGAGCGCGCCTATCCCTCGATCATCAGCGTCCCCAGCAGGCCGCCGTCCACCGCGAGGCTCTGCGCGGTGACGTGGCTGGCGTCGTCGGAGAGCAGGAAGGCGGCGACATTGGCGGCTTCCCCGGACGTGCCGATGCGCTTCTGCGGCACGCGGGAAGCCATCTGCGCGCGGAAGCTGTCGGGCAAGCCCTCAAGGATCGGGGTGTCGATGAAGCCGGGGTTGATAACGTTGCAGCGCACCCCGTGCGGGGCCGCCTCCATGGCCACGGCCCGCGCGATGCCGAGCGCGGCGTGCTTGCTGGCGAGGTAGCCGACGTTGCCGGCCATGCCGGTCTCGGCCGCGAGGCTGCCGGTGATGACGATCGCCCCGCGCCTCCGCGCGGTCATCGCCGGCAGGAGGTGGCGGATCGTCCAGAACAGCGAGGTGGTGTTCACCCGCATCACCGCCTCGAACGCTTCGTCGGTGTAGTCGGCGGCGGGCGCGAACAGGCCGCCGATTCCGGCGTTGAGGAACAGGCCGTCGATCGGGCCGGAACGGGCGATGGCCTCGTCCAGAGCGGCGAGGATGGCGGCCTTGTCGCCGACGTCGGCGGCGATCCAGCGGGCGGCGGGGCCGATCTTCGCCGCCTCAGACTCCAGCATTTCGGCGCGGCGAGCGATCATCGTCACGGTGCCGCCGAGCCCGGCAATGCGCGTGGCGGCGGCGAGGCCGATCCCGCTCGACGCGCCGGTTATGACGACATGCTGTCCGGTGAAATCCATGCCCGGCGCTCTCCCACCCCTGCTTTTTGTGTCAACAAGGATGACTTAAGGACGGGTTAGTGTCCATGTAGCGTGAAACGAGCGCCGAAAGGCGAAGGGGCTCGCCTCCGGCGCGATCGCTGGCTAGGCTGCCGGGCAGCGGGACTTTGGAGAGCGAATGCATGTGTGACGACCTGACGCCGGAAGAAATGCGCTCCCAGCGCCTAGCGGGTCTCAACCGCCGCGAATTCGCCGTGCTGGGCGCGAGCGCCGCGCTCGCCGGCTGCGCGTCCACGGTCGCGGCCGAGGGCGGCGGCGCGGTGACCGAGCGGATGGTCTCGATCACCACGAAGGACGGCGTGTGCGACGCCTTCTTCGTCCACCCCGGCAAGGGCGCGCACCCCGGCGTGATCATGTGGCCCGACATCGCGGGCCTGCGCGACGTGAAGAAGATCATGGCCCGCAGCCTCGCCGCGCAGGGCTATGCGGTCCTGGTGGTGAACCCGTATTACCGCTCCGGCCCCTCGCCGATCATGCGCAGCTTCTCCGAATTCCGCACGCCCGAGGGTCAGGCGAAGGTCGCGCCGATGCGCGCCTTGCTCACCCCCGATGCGATCACCCGCGATGCCGAGGCTTATGTCGGCTTCCTCGACCGGCAGGACGTGGTCGACAAGAAGCGCAAGATCGGCAGCAACGGCTACTGCATGGGCGGCCCCTTCACCGTGCGCACCGCCGCCGCCGTTCCGGCGCGCGTGGGCGCGGCGGCCTCGCTCCACGGCGCCGGGCTCGCGACCGACGATGCCGACAGCCCGCACCGCCTGCTCGCCAGGACCAGGGCCGGCTACCTCTTCGCCCTCGCCCGCAACGACGATGCCAAGCAGCCCGACCAGAAGGGTAAGCTGCGCGAGGCCGCGGACGCCGCGGGCCGCCCGGCGCAGGTCGAGGTTTACGCTGCCGACCACGGATGGTGCGTGCCCGATTCCCCCGCCTACGACCCAACCGAGGCCGACCGCGCCTGGCAGCACATGCTGACGCTTTTCGCCACGCTCTGAACGCGGCGGCGCATCCCTCTGGATTCGTAGCCTTTCAGGCCCATATCTGCGCTCGAAGGAGTCCAGCGATGACCGACAAGATTGAACTCACCGACGCCGAATGGCGCGACCGCCTGACGCCCGAGCAGTACCATGTCCTGCGCGAGGCGGGGACCGAGCGCGCCTTCACCGGCAAGTACGAGAAGAACAAGCAGGAAGGCCTGTATACCTGCGCCGGCTGCGGCGCCCCGCTGTTCGCGTCCGACACCAAGTACAATTCGGGTTCGGGCTGGCCGAGCTATACCGCGCCCGTGGCGGACGGCGCGGTCGAGCAGCACCGCGACGTCTCGCACGGCATGGTCCGCGTCGAGGTGAACTGCGCCAGGTGCGAAGGCCATCTCGGCCATGTCTTCCCCGACGGGCCCGGCCCCGAGGGCCTGCGCTACTGCATCAACAGCGCGTCGCTCGATTTCGAGCCCAAGGACTGAGGCGCGTGCCCCACCACCGTCGACGCAGTCGGTGGTGGTGGGGGCAACTTGCGTGTTCACCTCGGGTTACAAATCCCCATGCAAGGTGTAGAGCGACCGGACATACCTGTCCTCCATAGGGGTTTGCACCTTAGCAATGGCCAAGAATTCCGGCCGCGGCCGCGGTAGTCGCGGCGCATCCACCGAGCCTGCCAGCAAGCCCCTGTGGCGCCGCATCGTGCGCGGCGTCCTGGTATGGGGGGCCGCGCTGGCCCTGCTTGCGGCCATCTTCCTGGGCACCGCCGTGTTCTTCACGATGCGCGAGCTGCCCGACTATGGCGCGCTCAAGAGCAGCCAGAACGGCCAGATGATCGTCGTGCGCGACCGGGACGGGCGTGAACTCGTGTCGCTCGGGCCGAGCTACGGCAAGTGGCTCGCCTATAACGACATCCCGCCGATCATGCGCGACGCGCTGGTCTCGGTCGAGGATCGCCGCTTCCGTGACCATCCGGGCGTCGATCCGGTCGGCCTCGCGCGCGCGGTCTACGTCTCGTTCACCACGGGCGGGCGGGCCAAGGCGACTTCGACGATCACGCAGCAGCTGGCGCGCAACATCTTCCTCAACAACAGCCGCTCGTTCACCCGCAAGGCGCGCGAGGCGGTGCTGGCGCTGGCGCTGGAACGTAAGTTCACCAAGGACCAGATCCTCGAGCTGTACCTCAACAAGGTCTACTTCGGCGGCGGCGCCTACGGGGTCGACGCGGCCAGCCGCAAGTTCTTCGGCCATCCGGGCACCGAACTGTCGACCGCCGAGGCGGCGATCATCGCGGGTCTCGTCAAGGCGCCTTCGAACTACTCGCCCACCGCCGATGTCGAGGCGGCGACCGGGCGCGCCCGCGTCGTGCTGGGGCTGATGGTGCGCGAAGGCGTCATCACGCAGGCCGAGGCCGACGGCACCGACTTCTCGAAAGTGACCGTCGCCAAAGAGAAGGGGCAGGATTCGGTCCGCTACTTCACCGACTGGGCGCTGCCGCAGCTCGACATGCTGCTGCCCGAGAACAAGGAGCCGATCGAGGTCTGGACCACGCTGGACCGCGGCATGCAGAACGCCGCGACCAGCGCGATCGACCGCAACGCCCCCAAGGACGCGCAGGGCGCGCTCGTCAGCCTCGACCGCGACGGCGCGGTGCTGGCGATGGTGGGCGGCACCGACTACGTCAATTCGAACTACAACCGCGCCACCAGCGCGCTGCGCCAGCCCGGCTCGTCGTGGAAGCTGTTCGTCTACCTCGCCGCGCTGGAAGCGGGCCACAAGCCCGACGACCGCGTGGTCGACGAGCCGGTGACGATCGACGGCTGGAGCCCCAAGAACGACGGCCGCAATTTCGCGGGCGAGATCGACCTGCGCACCGCCTTCGCCTATTCCAAGAACACCATCGCGGCGCAGCTCGGCAACGAGGTCGGCTTCGGCACCGTCGCCAGCATGGCGCGCCGCTTCGGCATCACCACGCAGATCAACACCAAGCCGGCGATGGTGCTGGGCACGTCCGAAGTGCGTGTGATCGACATGACCCGCGCCTTCGCCGCCGTCTCGGCGGGCGGCACCTCGGTCGGGCCCTACGGCATCCTCAAGGTCACGACCACCGCGGGCGAGCTGCTCTACGAGCACAAGTCGGTGCGCGGGCAGGTGCTGGTGCCGCATTACGTCGCCGCCGGGATCACCGACCTGATGCAGACGGCCGTCGCCACCGGCACGGGCCGCGCCGCGCAGATCGGCCGTCCTGTCGCGGGCAAGACCGGCACCACCAGTTCGAACAAGGACGGCTGGTTCCTCGGCTTCTCCAGCGGCATCACAACCGGCGTGTGGATGGGCCGCGACGACGCCAAGCCGGTCGGCGGCCTTTCGGGCGGCCATGCTCCGGCGCGGGCCTTCGCCGACTACATGCGCGTCGCGGTGGCGAAGCGCCCGGTCGAGCAGTTCGACACCGAGCTTCAGCTGCCCGAATGGCAGCTCGATCCCGATGACGAGCAGCTTCAGGGCAATCCGGGCGAATATTCCTACTACGACGAGAACGGCAACCTCGTGCATCCCGACGGTGCGCCCATGCCGGGCGGCCAGCCCGGCTACGAGGACGGCGCGGGACCCGGCGCGGGCCTGATGGTGCCCGACTACGGACCGCAGGGCGCCGCGCCGCCGCCCGCCGCCAACGGCGACCTCCTCGACAAGGCGACCGGGCGCACCCCGGACGATCCGGGACTGCGGCCCGGGCAGGGCGCGGGCTACCCGCCGCGCGTGGCGCCGATGCCCCGCACTACGCCCAGTCCCCGGCCGACGCCGCTAAGGCCCCCGGTGACGCAGCCGTAAAAGGAAGCGCACTACGCGGCAGATCGAACGAGAAACGCCCGCCGGATCGAACCGGCGGGCGTCTTCATGTCCGGCACTGGCGGCCGCTGCGTGTCAGCGCAGGCGGACCGGCACGAACGTGGCGGGCTGGCCGCGCGGCTGGACGCGCAGGAGGATGGCCGAGCGACCTTCCGCCTTGACGGCAGCGACGGCGGCGTTGAGGTCGGCCTGGGTCGCCACGGCTTTGCCGTTGGCTTCCAGGATGATGAACCCGCGCGCGAAGCCCTTCTGGCCGGCGTCCGAGTTGGGATCGACGGCGACGACGACGACGCCCTTGGTCCCGTCGGCCGCGCCGAGCTGGCGGGCGATCTGCGAGGTCAGCGGCGTCACCGACAGGCCGAGCGACTTCTCGACCGCGCCCTGTTCCTGCTGCGTGGGCGGGTTGTTGAAGGCGTCGTCCTGCTCGCCGTTGGGGTCGAACGACTGCTGCAGTTCGTCTTCGCTCGGACGCTTGGCGACCGTGGCGGTGAGCGTCATGCGGCGGCCGCTGCGGATCACGTCGATCGGGATGCGGCTGCCCGGCGCCGTGTTGGCGACGATGTACGACAGCGTCTGGTCGCGCGTGACTTCCTTGCCGGCGACCTTCACCACCACGTCGCCCGCCTGCATGCCGGACTTGGCGGCGGCGCCGTCAGGCTCGACCGCCTGGATGAACTCGCCCTTGTTGTGCTCGATGCCGAGCGAGTCCGCGAGGTCCTCGTTCAGCGCCTGGATGCGCACGCCAAGATATCCGCGCTCGATCGCCTCGCCCTTGATGAGCTTCTGGACGAGCGGGGCGGCGATCTCGGCGGGGATCGCGAAGCCGATGCCGACGCTGCCGCCGGTGGGCGAGAAGATCGCGTTGTTGATGCCGATGACCTGGCCGCTCATGTCGAACATGGGGCCGCCCGAGTTGCCCCGGTTGATGGCGGCGTCGGTCTGGAGATAGCGGTCGTAGGCGCCTGCGCCCGACCCGGTGTTGCGGTAGACGGCCGAGACGATGCCCGAAGTCACCGTGCCGCCGAGGCCGAACGGGTTGCCGATCGCGATGATCCAGTCACCCACGCGCGCCTTCGAGGAATCGCCGAACTTGACGAACGGCAGCGCCTTGCCCGCGTCGATCTTGAGGACCGCGAGGTCGGAGGCGGCGTCCTTGCCCACCAGCTTGGCGGGATACTCGGTGCCGTCGGGCATGGTGACGGTGATCGATTCGACCTGGCCCTTGCCGTCGGCGGTGATGACGTGATTGTTGGTGACCACGTAGCCATCGGCCGAGACGATGAAGCCCGAGCCGAGCGACTGTGCTTCGCGCGTCTGCGGCGCGCCGCCGCCGCCCTGCTGGCCGCCGAACAGGCCTTCGAAGGGCGTGCCCGCGAACGGGTTGGCGCCGCCGCCTGCGACCTGCACCTTCTGGCGGGTCGAGATGTTGACGACCGCGGGCGCGAGCTGCGCCGTCAGGTCCGCGAAGCTGGCCGGCGCGCCGGAGCGCGGGACCACCTTCGACATTTCGCTGGATTCGTTCTGGGCCACCTGCGCACCTGCGGGGTAGCCGGTCATGAGCGTTGCGGTGGCGCCTCCGAGAAGGAGCGCGGTGGTCAATCCATAAGCATATCGCACTGGCTTCACGTCCTTTGATTCCTCCGTTTCGGCGGTGCCTGGGCACCGACCGGGAAACTCACCACCGATTGAGGCCTAGTGAGCTTAACCGGATTTGAATGATGCGGTAATCCGCCATTCTCCGGGTTCAGGCAGCAACGACCGGGAGCGCTTACGGCTCCCGGAAATGATTGAGATAGGCGTTGTCGGGCGAAAGCAGGATCGTCTTGCCGCCGTCGCCCTTGCCGAACGACACCGAATAGCTCTGCATGGCGCGGTAGAAGTCGTAGAAGGCCGGGTCCTTGCCGAAGGCTTCGGCATAGATCCTGGCGGCCTGGGCCTCGGCCTCGGCGCGGATGATCTGCGCGTCGCGCTGGCCGCGCGCGGCGACCGTCTTGGCCTCTTCCTGGCGCGCCGCTTCCATGCGCACGAAGGCGGCGGCAAGCGCGCCCTCGGGCAGGTCGGCGCGCTTGATGCGCACGTCGACGATCTGGGCGCCGTATTCGCGCGCCTCGCGGTCGAGGCTGGTGCGGATGTTCTCCATCGCCTGCCCGCGCTCGGCGGTGAGCAGCGACTGGAAGGTGCGCTTGCCCAGTTCCTGGCGGACCGAGGAGGACAGGATCGGCTCGAGCTGCTGGGTGACGCGCTCGGTGGTGCCGGCGGTCTCGACCATCTTCACCGGATCGACGATGCGGAAGCGCGCATAGGCATCGACGTTCAGCCGCTGCTGGTCGGTCGAGAGCACCTGCTGCTGCTGCATGTCGACCGAGAGCAGGCGCTTCTCGATGCGGATGACCTGCTCGACCAGCGGCATGCGGAAGTGGACGCCCGCGCCGGTCTGGCCGAAGTCGGCCTTGTCGATGAAGGGGTTGTAGACGCGCACCGGCTTGCCGGTCCGCACCACGACCGCCTGCTCGTCCTCGGGGACGACGATGACGCTGAGCATCAGTGCGATCACGGCGACGCCGCCGGCGATCCACGCGGCCTTGTAGTCCTGCCAGAGGTTGCCCATCACTGGCCTCCCCGCGGTGCCGGGGCCGTGACCGTGGTTCCGGGACCGGCGGCTGCATCGGCGCCCGGCGCGGGCTGTGCACGGCGCTTCATTTCGGAGAGCGGCAGGTAAGGGGTGACGCCCTTTTCGGCGACGACCGTGTCGTTGTCGCGGATCACGCGTTCCATCGTCTCGTAATACATGCGGCGCTTGGTGACCTCGGGAGCGAGCTTGTACTGCTCGTAGACCTTGTCGAAGGCGGATGCGTCGCCCTGGGCGCGGGCGATGACCTGCTGGGCCCAGGCACGCGCCTCGGAGCGGTCGCGTTCGGATTCCTGCTGGGCGACGTTGACCTGGTCGAACGCGCCCTTGGTCTTGGCCGGCGGATCGGCCTTCTTGATCTCGACGCCCTGGATCGAGACGCCGGCGTGGTAGCCGTCGAGGATGCGCTGCATGCGCTCGCGCACATCCTGCTCGACCTTGGCGCGGCCCGAGCCCGACAGTGCGTCGGAGAGCGTGATCTGCGCGATCGAGGCGCGCATGGCGGCCTCGGCCACTTCGCGCACGGTCTGCTTGGGATCGGCGAGGCGGAAGGTGTAGTTCTTGAGGTCCTTGATGTTCCAGCGGACCAGGTAGCTGAGATCGACGAGGCTCTTGTCGCTCGTCAGCATCAGCTTCTCGTTGTCGTTCTCCGGGATCATGTCGACCGTGAACGAGCGGACGTCGGCCGTCTGCACCTGCTCGATCGGCCAGGGGAAGGTCATGCTGACGCCGGAATCGATCGTGCGCGAATACTTGCCCAGCGTGGTGACCACGCCCTGCTCCTTGGGGCCGAGCATGTGGAAGCTCGACATCGCCAGCAGGGCGACGACCGCCACGCCGACACCCAGGGGAACCCACGACTTGCCGTCGGGCCGGCGCGGGATGTTGGGGAAGCCTCCGCGTCCGGGACCGCCGCTGCCACCGCCGCCGCCGGCGCGGCGCGCATCGCGGCCCCGGAAGATATCCTCGATGCCGGCCGAGCGGCGCGGGGGCGGAGTGTCGCCGCTGGGCAGCCAGGGATTGCGCGGGCCGCGGCGGTCTTCCTTGTCGGAATCCTTGTCGCCCCTGCCTTCGGGCTCGGGCGCGTCGCCGGGCTGCTCGCCGCCTTCCGGAGTGCCGTCCTCGCTGCCGCCATCATTGCCGCCGCCCCAGGGACTGCGACCGGTCATAGCCGATACGCCGTCCTGCGCTGCGCCATGTCCCCCAACGCGGCCTGAGCCGCCGTGCCTGTCTGCACCACCGATAGCTTTCATGGGGCTATCTATAAGAACCCCTCGGCCAAATAACAGTGCCTCTCTTGCCCTTTTTCCCGTGGTACGCCACCTGAGCGGCGACGGAACGGTGCGACCGCACGTCCCGGATTTTCCTCGTCATCCCCGCATTGGGTGGGGATACATCCCGCTGTCCCGCCCCTGCGGACGGGCCGGAGATGGGTTCTCGCGAGCGCGGGGACGGCGAATGTTTATTATTGTTGCGGAGACACGAGTGACCAGCGCTGCGGGATCGTCCGAGGAACTGAAGGCACTGCTGCCCGCCGATGCCGCGCCGCGGCTGCAGTCGCTGCGGCTGGTCGAGGGCCGGGCGATCCTCGTCCTGGACGCGACCGGGCTCGGCTCGCTGGCGCGCGAGCGGCTGGAGGCGGCGGTCACGGCGGCGCTCGGGTCGGCGCCGGGCGTGACCGACGTGCGCGTGGCGATGATGGCGGACAAGGCCGAGGCGCCCGCTCCGGCGCCCGCACCGAAAACGCCGCGCATCCTCGCGGTCGGCTCGGGCAAGGGCGGGGTCGGCAAGTCGACGCTCGCGGTGAACCTCGCCGTCGCGCTGGCGCGCAGCGGGCGCAAGGTCGGGCTCGTCGATGCGGACATCTACGGCCCCTCGCAGGCACGGCTGCTCGGCACCGAGGACAAGCGCGCGGTGGCGCACGAGGGCAGGCTGGTCCCGGTCCAGAGCGCCTGGGGCGTGCCGGTGCTGTCGATGGCGCACCTCACCAGGGCGGGCCAGGCGATCGCCTGGCGCGGACCCAAGATCGCGGGCGCGCTGATCCAGCTGGTCGAGGCGCACTGGGACGGGGCCGAGCTGCTCGTCGTCGACCTGCCGCCCGGCACCGGCGACGTCCAGCTCACCATGCTCCAGCGCTTCAAGCCGGCGGGCGCGGTGATCGTCTCCACCCCGCAGGACCTCGCGCTGATGGACGCCGCGCGCGCCGCCGACATGCTCGAGAAGGGCGGCGTGCCGATCGTCGGCGTGGTCGAGAACATGGCCGGCTACGCCTGCCCCCACTGCGGCGAAGTCAGCGACCCGTTCGGCACCGGCGGCGCGGAGGCGGCGGCGAAGGCGATGGACGTCCCCTTCCTTGGCCGCATCCCGCTCGACATCACGATCCGCCGCGAGGGCGACGCCGGAACCCCCACGGCGGCCGGTGACGGTCCGCAGGCCGAGGCGTTCACCGCGCTTGCCCGGCAGGTGGGCGCGTGGCTGGACAGGCAGCCCTGATGGCCGTCACGCGGCGCAAGGTGCTGGTCGGGGCGCTGGCGGGGGGCGGGCTCACGCTCGGCTTCCTGCTGCGCCCCCGTTCGTACCCGCTGCCTCTGGAACCGCGCGAGGGCGAGTTCCCGTTCGACGCCTGGCTGCGGATCGGCACCGACGGCGTCGTCACCGTCTCCGTGCCGCAGGTCGAGATGGGGCAGGGCGTCACCACGCTGATACCGCAGGTCGTGGCATACGAACTGGGCGCCGACTGGCGGCAGATCTCGGTCGAGCCGGCGCCGGTCAGCGCGCGCTACGCCAACCTCCCGCTGGCCGCGAAGTGGGCGCCGCTGTGGATGCCGCTCGCCCCCGCGCTGGCGGACGGCCCGGACGGCATAGTGGCCCGCCGCTGGGCCGAGGGACACCGCTTCAACGCCACCGCCGACGGCACTTCCCTTGCCGCGTACGAGGCCCCCGCGCGCGCCGCAGCCGCCTCCGCGCGGGCGATGCTGATGCAGGCCGCCGCCGCGCGCTGGAACGTCGCCTGGGAGGAATGCGAGGCACACGGCGGCTTCGTGCTCCACGAAGGCAAGCGCCTCGCCTTCGGCACGCTTGCCGAGGAAGCCGCCGCCTTCTCGCCGCCCTCCACCCCGCCGCTTCGCGCCGAACCGATGGCCGAGCGCCCGGGCGAATTCCCCTCCGGCGCCCCGCTGCGCTACCCTCGGCTGGACCTGCCCTCCAAGGTTGACGGCTCGTGGACCTTCGCGGGCGACGTGCGCCTGCCGGGCATGGTCTACGCGGCCATCCGCCACGCGCCGATCGGCATGAACGCTGCGGTCGCGGGCGTGGACGAGGCCGCGGCGAAAGGCCTGCGCGGCTACGTCGGCGTGGTGAAGGGCGACGACTGGGTCGCGGCCGTCGCCGCCGATGGCTGGACCGCCGAGCAGGCGCTCACCCGCATGGCCCCGCGTTTCAGGGTCGCCGCCGGAGCCGACTCCAATGTGGTCGACGCCGCGATGGACGAGGCCCTGCGCACCGCCGACGCGCACCGCCTGCACCGGGAGGGCGACATGGACGTGGTTGAGGGCGGTTTGCCGGTCCAGCTGCGCTACGAAGTCGCCCCCGCCGTCCACGCCGCCATCGAGACCGCCGCCGCCGCCGCGCATTTCCGGGACGGCAAGCTCGAACTCTGGGTCGGCACCCAGGCCCCCGAGGCCACCCGCGAAGCCGCGGCGCGGGCCGTCGGCCTGAACCTGCGCGACGTCGTGCTTTACCCGGTGGCGATCGGCGGCAGCTTCGACCGCCGCCTGGAATTCGGCCACGCGGTGGAGGCCGCCGTCATCGCCAAAGCCGTCGGCAAGCCCGTCCAGCTCACCTGGGACCGCCGCGAGGAATTCCGCGCCGGCCTGCCGCGCACGCCGGTCGTCGCGGTGATGGCCGCGCGCGTCGATACCGAGGGCGCCGTCGCTGGCTGGCGCGCGCGCATCACCGTGCCAGCGACCGCCCGCGAGTTCGGCCGCCGCCTGTTCGATGGCGACGCCCCGTTCGACGCCGTCGCCGCCGTGGCGGGCGAGGCCGACCCGATGGCGCTCGAAGGCGCGCTCCCGCCTTACGACATCGCCAATCTTGCGATCGACCACGTCCCCGTCCGCATCGGCCTGCCCACGGCGCGGATGCGCGGCAACGCCCACGCCTGGACCGCCTTCTTCAACGAGAGCTTCGTCGACGAACTCGCCCACAAGGCCGGCCACGAGCCGCTCAGCTACCGCATGGCGATGCTGGGCAAGGACCCGCGCCTGGCCGAGTGCCTGCAGCGCGTGGCGGCGCTCTCGCAATGGGGCGGCGGCGCCGACGCCAGCGGGCAGGGCATCGCTTGCCACGTCATCGGTGGAGGGCGGATCGCCGTCGTCGCCAGCGCGCGGCGCGATGCGGAAGGCGTGCGGGTGGACAAGCTCAGCGCGGTCGCCGACATCGGCCGGATCGTCAATCTCGACATCGCCCGCCAGCAGGTCGAGGGCGGGTTGATCTTCGGCCTCGGCCTCGCGCTCGGCTGCGCGGTGCGCTACGAGAGCGGCCGGCCCGACGGCGAGAGCCTCGCCGCGATGGGCCTGCCGACGCTGGCCGACTGCCCGGAGATCGAGGTCGAATTCGTCGAGAGCAAGGCGGACCCCGCCGACCCCGGCGAACTCGGCGTCGCCGCCGTTGCCCCGGCGGTCGCCAACGCGCTCTATTCGGCGACGGGCCTTCGCCTGCGCCGCCTGCCCTTCTTCGGCGAGGACCTGTGATGCCCCCTGCAAATGCCCCCGCCGACCACCCGGAAGTCGCCGTCGGCAAGGTCGGCGTGCTGCTGGTCAACCTCGGCACGCCCGACGCCGCGACCCCGGCGGCGGTGCGCCGCTACCTCGCCGAATTCCTCTCCGACCCGCGCGTGATCGAAATCCCGCCGGTGGTATGGAAGCCGATCCTGTATGGCGTGATCCTGCGCACCCGCCCGGCCAAGTCCGCCCATGCCTACGCGCAGGTCTGGACGGCGGAGGGCTCGCCGCTCGCCGCGATCACGGCGGCGCAGGCGCGCGGGCTCCAGGCGCTGCTCGGCGGCGGCGTGCGGGTGGACTGGGCGATGCGCTACGGCAACCCCTCGATCCCCTCGCGCCTGCAGGCGATGAAGGACGCGGGATACGACCGCATCCTCGTCGCGCCGCTCTATCCGCAGTATTCGGGCGCGACGACCGCTTCGGTCATGGACAGGCTGGGCGATGCGCTGGGTGCGATGCGCTGGCAGCCCGCATTGCGCACCCTGCCGCCCTACCACGACGACCCCGCCTATATCAGCGCGCTGGAGGACGATCTCGCGGGGCAGGTCGCCGCGCTGGACTTCACGCCCGAGCTGCTGCTGCTCTCGTTCCACGGCATGCCCCAGCGCACGCTCGAGCTGGGCGATCCGTACCACTGCCACTGCCGCAAGACCGCGCGCCTGCTGGCCGAACGTCTCGCGATGCGCCTGCCGGGCCTGCGCGTCGAGACCAGCTTCCAGTCCCGCTTCGGCCGCGCCAGGTGGCTCGAACCCTCGACCGAAGCGACGCTGGAGAAGCTGGCCAAGGATGGCACCCGCCGCATCGCGATCGCGGCGCCCGGCTTCTCCGCCGACTGCGTCGAGACGCTCGAGGAACTCGCGATCCGCGGCCGCGAAGTGTTCGAGGGCGCCGGCGGTGAGCGGCTCGCCGTGCTCACCTGCCTCAACGACGGCCCCCCCGGCATGGCCATGCTCGAAACGCTGGTGCGGCGTGAACTCCAGGGTTGGTGGGGCGCGGATTGAGCCCTTCCGGGGGCTTGCAGATTTTTAACCTCCCACCGTGCTTCGTTCGAGTTATGTTCCGATCCAAAGGAGTCGGAAAGCATGAGCGACAGCCTATCCCAACCGGACTTCGCCTATGGCCAGGCCCGGGGTGCGGACGGAGAGATCCCGATCGCCCTGTCGATCTACGCCGATCGATCGCGGCTGCGCACGGCCCTGCGCGAGGATGCCGAGACCGCCGGTCTTAAGGTGACCTCGGTCGGCTCGCTGATCGACCTGGCGGAAGGTGTCGACCGGACATTGGGCGATGTGGTGATGGTCGACTGCCCGCAGGTCGATGGCGCCTCGCTCGCGGCGCTCACGCAGCTCGACATGCGCGCGGGACGGGGGAGAACGCGATTGATCGTCTCGACCAGCGTCGACGCGCTGGAGGACGTGTTCGCCTGCATGGACCAGTCCGCGCCGATCCTGCTCGTCGACCCCGACCGCGCCGAACGCGTCATCGCGCTGGGACAGGTGATGGCAGGCTTCCCGTCCGGGCGCTTGCGCGAACTGTCGGACGATGATCGGCTGATGCTGCTGCGCCTGACCGAGCAGGTCGGCCAGATCGCCGGACGCATCGACCGGCTCGACCCGCGCGGTTCCGGATCGGCCTTCGCCTTTCCCGATGGTCAGGCCGCTCCGGCCCCCACCCCTCCCGCGCCAACCCCCGCCGCAGAAGGGCAGCTTCCCGATGCCAAGCTGGTGCGCCGCATCATCCGCCAGCGCCAGCTGCGCGCGCGTTTCCTCGACGGCGAACTGTTCGCCGACCCCGCCTGGGACATGCTGCTCGACCTCACCGCCGCGCGGATCGAGGGGAAGCAGGTCTCGGTCACCTCGCTGTGCATCGCCGCCGCCGTCCCGCCGACCACCGCGCTGCGCTGGATCGGCCAGATGGTCGAGGCGGACCTGTTCGAGCGGGTGAGCGACGATGTCGACCGCCGCCGCGCCTTCATCGCGCTCAGCGACAGGGCGCAGCGGGCGATGGGCCGCTACTTCTCCGAAATCGGACTGGCGGGGCCGGTCCCGGTCTGACGCCGTCGCTGGCCCCGCCTCGGGGATGCGAGTTGGCCCGTTGTCGTGGACCGCGCATTGGATATGACTTCTGCTCCAAGTCAGGACATCGGACGCGCCATGAAGAGACTCGATCGCCGTACCTTCCTTTCGGCTAGCGCGGGCGTGGTCGCCGCGCCGCTGCTGCTGCGCCAGGCCGCCTTCGCGCGCGGAACGGCGGTCGACACGATCTACACCAACGGCCGGATATGGACGGGCGAGGGGCGCGAGATCTTCACCGACGCCCTCGGCCTGGTGAACGGGCGGATCGCGGCACTCGGAAGCGAGGCCGCGCGCAGCCTTGCCGACAAGAGGACGCGGGTGGTCGACCTCGGCGGCGCTTTCGTGACGCCGGGCTTCACCGACAGCCATGTCCATTTCACCCTCGGCTCCGCGATGATCGGTCAGCCCTCGCTGCGCGATGCCCCGGGCCGGGCCGAGTTCGCCCGGCGCATCGGCGAAGCGGCGCGCGCGCTGCCTGCCGGTGTCTGGATCCAGGGCGGCGAATGGGACAACGACCGCTGGGGCGGCGAACTCCCCTCGCGCGACTGGATCGACGCGGTCAGCCCGAACACCCCCGTCGCGGTGCTGCGCTACGACCTGCACATGGCGCTGCTCAACAGCCGCGCGCTCGAAGTGCTCGGGCTGGGCGAGAGCACGCCCGATGTCGAGGGCGGGGTCATCGGGCGCGATGCCAGGGGCCGCCTCACCGGCATCTTCAAGGACGCCGCCAAGGACATGGCGCTCGCCCGCATCCCCCTGCCTTCCGACGCGGCCACCGACGCCATCAACCGGCGCGGCATCGCGCTCGCGCTCTCCAGGGGCGTAACCCAGGTCCACGAGACCGGGATCGACTGGCGAACGTTCGAGTCCGCCCGCCGCCTGCGCGCTTCGGGCGACCTGCCGATGCGCTTCTACGCGATGACGCCGCTCAAGGACTGGGCCAGACTGCGCGACCTCATCGCCGCCGAGGGCCGGGGCGACGACCTCGTGCGCTGGGGCGGCTGCAAGGTCGTGTTCGACGGCTCGCTCGGCTCGCGCACGGCGCTGTTCTACGAGCCCTACCTCGACGATCCCACCACCCGCGGCATCACTGTCACCGACCCCGGGGAACTGCTCGAACTCGCCCGCGCGGCCGACGCCGCCGGCCTGCAGATCGCCGCCCACGCCATCGGTGACCGGGCCAACGACACCGTCCTCGATACGCTGGCGGAAGTCGCCGCCGCCAACGGCCCGCGCGATCGCCGCTCGCGCATCGAACATGCGCAGCACCTCAACCCGGCCAGCATCGGCCGGTTTGCGCAGCAGGGCGTGATCGCCTCGGTCCAGCCCTACCACGCCATCGACGACGGCCGCTGGGCGGTCCGCCGCATCGGGCCCGAGCGGCTGAAGACGACTTACGCGTTCGAATCGCTCCTGCGCAGCGGCGCCCATGTCGCCTTCGGGTCGGACTGGCCGGTCGCCCCGCTCGATCCGCTGACCGGGCTCAAGGCCGCCACGCTGCGCGAGACGCTGGACGGCGCCAACCCCGGCGGCTGGTATCCCGAGCAGCGCGTGGACATCCACGATGCCATGCTCGCCTATACGCGCGGCGCCGCCTACGCCGGCGGGCATGAGGCACATACCGGCACCCTGGCGCCGGGCCGTCTTGCCGATTTCGTGGCCTGGGACCGCGACCTGACGGCGATCGACCCGGAGACGCTGGAATCGGCCAAGGTGGTGTCGACCCATCTCGCCGGCCGCAAGGTGCACGGGTGAGCGGACCTTTCACGGACGACGACGTCGATCCCGAGATCCGCGACTGGCTCGGCCGCATGTTCGCCGCCTCCGCCGCGCTGGGCTCGCGCCCCGGCCTGACGCCGGCCGCGCGCCGTGCGATCGCGGAGGCGCAGCGCGCGCCCTGGCAGCAGGGCGGCCCGGCCATGGCGGCGAGCGAGACGCTCACCGTCGGCCGTGCGGGAACGCGCATCCGCATCCACCGGCCGACGACCGGCGCGGACCTCCCGGTCCTCGTCTACCTCCACGGCGGCGGCTGGACGCTGTTCAGCATCGACAGCCACGACCGCCTGATGCGCGAATATGCCGGGCGGGCCGGCATCGCGGTGCTGGGCGTCGACTACCCGCTGGCGCCGGAAAGCCGCTTTCCCGCCGCGCCGGACAGCATTGCCGAAGTGCTGGGTTGGCTCCAGGACCACGGCGGCGAGCACGGGCTGGATGCTTCGCGCCATGCCGTCGGCGGCGACAGCGCGGGCGCCAACCTGGCGGTGTCCGCCGCGCTGCGCCTGCGCGCGGCGAACCGGCCCATGCCGCGCGCGCTGCTGCTCAACTACGGCGCCTTCGACGGCACCTGGACGCCGAGCTACGAACGCTACGGCGACGGCGAGCGCTACATGCTCACCGGTCCGGAGATGGACGACTTCTGGGCCAGCTACCTCGGCGACGACTGGGCGACGTCCCCGCCCGATCCCCTGGCGCGCCCCCTCCATGCGGACCTTGCCGGCCTGCCGCCGACCTGGCTCTGCACGGCGCGATGCGACATCCTGCTCGACGAGAACGCGGCGATGGCGAAGCGTTTGGACGAGGCCGGAGTGGACGCCGCCCTCCATGTCTACGACGGCGCCACGCACAGCTTCCTGGAAGCGGTGACGGTCTCGCGCCTCGCCGACCGGGCGCTGGCCGAGGCGTCGGCGTGGCTGGCGGCCCGCCTCGCCTGAACGCGGGCCCCCGCAAGGCGGTGATGGCGCTGCGCCGCGTGAGTGTATAAAGGCGCCACGATGCTTCGCCTGACCGATCTTGCACTGCCCCTCGACCACACCCCCGCCGACCTCGACACGGCGGTGATCGAACGCCTCGCCATCGCGCCCGCCGACCTGGAGCGCGTGACCGTCGTGCGCCGCGGCAACGACGCGCGCCGCAAGAACGCGATCAAGCTGGTCTACGCGCTCGACGTGACGGTGCGCGGCGAGGCCGAGGTGCTCGCCCGTTTCGCCGGCGGCCCGCACGTCCGTCCTGCACCGGATACCGCATACAGGTTCGTCACCCGTGCTCCGGAGGACTACGCCGGCCCGCGCCCGGTCGTCATCGGGGCCGGCCCCTGTGGGTTGCTCGCCGCGCTGGTGCTGGCGCAGATGGGGCTGAGGCCGATCATCATCGAGCGCGGCAAGGCCGTGCGAGAGCGCACCCGCGACACCTGGGGCCTGTGGCGCCGCTCCGAACTCAACCCCGAAAGCAATGTCCAGTACGGCGAGGGCGGGGCGGGCACGTTCTCCGACGGCAAGCTCTACAGCCGCATCAAGGACCCGCGCCACCTGGGGCGCAAGGTGCTGACCGAGTTCGTCAAGGCCGGCGCTCCGGAGGATATCCTCACCGAGGCGCACCCGCACATCGGCACGTTCCGCCTCGTCACCATGGTGATGTCGATGCGCGAGACGATCGAGGCACTGGGCGGCGAATACCGCTTCGGCACCCGCGTCGACGACTTCGCGATTCGCGAGGACGCGGATGGCGCCCGCCACCTGACCGGCCTGCATCTTGCGAACGGCGAACTGCTCGAAACGCAGCATGTCATCATGGCCGTCGGCCATTCGGCGCGCGACACGTTCGAGGTGCTGCACGATCGCGGCGTCTTCATCGAGGCCAAGCCCTTTGCCATCGGCGTGCGCATCGAGCATCCCCAGGGCTGGATCGACAAGGCCCGCTTCGGTCCCTGCGCGGGCAACCCGATCCTCGGCGCGGCCTCCTATTCCACCTCGTACAAGGCAAAGAACGGGCGCACCGTCTACTCGTTCTGCATGTGCCCTGGCGGGCGCGTGGTGGCGGCCGCGAGCGAGGAGGGCGGTGTCGTCACCAACGGCATGAGCCAGTATTCGCGCGCCGAGTTCAACGCCAACTCCGGCCTCGTGGTCGACATCACGCCCGAGCGCGACTTCCCCGGCCACCCGCTCGCGGGCCTCGCGCTCCAGCGCAAGTTCGAGAAGCTGGCCTTCGTCGCCGGCGGGTCCGACTACAGGGCGCCGGGGCAGAAGCTGGGCGACTTCCTCGCCGGGCGCGCGTCCACCGAACTGGGCGAGGTCATTCCCAGCTATCAGCCGGGCGTCCACCTCACCGACCTCGCGCAGTGTCTCCCCGACTACGTGATCGAGGCGATCCGCGAGGCGCTGCCGGTGTTCGGCCGCCAGGTGCCCGGCTACGACCATCCCGACGTCATCATGACCGGGGTGGAGACGCGCACGTCCTCGCCGGTGCGCATCACCCGCGGGCGCGACTTCCAGAGCCTCAACACGCGCGGCCTCTACCCGGCGGGCGAGGGCGCGGGCTATGCGGGCGGCATCCTGTCGGCCGCCGTCGACGGCATTCGCGTGGCCGAGGCGCTGGCGCTGGACCTGGTGCCGGCATGAGCGAATACGACGCCATCGTGCTCGGCGCCGGCGCGGCGGGCCTGTTCTGCGCCGCCACCGCCGGGCAGCGCGGCAAGCGCGTGCTGCTGCTCGACCACGCGGCCGAGCCCGGCAAGAAGATCGTCATCTCCGGCGGCGGGCGGTGCAATTTCACCAACATCCACACCGCGCCCGACCGTTATCTCGCCAGTAATCCGCACTTCGCCAAGTCCGCGCTCAGCCGCTACACGCCGTCGGACTTCCTGGCGCTGATGGAAGCCTACGACATCGCCTGGCACGAGAAGACGCTGGGACAGCTGTTCTGCGACGGTTCGGCCAAGCAGGTCGTCGCGATGCTGCTGGAGGAGTGCGACAAGGGCGGCGTCACGCTGAACTGCGGCGACGCGATCGGCGCGGTGGACCATGCAGACGGCCTCTACCGTGTGGAATACGGCGGGACAGTCGCCGCCGCCCCGGCGCTGGTGATCGCGACGGGCGGCCCCTCGATCCCGAAGATGGGCGCGACCGGGTTCGCCTACGACCTTGCGCGCAAGTTCGGCCTCAAGGTCGTGCAGCCGCGCCCGGCGCTGGTGCCGCTGACGCTGCCGGGCGAGGAGACGCTGTTCCGCGAGCTGTCGGGCGTGTCGACCGAGATCGTCGCGCGCATTGACGGAAAAGCGGGCGGCAAGGCCGCCTTCCGAGAGGCGGCGCTGTTCACCCATCGCGGGCTGTCGGGCCCGGCGATCCTGCAGATTTCAAGCTACTGGCAGCGCGGCGACACCGTGACGGCGCAGTTCGTCCCCGACCGGATCGATGGCTGGCTGAAAGCGATCAAGCGCGAGCGCCCGCGCCTGTCGTTCCGCAAGGCGATGGGCGATGGCCTGCCCGAGCGGCTGGCAGACGCGCTGTTCGCAAGGCTCGGCATCGAGGGCGAGATGGGCAGCCTGACCGACAAGGTGCTGGCCGCCGCCGAGGCGCGGCTGGCACGCTGGCCGTTCCTGCCCGATGGTTCGGAGGGCTATGCTAAGGCCGAAGTCACCGCCGGGGGCATCGACACTGCCGAGCTGTCGTCCAAGACCATGGAAGCGCGCAAGAGCCCCGGCCTCTACGCCATCGGCGAGGCGGTGGACGTCACCGGCTGGCTGGGCGGCTACAACTTCCAGTGGGCCTGGGCGAGCGCGCGGGCAGCAGGGCTGGCGCTCTGATCGAGGGAATGAGCCGCGCTTTCACGACCGAAGCGTGAATGTCGGATGCTCCGGTTCAGCGAGAACCGGCGCGATCCTCAACTGCGGTACAGCGCCGGCCAGGTCTTCTTCAGCGCATCCAGCTTGGGCATGTCGTAGCGGCGGATGTAGCCGTTGGTCGGGTTTCGCCGCAGGAAGTCCTGGTGGTAGCTCTCGGCCGGATAGAAGGCGCCGGTCTCGATCTTCGTCGCCACCGGCCTGGGATAGACCCCCGCCTTGGCGATCGCGGCGATGTAGGTGGCGGCGATCTGTCGCTGCGCGTCGTTCTGCGCGAACACCGCCGAGCGGTAGCTGGGGCCGACGTCGGGGAACTGGCGGTTCACCTGCGTCGGGTCGTGCCCGACCGAGAAGAACACCTTGAGCAGCGTACCGTAGCTGACCTTGGCGGGGTCGTAGACGATGCGCACCGCTTCGGCATGGCCGGTCTTCTCGGTGGAGACGGCGCCGTAGGTCGCGTCCTTCCGCGCACCGCCGGCATAGCCCGCGGTCACCGATTTCACGCCGCGCACATGTTCGAACAGGCCCTCGATACCCCAGAAGCATCCGCCCGCGAGGACGGCGACCTGGTCTCCGGCGGATGCCTTCTCGGCGGGCGGGGCGGGGAAGGCGGCGGCGTTGGCGGGCGTTTCGGGCCAGGAGGCGAGGCCCATGGCGGCAAGGCCGAGCGCGGCGGCGGTGGCAAGGAGGGGCAGGGGACGGATCGACATGGGAAGCTCTCCGGGTTTCCCAGTACATGGGGAGGGAACTGGCGCAGCGCCAGAGGGCGTCGCGCCGGCCGGGCCGGGGGGGCCTACAGCGTCAGCAGGATCGCGCGGCGGGTATCGCCCTTCCAGCCCAGCGTGGCTTCGAGCAGGGCGATCGAAACGGCGCAGCGCGCGGAATCCGGGCCCTTGCCCTGCATGGCCTGCGCGACCTCGGACTTGGAAAGCCCGGTCGCCGCGACCACCCTGGCGACGAGCGCGCCGGGGACGCTGGCGGTGGTCGGGCCGGAATGCGCGGGCGGGCCGAGTAGTCCGCGTTGGGCGAAGGACGCGGCAAGCTCGCGCTCGCGTGTGCGCACGGCCCCCGGCACCAGGACGCCGGCGGGCAGCTGGCCGGTGTTGAGGTAGAGCAGGCAGGTGGCCGTGTCCTTAACCCGCGCCGCCTTCAGCAGGTCGAGGCGCAGGCGCATGGTGCGGTCGAAGTCGTCACCCGTGGTTGCCCTGCCGTTGAGGTAGATCCGCTGGCGCACGAACTCGGCGGCGCGACTGGCGGCTCCTGCCTTGCCCTCGCCCGACTGGACGGCAGTGCGGCTCAGGTTCTCTATGGCGACCGAGAGCTCGGGGTCCTGTCGCCGCAGCCATCCGGGATCGTGTCCCGCGCCGAAGGTTTCGGCGACGGCGGCGAATTCCGACCTGTCGGTGACGATCGGAGGCCGGTCGGGCCGGGGCGCGGGCTCGGCGAGACTGAACAGGAAGCCGAGGAGCGCCAGTCCCAGCACGGCGATCACAGCCGTGGGCCACGCGCTGCCCCCTTCCCACGAGGCTATGCGGTCGGCGTTCAGATGCCCTTCCAGCTCGGGGAAGCGCCTGCGGATGCCGGCAAGCAGTTGCCTCACGTCGGCGCCGTTGACGCTCAGCGCGCGCAGAGGGCCGGCTTTTCCGGTTCGGCTGAGTTCGGTCCAGGCCTTGTGGAAGCGGTGGCCGGGCCGCTGCACGTTCGCATGGAAGCGATAGGCGCGCAGGTGCGTCCCGAGGTAGGCGACGGCGGGCCGAGCGTCGACCTTGTCCCATTCCCTGTCCCACGCGAAGACTTTGCTGGCCTCCTCGGCCAGCGGCGCGCTGCGGGGCCAGGCATCGACGAAGAGGTCGAGCAGCCAGGCCTCCATCTCGTCCTGCCGGGTCACGTCGGATTGGTAGACCGTGCCCAGCACCGCGCCGAGGACCGCGAGGGCGCGGGCCTCCTCGCCTGCGTCCATCGCCGCCACCCCGGCGGGCCCGCTGGAATCGAGCATGGCGGAGAGCCGGGCGAACGGCGATTCCAGCGCGTCCTGGCCGATCGTGCCGGCCCTGCCGTGATCCTCGAGCAGCGGCGCGCCAAGGCGCGGCGTGGCCGCGGGGAGGACGGCATGGCCGGGACCGTCGCCGGTGGCGGACAGGTCCGGCGAAATGCGGCCGAGCAGGGCGCCGGACGCTTCCGGCAGGATGGAGAGTGCAGGGTCGCCCTCGCCTTCGCCGGTCAGATCCGGGGCGGCGAAACGCCAGCGCGGCGGGGCTTCATCCTCGAGCGGTCCAACCGAGGCCCGTTCCTCGACCTCGGGTTCCTCGTCCAGCGGCGGGGGCGTCATGCCCTTGGCGATCCGCAGTGCCAGGTCACGCGCCTGTCGCAGGTCGGCATAGCCTTCGACGTCGGCGTCGAGATCCATGGTCTTGATCCGCGCGGCGTAGGCGCTGCGGATGGCGCGGGCATCGCCGGTCGGGGCGATGCCGAGCGCGGACCACGGGAACTCGCTCACGCCGGGGCTGTCACAGCGGGCTGGCGCTGTCGATTTCGTCGAGGCGCGTGCTGAGGAAGCTGCGCGCGTCGGCGATGCGGCGCGGGTCCTGCGTGTTCAGCGCGCCCGCGAACTCGGTGATCCAGTGGCCGATCGCCTGCCGCAGCTCGCCGATGTGCTCCTCGTATGCACGTTCCGCGCGGGCCATCAGGGCGACGTGGCCGGCCTCCTCGCGCGGGTGGTGCTTGAGCGCGGCCAGCGCGGCGCGGCGCCTGTCGATGTCCTTGCGGTCCGGCCGGTCCTCCTCGTCGACGATGACGAGGCTGTGGCTCTGGCCGCTGGCGGGGACGTGGACGTCGACTTCCAGCAGGCCCGAGCTGTCGTAGGAGAAGCGCACCTCCGCGCTGACCTCGCCCGCCGGGCGGGGCGGGACCGGGACGACGATCTGGCCCAGCTTGACGTTGCCCGAAACCTCACGCGCCTCGCCCTGGTAGATCCCGAACTCGATCTGCTTCTGCCCGTCGCCCATGGTCGAGTAGCTGTTGACGCGGCTGACCGGAACCGGCGTGTTGCGCTCGATGATCGGCGAGAACAATCCGCGCTGGAGGCCGCCGAAGCGGTCCTGCTCGGCCACTTCGATACCCAGCGTGAAGGGGCAGACGTCGGTGATGCGGATCTCGTCGAGCGCGGCGTCGCGGCCGACCAGCCCGGCCTGGATCGAGGCGCCCAGAGCGACCGCGTGGTCGGGATGGACCGAGGAATTGGGGAAGCGGCCGAACAGGCGGGTGATGGCCTTGCGCACCACGGGCATGCGCGTGGCGCCGCCGACCAGCACCACGTCGGACAGCTCCGCCGCCTCGATCGCACTGTCGCGAAGCGCGCGCACGACGGGCTCGCGCAGGCGGCGGACGAGGGGTTCGACGGCGGCTTCGAACTCAGCCTCGGTGACGGTCGTGGCGAGGCGGGTTTCCTCGACAGTCAGCGCGAATTCGGCCTCGTTCGCGGTGCTGAGCGCACGGCGGCAGGTTTCGGCGGCGCGCTTCAGCAGGGCGTCGCGGCGCTCGTCGGGCAGCTTGGCCAGCAGGCCCTCGGGATCGAGGCGCGGCCTCGCGAAAGCGGCGAGGGCATCGTCGAAGTCGTCCCCGCCGAGCCGGTTGTCGCCCGCCGAGGCGCGGACCTCGACGATGCCGTCGAACATCTCCACCACCGAAACGTCGAAGGTGCCGCCGCCGAGGTCGAACACCAGGAACGGCTCGCGGTCGCCCTTGTCCTGCAGCCCGAAGGCGAGCGCGGCGGCGGTCGGCTCGTTGATGAGGCGGCGCACGGTGAGGCCCGCCAGTTCGCCCGCGCGGCGCGTGGCCTTGCGCTGGCGGTCATTGAAGTAGGCGGGGACGGTGATGACCGCCTCGGTCGGCTTCTCGCCGGTCAGCGCCGCGACATCGCGCACCAGCGCGCCGAGCACGATGGCGGAGATGTCCTCGGGCTTGTACTCCCGGCCGCCGAGGCGCGCGGTGCGCTGGGTGCCGATCAGGCGCTTGAAGCTGGTGGCGGTGTCCTGCGGATGGGCGGCCATGCGGTCGAGCGCGGGCGTGCCGACCCAGACCTGCCCTTGCCTGTCGATGCCGACGGCCGAGGGGGTCAGCAGCTCGCCCAGGGCATTGGGCACCAGCTCGGCCGCGCCGCCGCGCCAGATGGCGACGGCGCTGTTGGTGGTGCCGAGGTCGATGCCGATCAGCATGAGGCTACGCAAGACTTTTGGGGAACCACGATCGTCCTCGACTGCACCGGCGCTGGGAGCGGTGAGTAGCGGCATCGCGGGGCGGGGGTAAAGGGTGAATTGGGCGGCACGGGGCCGGCGTCGCTCACCCCCGCGTGGTGCGGCGCACGATCAGGCCGGGGGGCATCGCGAGGCTGTCGGCAGCCTCGCCCTCGATCTTCGCCTTGAGCTTCTCGACCATGACGCGGGCGCCCTCGGCGATTTCCTGGCGGATGGTGGTGAGGGGCGGCATAGTCTGCGCGGCCATCGGCAGGTCGTCGAAGCCGACCACCTGGGTGTCGTCGGGGACGGCGCGGCCGGTCTCGTAGAGGACGCGCAGCGCGGACATGGCTATGAGGTCCGAGGCGCAGACGAAGCCATCGAAGTCGATGTCGGGCAGGGCCAGCGCGGCCTTGATCTGCGGGCCCATCTCGGCGCTCGCGAGATTGACCGGGATGTGCGCGAGCGGCAGGCCCGCGGCCTTCGCCGCCGCGGCGGCGCCGCGGTGGCGCATGGCGATCTCGATGCCGGTGGTGTCGCCGAGGAAGGCGATGCGCCTGGCGCCGCTGGCGATCAGGTGCTCGGCGCCCAGTCGTCCGCCGATCTCGTTGTCGGTGCCGACGACGCAGTGGACCTGGCCCTCGCGGTAGTTGCCCCAGGCAACCAGCGGGCGATAGTACGCGGCGACCTGGTCGATCACCTCCGACTGGTCCGACTGGCCGATCACCAGGACGCCGTCGACCATCCCCGAACCGGTGATGCGCTCCAGCCAGTCCGCGGTACCGTCGGGGATCGCGCGGCTGAGCATGAGGTCGTAGCCGCTCTCGGTCAACTGGTCCGCCAGGTGGCCGAGCAGGGTGAGGAAGAACGGATCCGAAATGCTCTGGCGCTTTTCATGGCCGAGCGGGATGACGACACCGATCACGCCGGTGCGCCGCGAACGCAGCTTGCTCGCCATCTGGTTGGGGCGGAAGCCGTAGTGCCGGGCGAGGGCCTGGATGCGGTCGCGGGTCTCGGCATTGACGAGCGCCTTGCCGGCCAGAGCGCGCGACACGGTGCCGGCGGACACACCGGCCACACGCGCCAGATCGGCAAGGGTGCGCACTTCCACAGACGGCCTGGACACCTCCAGGCCTTCGTTCCCGTCGCTGCTGTCGCCCATCCCTGCCACCATGGGCGCGAGCCTTAACACCCTGATCGCCTTGCCGGAAGGGACTAGTTCAGGCGGTGGCAGAGTTTTGCAGAGGAGGTGAACCTGCGTTAACAAACAGGGTTGCGATTGCACCCGCCAGCATCAGCATGCCTGCAAATATCAGGGCATTTCGGGCATCGCCATCGAGGATCGGATGGTAGATGAGCGGCATCGTCAGGTTCTCGAACAGCATGGGAATGACGATGAACATGTTGAAGATGCCCATGTAGATGCCGTTGCGCGCCGGCGGGATCGAATCGGCGAGCATGACATAGGTGTTTCCCATCATGCCCGCCCAGCCCAGCCCGATACCCACCATGAGCACCGCGAGATGCGGCAGCGTTCCCGCCGAAGGAACCGCCATCATCGCCAGGCCCGAGGCGGCAAGGCAGGCGACATGGACCGCGCGCGCGCCCAGTCGGCGCACCAGCGGAATCAGCGCCAGCGCCGCCACGAAGGCCACCGCGTTGTAAATAGCGCCCAGCTGCTGCGCGGTTAGCGCCGCATCACGGAACGCCTCGGTCGTCGTGTCGGCCGTGCCATGGAGCGAGCGCGACAGGGCGAAGGCGATGTATTGCCAGTACGCCATCATCGCATACCACTGGCACAGCATCGCCAGCGCCAGCTGGCGCATCGGGCGCGGCATCTCGGCGATGGCGGAACGGATTTCGCGCAAGGTCGCGCGAGGAGTGAGCGGGTCGCCGGAGATCAGGACGCGCTGTCCCGGCGAGAGCGGGAGTTCCGGTACGCGCGTGATCGAATAGAGGATCGTCGAGATCGACAGAACCGCCCCGACGATGAAAGCCCAGCGCACGATTTCCGGGATGCCGCTCGGCCCCAGCAGGTGCCGGTCGACGATGCTGGCGAGCAGCGAGGGCGCCAGATAGGAAAGGGTATGCGCGAGGCCGGTGAAAGCGCTCTGCGTCAGGAAGCCGACCGCGCGCTGGTCCGGCGCGAGCCGGTCGGCGACATAGGCGCGGTACGGCTCCATGGTCACGTTGTTGCCCGCGTCGAGCAGCCACAGCAGGCCTGCCGCCATCCACAGCGCCGAGGAATTGGGCATCAGCAGCAGCGCCGCCGAGCAGAGCACCGCGCCGACGAGGAAGTACGGGGTGCGCCGCCCCATGGGCGAGAGGGTCCGGTCGCTCATCGCGCCGACGAGCGGCTGGATCAGCAACCCGGTTATCGGTCCGGCTAACCACAACAGCGGCATGATCGCCTCGCTCGCGCCGAGATAGGCGTAGATCGGTCCCATGTTCGCCTGCTGCAGGCCGAAGCTGAACTGCAGCCCGAAGAAGCCGATGTTCATCTCGACGATGCGCGGCAGGGAAAGTCTCGGCCGGGTGCCTTCGGGCATGGACGCCTTTCATGTGGCTTCGGCCAGCATCGTTACCGGGAAATTAGGCAGTCGCACAGGCCGCGTTTCATAAGAATCGATTGCATGTCCTGTACTTAGGGATCGTCCTGAGGGATTTTGCATAGAGATCCGACCGTGAGCCGGACTGCCACCCTCGGCAGTTCAAAGGGTTGCGTGTTTTTCGTTTACAACGAATTTCAAACGATTGTACGTCCACGCCCGATGAATTTTCCGTCCGTTCTTCCCGAGTCTCCGGTTTCCCTGAAATGGTCGTCGGCGGACATCGCTGGGCTGGCTGACGGGAGGTTTTCACGCGCGCCTGTGTTCACCGCGGGCGACGTGCGGCGCTTGGCGCGCGACCTCGACGTGTGGGATGCCTGGCCGCTCGCCTGCGGGAGGGGCATGCCGCTGCGCTGGCGCGGCGGCGAGCTGTGGTTCGCGCTCGCCGCGCCGGCGCTGGACGATCCGGAGGGTCGCCACGACCTTGCGCGCATTCACCACTTCCATCGTTTCGAGGGCGACTTCATTCACCTCGGCGCGACATTTGCCGACGGCTTCACGCCCGGCAGCCGCGAATGGTCGGGCTCGGCGCTTTACGACGATGGGGTGGTCACGCTCTACTTCACCGCCGCCGGCATGCGCGGGGAGGCTGCGGCGACGTTCCGGCAGCGGCTCTTCGCCGCTACCACCCGGCTGGCCGAAGATGGCGAAGAAGCCGTGTTCACCGGGTGGTCCGAGCCGGTCGAACTGGCCGTCCCCGCCGACGTCATCTACATGAGCCGCCACGATGCGACCGGGCAGGTCGGTGAGATCAAGGCGTTCCGCGATCCCGCCACCTGGCGCACCGGAGAAGGCGGGGAATATCTCCTGTTCACGGCCTCCTCCGCGCGCCATCTCGGCCGCTACAACGGCGTCATCGGCTGCGCCCGGCGCGGGCCGGACGGTAGGTTCGAGAAACTGCCGCCGCTGATCGACGCATCGGGCCTCAACAACGAGCTGGAACGCCCGCATGTCGTCGCTTACGGCGGGCTGGTATACCTGTTCTGGTCCACTCAGGCGCGGGTCTTCGCGCCCGGCGTTTCCGCTCCCACGGGGCTCTACGGCGCCGTCGCCGAGCGGATCGAGGGGCCCTGGACCCTCCTCAACGGCCACGGCCTCGTCTTCGCCAATCCCGAAACCGAGCCGTTCCAGGCCTATAGCTGGTGGGTGCTGCCCGACCTTTCGGTCACCAGCTTCGTCGATTACTGGGGCCTTGCCGACGCGCAGGCGCGCGAAAAACCGGCCGGGCGGACGCATTTCGGCGGAACCTTCGCCCCCTTCGTGCAGTTGCGTCTCGATGGCGAGAGCGCCGCGTTGAAGGACGGGTGAGCGACATGCACAAGCTGGCGGGCATCGAACTGGGCGGGACCAAGACGGTGGTCGTGCTGGGCGCGCCGGGCCGGATCGACGAGCGGCTCGAATTTCCCACCACCACGCCGACCGAAACGCTCGACCGTGCGATCGACGCGGTCCAGGGCTGGCGTGACGACAAGCCGGTCGATGCGGTCGGCATCGCCAGCTTCGGGCCAGTGCGCGTTTCTCGCGAGGCATCGGACCACGGCTTCATGCTGGATACCCCCAAGCCCGGCTGGAGCGGGGCGGCGGTGTCCGGCCCGGTCGCGGCGGCGCTGGGCTGCCCGGTCGCCATCGACACCGACGTCAACGGCGCCGCGCTGGCTGAGCATCGCTTCGGCGCCGGGCAGGGGTGCGAGAGCCTCGTCTACCTCACCATCGGCACCGGGCTTGGCGGCGGCGTGCTCATCGGCGGCGAGCCGGCGCACGGGCTTCTCCACCCCGAGATCGGCCACGTCCGCCTGCGCCGCGCAGCCGGCGACGACTTCGACGGCGCCTGCCCGTTCCACGCCGATTGCATCGAGGGTTTGATAGCCGGCCCCGCGCTCGCGGCGCGGCTGGGCACGCATCCCTCGCGTGCGCGGCCCGACGACCCGGTGTGGGAGCGGGCCGCACAGGATCTTGCCGAACTGTTCGCCATGCTGATGCTGACCGTCTCGCCGCAGCGGATTGTCGTGGGCGGCGGGGTTTCCGCAGGCCAGCCGCAGCTCCTGCCGATGGCGGTGGCGAGGGTGCCCGCGCTGCTGGGCGGTTACCTGCGCGATTGCACGCCCGAAAAGCTGGCGGACATGATCGTGCCGCCGCTGCTGGGGGACGATGCAGGGCCGATGGGCGCTCTCGTGCTTGCCGCCCGCGCGCTCGAGGATCGCACCGCCGCCGTCAGGATTGCCGCCGGCGTCTGAGGCCACTAGGCTCGCCCCACGCGCACCAGACGCGGGGGAGAGCGAGCGATGACCACGGCCGAAGCGGCGATCGACCCGGGGCGCCCGATCATCGACCCGCACCTGCATTTCTGGCACATCCGCTCCGGCCCCAATCCCGAGCCGCAGCGCTTCCTGTTCGACGAGGCCGTGGCGGCGATCCGGGAGAGCGGCCACACGATAACGCACAGCGTCCATGTCGAGTGCGGGCAGATGTACCGCGCGGAAGGCCCGCCGGAACTGCGCAGCCTGGGCGAGACCGAGTTCGTCAACGGCATCGCCGCGATGAGCGCCAGCGGCGGCTACGGCCCCGCGCGCCTCGGCCACCGGATCGTCGGTAGCGTGGACCTGACGCTGGGCGCTCGGCTGCGCGATGTGCTGGAAGCCCACATCGCGGCCGCAGGCCCGCGCTTTCGCGGCATCCGCATGGAAACCGCGTGGAGCGGGGAGGGGCTGTTCGGCTACCCTTGCGATCCCGCGCGCCGCGGCGTGATGACGCGCGCCGCCTTCGTCGAGGGCGCCCGCGCGCTGGCGGCGCTGGACCTCAGCCTCGACGTCTGGTGCCTCCATACCCAGCTCGGCGAGCTTGCCGCGCTGGCGGATGCGGTGCCGGACCTGGCGATCGTGCTCGACCATCTCGGTACGCCCGAATGCAGCGGTTCGTGGGCCGCGCGGCCGGCGGAGGCCTTTGCGCAGTGGTCGGGCGCGATCCGCGACCTGGCGCTGAGGCCGAACGTGCGGCTGAAGGTCGGCGGCATGGGCATGAACGTCGCCGGCACGCTCGCCGCGAACGACGGGCCGGGCACGGGCAAGACCCTCGCGAACGAGTGGCAGGCGCGGGTGGACACGGCGATCGCGGCCTTCACTCCGGCCCGCGCGATGTTCGAAAGCAACTTCCCGCCCGACCGCTGCGCCGCCAGCTACGGCGCGACCTGGAACGCCTTCAAGCACCTCGCCGCCGGGTACTCCGAGGAGGAGAAGGATCGCCTTTTCCGGGGCACGGCGGCGCAGGTCTATCGGATTCAAGTCCCATTGGGGGACGGGTGACCCTACCGTCCGCTGTCCTGTGCCGCCCGCGCGGCGTCGGCCATGTCGGGCAGGGCGCAGGCCGCCAGGTACTCGGCGCGCAGCGTACGGACCAGATCCGCGACCGACGGCACCTCGTGGATGAGGCCAATACCTTGCCCGCCGCTCCAGATGTCGCGCCAGGGCGTGCGATCCGGCGGCAGGTGGTCGGTCGAGCGTCCCTCTGGAATGAACAGCGCATCGGGATCGAGCCCGGCCTCCCGCAGCGAGGCCTTGAGCCACATCGCCGGCAGGCCGTTGACGCCGCGCGTGTAGATCACGTCCTCCACCCCGCCGGCGACCAGCATCGCCTTGTAGGCGTCGGGCGCCCCGGCCTCGCGCGTGGCGATGAAGCGGGTGCCCATGTAGGCGAGGTCGGCGCCCAGCAGTTCGGCCGCGCGGATCGCCGCGCCGGTGGTCACCGCGCCTGCCATGACCACGGTGCCGCCGAACAGCGCGCGGATCTGCGGAATGAAGGCGAGGTGGCTGATCGTGCCCGAGTGGCCGCCGCCGCCCGCGCCGATGGCGATCATGCCGTCGACGCCGGCCTGCGCCGCCTTCTCGGCGAAGCGCAAATTGGTGACGTCGTGGAAGTGCAGCAGGCCATGGTCGCGGATCATCGGCCCGACCGCCACCGGGTTGCCCACCGAGGTGACGACGATGCTCGCTCCGTACGCCGTGGCGGCGGCGAGATGCTCGCGAAAGAGCGCGGCGTCCATCGTCGGCGCGAGGTTGACGGCGAGCGGGCCGGGAAGGGCGCCGTGCCCCTCGTCCGCCCATGCCGCCAGCGTTTCGCGCACCTCGCGCAGCTGAGCGACGAATCCCTCGAGGTCGCGGCAGTGGTTGGCGGTGAGCGAGCCGACGATGCCCGCCTTGCAGCTCGCAGCCGCCAGCGCGGGCGTCGAGCACAGGAACATCGGCGCGCAGAATACGGGCAGCGTGAGCCTGTCGCGGATCGATGCGGCGAGTGCCATGGCCGGTCCCTTCCCTTCGCAGCGCACCTGCGGCCGCCGTCTCGTGGGGATAGGCATCGGCATCAGGCCAAGGCAATCGCCGCGGCGACAACATCGCGGAGGCGGGCCGACCGAAACAACTTGCGCAACCTTGAACTAATATTGCGCGTTATCGGCGTTGTGTTACAAGCGCCGCGAATCGATTTTACCCATGCCGCCGCTCTTCGGGTCGCACCAGAGCGGGCGCAGCATGGCTGTCATGATCCCATCCGATACCGGATAAATTCCTCGGACGGATGGGTGCATATCACTGGCGCAGGCCTATATGGTCACAACGCTGCAGTCCCGACGCAGAAGCGGGACAAGGGCAAAACATAAATCGACGATCGCGGAGAATGTATGAGCGCAGGCGAACTGTCCGTCCCCGGCAAGGCCCGGACCTCCAGGAAGCGGGGGGCGCAGGCCGCCACCGCGTTGCAGGGGGCGATCGTCGAACATCTCTGCGGTGCGCTTCTTCCCGGTGAAAATGCCGATACGGGGGACGGGACCGGCGGCTGGGTAGACGAAGCCGCGCGCTTCGTGCTCGCCGCCGCACAGGTCCGCGCTCCGGGCGAGCCGGTGATCGAACTCGCCTCCGCCAGCGAGGAACGGCGCCTGCTGCGCATCGCGCTGGTCAACGACGACATGCCGTTCCTGGTCGATTCGGTCGCGGCGGCGGTGGCCGATGCGGGGCTGGTCATAGACCGGCTGGTCCACCCCGTCGTCCCCGTCCAGCGCGACGCCAAGGGCAAGCTCGTCGGCTTGCCCGAAGAGTTCGCCGAAGCCACGGGCCGCGAATCGATGATCTACATCGAGACCGCGCGCGTCGATGCCCGCCAGCGCCGCGACCTGCTGCGCTCGCTCGAAACCACGCTGGCCGAAGTGCGCGCCGCCGTCGCCGACTGGCCGAAGATGGTCGAGGCGATGCGCGCCGATGCCGAACACGTGGGCGACGCGGAAGGCGCCGAACTGCTGCGCTGGTTCGCGGGCGGCATGCTGACCCAGCTCGGCCACGTCACCCGCGGCCGCGACGGCAGCCGGACCGACTGCCTCGGCGTCTGCCGGCTTGACGAGGAGGACGTGCTCTCTGACGCCAGCTACCTGCGCGCCTTCGCGGCGTTCGACGCCCAACTGGCGAGCGGCCCGGTCCACGCGCCGATGGCGATCAAGGCCAACCGCATCGCCAAGGTCCACCGCCGCGTCCCGCTCGACCTGTTCCTCGTCCCGGTGATCGAGGGCGGGAAGGTGACGGCGCTCTCCGTCCACGCAGGGATGTGGACCAGTGCTGCGCTCGCCGCCACGCCCGACCGCGTACCGCGCCTGCGCGGGCAGCTTGCCGCGTTCTCGCAGCGGCTGGAACTCGACCCCACCGGCCACACCGGCAAGGCGCTTGCCCACGCGCTCACCAGCCTGCCGCACGACCTGGTGATGGGGCTCGGCGAGGCCGACGTCGAGCGGCTGGCTATGACCATGACCGGCCTCGTCGATCGCCCGCGCCCGCGCGTGCTGATCGCGCGTTCGCCGCTGATGCGCCATATCTTCGCCTTCGTGTGGCTGCCGCGCGACATGCTCTCCACGCAGGTCCAGCGCCGCATCCAGGCGATGATCGAGGACGCGGCCGACGCCCCGACGCTCGACTGGAGCCTGCAGGTGGAAGCGGGCAACCTCGCCATGCTGCGCTACACGCTCGACGTGCGCGAGGGGAACCACGAGCCGTCCGAGGCCGATCTCGACCACGAGCTGCAGGTCATGCTGCGCGGCTGGACCGAGGCGGTCGAGGTGGCGCTGGCGGCCACGCTGGAGCCGGGCCGCGCCGCCGCCGTCGCCGGGCGCTACGCCGAGGCGTTCCCGATGGGCTATCGCAGCGACTACGGCGCCGCCGAAGCCGCGCTCGACATCACCCACATGCGCCGCATCGCCGTGGGCGAGGCCGCCGAGGCCGGCGCCAACCACCGCGACGTACGCCTCTACTCGCGCGAAGGCGACGCGGCGGGCCAGCTGCGGCTCAAGGTCTACCAGTCGGAGGGCGGGCTGCCCCTGTCCGATGCCGTCCCGGGGCTGGAGAACTTCGGCTTCCGCGTCCTCGCCGAAATCCCCACTCCGCTGGAGAAGGGGAAGCTGGGCACGATCCACGACTTCACGCTCGAGCTGGGCGCGGGGCGTCCCGCCCACGAGGTGCTCGAACTGGCGCCGATGATCGAGGACGCGATGCGCTGCGTCCTCAACGGCGCGGCCGAGAACGACGCCTTCAACCGTCTCGTCCCGGGGCTGGGCCTCACCAGCACGCAGGCCAACTGGCTGCGCGCCTGGTATCGCTACCTGCGGCAGGCGGGCACGCACCTAGGCATTCCCACCGTAGTCGACGCGCTGCAGGGTGCGCCGGCGGTGACACTTGCGATCGTCGACCTGTTCCGCTCCCTGCACGATCCCGCGTTCGAGGGCGACCGCGCCGCGGCGCGCAAGGATGCCGAGGAAGCGATCCGCACCGGCCTCGCGGGTGTGAGCGCGCTCAACGACGACCGCCTGCTGCGCGGCTTCCGCGACATCGTGCTCGCCATGCTACGTACCAATGCCTTCGCCCCGGCGGGCGCCGTGGCATTGGCCTTCAAGTTCGATTCCGCGCTCGTCCCCGGCCTCCCCAAGCCGGTGCCGTGGCGTGAGATCTTCGTCTATTCGCCGCGCGTCGAGGGCATCCACTTGCGCGCCGGTCCCATCGCGCGCGGCGGCCTGCGCTGGTCCGACCGCCGCGACGACTTCCGCGTCGAGGTGCTCGGCCTGATGAAGGCGCAGCGCGTCAAGAACGCGGTGATCGTGCCGACCGGCGCCAAGGGCGGCTTCTACCCCAAACAATTGCCCGACCCCGCGCGCGACCGCGCCGCATGGGCGGCCGAGGGACAGGCCAGCTACGAGGTCTTCGTCGATACGCTGCTGTCGATCACCGACAACATCGTCGCCGACAAGGTCGTCCATCCCGACGGCGTGGTGGTGCTGGACGGTGAGGATCCATACTTCGTGGTCGCCGCCGACAAGGGCACCGCGAAGTTCTCCGACGTCGCCAACGGCATCGCCGAAGCGCGCGCATTCTGGCTCGACGACGCCTTCGCCAGCGGCGGCTCCAACGGCTACGACCACAAGGCGATGGGCATCACCGCCAAGGGCGCGTGGCTTTCGGTGCAGCGCCACTTCCTCGAACTCGGCGTCGACGTGCAGGCCGATCCGGTCCGCGTGGTCGGCTGCGGCGATATGTCGGGCGACGTGTTCGGCAACGGCATGCTGCTGTCGAAGTCGCTGAAACTGGTCGCCGCGTTCGACCACCGCCACATCTTCCTCGATCCCGACCCGGACCAGGCGAAGAGCTGGGAGGAACGCCAGCGGCTGTTCGACCTGCCGGTCTCCAGCTGGGACGACTACGACAAGGCGCTGATCTCCAAGGGCGGCGGCGTGTTCCCGCGCAAGCTCAAGTCGATCCCGCTGAGCGACGAGATCCGCGCGGTGCTCGGCATCGACGCGAAGGAGATCGACCCGGATTCGCTCATCACCGCGATCCTGAGCGCGCCGGTCGACCTGCTGTGGTTCGGCGGCATCGGCACGTACGTAAAGGCATCGGCCGAGAACAACGTGCAGGTGGGCGACCCCACCAACGACGCCCTGCGCGTCAGTGGCAACGAGGTGCGCGCGCGCGTCATTGGCGAGGGCGCGAACCTCGGCGTCACGCAGGCCGGGCGCATCGAGTTCGCCGAAAAAGGTAACGAGGGTCGGGGCGGGCGCATCAACGCCGACTTCATCGACAATTCGGCGGGCGTCGACTGCTCGGACAACGAGGTCAACATCAAGATCGCCCTCGCCGCCGCGAAGCGCGCAGGGAAACTGACCGAGCCCAAGCGCGTCGAGCTGCTGCGCTCGATGACCGACGACGTCGCCGCGCTGGTGCTGGAGGATAACCGCCTCCAGGCGCTCGCGCTATCGATCGCCGAGCGGGGCGGGGCGCAAGTCATGCCCTCGCAGATCCGCCTGATCGAGACGCTGGAGGAAGGCGGCCATCTCGACCGCCGCACCGAGGGGCTGGCCGACAACGACGTGCTGGCGCGCCGCGCGCAGGACGGGCGGGGGCTGACCCGGCCCGAGCTGGCGGTGCTGCTCTCCAGCGGCAAGCTGGTGCTGCAGGCGGCAATCGAGGACAGCGACCTGCCCTCCGATCCCAGCCTCACCGACCTGCTCGTCGCCGCCTTCCCGGAGGCGATGCGCAAGAAGTTCGCGCGCTTCATCAAGGGCCACCGGCTGGCGCGCGAGATCATCGCCACCAAGCTCGCCAACCGCATCGTCAACCGCCTCGGCATCGTCACGCCATTCGAACTGGCCGAGGAGGAAGGCGCGCACCTCGCGCAGATCGCCGCCGCCTTCGCGCTGGCCGACCGGCTGTTCGGGCTCGACGCGCTGTGGGAGCGGCTCGAGGTCGCGCCCATGGCCGAGCCCGCGCGCGTGGCGCTGTTCGACATGGTCGCCAACGCGGTGCGCGGCCACATGGCCGACCTGCTGCGCGCGGGCGCGGGCCGCATCGCCCCGTCCGAACTCGCCGCCAAGCTGGAGAAGGGCATCGGCGCGCTCTCGACCGATACGGTCGAGCTGCTGGGCGAGCGGACCCTGGCGCACTCGCGCAAGCTGCGCGCCGGTCTCACCGAACTCGGTGCGCCCGATGACGTCGCGGCCGAGGTGGGTAACCTGTTCGATCTCGACGGCGCGGTGGGCATCGCCGCGCTGGCGGCCGAGACCGGCATCGCCCCGCGCCGGCTGGTCAATGCCTTCACCCGCGTCGGCGCCGGCCTCGGCCTCGACTGGGCGCAGGCGAGCGCGGCGATGATGAGCCCGTCCGACCCGTGGGAGCGCCTGCTCGTCGCGGGCCTGGCGCGCGATTTCCAGCAGATGCGCCTCGACTTCCTGCGCGGCCTCGCGCGCACCAAGGCCGGCAAGAACGATCCCCTCGCCGCGACCGAGGCCTGGGGCCGCGACCACGTCGCTGCGATCAACGCCTTCCGCGCCATCGTCCACCGCGCCGAGCACGCGGTGGCGGTGACCCCGGCGATGCTGGCGCAGATCGCCAGCCAGGCGCGGAACCTGCTGGGGCGGTAGTGCCGCCGGGTTGGTAATGCCATTACGTCGTCCCCGGCTCGACCGGGGACCGCTGGCCAATCTTCAGGCACGGCCTTGCCGAGAGATCGCACGGAGTCCGCTCCGTGCAGACCGGACCAAAACCCCGTCGTCCCCGCGCAGGCGGGGATCCGGCTTGTTCTTCTGGCGTCGCGCACAAGAAGCGGGGCCCCCGCCTTCGCGGGGGCGACGGAGAAATTGCCGGCAGGCGGCGCGGCGTGGCCAGCGGTCCCCGCGTTCGCGGGGACGACGGATTAGTTCAGCGGCACTGCGCGCTGTTCCTTCACCGTCTCCAGCACGATGATCGATTTCACGTCGCGCACCCCCGGAATGCGCAGCAGCGTGCGCAGCGTGATCTGCGACAGGTGCTCGACGTTGCGCGCCATCACCCGCACGAGGTAGTCCATGTCGCCGGTCACCGCGTGGCAGGCGATGACGTGCGGGTTGTCGGCGATGGCCTGTTCGAAGCGGGCGATGTTCTCGTCGACGTGGGCGACGAGGTTGATCAGCACGTAGGCCTCCAGTTCGAAGCCCAGCTTGCGCGGGTCGAGCACCGGCGCGTAGCCGCGGATGATCCCTTCGTCCTCCAACCGCTTGATCCGGCGGCTGACCGGGGTGGCGGAGAGCGACACGCGCTCGGCGACTTGCGCGACGGGCATGCGCGCGTCGTCCTGGAGCGCAGCGATGATCCCGCGGTCGAATTCATCCATCTGCACGGATCACCTCAAATAGGGTTTATGCTTGGCGGATTCCTCCAATAGCAGATTTGAGGGCGGCGACAATCGCACGGAACTGACGCGGCCCCTGTGGTATTGTCCATGAATGAAGAAGCCCGCCACGCAGACCTCCTCCAGCGGCCTTCGGGGAGAGTACGAAGGCGCTGCCGACGACTACACCGTGGGGCAGGACTGGGATGCCTATACCCCCGAAATGCACGAACGCTGGCGCCGCCTGTTCGCGCGCCAATCTGAGCTCGTGCGCACCCACGCCTGCGCCTCGTTCCGCGAAGGTCTGGCGCGGCTCGACTGTGCGGACGCCATCCCCCGCTTCGAGGATGCCAACGTCATCCTGGGCGCGGCGACGGGCTGGCAGCTGGTCTGCGTTCCCGGCTTCATCCCCGATGCGGTGTTCTTCGACCATCTCGCTCACCGCCGCTTCCCGGTCACCCGCTGGCTGCGCGAGGAGCACGAGCTGGATTATCTCGTCGAGCCCGACATCTTCCACGATTTCTTCGGCCATGTGCCGATGCTGCTCGACCCCGCGATCGCCGATTTCCTCGAACTCTACGGCAAGGCCGGGGAGCGCGCGATGGCAATGGACGCGCTGGACATGCTGGCGCGCATCTACTGGTACACGATCGAGTTCGGACTCGTGCGCGAGGATGGCGGTCTGAAGGTGTTCGGCGCCGGCATCATCTCTTCCTCAGGCGAGACGCGCTATTCCATCAAGGACCGCGATGTCCTGCGCCTGCCGTTCGACCCGGTGCGGGTGATGCGCACGGGCTACATGATCGACAGTTTCCAGAAGACCTATTTCGTCCTCGAAAGCCTGCCGCAGCTGATCGAGGCGCTCGTCGGGCTCGACTTCGGGCCCGTCTACGAAACCTGGCGCCACGATGCGCCGCTGCCCGCCGGCGAGACGCTGCCGGGCGAGACCCCCGTGACCGGAGCAAGTGCATGACCGACCTTTTCGACAATCCCATCGGCCTCGACGGTTTCGAGTTCGTGGAATTCTCCGCGCCGGAAAAGGGCGTGCTCGAGCCGGTCTTCACCGCGATGGGCTTCAGCCTGATCGCCCGCCACCGCTCCAAGGACGTGGAACTGTGGCGTCAGGGCTCGATCAACTTCATCACCAACTACGAACCGCACAGCCCGGCCTGGTTCTTCAGTCGCGAGCATGGCCCCTCGGCCTGCGGCATGGGCTTCCGCGTGCATGATGCGCGCGCCGCCTATGCCGAACTGCTCGCCCGCTCGGCCGAGCCGGTGCAGGTCGCGACCGGCCCGATGGAACTGCATCTTCCCGGCATCCGCGGCATCGGCAACTCGATCATCTACCTGATCGACCGCTACGAGCGAGATGGTGACGGTGCGCTGTCGATCTACGACATCGACTTCGAATACCTGCCGGGCGTCGATCGCCACCCCGTCGGCGCCGGCTTCGCGCTGATCGACCACCTGACCCACAACGTCTATGGCGGCCGCATGGCCTACTGGGCGGACTACTACGAGAAGCTCTTCAACTTCCGCGAAATCCGCTACTTCGACATCAAGGGCGAATACACCGGCCTCACCTCCAAGGCGCTCACCGCGCCGGACGGCAAGATCCGCATCCCGCTCAACGAGGAAGCCGACGGCGGCAAGGGCCAGATCGACGAGTTCCTGCGCGCCTTCAACGGTGAGGGCATCCAGCACATCGCTCTCATCTGCGATGACCTTGTCGCCGCGTGGGACCGCCTGAAAGCGCTCGGCGTGCCGTTCATGACCGCGCCGCCCGAGACCTATTACGAGATGCTCGCCGAGCGCCTGCCCGGCCACGGCGAACCTGCCGACGAGCTTCAGGCGCGCGGTATCCTGCTGGATGGCACGACGGGCGAGGGCCAGCCCCGCCTGCTACTCCAGATCTTCGCCGAGGCCAGGGTCGGGCCGGTGTTCTTCGAATTCATCCAGCGCAAGGGCGACGACGGCTTCGGTAACGGCAACTTCAAGGCGCTGTTCGAGAGCATGGAACGCGACCAGGTCCGCCGCGGCGTGTTGAAAGTATCCGAACCGGCGGAGTGAGGGAGCTGAACGCACTCTCGCGCGGCACGGAGTTTTTTTTATTTTTAGGCGAGGACCCTCAGGCCGCCACCAGCATATCGCGCAGGTGCGTGAGGCTCGGCAGCACCTTCACCACCACGCTTTCCTGCTCTTCCATCGCGGGGAGCAGGTCGGGAACCATGATGGTCGCGATGCCCGCCGCCACCGAGGAGCGCACGCCCGCATAGCTGTCCTCCACCGCCACGCAGTCCGCCGGGTCGACGCCGAGGCGCTGCGCGGCGAGCAGGTAGGGTTCGGGGTGCGGCTTGGCATGGGTCACGTCGCTGCGCGTCACCACCACGTCGAAGTAGTCCAGCAGCCCCGCCTGCGCGAGCCGCGCCTGCGCCTTGCCGCCCATGGTCGAGGTGCAGAGCGCCAGCGCCACGCCGGTGTCGCGGAAGTGGTCGAGGATGAGCCGGGCACCCGGGCGTAGGGGCAGCCCGGCATCGACCGCCGCCTCGAACAGCACGTCGGAATCTTCGTAGAACTGCGCCAGCGGGAAGTCCGGGCCGAGCTTTTCGGCGAGCATGAGCTGGTTGAGATCTCGCGAGATGCCCACCATGCCATCGAGGATGTCGTGCCCCAGCGGCCAGCCCAGCGCCTCGCCGGTCGCCTCGAAGGCGCGGTGCTGCGCGGCTTCGGTGTCGAGCAGGGTGCCATCCATGTCGAAGATGACGGCGCGGATCGGTTCGGGGAGGACGGGGGTGCGGACGGGAGGGGAGACGGTGGCCATTGTCTCTATATGCAGGGAAGTTGTGGAGGGACCATTGCAAAACGCGAAAGCCCGGTTGCGTTCTGGCGTCGTCCCCGGTCGGCCGGGACGACGTCAGAACTCAGCGCGGTCCAGTTCCGCCAGCCCCAGTTCTACGCAGAGCGAGGCCCGCGCATCGAGGCAGGCGCGCCAGAGGGAGGGGTCGGACAGGTCGTCGACGGCGATTCGTTCGGGCCACAGCCGAGCGACCAGCGCCTCGATGCGGCCGAGCTTCTCCGGCGTCGCCATGAAGCGCGGGTCGATGGTCGCAGGGTCGGCCACCACGCGCAGGCGCAGGCAGGCAGGGCCGCCGCCGTTGGCCATGGACTCGCGCAGGTCGTGGACGAAAAGGTGGCGGATCGGACCGTTGCCGGCGACGTGCGCCTCCAGCCAGCGCCAGACGGAGGGCGTCTCGCGCGCTTCCTGCGGCAGGACCAGCGCCATTGCGCCCGAGGGCAGCGTGACCAGCTGGGCGTTGAACAGGTACGAGGCGATGGCGTCGGCGAGGCTGACGGAGGCTGCGGGGACTTCGACGATCTCGACCTCTGGCAGCTTGGCGCGCAGTTCGGCGTAGAAGCCCTCGCGGTCGGCGAAGGCGAGTTCGTGCGTGAACAGTACCCGCTCGTTCGCCACGGCGACGACGTCGTTGTGGAACGCCCCAGCCGCGATCGCCTCGTCGGACTGGCGCGCGAACACGGTGCGCTCGGGCGAGAGGCCGTGGATGCGTGCGACCGCCTCGCTCGCCTCGCGGTGCTGGCGCGCGGGGAAGGGGCCGCCCGTGACGCCGTAGACGAAGACTTCGACGCCCGGCGCGCCGTGGCCTGCGCACAGCCGCATGTGGTTGGCCGCGCCCTCGTCGCCGAAGGGAGCGGGGACCGGGGCGTGGACGGCGAAGTGCTCCGACGCGAAGGCGATCTGCAACTGCGCCAGCGTCTCGCGCCATTCGTGGCTGCGGTGGGGCATCGTCACGAGGTTGGCGACGGTCAGGTGGCAGCGCCCGTCGGCGGCGTCGGGCGCGGGCGACACGGTCGCGGCATTGGCGGCCCACATCGACGAGGCCGACAGCGCATTGGCGCGCAGCGTTGGGCTGGCGGCCTCGATCGTGGTGCCGAGCTGCCGCAGCCAGCCTTCGTCGGGGCGGCGCTGGGGCAGGAAGAACCCCTGCTGCAGTCCGCGCTCAAGGTTGGCGCGCATCTTGGCGAGCCCCTGAAGCGCCGCCGCACGGGGGGCGGAGACCTTGCCGAAGTTCCTGGCCGAGGCGAGATTGCCCAGGCTCAGCCCGGCGTAGTTGTGGCTGGGGCCGACGATGCCGTCGAAGTTGATCTCTTGGAGCATGGGGTGAGCCTAGCTTGGTGATTGCGCGCTGTCATGGGGTCACGCGGAGGCGCGGAGACGCGGAGAAGAGCAGGGGGATTGGCGCGCGGAGACGCAAAGATGACGTAGACTCCATGAATCCCGTCGTCCCCGCGTAGGCGGGGACCCCGCTTGTTCTTTGATGGCGCAAGGAAGCGGGGCCCCCGCCTTCGCGGGGGCGACGGGGTAGATTGATGGACCCGTCCTCCCGTCCTGAAGAGAGAGACTGCGGCGCGGGACGACATCTCTGCGCCTCCGCGTCTTCGCGTGAAAAACTCTCCCGAATCTCAAGCCGGCGCGTAAGTAACCACATCCCCCGCGCCGATCCCGAGCAACGCCGCAGCCGCCTCGTCGAGCGAACCGTCCTCGCCGACCCGGCCGAGGCAGGCGCGGAAATCGGCCAGGCGCCCGGTCGCGACGAGGTGCGTCGGCTCGTCAGAGCCCGGCACGATGCCAGAGACCGTCACCGTCCGCGCTTCCTGTATCGTCCTGATCTGGTCGGTACGCGCAATCATGGTCGGGCCGCCGTCGAAGATGTCGACGTAGTTCTGGAAGGCGAAGCCCTCGCTCTCCAGCATCCGCATCGCCGGGCGGCCGGAGTAGTGCGGCTGGCCCATCACCTGCCGCGCAGCTTCGGAAAGCAGCGCGGTATAGATGGGGTGCTTGGGCATGAGGTCGGCGATGAACTGGTTGCCGTGGGTGCCGTTGAACTCGTCGGCGTCGCGGAAGCTCATGTCGAAGAAGCGGCCGGCGAGGCCGTCCCAGAACGGCGAGTTGCCGGCGTCGTCGATGGCGCCGCGCAGTTCGGCCAGCGTCATCTCGCCGAAGCGCTGCCGGTGCATGGCGATGAACAGGTAGCGGCTGCGCGCCAGCAGCTTGCCCACGCCCGCCGAGCGCTCGGTGGCGTCGAGGTAGAGGCCGCCTACCTCGCTGGCGCCGTCGAGATCGGTGCAGAGCGTCAGCATCTCGGCGCGGAAGGTGCGGTCCAGTTCCTTGGAATGCTGGGTGATGCGCCCGATCCGGTACGAGTAGAAAGGCAGTTCGGTGCCCACCTGCGAGAACGCCTGGCAGGTGCCGCGCACCTTGCCGTCGGTGGTGTCCTCGAGGATGAAGACGAAGAGGTCGTTGGCGATCTGCCCGTCGTCGCGCGCGAAGCTCTTCGCCGCGCGCTCCAGCTTGGCGGCGAGGGTCGGGCGGTCAGGCGGCAGGTTGGTGAAGCCGCCGCCGGTGCCCTTGGCCATGCGGTAGAGCGATTCGAGGTCCTTCTCGTGCGCGGTTCGGAGCAGGAAGGTCATGCCGGTACTCCGAAGCGGTCGAGGCGGTGCATCACGAGGGCGGTGAGGCGGGCGCGGGCGTCGAGGGAAGGGGCGATCAGGAACTCCTGCGGCGAATGGATCGAGCCGCCGAGCGCGCCCATCGTGTCGAGCACGGGGACGCCGCAGGCGGCGATGTTGTTGCCGTCGCAGACCCCGCCGGTGTCCTGCCAGCGCATCGGCTGGTCGAGGTCGGCGGCGGCCCGGCTGACGAGGCCGAACAGGGCTTCGGTGCGCGGGGTAATCGGCTTGGGCGGGCGCGAGACGTGGCCGTGGACGTGGACCTGCACCTCGTGCGCGGCGCTCACATCGGCGACGGCGGTGTCGATGAGGGCGCGCGCGGCTTCGGCCAGTTCAGGCGTGCGCGGGCGCAGGTTGAAGTGCAGGATGGCGAGGTCGGGCACGGTGTTGTTCGGCGCGCCGCCCTCGATCCGCGCGGGATTGATCGTCAGCCCCTCGCGCACTCCGGCGGCGAGGCGCATCGCAAGGTCGGATGCTGCGACGAGGGCGTTGCGGCCGTCCTGCGGGTTGCGTCCGGCGTGGGCGGAGCGGCCCGTCACCACGGCGGCGTAGTTGCCCGAGCCCGGCCGCGCGCGGGCCATCGAGCCATCGGGCAGCGCGGGCTCGTAAGTCAGTGCCGCCAGCTTGCCCTGCGCCAACTGCGCGATCAGCGCGGCGGAGGAGAGCGAGCCGGTCTCCTCGTCGCTGTTGATGAGCACGTCGTAGCCGAGCGTCGGGCCGCTGGTCTCGTAGGCGGCGAGGCCTGCCAGCATCAGCGCGAGGCCGCCCTTCATGTCGGCGGTGCCGGGGCCGTTGAGGGTGTCCTGGTCGAGCCACTCGCACTTCTGGAAGGGATGCTCGCGGGAATACACGGTGTCCATGTGCCCGGTCAGGATCACCCGGCGCGCCGCCTGGGGGCGGACCGAGACGACCAGATGGCGGCCATGGCCGACCTCGCGTAGCTGGCCCTGCGCATCGACTTTCTCGATCGGCGCAGGCTCGACCAGCCGCACGTCGCCGGGTAGCTGCGCGAAAGCATCGGCGAGGTAGCCGGCCATCGCGGCGAGGCCGTCGAGGTTGCCGGTGCCGCTGTTGATCGAGGCCCATTCGAGCGTGCGCGACAGGATCGGCGCGCGCTCGACGGGGGCGAGGAGGTCCTGTTCTTCGCCGGTGAGGCTCATGCCCGCAGCTTGCCGGCGAGGGCGCCGGCGTTTCCGCCGGCGTCCGCCGCCTCGAAGCTGGCGACCGGATAGGCGCAGTAATCGGCGGCATAGTAGGCGCTCGGGCGGTGGTTGCCGCTGTCGCCGAGGCCCCCGAAGGGCATCGAGCCCGCCGCGCCGGTGGTCGGGCGGTTGCGGTTGACGACGCCCGCGCGGCCCTCGACGAGGAAGCGCTGCCACAGCGCGTCGTCGGCGCTGATGAGCCCGGCGGAAAGGCCGAAGCGGGTGTTGTTCGCGGCCTCGATCGCCGCGTCGAAGTCCGGCACGCGGCTGACCTGGAGGACGGGGGCGAAGATTTCCTCGTCGGGCACGAAAGTCCCGGTCACGTCGAGCATCGCCGGGGTGACGAAGGCGGCGGAGCGGCCCTCGACGCCGGAGAACGGGCGGATGATCTGGGCCCCGCGCGCGACGAGGCCGTCGAAGCTGGCCCTGGCGCTGGCGGCGGCGGCGTCGGAAATGAGCGGGCCGAACCACGGCTCGGGCGTCTCGTTCCAGGCGCCGATGACCACGCGGTCGGCGATTGCGGCCACGGCATCGACCAGCGCGGTGCCGAAGGCGGTGTCGGGCACGATCAGGCGCCGGGCGCAGGAGCAGCGCTGGCCACTGGTGATGAAGGCGGACTGGACGACGACCGACGCGGCTTCCTCCAGATCCTCGGCATCCCATGCGATCAGGGGGTTGTTGCCGCCGAGTTCGAGCGCGAGGATGACGTCGGGGCGGTCGGCGAACGTACGGCGGAAATGCGCGCCCGCGCCGGCCGAGCCGGTGAACAGCAGTCCGTCGATATGGCCGGCCAGCAGCGCCTCGCCGGTCTGGCGCGCGCCCTGGATGCACTGGAAGACATGGGGATGGTCCGCCAGCGCCTCGGCCCAGCATGCGGCCATGGCGGCGCCGGTTGCGGGGGTCATTTCGGAGGGTTTGAACACCACCGTGTTGCCCGCGAGGAGGGCGGGGACGATGTGGCCGTTGGGCAGGTGGCCGGGGAAGTTGAACGGACCGAGAACCGCCATGACCCCGTGCGGGCGGTGGCGCAGCACGGCCTGCCCGAACGGCATGTCGCTGCGCTTCTCGCCCGCGCGCTCGGCCTGCGCGGCGATCGAGAGGCCGACCTTGCCGATCATCGAGGCGAGTTCGGTGCGGGTCTCCCAGAGGGGCTTGCCGGTTTCGCGCGAGATGATTTCGGCGATGGCGTCCTTGCGGCTTTCGAGCGCGGCGCGGTAGCGCTCGGCCACGGCGACGCGCGCCGAAACCGGCAAGGCGGCCCAGGCGGGAAACGCCTTGCGGGCGCGCAGGAGCGCGGCGGAGACGGCCTCGGGTCCGGCTTCTTCGCCTTCCCATACGCGTTCGCCGCTGGCGGGGTCGAAGGAGCGCAGCATGGTCACCTGTCTCTCGTCACGGCGAAGATGCCGGTCGCGTTGCCGCTGTCGAAGGTGAGATCGAGCTTGCCGGTCCCGGGATCGACGTCGCGGCTGATGAATTCGAAGAACGAGCCCGGGACGTCGAGCGTCGTCTCGCTGCCGTCGGGCAGGCGGAACGGGCGGGCGACCTTGTCGGCGAGGATCGCGGTCTGGCGCACGCGGCCGCTGCGGGACACTTCGACGGAGGGTTTCAGCGGGTAGCCGGCGGCCTTCAGCTCCTCGGCATGAGCCTCGACGTCCGGCACGCGGGTGGTCGCGTGGTTGAAGGCGTTCCCTTCTGTGGCGATCCAGGCGGCTTCCTTGCTGTGGGCGAGCAGGACCTCGTAGTCGGCAAGGGCAGGGGTGGGGTGCTGGCGTTCGAAGGTGCGCAGCGCGCCCTTGAGGATGACGGTGCCTTCCTCGATCGTGCAGTCGCCGTGGCGGCCGATCGAGTTCAGGGCGAGCCATTCGGCCTCGCCCAGCGGGTCGGTGGAGGCGCCGAAAACCTTCGCCGCCGCAGCTTGCGCGGGCTCGGCAAGCTGGTCGATGTGAAGCTCGGAGACGAAGAACTGGGGCACCGCCTCGGGCAGGTCCACCTGTACGAAGGCGCGGCCGGTCATCGTCAGCGCGGGCAGGGGATAGAGCCCCCGCACCTCGTAGCCCAGCGGAGCGAGGAAGCGGAGGAACGCTGTGTGGCCGGAGGGGAGAGCGCCGGTCTCGCCGTCGATCGTGCGCAGGGCGCCGTGGTCGAAGACGATGGGCTCGCCCCGTGCCCGCATTTCCGAGACATAGCGCGCAGCGGTCGGCACGCGGCCGAGCAGGTCGAGGAACAGTGCGGCGTTGAGGGCCATCGCCACTTGCGCCCGGCTGGCGCGGTCGGCCGCGCCGCTGAGTGCCGGGTCGATGGAGAGCGCGGCGAGCGCCCAGTCGGCGCGCTCTGCGCCGAAAATCGGAGCGAGCAGATCGCGGAGCGTTTGCAGGCTTTGCGCAGCGCTTTGAGAGGCCGAGGCCATGGCATCCCCGTTGGTAAATTGTTGCGTGAGGACGAAACATAGGAAAGCGGGACCGCGAAGTCCATCGCAGTGAATTTGCGGGCAAGGCCCCCATCCGCCGCGGCCCCGCCCATTCTTCGTCATTCCCGCAGAGGCGGGAACTCCGTTGATGACCTCCGGCAGGGCAAGCATCGGGAGATGAATCCCCGCCTGCGCGGGGATGACGAACGAAGCTAGGGAGTATGACGAAGGGCGGTATTCGCGCCGCCCCGACGATGGTGGATGGCCTCACGCTGGACACCGGGCGCGCCTCGCGCTTTGCAACGTGCAGAGGATAGAGGAGAGACACGCATGCCCGCCATCCAGACCGGCTTCATCGGCATCGGCAGCCAGGGCGGCCCGATGGCGCACCGCATGCTGGGCAAGTTCCCGCTGACTGTCTGGGCGCGGCGACCTGAGGCGGCGACCGAGTTCGCCGAAGCAGGCGCCACGGTCGCCGCCAGCGTCGAGGAACTGGGCGCGGCCTGCGACCATGTCGGGCTCTGCGTGGTCAACGACGAAGACGTGCTCGATATCTGCGCGAAACTGGTACCGGCGATGAAGCCCGGCAGCCTGCTGGCGCTCCACTCGACGGTCCTGCCCGAAACGGCCGAGGCGGTCGAGCGGCTCTGCGCGGTGCAGGGCGTGGCCATGGTCGATGCGCCGGTCAGCGGCGGCTCGCCCGGCGCGCAGGCGGGCACGATGACGGTGATGTGCGGCGGCTCGGCGGCGGCCTTCGAGCAGGCGCGGGGCGTGTTCGAGAGCTTCGGCAAGCTGATCGTCCTGCTTGGTCCGGTCGGTGCGGGGCAGAAAGCCAAGATCGTCAACAACGCGCTGATGGCGGCTAACATGGGCCTTGCGCAGGCCGCGCTGCAGGCGGGCGAAGCGCTGGGAGTGGAGCGCAAGGCGCTGGCCGAACTGATCAACGCCAGTTCGGGTCGCAGCTTCGGTTTCGAGGTCTACGCCCGCGTCCCCGAGGCGCGCGCCTTCGCGCATGGCGCCAAGATGCTGCTCAAGGACACCGATCTTCTCGCCGCGATCCTGCCCGGTTCGCCCGACACGCGGCTGCTGGAAACGTCCGCCAGATCATTCCTGCTGCTGGCAACCGGCTGACGGTGCTTCCACTCTTCCGTCGGCAATAGCGGTCAAAAGTGAGCTCAATTCCCACAGTCTGCGCACGATATCGATCCCGGATAACGGCTGGCCTGTTTTTTGCAGTGCAGCGTGAAACTGAATCGGTGGTAGGGACTTAAGCAGGAGATACTTTCATCTCTCGTTAACGGGGTGCGCATGGCCCATCTGCCTCTATCCCACGACTTCCAGAATGGCCGCGAAACGGCGGATGTCCATTCGATTTTCGACGGACTGCCGCCGCTGACGAGCCAGGCCATGCGCCTAGCACTGGTGGGCAACTTCGCGCCGCGCAAATGCGGCATTGCGACATTCACCACCGATATCTTCGAAAAGCTGCGCGATCATCATCCCGAGATCGAAGTGGACGTCCACGCGCTCGACGATCCCCGGGCGCCGCTCGATTACACCGGGGTCGCAGGCACGATCGCTTTCGACGATCCCGAGGCTTACGCCGCCGCCGCTCGGCGGATCAACGAATCGGGCGTCGATGCGGTCTGGCTCCAGCACGAATACGGAATTTTCGGCGGCCTCGACGGAGAGATGGTGCTCGACTTCGTCGATCGGCTGGCAGCGCCGCTGGTACTCACGCTCCACACCGTGCTCAGCGAACCCTCGGAGCGCCAGCGCACGATCCTGCGTCACCTCGTTACCCGTGCCTCGCGGATCATGGTCATGTCGCGCCAGTCGCAGGATCTGCTCGAGCAGGTCTACGGCGCCCCCGCGCGCATCATCGAAGTGATCGACCACGGCGCCCCGGACCGTCCGTTCGGCAGACAGGAGGAGTTCAAGGCGCTCCTCGGCCTGACGGGGCGCAAGGTCCTCATGACCTTCGGCCTGCTCGGGCCGGGCAAGGGTCTGGAGCACGCGATCCGCGCGCTCCCCGCGATCGTCGAGCGCCATCCCGAGGCGCTGTACCGCATCGTCGGCGCGACCCACCCCAATCTCGTCGCTCGTGACGGCGAGGCGTACCGTGACAAGCTCGCCGGCCTCGCGCAGGAGCTGGGCGTCGCGCGCCACATCGCTTGGGACAACCGCTTTCTCGACACCCCCGAACTGCTCGACCAGCTCGAAGCCTGCGACATCTACCTCACGCCTTATCCCGGGTTGCAGCAGTCCACCTCCGGTACGCTGAGCTATGCGGTGGCGCTGGGCAAGGCGGTGGTGTCGACCCCTTACGTCCATGCCCGCGAACTCCTGGCGCAGGATGTCGGCAAACTGATCGAGGCCAATTCGAGCGAAGCGATCGCCCGCGCCGTCAATGCGCTGCTCGACGCTCCCGCCGAGATGGCGGCGATGCAGCGCCGCGCCTATGCCCGCGGCCGCGAAACGATCTGGCCGCGCTTCGCCGATGCCACTGCCCGGCTGGCCGCCGCCGCGCTTCCGGCCGAGCCCGAGGCGCCGCCGCTGACGGCGACCCCCGGCCTTTCCGCCGTGCTCGCGATGAGCGACGGGACGGGCATGTACCAGCACTCCATCGGCGTGGTGCCGGACCGGCGCCATGGCTACTGCCTCGACGACAATGCGCGGGCGCTGATGCTCATGAACGTCGCGCAAGGCATGCCCGCCGCCGAGCGGATGAAGTGGAGCCTCGCCTACGCCGCTTTTGTGCAGTTCGCCTGGAATCCCGATCTGCAGCGCTTCCGCAACTTCATGCGCTTCGACCGCAGCTGGTGCGAGGACGAGGGCTCCGAGGATTCCAACGGCCGCGCTGTCTGGGCTCTCGGCCAGACCTATGAGCGGGCGCCCGACGACGGCCTCGCGCAGTGGGGGCTGCATCTCTACGAGGAAGTCCTCAAGACGATAGCCCCCCTCGGTTCGCCCCGCGCCATCGCCTTCACCATGCTCGGCGCCTGTGCGGTGCTGCGCCGTGACCCGGGTCATGCCGCGTCGCGCACGCTGGTCGAGCGCGGAGGCGACTTCCTGATGCGCCTGCTCGGCGAAGGGCGGCGACCGGACTGGGCGTGGTTCGAGACCGTGCTCGGCTACGACAACCCCCGCCTGTCGCAGGCGCTCATCGAGGCCGGCATGGCGCTCGGCCGCGAGGACTGGACCGACGCTGGACTGGAAACCCTGCGATGGATCTGCGCCCAGCAGGTTTCCGCCAAAGGCCAGTTCCGTCCCATCGGCTCGGAAAGCTTCCACCGCGATTTCGGCTACCTGCCGTTCGACCAGCAGCCCCTCGAAGCGCAGGCCGCCATCGAGGCGGCGCAGTCCGCGTGGAACGCCACCAGCGGCGCCTTCTGGCGCGAGCACGCGCTGGTCGCATGGCGCTGGTTCTTCGGAGACAACGACCGCGGCGCCGTCCTCGGCGACGTTGCGACGGGCCGTTGCCGGGACGGGGTGACCCCCCGGGGCGCCAATGCGAATTGCGGCGCGGAGTCCATACTGGCCTTCCAGTTGTCGCATTATGCGCTTATGAAGCTGGTCCACGAGCCCTCCACGACTGCCCCAATCTCCCGGGAAGGAGACCCGCTTGAACCGGCCCGAGAACGCCTGGTCTGATCCGCTTCGTATCTTCGAAACCCGCCTGCATGCCGATCCGGCGCGGGTGGTCCTGCGCCCGTTCCACCTGGGCTGGCAGGCGAAGAACGCACCGGGCGGGCGGGCCCTACAACTCGTCGAGGACGTCGCCGCTCTCACGGAAGAGCGTGCCGCGACCGAATACGAGCGCGTGCTTCGCGACTTCAAGGAACGTCACTGGCAGACCGAGCGCATTTTCGCCGACCGCTTCGACGAAGTGGCGGTAAATCTTGAACTCGATCCTGAAGCCTATTCCGAGACCAAGCAGCGGCTGATCGGCTCGTATTTCTGCCACGAGTACACTTTCGCCGCCGCAGCGCTGATGAACCCCTCGATCGTGCCGTCGCCCGATCAGTCGGGCATGCAGGACGGCTGCGTGCGCTTCATCATGTCCCTGCGCGCGGTGGGCGAGGGGCACATCAGTTCGATCGCCTTTCGCGAAGGCATTGCCGAGCCCGACGGGGAATTCTGTCTCTGGCCCCAGGCCGCATTCGCCACATCGGTTGAACTCGACGAGGAAGATCAGGTCGACGCAGACGGCACCGTCTCGGTCCATCGCCACGCCGAATCCAGCCTGTCGAACACTGTCATCTTCCCGATCACCGAGCAGCAGCGCGGCGGCCTGGAAGACCTGCGGCTCGTGCGATTCGACCATGGCGGCGGCGATTTCGAATGGGTGGGCACCTATACCGCCTATTCGGGCAGCTCGATCCGCTCGGAACTGCTGCGCACCCGCGACTTCCGCAGTTTCGATCTCGAGCCTATCCGCGGCGCCGCCGGGCGCAACAAGGGCATGGCGCTGTTCCCCGAGAAGATCGACGGCCGCTTCGCGATGGTCGGGCGGCAGGACGGCAAGAACCTGTTCCTCCTCAAGTCCGACACGATCGACCATTGGGAGGACGAAGGCATCCTCCTGATGGAGCCGAAGTACCCTTGGGAGTTCATCCAGATCGGCAACTGCGGCAGCCCTATTCCGACCGAGGAAGGCTGGCTGATGTTTACGCACGGTGTCGGCGCGATGCGCAAGTACGCGCTTGGCTGCGCACTGCTCGACCGCAAGGATCCGAGCAAGGTACTCGCCCGTACGCCCGAACCGGTGCTGACGGCGGAGAACGCGGATCGTTCGGGCTACGTGCCCAACGTGGTCTACACCTGCGGCGCGCTCAAGGTGGGCGAGCAACTGCTCATTCCTTATGGCATCTCTGACAGCACCGTCGGCTTCGCGACCTGCAATATCCAGACGCTGCTGGGGATGATGGAGTAGCTGCGCCGACACCGTCGAGGACCGGCGCTAGGGAATTGAGACATGACGCTGCGTGATCGCCTCGGGCTTGAGGTCCCTCTCATCCAGGCGCCCATGGCGGGTACAAGCACGCCGCAGCTCGCCGCCGAAGTTTCGAACGCAGGGGCGCTGGGCTCGATCGGCTTGGGCGCGACCGACGCAGCAGGCGCGCGAGCCATGATCGACGAGGTTCGCGCGCGCACGTCCCGGCCGTTCAACGTCAACCTGTTCGTCCATGCCACTCCGGTGGCGGATGCCGGGCGCGAGGCGGGGTGGATCGACTGGCTGCGCTCCCTGTTCGTCGAGTTCGGTGCGGAGCCGCCCGAAGCCTTGCAGCCGGGCTACACCAGCTTCGCCGACGACGCGGACATGGTCGCCTTGATGATCGAGCAGGGACCCCCGGTGGTCAGCTTCCACTTCGGCCTGCCCTCCGCCGATGTGATCACCTCCCTGCACGAGCGCGGCGTGCTGCTGCTGGCCACCGCCACCAGCGCGGAAGAAGCGCGCCTCGTCGCGGGCGCGGGCATCGACGGAATCGTCGCGCAGGGGATCGAGGCCGGCGGGCACCGCGGCGTGTTCGATCCCGCCGCGCCCGACGACGCGCTCGGCACCATGGCGCTGACCCGGCTGCTGGTGCACGAGGGATTGGCCCCTGTCATTGCCGCGGGCGGCATCATGGACGGCGCGGGGATCGCCGCTGCGCTCGACCTCGGCGCGGTCGCGGCGCAGTTGGGGACCGCCTTCATCGGCTGCCCCGAGTCCGCCGCCGACGAGGCTTACCGCGCCGCACTGGCTGGGCCGGGGGCGTGGCACACGACCCTAACGCGGCTGGTCTCCGGTCGCCCTGCGCGCGCTCTGGCCAACCGCTTCACCGCGCTTTCGGCGCAGGTGGGAGACCGCCAGGTGCCTGACTATCCCATCGCCTATCACGCCGGAAAAGCGCTCAACGCCGCCGCCAAGGCGCGCGGTGAGCATGGTTTCGGCGCGCAGTGGGCCGGGCAGGGCGCGCCGCTGGCCCGAGCGATGCCGGCGTCGGAGCTGGTCGCAACACTGAGGGCCGAGCTGGCGGCGTGCCGGGCGTGATCGCCAGAGATCCTCCCCGTCGCGCCGCGACAGGGAGGATTCGCATCAACCGTGGGCGCCGAACTCGTTCGCCAGCGCCGTGGTGATCCTCAGGGACAGCGCATAGGACCGCGCGATCGGGTCGATGTAGTCCTTGTGGATGCCCGCGTAGCCAGTTGCGCTGGAGTCGGGGTAGTCGCTCGGCTCGTCCACCGCGAAGTCGCCGATCGAAGGGAAATGGATGGGAAAGGCGCGGCGCAGCTGGGCGAGGCCATCCTCGACGCGCAAGGTGAAGAACATCTCCAGCACGTCGTCGCGGCTGATGTCGTTGGCGCGGCTGAACTGCGGCACCATCACCGCGCGCAGGAACATGTGCTGGAACAGCGCGATGCGCAGGCTCTGGAGCACGCCGAGGCTGCGGCGGGTATGCTCGCGGTCCTTTAGCGGGGCCTCGTCCGGGATCAGTTCGAGCAGGCGGTGCAACTTGAGGGCATCGACCCGAAGGCGCGAGGCGAGGCGGCGGTAGACGCCGGTACGGTCGTCCTTGGTGAGGTATTCCGCGAGCTTCAGGCAGGCGTCGGCGATGTGCTGTTCGTCGCCGCGATAGGGGCGGCTGGCCCAGTAGGCCGAGTTGAACAGCTCGCCGTAGGCCGAGACCGTCTTGATCGAGGCGAGCGCGTTGGCGGCGCGCGCCAGCCGGACGATCTGCCGCCCGCGCGCGGATTCGCGCAGGAGCCCGGCGATCTCCTCGCGGTTGCCGTCCGCCGCGGTGCCGATGCCAGCGATCACGTTCACCGGATAGCCCAGCTGCTGCAGGATCGCGTTGTGCGGGATGGCGCGGATCTGGCGCAGGCTCATCGTCCGGTCCGAGGCGAGGTCGGACTGGCGGCGCGCCTTGCGGCTGCCGGTGTCGTTGAGCAGGCCGAGCCCGAAGGCAGTGATCGCGCGGCTGTAGGTCGTCGATTCGAGGTGGTCGTGCTGGACGCCCCGGATCGCGCGATAGAAGTCGAGGCTGAGGTCGGTGCGGCGGTAGAACGGGTCGGTCGGCGCGTTGACGTTGGCGGCCCAGAGCGGGCGTTCCATCATGCGGGTCAGAGTGGCGAGCGCCAGTTCGTCGGAGCCGAACCAGAGGTAGCCATCGCCGCCCTGGAACGACACTTCGGGCTCCAGCCGGATCGCGGCGCGCAGGAAGCGGCGGCGGGCCCACGGAGACATCTGCCAGTCGAAGCGGTCGTCGATGGAGGAGGGGTGGCAGCCGCGCCCCATCGATTCGCCGCCGGTATTGAACACCAGCGCGGACACGTCGGACAGGCCGTTCGCGGCCATGGCTTCGGCAAGCCGGCCCTGCAGGCGCTCGATCGCCAGCGCGGCGGGGACCTGGCCGACGAAGCGGCCGGCGTCCGAGAAGCCCGTCTGGATCGCAACGCGGCCGCGTTTGCGGGCGTAGTCGCGGTAGGCTGGCTCGGCGAGCACGGCGTCGAGGAACCGGCCGCCGTGTTCCAGCGCGTTCTCGGTTTCGAACAGCGGCGAGACGTCGACCTTGTCGTCGATCCCGAACATGCGGGCGAAGTAGAGCGCGGCAAGGACGGTGGTCGGCTCCTCGCACTCGGCCACCAGCATGCGAATGGGCGAATCAGCGTCGATGTGGCCGAGAATCTGCGCCATCGCGAGGAACTGGCGCACGGCGGTGGAATTCTCGATCGCCAGCGCCGCGAAGTTGGAGCGCAGTGGCTTCACTTCGGCGAGCAGCTCGCGCATCCGCACCAGCGCCGCCTGGCTGGCGAGGCTGAGCTTGCCGTCGGGGTCGAGGCGGCGGCGGATCGCGTTCTGGAGCTGCGAGGCGTTCACGCGGAAATGGATCCAGCCCATGCCGAGGCCGTCCGCGCGCATCGCGGCGGCGACGACCAGCAGCGCGCGGGCCTGGTCCTGGTCGGCGTGGCGGGCGTCTTCCTCGAGCCGGGTGATGACGCTTTCGAGGCTGACGAGCTTGTCGGGATGCTCGGCAGTGAGGCCGTTGGCGGCGGCGGACAGGGCCTCGGGGTCTGTGAGGTCCTGCTTGAAGGCGCCCGCCACTTCAGCGGTGTGGGCGTGGGCGCGGCTGAGCTGCGCCGCAATTTCGGGCGCGACCTTTTCGAGGCTCTGCGCGTAGGCGGCGAGGCGCTGGGCCTTTTCCTCCAGCCGGTAACGGATCGATGTGGACCACGAGATGTCGGTGCGCCCGTCCATGTCGTAGCCGACCCAGTGAGCGAAGCGCACCGGCATGGGCGACAGGCCCTTCCAGCGCTTGGGCCAGCGGGCAGCGGCAAGGTCGAGCAGGCGCCCGACGATGCGGTCGCGCGCCTTCTGGCCGCGCGCGATTGCGGCCATCGCGGCGTCGTGCTCGTAGTCGAGCGTGATGGTGTCGCGCGCCGGCGAGGCCACGCAGACGGACGCCTCGCTGAAATCGCCGCGCGAGGCGGAAGAGGTAACCGCCTCGGTCTGGTCGGCGGTGAGGAGGAAGGTGGGGTGTGCGGTGAACACGACGTGGGCTGCTGGCCGCTGCCAGCGCACCGCGAAGGCGCTGAAGTCGTCGTCGGCGGCAGTGTTGGCCGCAGCTTCGTCGAGCAGGGCGTCGTTGTCTTCGATCGGCACGGTCTCGAGGACGCGGTCGAGACGGGCGGCGCGGGCGCGCAGGCCCTCGCAGTCCATCTCGGCGACGAGCGCCTCGATGTGGTCGAGGCTCATCTCGCCTGTCTCCAGCAGCCGCGACAGTTCAAGGCCGAGCTGGAACACGGGGTTGAACAGCGGGGTCTGGGCGGTGAGCTTGTGGAGTTCCCGCAGGCGGGCGTCGAGCGCGTCGACGGTGCCGAGAGCCTGTGCCGACCCCGCGCTCACCGGCCGAGACCCGCCGCCAGGCGCGCGGCCACCTCGATCTTCGCCGGGTCGGGCTTGCCCTTGGGGACCATCCAGCTGCCACCGACGCAGAGCACCGCGTCGAGGGCGAGCCACTCGGCCGCGTTCTCGGGGGTGACGCCGCCGGTGGGACAGAACCGCGCGGCGAGCAGCGGGGCGGAGATCGCCTTCAGCGCGGGCGGGCCGCCGGCGGCCATGGCGGGGAAGAACTTCAACCGGTCGAAGCCCATCTCCAGCGCCAGCATCACGTCGCTGGCATTGGCGGTGCCGGGCAGGAACGGGATGCCGGTGTCGAGCGCAGCCTGGCCCAGCGTGGGGGTGAGGCCGGGCGAGACGATGAACTCGGCGCCTGCGTCGATCGAGCGGGCAAGGTCGTCCGGGGTGAGCACGGTGCCCGCGCCGACCATGGCGCCGGGGACCTGCTTCATCACCTTGATCGCCTCGATCGCGCATTCGGTGCGCAGCGTCACTTCGAGCGCGGGCAACCCGCCGGCGACGAGCGCCTCGGCGATCGGCAGGGCGTGCTCGATATCCTCGATCACCAGCACCGGGATGACGGGTGCGAGACGCATGACCTTTTCGACGGCGGCGGAGAGGGTCGTCATTACTGGAGGTGCTCCCTTGCGAAGGCGGCCGCCGCGCCGAACAGGCCGGGCTGCGGATGGGTGATGAGCTTGACCGGCAGCTTCGCCATCATGCCGGCGAAGCGGCCCTTGGCGGTGAAACGCTCGGCGAAGCCGGACTTGAGGATGGTGTCGCGGATCCGGTAGCCCAGCCCTCCCGCGATGACGACGCCGCCGGCGCCATGCGCCAGCGCATAGTCACCCGCCGCCGCGCCGAGCGCAAGACAGAAGCGGTCCACGGCGGCTTCGGCGATGCTGTCCTCGCCCGAAGTGCCGTAGGTCCAGATATCGACGTCGCTCTTTTCGAGCACCGCCTTGCCCTCCATCGCGGCGAGGGCGTGGTAGATGTCGACGATGGCGGGGCCCGACACCACGCGCTCCACCGAGACTCGGTTATGGCGCTTCCTCAGGCGGGCAAGAATGGCGTCCTCGATCAGGTCGAGCGGGGCATAATCGATGTGGCCACCCTCGGTCGCCTGGACGTGATAGGTCGTCCCATCGCGCAGGAGATACGCGACGCCGAGGCCGGTGCCCGGGCCGAGCACACTGATCGCGCCGACTTCGGGCAAGGGCGCGTCCTGCGGCCCCGCGAGGTGCAGGAACTCGCTGGCGTCGGCCCGCGCGACGGCGTGGGCGACGGCGGCGAAGTCGTTGACGATGGTCTGGCGTCTGGGTCCCAGCATCTCCTCGATCCGCGCGGGGCGCAGGATCCAGGGGTTGTTGGTGAACTTGATGACCTCGCCGCCGACCGGCCCCGCGACCGACATGGCGACGGCATCGGGCAGGGTGCCGCCGTTCATGTCGCGGAACGCCTGCCAGGCAAGCTGGAAGCTGCCGTGGTCCTTGGTGTGGAGCGTGGCCGGCTCGCCCAGGATGATCGCGCCGTCCTCTGCGATCGAGGCGAGTGCGAAGCGGGCGTGGGTGCCGCCGATGTCGACGGCGACGAGGTCGGTCACGCTCACAGCCCCGCCAGCTCCAGCATCGAGGAGCCGCCCTGTTCGGCGCCGCCCGCGTTCATGCGGAACATCGCGAACAGTTCGCGGCCCATGCCCATTGGTGCGACTGGGGTGGGCGCGGCTTCGCGGCTCGCGAGGTCGGCGGTGGTCGAGAGGGTGCCGTTCTCGGCGCAGAGGCGCACGATGTCGCCGTCGCGCAGGTGGGCGAGCGGACCGCCGCCCAGCGCCTCGGGAGTGACGTGGATCGCCGCCGGAACCTTGCCCGAGGCGCCCGACATGCGCCCGTCGGTGACGAGCGCCACCTTGAAGCCCTTGTCCTGCAGGACGCCGAGCGGCGGGGTCAGCTTGTGCAATTCCGGCATTCCGTTGGCACGCGGGCCCTGGAAGCGAACGACGACGACGACGTCGCGGTCCAGCTCGCCCGCCTTGAACGCTTGGCTGACGCCTTCCTGGGTGTCGAACACGCGGCAGGGGGCCTCGATGGTCCAGCGCTGCGAGTCCACGGCGCTGGTCTTGAAAGTGCCGCGACCGAGGTTGCCCTCGACGAGACGCATGCCGCCGTCGGGCAGGAACGGCTCCGCGACGGTGCGGAGCATGGCGTCGTCGCCGCTCTTGGCGGGGGCCGGGGTCCAGGCGAGGGTGTCGTCCACCAGCACCGGCTCGGAGGCATAGGCATCCATGCCGCCCTCCGAGATCGTCAGGATGTCGGCATGGGCAAGGCCGGAGCCGAGCAGTTCGCGCACCACCCAGGCCATGCCGCCTGCGTGGTGGAAGTGGTTCACATCGCCCGAACCATTGGGGTAGACGCGGGTGATGAGGGGGACGACGGAGGAGAGTTCGTCGAAGTCCTCCCAGTCGATCAGGATGCCCGCCGCGCGCGCCATGGCGGGCAGGTGGATCGCGTGGTTGGTCGATCCGCCGGTCGCCAGCAGGCCGGCAATGGCGTTGATGATCGCCTTCTCGTCGACGACATGCGCCATCGGGCGGTAGTCGTCACCCTTGCGGGTGATCGCGGCGAGGCGGTGGGTGGCGGCGCGGGTCAGTGCCTGGCGCAGCGAAGTGTTGGGCGGCACGAAGGCTGAGCCCGGAATGTGCAGCCCCATCATCTCCATCATCATCTGGTTGGAATTGGCGGTGCCGTAGAAGGTGCAGGTGCCCGGCGCGTGGTAGCTGGCGCTCTCGCTTTCGAGCAGTTCCTCGCGCCCGGCCTTGCCCTCGGCGTAGAGCTGGCGGACCTGCTGCTTCTGCTTGTTCGAGATGCCGCTGGGCATCGGTCCCGACGGCACGAACACGGCGGGCAGGTGCCCGAAACGCAGCGTGCCCATCACGAGGCCGGGGACGATCTTGTCGCAGATGCCGAGCAGCGCCATGCCGTCGAACATCGCGTGGCTGAGCGCGACGGCGGTAGAGAGGGCGATGGCGTCGCGGCTGAACAGCGACAGCTCCATGCCGTCGAAGCCCTGCGTCACGCCGTCGCACATGGCGGGCACGCCGCCTGCGACCTGCGCCGTTGCGCCGAGTTCACGGGCGTAGAGCTTCATCTGGTCGGGATAGCGGCCATAGGGCTGATGGGCGCTGAGCATGTCATTGTAGGCGGTGACGATGCCGAGGTTGATCGACTTGCCCGCCGCGATCGTGGCCTTGTCCTCGCCCGAGGCGGCGAAGCCGTGCGCGAGGTTGGAGCAGGACAGGAAGCTGCGGTCGGAATGGCGGTCGGCCTCGAAGGCGACGAGATCGAGGTAGCGCTGGCGGCTCGGGCGGGAGCGCTCGATGACCCGCTGGGTCACGCGCTCGACCACCGGATTGAGCCGGGGCGGGTTGAGGTTGCTCATGGGTTTGACTCCTGGTCTTTTATGGCGACCAGCCCGGTGATCATGCCGCACCCTTGCCTGCGCAGGCGCGATACCGGACGGCCGTTCTCAATCAACAGCTTCAGGCGAAAGCAGAAGTCCCGGAGGGCTTCATTCGTGCCAGGTGACGCCGTCACGCTCGGCGAGCGCGATGGCGGCGGACGGTCCCCAGCTTCCGGAAGTGTAAGTCTTCGGCTCCTGTCCCTGTTCCTCCCAGCCGGCACGGATCGCATCGATCCAGTCCCACTGGGCCTCCACTTCGTCGCGGCGGACGAACAGCGTCTGGTCGCCTTCGATGAGGTCGAGCAGCAGGCGTTCATACGCGATGCGGCGCTGCCGGTCGGCAAAGGCGTCGGGCATGGTGATGGCGAGCGGCACCGAGCGCAGGCCGAAGCCGTTGCGGTCGAGCCCCGGCACCTTGGCCATGAGCGAGAGCGTGATGTTCTCTTCGGGCTGGATGCCGATGACGAGCCGGTTCGGTACCGTCTTGGCGCCGCGGCCGGTGAAGATCGAGTGCGGCACGTCGCGGAACTGGACGACGATCTCGGTCGTGCGCTTGGGCAGGCGCTTGCCGGTGCGCAGGTAGAAGGGCACGCCCTGCCAGCGCCAGTTGTCGATATGCGCCTTGATCGCGACGAATGTCTCGGTGCCGGAATCCTTGCCGAGTTCCTCGTCGTAGCCGGGGACGGCCTGGCCGCCGATCGCGCCTGCACGGTACTGGCCGGTGACGGTCTGCGCGGGCAGGACCTTGCGCAGGGACCGCAGGACCTTGACCTTTTCGTCGCGCACATTGGTGGCGTCGTAGGACACCGGCGGCTCCATCGCCACGAGCGCGAGGAGCTGGAGCATGTGGTTCTGCACCATGTCGCGCAGTGCGCCGGAGTCGTCGTAATAGGCGACGCGCGATTCGAGACCCACGGTCTCGGCCACGGTGATCTGGACGTGGTCGATGTGCGCCGCGTTCCACAGCGGCTCGAACATCAGGTTGGCGAAGCGCAGCGCCAGCAGGTTCTGGACCGTTTCCTTGCCGAGGTAATGGTCGATCCGGTAGATCCGGTCCTCGGGGAAGGCGTGGGCGACGGCATTGTTGATGACCTTGCTCGAGGCGAGGTCGATGCCGAGCGGCTTTTCGAGGCCGATCCGCACCTTCTCACCCGCCAGCCCGCTCTTTTCGAGGCCGTGGATGGTGGCCTCGAACAGGCTGGGCGCGGTCGACAGGAAGATCGACAGGCCTTCCTGCGGCGTCCCGACCTTCTCGGCGAGGGCCTGGAAATGGTCGATGTCGTTGGCGTCGAGCGGCTGGTAGGTCAGCCGGTTGAGGAACTGCGCCATGCCGCCGCGCCGCGTGGCGGGGAGGAACTGCTCCAGCGATTCGCGTGCGAAGTTGCGGAAGCCCTGGTCGTCCATGTCGGACCGGGCGGTGCCGATGATCTGGATGCGTGGGTCCAGCAAGCCTTCCGCGTCGAGCGCGCAAAGCGAGGGGAGCAACATCCTGCGGGAGAGATCGCCTGTGGCACCGAAGAGGAGCAGGCGATCGGAAGTGAATTGCGTCACGGATACCTTTCCACCGAACGGCCGCGCTCCTCCTCGCTTCCGTGATGTACCATCTTATGGTTTGCCCCTTGCAGGGCGCTGCACAGGCCTACGTCCGTTCTTCGACGCATGGCCACGCAGGTGCAGCATAGCAAGGGCTTCCAGTGGGCGCTAGGCCGCATGGGCTGCGCCGGCACGTTTTCCAAAGGCGCTGCCTGCCGAACAGCCATGGAAATGTCATTTACAGGGTGTCTGAATACGAATGTTGCAACAAGACTGTAGTCGAACCATGTCACGCGCGCTGGATAACGCCGCCGTTCCCATGCATGGAGCACCGGCAATGGGAGCTGACCAAGCATGACCATCGAGGGCGTCCACCTCCTCGAACACCTCCAGACTCCGGCGATGATGGTGTCGCGCGGACAGGTGCGGTTCGCCAATACGGCGGCAAAGGCCCTGCTCGGCGCGCATATCGTCGGGCAGGACGTGCGCATCGCCATCCGCGATCCGCGCGCGGTCGCCGCGATCCTCAGTGAGAACGGCGGCTCGGCGAAAGTGAAGGGGCTCTCCACCGGGGGGTCGGTGTGGGAGGTCGACTGCCGGGTGATCGGCCCTGCCGAACGCATCGTCAGCCTCTACGACCTGTCCGAGCGCGTCAGCGTCGCCAAGTCGCACGCCGATTTCGTCGCCAACGCCAGCCACGAGCTGCGCACCCCGCTCGCCAACGTGATCGGCTACTGCGAGACGCTGATGAACCCCAAGGCGGGCGGCGACGAGGCCCTGCGCGGCCGCTTCCTCGGCACCATCCGTCACGAGGCGCAGCGCATGCAGGCACTGATTTCGGACCTCATGTCACTGTCGCGCATCGAGGCGGTGAAGCACGAGGCCCCTTCCGAAAGCATCGACATGGTCGCGCTCGCCCATGAGGTCGCGGGCGAGTTCCGGGGGGGGGCGTCGGTCACGGTGCGCGCCAACTGCGCCGAGGCGGTGATCGCGGGGGACCGGGGCCAAATGTCGCAGGTGCTGCGCAACCTCGTCGACAACTCGCGCAAGTACGCCAAGGCCGATGGCCCGGTCGAAGTCTCGGTCGAGGCGGCGAACACCGGCTGGGCCCTGGTCAGTGTACGCGACGAGGGCGAGGGCATCTCGCCCGAGCACCTGCCGCGCGTGACCGAGCGCTTCTACCGCGCCGACACCAGCCGCAGCCGTGCGGCAGGCGGCACCGGCCTCGGGCTCTCGATCGTCAAGCACATCGTCGAGCGCCACCGCGGCCGCTTCGACATCGAAAGCCGGCCGGGGGCGGGTACCACGGCTTCGCTCATGCTGCCGCTGCGGGGGGAGTGACTGTCGTCTGACGTCGTCCCCGGCCCGACCGGGGAAGGCTGGGAAGACCGCGCGACTGCTGTACCTCCATCGCCCTAAGTACCGTCATTCTTACTTTGCCCGTCATCCCTGCCTTCGAGGGAATGACGAAATCGCATCAGCCCGGGACGCGCACGTTCCAGGCCGTCCCCCTCAGAAATCGAATTCGAAGCGCGTCGCGACGACGTTAGCGTCGTAGTTGCGGTCGCCCGAAGCCGTTGCGGTGGCGCCGGTGTACTGCATCAGTGCATAGTTCACGTTGAAGCGGAAATACTGGATCGGCGACCAGATCAGGCCGACGATGTACCCATTCTGGGTGCCGCCGCGGATGTCGCGGTCGTTGAGGTCCAGCCAGTCGTAGCGCAGGTTCACCTGGATCGACCCGATCCCGTCGTGGCCCAGCGGATGCGCGGGGGCCTCGGTGGTGAAGATGCCACCCTTGTAGCCGCGCGTATCGCCCTCGGTGAGGAAGTAGCCGACCTCGCCGTAGGCCCCGTGGAACGCCACCGACGACAGGCCGACCCGGTCGGCGTCGAGGGTGTAGTATTCCGCCGCGCCATGCCAGCGCCCCGAGATTGCGGCCAGTTCCACCCCATACATCGTTTCGTCCTCGACGTTCATCGCGGGCGTGCCGATCAGGCGGGTATTCGTGGTGTGAACGAAAGGGCGCTGGCGATAGCGGGTGCTAGCATCGGCGAGCCGCCCGAGGCGGCGCCAGTGGCCCGAGGCGCCCAGGTGGAGCTGTACGTCGCCGAACTTGGGCGCGTATACGAGCCTACCATCGACGCTGTAGCTGTTGTTCTCGTCGCCGCCGTTGACCCCGTCGCTGGCGTTGGCGAGTGCGGTGATGTCGTCGGTGAAGATGCCCAGTTGCGCGATCAGCGGGCCCTTGGCGTACTGCGCGCCGATGCCGAGCCGGCGCTCGAAGGCGAAGGCATCGGTGAAGGCGGCGCGCTCCATCACGCTGCCGCTGGTGTCGCCGGTCAGTTCGTCCAGAGACCAGAAGGCGTTCTGGTTGCCGAGCTGCAGCTGCCAGGGACCGTCCTTGAAGGTCACGAACGTGTCGACCAGGTCGACTGCGTTGTCCGACAGTTCCAGTTCCAGCTTGTAGGAGAAGTGGCTGTTGAACGCGCCTTCGCCGCCGAGGCGGATGCGGCGCATCTCGCTGCCGAAGCCGAGGCCCTGGTCATTCAGGCCCTTTGGCGCGGAGACATAGGCGGCGTCGGCCTGGATACGGCCCTTCACCTTGAAGGCCTTGTCGCCCTCGACGATCTGGGGCGAGCCCTTCCACTTGATCTGGGCTCCGTCGGCCGGTTTCTTGGTCTCCGCCGAGACGGCGAGGGCGGGAGCTGCGGCCGGCCCGTCCACGGACGGCGAGGCGGGCGAGGCGGCCGGCTGGCCGGCAGGGGCTGCATCCAGCCGGCTCTCCAGCGATTCGAGCCGTGCGCGAAGCTCCCGGATTTCGGCGCGCATGGCCTCGGCCTGCTGGGCGTCGACCGCCTGGGCGGATGCGGTTGGGGCGAACGCCATGCCCGTCATGGCAGTGGCACCGAGGAGAAGGGAGCGAATGGGCATCGGTGTCTTTCGCAAGAGGTCCGGTCTTGGAGCGGCTGCTATGACTTCAACGTGACGATTAAATGACACTTCAGGGACAATGCCATACCCACCTCCTACCTTGCGGATGTGGCACATTCGTGCCGGTCCGGTCTGCACTGCGCCAAAGCGAGTATTTTGCGGGATACTGAACAGAACGGGGCGGGCAATGCACTGGAAATAATTTTCTGCGCGGAGCCCAACTGTCATGCACGGGGGCTAAGGCCGCTCATGCTTGCCATCATCGGTGCCGGCTCCTAGACCGGTGCCACGACGCATGTATCGACGGGGCGGTATCGAACACCGGCCCATGGGACAGGGGTTTCGCCGGTGACCTCCCGTTCCCGAATAAAAACGGGACCCGGCAGGTCGATGTCACTTCTTCGTCATGGAAGTGTCATCGAAGCCCAATAGGGGCATCCCACAGTAGAGCCCAAGGGGTATCCAAAATGCGTTCGACCACGACCATCATCTTTGCTGCCGTTTCCGTCCTTGCGCTCAGCGCCTGCGGTTCCTCGGGCGGCGGCTCCGGCGGCGGTGCGCGCGACTTCGTGCGCGGTGTCGGCTCCTCCACCGTCTATCCCTTCGCGACCACCGTCGCCGAAGCCTACGCCAAGGCCAGCGGCGCCAAGTCGCCGGTGATCGAGGCGACCGGCACGGGCGCGGGCATGAAGCTGTTCTGCGCCGGCGTCGGCGCCCAGCATCCCGACATCGAGAACGCCTCGCGCCGGATCAAGAAGTCCGAGTTCGAGGAATGCCAGAAGAACGGCGTCAAGGAGATCGTCGAAATCCAGGTCGGCATCGACGGCATCGCCTTCGCCGAATCGAAGACCGGTCCCGGCTTCGGCCTGACGCCCGCCGATATCTACAAGGCACTCGCCGCCAACCCGTTCGGCAAGCCCAACACCGCCAAGACCTGGAAGGACGTCAATCCTTCGCTCCCGAACGAGCCGATCCTCGTCTACGGCCCGCCTTCGACCTCGGGCACGCGCGACGCGCTAAAGGAGCTGATCCTCGAGGCCGGCTGCAAGACCGATGCGGCGACCAAGGCGCTCAAGGACACCGACAAGGACAAGTACGAGGCGACCTGCCACGACATCCGTGAGGACGGTCCCTACGTCGATGCCGGCGAGAACGACAACCTGATCGTCCAGAAGATCTCGCAGAACCCCAAGGCCATCGGCATCTTCGGCTACTCGTTCCTCGAAGAAAACCCCGACAGCCTCAAGGGCATCCCGATGTCGGGCATCGCGCCCACCTACCAGACGATTTCGGACTACACCTACCCGGGTGCCCGTCCGCTCTACATCTACGTCAAGAAGCAGCACCTCGCGCCGATCAAGAGTCTCCAGGGCTACGTCGCGGAGTGGGTGAAGGCGTGGGGCACCGACGGCCTGCTCCAGAAGAAGGGCATGGTCATCGCGCCGCAGGACGTGCGTGCGAAAAACGCGGACATCGCCGCCAAGATGACCCCGCTCGATCCGGCGGGCCTGAAGTAAGCTCGATTTTGGTGACCGTTTACTCTCGTCCACTCTTCTTCCGTCGTCCCCGCGCAGGCGGGGACCCCGCTTGCTCCTTCGAGGGCGCAAGGAAGCGGGACCCCCGCCTTCGCGGGGGCGACGGGATTGGTGATGCGGCGAAACGGTCGAACGTTACGAAAGGGCCGATGGGCCAGTCATGATACTTACGGGAGTTCTCCTGGCCGTCTTCGGCCTGGGCCTGGTCGGCTGGTTCGCCGCGCGGGGCCGGGCCCGGCTGCTGTACAAGGGGCGGGGGTCGATGCATTCGATGCCCGCCTACCACGGCTGGCACATGGCCCTGTGGATCCTCGTTCCCGCGCTGGTCGCGTGGGGCGTGTGGTCGCTCATCATGCCCGGACTGATCGAGGGCGCGGTCTTCGCCAACCCGGTCGCGGCGACGCTGCCGACCGATCCGATGACGCTGGGCGCGATCGTTGCCGAGGCCCACAACCTCGCGAACGATCCGTCCGCCACCGCCTTCAATCCCGAAGCACAGGCGCTGGTCGAGCCGATCCGTGCCGCGCAGACCCGCTTCGGGCTGATCGGCGGGCTCATCATCCTGATCGTCGCCTTCGCCGGCGGCGCCTACGGCTTCACCCGCATCCGCCCCAACTTCCGCGCCCGCACCCAGGTCGAGCGCGCGGTTCTGGCGCTGCTGCTGGCCGCCTCGCTTATGGCGGTCCTCACCACCTTCGGCATCGTCGGCTCGCTGGTGTTCGAGGCCGGACTGTTCTTCAAGGACGTCTCGCCGATCGCCTTCCTCACCGGCACCCACTGGTCGCCGGCGAGCACGTCGGGCGCGAACATCTCAAACAACTTCGGCGCGGTGCCGCTGTTCTGGGGCACGATCTACATCGGCGCGATCATCGCTATGATCGTCGCCATTCCGCTCGGCCTGATGAGCGCGGTGTACCTCACCCAGTACGCCGCCCCCGCCGCGCGCAAGTGGCTGAAACCGATGCTCGAGATCCTCGCAGGCATCCCCACGGTGGTCTACGGCTATTTCGCCGCGCTGACCGTGGCGCCGCTGATCCGCGACTTCGCCGCCTCGATCGGCATGCAGAACCCGTCGACCGAGAGCGCGCTGGCCGCCGGCCTCGTCATGGGCGTGATGATCATCCCGTTCGTCTCCTCGATGGCCGACGACGCGCTCGCCGCCGTGCCGCGCGCCATGAGCGACGGCAGCCTTGCTCTGGGCTCGACCCGGTCGGAGACGATCAAGAAGGTGCTGCTGCCCGCCGCACTGCCGGGCATCGTCGCGGGCGTGATGCTGGCGATCAGCCGGGCCATCGGCGAGACCATGATTGTCGTCATGGCCGCGGGCGCCGCCGCCAACCTTTCCGCCAACCCCTTCGCCTCGATGACGACCGTCACCTACCAGATCGTCCAGATGCTGACAGGCGACCAGGAGTTCAACAGCCCCAAGACGCTGTCGGCCTTCGCGCTCGGGCTGGTGCTCTTCGTCGTCACTCTCATCCTCAACATCGTCGCCCTGCGCGTCGTGAAGCGGTTCCGCGAAGCCTATGAGTAACCTCACCTGGAATTCGCCCGAGGCCCGCAAGCGCCTTGCGAAGCGACATGCCGCCGAACGCCGCTTCAAGGCGGTCGGCCTGGGCGCCATCGTGCTCAGCCTCTCCTTCCTGGCGCTGCTGCTGGTCATCATGCTCAAGAACGGCGTGGCCGGCCTCGACTGGAGCTTCCTGTCGGGTTCGGACTCCACCGACGCGACCGTCGCCGGCGTCTGGGGCGCGACCAAGGGTTCGCTCCTGACGATGGCGATCACGCTGCTGCTGAGCTTCCCGATGGGCGTGCTGGCGGCGATCTACCTCGAGGAATTCGCGCCGCGCAAACGCTGGATCGAATGGATCGAAGTCTCGATCAACAACCTCGCCGCCGTGCCTTCGATCATCTTCGGCCTGCTGGGCCTCGCGGTGTTCATCAACACGCTCGGCATGCCGCGCTCCTCGCCGCTGGTCGGCGGGTTGACGCTGGCGCTGATGACGATGCCGGTGATCGTGATCTCGGGGCGCAACGCCATCAAGGCCGTTCCCCCCTCGATCCGCGAGGCGGCCTACGGGGTCGGCGCGAGCAAGGTGCAGACGACCTTCCACCACGTCCTGCCGCTGGCGCTGCCGGGCATCCTGACCGGCACCATCATCGGTATGGCCCGCGCCCTGGGCGAAACCGCGCCGCTGCTGATGATCGGCATGCGCGCCTTCGTCTCCACCCCGCCCGACGGCCTGACGTCGCCGTCGAGCGTGCTGCCGATGCAGATTTTCCTGTGGTCCGACGAAATCGACAAGGGTTTCGTCCAGAACACTTCCGCCGCCATCATCGTGCTGCTGGTCTTCCTGCTCGCGATGAATGGTATTGCGATCTATCTTCGCAACAAGTTCGAAGTCCGCTGGTAGGGACATGACAGAAACAAAGCTCACAGCCCGCAACGTCGACGTCTTCTACGGACAGAAGAAGGCGATCAACGACGTCTCCATCGACATCGACAACGGCCTCGTCACCGCTTTCATCGGCCCCTCGGGCTGCGGCAAGTCGACGTTCCTGCGTACCCTCAACCGGATGAACGACACCATCGCCGGCGCCCGCGTGGCAGGCGAGATCCTGCTCGACGGCGAGGATATCTATGCCGCCAACATGGACCCGGTCGCCTTGCGCGCCCGGGTGGGCATGGTGTTCCAGAAGCCCAACCCGTTCCCCAAGTCGATCTTCGAGAACGTCGCCTACGGTCCGCGCATCCACGGCCTCGGCACTTCGAAGTCCGAACTGGACGGCATCGTCGAGCGGGCGCTGACCAAGGCGGGCCTCTGGGAAGAGGTCAAGGACCGCCTGACCGACGCCGGCACCGCGCTCTCGGGCGGCCAGCAGCAGCGCCTGTGCATCGCCCGCGCCATCGCGGTCAGCCCCGAAGTCATCCTGATGGACGAGCCGTGTTCCGCGCTCGACCCGATCGCCACCGCGCGCATCGAGGAACTGATCGACGAGCTGAAGGAAAGCTTCGCGATCGTCATAGTCACCCACTCGATGCAGCAGGCCGCGCGCGTTTCCCAGCGTACCGCCTTCTTCCATCTCGGTAGCCTCGTCGAATACGGCGAGACCGACCAGATCTTCACCAACCCGCGCGAAGTGCGCACCAAGGACTACATCACCGGCCGTTACGGCTGAGTGATGCTCTGACAGGAACACGCCATGGTCGACCATACCGTCAAGGCCTTTGACTCCGAGATCGGGCAGCTTCGCGGCCTCGTCGCCGAGATGGGCGGGCTTGCCGAAGTCGCGATCCGCGACGCCATCACCGCGCTCGTCCAGCATGACGAGGTCCTCGCCGCGCAGGTCGTGGCCGCTGATGCCCGGCTAGACGCGCTCGAAGCCGAAGTGGACCGGCTCGCGGTGCGCACGATTGCGCTTCGGGCTCCCATGGCCGACGATCTGCGCGACGTCATCGCCGCGCTCAAGATCTCGGGCGTCATCGAGCGCATCGGCGACTACGCCAAGAACATCGCCAAGCGCGTCAACGCGCTCGAAGGCCGCACCAAGATCGAGCCGGTCACGCTGGTCCCGACCATGGCGGAGATCGCCGAGAGCATGGTCCGCGACGTCCTCAACGCCTACGGCTCGCGCGATGCCGCGCTGGCGGTCGAGGTGATCCGCCGCGACCAGAAGCTGGACCAGTTCTACAACACGCTGTTCCGCTCGCTGCTGACCCACATGATGGAGAACCCGGCGACGATCACCAGCGCGGCGCAGCTGCTGTTCATCGCCCGCAACCTCGAGCGCATCGGCGACCACGCCACCAACGTGGCGGAAATGGTCTACTACGCCGCCACCGGCGAGTACTGCACCGAGCGCGATTCCCTCACCGACGACACGTCAGGACCCCTCGCATGATGGCATCGGTCCTGGTCGTCGAAGACGATGTCGCCTTGTGCGAACTGCTCACCTGGAACCTCAGCGCGGAAGGCTATGACGTGCGCTCCACCGGGGACGGCGAGGAAGCGCTGGTCATGGTCCGCGAGCAGGCGCCCGACGCCATCGTGCTCGACTGGATGATCGAGCAGGTACCCGGCATCGAGGTCTGCCGCCAGCTGCGCAAGGACAAGGAAACCGCCTCGATTCCGATCATCATGGTCACCGCGCGCGGCGAGGAGGAGGACATGATCCGCGGCCTCAAAACCGGCGCGGACGACTATGTCACCAAGCCGTTTTCCCCGCGCGAACTGATGGCGCGCATCGAGGCGCTGCTGCGCCGCTCGCGCCCGTCGCTTTCGGGCACCGTGCTCTCGTGGGGCGACATCGAGCTCGACGCCACCAGCCACCGCGTCCGCCGCTCGGGCGAGGCACTGCACCTGGGCCCCACCGAGTTCCGCCTGCTGCGCTACTTCATGGAGCGGCCCAACCGCGTCGTCTCGCGCCAGCAGATCCTGGACGGGGTCTGGGGCATGGACTCCGACATCGACGAGCGCACCGTCGATGTCCACATCCGCCGCCTGCGCAAGGCCATCAACCGCGACGGCGACACGGACCCGATCCGCACCGTCCGTGCGGCGGGCTACGCGATGGACGTGGCATAAGTTCTTTCCCCTCCCTGAGCGTGCTTGGGGGGAATGGAAATCACTCATCGCCCCCACGACCTTCCGCAATTTTCCACCTGCAAGATGAAGCGTCGGTGGAGCATTTCCCCGGATGATGCCGCGCGGGCTTCCGGCGAGACGCTTCCTCGCATATGCGAGGACTTTCGCCGGGCCGATGCGTCCCGGCCTTGGGGCGAGGGCGGCTTGAGCGCGGAAGACCGGAACGGGGAAGAGCAGAAGGGCGAGGAGCGCCGCGGTGGTTCGCCGCAGTCGGTCACTCGCGTCATCCGCCTGCTTGAAGCCCTCTGTGCCAGCAACGAGCCGGTTTCGCTCGCCGATCTCAGCCGCCGCCTCGCCACGCCCAAGAGCAGCCTTGCGGCATTGCTGCGCGGGCTGGCCGACGAGGACCTCGTGACGGCGACTGACGGCGCCTGGCGGCTCGGTCCCGGGGCGTTCGGGCTAGGCAGCGCGCTGACCGAAGCACGCCGCCGGCTGCACAGCTCCGACCTCGTGCGCGAAGGCATGCGCCGCCTTTCCGATCGCAGCGGCGAGACCGTGCTGCTGGCCGTGGGCGATCACGAAGGCGACTGGGTAACCTACGTCGATCTGATCGAGAGCCGTAATGTCGTGCGGTATTCGGTCTCGATCGGGGACCGCCGTCCGTTCTACGCCACTGCCGGGGGCCGGGCGCTGCTCTCCACCTGCTCCACCGCCGCGGTAGAGGCCTATCTCAAGCGCGTTGCGCCACAGCGGATGGCGCGCACCACCGAGGTCGATCCCGCCGCTCTGGCCCAGGCCATCGAGCAGGCCCGCATCGACGGTTACGCACAGACGGTGGACCAGGCGGCCGAGGGCGTGACCGGCACCGCCGGCGTCATTCGTGACGCATCGGGCCGCGTCGTTGGCGCGCTGGTGATCGCCGCTCCCAGCGCCCGCTCGCGGGACCGGCTGGACGAACTGGCCGGACTGGTGCTCGATGAAGCGGCGGCGATCTCGCGCAGCCTGGGATTTCGCTGACCCGGCGGGCCCGCCGAGGGGTGGGGCCTTCCCGTTGCGTCCTACGACCGCCGATGGTTCGCCCTCACGCTGCGCGCGACGTCTCGATCTCCGCAAGGCACTCCCCGAAACGGCGCGTCGCCCACAAATTCAAGAAGTTGGTGGTAACCAGCAGGAAGCCTTCAACCACCTTGTCCCGCGACAGTAGCGGGTCGAGCGGGCCGGTCGCGTGGGCGATGTCGGGCATTCTGGCGGTAATCAGCGCGGGCAGGTCCATCATCAGCGCGAGGCCGGTGATCGCCAGCGACAGATCGAAGTGGCAGGCGAGCACCTCGGCCGGGACATGCGGTCCGCCATAGGCCGCCAGCTCGGTACGGTAGTGGGCAAGGAGCCCGCCTAACTCGGCATCGAGGAACGCGGTGGACGCCGCCGACAGCCCGCCCCACAGCCCTGTGGCGACGTTCATCGGACGCACCATGCCCCAGTCGAGCAGCCCGCAGTGCAGGACCCCTTCGCCGGTCCGCCAGAACCAGGCGTTGTCGATATTGGCGTTCCAGTGGCACACCGCGACGAGGCGCGGGTCTGACTGGAGGAAACGGCGCACCTCGCTCTCGCGGACGAGGATCGCCAGCGCCTCGCGCTCCAGCCGGGCAGGGAAGGTGGGGTCGGTGACGCTGGCCGGGAAAAGCCGTGGATGGTCAGCGATGAAGGCGGTCAGGCTCGCGACCTTGGCGAGCAGCTCTCCTGTGTCATACGCGATCGGCAGGTCAGCTTCGGCGGCGGCGCGGTCGTAAGGGAAGAGGGCTTCCAACTGCGGCGAAAGGTCGCCGCGATGCTGTGCTGCCGTCAGCCGCGCCTGTGCCGAAACCAGCGCACGGTAGTGCTCCAGCGGTGCGGGCAGCAGATGGTCGCGGCATTTTTCGTGGAGCGTCTCGATGGCGCCCTCGCCGAAGGCGATGCGCTCGGTGACGAGCATGCCGGTACCGCTGGTCGCCTCGAAATCAGCGAAGACCGGGCGGGGCACGGCAACCGGGAAGGCGGGTAGCCGCGAGAGGGCGGCGAGGTGCACTTCGCCTTCGAGCTCGTGGCGGCGACGGTCGCGGAACGGGTCGGCGAAATCGCGCGAGAACTTCGCGAAGAGGCGGCGGGGCAGGGCGGGTTCGTTGCCGGCGTAAGTGACGTCGATTAGGGCCTTCTGGCCAGAATTGCCGCCCGAGAAGACCTCCAGTCGGTCGATGGAAGCCACCGCGTTATCGGGCGATAGCGAGCCGTAGGCGCGCATCGCCCGTGTCAAGAACCGCGCCGTATCATCGCGCAGCGCCTCGGCGGTGGCGGGCATGAGCACGCCGGTGGCGTCGCCCATTGCAGGTGCCGTCATTGGAGCTCGAAGATCAGCAGCGCGTTGCCGGGCATCTTCGAGACGAAGCCGTAGCCCGAGGAGACGATGACCTGCCCGCCCTCGACGATCGGCGCCGCGCCTCCGCTCATCGCGCCGCCGCGTGTGGCCACGCCGTTGACGGACGCGAAGTCCTGCACGGTGTCGAACTGCCACAGCACCTTGCCGGTCGCGGCGTCGTGGATGCGCACGAAGCCGTCGTCGCTGCCCGCCAGCACGAGGTCGGGTGTCACCGTGATCGCGCCGCTGTTGCCGGGGGTGCAGAGCGGGCGACCCCCGCAGACCTTGTCCGGCGGCGGGGCGACCCACAGGTCCTTGCCGGTGGCGATGTCGAGTGCATGGATGCCGGGCGCGGCGGGGAAAGGGCGCTCGACTCCGTCGGGCATGTCGCTGATGGCAACATAGGCGCGGCCGCCGTCCGCCGCGATGCCGAAGTGGATGCCGCCCGCCATGCCGCCACGCCCGACCTGGCGGTGCCAGGCGAGCTTGCCGGTCGCGGCATCGACGGCCCAGACCGCGCCTGATTTCTGCCCTGCGAGCACGTAGTCGCGCCCGTCCTTGCCGTTCGCAAGCACCGGGATCGCGCCGAAGTCGTAGTCGGGCCCGGCGTCCTCGGGGCAGTTGTCGGGGTCCGCAGTGACGCAGTCGACGTTCCAGGCATCGCCCTCGGTCGCCTGGAAATGCCAGCGGATCGCGCCCGTCTTCAGATCCAGCGCGACGATCGCGTCGGACAGTTCGGTGGCGGGGCGGGTGTAGTTGTCGCCGGTCGCGACGATCAGGTTGCCGCGCTTTTCGTCCACCGCGATGCCCGCCCAGACGGGGACGCCGGAGGGGCCGAGCGTGCGGCTGTCCTTGGACGGCTTCGGCTCATCGACCAGCCAGGTGCGCCACTTCTCGCGGCCGGTGCGCGGGTCGAGGGCGAGGATCGAGCCGCGGAAGCTGCAGCACACGTATCCCGGGTTCGCCGCCGAGGCTTCCTCCAGCGAGGAGACGGGGACGTAGAGCGTGTCGCCGTAAAGCGCGGGGCTGGCGGTGATCACGGCGGCGGGGTGCGCGTCGGCGTGGACCTTCCAGACCAGCTTGCCGGTGAAGGCCTCGACCGCATAGGCATTGCCCGACCAGTCGCCGAAGAAGGCGAGCGGTACCGCTTTCACGTCGCCCGCCTGCCAGGGCGAAAGCACGATGGCGGTGCGCACTTCTGACGCCGCGGCATAGCTCCAGCGCACGCAGCCGGTGCTGCGGTCGAGCGCGTAGACGCTGCCGCCGTGGCTGCCCACGAAGATCGCCCCGCCGCCGAGCGCCGGCTGCGAGCGGGCGCGGTTGGCGAGGGGGAAGCCGAAGGCCCACTTGAGCCTGAGCCTGCCGACCTCGCGCTCGCCGAGGCCCGCCTGCGCGGTGGTCACGGAATGGGTCGCCGCCTGGTCGAGACCGGCGCCGGCGAAGGCGGGGACCTGGCGGCGATCGAACAGGGCGCGATCGGGGGCGCAGGGCGCCGGCCTGGGCGCGCTGGCCTGGGCCGCGCCGAGCGCCTGGCCGGACAGGTGCTGCGCGACCTCGATCTTCTGCTCGGTGCTGAGCGCGGCGCCCTGCGCCTGCATCGGCCCGGTGGTGAGCGCGGCGACGATGGCGTCGGGGGTCATGTAGGCGAGGATCACCCGCGCCGGGGCGCGCGCCGCGCCGGTATCGTGGCAGGCCGCGCAGTGCTGGCGGTAGATCTGCGCGCCGGCGGGATATTTCTCCTGCGCGCGGGCCACGCCGGGCGTATTTTCTACGGCCGCGCGCAAAGGATGACCGGGAAGGAGGAAGGCGACCGCCAGCGCCAAAAAAGCGAGAGCCGTCCATGGGCCGGGGCGCGGCGCTTTCTTCCGATGCATGGTCGTTCCCTCTCGCGAGTTCTGTCCGGCGAACTCTTGTGCGAAGGAGGGAACAGCAAATCGCCGTGCGCGTAAACTCAGGCGGCGGTGCGAAGCGCTCGGTCGTCTTCACTCAGCGCGGTGGCGATGGCGGCGAGGAACTGGTCGGTCGCGCGCTCCCACGAGTAGAGGCTGCCCAGTGCCGCTGCATCGGTGCGCTCGGCGTCCAGCGCGCTCTCGATGGCGCGCGCCAGCGAGGTGTCGAGCATCCCGGCCGGATAGCCGACGCGGTGGTCGACGCCGCGCCCGTCGAGGCCCAGGATGTCGATCGGGCCGGTGACCGGGAAGGCGGCCACGGGCGTGCCGCAGGCCAGCGCCTCGATGATGACGAGGCCGAAGGTGTCGGTCAGGCTGGGGAACACGAAGCAGTCGGCGGCGCGGTAGGCGCTGGCCAGTTCCTCGCCCGAGAGCGCGCCGAGGAACAGCACGTCGGGATAGCGGCGGCGCAGCGCCTCCAGCGCCGGTCCGTCGCCGACCACGACCTTGCTGCCGGGGACGTCGAGGGAGAGGAAGGCGTCGAGGTTCTTTTCGGGCGCGACGCGGCCGACGTTGAGCAGGACCGGACCGGGCAGGGCGGCCATCTGCGGATGGCGGGTGCCCTCGGGACGGAACAGCGCGTGGTCGATGCCCCGGCTCCAGGCCCGCGTCGGACCGATGCCCCGGCCTTCCAGCTCAGCGGAGAGCGTACGGGTGGAGACCATCACCGCGCGGCTCTGCGCGTGGAAGCGCTGGAGGATCGGCCAGAAGTACTCGGCCGACAGCCCGGTGCGCACGGCGGCGTATTCGGGGAAGCGAGTGTGGAACGCCGAGGTAAACGGCACCCCGCGCGACAGGCACCAGCCGCGCGCGGCCCAGCCGATCGGGCCCTCGGTGGCGATGTGGACGATGTCGGGTTCGGCGTCGTCGAGCATGCGGCGCAGGCCGAAGCGCGGCGCCATCGCCAGCCGGATCGAGGCGTAGCCGGGCATCGGCACGGTCAGGAAGCGGTCGGGCGTGATTGTCTCGACCGTGTGGCCGCGCCGGACCAGCTGTTCGACGGTGGAGGTCAGCGAACGGACCACACCGTTGACCTGCGGCAACCAGGCGTCGGTCGCCAGCGCCAGCTTCACGCTGATGCCTCCGCCGCGACCTCGGGCTTGACGGTGTGGCCGCCGGTCTCGGCGATCCAGTCGATGATCGCGAGGTGGCCGGTGAGGTCTTCTGCGAGCGCGGTGCAGCTTTCGACCCAGTCGCCGTCGTTGTAGTAGGTGATGCCTGAGAACTCGCGGATTTCGGCGCAGTGGATGTGGCCGCAGACGACGCCGTCGAAGCCACGGCTGATCGCCTCGTTGGCGACCGCTTCCTCGTAGCTGCCGATGTACTGGACGGCGTTCTTGACCTTCTTCTTCATGTAGGCCGAGAGCGACCAGTACGGCAGGTGGAACCGGCGGCGCACGGCGTTGAAGACGATGTTGGCGCGCAGCAGCAGCCCGTAGGCCTTGTCGCCCAGAAACGCGAGCCAGCGCGCGTAGAGCACGACGCCGTCGAAGGCGTCGCCGTGGGTGACCAGCAGGCGGCGGCCGTCGAGCGTGGTATGGACCGCCTCCAGCGCCAGTTCGACGCCGCCGAAGCTGAGGCCCGCATAGTCGCGCAGCATCTCGTCGTGGTTGCCGGCGATGAAGATCACGCGGGTGCCGCGATGCGCCATCTTGAGGATGCGGCGCACGACTTCGTTGTGGGCGTCGGGCCAGTACCAGCCCTTGCGCAGCCGCCAGCCGTCGACGATGTCGCCAACAAGGTATAGCGTCTCGCATTCGACCGAACTGAGGAAGTCCACCAGCATGCCGGCATTGCAGCCGCGCGTGCCGAGGTGGATGTCCGAGATCCAGATCGTGCGGTATTTGCGTTTGGGCCGGAAGCCCTTGGGTTCGGGGATGTCGAGCCAGGCGGGGATACGGCCCCGCAGTTCGGTCTGGCGTTCGAGAAGCGTGTCCACGTGATCGCGCATAGTCGGTCTCCCCGGCTGCCTGCTGGGTTCCCTTTGCCATCAGGGCGTTGCGTGGGCGTGACGGTTGCGGGTCAGTTCGATGACATGGGGCGGGGCGAATGGTGGACGCCGCCGGTCTTTCACCGCCATGTCACCGATATGTCACTCACCCGTCACACTCGGATGCAAAAGCCCCCGCGTACTTAGGGGCAGACGGCAGCGATGCGGCGGATCGACATATTGCTGGCGAGCGAACTTTCCGGCGGGGCGGCGGGCGCACTCGCGCCTTTCCGGCACGACCAGTTCGACGTGGCGCTGCACCGCTGGACGGACTTTTCGGAGCTGCCGCTGATCGAGGGCGCGCTCTGGATCTTCATCGACTGGGTGCTCCCCGAGATGTCGGGGCTGGAGCTGTGCCGCCGCCTGCGCGCGGACACGCTGACGGCGCATGCCCACGTCACCATGGTACTCGAGGAAGACAACCAGGAAGACCGCAAGCGCGCGCTGCGGATGGGCGCGGACGACTATCTCGTGGGTCCGCTGACGCGCAACGCGCTGCTCGACCGCGTGCTCGGCGCGAACCTGGGCGACCAGGACAGCGCGGGCATCCGCATGGTGACGCAGGGCGACCTGATGGTCGATGTCGCCGCGTTCCAGGCGCGCTGGCAGGGCAAGCCGATTGCGCTCATGCCGAACGAATTGCGGTTGCTGCGCTACTTCATCGAACATCCGGGACGGGTCTTCAGCCGGACCCAGCTGATCGCCGCGCTCGGCAAGCAGGAACCGCCGGTGGACGAGCGCACCGTCGACGTGTGGATCGGCCGCCTGCGCCGCGCGCTCAAGGGCGTGGGGGCGGGCAATCCGCTGCGCACGGTACGCTCGCTCGGCTACGTCTTCGATACCGCCTGAGGATGATCCTCCCCGTCGCCCGATGCGACAGGGAGGCCCAGCATCATCCCAGCCAGCCGGAGGTCTGCGCGAGCAGCCACAGGCCGATCGCCAGGAACAGCAGCGCCGCGACGGTGCGCACCACGTTCAGCGGCACCCGCTTGATGAGGGCATTGCCGAGGAACACCGCCGGCACGTTGGCGATCATCATGCCGATCGTCGTGCCCATCATCACCGGGATCACGCTCTGGAAGCGGGCACCCAGCGCGATCGTGGCGATCTGGGTCTTGTCGCCCATCTCGACGATGAAGAACGCGATGGCAGTGGCGAGGAACGGGCCGAAACGGCTGGGCTTCGCCTCTTCGTCCTCATCGAACTTGTCGGGGATGAGAGTCCAGGCGGCCATCACGATGAAGCTGGCGGCGACGAGGTAGCGGAACCACAGCCCGTCGAGGAACGCCGCCGCCTGCTCGCCCACCAGGGCTGCAAGGAAGTGGTTGGCGACCGTGGCGACGAAGATGCCGCCGACGATCGGCCAGGGCTTCTTGAAGCGCGTGGCGAGGACGATGGCGAGAAGCTGGGTCTTGTCGCCGATCTCGGCAAGCGCGACCACGGCGGTGGAGGTGAGCAGGGCTTCCAAGGCAGGTACTCCGGGGCCGGGCGAAAAAGCGGACGCAACGACGCAGACGGAACCCGCCCGGCCGAGCGGAACCGCAAGCGTCATTGGTCTCGCCCGAACGGTCTCCCGTCCTCCTGCGCGCCATGGCCTCTCGGCCAAGTATGTTGACGGCAGGTCCCGCTCGAGGCGGGTGGCTACTCCCCAGATGACCCGAGTCCCTTACGCTCCGGCAGACGGATTGGGAAGGTCAAAAAAAGCCCGGCCGCATTGCTGCGACCGGGCCGTTCGAGTTTTCGCCGGAAGGGCAGGAACCCTCCGGCTGAGAGCAATCAGAAGTTCAGCTGCGCCGAGAACGCGACGATCGTGCCCACGTCGTACGTGTTGAACTCGAGCACGTTGTCGCCGCTCTTCTGGTACTCGCGGTGGCGGGTGCCCAGAATGTTGCGCGCTTCGAACTTCAGCTCGACGTCTTGGCCGAGGAAGTCGACGCCCTCGCGGGCCACGAAGTCAAGCTGGACGCCCGGCTTCTCGATGATGTCCGGCTGCGGGGTCGAACCGTTCAGGCCACGGCTGACCGCGCGGTTGCTCGCGTAGCTGACCAGGAGGGTCTGCTGCGACAGGCGCTCGGTGTTCTCGAGGCCGATCTGCAGGTTCGCGAGGTGGTCGGACTGGCCGGTCATCGGGGCGCCATCGCGGAAGTAGTCGGTGGCGATGCCAGAGGAAGCGGCATAGACGGCGGTGGTATCGTCGGCGCCGACCTTCAGCTTGGACTGGCTGTAGGTGTAGTTGGCGACGAGCACCACGCGGCGTTCGGCCAGCCAGCCGCCGGCGTCGGACAGGTCGAAGTACTTCGTCGCTTCGAACTCCGCCCCGTAGAGCTGCGCTTCCGGCGCGTTGGCGTAGCTGGTCACGAGGTTGTCCGAGAGCAGCGAGATGAAGCTCTCGATCGGCTTGTCGATCTTCTTGTAGAACGCAGAGATCGAGACGCGCTGCTCGGGCGCGAAGTAGTATTCCAGGCGCGCTTCGCCGTTGTAGAGCTGGCTGTCGGTCAGCAGCGGGTTGCCGAGGTACTGGCGGTTGCTCTCGGGATCGAAGAACGGCTGGTAGATCAGCTCGCGGAACTGTGGGCGGGCGATGGTCTTCGAAGCACTGACGCGGGCCTGCAGCTCGGGCTGGATCTGCCAGGTCAGCGTCGCCGCCGGCAGCCAGTATTCCTTGTTGAGCGCAGGCGTGGGCGTGTAGTTCGGCGCGGTATTGAACACCTGCACCGCCGTCACTTCCTGGCGCGCCTTCTCGAACCGGACGCCGGCATCGAGGCTGAAGGCATCGTTGAACTGGAAGTTGGCCTTGGCGTAGCCAGCCCAGTTACGCAGCTTGCCGCGGAACGCCGGCGTCGCCTCGTCGGGCTCGATCAGGTCGATGCCGCCGACGGTGGTGCCGCCGCTGGTGGTGCCGGTGACAAGGCCGGGCGAAAGCAGCAGGTCGGGTCGCAGTACCGAGGCTTCGGTCGGGAACGTGCTCGACGCGCGGAACAGGAACTGGCGGCGCGAACTGAGGCGGTTGGTGTCGCTGAAGGCACCGCCGACCGTGGCGGTGATCGACGGCGTCAGCTTGTACGACAGGTCGAGGCCGGCCGACCACAGGTCTTCGTTGAGGTCCGAGAAGGTGACGCTCGCTTCACCGGCGTTGCCGTTCAGGCGGTTGACGAAAAGGTCGCCGTAGGGATCCGTGTCGGTGTTGGTGCGCACGTATTCGAAGGCGTACTCGTACGGAGCCTCGCGCTGTGAATTGGCGTAGCCGCCACGCAGGTCGACCGACAGCTTGTCCGTCGGTTTGAATTCGCCGGTGAACTGGGTGTCGATCAGCTGGCGTTCGTACCAGCCGTTGTTCTGCTGCATGTAGTCTGCGGTGGTCTGGTTGCGCTGGCCGATGCCGAGCCGGCCCTGCTTGATGGTGTCGCGGATGTAGAGGTTGGTCCAGCGGATCTTGTTCTCGCCGAACTCCAGACCGAGGCCGACGAGGCCGTTGGCGACGATGCGGTTGTCCGTGGTGACGCGGTTGAAGTCGGTCTGCAGCGTCGAGAGATCGGCGCTGAACGAAGTCTGCTGGATGGCCTGGCGGTTCGTCCACTTGTTGCTGTAGCCGGCCGCGGCGATGATGCCGAAGTCCGCGCCGCCAAGATCCCAGGACGTGCCGCCGGTGATCGAGGCGGAGAAGTTCACCGGCAGGTCGCCGACCTTCTGCATCGTCGCCCGGCTGAAGCGGACCAGCTCGGACCCGATCGCGCGGGTGTCGACGGTTCCCGAGTTCATGGATTCGCCGCTGTCGAGGAACGCCTGGAGGGCCGGAGGCGTGTCGCGGCTGCCGTTGTCGAAACCGGTCCAGTCGCTTTTGGCGCCATAATAGCTGTAGCCGAATTCGCCGGTGGCCTCGGTATCGACCTGGAAGCCGCCGCCTATGGTGAGGAACGATTCCTTGGGCACGGCCTTGGTCGTCAGGTTGATGACGCCGCCGCCGAATTCGCCGGGGAAGTTCGCGGAATAGCTTTTCTGCACCAGCGACGAGGCGATCACGCCGCTCGGGAAGATGTCGAGGGGGACGACGCGGCGCAATGGTTCGGGGCTGGGCAGCGGCGAGCCGTTGAGCAGGGCCAGCGAGTACCGGTCGCCGAGGCCGCGCACATAGACGTAGCCGGAGCCGACCACGCTGAGGCCGGTCACACGGCCGAGCGCGCCGGCAATGTTGCCTTCGCCGGTGCGGGCGATTTCCTCGGTTGTCAGGACCGAGACGACCTGGGCCGACGAGCGGACGACGTTGCGGCTGCGCGAGCCGGTGACGATGATATCGCCGCCGGGCACCGAGATATCGACCTGGTCCTCTTCCGGAGCCGCCTCTTCCGGCACGGTTTCGGCCGATGGGCTCCCGGCCCCCGAGCCGGCGGTGGAAGCCGCAGGATCGACCTGCGCAAAGGCCATGGTTGGCGAGACGAGAGCCGACGTGATCAGAAGACCGCCAGCGAGCCGCGACGTCAAAGACATCGGAATTCCCCTAGTTCCAAATGCAAGGACGGGGGCAGCCATTGCGACTGCCCCCGCATTAAGTCGGGCAGTCCCGGCTCAGGTGGTGGGCAGGGTGGTGCAGGCGCCCGAGTTGCCTGTGCCGAAGTTGGCAGTGGCGCTGTTGCAGGTCCAGCCGGCGTACCAGGTGTCGGCTGCGTTGCGCACGGCACCGATCCAGGTCGTCGTGTCGAAGAAGGCCGAGAAGGTCTTCGGATCGACTGCGGCGACGGCCGTCTCGTTGGCGCCGTTGACGAAGGTGCTGGTCAGCGTGCTGGTGAATGCGTCGGTGTTCGCGGAATTGGCGAACTGCGCCTGAACCGTGGAAGCGGTATAGCTACCGGTGCCCAGGAACTTGGTCGCGTTGCACTGGAGCGCCACAGCGCGTGCGGTGAGCGTGGCAGGCGTGGTGCCAGTGCCGTTCATGCGCAGGCACTCGTTGTTTGGCGTCACGATGAGGCCATTGGCCCAGGTCGTGTCCGAGTTGCCACGCAGCAGGACCGAAGCCTGGTCGTTGGCTTCGTTGTTGCTGCTGACGGCGGGCTGCAGCGCGGTGAAGTTGGCGATCGTCAGCTTGGTGCGGGGGGTATCGCCCTCGTTGCCGTTGCTGTCGATCTCCATCAGCGCGTCGCCGAGGCCCGAACGCTGGGCAAGGATGGCGTACTGGACGTTCATCTGCGCACCGGTATCGACGTCGAGACTGTCGTCGTCGGCGCCGACTGCGATGTAGTACTTCAGGTTGATGTTGCCGCCGAAGAACTCCGAACCATCGTCCGAGCTGTTGAAGCTCTGGAAGTGGTCGAGCGTGGTGCCGGTGCCGATGCCTTCGCCGGTCAGCGACTGGAGCTCGACGTTCGAGCCGAGGATGAAGCCCGAATAGCGGATCTGGAAGTACTTCATGGTGCCGGCATTGTAGGCCGTGTCCGCGCCGCCGAAGCGTGCCGGGTTGGGCGAACCTTCAGTCTGGCGCTCGCAGGTGCCGCTGGCGACCGTACCGGTGGTGCAGTCGGTGGTCGGCGCGCGGCCCATCAGCACGACCCCGCCCCACTGGCCTTGCGACGAATCGCTGTTCAGGCCGAGGATGTTGTCGCGGCTGGTGAAGATGATCGGCGCGGTGGCGGTGCCGGTCGCGTTGATCTTGTTGCCGCGGTTGACGGCCAGCCAGGACTGGCCGGTGCCGCCGAACACGATGACGCCGGGCTCGAACGTCAGGGTGACGTTGGTGTCGGCGGTCAGCGAGGCCGAGGGGCAGCCGACAGTCGACGTGGCATAAGGCGCCGCAGTGGTCGGGGCGGAGAAGCCGCCGTCGCAACCGACGTCGACGCGGCCGGGCAGCTGGTAGAGCACGCCGGCGATCTTCGGCAGCGTGGCGGACGAACGGATGACGTTCGGCAGGCTGCAGACGCGCCAGGTGCCGGTCGGGCCGGTGATCGTGCCGGCGTCGGTCAGGCCCTGGGGATCGGCGATCGTCGGGCAACCGGTGGCGGGGGTCACGGTGCCGGTGCCGGGCGTCGGCGTGGGAGCCGGGGTCGGCGTGGGCGTCGGCGTGATGATGACGTCCCCGCCGGTGCCGGGCGAGGCGATGTCACTGGGGCCGCAGCCGGAAAGTGCGAAAGCGCTGCAGCCCACGAGCAGCAGACCAGAAATTTTCTTCACGTTGAGTCCCCCGTGTTCAGGTCGAACGAGGCGGCGATTCCGCTCCCGTTGCTTCGGGGCGTCTAATCCGGGGGGGTGACATTTTGTTGGCGCTATGATGACACTAATCTGCACTAACACGACAGTAGTGTGACGTTCGGCTTCATGCCATTCGGTCAGGCGCTTGGCGACTCGCGGGTAAATAGTGAGATCACACTTCGATTGCATTTTTATGACAGTTTCGACATTTCCTTGATGGCAGTCGGTTTCAGGCAGACGATGCACCTCATCACACGTATTCCCGGGAGAGTTGCCATGTCGCTTTCAGCCCTCGTTACCGCAGTCCTGCTCGGCCAGTCGGTGTTTGCTCTGGATGTCGATAAGACCGCGCCGGACGCCACCGACGTCGCGTACCAGGAACTTGCCGCTGGGCAGCCGAAGGCGGCCGTGGCCAAACTCGAGGCGGGCGGAGCCGCGCGCTCGAATGATCCCGCTGCGCTCATCAACCTTGGCGCTGCCTATGCTAGGGCCGGAATGCCGGACAGGGCGCTCGCTGCCTATCGCGCCGCCGTGGCTAGCCCGGAGCGCTATGACCTGCAGCTAGCCGATGGCAGCTGGGTTGATTCCCGCACGGCCGCGCGCGCTGCGCTCAAGCAGATGATGGCGGCCCAAACGGTCGCCTCGCGCTAGGCTCAATCATTTCGGAAAAAGGCGGTCCTGAAGGGAGGGCTGCGGAAATCCGCAGGAGTTCCATGATTTCGACGAGGGTGCCGGAACTGCCATAAAAGAGTCACGCGAACCGACACGTCCGCTAGATTAGCCGCGTCATCGTCACACACCTGTCATTGATCGGGAGCACTTGGCCTTCATTACGGAGGGCATGGTGATTCGATACGCTCAGCTTCAGGACCGCATTACGCGCGGTTTCTTCCCGCTTCTTGGCGCCGCTGCGGCGCTGCTGACCCCGGGCCTCGCGCACGCTCAGGCGGTCGCCAACGACCCGGCGGGCTCGGGCCCGATCATCGCTGCGCTTGGCTGGCTGCAAGGCACGCTGCTCGGCAACGTCGCCACGGCGGTCGCGGTCATGGCGGTGGCCGCGGTGGGCTTCATGATGCTCACCGGCCGGATGAACTGGCGCTTTGGCGCTACCGTCATCATCGGCGTGTTCATCCTGTTCGGTGCGGGCGCGATCGTCACCGGCATCCAGTCGGCAGCGGTGGGCTGAGCGCATGAGCCTCGCCCGCTATCCGGTGCATCGCGCGCTGACCCGCCCGCAGATGTTCGCGGGCGTAACCTACAGCTTCTTCATCATCAACGCCGCGGTGACGACGGAAATCTTCCTCATCACCAAGAGCTTCTGGGCCTTGCCCGCGGCGCTTGTCATCCACGGCACCGGATACCTTGCGTGCCTGCGCGAGCCCCGGGTGTTCGACCTGTGGATCGCCAAGGTCAGCAAATGCCCGCGCGTCGCCAACTGGCAGCGCTGGGGCTGCAACAGCTACGCACCGTAAGCGACATGGGCGCGGGGGAATTACGACGATGGCCAAGAGCTTCAAATCACCGCTGAAGGGCTGGGGCAGCAAGGAAGTCCTCGCGGGCGACCGCTTGCCTTATGCCGGTCTGGTGGACGAGAACGTCGTGCGCCTGCGCGACGGCTCTGTCATGCTCTCGCTGATGGTGCCGGGCTTCGCGTTCGAGACCGCCGACAGCGACGAACTCAACGCCCATGTCGCCACCCGCGAAGTGCTGCTGCGCTCGGCACTCGACGCCCGCTTCGTGCTTTACCATCACGTCATCCGCCGCCGTGTGGAGATCGAGATGGAAGGCCAGTTCGACGACGCGCTGGCCGCGCACATCGACGCGCGCTGGCGTTCGCGCACCTCTTCGGGCGCGCTGTTCGTCAACGACCAGTTCGTCACCCTGGTGCGCCGCCCCGCGCGGGGCAAGGCGGGCTGGGCCGACAAGCTTTCGCGCATGATGAAGTCGAAGGCCGAGTCGATCGACGTCGATCCCGGCGATGTGCGGGCCCTGCGCGCCGCGGCCTCGGCAATGGTCGCGTCGCTCGGGGCCTACGGCGCGCGCCTGCTCGGCGATTACGAAGGCACGGCCGGGCAGTGCTCGGAAGTGCTCGAACTGCTGAGTGCGCTGTACAACGGCGAGATGCGCCCGGTGCGCCGTCCTGCCGACGAGACCGACATCGGTCACATGCTGCCCTACCGCCGCGCCAGCTTCGGCATGGACGCGCTGGAACTGCGCGGCGCGACCGGGGGAGGGTTCGGCTCGATCGTCAGCCTTAAGGAATACCCCGATTCGACCGCGCCCGGCCTGACCGATGCGCTGCTGCGCCTGCCCTGCGAACTCGTCCTTACCGAGACGTACGCGCCGTCCGACCGCCAGATCGCGCGCGAACGCATCGACCTTGCCGTCCGCCGCCTGCGCTCCGCCGACGAGGAAGCCGTGGCCGAGCGCCGCGAGATGTCCGCCGCGCGCGATGCGCTCGGCACCGGTTCGGTCGGCTTCGGCGATCATCACCTCTCGGTGCTCGTGCGCGCCGACACGCTCGACCAGCTCGACGAAGTGACCGCCGCCTGCGCCGCCGCACTGGCCGATGCCGGCGCGATCGCCGTGCGCGAGGACGTCAATCTCGAGCCCGCATTCTGGGGCCAGCTCCCCGGCAACGAGGCGTTCATCGTCCGCCGCGCGCTGATATCCAGCGCCAACATGGCCTGCTTCGGCTCGCTCCATGGCTTCGCGATGGGCCAGGCGAGCGGCAACCACTGGGGCGACGCGGTCACGCTGCTGGCGACCACCAGCTCGACGCCGTTCTTCTTCAACTTCCACCAGGGCGACCTCGGTAACTTCACCGTCATCGGTCCGTCGGGCTCGGGTAAGACCGTGGTCATGAACTTCCTCGCCGCGCAGGCGCAGAAGTTCGCGCCCCGCACGATCCTGTTTGACAAGGACCGCGGCGCCGAGGTGTTCCTGCGCGGCATCGGTGGCACCTACAGCCGCGTCGCCGCCGGGCACCCGACCGGCTTCAACCCACTCGCGCTGCCCGACACCGCCATCAACCGCGCGTTCCTGCGCGACTGGCTGGGCGTGCTGCTCGCGGCGACGGGTCCTGAGGAACTTTCGACCATCGCCGGCGCCGTTGATGCGGCCTATCATAACGACCCGTCGCTGCGCCGCCTCTCGCACTTCCGCGAACTGCTGGCCGGCGCTCGCCGGCCGCAGCCGGGCGACCTCGCATCGCGTCTCGACGCATGGCTGCAGGGCGGCGAGCATGGCTGGCTGTTCGACAACCAGCACGACCGCCTCGATCTGACCCAGCGCGTGCTCGGGTTCGACATGACCGCGCTGCTCGAAAGCCCGCGTCTGCGCACGCCGGTCATGATGTACCTGTTCCACCGCATCGAGGAGCGCCTTGACGGCGAGCCGACGATGATCCTGATCGACGAGGGCTGGAAGGCACTCGACGACGAGGTCTTCGCCGCGCGCATCCGCGACTGGCTCAAGACTTTGCGCAAGCGCAACGCGCTGGTCGGTTTCGCCACCCAGTCGGCCCGCGACGCGCTGGATTCCAAGATCGCCACCGCCCTGGTCGAACAGACCGCGACGATGATCTTCATGCCCAACTCGCGCGCTCGGGCCGAGGACTATTGCGAGGGCTTCGGGCTGTCGCAGCACGAACTCGACGTCATCCGGACGCTGCCGGCGCACTCGCGCTGCTTCCTGATCCGCCAGTCGGACGCTTCGGTCGTGGTCCGCCTCGACCTTTCGGGCATGCCCGAGGTGCTCACCGTCCTGTCGGGCCGCGAGAGCGCGGTGCGCAAGCTCGACACCTTGCGCGAACGCTACGGCGACGCGCCCGAGGGCTGGTATCCGGTTCTTACCGGCATGCAGTGGCCGGGTGAGGGCGACGAAGACGCACTCTGGACAGAGGCGGCCGAGTAACCATGAGCGCCGCCTGCGAACAGCTCACCGAAGTCGCCTCGGGCGGCGTCGCGCCCGCATTGCGCGCGGTCGACTGCGTGGCCAACGAGATGGCGGCGGCCGCCTTCGGACGGCTGTTCGGGGCAGGTGGAGCGATGGGCCCGGTGCTCACTATCCTGCTCACGCTCTACATCGCCTTCTTCGCCTTCTCGCTGCTGACCGGCCGCTCCAGCCTCGGCATCTCGGCGCTGACGCCGCGCATGCTGCGCCTCGGCGTGGTGCTGACCTTCGCGACCAGCTGGATCGCCTATCAGGGCGTCGTCTGGAACCTCGCCGTGGGCGGTCCGGACTGGATCGCGGGCATCCTGATGGGCGCCAAGGGTTCGGCTACCCAGCTGTTCGGTGACCGCATCGACATTGTCTTTGCCGCTATCAACGACATCTCCGAAGCGACCGCGAAAGCCACCGGCGCAGCGCAGGAGGGCGGCGACGGCGCCGCCGCTGCGGGTGCTGCGATCGCCGCCAAGGGCGCGGGCGGGCTGTTCACGCCCGAGAGCGTCATGTGGATGGGCGCGCTGCTCCTCCTGCTTGGCACCGTCGGCGTGCTGCTCACCGCGCGCATCGCGCTGGCCGTGCTGCTGGCGCTCGGGCCGATCTTCGTCGTCATGGCGCTGTTCGGCGGCACTCGCGGGCTTACCGCAGGCTGGCTGCGCGGCGTGGTGCTGACGGCCGTGACACCGCTGTTCGTGGTGCTCGCCGGCGGGATCACGCTTGAACTGCTGGTGCCGATCATATCCGGGCTGGTGCAGGGCGCCAATGCCGGGGAGATCGACGGACGCGGCGCGATGGCGTTCTTCCTCGTCGCCTCGGTTCATGTCGCGCTGATGGTCATGGTCGTGAAGGTCGCGAGCACGATGGTCGCGGGCTGGCAGGTCTTCGGCCTCGCCGGTGGCAGCGAGCGCGAAAGCGGCCGGACCGCATCCTCGCAAGCCGCAGCCCCGGCACCTGCCGACGCCGCCGCACCCGCCGCGTCGGCCTACCAGGGCCGCGCCTCGGTGATCTCGGCCGCCGGGGCCGCCGCGATGGTCGAGGCTCCGGCACAGGGCGGGAGCGGTGCGAGCCATTCAAGCGAGCGCCGGACCGTGGTGACCCAGGTGACGGGCGGGGGGATCGAACCGCTCCGCCAGGGCGATTCCGGACCGCGCGCCAAGGGTATCGGCAGCCGTTTCCGCGCCTCGAACGACTCCGGCAGATTGCCGGCGAAGGAGAAGACACGATGATCCCCGCAACCCTGCGCAACCTCGCGCTGACCGCGAGCTTCGCCGCCCTTGCAGTGGCGCTCCCGGCACAGGCCGACGAGCGCCTCGTCGCCCATGCGTTCAGCGACAACGAGGTCGTGCGCATCGACGGCAAGGCCGGCGTCCAGGCGACCATCGCCTTCGGCAGCGGCGAGGCGATCGAGAACGTCGCGGTCGGCGATTCGCAGGCCTGGCAGATCACGCCCAACAAGCGCGCCGACCTGCTGTTCGTAAAGCCGCTCGAAGCCAGGGCGCGCACCAACATGACGGTGGTGACCAACCGCCACACCTATTTCTTCGACCTTGTCGCCACGGCCGCCGCGAAGCCGCTCTACATGCTGCGTTTCACCTACAAGGACGAGCCCAAGGACCCACAGACCGGGCTGTCTGCAGGCGCGCCGCTCGATCCGTCCGAGATGGCGCTGGCCGCCGGTGATCCCGCTGCGCTGCCCGCCGATCCCGCCGCGCTGAACTTCGCATGGAAGCGCGTTGGCGTCGAGAAGCTGATGCCCTCGCGGATCTATGACGACGGCACTTCCACTTACCTGCTCTGGCCCGACAAGGCGCCGGTACCCGCGATCCTCGTCACCAATGAGAAGGGGGACGAGGGCCCGGTCAACTACGCCGTGCGCGGCGCGACGATCGTGCTGGAGGAAGTGCCGGGCACCATCGTCCTGCGTTCCGGCAAGTCGAAGGCCGAGCTGATCAATGCACGGCCGCTTGCCTCGCGCCCCGCGCCCGCAGCCACACCCGTGGTCGCGGCCGCCGCGCCCGCACCTTCGCCCACAACCTCGCCGTCCGCAGCGACCGCACAGGGGAATTGATCCATGGCGCCCAACTTATCCATGCGCGAACGCCTTGCTCCCGGAGCAGCCACCGATCCGCGGGACGGCGAGGGCGCGCAGGTCATCGACCTCGCCACCCGCAACGTCCTGCCCCGCGTCACTCAGCGCAAGAAGGCCGATGGCCTCGGCCTTGCCGCCGGCGTCCTGATCGTGGCGGCGCTCGGCGGGCTGACGCTGTGGTCGATGGATTCCGCGCGTAACGGACCGGTCGGCGCCAATGCTGGCAACCCGGCGCCGCAGCCTGCCGCACCCGCCCCCGCCGCCAGCGCCCCCCTTCCTGCAGTCGTCCCGGCGGCGACGCCCGCGCCGCTGCCCGCCCCCGCTCCGGCCCCCGTCCTCGCAGCAGCCCCTGCCGCCAATCCGGCCACTGGCCCGCAAGCCAACCGCTATGCCAGCCCGACCGTCGTGTTCGACGTCGGGACCGGTACGGCTGTGGCGCTCCCCGGTGCCGCGGGCGACATCGCCAAGGGAGGCACCCCCAACGACGATTTCGCCGCGCGCATCGGCGGCACCGGCGCGACGGCGTCGGCCACCCGCTCGTTCGATCCGGCCACCACGGTAACGCAGGGCACGCTGATCCCGGCGGTGCTTGAAACCGCGATCGACACCGACGTGCCTGGTTACGTGCGCGCCATCGTCTCGACCGACGTGCGCAGCTTCGACGGCAAACGCGTACTTGTCCCCCGCTCATCGCGCCTGATCGGGCAGTACAAGAGCGGGCTTACGGCGGGCCAGAAGCGCGCCTACGTGATCTGGTCGCGCCTGATCCGTCCGGACGGCGTCTCGGTCAACCTGGGCTCGCCCGCCGTTTCCTTCGGCGGCGAGACGGGCCTGCCGGGCAAGGTCAACAGCCACTTCTTCGAGCGTTTCGGCTCGGCCATGCTGCTTTCGGTGGTCGGCGGGCTGACCACGCTGGCGTCCAGCGGTTCTAACGTCATCGTGTCCGGCGGCGGTTCGGCGGCCTCCAGTGCTGTGCAGAGCGGCGCGCAGATCGGCCCGACCATCCGCGTGCGTCAGGGCGAGCCGATCCGCGTGTTCACCGCCAAGGACCTGGACTTCAGCCAGGTCCAGTGACGCGATATGGCCGACGTACTCACCCTTCAGCCGGCAGCGGCGTCCTTCGGCATGACTGATGTACCCATCGACGCCGCCGCCGCGCGCAGCGTCTACCTCGACGCCTACCTCGCGCCCCTGCGGCCATGGCTCGAGCGCGAAACGGTGACCGAAATTCTCGTCAACCGTCCCGGCGAGATTTGGGTCGAGGATGCCGAGCTTCCGGGCATGACCCGCATCGAACTGCCGCAGATGGATAACCGCCTGCTCCAGCGCCTCGCCGAGCAAGTCGCGCGGATCAGCCACCAGGGCATCAACCGCGAGCACCCGCTGCTCTCGGCAACCCTGCCCGCCTATGCCGGCCAGTCCGGCGCGCGTATCCAGCTGATCGGCCCGCCGGCGACGCGCAGCAACTGGGCGCTGGCGATCCGGCGGCACCGCCTGCTCGACCTGCCGCTCGACGCCTACGACCGGGGGCCGATCGTGCCGCCGCTGGAAGTGCCGACGCCGGACCCGATGGCCGAGCCTATCGCTTTCCTGCGCGATGCGATCCGCCGCCGCCGCACGATCCTGATCTCGGGCGGTACTTCGACCGGCAAGACCACCTTCCTCAACGCCATGCTGACCGAAATCCCCGAGCACGAGCGCGTGGTGCTGGTGGAGGACACCGCCGAACTGCGCCTGCCGGGCGCCAACGGCGTCGGCCTCATCGCGGTCAAGGGAGAACTGGGCGAGGCCAAGGTCTCGGCCAACGACCTGCTCCAGGCCGCGCTGCGCCTGCGCCCCGACCGCATCGTGCTGGGCGAGCTGCGCGGCACCGAGACGGTCAGCTTCCTGCGCGCCATCAATACCGGCCATCCGGGCTCGTTCTCGACCGTCCACGCCAACTCCCCGCGCGGCGCGCTGGAGCAGATCGCGCTGATGTCGATGCAGACCGGAATCGGCCTGACGCGGGCGGAGACGCTGGAATATGCCTCGTCGGTGATCGACATCGTCGTCCAGCTCGATCGCAGCGGCGGCAGGCGCGGTATCTCGGCAATCGCGGAGAGCGCGACATTGGTTTGAGACGATCGTTGTTCCCGATCGAGCCGGGAACTACGATGCCGCGGGACTTTTCGCTGTCACGGCGGCATTCAAGTCTTGCTCGACGCGTCCTCGATCAGCACGCCTTCGTCCGTCTCGACGCGCCACGTCAGCCCGAGCCAGTCGGCCAGGCACTTGAGATCCTTGCCGTTGCCGGCTCCGTAGAGCGGGCGCGCAGGTGCCTGCAACGTCAGGACCAGCGTATCGCCGCGTACCCCTAGCGAGGATGCCGCCATGCCCCGGGCGGTGCCGCCGGTCAGGCGCCGGCACAGGCGCACGGCAAGGCCCCAGCCGATGGCGCGGTCAAGATCGCACTTGTCGGCAAGGCGGCCGAACTCGGGCGGCGCCTGGGTCATGCCCGAGTTGGCGAAGACGGTCATGGCCATCATCCCGCGCCCGCACATGTCGAGCCCGATCCAGCGTTTGCGCAGCGCCCAGGTCAGCGCCTCCTCGGTGCGCATGTTGGGCTCGGTGCGCATGGCGGCGAGCGCGAGCAGGCCGGCGGCCTTGCGCAGGTCGCCATCGGCGCGGGTGTCGCGGCAGACCGGCGCGGTCCAGTCGGCGACGCGCACGGCATCAGCCGCATCGACGCGCGCGCTCTCCGCGAAGGCGGCGACGCTGGCCAGCATCGGGCTCTCCTGCTGGACGCTGACGGGCAGTTGCATGTGCAGCAGCCCCTCGCGCAGGCCCCACGACGAGAACACCAGCTTGGAAGGATGAAGGTTGGCGACCAGCTGTGCCATCAGCGCGGCGGCGTCAGCCAGGGTGGCGAGGCGCGAGCCGGAGATGCGCGGGTCGGGATCCTCCGGCTTGCCCTTCTCGAACACGCGGGCAAGCCGCAGGGCCTCTGAGGCGGAAAGTTCGAAGCCGTGGGGATCGTCCACCGGCCAGTCGAGTACACGCATGGCCTGCAATGCCAGCGCGCGCCACGAACCGCCGACGATGTAGAGCGGAAGGCCGCGCCCTTTCTGCCACCCGCGCGCCTGAAGACCCGATCGCACCGCATCGGTGAATTTCTGCGGCCCCAGGGACCGCATGTCGGGCAGGCGCAGTGTGCCGAAGGGCAGGGTTATGCCGCCCGGGCAGATGCCCTCGGGCGCGATCTCGACGAGTTCCAGGCTGCCGCCCCCGAGATCGGCGGCGATGCCTCTGGCGCCCGGGAAGGCGGCAATCACGCCGGTGGCGCTGGCGCGGGCCTCCTCCTCGCCCGAGAGCAGGCGGGGTGAAAGGCCGAAGCCGTGCACCGCTTCCAGGAACTGCGGGCCGTTGGCGGCATCGCGCGCGGCGGCGGTGGCGACGCACTCGATGTTGTCGACCCCCATCAGCCGCAGCAGGGCGGCGAAGCGTGACAGCGCCGCAAGCGCGGTGCGCATCGACTTGTCGGAGATCGCTCCGGTACGGCCCAGGTCCTTTCCGAGCCGGGCATTGACCTTTTCATTGAGGACGACGACCGGCGCACGCGGCGGCCCGTTGTAGACGACGAGGCGCACCGTGTTCGACCCGATGTCGATGATGGCGCGCTTTTCGCTGGACTGGCTGATGCCGATCATTCTGTTCAAAATGTACCGTAAGGACCGAAAGTTCCGGCCGGACATTCGCGCCCTAGAGTATTTTGACGGCGGGTGGAAACGTTTGCCGGCTCGGAAGATGCGGAGAACTTTGCTTCAGATCGTGCCGCGCCGCAGCGAGAGCTTCGGCACCTTGCGCCCGCTGTCCAGCGCCGCGCCGCGCCCGGAGAGCGACGGGTTGGTCATGAAATAACGGTGCAGGTTGAAGGGGTTGGTCACTTCGCCGACCCGGTCATAGGTGCCGTCGGGCGCGCAGACCCAGCTTTGTTCGGTGTCGATCAGGTTCGCCAGCATGACCTGGTCGAGGATCTGGTCGTGCACCGTCTTGTTGCGGATCGGCAGCAGCACCTCCACGCGGCGGTCGAGATTGCGGCTCATCCCGTCGGCCGAGGTGATGAACAGCTTGGCGCGGCGGTTGGGCAGGTCCGCGCCGTTGGCGAAAGCCCAGATGCGTGCATGTTCGAGGAAGCGGCCGATGATCGACTTGACCGCGATGTTTTCGGACAGGCCGGGGATGCCGGGGCGCAGGCAGCAGATGCCGCGCACTACGAGGTCGATGTCCACGCCCGCACGGCTGGCGGCATAGAGGCGGTCGATGATGCCCGGATCGGTCAGCGAGTTGAGCTTCGCCCAGATCGCCGCCGGCTTGCCGGCCTCGGCATTGGCGATCTCGGCGTCGATGCAGTCGTTGAGGGTGGAGCGCAGCGAGATCGGCGAGATCGAGAGGATCTCGGTGCTCTTGGGCTCTACATAGCCGGTGATGAAATTGAACAGCCGGCCGACGTCGCGCCCTGCCGCCGGGTCGGCGGTGAAGTACGAGATGTCAGTATAGATGCGGGCCGTGAACGGGTGGTAGTTGCCGGTGCCGAAGTGACAGTAGGTGCGGTAGCTCTCCCCTTCGCGCCGCACGACCATCGAGACCTTGGCGTGGGTCTTCCAGTCAACGAAGCCGTAGATCACCTGGACGCCGGCGCGTTCGAGCTGGCTGGCCCAGAGCAGGTTCTGCTCCTCGTCGAAGCGGGCCTTCAGCTCGACCACGGCGGTGACGGACTTGCCCTGTTCAGCGGCCTGGATCAGCGCGGAGATGATCGCGGACTGCTTGCCCGCGCGGTAGAGCGTCTGCTTGATCGCCACCACGTCCGGGTCGCGCGCGGCCTGCTTCAGGAAGTCGATGACGACCTCGAAGCTTTCATAAGGATGCTGGACGACGATGTCCTTCTCGCGGATCGCCGCGAAGATGTCGCCGTCGTGTTCCAGGATGCGTTCCGGGTAGCGGGGGCTGTAGGGCTCGAACTTGAGTTCGGGCCGGTCCTCGTCGCAGATCGCCGAGAGGCCTGAGAAGCCGATGATGCCATCGGTCTTCATGATGAGCGCCTTGTCGAGCCCGAGCTGCGTGCGCAGCAGGTCCTCGGCGGCGGGATCGAAATTGCCCTGGAGCTGGAGCACGATGACGAGACCGCGGCGGCGGCGCTGGATCGCGGTGCGGTAGTAGCGCACCAGATCCTCGGCATCCTCCTCGATCTCGATGTCGCTGTCGCGCAGGATGCGAAAGACGCCGTGGCCGTTGAAGCGGAAACCGGGGAACAGTTCCTCGGTGTTGCGGCAGATCAGGTCCTCGATCGAGATCCACGCCGCTTCCTCGCCCGGGATGCGCACGAAGCGCGGCAGCGGGGCGGGGATCAGCACCATCTCCATCACCGGCGCGTCGTCGGCTGTGCGGGTCAGCGAGAACAGCACGCCGATGCCCTGGTTGGCGACGAACGGGAACGGGTGCGCCGGGTCGATTGCCTGCGGGGTTATGACCGGCATGACATGGGTGATGAAGTAGTCGCGCAGCCACTTTTCGCGGTCGCGGTCGAGCTTGTCGTCCTCGCCGATCACGGCGACGCCGGCTTCGCCGAGCTGGACCTTGAGGGTGTTCCAGACCTGCTGCTGGATGGTCTCCAGTTCCATCACCTTTTCGTGGGTGACGGCCAGCGCCTGAGACGGCGTGAGCCCGTCGATCGAGATTTCCTCGATCTGGCGGCGCACCTGTCCGGCGAGGCCGGCGACGCGCACGGTCAGGAACTCGTCGATGTTGCTGCCCGAGATCGACAGGAACCGCAGCCGCTCGATAAGCGGGTAATTGGGATTGCAGGCTTCGGCGAGCACCCGCTCGTTGAAGGCGAGCCAGCTCAGTTCGCGGTTGAAATAGCGCGCGGGCAAGGTGCCCAGTTCGGCAGTTTCGGCGCTGTCGCCGGCTGCGTCCGATTCGTTGCGAATGTCCAGCATATCCATCTTCTTCATCCGACCGTCTGTTGGCATGCCACCATGACACCATCGCGGCAATTGCTGCGAGTTGTTCCGTAATCGTCGAAAGCGCACGGGCGAAAGGTTTTGCAGCCCATTTGGGCTGCCATTTTCGAACGTCGTGACGAATTGTTGCCTAATTGGGCAGTGTCGCCAAGTGAACATCGTTGCGGTGCAGCATCGTTTGCCGCACACTCCGCCGCGATGATCAAGGCAGCCCTGCACCACCTCACCCGTTATCGCTATTCCAAGCGGATCCGTCTCGGCCCCCAGGTCATCCGGCTTCGCCCGGCGCCGCACAGCCGCACGGAGGTGCCCAACTACTCGCTGACGATCAGTCCGCCCGAGCATTTCCTGAACTGGCAGCAGGACCCGCACGGCAACTGGCTGGCCCGAGTGGTCTTCCCGGAACCCGTCGACCACTTCTCGATCGAGGTGGACCTGCTGGCCGAACTCGCCGTCATCAATCCGTTCGACTTCTTCGTCGAGCCCGACGCCGAGGAATATCCCTTCACCTACGACGCCACGCTGAAGGGCGATCTTTCGGCCTACTTCGAGGTCGAGGAACAGGGCCCGCTGTTCGAGGCGCTGGTGGCCGAGCATGCCGGCTGGACCGGCCGCACGGTCGATTTCCTGGTCGATATCAACAGCAAGCTGCAGCAGCGCATCGGCTACGTCATCCGCATGGAATCGGGCGTAATGACGCCGGAGGAGACGCTGAACGTCGCCATCGGCTCGTGCCGCGATTCGGCCTGGCTGCTGGTGCAGCTGCTGCGCCGCCTCGGCTTCGCGGCGCGGTTCGTGTCGGGCTATTCGATCCAGCTCGTCGCCGACGTGCTGCCCAAGGAAGGGCCGGTCGGCGTGCTGGAGGACGTGACGGACCTCCACGCCTGGGCCGAGGCCTATGTGCCCGGCGCGGGCTGGATCGGGCTCGACGCGACTTCGGGCATGTTCGCGGGCGAGGGGCACATTCCGCTCTGCGCCACGCCGCACTACCGCTCCGCCACCCCGATCGAGGGCATGGCCGAGCCCGCCGAAGTCGACTTCGACTTCAGCATGAAGGTCAGCCGCATCGCCGAGGCCGTGCGCATCACCAAGCCGTTCACCGACGAGCGCTGGGAGGGCCTTCTGGCGCTGGGCGACAAGGTGGACGAGGACCTCGTCGCGGGCGGCGTCAACCTGACGATGGGCGGCGAGCCGACCTTCATCGCCGCGACCGACTTCGAGGCGGATGAGTGGAACTCCGGCGCCGTCGGCCCGACCAAGGCCGCCTACGCCGACCAGTTGATCCGCCTGCTGCGCGCCAAGTTCGCTCCGGGATCGCTGCTCCACCACGGGCAGGGCAAGTGGTATCCCGGAGAGACGCTGCCGCGCTGGGGGTACTCGATCTATTGGCGCAAGGACGGCGTGCCGATCTGGACCGACGACACCCTGCTCGCCGGTGAAAAGCCGCTCGAGACGGGCGGCGATCCCGATCCGCTGCCCTCGATCGACATTCTCTCGGCCGCGAACCTGCTCGCCGCCGCCGCCGAGGGCCTCGGCATCGACACGGACTTCGTGCAGCCGGTCTACGAGGACCGGGGCGTCTGGATGCTGCGCGAGGACGAACTGGCGGTGAACGTCACTCCTCTCGATCCCAGCATCGAGGACGAGGAACTCGCACGCCGCTTCCGCCGTACCTACCGACGCGGGCTCGACAAGCCGGTGGGCTTCGTGCTCCCGGTGCAGCGCTGGAACGCGCGGGACCAGTCGCAGCCGCGCTGGCGCTCCGAGCACTGGCGCGTGCGCAAGGGCCTGCTGACGGCGGTGCCGGGCGATTCCGCCATCGGCTACCGCCTGCCGCTGGGCTCGCTTCCTTACGTGGCGCCGAAGGACTTCCCCTATATCCACCCGCGCGACACGGCGGAGGAGCGCGAACCGCTCGCCGACTTCCGCGTGCAGGTGACCGAGCGCGCCAACGAACACCAGACCAGCGATGGCGGTCCGCAGCGCTTCCGCGCCGTGCCCGAGCCCAAGTCCTTTGCGGAAGCCCCGGTGGAGGCGGACATCATCCAGGGCGCGGTGCGTACCGCCGTCACCGTCGAGCCGCGCGGCGATTACATTGCCGTGTTCATCCCCCCGACCGAAGCGCTTGAGGACTACCTCGAACTCGTTGCATCGATCGAGGTCGTGGCGGAGCAGCTGAAGCTGCCCGTGCGCGTCGAGGGCTACGGCCCGCCGCCGGACCCGCGCCTCATGGTGCTCAAGATCACGCCCGATCCCGGTGTGATCGAGGTCAACATCCACCCCTCGGCCTCATGGCGCGAGACGGTGGAGATCACCGAGACGCTTTACGATGCGGCGCGCGAGGTCGGGCTTACCGCCGACAAGTTCATGGTCGACGGCCGCTCGATCGGCACCGGCGGCGGCAATCACATCGTACTGGGCGGACCGACCCTGCTCGACAGCCCGTTCATCCGCCGCCCGGACATGCTCAAGAGCTTCGTCACGTACTGGCAGCGGCATCCCTCGCTCAGCTACCTGTTCTCCGGCCTGTTCATCGGCCCGACCAGCCAGGCTCCGCGCATCGACGAGGCGCGCCACGATTCGCTCTACGAGCTGGAGATCGCGCTCGCGCAGGTCCCCGGCCCAAACGAGCCGCAGCCCGCGCCGTGGGTGGTGGACCGCCTGTTCCGGAACCTGCTGGTGGACGTCACCGGCAACACCCACCGCACCGAGATCTGCATCGACAAGATGTTCAGCCCGGACGGTCCCACCGGCCGCCTCGGCCTCGTCGAGTTCCGCGGCTTCGAGATGCCGCCCGAGCCGCGCATGTCCTGCGCGCAGCAACTGCTCATCCGCGCGCTGGCGGCGTGGTTCTGGCGCGAGCCGGTCGAAGGGCCGCTGGTGCGCTGGGGCACGCAGCTCCACGACCGCTTCATGCTCGGCCAGTTCGTCTGGGCCGATTTCCTCGACGTTCTCGATGACCTGCGCCGCGCCGGCTACGATTTCGACCCTTCGTGGTTCGAGGCGCAGCGCATGTTCCGCTTCCCCGTCCACGGCGAGGTCGAGGGCGGCGGCGTAAGCCTCGAAATCAGCCACGCGCTCGAACCGTGGAACGTACTGGGTGAGACCGGCGCGATCGGCGGCACCGTGCGCTATGTCGACAGCTCCACCGAGCGGTTGCAGGTCAAGGCCACCGGCCTCGTCGCGGGCCGCCACGTCATCACCTGCAACGGCCGCCGCGTGCCGCTCACCCCGACCGCTCCCGGAGAAGGCGTGGGCGGCGTGCGCTACAAGGCCTGGTTCCCGGCCGAGTGCCTTCACCCGATGGTGCCCGCGCACCCGCCGCTGACTTTCGACATCTTCGATCTGTGGAACGGCCGTTCGCTGGGCGGCTGCGTCTACCACGTCGCGCATCCGGGCGGGCGCAACTACGACACCATGCCGGTGAACGGCTACGAGGCGGAGGCGCGGCGCAAGGCGCGCTTCCAGGAACACGGCCATTCGCCCGGCCCGCTGGAGCGGCCTCCTGAGGAATCCGCTACCGAATTTCCCTACACTCTCGACCTCAGGCGGCCTGCCCGGCTAATGTAGGGGATGGTCGCCCGGGTTTCCTGTTGCACGCTTATGCCGACAGTCGTCGTCCCCCGCTCGACCGGGGGCCGCCGGCGGCCTTCAGGCGGAACGTTGCCGATCGCCGCGATGGGCGAGCCAAGGCGTGATCGCCCTACCGGAATGACAAAGAGGATTTCCGTGAGATACGGTCTCGCGCCACTCGCCAGCGGCCTCTGGCCGGATCGGGGACGGCGCCTATGAGCACGCAGCCCCAAGTCGCGCCCTCACTGAACTGGCTCGACGGTTATGCCGCGTCGAGCGGTGACCTGTTCGGCGATGCCTCGCGCCCGGTCGCGGATGCATGGCGCAAGGTGGCGCAGGGGCTCGCCGGGCTGACCGACGCGGACCCCGCCGCGCTGCAGGACGCCACCGCGCGCCACGCGGCTGACCTCGGCCTCGCCTTCCGCCTCACGGGCGACGAGGACGAGCGCTCATGGCCCCTGAACGCCATGCCGCTGATCGTCGGCGCGGGCGAATGGGCCGAGGTCGAGCGCGGCTTGGTCCAGCGCGCCGAGCTGATGGAGAAGCTCGCCGCCGATATCTACGGGCCGCAGACGCTGGTGAAGGACGGTCACCTGCCCGCCGCCGTCGTCGCCGGTAGCCCGTTCTTCGCGCGCCGGATGATCGGCCGCACGCCGCCGGGTGGGCGTTTCGTCCACATCTACGCCGCCGATCTCGCGCGTGGGCCGGGCGGGCAGTGGCGCGTGCTCCAGGACCGGGTGCGCGTCGCCGGCGGGGTCGGCTATGCGCTGGAGAACCGCCTCGCGATGTCGCGCGCGGTCGGCAACCTGCTCGCCGACGCCCACGCCCGCCGCCTCGCCGACTTCTTCGCGCAGATGCAGGCGGGCATGGCCGCCGCCTGCCGCCGCGAGAACCCGCGCATCGCGCTGCTCACCCCCGGCCGCTTCAACCAGACTTATGCCGAGCAGGCGCACCTCGCCCGCTATCTCGGCCTGCCGCTGGTCGAAGGGCGCGACCTCACCGTGCTCGACGACCGGCTCTACGTCGGCACCATCGCTGGCCCCAAGCGCGTCGATGCGGTCTGGCGCTGGATCGACACCACCGCGCTCGACCCGCTGTCGTTCGACGCCAAGTCGCAGCTGGGCGTCGCCAACCTGTTCGACGCCTGGGCCGGCGGCGGCGTCGAGATGGTCAACTGGCCGGGCGTGGAAGTGCTCGAATCCGCCGCCTTCGCCGCCTTCCTGCCCCGCCTGTGCCGGGTCATGCTCGGCGAGGCGCCCGTCCTGCCCAATGTCGCGACCTGGTGGTGCGGGCAGGCGGTGGAAAGCTCGACCGTGGCCGCGCGGCTGGGCGACCTCGCGCTCCTGCCCGCCTTCGGCCAGCCCATCGATGGCCTCGACAGCCGCGACCCGGTTGCCGGCGCAGCGCTCGGCGCAAAAAAGCGCGATGCGCTGATCGATGCCCTGTGGCGCCGACCGATGGACTATTGCGGACAGGAGATCGTGCGCCTTTCCACCACGCCCGCGATCATCGACGGCGCCATCGTGCCCCGCCCGTTCACCGTGCGCGCCTTCGTTGCGCGGACCGCCGACGGCAGCTGGACGGTCATGCCTGGCGGATTTGCGCGCCTGTCTTCGAACACGGCGCTACCGACTTCGCTGATGGGCGCGGGCGACCTTTCGGCGGACCTCTGGATCGTAGACGAGAAGCCGGCCAGCCAGCATCTCGGCAGCCGCTTCGCGGGCGAGCCGCCCATATCGCGGGGGGGTGGCATTCTCGCGAGCCAGGCCGCGGACAATCTGTTCTGGTTCGGCCGCTACAACGAGCGCGCCGAGACCATGGTGCGGATCGTGCGCGCCATACTCGCAAACCCGGCCGACAGCGACGGCGCGGCAGGGCAGGACGGCACGCTGCCGCGCCTGACCGCGCTGCTGCGCGATTGGGGGGCGATCAGCGCCGAGACCGCGAAGCTCTCGGTAGCCAAGATCTGTGCGCGGGCGCTGACCGAAACCCGCCTGACCAGCGGGGTCGCCACGCTGATGCGCCGCCGCCAGCAGGTCGGCATGGCGCTGCGCGAGCGTTTCGCGCGCGATTTCTGGCGCATCGTCAGCCGGCCGATGCCCTCGATCAACGTCGAGCAGCCGCAGTCGATGCTAAGCAGCACGCGCTGGCTGACCGAGCATTTCAGCGCGCTTGCCGGGCTGATCGCCGAGAACATGGTGCGTTCGGCCGCCTGGCGTTTCCTGGAGATCGGCCAGCGGCTCGAGCGTGCGCAGGCGATCTGCCGCATGGCCCGGCTGCTCACGCCCAAGCCCGGCGACAGCGACCCTGCGGCCATGCTCGGACTGCTGCTGGACCTGTGCGACAGCCAGATCATCTACCGCAGCCGCTATCTGACCAGTCCGGTCGCCAACCCGGTGCGCGACCTCGTGCTGCTCGATCCCGACAATCCGCGCGCGCTGGTGTTCCAGGTGGGCGAGGTCGCGGCGCACCTGGCCGCGCTCCCCAGCCTGCGCGACGACAACATCCCCGAAGCGCCCTTGCGCGCCGCCCGCGCTCTGCTTGGCGAACTGCAGGCCGCCACCGCGCCGGACATGACGCCGAAGCGGCTGGAAGCCATCGAGGAGCATCTCCTCGGCCTGTCCGACGCGATTTCGCAGCGTTACTTCCTTCAGCTCGATTCCGAGGAAGCGGAAAGGCGTTCGCGGCTGCTGTGATGCGCTATTCGGTCAGCCACATCACTACTCTCAAGTACGCGCAGCCCGTGCGCATGGCGCAGTTCAACGTCCGGTTGCGTCCGGCGGAGTGGACCGGGCAGACGGTTTCGGACTTCTCGCTCAGCGTCGACCCGCAGCCTTTGCAGCTGGTCGAGGGACCGGGCGGTTATCACGTCAACGAGGCCCGCTTCGTTCTGCGCGAGGCGACCGCGCAGCTGCAGATCGAAAGCCGCTTCACGGTCGAGGTCGAACCGCTGCCTTTCTTCGTCAGTGATGCCACCGGGCCTGGCCTTGCCGACCTGCGCGAGCGGGCGATGAGGAAGCCGGACCTCTCCGACCTTGGCCCGGCCTCGTACATCTTCGCCTCGGCCATCGCCCAACCCGAGCCGGCGATCGCGCATTGGGCGGCCTCGTTCGTGGACGAGGCGATGCCGGTGATGGTGGCGGGCCGCGCGCTGATGTCGGCGATCCACAAGGAATTCACCTACGACGCGGGCGCGACGGAGACCGACACTCCGCCGATCGAGGCGTTCAACCAGCGCCATGGCGTGTGCCAGGACTTCAGCCACATCATGATCGTCGCCGCGCGCGCCCACGGGATCCCGGCGGGCTATGTCAGCGGCTACCTGCGGACGTTGCCGCCGCCGGGCAAGGAGCGCCTCGTCGGCGCCGACGCGATGCACGCCTGGGTCAACCTGTGGTGCGGCGAGGAACTGGGCTGGATCGGCTTCGACCCCACCAACGACTGCCTTGCCGACACCGACCACATCTTCCTCGGCATGGGCCGTGACTATTCCGACGTCGCGCCGCTGGACGGGACTTTCCGGGGCGGCTCCGAGCAGAAGATGTTCGCCTCGGTGGACGTTGCCCCGCTGGATTGAGGAGGCACGGTCCTCCCCGATGCGGGGAGGATCGGTTCAGTGACCGCGGGTCTGGTTGGCGCCCGGGCTGGTCACGGGCTCTCCAGGAAAGATTCCGGCGATGGCGAGTGCCGCGCCGATTCGCGACAGCGTCTCCAGCAGGTCGCCGATGCTGTCCTCGCCGACCACCAGTTCCAGCGTCTGCCGAGTCGCCTGCGGGCCGCGATCGCGCAGGCTGGTGATGAGTTCGAGAATCACCGCCTCGTGCTCGGAAACGTGGCTGCAGCCCATCGGGCAGAACGCGAGCGTGTCCAGTGCGTCGCGATTGAGAAGCATCATGGCGCGGTGGAAGGGCTGGAGCCCGCCAATCATGCGCCAGCGCGCGAAGGCGGGGGCGAGAAGCTGCGCCGGGCAGCGCTTCTGGCCGATCGCGGTGACCCACGCGCGCATGGACCAGACGAGGAACCGGCAGCCTTCGTCGAGGGTGCTGAGCGGGCGGTCGACGTATTGATACATGCCGGGGACTCCTTAGGGCTTGCACATGCGAATGATTATCATTAGCTACTGTTGCGCGGCTTGCTCCTCTCGTCAAGCCTGCACCAAGCCCGGAGAAACGCTTGTCATGGGGCGTTTCTCCCATCCTGTGACCTTTGGCCGGGGCGGCTCCTTGCCTTGCTCGCCCCGGCCTTTTTTTCGAAGGTCACAGAAGGCCGCGAAAGCGGCGGAAATCAAAGGGTTTTCGGGGTTTCTGCGCCGCTGGGGCGTCGATCCGATAGCGGTGGTGGTCGTCAGGCGCGCCTCAACGGCGGGACGTCACGCCCCGCCAGCGGTTCGGTCTTTCGCGCGAACGACGAATCGAGCGCGATTCGTGGCAGGCGCCCGAGTTGTCCGGCCATACACACAGCTTCTGCCCGCGTTATCCACAGATGTATCCACGCGGGCGAGCCTGAATCAGCGGTAGTCGAACCCGGCCTTGGGCTGGATCTTCAGCGAATTCTGCTGGAGCGCGGTCATCAGGTATGAGCCGATGAGCATAGGAAATTCCAGCATCTGCTTCTCGTCGTAGGTCTTGGCCAGAACCTCCCAGGTCGCATCGGCGATGCAGTGATCGGCGAGGAGTTCCTCGACCGCGCGCAGGACCGCCGACTCGTGCGCCGTCCAGCCGGGCGCGTCGGAGCCGTCGATCACCCGCTCGATTTCCTCCGGGGTGACGCCGAAGGCCTTGCCGATGTCGACGTGCTCGCACCACTCGAACGGCGCGCGGGCGAGCAGGGCGAGGCGCAGGATCGCCAGTTCGCGCTCGCGGGCGGGAATGGTGCCCTTGGCGGCGAGTTCGATGCCGAGCACCATCTGGCCCTTGAACATGCCGGGATGGCGCAGCGTGATGAGGCTGACGTCGGGGAAGGGGCGGCTCTCGGGGATCGAGAAGGCGGCGCGGATCGCATCGACCTGCTCCTGCCCCTCGGGGCTCACTTCGCCGAGCGTGAGGGGGGCGTAGCGGGGGCCGTGCGCCACCGTCTGTGCCAACCGGGCGTCTGCGTCGAATTCGTATCTGCCGGTGGTGGGTGCGGCCATTGTTATGTCGATCCTTGTTGAGAGAGAAGCGTTCAGGCGGCCGCGGCACGCGGGGCCCAGCGGTCCATGTGCCGCAGGTAGTCGGCGAAATGTGTCCGCACCGCGCCGGGCTCGAGCCCGAACCGGGCCGGGTCGGGCTTGGCCATGCGCTCGGCGTCGCTGTTCGAGGCCCACCACTCCGCCATGGCTTGCGCGAAGGCGGGCGAGACCGCCTCGCCCAGCCAGGCGTAGAGGGCGCGGACTTCGCGAATCGGGTCCTCGTGCATCGCGCGGAAGTGGATGTCGAAGAAGCGCTCGTCCCGCCCGCCGTCGCGGAAGGCGATCGCGCGGTCCATCGCCTCGGACCAGCAGCGCACGTTGAGTTCGCCGATATAGGCGTCGTCGACGTGGTCGGAGAACTTGCCGATGATCTCGGAATAGACCGTCGCGACAGAGAGCATCACGTCGGTGGGGTCGCGGTGGGTCATCACGAAGCGGGCGTCTGGATAGACCGCGTCGAGCGCATCCAGGTAGAGCATGTGGGTGGGCGCCTTGAGACGCCACGGCCGGGCCGGCTCGCCCCACTGCAGCAGTTTCAGGGTGCGCCTGTGGTAGCGGTAGGTGCCCTCCATGTCGGTTTCGAGCAGCCATTCGGAATAGCTGGGAACCTGGGCAAAGGCCTGGAATATCTGGCTCTTGAAGTCGAGCGCCATGAGGTCCTGGCACTCCATCGCGCCGTCGATCCCGGTCGGCGTGCGGTTGCCGCCCTGCAGTTTCGCGTCGGTGGCGCTGGCGGAGACGCCGCGGCGGGGGTCGGGTGCTTCCACCGTGGCGGGCGGGGGGCAGGGCTGGGCGCTTTCCCAGACCCGCAGGTAGCGGACCGCCGGATCGCTCGCCAGCAGGAACGAGAGCGCCGAGGAGCCGGTGCGCGGCAGGCTGACGCCGAACAGCGGCGCGGTGACCTGCTCGTCCGCGATCTCGGGGTGGCGGCGATACCAGTCCTCGATCAGGAGGCGCTGGCCCAGGTGCAGCCCGATGCGGTCGCGCAGGGCGTATTCGCCGGTGGGGTTGAGGCGGGCCTCGGTGTTCAGCGCGCGGACCAGCCGTTCCAGCCCGTCGCGAAAGCCGTCAGGCCCGAAGTCGTCGAGTCCCGTGGCGGCGCGGGCCGCCGCCATCAGGTCCTTGCTGTCTTCCATCGCCGGCTGCCTCCCCGCCCGGATTGCCCGGTACGTTCATGTCGGGAGGCAGTATGCGCGGCTCGCGCGGCGGCGCCAAACGCCGCAGCGATGAACGATGGAAAGGGGTGTCTCAGTCTTCCTGGGCGATGGTGATCTTGGCGCCTTCGAGCACCGCGGTCACCGGCACCTGGCAGGACAGGCGCGAGTACTGGTTGCGGTGGTCCGAGCTGTCGAGCAGGTCGTTCTCGTCCTCGCTCATGGCGGGGAGCTTGTCCATGTACTCGGGGTCGATGTGGACGTGGCAGGTCGCGCACGAGCAGCAGCCGCCGCACAGCGCGAGCAGCTCGTCGAAGCCGCTGTCGCGGATGACTTCCATGAGGGTGCGGCCCTCGGGAGCCTCGACGTTCGATTCTTCACCCGACTGGTTGACGACGATGATCTGCGGCATGGCTCTCGATTCCCCTTTGATACACCCTGTATCATAAATGCGGTCATATGCGCACTTGCCGCAGGCTGCTAAAGGCTGCAACCTTCTTTTGCAAGGTAGCGGAAATCATGGGTTTGACTGCAGACGAACTTCGTTCGGGCCTGGACGCCATCGCTTCCATCGACCCGGCGATGGCGCGGGCCCTGGAGATCGCCGGTTACCCCGAGCCCCGCATCCGCGCGACCGGTCATGCGACGCTACTGCGCACGATCGTCGGCCAGCAGGTGAGCGTGGCGGCGGCGGCCTCCGTGTGGAGCCGGCTGGAGGCGCTGCTGGGCGGGAACATCCATCCCGAGACCCTGCTCGCCGCCGAGTTCGAGGCGCTGCGCGGCTGCGGCCTGTCGCGCCAGAAGCAGGGCTATGCGCGCTCGCTGTGCGAACTCGTCGTCGCCGGCAGCCTCGACCTCGACAACCTCCCCGCCGACGACGAGGCGGCCATCGCGCAGCTGGTGCGGATCAAGGGCATCGGCCGCTGGTCGGCGGAAATCTACCTTCTCTTCGCCGAGGGCCGCCCCGACATCTGGCCCGCCGGCGACCTTGCCGTGCAGGCCGGACTGCACAAGCTGCTGGGCCTTGCCGAACGCCCCGCCGAGAAGCTGACCCGCGAACTGGCCGAACCCTGGCGCCCCCACCGCGGCGCGGCGGCGATCTTCACCTGGCACTGCTACAACAACCCGGCGCTGTAGCGCTGTCCGGCCGCCGCAAGGCGACACCAAGTTTACACGGTTTACACGGTCCAGCGGGCAAACTGCCCTCCCGGGGCCGGAAAGTGTCGCCTTGCGCGAAAAACTGTCGCCTTGCGCGATGAAACTGTCGCCTTGCGCAGCGAACCTGTCGCCTTGTGGGCCCGCGGGTGTCGCCTTGCGGCGCGGGCGGCGCGGGGAGACTGCAAGGGAGCGACGGGCGTCCATGCCCTCCCTGTACCGCGGCGGCGGCGAAGTAGGAAAGCGCCGAGGGGGCTCTCGGGCCGTGCGGATGGCGCCCGGAAGACGGATATGACCGGTTTCGGGCGCTGCCCGATGCCCTCGCCGCAGCGGGAATGAGGGGTGTTAGCTGCCTTCAGGCGTGCTCGGCTAGCGTTGCCAACGTGCGCTCATACTCGCGCAGCTCCATTGCTTTCTTGAGCCTCCATCGACGAAGCGCATAGCTTATCGCAAAGATTGGAAAGCAGCCGATAAGCACGCCAATCTGAAGATATGGCACTTCAGACCATGTGATCAGGCCCCTGGAGACTGCATCCACGAGGTAGATCAGCATCCCGACTAAAACGAACACGCCAAAACCGAGGGCGGAGATTTCAAGAGCGCGCGGCGGCGGAGCTGGCGGTCTGCGGAAAGTCATCACCTCCAACTATATCGACAGCGATTGGCCGACAAGTGAGGCCGTTCCTAATTCGTGACCGGCTATGTCTGTTAAGCGGGCGCTTCCGGACAGTCCGCTTTCGGCGAAAATCGCGCATGGCGGCCATTGCGGCCGGGCAAAAATCGCCCCATTGGCAGCGCCGAGCGTGGTGCGCCGCTCGAGGGCAAGTGGGCGGCTCAAGGTCCGCCCCGCCGCCTCCCGCGACAGGCAGGACCGAGCATCCCCGCCTTCACGCAATCGCGTCGATGAACTGCGCCATCGCCACGTCGCGTTCGCTCAGGCCGTCGGCGTCATGGGTGGTGAGGGTCACGCGGACGGTGGCGTAGACGTTGAACCATTCGGGGTGATGGTCGGCCTTGTCGGCATGGATCGCCACGCGGGTCATGAAGCCGAAGGCGGCGTTGAAGTCGGCGAATTTGAGCGTGCGCTCGATGGCGCGGCCGTCCTCGCGCAGGGACCAGCGGGGGAGGGCGGCAAGCGCTTCGTCGCGCCGGGCGTCGGTGAGGCGGGCAATCGGCATCGGGGTCTCCTTGGCAGGGGCCAGCGTTTCTCCTATCGCTCCGCTCCATGCAAGAGGCCGAACTCCCGCGCGTGACCGTGACCGACCTGGCGTGCCGGCGCGGCGACCGGGTGCTGTTCGCGCGCCTGTCGCTGGCTCTCCACGCCGGCGAGGCGGTGCAGGTGGCGGGGCGCAACGGCATCGGCAAGTCGAGCCTGCTGCGCCTCCTGGCCGGGCTGGCGCCCGCGTATGCGGGGTCGGTGCGGGTCGAGGGCGCGGTCGGTCTGCTCGACGAGCGGCCCGCGCTCGACCCGGCGCTGCCGCTGGGCAGGGCGCTGGCGTTCTGGGGGCTCCTCGACGGCGATCCCGGCGCCGGGGCGCTGCGCCGCCTCGGTCTTTCGGAGCTGCTCGACGTGCCGGTGCGCTACCTCTCCACCGGGCAGAAGAAGCGCGCGGCGCTGGCCCGGCTGCTGGGGCAGCAGGCGCGGGTCTGGTTGCTGGACGAGCCGCTCAACGGGCTCGACGGCCACGCGGTCGAGATCGCCGAGACCATCGCCGCCGAGCACTGCGCGGGCGGCGGCATCGCCGTCATCGCCTCGCACCAGCCGTTCCGGTTGCCCGCGATGCGCCTGCTTGCGCTGTCGGACTACGCGGCATGAGCGGCAGGGGGGCAGGCCTCGTCATGACCCTGCTGCGCCGCGACCTCGCCCGCCTGCTGCTGGGCGGCAAGGGCGGCGGGGCGCTGCTGCCGGTGCTGTTCTTCCTTTCCGTCGCCATGCTCTACCCCTTCGCGGTCGGCCCGGACGCGCCGCTGCTGGCGCGGACCGGCGGGGGGGTGATCTGGGTCGCCGCGCTGCTCGCCGCGATCCTGCCGCTCGACCGGCTGGTGGAGCCCGACATCGAACTCGGCCTGTTCGACCAGTGGGCGCTGCGCGGCATCTCGGAGGAACTGGTGATCGCGGTGCGCGTGGCCGCCCACTGGCTGAGCTTCGGGCCGCCGCTGATGCTCGCCGCGCTCCCCGCCGCCGCGCTGCTCGGGCTCGACGGGAGGACCCTGCGCATCGTCGAGATCGGGCTGCTGGCCGGCACCCCGGGCCTTGCCGCGCTGGGCGTGACGGTCGCCGCGCTGACGGCAGGCCTGCGCGGCGGGGCGGCGCTTTCGGGCCTGCTGGTGATCCCGATGGCGGTGCCGGTGCTGATCTTCGGCGCCGGGAGCCTGGGCACCGCCGGCGCCAGCGGCCTCGCGCTGACCGCCGCCGCCAGCCTCGTCCTGATCGCGCTGGCGCCTTTCGCGGGCGGCGCGGCGGTGAGGGCGGCGCGGGGGTGAGCGCAAGTTTGCGATCAAATCATTTGCGCGCGCGCTCCGCTCTTCCTAACTCTCGCGCCATGACCTCCCAGACCTCCGCGCCGCCAGCCCAGCCCTCCACCCTCGACCTCATCGGCAACACCCCGCTGGTGCTGCTCAAGGGCCCGAGCGAGGCGGCCGGCTGCGAAATCTGGGGCAAGTGCGAATTCGCCAACCCCGGTGCCTCGGTGAAGGACCGCGCGGCGCTTTGGATCGTGCGCGACGCCGAGGCGCGCGGCGCGCTGCTGCCCGGCGGCACGATCGTCGAGGGCACCGCGGGCAACACCGGCATCGGCATCGCGCTGGTCGCCAACGCGCTGGGCTACAGGACGATCATCGTCATGCCCGAGACCCAGTCGCGCGAGAAGATGGACACCCTGCGCGCGCTCGGCGCCGAGCTGGTGCTGGTCCCCGCCGCGCCGTTCTCCAACCCCGGCCACTTCGTCCACACCTCGCGCCGCCTGGCCGAGGACACCGAGGGCGCGGTCTGGGCCAACCAGTTCGACAACATCGCCAACCGCAAGGCCCACATCGAGAGCACCGCGCCCGAGATCTGGGCGCAGATGGAAGGCCGGATCGACGGCTTCACCTGCGCGGCGGGCACCGGCGGCACCATCGCCGGCACCGGCATGGGCCTCAAGGCCTTCGACGAGACCGTGACGATCGCGCTCACCGACCCCTACGGCGCCGCGCTCTACAACTATTACGCCCACGGCGAGCTGAAGGCCGAGGGCTCCTCGGTCGCCGAGGGCATCGGCCAGGGGCGCATCACCGCCAACCTCGAAGGCGCGCCGATCGACACCCAGTTCCGCGTCTCCGACGAGGAGGGCCTCGAATGGGTCCGCCGCCTGCTTGCCGAGGAAGGGCTGTGCCTGGGCCTGTCCTCGGGCATCAACGTGGCGGGCGCGGTGGCGCTCGGCCGCCAGCTGGTTGCGGAGGGGAGAACCGGGGTCCGTATCGCCACCATCCTGTGCGACACCGGATTCCGCTACCTATCCTCGCTCTACAATGCCGAATGGCTCGAAGCAAAGGGCCTGCCGGTCTTCCCTTGGCTGGCGAAGTGATGTAACCACTCGTCGATGGCAGGAAACATTCCGCCTTTTATGGTCGATCCGAAAAGCATCCTCGAACCGCTGCAGGCGCCGACGCATTTCATGCCGCCGTCCGCGCGCGAGCTGCGTTCGCAGGCCGTGTACCGGTTGCAGATCGGCCTGTTCGGCCTGTTCGCGATGCTGCTGATCGTCGGCCTCGCCAACATCATCCGCGACCGGCTGCGCCTGTCCGAGACGAGCGCGGACCCGATCCAGCAGGTCGTCGCGGTGGACGCCAAGCCGACCAAGACCGCGAGCGACCCGCTGGCCGACATCGGCGTCGTGCCCGCCTCCGACCCCAGCCCGACGCCCTCTCCGGACGTTTCCGGTGATCCCGGCGCGCCGGCCGCGCCTTAAGCCCGTCCTGCTGTTCGCGCTCGCGCTTGCCGGATGCGGCGAGGGCGGGGCGGTGGCGTCGCGGGCCCCGCAGACGATCGGCCTCTATTCCAGCCTGCCGATCGCCTGGAACGAGAGCGCCGACATCCGCGGCCTGCTGTCCGATGACGCGCCGCCGCACTGGGCCCTGACCACGCTGCGCGGGCGCGGCCGGGTGATCCCGCTCGATACGCTGGCGGACCCGGCCGGCAAGCTGCCGCTGCCCGAGGGCGCCATCCTCGTCCTGGCGCAGCCGCGTCCGCTCACGGCGCAGGAGAATGTCGCGCTCGACGCCTGGGTGCGCGGCGGAGGGCGCGTGCTGCTGCTGGCCGACCCGATGCTCACCGCCCATTCCCTGTTCGGCCCCGGCGATCCCCGCCGCCCGCAGGACATCGCGATGCTCTCGCCCATCCTCGCGCGCTGGGGGCTCGTGCAGGAGTTCGACGACGGACAGGCGGCGGGTGAACACGCCGTGCGCCTGCCCGAGGGCGACCTGCCGGTGAACCTGCCGGGGCGCTTCCGCATTTCGGGGACGGGCGGGGATGGCGCCGGAACGGGGAAGGCCGGGGAAAGCGTTGCCCGCTGCCGGATCGAGGCCGGGGGGCTGCTGGCCGACTGCGCGTCGGGAAAAGGGCGGATTCTCGCGATCGCCGACGCCGCATTGCTGGAGAATCCCGAAGATTCCGGCGCGGGGGCGCTGCGGCGGATGATTCTCGGCGCTCTGCTCGATCGGGTGTCCGATCGGGGGCGTTCGGGGAAATGATGGGGATGGGCGGGGACACGCCGGGGGCCGGACGGGATGCTCGGCTGATTTCAGATAAAAATCTAGGATTTACGGATGTTTACATCGATCCTGAAAATCCCGGAATATCCCGGATGGACTGATCCTCGGCTGGTGCGTCTGCCGGTTCGGGGGATAAATCACCTGCTTTCCCCAAATTTCCCTTTAATCGCCTGATTTCCCGTTATAGAAGAACGGTCAATCGGAATGGCTGAGTCTCGCCGTGCCTTATGCGGGCACGGGGTCCGGATGCGCGCGTGCGTGTCCGGGAGCGGGTTCGGCTGTGTTCGTGACGGTTATTCATGGGGCGAAAACAGGCGGACATGGCTGGGCAGCCGTTCATCTACAGCGGGCAGGGCTTTTCGCTTCTACGCGACAAGAACCGCTTCGTGCTGCCGAACGTGCTTCGCTCGACCGTCCGCGATTCGAGCAGCCGCGACGTGCTGTTCCTCGCCAAGCATTCCGAGTGGAAGTGCCTCGTAGGCTTCGGCCAGTCGCGCGTCGACGAGTTCGAGGCCCAGCTCGATGCCGAGCAGGCCCGCGCGGACGGCGCCGGCCGCCCCTTCAACCGCGACAAGCGGGCGATGCAGCTCTACAATTTCCAGCAGGTCCCGTTCGACGGCAGCGGCCGCTTCACCATGCCCGAGGCGCTGACCAGCCTCGCCGCGCTGGATGACCAGCTGTTCTTCCAGGGCATCGGCCGCACGATCCTGATCTGGAACCCCGCAGAACTCTACAAGCTCGCCGACGACCCCGAGTTCGAGGCCGCGATCGCGACCTGCCGCTCGTTGCAGGATGCCGAGCAGGCCAAGGCGAAGAAGAAGTGAGTACGCCCGACCAGCCCCACATTCCCGTGCTCCTTGAGGAGGTTGTCGCCGCCCTGAACCCCCGGGGCGGCGACATCATCGTCGATGCGACGCTGGGCGCCGGCGGCTACACGCGCCGCCTGCTCGACACGGGCGCGACGGTCCACGCCTTCGACCGCGATCCCGACGCGATCGCCGCGATTGTGGGAAATCCGGGGAAATGGCCCGAGCTGGCCGAAAATCCGCCCCGCCTCGTGTTGCACGCCCGCCGCTTCTCCGAAATGGTCGAGGGGTTGGCGGACGCAGGGGTAGACAGCGTTGACGGCGTGGTGATGGACATCGGGGTGTCGTCCATGCAGCTGGACCAGGCGGGCCGCGGCTTCGCGTTCGGCGCCGACGGCCCGCTCGACATGCGCATGAGCCAGGACGGCATGTCCGCCGCCGACTTCTGCAACGAGGCCGACGAGGCGCAGATCGCCGACGTGCTGTTCCTCTACGGCGAGGAACGCCAGTCGCGCCGGGTCGCCCGCGCCATCGTCGCCGCGCGGCCGCTGGAGACCACCGCCGACCTCGCCCGCGCGGTGCGCAAGGCGGTGGGCTACAACCCCGCCTACAAGGGCAGCAACGCGCCGAAGGACCCGGCGATCCGCAGCTTCCAGGCGATCCGCATCCACGTCAACGGAGAGCTGGACGAGCTGGACGCCGCGCTCGATGCGTCCGAGGTCCTGCTGCGCGAGGGCGGGCGCCTGGCGGTGGTGACGTTCCACAGCCTGGAAGACCGCAAGGTCAAGCGCTTCCTGCGCGATGCCAGCAGCGCCGGCAAGACCACCTCGCGCTACCTGCCGCAGGCCGCCGCCGCGCCCGCGCCGTTCGAGCTGGCCGGCAAGGCGGTCCGCCCCGGCGAGGCCGAACTGGCCGTCAATCCGCGTTCGCGCTCCGCCACCCTGCGCAGCGCCGTCCGCACCGCTACCCCCCCGAGAAACCCTGTTGGGACCCCCAACCACAGGAGCGCCGCATGAACTTCACCAGTGACCGTGTCCGATCGATCGGCTGGATTTCCGTGCTGGTGGTCTGCGGGGCGATGACGATCGGCCTCACGCTGCGCGTCAATGCGGTCAAGAGCCAGGTCCACGACACCGAGAAGAAGATCGTCTGGGTCAAGCAGGACATCGACTTCTTCGAGACCGAGTTCGCGACCCGCTCCAACCAGCAGGCGCTCAAGCAGCTCAACGACCTCGAGTTCGGCTACAAGGCCCCGATGGCGGCCCAGTACATCGAGGGCGAGCGGCAGCTGGCGGCGCTGGGCGCGGTGCCGGGGCCGGGCGCGCCGGCGCCGATCCGCTACGCCAACGCCGAGCAGCCGGAGGGCGAACAGGGCTCGCTGCTGGCGATGGTCTCGCCGGTCAGCGGCGCCACCGCCGCCGCGCTGCCCGAAGCTCCGAAGAAGGCCGGCGCCAATGCCCAGGGTGGCCGCGACCCCGAGCGCGAGGCCATGGCGCGCGACGCCGCCGCGATCGGCAAGCGCCTCGCGCGCATCGAAGTGGCGGAGGCTGCCCAGCAGTGAACGCGCAGACCTTCTCGTTCGGCACCATACCGACGACGGTCTCGACCGGCCGGCGCAAGCTCTTCAACGTCCGCCAGCGCTCGCTGCTGGTGGCGAAGCTGCGCACCCTGTGGATCCTGGGCGTCTTCGTGCTGGTCACGGTCTGCGCGCTGGGCCGCATCACGTACCTCGGCTTCACCGGCGTGACGCCGCGCCACGGCGAACTGGGCGACCTGCTGATCCCGGGCCGCGGCGAGATCGTCGATCGCAACGGCGTGCCGCTGGCGCGCGATTTCCGCGTCTACTCGCTCTGGTTCAACCCCAAGGCGATGACCGAGGGGTCCTCGCTGGTCCGCAGCCCCGAGGACGTGACCGCCGGGCTGCTGCGCATCTTCCCCGACCTCGACCGCGACGAGATCCTCGCCAAGCTGCGCGCGGGCCAGCCGTGCTACCTGCGCAAGTCGATCCTGCCCGAGGACGCCAACAAGGTCCACGCGCTGGGCGAACCGGCGCTGGAATATCCGCTGGAGGCCACGCGCTTCTACCCGCAGGGCTCGATGGCCGCGCACGTGCTCGGCTACGTCGACAGCTTCGGCCACGGCAAGGTCGGCATGGAGCAGGCGTTCAACGACCAGCTCATCAGCGCCGAGGGCCGGTCGGGCTCTTCCGTCCTGTCGATCGACTTCCGCGTCCAGAGCGCGCTCGAGGACGAGCTTGCCCACGCCATGGTGCTGAGCAAGGCGAAGGGCGCGGCGGGCGTCGTGCTCGACGTTGACAGCGGCGAGATCCTTGCGCTGGCCTCGCTGCCCTCGTTCGATCCCAACCACGTCAAGCCCACCGACATGGTGATCTCGGCGGAGGAGGCGCGCCAGGGCGACGTGCCGCACGGCTTCAACCGCGTGACCAACCAGGTCTACGAACTGGGCTCCACCTTCAAGCCGATCACCGTCGCCTCCGCGATCGACGCCGGGGTGGTGACGAACCTGGGCAAGCAGTGGCCGGCGACGCCGCTGCACGTCGGCCGCTTCACCATCCACGACCTGCACAACTACGGCGCCTCGCTCAACGTGCCCGAGACGCTGATCCACTCGTCGAACACCGTGACCGCGCGCATCGCCGACGAACTGGGCGGGGTGCGGCTCAAGAAGACGATGGAAGCGCTCGGCATGAACGAGCGTCCCTATGTCGAGCTGCCCGCCAAGGGCTTCCCGATCTGGCCGAGCGGCGAATGGCCGCGCCTGCGCACCATGACCGTCGCCTATGGCCACGGCATCGCGGTGACCCCGCTGCACCTCGCCTCCGCCTACGCCGCGCTCGTCAACGGCGGCATCTGGCGTCCGGCGACGCTCAAGAAGCTCGACCCTTCCGCCATCCCCGCCGGCCGCCGCGTGTTCCAGGCCTCGACCAGCGCACGCATCCGCCAGCTGCTGCGCATGATCGTGCGCTACGGCACTGGCCGCAAGGCCGACGCGCCGGGCTTCCGCGTCGGCGGCAAGACCGGTTCGGCCGAGAAGCCGGGCGTCGGCGGCTACCGCAAGTCGTCGCTGATCGCGACGTTCGCGTCCGCCTTCCCGATGGACAAGCCGCGCTTCGTGGTCATCGCCATGATGGACGAGCCGCAGGGCACCGCCGCCACCTCGTTCCAGCGCACCGCCGCCTGGAACGCCGCGCCGGTGATCCAGCGCGTCGTCCCCCGCATCGGTCCGCTGCTCGGCGTCATGCCCGACGAGACGCGCGACATCGACATCACCGACCTCAAGCCGCTGGTGCCGCAGGGGAGCGACGGGGAATGAAGCTTTCCGCGCTCTGCGCCGCCGCCGGCATCGCTTTCCCGGGACCTGACGCGAACGTCACGGGCTTCGCGATCGATAACCGCAAGGTCGCCCCCGGCACCGTGTTCGGCGCCTTTCGCGGCACCCGCTTCAACGGCGAGGACTTCATCGCCGCCGCCATCGAGGCGGGCGCGGTGGCGGTCGTCGCGCATCCCGGCGCGAAGGTCGAAGGCGCCATCCACTTCGCCGCCGAGGAACCGCGCCGCCTGTTCGCGCAGCTTGCCGCGCCGTTCTTCGCGCCCGTGCCGGAAACGCTGGTCGCAGTCACCGGCACCAACGGCAAGACCTCCACGGTCGAGCTGACCCGCCAGATCTGGCGCATGGCCGGCCAGCGCGCCGCTTCGATCGGCACGCTGGGCGTCACCACCGGCGACGAAACCGTGTCGACCGGCCTGACCACGCCCGACATCGCGACTTTCCTCGCCAATCTTTCCGGCCTTGCGCGCGAAGGCGTGACGCATGTCGCCTACGAGGCGTCGAGCCACGGCCTCTCGCAGTTCCGCATCGAAGGCCCTCGGGTCGTGGCGGGCGCGTTCACCAATCTCAGCCGCGACCATCTCGATTATCATGCGACCATGGACGAGTACTTCGCCGCGAAGATGCGCCTGTTCGACGAAGTCGTGGTCGACGGCGGCACGGCGGTGGTCTGGGCCGACGATGCATGGTCGGACAAGGCGATCGCGCATGTGCAGGCGCGCGGACTGAAGCTGTTCACCGTCGGCACGAAGGGCGCGGACATCCGCCTCGTCGGCCGCACGCCCACGGGTCTCGGGCAGAAGCTGGAGATCGAGCACGAGGGCCAGCGCCGCGTGATCGATCTGCCGCTGATAGGGGCTTATCAGGCCGCTAATGCGCTCGTGGCGGCAGGCCTGGTGCTGGCGACGGGCGGCGATGCGCACCTGACCTTCGACGCGCTCAAGCGGCTGGTCACGGTGCGCGGGCGCATCGAACGGGCGGCGATCACGCCCTCGGGCGCGCCGGTCTACGTCGACTATGCGCATACGCCCGATGCGCTGGAGGCGGCCATCGCGGCGCTCCGGCCGCACGTTGCGGGCAGGCTGATCGTGGTCTTCGGCGCCGGCGGCGACCGGGACCAGGGCAAGCGGCCCGAAATGGGCCGGGTGGCGAGCGAGGGGGCAGACCTCGCGATCGTCACCGACGACAATCCGCGCGGGGAAGATCCCGCCACCATCCGCGCGATGATACTCGCCGGCATGGGGGCAGGGGCGCGGGAAGTGGGCGACAGGCGGGCCGCGATTCGCGCCGCCGTCGCCGAGGCGGCGGAAGGGGACATCGTCCTGCTCGCCGGCAAGGGGCACGAACAGGGGCAGATCATCGGCAGCGGCGACACTATTCGCGTCCTGCCATTCGACGACGTCACCGTAGCCAGGGAAATGGCTGGCTCGCTGGGAAGGTAGAGACGCATGGTAGCTGTTGCCCGGATTCTCGATTGGCCGCTCGACCCGGCAGAGGAGAACCTGCAGGTCCTGTGGGACGCGATCTCCATCGCCCGCGCCGTCAGGGGTACCGCCAGCGCGGACTTCACCGTGTCCGGCGTCGAGATCGACAGCCGCGACGTCCAGCCCGGCGACCTGTTCTTTGCGCTCAAGGGCGAGGCCATGGATGGCCACCGCTTCGTCGAGATGGCCTTCGCCAAGGGCGCGGCCGCCGTCGTGGTGGACCGCCCGGTCGATGGCCCGCACATCCTCGTCGCCGACACCATGGACGCGCTGGAACGCCTCGGCGCGGCCGCCCGCATGCGGGCTCGCGGTCCGGTGATCGGCGTGACCGGCTCGGTCGGCAAGACCGGCGTGAAGGAGATGATCTTCACCGCGCTCGACCGCTCCAGCAGGGGCGACGCGCACCGCTCTGTCAAGAGCTACAACAATCATGTCGGCGTGCCCCTCAGCCTTGCCCGGATGCCCGGCCGCGCCCGTTTCGGCGTGTTCGAGATGGGCATGAACCACGCGGGCGAGATCGCCGCGCTGACCCGGCAGGTCCGGCCGAACGTCGCCGTCATCACCACGATCGCGCCCGCCCACATCGAGATGCTGGGCTCGGAAGAAGCGATCGCCCGCGCCAAGGCCGAGATATTCGAAGGCCTGGAGGCGGGCGGCACCGCCGTCATCCCGATCGACAGCCCGCACTACGGCGCCCTCCGCGAAGCGGCGCTGGCCTGCGGGGCGCAGGTCGTCGCGTTCGGCAAGGCCGCCGACGCCGACGTGCGCCTGCTCGACACGGTTGCCGCGATCGGCGGCGGCTCGCTCGTCACCGTCGACATGGGCGACCGGCGGGTGTGCTACACCGTCGCCGCCCCGGGCGAGCACCAGGTCATCAACTCGCTCGCCGTCATGGCGGCCGTCCGTGCCGTCAAGGGCGACCTCGGTGCCGCCGGCGTCGCGCTCGCGGAGATGGGCGGCATGGCCGGGCGGGGCGCGCGGCTGGAGATCGACGTCGAGGGCGGCGAGCCCGATGACCAGGGCCGCCGCAAGGCGCTGCTGATCGACGAAAGCTACAACGCCAACCCCGCCTCGATGAGGGCCACGCTCGCGCAGCTCGGTCGCACCCCGGCGCAGCGCCGGATCGCGGTGCTGGGCGCGATGAAGGAGCTGGGCAGCCACGGCCCGGACTACCACGCCGCGCTCGCCGGGCCGATCCGCGAGGTCCCGGTGGACTACGCGGTGCTGGTTGGCGAGGAGATGGGTGCTTTGGCCGAGGAATTGGGGAAATCACAGGGCCCGGAGGTTGGCAAAGCCGTGCCCTTCGCGCATTGCCCGAGTGTGCGGGAAGCTGTCGAAACCTTGCGCGCATTCGGGCTCCGGCGGGATGATGCCATCCTCGTCAAGGGCTCGAATTCGGTAGGTCTCGCGGCCCTTGTGACGGCGCTCAGCAAGCAGGAAGGGTAGGGCGAAAGCCCACAAGATGTTGTATCTCATCGCAGATTTGTTCCACTACGAGGGACTTGCCAACCTCTTCCGCTACCAGACGTTCCGTTCGGGCGCGGCGCTGATGACGGCGCTGGTGATCGGCCTGATCATCGGTCCCAAGTTCATCAACATGCTGCGAATCCGCCAGGGCAAGGGCCAGCCCATCCGGGAGGACGGTCCGCAGAGCCACCTCGCCAAGCGTGGCACCCCCACGATGGGCGGGCTGATGATCCTGACCTCGCTGGTGCTGACCATGTTCCTGTTCATGGACATGACCAACCCGTTCGTCTGGGCGTGCCTCGCCGTGACGGTCGGATTCGGCGTGATCGGCTTCCTCGACGACTACGACAAGGTGACCAAGCGCCACCACGCTGGCCTGTCGAGCAAGGTGCGCCTGCTGCTCGAATTCATCGTCGCGGGCATCGCCTCGTACATCATCGTCAGCCAGCTCAACACCAACCTCTACGTGCCATTCCTGTCGGGCCGGTACATCCCGCTGGGGCCGCTTTACTACGTCTTTGCCGCCGTGGTGATCGTCGGCGCGGGCAATGCGGTGAACCTCACCGACGGGCTCGACGGCCTCGCGACGATGCCCGTCATCATCGCGGCGGGCACGTTCGCGATCATCTGCTACCTCGCCGGGCGCGTCGATTATGCGACGTATCTGGGCATCCCGCACGTGCCGCGCGCGGGTGAGCTGGCGATCTTCTGCGCCGGGATCATGGGGGCGGGGCTCGCCTTCCTGTGGTTCAACGCGCCGCCCGCCGCCGTCTTCATGGGCGATACCGGCAGCCTCGCGCTGGGCGGGGCGCTCGGCTGCATCGCCGTTGCCGCGCACCACGAGATCGTGCTCGCCATCGTCGGCGGCCTGTTCGTGCTGGAGGCGGTGTCGGTCATCATCCAGGTGTTCTGGTTCAAGCGCACCGGCCGCCGCGTCTTCCGCATGGCGCCGATCCACCACCATTTCGAGCAGAAGGGCTGGAAGGAATCGACCGTCGTGATCCGCTTCTGGATCATCTCGATCGTGCTCGCCGTGATCGGCCTTTCCACCCTGAAACTGCGTTGAGGGGCGCCGGGGCATGATCGTCTCCCCCGTCTTCGCCGGCAAGCGCTACGCGGTCCTCGGGCTCGCCCGCTCGGGGCTGACCGCCGTCGCCACGCTGGTGGGGAGCGGGGCCCAGGTCATGGCCTGGGACAGCCGGGACGAGGCGCGCCAGATGCTCTGCGAATGGACCGACTGCGGCAAGGTCGAACTGGCCGACCCGGTGACGGCCGACCTGACGGGCTATGACGGCGTCGTCGTCTCGCCCGGCATCCCGCTCAACCGCCACCCCATCGCCGAAGCCGCCGCGCGCGCCGGCGTGCCGGTGATCGGCGACATCGAACTCTTCGCGCTCGCCAGGGCCGACCTGCCCGCGCACCGCGTCGTCGGCATCACCGGCACCAACGGCAAGTCGACCACGACCTCGCTTGTCCACCACCTGCTCGAGTGTGCGGCGGTGCCTTCGCAGGTCGGCGGCAACATCGGCGTGCCGGTGCTCGGCGAGGACCCGCTGCCGGCTGGCGGCGTCTATGTGCTCGAACTGTCGAGCTACCAGATCGACCTCACCTACAGCCTCGACTGCGACGTGACGGCGCTCCTCAACATCACCCCCGACCACCTCGACCGCTACGAGGGGTTCGAGGCCTATGCCGCGTCCAAGCAGCGCCTGTTCGAGATGCAGGGCGCGGGCCGCAGCGCCATCTTCGGCACCGGCGACCGCGAGACCAGGGCGATCGGCCACATCGAGGCGGCGCGCCGCGCGACGGGCCTCGTGCGCATGGTGGACGGGGCCGAGTTGCAGCCGCTCCAGTCGGAATGGCCTTCGCTGCAGGGCCCACACAACCTCCAGAACGCCGCCGTCGCCATCGGCATCGTCGAGGCGCTCGGGATCAAGAAGGCGCAGTGGCGCAAGGCCCTGCGCACCTTTAGCGGGCTCCCGCACCGCATGGAGCGCGTCGCGGAATCGGGCGGCGTCACCTACATCAACGACAGCAAGGCGACGAACCCGGCCTCCACGGCGCCGGCCATCGCCGCCTTCCCGCCCGAGCCGACCCCGCGCATCCACTGGATCCTCGGCGGGCTCCCCAAGGGCGACAACCTCGACGAATGCGCGCCGTTCTTCGGCAACATCGCCGCCGCCTACACCATCGGCGATGCCGGCCCGCGCTTCGCCGAGATCCTGGCGCCGCACATGCCGGTCCACAATTCCGAGATGATGGCCGAGGCGATCCGCGAGGCGATGGCCGCCGCGAAGCCCGGCGACGTCGTCATGCTGTCGCCCGCCTGCGCCAGCTTCGACCAGTTCCGTGACTACGAGGCGCGCGGCCTTGCCTTCCGCCAGATCGTCGAGGCCCTGCTCGAACTGCATGGCGAGCAGGAGGGCCCGCGCTGATGGCGACCATTGCCCCGAACACCGGCGCCGCCTCGTCGCAGCGCTACAGCCGCAGCCGGCGCGGCCAGCTCGCGATCTGGTGGCAGGAAATCGACCGGCCGACGCTGGTGCTCGTGCTGATCCTGATGGCGATCGGCGCGGTGGCGGTGGCGGCAGGCTCGCCCGCAAGCGCGCGGCGCCTGTCGACGACGGCGGAGAAGCTGCCGCAGCTCCACTTCTTCTATCTCCACATGCGCTGGCAGATTCTCGGCCTGATCGCGATGTTCTGGGCTTCGACGCTGAGCAAGGACAGCGCGCGGCGCCTCGGCATCCTGCTGGCGGGTGCGATGCTCTTCGCGCTGATCCTGGTGCCGCTGGTCGGCTCGGAAGTGAACGGCGCCAAGCGCTGGCTGCGCTTCGGCATCTCGCTGCAGCCGTCCGAGTTCCTCAAGTGCGGCTTCCCGATCCTGCTCGCCTGGATCCTCTCGTGGCGCGCGCGCGACCCCGGCATCCCGGTCGTGGGCATCTGCTTCGGCCTGATGGGCCTGCTGGCCGCGCTCCTGATGCTCCAGCCCGACTTCGGCTCGACGATGCTGTTCTCGGGCGCCTTCCTGGTGCTGATCCTGCTTTCGGGGATCGATCTCAAGCGCATCGGCATGTTCTTCGGGGCGGGGCTCGCGGGGCTGGTCCTGATGTATTTCACCTATGACAACGGCCGCAACCGCATCGACAACTTCCTGTTCGGCGGCACCGCGTTCGACCAGGTGGACCTTGCCCAGCGCACCATCCTCAACGGCGGCTGGACCGGGCTCGGCTTCTGGATGGGCACGCGCAAGCTGGCGCTCCCCGAGGCGCATACCGACTACATCTTCTCGGTCATCGGCGAGGAATTCGGGCTGCTCGCCTGCATGATCATCGTGATGCTCTACCTCGCGATCCTGACCCGCGTGATCCTGCGGCTGGTGGAGGAGGAGGACCTGTTCACCGTTCTCGCCGCCTCGGGCTTCGCCGCGCAATTCGGGGGCCAGGCGTTCATCAACATCCTCGTCAACCTGCAGCTGTTCCCGTCCAAAGGCATGACCCTGCCGCTCATCAGCTACGGCGGCTCGTCCACCGTGGCGATGTGCCTCTCGATGGGCCTGCTGCTCGCCGTCACCCGGCGCAATCCGTTCATCAAGCGCGAGAAGTTCTCGCTCCGCGCTATCGGAGATATCCATCCATGAGCCTGGTTTCCCGCCACTATGTCCTCGCCGCAGGCGGGACGGGCGGACACCTCATACCCGCCTTCGCGCTCGCCGCCGAACTGCATGCGCGCGGCCACCACGTCGCACTGGTGACCGACGAGCGCGGCGCCGCGATTCCCGGCAAGCCCGACTACCTACCCGCCCATATCCTGCCGCCGGGGCGCATCGCGGGCCGCAACCCGATCGGCTGGATCAAGGGCCTCAGGGGCGTGATCGCCGGCCGCCGCATGGCGCTGCGCCTGTTCGACACCTTCCAACCCACCGCCGTCGTCGGCTTCGGCGGCTACCCGGCGCTTCCGACCCTGCTCGCCGCGCGCTCTGCGAAGTTGCCGACCGTGCTGCACGAGCAGAACGCGGTGCTTGGCCGCGTGAACCGCTATTTCGCGAAGAAGGTCGACGCCATCGCGACCTCGAGCGCGAAGACCGACCGGCTCGACCCGGCGCTGGAAGGCAAGGTCACGCTCGTCGGCAACCCCGTGCGCGAGGACGTGCTGACCCTGCGCGACCAGCCGTTCCCCGAGTTCTCGGAGGACAGTCTTTTGCGCATCCTCGTCACCGGCGGCAGCCAGGGCGCGCGGGTGCTTTCGCAGGTCGTTCCCGAAGGGCTCGCCATGCTGCCCCCGGCGCTGCGCTCGCGCCTGCAGGTCATCCAGCAGTGCCGCCCGGAGGATATCGAGGGCGTGCGCCAGCGCTACGCCGCGCACGGCATCCCCGCCGAACTCGCCACCTATTTCGAGGACATGGCCGACCGGCTCGCCGGCGCCCACCTGTTCATCGGCCGCTCGGGCGCCTCGACGATCGCGGAGCTGACCGGCGTCGGCCGCCCCGCGATCCTGATCCCGCTGCCCTATGCGACCGACGACCACCAGACTGCCAACGCGCGCGAGATCGTTGCGGCGGGCGGCGCGCGCGTCATCCGCCAGCCGGCGATCACCACCGAGGATCCCGACGCCTACAAGGGCGACAAGCGCAATGCGCTGCTCAGCACGCAGGCGGACATCCACCAGCAGATGGCCAAGGACCTGTGCCTGCAGATCCAGGCCATCGCCCAGCATCCCGCCACGCTGGCGAATGCCGCCCACGCGGCGTGGAACTGCGGCTACCCGAATGCCGCGAAGGACCTCGCCGACCTTGTCGAAAGCTTCGGCGCCGCGCCGATCATGGACGTGATCCGGATGGAGAAGGCCGCGGCGCCGCAGGGCGGCGAAGCGCTGGCGATGGAGTCCGCGCAGTGAAGGGCGTCGGCACCGAGATCGGGACGATCCACTTCGTCGGCATCGGCGGCATCGGCATGTCCGGCATCGCGGAGGTCATGCACAACCTCGGCTACTCGGTGCAGGGCTCCGACATCGCCGAGGGCTACGTGGTCGAGGGCCTGCGCGAACGCGGGATCAAGGTCATGATCGGGCAGGTCGCGCAGAACGTCGAGGGTGCGGCGGTCGTCGTCACCTCCACGGCGGTGAAGCGCGACAACCCGGAAGTCGTCTACGCGCTCGAGCACCGCATCCCCGTGGTCCGCCGCGCCGAGATGCTGGCCGAGCTGATGCGCCTCAAGAACACCGTCGCGGTGGCCGGCACCCACGGCAAGACGACGACGACCTCGATGGTCGCCGCGCTGCTCGATGCGGGCGGGATCGATCCGACCGTCATCAACGGCGGCATCATCAATTCCTACGGTTCGAACGCGCGCCTCGGCGCCTCGGACTGGATGGTGGTCGAAGCCGACGAGAGCGACGGCTCGTTCCTGCGCCTCGACGGCACCATCGCCATCGTGACCAACATCGATCCCGAGCACCTCGACCACTACGGCTCGTTCGAGCGGATCAAGGACTCGTTCGTCGAGTTCATCGAGAACGTGCCGTTCTACGGCGCCGCACTGCTGTGCATCGACCATCCCGAAGTCCAGGCGATCATCCCCAAGGTGCGCGACCGCCGCGTGGTGACCTACGGCTTCTCCGCACAGGCCGACATCCGGGGCGAGAACGTCACCCCGATCCCCGGCGGCAACCGCTTCGATGTGGCGCTGCGCCAGCGCGACGGCTCGTTCCGCCGGATCGAGGGGATCGAACTGCCGATGCCCGGCCGCCACAACGTCCAGAACGCGCTCGCTGCCGTGGGCGTGGCGGCGGAGATGGGCTGCTCGGATTCGTGCATCCAGGGCGGCTTCTCCAAGTTCAAGGGCGTCAAGCGCCGCTTCACCAACGTCGGCGAAGTCGCGCTGGACGGCGGCATCGTCACCGTGATCGACGATTACGGCCACCACCCGGTCGAGATCCGGGCCGTGCTCGCCGCCGCGCGCGAGGGCGTGAAGGGCCGCGTCATCGCGGTGGTCCAGCCGCACCGCTTCACCCGGCTGCGCGACCACATGGAGGACTTCCAGGGCGCTTTCAACGACGCCGATGTGGTCTATGCCGCGCCGGTCTACGCCGCCGGCGAACAGCCGATCGAGGGCGTCGACAGCGCCGAGATGGTCGCCGGTATGAAGGCGCGCGGCCACCGCTCGGCGCAGGTCATAGGCGGCTCCGACGCGCTGGCCGACGTGCTCGCCGAGACCGTCCTGCCGGGCGACATGGTCGTGTGCCTGGGCGCGGGCGACATCACCAGGTGGGCGGCCGGTCTGGCCGAGGCGATCAAGGCGCGGAGGACCGCGTGAGCGAGGCCGCCAGCCTCCCCGCCGTTCGCGGCAAGCTGACGGCAAATGCGCCGCTCGCGCCGCTGGTCTGGTTCAAGGCCGGCGGTCATGCGCAGTGGCTGTTCGAGCCCAAGGACCTTGCCGACCTGCAGGACTTCCTGGCGCAGCTCGACCCGTCGGTGCCCGTCATGGCGCTGGGGCTGGGCTCCAACATGATCGTGCGCGACGGCGGCGTTTCGGGCGTGGTGATCCGGCTGGGCAAGGCCTTCGCCAAAGTCGCTGCCGAGGGCGTGACGCTGACCTGCGGCGGGGGCGCTAGCGGTATCCTCGTCTCCTCCACCGCGCGCGATGCGGGCGTCGCGGGGATCGAGTTCCTGCGCTCGATCCCCGGCACCGTCGGCGGGTTCGTGCGCATGAACGGCGGCGCCTATGGCGGCGAGGTCAGGGACATCCTCGTGGACTGCGACGTGGTGCTGCGCTCGGGCGAACTGGTGACGCTGGCGAGCGCCGACCTCGGCTACACCTACCGCCATTCCGAACTGCCCGAAGGCGCGGTCGTCGTCTCCGCGCGCTTTAAGGGCCGCCCCGGCGAGCCCGCCGATATCCAGGCCGAGATGGACCGCATCTCCGCCGCGCGCGAGGCGTCGCAGCCGCTGCGCTCGAAGACCGGCGGCTCGACCTTCAAGAACCCCGAGGGCCACAAGGCCTGGCAACTGGTCGACGAGGCCGGATGCCGCGGCCTGCAGCTCGGCGGGGCGCAGGTCAGTGAGAAGCACACCAACTTCCTGCTCAACACCGGCGACGCTACCAGTACCCAGATCGAGGACCTTGGCGAGGAAGTGCGCCGCCGCGTGAAGGACCGCTCGGGCGTCGAACTGGAGTGGGAAATCCAGCGCGTGGGCCTGAGGCCATGAGGGACGAGGACTGGGACGTCACTGGCCACGAACAGCAGATTCTCGATAACATCGGCGAATTCGGCTGCCACATCACCGTGGTCTCGCCGCCCGACGGCATGGACGACGAGGATGATTTCGACGACGAGATCGACAGCGAGTTCGTGGACGACGACGAGGACGAAGGCGACGAGCGTTTCGCCTACTCGGTCGGTTTCCCGAAGACCGTGAAGCAGCCCGAGGTGATCGTCTTCGGCTTCTCGACCGAGCTTTCCGCCGCCGTCATCAACGGCCTCCTCGACATGTGCCGCGAGGGGCTGGTGCTGGAGGACTGGAAGGAAATCGACGGACTGCTCAAGGGCCACCGCTGCGTCCTGCGCGAAGTCGAGCCCGAGTGCATCGTGCCATACTACTTCAATTCCGCGATCTGGTTCGCCGAGCACGAGACCGGCCACGAACTCACCCGCGCCATGCAACTGGTCTGGCCCGGCGTCGACGACGGCCTGTTCCCGTGGGACAAGGGCTGCTCCGAGATCGTCCGCGACCTGCAAACCCCGCTTTACAGAACGAGTCTGAATTCATGAGCCTGCCTAAAATCCACGTCGCGGTCCTGATGGGCGGCTGGTCGAGCGAACGCCCGGTCTCGCTGATGAGCGGCGAGGGCGTGGCCAGGGCGCTCGAGGGCAAGGGCCACAAGGTCACGCGCATCGACATGGACCGCGACGTGGCGCTGCGCCTGGCGGAGGCGAAGCCGGACGTGGTGTTCAACGCGCTCCACGGCACGCCGGGAGAGGACGGCACGGTGCAGGGCATGATGGACCTGATGGGCCTCACCTACACCCATTCCGGCCTCGCCACCTCGGTGATCGCCATCGACAAGGAACTGACCAAGCAGGCGCTCGTCCCCCATGGCATCCCGATGCCCGGCGGGCGCGTGGTCAAGTGCGCCGAGATCTTCGAGCGCGACCCGCTGGCGCGCCCCTACGTGCTGAAACCCGTCAACGAAGGCTCGTCGGTCGGCGTCGCCATCGTCACCGCCGAGGGCAACTACGGCAACCCGATCGCGCCGGATGTGAAGGGGCCGTGGCAGGAATTCGACGAACTTCTGGCCGAGCCTTACATCCGGGGACGCGAACTGACGACCGCCGTGATCGGGGACCGCGCGCTGCTGGTGACGGAACTCAAGGTCAAGGCGGGCTTCTACGACTTCGATTCCAAGTACACCGACGGCATGACCGAGCACGTCTGCCCCGCCGAAATCCCCGACGAGATCGCCCAGGCCTGCAAGGACCTTGCGCTGCGCTCGCACCAGCTGCTCGGCTGCAAGGGCACCAGCCGCGCCGACTTCCGCTGGGACGACACGCAGGGGATCGAGGGCCTGTTCCTGCTGGAGGTCAACACCCAGCCGGGCATGACCCCGCTCAGCCTCGTCCCCGAACAGGCGCGCGCCTGCGGCATGGACTATCCTGAACTCGTCGAGGCGATCATCGCCGAAGCGCTCGCCGACGCCGAAAAGGCCAGGGCGAAAGCGGGTGCCAAATGAGCCAGACGATCCGGCGCAAGGGCACCACCGCCCGCAAGGCCGCCGCCGCCCACGGCACGCAGCGCAAGGTCCGCGCGGCCAAGGCCCGCACCGGCTCGGCGCTCGACACGGCGATGGGCTGGCTGCCCTTCACCGAGGCGCAGCTACAGAAGATCTTCCTCGTCCTGATCCTGGGCGGGGCGGTCGCGCTCGCCTGCGTGGTCGCCTCGTTTGCCGGGCTTCCGGGGCTGGCGGGCAAGCAGATGGCGCTGGTCGCGGGCCAGACCGGCTTCGAGGTCAAGCGTGTCGAGGTGCGCGGCGTCAGGAACATCAACGAACTCAAGGTCTACGAAAAGGCGCTGGCCGAGCGCGACCGGGCGATGCCGCTCGTCGATATCGCGGCGCTGCGCGAGGACCTGCTCGGCCTGTCGTGGGTCAAGGACGCGCGCGTCTCGCGCCAGCTGCCCGACACGCTGGTGATCGACATCGTCGAGCGCGAACCCCACGCGGTGCTGCGCAAGGCCGACCGCTTCATGCTGATCGACGAGACCGGGCACGAACTGGAGGCGGTCAGCCGCAAGCAGGTCAGCGGCAAGCTCATCGTCTCGGGCCCCGGTGCCGGGCAGCAGGTCGTCACGCTCGGGCACCTGCTGGAAGCCGCGCCCGCGCTGAAACCGCGTGTCGCCGAGGCGGAGTGGATCGGCAATCGCCGCTGGAACCTGACCTTCAAGTCCGGCCAGGTCCTCGCGCTGCCCGAGGGCGACCGCGAGTCCGCCGGGGCACTGGTCACGTTCGCGCGGCTCGACGGCACCAACCGCCTACTCGGCGGCAAGGTCACCGCCTTCGACATGCGCGCCAGCGACCGCATCTATATGCGCGTGCCCGAACAGGACGGGCAGGAACTGGCGCTCAAGGCAGGCTCGGTGCCGCATACCGCCGCGGCCGAAAGCGCCGCGACTGCGGCCGCACCGGCCGCCGTAACGGAAGATCAGTGATGAGGGGATCACGCTAATGCCCACGCAGCGCATCACCCGCGTCTTCGGCGCGGTCAACATCGGCTCCTTCCGCATTTCCGCGATCGTCGCGGGGATCAACGAGGTGGGCGACATGGTCGTGCTCGGCTCCGGCCACCGCGCCAGCCAAGGCATCAAGCGCGGCTACGTCACGGACATGGCCGCCGCCACCTACGCCGTGCGCGACGCCATCGACCGCGCCGAGAAGATGGCCGACACCGCCGTCCAGAAGGTGTGGATCGGCTGCTCCGGCGCCGGGCTCGCGAGCCGCATCGACCAGTTCGATGCCGAGATCGGCGGCCGCCGCATCGAGCAGGAGGACATCGACCAGCTGCTCATCTCCGCGCGCGACGTCATCCAGCCCGACGGGCGCATGGTGCTCCACGCCCAGCCCGCCCAGTACCGGCTCGACGGTGCGCACGGCGTCGGCAACCCCAAGGGTCTCCATGCCGAGCGCCTGGGCGTCGATATCCACATCATGCTCGCCGACGGCGCGCCGATCCGCAACCTGACCGAGGCGGTCCAGAGCGCGCATCTCGAGGTAGAGGCGGTGGTCGGCTCGCCCATCGCGGCGGGCCATGCCTGCCTCTCGCCCGAGGAGCGGGACCTCGGCGTCGCGCTCGTCGAGTTCGGCGGCGAGGTCACCAATGTCGCGATCTACGAGCAGGGCATGCTCAAGGACATGATGGCGATCCCGATGGGCTCGGCCGACATCACCGACGCCATCGCCTCGGCCTTCGGCATCCGCCGCTTCCAGGCCGAGCGTCTGAAGTGCGTCAACGGCTCGGCCATCGCCAACCCGACCGACCACCGCGAGATGATCCCGGTCAACGCGCCCGGCGAGGAAGGCACCGGCCCGATCGCCCGCCACGCCGACGATAAGAACCGCATCCCGCGCGCCGAGCTGATCGGCGTCATCACCGGCCAGCTCGGCTCGCTGATGGAGGAGATCAACAAGGCGCTTAAGACGATGCGCTTCACCGGTCAGCGCGGCAAGCAGGTGGTCTTCACCGGCGGCGGCGCGGAGCTGGTGGGCCTTGCCGACTATGCGCAGGCCGCGATCGGCAAGCCGGTGCGCATCGGCCGCGTCGCGCAGCTGGCGGGGCTGGCCGAAGCGCACGTCAAGCCGGGCTTCTCGACGCTGGCGGGGCTGGTGCTCTACGCCGCCGCCGATCCGGTCGACATCCGTGCGCTCGGGAGAAACAACGCGCGCACCGTCAAGCTGGGCGGCATGGGCACGGTCGGGCGGGTGTATCAAGCGCTGCGCGAGTATTTCTGAGCGAGTGTCCGGGCGTCGGGCATGTCGAACCCTATGTCCCGTCGTCCCCGCGCAGGCGGGGACGACGCTTGTTCTTTCGACGCCGCGAATAAAGCGGGACCCCCGCCTTCGCGGGGGCGACGGCTTGATAGGGTCGCGGGCATTTGCAGTTAGGCTGTGTCGGCGCCTCGGCCGCCCCCGAGCCCAGCCGTGCAAACCGGGCGATGGGCGCGGACGACGTGGCGGAATTGGCGGCTTTGGCTGTGGACAACGGTTTATGATGCTTTGCTTCGACGACTCGAAGCATGCCATCAGGCAAGTCAATAATTTTTCTTCGCGCACGTGCCTGCCAGGAGAGCGTAATGAGCATTAACATCGGACCCCCGTCGATCGAAGAGCTGCGCCCGCGCATCGTCGTGATCGGCGTGGGCGGGGCGGGCGGCAATGCCATCGCCAACATGATCCAGGCGCAGATCGAAGGCGTGGACTTCGTCGTCGCCAACACCGACGCGCAGGCGCTCAACAACTCGATCGCCGAGACCCGCATCCAGCTCGGTCCCGACATCACGCAGGGCCTTGGCGCGGGCGCCCGCCCCGAAGTGGGCCGCGCGGCGGCCGAGGAAACGCTCGAGGAACTGGAGCGCCTGCTCGACGGCGTCCACATGGTCTTCATCGCGGCCGGCATGGGCGGCGGCACCGGCACGGGTGCGGCCCCGATCATCGCCGAAGCCGCGCGCGCCAAGGGCGTGCTGACGGTCGGCGTGGTTTCCAAGCCGTTCATGTTCGAAGGCACGCGACGCATGCGCGCCGCCGACGCCGGGATCGAGGAGCTGCAGAAGCACGTCGATACCCTGATCGTCATCCCGAACCAGAACCTGTTCCTGGTCGCCAAGGCCGACACCACCTTCAAGGAAGCCTTCAGCCTCGCCGACGAAGTGCTCCAGCAGGGCGTGCGCTCGATCACCGACCTGATGATCATGCCGGGCCTCATCAACCTCGACTTCGCGGACGTCCGTTCGGTCATGGGCGAGATGGGCAAGGCGATGATGGGCACCGGCGAGGGCGAAGGCCCGAACCGCGCTCTCGAAGCTGCGGAACGCGCGATAGCGAACCCGCTGCTCGACGGTGTGTCGATGCAGGGCGCCAAGGGCGTCATCATCTCGATCATCGGCGGCGACGACATGAAGCTGCTCGAAGTCGACGAGGCCGCGAACCACATCCGTGAGCTGGTCGATCCCGACGCCAACATCATCTGGGGCTCGGCGTTCAACCCGGACCTGCAGGGCAAGATCCGCGTCTCGGTCGTCGCCACCGGCATCGAGCAGACCACCGAGATGGCCGAGATCGCCTCGCGCCCGATGAACCTGGGTTCCTCGCGCGGCCCGGTGCGCCCGGCGCTGCAGACCCCGTCGTCCTACCAGCCCGCACCGGTCCAGGCGCCTGTCCGCCAGGCCGAACCCGCGCCCTTCGTGGCGGCGCCCGAGCCCTACGAGCCCGCTGCGGAACTCGAACTCGGTGCGGAAGACGAAACGCACGAACCCGCGACCGGCAACGCGGGCGGCTTCGGCGGCCTGCGCGGCAGCTACAGCGAACCGCTGGAACTGGGTCTCGACGCCCAGGCCGAGCCGGTGCCCGCGCCGGCAGCCCCGCGCCCCCGCGCGCAGGACGAACTGCGGCTCGACGGCGGACAGGTCCAGCCGCCGGTGCAGCCCGCCGCCCAGGCACCCGCCGCGCCGCGCCCCAAGCCGGCCGCCGGGGGTGGCAGCACGCTGTTCGAACGCATGACCAGCCTTTCGCGCCCCCGTCCGGGTGCCGAGCCGACCGGCGATGACGACGACGGCGATGCCGGCTCGATCAGCATCCCGCGCTTCCTCGGCCGGCAGAACAACCAGTAGGATGCCGGACCGGCGCCGCGTTCCGCTTCGCTCGGCGGGGTGACGGGCGTCCGGCCGCGTTCGCTTGCGGTTCATCGGGCCGGGTGCAAAGGCGCGCGGGTGCGTCCGGCAGGGCGCGCCAGGCATGACGAAGGACTTGCGGGTGGATCACTTGGTATCGCGGTTGCTGGCGGGAGCGGGCATGGGCTGTGCGCTGGCATGGTCGCCCGCAGCATCGGCGCAGGGCGCTCCGGTGGTTTCGCGCCCGGTCGTCCAGGCGCTGCCCAGCGCGGACAGCAAGCGTCTCGCCGCCGCGCTCGCCACGATCGGCCGCAATCCCCGTGATGTCGCGGCGCTGATCGAAGCGGGAGACGCCGCGCGCGCACTGCAGGACTTCGACGCCGCGATCGGCTTCTATCGCCGCGCCGACGAGGTCAGCCCGGGGAACGGCAGGGTCAAGGCCGGGCTTGGCAGCGCCTTCGCGCTCAGCGGCGATCCGGTCAGCGCCATTCCCTTTTTCGATGCCGCCGAGAAGGCCGGCGCCGCCCCCGTACTGATCTCCGCCGATCGCGGCCTCGCTTACGACCTCGTTGGCGATAACGCCGCGGCGCAGCGCCAGTACGCCCTGGCATTGGCCACGGCGATCGGCGCGCAGGCCGACGAACTGCGCACGCGGCTCGCCGTCAGCCAGGCGATCGACGGCCAGCGCGACGCTGCTTATGCGACCCTGCTGCCGCTGCTCAACAAACGGGATAAGCCGGGTTGGCGTACCCGCGCCTTCACGCTGGCGATCGCGGGCGACACCAACGAAGCGGTCGATGTCGCGCAGAAGATCCTGCCGGGGCCGCTCGCGGAAAACATTGCGCCTTACCTGCGGTACATGCCGCGACTGACCCGCGCGCAGCAGGCCGCGGCGGCGAACCTCGGGCGCTTCCCGCGCGCCTCCGAGGTCGGCCGCGACGATGCCCGTATCGCCGCTTACGCCCCGCCGAGCGCGGCGGCGGCAGGCAGCGGCCTCATTCCCAAGGGCCAGCCGCTGGGCGGCACCCGCGTTGCCAGGGCGGGACCGACCAGGGCGGAGCGCGACCGGGCAGCCCGGGCCGCGAAGCCCGCCACGACCCGGGCCCGCACCGGCACGAGCGAAACCAGCCAGACGGCGGCCCGCTCGGTTATCCTGGCGGCCGCCGACCCGGACCGCGTTGCTCCGCCCGAGGTGAAGCCGACGATCGAGCGCGACACCGGCGAACTGCCGCCGGTCGGCCGGCGCACCGAACTGGCGCCCGTGGTCGAGACGCCGAGCGCCGCGTCTCCGGCCCCGGTCGCACTTCCCACGTCCTCGCCGGTCACGGCACCGGGCCGGTCTGCGCAGGCGGCGGCCTTGCCGGCGGCGAACGCGCCTGCGCCGGGCTTCGATCTCGGGCGCATGTCGGCGCCCGCCCAGCCAACCCCGGCGCCCACGCCCACGCCCGTTCCTGCTCCAGCGACTACCGTGTCCTCTGCCTCGGCTCCGCCGACACCTGGCCCCACGCAGCGCTCGTTGTCCGATATCTTCGCCGATCTGGGCAAGCCGGTCTTGGTAGCCGTGCCGGCCTCGGGCGCGGTGGACATCCGGACGATCACGCCGGCCCCGCCTCCCTCGCGCGTTGCCCCCAAGGTGGAGGAGCCCAAGCTGGCCGACGCCGGGCCTGCCGATGCGACGGGGAAAGACGCGAAGGGGCGGCCCGTCGATCCGAAGACCAAGCTGGCCGATGCCAAGGCCAGGGATGCGAAGGGCAAGGCGGCCGAAGCCAAGGCGGCGGCCGACGCCAAGGCCAAGGCGAAGAAGCCCGCTCCTCCCGCGCACCCCAGCCGGATCTGGGTGCAGATCGGGGTCGGGCGCGACAAGGACGCGATCGCCTTCGACTGGCGCCGCTACAATCGCGAAACCCCTGCGCTGTTCAAGGGGCGCCAGCCCTATATCAGCGACATGGGCCGCACCAACCGCATCCTCGTCGGGCCCTTCGCGACGCAGAAGGCAGCCGCGGCGTTCCTTGCCGATGCCAGGAAGCAGGGCTTCTCCGGCGCGCTGCCGTGGACCAGTCCCGCCGGTCAGGTGGTGGACACGCTGCCGGGCAGATAGGGCATCCCGGCCTCCACTGGCGCCGGGCCGGGCGCTGTGTTAACGGGTGTTCATTCTTATCCACACGCTGTGAACAGGCTTGTGCAGTTATGCGCAGGCGATCGCGGGGTCCCGGATTGTGCTTTCCCGCCCGCTGGCAGCATCCATGCATCGTATTCGCGGAGGGTTGATGTCACAGATTATGAGGACCGTTCAGGACGATATCGACCGCGACGACGACGAGGCCGCGCCTGTCGAGATGCTTGCCGCGCTGTTCGAGGCGCGTGACTGGCCGTTCGAGTATTCGGGCGAGGACGAGATCTCGGCGGAGGTGAAAGGCGCCTGGGCGAGCTACCAGCTGCAGGCGATCTGGCGTCCGGAGGACCGGGTCCTGCAACTGCTGTGCCTGCCCGACATCCGCATCGCCGACGCCAAGCGCGCCGCCGTCCACGAAGCGCTCGCGCTCATCAACGAGCAGCTCTGGCTGGGCCATTTCGACGTCTGGTCGAACGGCGGCGTGGTGCTGTACCGGCACGGACTGATGCTCGGCCCCGACGGACTGCTCGGCCCGGGCCAGGCGCAGATGGTCGTCGAAGCTGCGATCGAGGAATGCGACCGCTTCTATCCGGTGTTCCAGTTCATCCTCTGGGGCGACAAGACCCCCGCCGAAGCGCTGACCGCCGCGATGGTCGACGCCGCCGGGGAAGCCTGAGCAGGCCGGCCCCTCCCGCGCGGGAATGAGCCCGCGGCGATAGCCTGTCTTCCGCGCGCAGGCAGGCCCTTGGGGCACCCTTGCGGCACAACGCCTCCCTGGCGTTGGCGCGCTCCGATCAGACCCTCCCTTGCCCTCCCAACGGTCGCCGCCCTGCCTGGGGGCGATGGGCCGGCGCGCCCGCGCACGTCCGCCACGGCGATGCCCATGCCCATTTACGACCGTTCGATTCCGGTGTATCCGCCGTGCTGTACACATGTTCAGCAACACCTCCGGGAGAGGCGGCCAAATGGCTATCCGTTTCGAAAACATCAAGGAATTCATAGGCTCGCGCGTGATCTGGGACGACCGCGCCGACCTGTTCACGCCCGAAGCGGCCAAGGCGATTCGCGCCAAGGTTGAGGAGCGCACCGTGCTCGTCTTCCCGCAGGTGGACCTGACCGACGCCGAGCAGCTCGCCATTACCAACGCGATGGGCGAGAAGATCCGCCTGACCGCGCGTAACAACGTACAGACCGGCGACGACGACATCTACCAGGTCACGCTGGACGAGAAGATCAACCCGCAGCCCGAATACGTGCTCGGCACCTTCTTCTGGCACATGGACGGCATCACCGTCGACATGCCGCCGCCGTTCGCCACGCTGCTGTCCTGCCGCATCGCCCCGGCCATCGGCGGCGAGACCGAGTTTGCCAGCACTTATGCCGCCTACGAAGGGCTGCCCGAGGAAGAGAAGCAGGCGCTCGACGGCCTCAAGGCCGTGCATTCGGTGCGCGCCAGCCTCTCGCCGATCGCCGACGCCATTCCCGAGAAGCACCGCGAGAAGGTGCTGGGCATCGGCCTCATCAAGGAGCACCCGATGGTCTGGACCCACGAGTCCGGCCGCAAGTCGATGGTCATCGGCACCACCGCCGACCACATCGTCGGCATGGAAGTGCCCGCCGGCCGCGCCATGCTGATCCGTTTGCAGGAGTGGGCCGCTCAGCCCGCCTACTCGCTGCGCCACAAGTGGACCAAGGGCGACTTCGTGATATGGGACAACACCGGCGCCATGCACCGCGCCATCCCCTACGACAAGTCGACCGGCCGCATGATGCACCGCACCTCGATTGCAGGCAGCGAGGCGGTGGCGGCCTGAGGCGGTCGCCGCTTCCTCAAGCCCTAAACCCGGCCCCGTCGTCCCCGCATTCGCGAGGGCGACGGAGTTGGCTTCCGGTACAACGCCGCCGCGTTGCCCGGGCGGCTCAGCCCAGCGGCGCCAGGTTCGCGGCGGTATAGCACTCGACGAGATAGGCCAGTGGCCGCCCGTCGGGCAGTACCAGCATCGCGCGGTGGGTGGATATGGTGTCGGCGGGGCAATTGTCCGCCGGGCCGGCCACGATCGAGAGCGGCACGCGGCGGAAACGCAGCGGCGCGACGACCTTGCCGAACGGCGCCTCGCTCAGCCGCAGCGCGTCCTGCATCTCCGGCGTCAGGCGCGCAGGCACGAACCAGTTCCACGCCACCGAGAGCACCCTTGCGCCGCAGCTGAGTTGCACGTGGCGCATGGCAAAGGCTTCGTCGGGGGCGAGTGCCAGCTTGTCGCGGATCTTGGCGGCCGATTCGTCGCTTGTCGCGCTTATCGTCCGCGCCGTGACGCGCGCCGGGTCGGCCATCCCGCGCAAGGCGCACCATTCCTCGAGCGCCAGCGTGGCGCTGTCGTGGCGGCGCAGGACCGCTTCGAATTCCTCGAGCGTTGGAGCCGCCGCAAGGGCAGGGGCGGGAGGCACGGGGGTGGCCATCAGCGCGAGCGCGGCAAGCAGTTCAGATGCCACCCGGCACCGCCGGCCGGTCGATCGCCGCCAGCCCTTCGACCAGCGCGCGGGTGCAGGCGGCGAGGTCCTCTGCGCTGACCGAGCGGATCACGAAGTTGGCGCCGGTGCGCCCCTCGGCCCAGAACGGGTAGGAGCCGATCTGGCAGCTTTCGAACGCCTTCTCGGTTTCGCGCAGGAGGTCGGCGACCTCGCTCTCGCCGACCCAGCAGCCGACCGTCTCGGACAGCAGCGGCGAGCCGCCCTCCAGCTCCCCCGAGAGCGCGTCGAGCATGCCGGCGGTGATGCTGGGCACGCCGGCCATGATGAAGACGTTCTCGTAGCGGATGCCCGGCGCGCCGGTGTAGCGGTTGGGGATCAGGCTCGCGCCCTCGGGCGTGCGGGCCATGCGCAGGCGCGCCTCGGTGAGGCCGCCGCGCGTCTCGTAGTAGGCCTCCAGGATCGCGCGCGCCTCGGGATGGACGATGACGGGCACGCCGAGCGCCTGGGAGATCGCGTCGACGGTGATGTCGTCGTGGGTCGGGCCGATGCCGCCGGTGGTGAACAGGTAGTCGTTGCGCGCGCGCAGCGTGTTCACCGCCTCTACGATGGCGTCGGGGTCGTCGGCGACCACGCGCACTTCGCGCAGGCGGATGCTCTGCACCTGTAGCCAGGTGGCGACCTGGGCGATGTTCTTGTCGTGGGTGCGACCGGACAGGATCTCGTCGCCGATGACGACGAGGGCGGCGGTGAAGATTCGCGCGGAACTGGCCATGCCCGCATCGCTAGGACAATTGCGCGCCCGCGGCTAGGGGACCGGCGCCCCCCATCGCGCGTCCGGCGGACAAAAAAAGAAGGGCCGGTCCGAAGACCAGCCCTATGAAAGTTTTGGGAGAGGATGCCTGAAAGGCACCGTCTTTATGTATGAGCGCGGCTTATGCTGCAAATGCGAAAAGTTTGAGCAACATTGCGTTTGGTGCAACCTGTTCGTTGCGTGGCCGGTACCTCGGGCTCGTTTCCTTCGTCGAGCCCGCTCAGGCCGGCATTGCGCCCGTGCTTTGCCATTCGCGCCGAACAAGAAGCGGGACTCCCGCTTGCGCGGGGCGACGGGGGACGGGGCTGTTTCGGCGGCCTCGCCGTCGCTCTCGCGAAACGATGGGGAGGGGCCCGCCGACGCAGTCGGTGGTGGAGCGGCGGCGACCCTCCGTCAGCCGGTTCGCAACTGCCGCTCCCCATTGCTTCGCAACAGAGAGGACCGCGCGTGCTGTGGACGAAAAAAAGGGCCGGTCCGAAGACCAGCCCTTGAAAAGTTTTGGGAGAGGATGCCTGAAAGGCCCGTTCCGTATGATCGGACCGCCCGATTCCCGCAAATGCCGAAAAACGCACACCGGTTGCAAGGACTGCAACTCGCAGCAATATCAGCCTCGCGTGAGCGCTCCGTAGAGATCGTGCTCGTCTGCATCCTCAACCAGAACTTCAACGATATCACCGACTTGCAGCGCCGGGCCGACGTTGCGCAGGAAGACGTTGCCGTCGATCTCGGGCGCATCGGCCTGCGAGCGGCCGGTGGCGCCAATGTCGCCGTCCTCGTCCGCTTCGCCGATTTCGTCGATGATGACGTCGAGGCGCCGGCCGACCTTGGCCTGGAGCTTGGCGGCGCTGATCGCGGCGGTCTTTTCCATGATCCGGGCGTAGCGCTCTTCCTTGACCTCTTCGGGCACATGGCCGGGCAGCAGGTTGGCGGCCGCGCCCTCGACCTGTTCGAAGCGGAACGCGCCGACGCGGTCGAGCTGCGCTTCATCGAGCCAGTCGAGCAGGTACTGGAAGTCGGCCTCGGTCTCGCCGGGGAAGCCGACGACGAAGCTGGAGCGGATCGCGATGTCCGGGCAGATCTCGCGCCACTTGTGGATGCGATCGAGCACCTTGGCCTCGTTGGCCGGGCGCTTCATCGCCTTCAGAACCGACGGGGCGGCGTGCTGGAAGGGAATGTCGAGGTAGGGCGTCAGCAGGCCCTCGGCCATCAGCGGGATCACCGCGTCGACGTGGGGGTACGGGTAGACGTAGTGCAGGCGCACCCAGGGCCGGCGGCCTTGCGAATCGGACAACTGGCCGAGTTCGCGCGCGAGGTCGGTCATGTGGGTGCGGACCGCGTGGTCCTTCCAGGTCCGCTCTTCGTGGCGCACGTCGACACCGTAGGCCGAGGTGTCCTGGCTGATGACCAGAAGCTCGCGGGTGCCGGCCTGGACCAGCTTCTCCGCCTCGCGCAGCACCGCGTCGATCCGCCGGCTGGCGAGCTTGCCGCGCAGGCTCGGGATGATGCAGAACGAGCAGGCGTGGTTGCAGCCCTCGGAAATCTTGAGGTAGCTGTAGTGGCGCGGCGTCAGCTTAACGCCGGCCTCGTCATAGGCCTGCGGGATCAGGTCCACGTAAGGCGAAAGCTCGGGCGGCGCGGCCTCGTGGACGGCCTCGACGACCGCCTCGTACTGGTGCGCGCCGGTGACCGCGAGGACCTGCGGGAAACGCGCGCGGATCACGTCGGCCTCGTTGCCCATGCAGCCGGTGACGATGACGCGCCCGTTCTCGGCGATCGCCTCGCCGATGGCGGCGAGGCTTTCCTCCTTGGCGGAATCCAGGAAACCGCAGGTGTTGACGAGGACCACGTCGGCGCCGGAATAATCCGCGCTCATGGTGTAGCCGTCGGCACGCAGGCGCGTGAGGATACGCTCGGAATCGACGAGCGCCTTGGGGCAGCCGAGGCTGACCATGCCGACCTTGGGCGGGTGGGGGATTTCTATAGCCATGGGATTGGCCGCGCCGATACGCGCATTGGGCGCAGGAGTCACGAAAAAGCGAATCGCCAGGGCTCGCCTGCGAATCGATTGCAGCTACGGCCGCTGCTTGCCTAACCCCACGGGGGCTGCAAGACATGTCGCAATTGAACACAAGAGGGGGTGTCGCGATGGGTCCTGTGAACTGGCTGGCGGTGATCCTCGCCGCGGCGCTGGCATTGGCGATAGGGATGGTCTGGCATGGTCCGCTGTTCCGCACCGGGCGCCAGCTGCTTCCCGGCAATTCGCAGCGCGCGGGCAATTACGCGGTGGTCGGGATCGTGTTCCTCATCAGCTCGGTGATGCTGGGCCACATGTTCGCGCGCATCGGGGCGGAGACGCTGGCGGTGAAGCCCTGGCTCTACTTCATGCAGACCGGCGGCGTCGCCATCGCCTTCGTCATCCCCTCGGTCTGGCTGACCCACGTCCGCAACCGCGCCGAGCCGGCGCGGCGGGTGGTGGACTGCCTGTTCTGGCTGGTCGCCTATCTCGCGATGGGGCTGGTGTTCTGGGTCCTGTCCTGAGGGCCGGTCAGCCGGTGCGGCCTTCCCGGGCCTCGGTCGCGGCGACCTCGACGATGACGTCGCCCGCTTCGAGGACATGCGCCTCGGGCTCCCAGAAGCCGATCGCCCGCTTGCCGCGGTAGATGCGCACGCCCTTGCCGGTGCCGATCTGGTCGAGCGGCTTGCCGATCTCGTCGGGCGCGACCGGCCGCTCGACCAGCTGGACCCGCCCGCCGACCGAGGCGAGGTCGGACATGTATTCGGCGATGTGCTGACCCTCGGCCGAACCCGCCAGCAGCAGGCCGGTGAAGCGCACCGGGTTGATGACGTTGTCGGCGCCCGCCTGCCGGGCGAGCAGTTCGTTGTCGTCCGCGCGCACGACCGCGGTGATCGGCACGCCCGGCGCCATGTGGCGCGCGGTGAGCACGATCAGGATCGTGGTGTCGTCGCGTCCCGCGGAAATCAGGATCGAGCGCGCGAGGCCGATGCGCACCGCCCCCAGCGTCTCGTCGCGGGTGGCGTCGCCTTCCAGCACGTTGCAGCCGGACTGCTCGGCCAGCCTGAGCCGGGCGGAGGAGGGGTCGATGACGACGATGCACGACGCCTCGGTGCCGCGCGCGATCAGCTCCTGCACGGCTTCCTGCCCGCTGACGCCGTAGCCCAGCACGACGATGTGATCGGCGAGGCGTTCCTGGATGCGCTTCATGCGCCACGTCTCCCAGCTGCGTTTGATGATGAAGTTGTAGGCGGTGCCCACGAAGATGAAGATCACCGCGAAGCGGATGGGGGTGACGATCACCGCCTCGATCAGACGCGACTTGTCGCTGACCGGGGCGATGTCGCCAAAGCCGGTGGTGGTGATCGAGATCATCGTGAAATAGAAGACGTCGAGGAAGCTGACGGTGCCGTCGTGCGTGTCCTTGAGCCCGTCGCGGTCGATCCAGTGGATCAGCACGACGAAGAACACGAGCGCGAAGGCGCCGCCGAGCCGCAGCCCGAGGTCCGCCCAGACCGGCAGCGCCACCGCCCGCTTCAGCGGCTTGGCCAGCACCGGGGGCGAACGCCGCATGGTCACGGCGCCTTGGGCAGCTCGCCCAGCGGGTCGACGGGCTTGCCGTCCTGCCGGACCTCGAAGTGCAGTTCGGAGCGCTTGGTCTGCCCGGTATCGCCGACCAGCCCGACGCGCTCCCCGGCGGAGACATGCGCGCCTTGCTTGACGGTCACGCGGCTGAGGAAGCCGTAGGCGGTGAACCAGCCGCCGCCGTGGTCGAGCACGACGAGGTTGCCGAACTGGTCCTTTTCCCTGCCCGCGAAGGTTACGGTGCCGGGGGCGGCGGCGCGCACCATCGTGCCCTTGGGCGCGGTGATGTCGAGGCCGTCGTGGTATTTGCCGCCCGCCGCGTCGTAGCCGCGCCGCACCGGGCCGGTCAGCGGCCAGGCGAAGCGGGGGGCCCTGGTTTTGGTCGGCGCCGCGATGGGGCCGGGAGCGGGGGCGATCGTTTTCGGCCCGGTCGTCGGCGGGTCGAGCAGGGTGGGGATCAGCAGGTCCTGCCCTGCCCTGACCGGGGCGGCGGGATCGAGATTGTTGGCGAGCGCGATCTGCTCCCACGGCACCGCATAGTCCATCGCGATGGAAAAACCGGTGTCCCCGGCCCTGACGGCGTGGTGGCGGGTGCGCGGGATGCGCAGGGTCTGGCCGGCGCGGACGTCGAAGGGCGGCTGCAGCCCATTGGCCTCGGCGATCAGCACGCGCGGCACCTTGGTGCGCGCGGCGATTCCGCCCAGCGTCTCTCCCTCGAGCACCTTGTGCGACGTCTCGGTTTCCGGGCTGTCGGCGGCGGACTTGGGCGGCGTACGCGCCTCGATCACCCGGGCGGCCGTCGTCGCGGCCTTGCGCGCCGAGGTGTCGGGGGAGGGCGTTGCCGGACTGGGGGCGGCAGGCGGCTTGGCGGCGACCCTGGGTTCACGGGGGATCGTCAGCTTCTGGCCGATGCGCACGCCGTAGGGTTCCTTGAGCCCGTTGGCTCTGGCGATGGCGGCAGCCGAGACCCCGGCGCGGTTGGCGATGCCGCCCAGCGTCTCGCCCGCGGTGACGACGTGGACGTTCTCCTCCGCCGGCGGGGCGGCGAGGGCGGGCGTGGCCGCCAGCAAAGCGGCGAGGGCGAGCGCGTGCTTCACTGGCCGTAGCGCTCGGCCATCGCCTTCAGCGAGGCGTCGTGGGTGAGGTCGAGCTGCAGCGGGGTCACCGAGATGTAGCCTTCGGCGATCGCCTCGAGATCGGTGGCGTGGCCTGGGGTGTGCTCGATCCCGTGCAGCCCGAACCAGAAGTACGGGAAGCCGCGCGGGTCCATGCCCTCGACCACCGATCCGCGCGCGTAGTCGTGGAAGCCCTGCCGCACCACGCGGATGCCCTTCACCGCGTCGGCGGCGAGCGGCGGGAAGTTGACGTTGACCAGCGTGCGCGGCGCGAACGGCTGGTCGAGCAGCGGGCGCAGGACTTTGGCGCCCCATTCCTCGGCCGCCGCGAAGCTGACCCCGTCGCCGAGGCCTTCCTTCGAATAGACCTGGCTCAGCGAGATCGAGCGGATGCCGGCCAGCGCGCCTTCCAGCGCGGCGGATACCGTGCCCGAATAGGTCACGTCGTCGCCGAGGTTGGCGCCGCGGTTGACGCCCGAGAGGATCAGGTCGGGCGGTCCGGGCAGGACCTTCTTGAGCCCCATCGTCACCGAATCGGTCGGCGTTCCCGTCACCGAGAAGCGGCGCTCGGCATGCTGGCGCATGCGGACCGGGCGGGTGAGGGTCAGCGAGTGCCCCGCACCCGACTGTTCCTCGCTCGGCGCGCAGATCCAGATGTCGTCGGAAAGCTGGGCGGCGATCTTCTCCAGCACATAAAGGCCGGGAGCATTGATGCCGTCGTCGTTGGTGAGGAGGATGCGCATGACTTGCCTTTAACCATAAGCGTAGGGGCGGGGCTATGGGAAAGCCCGGTTGATCCGGCGATCGTCTCAATTCGGTCCGTTCGAGCCGGACCGCTGGCGGCGAATGCGTAAATCCGTCGCCTCTAAGTCCTGTTGCTTCCCCAACATCCCGTCATCCCCGCGAAGGCGGGGATCCCGCTTGGTCTTCGCAGGTCGCGCACAAGGAAGCGGGGCCCCCGCCTTCGCGGGGGCGACGGAGGTCGTTGTGGGGTGTCGGCAGGGGCGCGCCGCTCAGGCCAGCGCCTCCAGCTTCTCGATCCCGCCCATCCACGGCTTGAGGACTTCGGGCACGGCCACCGAGCCGTCCTCCTGCTGATAGTTCTCCAGCACCGCCACGAGCGTCCGCCCCACCGCGAGGCCCGAGCCGTTGAGGGTGTGGACGAACTCGGTCTTCTTGGCGCCCTCGGGCTTGAAGCGGGCGTTCATGCGGCGCGCCTGGTAGTCGCCGCAGTTGGAGATCGAGCTGATCTCGCGGTAGGCCTGCTGGCCCGGCAGCCAGACTTCGAGGTCGTAGGTCAACCGCGCGGTGGAGCCCATGTCGCCGGCGCAGAGCAGGACCTTGCGGTACGGCAGGTCCAGCGCCTGGAGGATCGATTCGGCGGCGGCGACCATCTTCTCGTGCTCGCCCTCGCTGTCCTCGGGGCGGCAGACGGTGACCAGTTCGACCTTCTCGAACTGGTGCTGGCGGATGAACCCGCGCGTGTCGCGCCCGGCCGCGCCCGCTTCCGAGCGGAAGCAGGGGGTGAGCGCGGTCATGCGCAGGGGCAGGGCGGCGATGTCGAGGATTTCGCCGGCAACCGCATTGGTCAGCGAGACTTCGGCGGTGGGGATCAACCAGCGCCCGTCGGTGGTGCGGAACAGGTCCTCGGAGAACTTAGGCAACTGGCCTGTACCGTAGACGGCGTCATCCTTCACCAGCAGCGGCACGTTGCATTCCATATAGCCGTTGGTCGCGGTCTGCGTATCCAGCATGAACTGCGCGAGCGCGCGGTGCAGGCGCGCCATCTGGCCCTTGAGGAACGTGAAGCGCGCGCCCGAAAGCTTGGCACCGGTCTCGAAATCGAGGCCGAGCGCGGGGCCGATGTCGGCGTGTTCCTTCGGCGTGAAGGCGAAGGTGCGCGGCACGCCCCACTTGAAGACCTCGACGTTCTGCGCCTCGTCCGCACCGTCGGGCACGGCATCGACGGGGATGTTCGGCAGGCCGGCGAGCAGGTCGTGCAGCTCGGCCGCGACGGCCTTCTCCTCGGCTTCGAGTGCGGGGAGGCCGTCCTTGAGCCCGGAGACTTCGGCCTTGAGCGCCTCGGCGGCTGCGGTATCGCCCTGGCCCATGGCCTTGCCGATCGCCTTGGAGGCTTCGTTGCGGCGGTTCTGGCCTTCCTGCGCGCGGGTGGCGAGGGCGCGGCGCTGTTCGTCGAGCGCGACGATCTCGGCGGATACGGGCGCGATCCCGCGGCGGGCGAGGCCGGCGTCGAAGGCTGCGGGGTTTTCGCGGATCTGGCGGATATCGTGCATGGCGCGCGCTATGCCGAACAGGCGCCCGCCTCGCAAGCCGCTGCGAGGGATATGCCGCCATTGCCGAAGCGATTCGCGCGACGACCGGGCGGATGGGCGAGACAGACCGAGGGTTTCTACTGATTTGTCTGGATTGCGACCAAACAGCGCGGTGCTAGGATGGCGCCATGCACACAATGCCCATGGAGCACGTATGAAGCTTAGGACCGCACTTTTCGCCCTGACCGCAGCCAGCGTGGCTGCGGCGCCTCTGGCCGCGCAGGCTCGCACCACTGCGGCGGATTCCGCGGTCCGGATCGCAGGTCCGGCAGGTTCCATCCAGCGCCTGTCGACGCCCGTTCAGGCCAGGCAGAAGCTTGAGGCCGAGACGCTGATTCTGGTGATCCTTGCCGCCGGCGCCGCCACCTTCGGCGTGGTCAAGGCGCTCGACGACGACAAGTCCGGCGGCACCTGATCGCCGCTGTTCAGGTGAAGCAACGAAAAGACCACGTGGCCCCGGCTGCGTGGTCTTTTCGATTCCGGGATCGGCAGCTCAGTCAGGCGTCCGGCCGGGCCTGGGCTATGATGGAGAATTTCGTGGATCCGGGGAGCCGCGCCATCCCGGAAGGGATGGTGGGCGCGGCAGGGATTGAACCTGCGACCCCACCCGTGTGAAGGGTGTGCTCTACCACTGAGCTACGCGCCCGCTCTCAAGCGGAAGCGGCCCCCTAGACAACTCGGATCGAATTGACAAGCGCCGATCTGCATCTAAACGCGCAAGGCATGACCGAAGACACCAGCACCCCCGAAACCGCGCCCGCCACCTCCGGCCCGGACGTGCCGCCCGACCACCTCGCGATCAATCCGCGCAGTCCGTTCTTCGACCAGGAGAAGCTGCAGCGCGGCATCGGCATCCGCTTCAAGGGCACCGTGCGCACCAATGTCGAGGAATACTCGATCTCCGAAGGCTGGATTCGCGTCCAGGCCGGGAAGTCGATGGACCGCCACGGCAATGCGCTGACGATCAAGCTCTCCGGCCCGGTGGAAGCCTGGTACGAGGATATCGGTGACGACGCGCCGGTCGCGAAGAAGGACTGATCCCCACCTCGTCCCCGCGAAAGCGGGGACGAGGGGTCCTACCAACCGCTCAATACGTGCCCGCGATGATTGCGCCGATCGGGTCGCGGTGCTTGTTCGCTGCGCCCTTGATCGCCTTGGCCGACACTGCGGCCGATGCAAGGCGGGCGGTGCCGAGATCGCGTACGGTGCCCGGCTTCGCATTGTAGATGAAGCCCGCGACCGGCCAGTGCGTGGTGCCCAGGCTGCGGCTTGGCGCGTACCAGATGCGCACTTGGCTCCAGTCGTTGTCCGGCGAGACGTCGAGCGCGGTGACGTTGCGCTCGATCTGGCCCGGCGCCGACCAGTTGGCGTGGCTCAGCAGGATCGTGCGCGAATCGACGATCCGGCTCACCGTCGCCACATGGCCCAGCTTCGAATTGTTGAATGGCCGGATCGCCAGGACCGCGCCGACCCGCGGCGAATGGCCGGTGGCGTAGCGGTCCCTGGCCTGGCCCCACCAGGTATGCGCATCGCCGTAGATCTGGATGCCCGAGGTCGAGCGCGCATAGGGCACGCATTCGAGATGCCCCGGCGCCTTGGGGATGGTCAGTGCCGAACCGGCTGCGGAGTCGCCGGGCGATGCCGCGCCGATCGCGGTATCGATGGCGGTACGGGCGTGGGCCGGCGTCATGCACGCGGCGGCCAAACCCAGAATGATTACCTTGCTGAAAGCCCTCATGCCCGCCCTTTTGAAGTGGGAAGGTTATTGGCGTCATGCCGAGTCTGGTTAATCCCGGCGCAAGGATTTGTTCCTGATTTCGCTCGAAATTTAGGGCGATCGATACGCAATCGTTTGCATTCGTAGGCCTTGCAGCGGACCGATCATCGCCGGTCGAGCGACGCTTCTGCGTCAAGGCGTCGCGGCCGGTGAACAGGCCCGTCGAGGGCGGCAGAGGTGCCCGCCTGCGGGGCGATGATCCGCCGCCGTGCGGCGAATCGACCGCAACGCTTGCCAAAAGCGCCGGAAATCCCCATGCGCTGGGAATCATGCTTCCCCAAGTCATCATCATCGGCCGACCCAACGTCGGCAAGTCCACGCTATGGAACCGGCTGGTCGGCAAGAAGCTCGCGCTGGTCGACGACCAGCCGGGCGTCACCCGTGACCGCCGCTTCGGCGACGCCGAACTGCTGGGCCTGAAATTCCAGATCGTCGACACCGCCGGCTGGGAGGACGACGAGGCCGAAACGTTGCCCGGCCGCATGCGCAAGCAGACCGAAGCCGCTCTCGCCACTGCCGACGTCGCCCTGTTCGTGGTCGATGCGCGCGCGGGGATTACGCCGCTCGACGCGGAGATCGGCCAGTGGCTGCGCGCCTCGCCGGTGCCGGTGATCCTGCTCGCCAACAAGGCCGAGGGCCGCGCCGGCGAGCACGGGGTGCTCGAATCCTATTCGCTGGGCCTCGGCGATCCGATCGCCTTCTCCGCCGAGCACGGCATCGGCACCGCCGACCTGTTCGAAGCGCTGCTGCCGCATCTCGAGCCGCTCCAGCCCGAGGAGCCCGAGTTCGAGGAGGAAGAGGACGAGGAAGCCATGCTTCTGCGTCCGCTCAAGCTCGCCATCGTCGGCCGCCCGAACGCCGGTAAATCGACGCTCATCAACCGCATCCTGGGCGAAGACCGCCTGCTCACCGGCCCGGAAGCGGGGATCACCCGCGATTCGATCGCGGTCGACTGGGAATGGACCGACCCCAAGACGCAGAACGTGCGGCAGGTCAGCCTGATCGACACCGCAGGCATGCGCAAGCGCGCCAACGTGGTCGAGAAGCTGGAACGCATGGCCGTCGCCGACGCGCGCCACGCGATCGACTTCGCCGAAGTGGTGGTGCTGCTGCTCGACGCGACGCGCGGGCTGGAGCACCAGGACCTGACGATCGCCTCCAAGGTGCTGGAGGAAGGCCGCGCGCTCATCATCGCGGTCAACAAGTGGGACGTGGCCGAAGGCGCCTCGGGCCTGTTCAACGGCATCCGCGCCGCGCTCGACGAGGGGCTCGCGCAGGTGCGCGGCGTGCCGCTGCTCACGGTGTCGGCGCGCACGGGGCGCGGACTGGACGAGCTGATCTCGGTCGGCTTCTCGATCCGCGAGGCCTGGAGCAAGCGCGTGCCCACCGCCGCGCTCAACCGCTGGTTCGACGATGCGCTCTCGGCCAACCCGCCGCCGGCGCCGGGCGGCAAGCGCATCAAGCTGCGCTACATCACCCAGGCCAAGACGCGGCCTCCGGGCTTCGTGGTGTTCGGCACGCGCCTCGACCTGCTGCCCGAAAGCTACCGGCGCTATCTCATCAACGGGATGCGCCGCGAACTGGGCTTCGAGGCGGTTCCGATTCGCCTGAACCTGCGCAGCGCGAAGAATCCGTTCGCGAAGGATTGAGGGGGCGCGGTCCCAGGAGGGGCGGCGTCTTCTTGGGTATGCGGCCGCCTGAGACCGAACAGGCACGAGCGCAAGGCGGCTTGAACCCAACTCACTCGAATACAAAACCACCGTCGTCCCCGCAAAGGCGGGGACGACGGTGTCTTGTTGTGCGTAAGAGCTGTACAGGGATCAGGCGTTCAGCCCAGCGGCTTTCGCCGATTTACCCCTCATGACGGGTGCGCCACGGCCTCCTCGGCCGCTTTCTCGGCGCTCGCCTGCGTCTGCACCGGCAACCCGGTGCGATCGCTCTCCAGCTTGGCGGCGCGCTGGTCGCGGTGCTGGTTCCACACCGCGATGAACAGGGCGGCGATGACCGGGCCGATGATGAAGCCGTTGAGGCCGAACAGTTCCAGCCCCGCCAGCGTCGCGATCAGCACCACGAAGTCGGGCAGGCGGGTGTCGCGGCCGACCAGGATCGGGCGCAGCACGTTGTCGACCATGCCGATCACGAACACCCCGCAGAAGACGACGATCGCGGCCTTGCCGGTGTCCCCGGTGGCGAAGAGGTAGATCGCGACCGGGACCCAGATGATGCCGGTTCCGACGGCGGGAAGCAGCGAGAAGAAGCCCATCAGTACGCCCCAGATCAGCGCGCCCTCGATGCCCAGCAACGAGAACAGCACCCCGCCGAGCACGCCCTGGACCACCGCGACGACCACGGTGCCGCGCATCGTCGCGCGCACCACGAGCAGGAAGTTCTCGATCAGCGCATCGCGGGTGTCGGCATGGAGCGGCAGGCTGGTGCGGACCATGTCGCCATAGCGCTGGCCGTCGCGGAGCAGGAAATAGCTGAGGTACAGCATCACGCCGAGCGCGGCGATGAAGCTGAGCGCGCCCTGTCCCACCGTCAGCGCACGGCCGGCCACCGTCTGGAGCCCGCTGGTGATGCTGGAGCCGAACTGGCGGCGGATCGCGTCGAAGTCGGTCAGGCCATATTCTTCGACCATGCCGCGCACGCGATTGGGCAGAGCGTTCAGGAGCTGCTGGAAGATGCGCCCGAAGTCGATCTGGCCGCTGGAGATCTTCTGGTAGAGCGCGGTGGCCTCGTTGACGATGCTGATACCGAGCAGGATCGTCGGGATCACGAACAGCGCGATGAGGCCGAACAGGACGATGGAGGTTGCCAGGTTCTTGCGGCCGTTGAGGCGGCCTGTCAGCTTCGCGGTGAGCGGCTGGAACATGATGGCGGCAACCACGCCCCACAGGACCGCCCCGAAATAGGGGGCGAGTAGATAGGCGAAGGCGAGGGTGATGATGACCACGAGGATGGCGAAGCCGATATCCTCGATTTCAAGGCCGCGCTTACCTTGAGCATCGCTGCGCGGTGAATTCATGCTTTCCCCCTGACACGTCCCTGATGCGGCACCCGGCCGCTCCTCCCAGGCACAAGTGCCGGGAGGAGCGCGGGTTCCCGCGCGCCAGGCGCAGAGGGCGTGCGCCTCAGCTTTCGGCAGGCTTGCTCTGCAGCTGGCAGTAGTTCTGAATACCCATGCGCTCGATCATGTCGAACTGCTTTTCGAGGAAATCGACATGCTCTTCCTCGCTCTCGAGGATGCGCTCGAAGATTTCGCGGCTGACGTAGTCGCGGACCGATTCGGCGTGGCCGATGGCTTCCTTGAGCATGGGCAGGGCGTCGTATTCCAGCGCGAGGTCGGCGCGGAGGATTTCCTCGACCGTCTCGCCGACGCGCAGCTTGCCGAGCGACTGGAAGTTGGGGAGGCCGCCGAGGAACAGGATGCGGTCGGCCAGGACGTCCGCATGCTTCATCTCGTCGATCGATTCGTGGCGCTCGTACTCGGCCAGCTTCTTGATGCCCCAGTTGTCGAGCATCCGGTAGTGCAGCCAGTACTGGTTGATGGCGGTCAGCTCGTTGAACAAGGCCTTGTTCAGGAACTCGATAACCTTCTGGTCGCCATTCATCGCGCGGAAACTCCTCTATGTGAGCCGCGGCCTATAGGCGAAACCGGTACTGGAGTTCAAGTCAGGTCATGTCAGGCGGCTGCAGAGATTCCCATTCCGGCCGACGAAAGTTCGTCGGCAATGATGTCTTCGGCCTCGTCGAGGCACTGGCGGCATTGAGGAGTCCGTCCAAGCGATCCGTAGATGGCTTCCGCACTGCCGCGACAGCGGCGCGCGGCGCAGCGAAGCTCGGTTTCCCGGATGGCATTGCAGATGCACACGTACATGAGCGAATCCTCTAGTCCCGCCTTACTATATGCGAGTGCGAATGGATCGCAATAGCATATTTTCACGAAAACGGAGGGATCTCAGAGGCGGTTGGGCAGCGCCCTGTGCTCGACCAGCGAGCGCCATATCCACTCGAGCGGCCCGCGCCGGAAATGCCGCAGCCACACGGGGCTCCAGCCCAGCATCAGCGCCCAGCCGCCGATGACGAACGGCCATTGCGCCAGCGGCCCGAACCGGGCGTAGAGGCCCAGACCCCAGCCGTAGAAGGCGAAAGTCATGACCAGGCTCGTCAGGATGTAGTTGCTGAAGGCCATCCGCCCGGCGGCCACGAGTCGCCCGCCGATCCGGGTCGTCGCGAGACGCGGTGCGGCGAGCACCAGCAGGCCGGCATAGCCGCAGCCCGCCAGCAGGTGCGGCATGGCGAGGCCCCAGACCAGCGCCGCGTTCATCGCCACCGGCGGGAAATGGCGCGGCCAGGCCCAGCCGAGGAACATCGCGGTCAGCGCCAGCCCGGCAAGCGTGCAGGCGACGGAAATCTCGACCAACCGGCGGCGCGGCAGCCGCCCGTCGAAGAAGCCCCGGCGGAACGCGACCATGCCGATCAGCATCAGCGGCAGCGTTTCGGAGAAGACGCCCGAGACCATCTGTATCTGCCAGAAAGGCCGCTCGAGCAGCTTGATGCGCAGCAGTTCGAAGTAGCCGAGGCGAGCTTCGCGCAGCTCCTGCGCCGCCCAGGCGCGGAGCGGCTCGATCCATTCGGCGAGGAGGCGCAGCTGTGCCGGCCCGGCCTCATGGTGGCGCAAGGCGGTCTCGGCGGCGATCGCGGCAGAGGCGTCGAGCATGCCCCAGACGTGCCAGGCGTAGTAGAGCAGCAGCGCCAGCACGAGCAGCACGCCGTTGCCCAGCGGCCGCAGCAGCAGCGCGGCGATGCCGCAGGCCGCGTAGACGAACAGGATGTCGCCCCACCACAGCAGCAGGTAGTGCAGCATGCCGAGCAGCAGCAGCCAGCCGAGCCGGCGCAGCTGCAGCAGATCGCCGTCGCGCCCGGCGGCCTCGGCGCGCTCCCAGAACAGGATCAGCCCGGCGCCGAACAGCAGCGAGAACAGCGCCCGCATCTTGCCTTCGAAGAACAGGAAGTTGAAGGCGTAGGCTGCCTCGTCGAGCGGGGCGACCGGCGCGGGCAGGTTGGGCGAGGTGGAGGCGATCATCGGGCCGGCGAACCCGGCGATGTTTATCGCCAGGATGCCCAGCACCGCGACGCCGCGGATCAGGTCGAGCGTCGCAAGGCGCGGGAGCGGGGCCGGGGAAGCGCCGTCCTCGCCGGGCGCGGCTGTGGTCAGTCCTGGACCGGCAGGCACCCGAAGCCACCGGCGGTCAGGCGCGAACAGGCGGCGGCGGCGTCGGCGCGCGAGGCGAAGCCGGTCGCCTGCAGCTTGACCAGTCTGCCCGCGGGAACCAGCGCCCTGGCATGACCGGCCAGCTCGGGCCGGGCACGGACGCGGGCCCAGAGCGTGTCGGCATTGCCGGAGACACCGAACGCGCCGAGCTGCACGCGCCACGGGCCTGATGCAGCGGGAGCCGGTTTCGCAGCGGGCCTGGATGCGGCGGGCTTCGGCTCGGGCTTTGATTCGGTCCTGGCGACGGGCGTGCGCGCCGGCACCGGGGCGGCGGCGGGTTTCGGCGCGGGGGCGGGCTTGGGCGAGGGTGCCGGGCGGGCATAGTCCGCGCCGGCGCTCGACGGACCGTCGGTCCCGGCGAGGCGGGTGGCCTGCGCCACGGCGCTCCGGGTGCCGGCGATCTCGGGCGTGGGCGGGGCCACCGCCAGCTGCGTGCCGAGTTCGGCGGAGGTGTTGAGGCGCGCCCGGTTGGCATTGGCCTGCGCCGCGATCTGCTGGGCGAGCACGACGCTCTTCTGCCGGTCGGCGAGCGGAATGTGCTGGTCCATCTGCGCCTTGGCGCCGGTCGCCTGGGGCAGGCCTTCCTGCTGTGCGAGGCTGACGAGCGCATAGGCGCGCACCCAGTCCTTGGGCACCATGTCGCCGTTGAAGTGCGCGACGCCCAGGATGTACTGCGCGCGCGCATCGCCGCGCGCCGCCGAGGCCTGGAGATAAGGCAGCGAGCGGGCGCGTTCGCCGCGCTGGAATAGGAGCAGCCCGTAGGCGTCGGCGGCCTGGGTGTGTCCCCTGGCGGCGGCCTGGCCGTAGAGATCCTCGGCTTTGGCGACGTCCATCGGTACGCCCCGGCCCAGCTTGTAGGCCTGCGCGAGGTTGAACTGCGCATCCGCATCGCCCCGGTCGGCGAGCGGGCGCCACTGGGCGACGGCGCCGTCGTAATCGCCTGCGGACCAGGCATCGACACCGGACTTCACGTCGGCATGCGCGAGCGGTGCCGCCAGCGCGGTTCCCATGGTCGATGCGGCCAGCACCAGCAGGCCCGAGCGGAGGAAGGGAAGAACTTTGGTCAAATCGATGTCGTCCGGTCCAGCGCCGTGAATTGTGCCCATGGTAAGCGCATTGCCCCCGCTCAGGCCAGCATGAAGCGCGCCAAGGTCCCATTTTGAACCGAAAATCAACCTAACCGAGAAGGGTTAACGCACCGTGAGGATGATGGGGGACGCCGCCGCTTTCCTCACCGCCTCCTCCCATTTCCCACCTCGTGCAGGTTTCGGGAGCCACGGCGAACGGCCGATGTGGCCGGCCCTGTCGCTTGCCGGCCTCCAGGAGCCCGATCATCTGGACTGAAACCGTAAAACTACGAACTTAACCGTAAATTAGGAACGATCTGGCAATTCCGCCTTCGAAGGTTCGGGAAGGGCATGGCCCCGCCCGGCGCATCGGCTTCGGGGGAATGGTTTTGCGCGTACTTGCTTTGGCATCGCAGAAAGGCGGATCGGGGAAGACGACCCTGTCCGGCCATCTCGCCGTGCAGGCCCAGCGCGTCGGAGCAGGCCCCGTCGTCCTCATCGACATCGACCCGCAGGGCTCGCTCGCCGACTGGTGGAACGAGCGCGAGGCGGAGATGCCCGCGTTCGCGCAGACCACCGTGGCGCGACTCGCCAGCGACCTGCAGGCGCTGCGCCAGCAGGGCTTCAGGCTGGCCGTCATCGACACTCCGCCCGCGATCACGCTGGCGATCCAGAGCGTCATCCACGTGTCGGAACTGATCGTCGTGCCGACCCGCCCCAGCCCGCACGACCTGCGCGCGGTGGGTGCCACCGTCGATCTGTGCGAGCGGTCGGGCAAGCCGCTGCTGTTCGTCGTCAACGCCGCCACGCCCAAGGCGCGGATCACCGCCGAGGCCGCCGTCGCGCTCTCGCAGCACGGCACGGTGGCGCCGGTGACGCTGCACCAGCGCACCGACTTCGCGGCTTCGATGATCGATGGCCGCACTGTCATGGAAGTCGACCCCAATGGCCGCTCCGCGCAGGAAGTCGGCGCCTTGTGGAATTATGTCGCGGATCGCCTGGAGAAGAACTTCCGGCGCACCGTCTTCGCCGCTCCCGCACCCGGCCAGCCGGTGATGCAGGGGGCGCTTCGGCCCGTGGGCGGCTTCGGCCGCCGCGTCACCGTGTCCTGATGGGAAATCATGTAATGGAACGCCTTGGTAGCAACGCCCGCAGCGCGGGATTCACCCTGTGCTCGGCGATGGTCGCGGCGCTGCTTGCCGGATGCTCGGGCCAGCCTTCGGTGGCGAGCGCCGGTTCGGCGCCGATGACCGGTTCGCCGGTCGACGGGCAGGGCGAGGGGGTGGCGGACAGCGTCCTGGCCAAGGCAGAGGCGCGGGTCGCTAAATCCGCAAGGAATGCGGCCGCGCGCGCCGACCTCGCGCAGCTGTACCTTGCCGTGGGTCGCTTCGATTCGGCGGCGACGACGTTCGAGGATGCGGTGTCGCTGGGCGACCAGAGCCCGCGCACCGGGCTGGGCCTCGCGCTCTCCTATATCGGGTCGGGCCGCAATGCCCAGGCGATCGAGGTGCTCTCGCGCTGGCAGGGACGGATCCCGGCGGGCGACTTCGGTCTCGCCGTCGCGCTGGCGGGGCGGCCGGCCCAGGGCGTCGCCATGCTCACCGATACCCTGCGCGGGGGCGAGAACAGCCCCAAGGTGCGCCAGAACCTGGCCTATGCCTATGCGCTCGACGGGCGCTGGTCGCAGGCGCGCGTGGTCGCCTCGCAGGACGTGCCCGCTGACCAGATCGACGCACGGATCGCCGAATGGGCGGCCCATGCCCGTCCCGAGCAGGCGCAAGCCCGCGTCGCCGGGCTGCTCGGGACGCCGCTGCGCGCCGATCCCGGCCAGCCGGCCGCGCTGGCGCTGGGCGGGATCGACCGTGCGCCGCGCATGGCGATTGCCCAAGCGCCGGTTGAAACTCCGGTTGTCGCCACGCAAGCGGAGCTTCCCGCCGTCGAGACGGGTAAAAGCTTCTGGGGTGCGGGCCAGCCCGCACACGTTGCGGCGGCGATCGTGCCCGCCGCTCCCGAAACGCCGGCCGAGGCGCCTGCGCGCACCACCATCGAGCGGGCCTTCGCCGACCTCGCCAAGCCGGCGCCGCGCAAGGCCGTTCCGGTCAATGCGCAGTCGGGCAAGGCGCAGTCGGGCAAGGCCCAGCCTGCGCGTGCAGGCAGCCACCTCGTCCAGCTGGGTTCGTTCAGTACGATGGAGGGGGCGCAGCGGGCCTGGGGCATCTACCTCAGGCGCAACCCGGCGCTGCGGGACCACGCCATGCGCATCACCGAAGCGCAGGTGCAGGGCCGCCGCTACTTCCGCGTCGCCGCCGAAGGTTTCGACCGGGGTTCGGCGCAGGGGATGTGCTCCACCGTCCGGCGCGGCGGCGAGGCCTGCCTCGCCATTGCCGATACGCGCCAGCCCCGCGCGCTGCCCGCCAGCCCGATGCTGGCACGCAGCCGCTGAGGGCAGGCGTTCGGCCTGGAAATTCCATGTGAAGCTTGCGCGGCCTTCCGTCCCTGGGGACGGAGGGCCGTTTTTTCGGGCGCAGGATCGCCGACAGACCCCGTCCGCCGCCTTCACGGGGGCGACGGAGCTTTTTGCCATGTCAGTCGGACCATGTCCGGGACGAGGTTATGAGCCCGTCTTCTTCGTGCGCACCACGACGCCGCCCTTGAACAGTGCGAGGACGCGGCCCTGGACCGGCTGGAGGTCGAAGGGGGTATTGCCCGCGCTGGCGGCCATCTTGTCGGAATTGACGATCCACGGCCGCTCGGTGTCGATCACCGCGATGTCCGCCTCGAGTCCCGGCGCGAGCCGCCCGGCTTCGACGCCGAGCAGGCGCGCGGGATTGCCCGCCAGCAGGTCGAAAGCGCGTCCGATGTCGATCATCCCGTCGCGGACCAGCGAAAGGGTGAGGGGAAGCAGCGTCTCGGCGCCTGCCATGCCGGGGGCCGAATCGGCGAAGGGCAGGCGCTTGTCCTCGGGTCCGCGCGGGTCGTGGCCCGAGGCGACGATGTCGATGGTGCCGTCGGCGACTGCGGCGATCACCGCCTGGCGGTCCTCCTCGCAGCGCAGCGCCGGGGACAGGTGGGTGAAGGTGCGGAACGCCCCGATCGCAAGGTTGGACAGCATGAAGTAGGCCGGGCTCACCCCCGCCGTCACCTTGAGCCCGCGCGCCTTGGCCGCACGCACGAGGTCGAGCCCGGCGGCGGTCGTCACGTTGCGGAAGTGGATCGCGGCATTCGCCATCTCGGCCAGCGCGATGTCGCGGGCGATGGCGATGGCCTCCGCCTGCGCGGGCGCGCTGGGGAGGCCGAGGCGGGTCGCCATCTCGCCCGCCGTGGCGACGGCGGTGCCGACGATGCCCGCGTCCTCGGCATGGGCGATCACCACCATGCCGAGCATGCCGGTGTACTGCAGCAGCCGCAGCATGGTGCCCGAATCGCCGATCCAGCGGCGTCCGGTGGAGACCGCCCGGGCGCCGGCATCGCGCATCATCGCGATCTCGGCGAGCGCGGTGCCGCCCAGCCCCTGCGTCGCGGCGGCAAGCGGGTGGACCCAGAAGTCCGGCTTGCCCGACTGCGCCGCGAAGCGCACTCGCGCCGAGACGTCGAGCGGCGGGTTCTGGTCGGGCATCAGCGCGGCGCGGGTGACGCCGCCGAAGTGGAAGGCGGGCTTGTCGATCGCGAAGACGCCGATGTCGACAAGGCCCGGCGCCACCAGCAGTCCGCGCGCGTCGTGGACGGTGTCGCCGTCCTGCGCGGTCACGTCGGCGCCAAGCGCGGTGATGAACCCGCCCTCGCAGCGGATCGCGCCCGGGGCGACGGTGCCGTCGGGAAGCAGCAGCTTGCCGCCGGTGATCGTGAGCGGTGCGTGAAGGCTCATGCCCAGCCCTCCAGCTTGCGGCCCTTGCGGGTCAGCACGTCGAGGCAGGCCATGCGGATGGCGACCCCCATCTCGACCTGCGTGGTGATCATCGAGCGTTCCACATGGTCGGCGACGTTGCTGTCGATCTCGATCCCCCGGTTCATTGGCCCCGGATGCATGACCAGCGCGTTCGATTCGGCGAGTTCCAGCCGGTCGAGCGTCAGCCCGTAGAGGTGCCGGTATTCGCGCGGGGACGGGATGAACTGGCCCTCCATGCGCTCGAGCTGGAGGCGCAGCATCATCACCACGTCGGCGCCCTTCAGCGCCGCGTCGAAGTCGTGGAAGACCGTCACGCCCATCTGCTCGATGTCGGCGGGCATCAGCGCGGGCGGCGCACAGACGCGCACGTCGGCGCCGAGCGAGGCGAGGCACAGGATGTTCGAGCGGGCGACGCGGCTGTGCAGGATGTCGCCGCAGATGGTGACGCGCAGGCCGTTGAAGGCGCGCTTGGCCTGGCGGATGGTCAGCGCGTCGAGCAGGGCCTGGGTCGGGTGCTCGTGCTGGCCGTCGCCGGCATTGAGCACCGGGCAGTCGACCTTGCCCGCGATCAGCGCCACCGCGCCCGAGGAGGCGTGGCGGATGACGATCGCGTCGGCGCGCATGGCGTTGAGCGTCATCGCCGTGTCGATCAGCGTCTCGCCCTTCTTCACGCTCGAATTGGCGACCGCCATGTTGACCACGTCGGCGCCGAGGCGCTTGCCGGCGATCTCGAAGCTCAGCAGCGTGCGGGTCGAGTTCTCGAAGAAGGCGTTGATGATCGTCAGGCCCGAGAGCAGCTCGCGCCGCTTCTGCGCCCCCCGGTTCATCTCGACCCACTGTTCCGCCTCGTCGAGCAGGAACCAGATCTCGTGCGGGGCCAGCCCCGCGATGCCCACGAGGCCGCGATGCGGGAAGGCGAGCGCGCCTTCCGGATAAGTGTATTCTGGTGATGTCATTAAAGACGATGCCTTAGGCTTGGGCGGCGCCGGGCTCAAGGGGGTAGGCGGGGTGATCCACGGCTATGTCTCCCCATCCTCCTCGGCGATCTCGATGTAGCCGAGGTTGAGGAGCGCGACGAGGAGGGCAAGCGTCGAGGGTGTCTCCAGCTCGGCGGGAGCGATCGTGAGCACGCCGGGCGCGCAGAGGCGTTCGGCAAGCCGCGCGCACTCGCCCGCGCACGCATAGGACCGGCCATCGACGAACAGCACGAGGGCGTCGGCGTCCTCGCGGACGAAGGCGAACCGGCTGGCCGGGTTGCGGATCACCTCGACCGGCGCCCGCACCAGCGCGCGAAGATCGGCGGCATCGACCGGAACCTCGGGCGACCAGTCGATGTCGGGGTTCTTGGGCGCGGTGTTGTACCGGCCGAACCACCGCGCGAATTCGCGGCGGTCCAGCAGCTTCCCGGCGATCATCGCATGCAGGCCCTCGAGCGCCTGCCCGGTGATCTCGCCGGGGTTGTCCTGGAGGGCAAGGGCGGGGTCGGCGTAGCGGTGGTCGCCGTCCGCCTGGTCGACCAGATGCTCGGCCCACTGCGCGATCAGTTCGCCCTGCGCAGGCGCCCGGAAGCCGATCGAGTAGGTCATGCAGTCGTCGCCGACGGCGATGCCGTTGTGGGCGATGCCCGGCGGCACGTAGAGGACATCGCCGGGTTCGAGAATCCACTCGTCCACCGGCTCGAACTCGGCGAGCAGGCGCAGGTCGTCGTGGGGGAGCAGCGGGGTCGCGGCGTCGCAGGCAGCGCCGATCTGCCACCGCCGCCGGCCGAGGCCCTGGACAAGGAACACGTCGTACTGGTCGAAGTGCGGGCCGACGCCGCCCTGGTCGACCGCGTAGCTCACCATGACGTCGTCGATCCGCCAGTCGGGGATGAAGCGGAAGGTGTCGAGCAGGGCGCTCACCTCGGGCACGTGATGGTCGACCGCGTTGACGAGGAGCGTCCACGCCCCGTCGCCCAGTTCGCCGAAGCGGCTCTCGGCAAAGGGGCCGTGTTCGAGGGCGAGAGTTCCTTGGGCCTGCCGGATCAGGCGGGCCTCGATGCCGTCCTCGCAGGCGAGGCCGGCCAGTTCGTCGGGCTCCAGCGGGTTGCTCCAGGCGGGCCACAGGCCCCTGATCAGCAGCGGCTTCTTCTGCCAGAAGTCGCGCAGGAAACGGTCGGGCTGGAAGGGGGGGACTGGCACGGGATCATCGCCTCGGGACATTCGGGGGCATCGGAAAATCAGCTGGCGTCCCGTTGAACCATGCGACCGCGAATGGCGAGGGCAATTCGGCGCGAGGGGCATCGCGCGCAGCATACTCCCTGCCGCGCACAAGCGTTTTCCTACCCGGCCCGTGCGCGGTAGTTTCGCGGACATGATCCAGCCCACGACCCTCCAGCCGACCGCCCCGCACCCGATGCGCAAGGCGACACTTTTCCGGCACAAGGCGACACATCGGGCCCCGAGGGCGGTTTCTCCTCTGGACCGTGTAAACTGTGTAAACCTGCGTGGCCCGGAAAGCGGGGCGGGGATGGGCAGGCCCCGCCGGTTCGCGCCTGCCTGCCCGTCCGGCGCGGCGGGAACCCTTTCCTCCCGCGCCCCTTTCCCATCCGCCCCCGGTGCCTTTAAGACCGCAGGCGAAAGGCAGATCAATTCATGAGATTCGCATCAAAGGTCTGGAAGCTGCTGGTCGCGGTCAAGGACGGCATGGCGCTGCTGTTCCTGCTGCTGTTCTTCGGCCTCGTCTATGTCGCGCTGTCCGCGCGCCCCGCGCCCGGCCGGGTGGAAGACGGCGCGCTGCTGCTCGAACTGGACGGCACCGTGGTCGAGGAGAAGAGCCAGTCCGATCCCGTCGCGCTGCTGATGGGCGCGGGCGGATCGGTCCATGAATTCCAGGCCCGCGACATTGAGCGGGCGCTGCGCCTGGCGGCCACCGACAAGCGGATCAAGGTCGTCGTGCTCGACCTCTCGCGCTTCCTTGGCGGGCGTTACATCCACCTTCACGACATCGGCGAGGCCATCGACGAGGTCCGCAGAGCCGGCAAGCCGGTGCTGACGTTCGCCAACGCCTACGCCGATGACGGGGTACAGCTCGCCGCCCATGCCAGCGAGGCGTGGGTCGATCCGATGGGCGGGGCCTTCGTCACCGGGCCGGGCGGCAACCTGCAATTCTACAAGGGCCTGTTCGACAAGTTCAAGGTCAACGCCCACGTCTACCGCGTCGGCACCTACAAGTCGGCGGTCGAGCCCTACATGCGCGGCGACCTGTCTCCCGAAGCGCGCGAGGACTTCCAGTTCGTGCTCGACGCGCAGTGGAACGCCTACCGCGCCGAGATCGCCAGGGCGCGCCCCAAGGCGCAGCTCGACCGCATGACCGGCGACCCCGTCGCCTGGCTCAAGGCCTCGGGCGGCGACATCGCGCAGGCGGGCAAGGCCGCGGGCCTTATCGACCGGATCGGCGACCGGACCGAGTTCGAGAAGCGCGTCGAGGGCATCGCGGGCGAATCCGCGCAGGCCCGTCCCGGCGACAGGGACGCGCCCTCCTATGCCCACACCGGCCTCGCGACCTGGCTGGCGGCCAACCCGGTGAAGGACGAGGGCGCCGCGATCGGCGTCGTAACCATCGCCGGCGAGATCGTCGACGGCGATGCCGGGCCGGGCACCGCCGGCGGCGACCGCATCGCCGACCTGCTCGACGAGAATCTCGATGCGGGCAAGTACAAGGCGCTGGTGGTGCGGGTCGATTCGCCGGGCGGCTCGGTCATGGCCTCGGAACGCATCCGCCGCGCGATCCTGCGCTGGAAGGATGCCAAGATCCCGGTCGTGGTCTCGATGGGCAGCATGGCGGCAAGCGGCGGCTACTGGGTCTCGACCCCCGGCCAGCGCGTCTTCGCCGAACCCGCAACCGTCACCGGCTCGATCGGCGTCTTCGCGGTCATCACCAGTTTCGAGAAGACGCTCGCCGATTTCGGCGTCACCAGCGACGGGGTGGGCACCACGCCGCTATCGGGCCAGCCGGACCTGTTCGCCGGGCTGACGCCGGCGGTCGACGGCATGCTGCAGACCTCGGTGGAGAGCAACTACGCGCGCTTCCTCGACGTGGTCGGCAAGGCGCGCGGCAAGACCGCGCCGCAGGTCGACGCCGTCGCGCAGGGCCGCGTCTGGCCGGGCGCGGCGGCGCGGGCCAATGGGCTGGTCGACCAGATGGGCGGCTTCGGCGACGCCCTCGCCTATGCCGCGAAGCTGGGCAAGGTCGGTAACGGCAAGTGGCATGCGGCCTACCTGCAGGACGATCCCGACCCCTTCGCCGCTTTCATAGAAGGCCTGACCTCGGGCTCGCAGGAGCAGGCGGCGGGTTATGACTTCGCCGGGCTGGTCGCCACGCGGCAGCAATTGCTGGCAGGGCAGGCGGTGTCACGGATCGACGCACTGCTCGGCGCGAAGGGCGTGCAGGCCTATTGCCTGGAATGCGCGATGGAGCCGGATTATCGGCAGTCGGCCAAGGCGGCGGGGCAGGGCTCGAACGTGGCGATGCTGCTGCGGCTGGCGGGCTGGAAGTAGGTTGGAGACGATAGGAAAAACGTCGTCCCGGCCTTCGCGGGGACGACGTTTCACGCAGGGTTTTTCAGGTCCGGTCGATCACCATCCGCCTCAATCCGGCGGCGGCAGTTCCACCGGCGCGCTGTCCGGCTGGTCGTAGTTCGGGTTCTCCACCGGCGTTTCGTCCGGAGCTCCGGGCGCGCCGGGATCGGTGGGCGCGGGGAACTCCACGGGGGTGTCGCCCGGGTTGTCTGTTGACGGTTGGGTGGCCATGGTCGTCTCGCTCCTCAAGGTTGCCCCATCTCCTCTCCTGACGTGGGCACCGCCGGGGCGCTGTGCAAGGGGCGGTCGTTGCGCCTGCGACTCACGCAGTCTTGCCCTTTCGCGTACGACCTTATATGGGCCCGTCCCTTGAGTTTCAGGCTTCTCTCATGCGGGCGTGGCGGAATTGGTAGACGCGCTGGTTTTAGGTACCAGTATCGAAAGATGTGGGGGTTCGAGTCCCTTCGCCCGCACCAATCCGTCGCCCATGGGAGAGAGTGCCGCGTAATACGGGCCGCAGGGCCTTTTGGATTGCACAGGAAGGCATCGAAATGCAGATCGTCGAAACGACCAACGAAGGCCTGAAGCGCGCCTACACGGTCACCATCCCCGCCGCCGCCATCTCGTCCAAGGTCGAGGGTGAGATCAAGAAGATCGCGCCGCAGGTGAAGATGCCCGGCTTCCGCGCCGGCAAGGTTCCCGCCAACCTCGTCAAGAAGCTGCACGGCCCGGCGATCCACCAGGAAGCGCTGAACACCTCGATCCGCGAAGCGATGGACAAGCTGGTCGCCGACAACGCGCTGCGTCCGGCGATGAACCCCGACGTCCAGCTGGGCGAAGGCTACGAGGAAGGCAAGGACGCCGAGCTGACCGTCAGCCTCGAAATCCTGCCCAAGATCGAGACCCCTTCGCTCGAAGGCCTGAAGCTCGAGAAGCTGACCGTCGCGGTCGCTGACGATGCCGTGACCGAAGCGGTCGAGCGCATCGCCACCCAGCAGCAGCGCTTCGAGACCAAGGACGGCGCGGCCGCCGACGGCGACCAGGTCATCTGCGACTTCACCGGCAAGCTCGATGGCGTCGAGTTCGACGGCGGCAAGGCCGAGAAGCAGCCCATCGTGATCGGCGCCGGCCGCCTGATCCCGGGCTTCGAGGAGCAGCTGGTCGGCATCAAGGCCGGTGACGAGCGCACCATCACCGTGACCTTCCCCGAGGACTACCAGGCCGAGAACCTCGCCGGCAAGGAAGTCACCTTCGACATCGTCGCCCACGAGATCAAGGCGCCTGCCGAATCGAAGATCGACGACGATTTCGCCAAGGAACTGGGCCTCGAGAGCCTGGAGCAGCTCACCGGCCTGCTGCGCGGCCAGCTGGAGCAGGAAACTGCCGGCCTGACCCGTACCGCCATGAAGCGCTCGCTGCTCGACCAGCTGGCCGCCGGCCACGACTTCGAAGTGCCGCCGACCATGGTCGAGGCCGAATTCTCGCAGATCTGGCAGCAGCTCGTCCAGGAAGCCCAGGGCGAAGAAGATCCCGCCGCCGCGCTCGAGGAGATCGAGGCCGAGAAGGACGACTACCGCAAGATCGCCGAGCGCCGCGTGCGTCTGGGTCTGCTCCTGTCGGAAATCGGCCAGGCTAACGGCGTCGAAGTCACCCAGCAGGAAATGGGCATGCTGATGCAGCAGGCCGCGCAGCAGTACCGCCCGGAAGACCGCCAGCGCTTCTTCGAATATGTCCAGCAGGACCCGATGATGGCCGCCCAGCTGCGCGCCCCTCTCTATGAGGACAAGGTCGTCGACTTCCTCATCGAGAAGGCCGAAGTCACCGAGCGCGAAGTGACCCGCGAGGAACTGCAGGCCGCCATCGAAGCCGACACCGACGGCGCGACCGAAGAAAAGCCCGCCGCCAAGAAGGCTCCCGCCAAGAAGGCGAAGAAGGCCGACGACGCCGAAGCCGCAGCCGAGGAAGCGCCGAAGAAGGCCGCTGCGAAGAAGGCCGCGAAGAGCGCCGAAGAGCCCGCCGAAGGCGAGCGCGAGCCGGCCAAGAAGGCTCCCGCCAAGAAGGCCGCCAAGAGCTCCGAAGACGCCGTCGAAGGCGAGGCGGAAGCCAAGCCCGCAAAGAAGGCACCTGCCAAGAAGAAGGCGGCCGACACGGAGGGCTGAGCCCCTCTTTTCGGTCTGACCGTCACGAAAAACGGCCCGGTGCAGCGATGCGCCGGGCCGTTTTCGGTGTTCAATCCTTCCCGCCGCGAAACGACGGGGGCGAAAGCCCGCCCCGGCTATTCCTCCCAGCGTTTCAGCCCCGGCGGCGCCAGCGTCGCGCTCCGCGCCCGTTCGTATCCCGCGCCCGTGCGCAGGACCTTCGCGTCGTCCCACTTGCCCGCGATGAACGACAGTCCGACCGGCAGGCCTTCCACCGCGCCCATCGGCACCGAAAGGTGCGGGTAGCCCGCCACCGCGGCCAGCGCGCCGGCGCCGATGTCGAGGAAGTGGTCGCCGTTGACGGGGTCGATCGACGCGGCCGGGCCAGTGGTCGGGGCGACGAGCGCGTCGACCCTGTACTTCGCCATCAGCGCGTCGATGCCTTCCACACCCGCGAGCCGAGCGGCGTCACCGCGGTCCTTGGCGTACTGCGCGTCGTCGGTGGCGGCGAGGGCCTGCTCGAACAGCTCCTGGCCGTACCACCGCATTTCGTCGGCGGCGTGGACCTTGTTGAAGGCGATCAGCCCGGCGAGGTCGCGGGCGGGCGGGTTGCCGGGCAGCGCGGCGAGGTAGGCGGTGACGCTGCCATGGAACTCGTGGAGCAGGGCGGAGAACTCGGCCTCGCCGAGGCGCTCGGCGGGTTCGTAGTCGATCTCGACCACTTCGGCGCCGGCGCGCTTCATGTCGGCCACGGCCTGGTCGAACAGCGCAGTCAGCGCGGGCATAGGCCCGACCTGCCGGCGCAATACGCCGATCCTGACCCCCGCGAGGCTGGCCTTGTCCATTCCCTTGGTGAAATCGACCGCGTGGCGGGCCGCATCGGCGGTTGCGGGATCAGCCTTGTCGGGCCCGGCCATCGCGGTGAGCAGCAGCGCCGCGTCGTATACGCTCGTCGTCATCGGTCCGGCGGTGTCCTGCACGGGGCTGATCGGCACCACCAGCGAGCGGCTGACGAGGCCCACGGTGGGCTTGAAGCCTACCACGCCGTTCATCGAGGCGGGGCAGGTGATCGAGCCGTCGGTCTCGGTGCCGATGGCGGCCCAGGCAAGACCCGCCGCCACCGCCGCGCCGCTGCCCGAGGACGAGCCGCAGGGGCTACGGTCGAGCGCGTGGGGATTACGGGTCTGGCCGCCCACCGCGCTCCATCCGCTGGACGAGCGGTCGCCCCGGAAGTTCGCCCATTCGGAAAGGTTGGTCTTGCCCAGGATGACCGCGCCGGCGGCCCTAAGCCGCGCGACGAGTGGCGCGTCGCGGCCGGTGGCGTTGTCCCCGAGCGCCAGGCTGCCGGCGGTGGTCGGCATGTCGCGCGTCTCGATGTTGTCCTTCACCAGCACGGCGCGGCCGGCGAGCGGCCCCTTCACGCGCGCCGCCGCGGCGATCGATGCGGCGGGCGCGACCGCAACGACGGCATGGATCGCGGGGCCTGCGTCGTCGATCGCGGCGATCCGCTCGAGATAGGTGGCGGGTGTCTCCTGCGCTGGGGCGGAGACGGGGGAGAGGAGCGCTGCAAGGCAGATGGAACCGGATCGGCGCATGTTCTTGTGAAGTCCCCCGATGGGCGGCCCGTGCCGCGCAGTCGCGGGAGAACCTGCGCGGCCCCGCCCGGCATGGCAACCCCGTCGTTAACCGACCCCGCGCTGCAGTTGTCCGCAAGCGCCGCGCCGATTGATGGGTTAATCCCCTTGAATGTCGGCGCCAGCCACGCGACATAGGCGGTCCACACCCAGATGAGGACTCCCATGCTCGACCTGTTCGGCGCTTCGAACGCCCAAGGAAAGTTCCACACCGATCCCGTGACCGGCGCGCTCGTGCCGATGGTCGTCGAGCAGACCAGCCGCGGTGAGCGTAGCTTCGACATCTATTCGCGCCTCCTGCGCGAGCGCATCGTGTTCATCACCGGTCAGGTGGAGGACCACATGGCCTCGCTGATCGTCGCGCAGCTGCTGTTCCTCGAGTCGGAAAATCCCTCGAAGGACATCTCGATGTACATCAACTCGCCGGGCGGCGTGGTGACCGCCGGCATGGCGATCCACGACACCATGCAGTACATCAAGCCGCGCGTGTCGACCGTGTGCATCGGCCAGGCCGCTTCGATGGGCAGCTTCCTGCTCGCCGCCGGCGAGCCGGGCATGCGCATCGCGCTGCCGAACGCCCGCATCATGGTGCACCAGCCTTCGGGCGGCGCGCAGGGCATGGCGTCCGACATCGAGATCCAGGCGCGCGAGATCCTGCGCATGCGCCGCCGCCTGAACGATCTCTACGTGAAGTACACCGGCAAGACGCTCGACGCGATCGAGAAGGCGATGGACCGCGACACCTTCCTCGAAGCCGATGAAGCGCTGGCGTTCGGCCTCGTCGACAAGGTCTTCGAAACGCGGCCGGAAGGCGACAAGCCCGCGGGCTGATACTCGGTCCTGAAACGGGACCGGTGCTTCAGGCTATCGCAAGGATTTGGCGGTAGCATTGCAAAACCGGTCCCCCACGGGGTAGAGTGGACGAGTCGCCTCGATTGGAGGCTAAAGACGGAAAATGACGAAATTGAGCGGATCTGACGCGAAAAGCACCCTTTACTGCAGCTTCTGCGGCAAGTCGCAGCACGAAGTGCGTAAGCTGATCGCGGGACCAACGGTCTTCATCTGCGACGAATGCGTCGAGCTTTGCAACGACATCATTCGCGAGGAAACGAAGGCCGGCATCGCGGGGCGCAAGGACGGCGAAGTCGTCTCCCCCCGCGAAATCTGCGAGACGCTGAACGACTACGTGATCGGACAGGAGCGCGCCAAGCGTGTCCTGTCGGTGGCTGTCCACAACCACTACAAGCGCCTCAAGCACAGCGGCAAGCAGGGCGACGTCGAGCTTTCGAAGTCGAACATCCTGCTAGTCGGGCCGACCGGCTCGGGCAAGACGCTGCTCGCGCAGACGCTCGCCAAGACGTTCGACGTGCCCTTCACGATGGCCGACGCCACCACGCTGACCGAAGCCGGTTACGTGGGCGAGGATGTGGAAAACATCATCCTCAAGCTGCTCCAGTCCTCCGACTACAACGTCGAGAAGGCGCAGCAGGGCATCGTCTACATCGACGAGATCGACAAGATCAGCCGCAAGGCCGAGAACCCGTCGATCACGCGCGACGTGTCGGGCGAAGGCGTGCAGCAGGCTCTGCTCAAGCTGATGGAAGGCACCACCGCTTCGGTTCCGCCGCAGGGCGGCCGCAAGCACCCGCAGCAGGAATTCCTGCAGGTGGACACGACCAACATCCTGTTCATCTGCGGCGGCGCCTTTGCGGGTCTCGACAAGATCATCGCCGACCGCCTGCAGAAGCGTTCGATCGGTTTCGGCGCGCACGTCGCCGATCCGGACAAGCGCCGCGTGGGTGAACTGCTCCAGAAGGCCGAGCCCGAGGATCTCCTCAAGTTCGGCCTGATCCCCGAATTCGTCGGCCGCCTGCCGGTGATTGCGACCCTCAACGACCTCGACATCGAGGCGCTGGTCAAGATCCTCAAGGAACCGAAGAACGCGCTGATCAAGCAGTATGCGCGCCTGTTCGAGCTGGAAGACGTGGAGCTGACCTTCACCGACGACGCGCTCGAGGCGATCGCGCAGAAGGCCATCGAACGCAAGACCGGTGCGCGGGGGCTGCGCTCGATCGTGGAAGGGCTGCTGCTCGACACCATGTTCGACCTGCCGACCGAGCGCGACATCGCCGAAGTCGTCGTCGACAAAGACGTGGTGGAGGGCCGCAAGCAGCCCGTCCGCGTCCTCAAGGGCGACAAGGCCGAAGAAGCCGCCTGACGCTTCCCAGCGCCATAGGCTAAAAATCGAAAGGCCGCTCACTGTGAGGTGGGCGGCCTTTTCGTTGAGCCCGCAATGGGCATCGCCGGCGGTCGTGCAATTATCCCCTGGTCGTCACCCCCGCTTTCGCGGGAATGACGAAGAGGTTTGATCCGACCCGATCGGTCTAGCGCGTGCGACCGCGGAAGAAGTTGACGATCGCCAGCAGGATGACAGCGCCGACGAAGGCGATGATCAGGCCAGTGATCGAGAATTCCTGGACGCTGCCACGGATCCCGAACAGCGGGCCCGACAGGGCGTTGCCGATGACCGAGCCGACGCAGCCAACCACGATATTGAGGAAGATGCCCATCGAAGCGTCGCGCTTCATCACCATGCTGGCCAACCAGCCTGCGATACCACCGACGATCAGTGCAATGATCCAACCCATTGGAAGTCTCCCTGTTTGAATAATAATTTGTGGCTTACCGATCGGGCTTCGATCGGTCCGGCCGGACTTGAATTCAGCGGGTCAGCCTGGAGGCTTCGCGCTTTTCGGAATAGCGTTTGATCGCGTAACCACCGACCGCTGCGGCGACGAGCCCCAGTGGGCCCATGCGGCGCATGACCGTCGCCGCGCCGACGCCCAGCAGGGCACCGCCGGTCCCGCCGACACCGTCGACGTGATGCGAAATACGTTTGCCTGCGACGGCGCCGATAATCTTGCCGATCATATGAATCTCCTATGGACGCACAACGGACCGGCAGGCCCTAATGTTCCGCTGCCTAAGGGATTCTACGCAGCGAGGTATCGTTCGAGGTCGTCGCTGCCGCCGATCCGCTCGCCGTCGATGAACACCTGCGGCGTGGTATCGACGCCATGCTGGCGTTCGAACGCATCCACCTCCTCGCGTGCGGAGAGGATATTGTCTTCGACCTCGTAGCCTGCGCCTTCCAGCATCTGCTTGGCGCGCAGGCCGAAGGGGCAGGTGTGCTCGGGCAGGACCATGCGGTACAGTTCCGCTGTCTTGGTATCGGCCAACGCGCGTCTCCATCGCGGGACGGAATGTCCCCCCTTGAAGCGTGCGACGCGGCCGGGCGTTCCCGCGCACCGGGCCGCGCTCGCGATATTGCCGCCCGCTGCTTGGCAACGTCGCCCCGCCGCCGCACGCTGGAGGAAAGAAAGACCAGGAGAGAGAGAACGATGGCGCGCATTCCGGTTTCGCGGGTGATCCACACGATCCATGCCACCACCGACATCTACAAGTGCCGCCTACTTTACCAGGACGCGCTTGGCGGCCTCGTCTTCGCCGAAAACTATTTCCCGGCCGAGGACCGCGACGCGGCGCTGCTCTACGTGACCGACCACATGGTCGAGCCGATGGCGCCACGCAGCGCACAGGACCTGACCAAGCCCTATGCACGGCAGGCGGCGCGGATCGGGCAGCAGTTCCACTCCTTCGAGATCAAGGTGGCGGACGGCAAGGCAGCCGGCGCCGCCTTCCGCGAAGCGGGCTGCACCGTCGCCAGTGACTACGGTGTGTTCTTCTTCGTGAAGCCCGAATCGACCGGCGGCGTGCTGATCGAGGTCTGCGAGTTGCCGATGCCCAATGATCCGTGGGAACGCGGCAACTGGGACCCGAAGGTCGGGGCAGGCCACCACTGCACGGTGACCGGCCTCGATCACATTGCCTGCGTCACCGCCGACATCGACGCGGCACTGCGGTTCTTCACCGAGGTCATCGACGGGGAGGTGCTGGAGGATGCGGCCACCACGCTGCCGCAGCCGGGGCGGCGCGTGCTGCTGCGCGTCGGCGACACCCGCGTGGCTTTCGTCCAGCCCGACGATCCGTCCTCGGGGCGGCTGGGGGCGTTCCTGGCAGCGCCGCAGAACGGGATCTATGCTCTCGTCTGGAAGGTGGCGGACGAGCCCCGGGCGCGGGGGCATTTCGAGGGCAAGCTCGGACTGCGCCTGACGGGCGAGGGCTGCGTCTCCCCCGGCTTTGCGATCGATCCGGACGACTTCCTCGGGGCCCGGCACGAGTTCGTGCCCGGCTGAGGTTCAGACCACCGCTTCGCTTTCGAGCGCACAGGGGCTCTGGGCATCGGTCTCGATCTGGATGGTGGGGTGGCCGATGCCGAACTCATGCGCGAGGTCCTCGGCGAGTTCGCACAGGAACGCGTCGCCCGGCTGGCCGCCAGGGATGAGGAGGTGCGCGGTGAGGGCGGTCTCGGTCGTGCTCATCGGCCAGATGTGGAGGTCGTGGACGCGGGTGACGCCGGGCCGGGCCTCGAGAAAGGCACGCACCTTCGTGCCGTCGATGCCCTCGGGCACGCCGAGCATGCCCATGTGCAGCGCATCGCGCAGCAGGCCCCAGCTCGACCAGGCGATGACTGCGGTGATGACCAGCGAGGCGATCGGATCGACCAGCGCCCAGCCGGTCTGCAGGATGACAACCCCCGCGACCACCACGCCGACCGACACCAGCGCGTCGGCCATGAGGTGGAGGAAGGCGGCGCGCAGGTTCAGGTCGGACTTCGCACCCCGCGCGAACAGCAGCGCGGAGAGCGCGTTGACCGCGATGCCGAGCCCCGCAACCACCATCATTGTCGTGCCCGCGACGGGTGCGGGCTCGGCGATGCGGCGGAGCGTCTCGACCAGGATTGCCCCGATCGCCACCCACAGCAGCGCGGCATTGGCGATGGCGGCGAGGATCGAGGAGCTCTTGAGCCCGTAGGTGAAGCGCTCCGAGGGCGGGCGGGCCGACAATACGCTCGCCGCCCAGGCCAGCACCAGAGAGAGCACATCCGAGAGATTGTGTCCGGCGTCCGCCAGCAGCGCCATCGAGCCGCTCAGCAACCCGGCCGAAACCTCGGCGACGACGAACAGCGCGTTGAGCGTGACCGCGATTGCGAAGGCCCGGCCGATGCTGCCCGGTGCCGGGGGGGGATGATGGCCGTGCCCATGGTGATGCCCATGACCATGGCCGTGCTGATGTCCGTGTTGATGCTGATGTCCGGCGCTCATGGCGACGAGGATTGCCACGCTGGAAGGGGCCGTATCAAGCTATGACGTAACATCACACCGACTGGCCGTTCCTTAAGGGTTTTCCGCCGCAAAAGTGGGACGCAAGCGCAGCAATGGCTTTTCCCGGCGCGTGGCATTTATGCCGCAGTGCACTATATCACATAGTTTATAACCGTATGAAATATAACGATATATATGCGAGATAACGGCTTATGTGACCATAGTGTCACAAAATTTCGCGCGGCTGTAGCCAAATGATTCCCAAATGTCAGAAAGTTGTCATATGGCCCTGCTCTTAGCAGCCGCAGCAATCAGCGCGGCGCAAGCAGTTCGTCGCAACATTGTGACCACTCCAGTCTGACTAGCTCAGGGGCATACGATGAAAATTCACACCCTCCTTTCCACGGCGACCAGCACCCTGGCCGTCGGCGCCGCATTCCTCGCAATGCCTGCCTTCGCGCAGTCCACCGGTTCGCTCGACTTCGAAGAGGGCGAGATCGTCGTCACCGGCCAGACGCAGCGAGGCGTCGCCGGCGTTCAGCTGCCGCCGACCACCAAGGCCAAGCAGGTCCTGACGCAGGAGATCATCTCCACGCAGGCTCCGGGCCAGTCGATCAACGACATCATCAACCTGGTCCCGGGCGTCAGCTTCCAGAACAACGATCCGTTCGGTTCGGCCGGCGGCACGCTGACCATCCGCGGTTTCGACGACGGCCGCATCTCGCAGACCTTCGACGGTATCCCGCTGAACGACACGGGCGGCTATGCGCTCTACTCGAACCAGCAGCTCGACCCCGAGCTGATCGAGCAGGTCAACGTCAACCTCGGCTCGACCGACGTCGACTCGCCGACCGCCGCCGCCACCGGTTCGACCGTCAACTATCGCACTCGCAACCCCACCGACGAGTTCGGCGCGCGCATGCTGGGTTCGGTCGGTGACTTCAACTTCATGCGCCTGTTCGGCGAGATCGACACCGGCGTCCTGAACTCATCGGGCACCAAGGCGTTCTTCGCGGCTTCGAAGGCGACCAACGACGCGGTCTTTGGCAAGATCGGCCAGATCGACAAGATGCAGCTGAACGCCAAGATCTACCAGCCGCTCGGCGACAACGGCGATTTTATCTCGATCGCCGGCCACTGGAATCGCAACCGCAACAACTTCTTCGGTTCGGTGCCCCTGCGCAACGACCCGACCCGCATCGTCAACAGCGCCACGGGCGTGGGCCGCTTCCCGAACACCAAGGCGGAGCGCGACGACTACGACGTCGGCGCCTACGACGCGGCCCGCTGCCCGGCTGCTGCAGGTGTGGGCGGCGTTGCCGATGTGGTCGCTGCGGACAGCTGCGGTTCGCTCTACGAGTACCGCTTCAACCCCTCGAACACCGGCAACATCCGCATCAACTCGAAGTTCACGCTCAGCGACAAGCTGACGCTGACCGTCGATCCGAGCATCCAGTACACCAAGGCCAACGGTGGCGGCACCGTCATCGCGCGTGAAGGCTTCTACACGCAGACCGCCAATGCCACGCGCGCCGCGATCACGGCCGCTCAGCGGGTGTCTGGCTATCTCGGCGGCGTGCCCTACTTCGGCGGCGTCGATCTCAATGGCGACGGCGACACGCTCGACCAGGTCCGCGTCCTCGCTCCGAGCAACACCGAAACCTGGCGCCTGGGCGTCATCGCCTCGCTGCGTTACGACTTCGACGAATACAACCGCATCCGCGTTGCCTACTCGTACGACCGCGGACGTCACCGCCAGACCGGCGAAGTCAGCCTGATCAAGCCGAACGGTTTCGCGACCGACGTCTTCTCCGACAGCTCGCTGACCGATGCCGACGGCAACGTCCTGCAGAAGCGCGACCGCCTGTCCTACGCGATCCTACACCAGGTTTCGGGTGAATACTCGGGTGACTACCTGAACGACACGCTGCACCTGAACATCGGCGTGCGCGCACCGTTCTTCAAGCGGAACCTGACCAACAACTGCCTCGCCACCAGCGCTTCGGGCTTCGTCGACTGCTTCACCACCAACACGGTGGACCAGGCGACCTACGCCAACGCCAACCCCACCTACAAGCTGCCGCAGCAGCGCATCTTCAACTACAACAAGGTGCTGCCGAACGCCGGTTTCGTCTATGACTTCACCGACGCGGCGAGCCTGAACTTCAACTACTCGAAGGGCCTGCAGCCCCCGGGCACCGACAACCTCTACCAGTCGTTCTGGTTCTCCGAGGACTCGGCGCAGGCGACCCCCGGCGTCGAAACCACCGACAACTTCGACCTTGGCGTCCGCTACACATCGGGCATCATCCAGGCGATGCTGACCGGTTGGTACACGATCTACCACAACCGCCTGGCCTCGTCGTACGACCGCGACCTCAACGTCACGATCTACCGTAACCTCGGCCGCGTGGACAAGTACGGCATCGACGGCAGCTTCGCCGTCCGCCCGATCCCCGAAGCCAGCATCTACCTCTTCGGTTCGTACCTGAAGTCGGAGATCAAGGAAGACGTCGAAACCGGCAACGGCGTGTTTGCCCCGACCAAGGGCAAGCGTGAAGCCGGCGCTCCGGTCTACACCTTCGGTGCCCGCGCCGATGCCAACATCGGCCCGGTCTCACTGGGCGCGCAGGCCAAGCGCACCGGCCCGCGTTACGTCAACGACGTCAACATGCCGATCATGAGCGGCACGACGCAGGTCTACGGCAAGAAGACCCCGGCCTACACGCTGGTGGACCTCGACGCCAAGGTGAAGCTGGACTTCGCCGGCCTGGGCGACCGCACGTTCCTGCAGCTCAACGTGCTGAACGTCTTCGACAAGCTTTATGTCGGCGGCTTCGATGGCGCGGGCACGTCGGCCACTTCGGTGCCGTTCGCGCAGATCGGCTCGCCGCGTACCTTCATCGGTTCGATCAGCTTCGGCTTCTGATCGCCTCCGCTTCGGTAACGGAACAGGGAAGGGGAGGAACCGCAGGGTTCCTCCCCTTTTCCGTTGAGTCGCAGGGCTCATCCTCCCTGCGGTAAATCGGCGACCCGCTTGCCTAGCCGGCGACCTCGGATAGTTTCCGGGCCGAGGGAGAGAGTGATGGCATGGGATGCGCAGGCGCGCGATCGGCAGGTTCTGGGGGCAGGCGAGCGCTTGAGCTTTCTCGACGAGGGGCAGCTCGACGAGCGGCACCGTGAGGCGATGGAGCAGCTTCGGGTGCTTTACGGCTATCCCGAGGGGATGCCGCTGGCGCCGTTCTTCGCGAACCTGGCGCACAGTCCCGAATTCTTCGCCGGCTACATGGCGCTCGGCGTCACCGCCTCGACCCGCTCGGCGCTGCCTGACCGGGTTCGTGAACTGGCGATCCTGCGCACCAGCTGGCTCTGCGGCGCGCCCTATGCCTGGGGCGAGCACGTCCACGCCACGCGCGAACGGCTGTTCCGCGCCGAGGAGATCGAATGGATCGTCGAGGGCTCGGGCGCGCCGGGGTGGGACGATCTCGACCGCGCCGTGCTGCACGCGGTGGAGGACCTGCACGGCGATGCGATGATCTGCGACGCGACCTGGGACGCGCTCGCCCCGCATTTAGACGAGCGGCAACTGCTCGAACTGCCGATCGTGATCGGGCACTACGTGATGACGGCCTATGTCCAGAACAGCTTGCGCACCCGCCTGACCGACCACGGGCAGGGGCTGGCGGCGCGCTGAACCTCGATCACTCGTAGACGCAGGCGTCGTAGCCCTCGCGCTTCACCGTGCCGATGCGCGCGGCGATGGTGTTGCCGTAGCGGCGAGTAAAACCTGCCGGGTTCTTGACGCTGCGCTTCTTGGGGCTGGGGAGGGCGGCGGCCATCCGGCCCGCCTCGGCGGGGGTGAGGTTGGCGGCCGACTTGCCGAAGTAGCGCTGGGCCCCGGCCTCGACCCCGTAGGTGCCGATGCCGGTCTCGGCGACGTTGAGGTAGACCTCCATGATCCGCCGCTTGTCCCACAGGTTCTCGATCAGGAAGGTGAACCAGACTTCTAGCCCCTTGCGGGCGTAGCGGGTCCAGCCGTCGCCCTGCCAGAGGAAGACGTTCTTGGCGGTCTGCTGGCTGATCGTGGAGCCGCCCCGGATGCGGCCGCCCCTGGCGTTGCGCTCCATCGCCTTTTCGATCGCGTCGGTGTCGAAACCGTTGTGCGAGCAGAACTTCCCGTCCTCGGCGGCGACCACGGCCGCGACCATGTTGCGGTCGATGTTGCTCAGCGGTTCCCAGTCCTTGGTGATGCCGTTGCCGTCGACCAGCATCGTCACCGTCACCGGCGGCGGCACAAAGCGGTAGAGCACCGTCACTGCCACGCTGATCGCGACGAACCAGAGGATGAACTTGGCGATAAAGCGCATGAGTGGGAACGGGCCTCGATTGAGTGGATGTCGGCTCCCTCTCTAGTCGAAACGGCGGCGGTTGCGCCAGCGGCTCCGTCAGCCCCGCCCCGCCGATGCCTGTATTCGCAGTTGCGCCCTTTCGTTTGCAGTTGCGACCGTTCTTGCCGATAACTCTGCCAACTAAAAGAACGGGAGAACACGGGCATGGCGGCATCCTTCGCAGCCGGATGGAGGCAGGTGGCGGTCGGCTTCATGCTGCTGGCGGCCACCGGCATGGTCGCCTCGACCTACTCGATCGTCGCGGTGCCGCTGGCGAGGGAGTTCCAGCCGAGCCGGACGGTGCTGATGCTGGCGATGACGGTACTCTCTGGGACCAGCGCGGTGCTCGCACCGCTGCTCGGGAACCTGATGGACCGCGTGCCGCTCAGGCGCCTGATGCTGACGGGAGGTGTGTGCCTGGCGCTGGGCTATGCGGCGATGTCGCTGGCGACCTCGTTCACCCAGGTGCTCGTCATCTTCGGTGTGCTGATCGCGCCGGCCAACGTGCTGATCGGGCCGGTGGCGATCACCGTGCTGCTCTCGCGCTGGTTCGCGCAGAAGCGGGGGCGGGCGGTGGGCATCGCCATAGCCGGGATTTCGGCAGGCGGGTTCTTCTTCCCGCTTATCATCCAGGCGCTGCTCAATGCCAACGAGTGGCGCCCGGCGCTGCAGCTCCTGAGCCTCGTGCTGTTGGCCTGGACGATCCCGGTGACCCTGCTGGTGATCGACCGCCCCGCCGATCGCGGGCTCAATCCGGACGGTGCCGCGGAAGCTCCCCAACTGAGCAGGGAGGAACTGGCCAAGGCGCCGATCTCCGCGCGGGAGGTGCTGAGCGATCCGACCTTCTGGGTGCTGGCGGTGACCGTCAGCATCGTCACCGCCGGGCTCAAGGGCACGATCACCAACCTCGCGCCGCTCGCGATCGACGCGGGTATCCAGGCCAAGGACGCGGCCTCCCTGATTTCGATCTACGCGGCCTGCGGCTTCATCGCCAAGCTGAACTTCGCGGCGCTCTCGGACCGGCTGGGCGCGCGCACGCTGATGTACATCTCGCTGGCGGGGTTCTCGGTCGGGATGGTCTGTCTGACCCAGGCGATGAGGGGCTACTGGACGATCGCCTTCGGCATCGCGCTCGCAGGCCTGTTCGGCGGGCTGATGGTCCCGGCCGAGAGCTATCTCGCCCCGCGTGTCTTCGGGCAGCGCGCGGTAGGGCGGGCGATGGGGCTGCTGTCGGGCACGATCCTGCTGGCCATGCTGGCGACGCCGCCCATCTTCGGACTGATCTTCGACCTGTTCGGCAGCTATACCGGGGTGTTCTGGACCTTCGCCGGTCTTGCGCTGCTGGCGCTGACGTGGGTGCGCATCATCCGCATGCACCCGCGCGGTGAGGCGGCGCCGGCATAAGAAAAGCCGGGCGACCCTCGCGGATGGCCCGGCTTTCTTTTGTTCAACCCGCGGCGGATCAGCCCGCCGGGAGGAGCCGCTTGTCGGTGGCGATGCGGTTCATCGCCTTCTGCAGCTTCTCGAAGGCGCGAACCTCGATCTGGCGGACACGCTCGCGGCTGACCGAATAGACCTGGCTCAGTTCCTCGAGGGTCTTGGGATCCTCGGTCAGGCGGCGCTCCTGAAGGATGTCGCGCTCGCGCTCATTGAGCGAGCCCATCGCCTCCAGCAGCATCGAGTGGCGCACCGACGCTTCCTCGGCGTCGGCGACGGTTTCATCCTGCAGCGGACGGTCATCCTGGAGGATGTCCTGCCACTGGCCTTCGCCTTCTTCGCGCAGCGAGACGTTGAGCGAGGCATCGCCGCCCATCATCATGCGGCGGTTCATGTTGACCACCTCGGTCTGCGAGACGCCCAGCTTGGTCGCGATGGCGGCGACGTGGTCGGGGTGCAGATCGGAGTCCTCGTAGGCGTCGAGGTTCTTCTTCATGCGGCGCAGGTTGAAGAACAGCTTCTTCTGCGCAGCGGTCGTGCCCATCTTCACGAGCGACCACGACCGCAGTATGTATTCCTGGATCGAGGCCTTGATCCACCACATGGCGTAAGTCGCCAGGCGGAAGCCGCGCTCGGGCTCGAACTTCTTGACGCCCTGCATCAGGCCGATGTTACCTTCAGAAATCAGCTCGGACACCGGCAGGCCATAGCCACGGTAGCCCATGGCGATCTTGGCGACGAGACGCAGGTGGCTGGTCACCAGCTGCGCTGCAGCGGCGGGATCCTCATGTTCGGAGTAGCGCTTGGCGAGCATGTATTCCTGCTCGGGAGCCAGCACGGGGAACTTGCGAATCTCCGAAAGATACCGGTTGAGGCTCTGCTCGCCACCAAGGGCTGGAACGCTCAGGTTACGGTTGTTGCTCACGATCATCCGTCCTTTCTAGGTCGGCACACGGTCAAAGACCCTTGAAGGCATCTTAGCTTGTGGCCACCTTGGGGTGGTAGCACATAAAAGCGATTTCAGTGTCGCAGTTCGTCGATCAGTGTCCGCATGTCGTCGGGAAGCGGACTGGCGAGATGGACGTTCTTTCCTGTAACGGGATGGACGAAGCCAAGTTCCGCAGCGTGGAGCGCCTGGCGCGAGAAATCGAGCTCATTGAGAGTCGCGCGCAAAGAAGAAGGTGTTCGTCCATAGACAGGATCCCCTAATAGCGCATGACCGATTGACGCCATGTGAACGCGCACCTGATGCGTGCGGCCGGTCTCGAGGCGGCACTCGACGAGGGTCGCGCCCTTGAGCGGCTCGACGGTGCGGAAATGCGTCACCGCGTGCTTGCCGCGCCCATCCTCGACCAGTGCCATCTTTTTGCGATCATGGGGCGATCGGGCGATCGCGCCCTTGACCGTCCGCGCGGCGGGTATCGGCCGCCCGCCGACGACGGCGAGGTAGGCGCGCACGATCGAGTGGTCGGCGAACTGGACCGCCAGCCCCTCGTGCGCCTTGTCGGTCTTGGCGACCACCAGCAGGCCCGAGGTGTCCTTGTCGATGCGGTGGACGATGCCCGGACGCGCGACGCCGCCGATGCCGGAAAGCTGGCCCCGGCAGTGGTGGAGCAGCGCATTGACCAGCGTCCCGTCGAGATTGCCGGCGGCGGGGTGGACGACGAGCCCGGCGGGCTTGTCGACCACGATCAGGTATTCGTCCTCGAATACGACATTGAGCGGAATGTCCTGCGCCACCGCTTCGGCGGCGACGGCTTCGGGCACTTCTATGGCGAAGGGCGTGCCGGGCTCGACCTTGAGCGAGGCGTGCGCGGTCTGCTTGCCGGCGAGGCTGACGCGGCCTTCGCCCATCAGCGCCTTTACCCGCTCGCGCGAGAGGCCGCTCGCGTCGGCAAGCGCCTTGTCGAGACGGCCGCCGGGCTTGCCCACGAGCCCTTCGATGATATTTGCGTTGCCCCCCATTGCCGGTACGATTTGGGGATGGATATCGAGGTGACAAGTGGCGTGCTCGCCATACTTTTAAAAGAGGCCGCAAAAGCGGCTCCCGAGGAATGCTGCGGTCTGTTGACGGGGCGAGGAGCACGTATCGAGACCGCCCAACCCGCCGCCAATCTCGCCGACGACCGCCGCCTGCGCTTCGAGATCGACCCGCTCGCCCTGCTCGCCGCGCACAAGACGGCGCGCGGGGGCGGGCCGCAAGTCCTGGGCTATTACCACTCGCATCCTACGGGTCATCCCGTGCCCTCGGCGACCGATTGCGAACATTCCACCGGGGATTCGCGCATCTGGGCGATCATCGCCCAGAGCGAGGTTGCATTCTGGCGCGATAGCGGGAATGGATTTTCGCCATTGGCCTTCCGCGTCGTGGACTGACGGCGCGCCCAAGCGCAGGGCCGCCTGAAAAGAATACGGAAAGTACCTGATTCCATGACCACCACGAGTTCGGTCGAACTTGCCAGCCTCCTGTGTTCGCGCCTGTGCCACGACATGCTCAGCCCGGTCGGCGCGCTGTCCAACGGCCTCGAGCTGCTCGCCGACGAGAAGGACCCGGAGATGCGGGCGCGCTGCTTCGAGCTGCTCGAGCAGAGTGCGCGGATCTCGGCGGACAAGCTCAAGTTCTTCCGCCTCGCGTTCGGTGCCGCCGGCGGCTTCGGCGAGATGGTGCCGGTGGGCGAGGCCAAGGTGCTGGTCGACGCGCTGGTCGCCAACAACAAGCGCGTCACGCTGAACTGGGCTTTGCCGAGCGATTCGCTGCCCAAGCCCGCAATCAAGACGCTGCTGAACTTCGCGCTGATCGGCCTCGAGGCACTGCCGCGCGGCGGCACGCTCGACATCGCGGCGGAGTACCGGGGCGGCCCGGCCGGCGGGGCGAGCGAGATCGTCGTGCGCGCCGCGGGTCCGCGCATCGCCTTCGACCGTTCGGTGGGAAGCGCGCTGGAAGGGACGCTGCCCGAGGGGGAGCTGTCCAGCCGCACCGCGCCGGCCGCCATGCTCGACCAGCTCGCCAAGGCGATCGGCGGGCAGCTGCAATATGTCCTAGCAGAGGATGCGCTGGTGCTCGGCGCGGTTCTCCCCGGGGCCTGAAGGGGAGGGGAGGGCACGATGAACCGCTGGCTCGTCAACCGCAGGGTTTCCTCCCCCAACTGGAACGAGCGCAAACTGCCGGTCACCATGGCGGTGCTGCACTACACCGGCATGAAGTCCGGCGAGGAGGCTCTGGCGCGGATGTGCGACCCGGAGGCGGAAGTCTCGGCACACTACATGATCGACGAGGACGGGACCGTCACCTCGCTGGTGCCCGAGGACAAGCGGGCCTGGCACGCCGGGCGCGCGTATTGGCGCGGGGTCACCGACGTGAACTCCGCCAGCATCGGCATCGAGCTGGTGAACCCCGGCCATGAACACGGCTACCGCCCGTTCCCCGAGCCGCAGATGGATGCGCTGACCCCGCTCCTCGCCTATATCCTCGACCGTCACGACATCCCGCGCGCCAACGTCGTCGGCCATTCCGACATCGCGCCTGCCCGCAAGGACGATCCGGGCGAATACTTCGACTGGCCGCGCCTCGGGCAACTAGGTCTCGCGCTGGAGATCCCGCGCGCGAAGATGAACCTGTTCTACGACAATCCCGGCGCCTTCTACCTCGCCATGGAGCGTTTCGGCTACGACATCACCGACGGCCGCGCGGCGGTCCGCGCTTTCCAGCGGCGCTGGCGGCCCGAGATCATCGATGGCGAGATCGACGGCGAGATCGGCGGAATCCTGCTCGAACTCCTGTTGGAGCGCGACATCGGGCGTGCTAGGTGAGCCTCGCGCCGGGGAGCCGGGCAGCCGCGGGGTCCTTTGGACCGCGAGGAAAGTCCGGGCTCCACGAAACAAGGGTGGCGGGTAACGCCCGCCGGGCGAGGGGGGCTTCTAGGCCTTCCGAAGCTTAGGGAAAGTGCCACAGAGAGCAGACCGCCGCGTCTTCCTCGGAAGACAGGTAAGGGTGAAAGGGTGCGGTAAGAGCGCACCGCGCTACCGGTAACGGCAAGCGGCAAGGCAAACCCCACCCGGAGCAAGACCGAATAGGGGCTGCGCGCCGGCGTCTGCGAAAGCGGGGAGATCGGCGGGTTCGTTTCGGACCCAGGCAGCCCGGGTTGGTCGCTTGAGCGATGCAGCGATGTATCGCCTAGAGGAATGGCTGCCACCTGTCGTAAGGTCCCTCGATTGGGAGACCACGCCAGGAACAGAACCCGGCTTACAGGCTCCCCGGCGCAAACCGGCCTTCGAGACGGATACCACAGACTCTCGCTGGCGAATGACCGCGGCGTCGTGGACAGGCTCGTGCCGCAACGCCCGCCGCAGGTCGGCGCGGCGACCGGCTCACGCGGCTTCGCTTTGTGGATCGCTGGCCTGGAGGAACCAGCGGTCAGTCCCCTGGAGACCGATCGCCGTGAGTGTCCCGTACAGGAACGCTCCGGTATCCACACCGATGCGGTTGGCGCAGATTTCCGGCGCCTGCGTGATCGTATGGCCGTGAATCACGAAAGCACCGAAATCGCCGCGATGGCTGAGGAACGGCTCGCGTATCCAGCGGCAATCCCGACCGGACTGGAATTCGAGCGGCGTATCGGGGCGAACGCCGGCATGAACGAATACGTAGTCGCCGATGCGGATCATTTTCTTGAAACCGTCGAGGAAATCAAAGTCATCCTGCGGGATGGCTTCGTTCATCAGCCGCTGGAGATCCTCGATCTCGGTCGTCATCGCCAGTTCGGGGTCGACGCCGTAGGACAGGATCGTCTCCAGCCCGCCGAACTTCAGGAAGCCCCGAAGCGCTTCGACGTCGGTGCGGCTGACCAGCAGCATTTCCTCATGATTGCCCTGGATGAATTCCACTTCACGGCGGCTTGCCCACTGCCGCGCCTGTTCGACCACCGCGGCGCTGTCGTGCCCGCGGTCGATGAGGTCGCCCAGCAGCACCACGGTGGTGTGCGCGCGGCCACGTTGGGCGTCGTCCCGTTCGATGATGCCGATCAGCGCTTCGAACAGATCGGCGCGGCCATGGACGTCGCCCACGGCATAGACGCGTTCGCCGGGAGGAATGGCGGCCGCCTGCCTGTCGTTGCGGCGGCGCAGAAGATTACGGATCTTTGAAAGCATTTATTGCACCGCAGTATAGCACTCGCTCCCGCGCGCACAAGCGTTCGCCCCAAGGCCACTCAAGTGACATAAAATCCACAGTTCGTTTCCCTAATATTGCTGAATTGAAATTTTTCTTGTGTGGTCTCTGGGTGCGGTGCAGCAATATTCCGCCAGCGCAACCCATGTCCATCACGAGACCGGGGGCGCAGGATGCAGGTGGGACGAGGCATCAAGACAATAATTGTGAGGGAATGATCATGCTTTTGTCCGTCCGCGGCGCCATCGCCGCCACTCTTCTTGCGGGAACTGCGCTTTCCGCTGCTCCGGCCTTCGCGCAGGATGCCGAGGCTCCGTCCGAAATCACCGTCACCGGCAGCGCTGCCGTGACCAGTGACTACCGTTTCCGCGGCGTTTCGCAGTCGGGTGGCGACATCGCGATCCAGGGCGGCATCACCGTTTCGCACGCCAGCGGCTTCTACATCGCCACCTGGGGCTCGTCGCTCGATCTGGGCCCTCTCTACGGCAGCACCGAACTCGATCTGTTCGGCGGATGGACCGGTGAAGTAGCCTCCGGCCTGACCACCGACGTCGGCCTGCTCTACTATGCCTATCCGAATGGCACCGGCGGCGATTCCGAATTCTTCGAGCCTTACGCCTCGCTCACCGCGATGGCCGGCCCGGCGAAGGTGAAGGTGGGCGGCACTTATGCCTGGAAGCAGGACGCGCTGCCGAACTTCGCCGGCAACAAGAAGAGCGACAACCTCTACCTTTACGGCAACGTCGACGTCGCGGTTCCCAACACCCCGCTCACCATCTCGGGGCACTTCGGTTACACCGACGGCGCGCTGGCGCCTTGCTATTACTGCAACGCTGACCGCACCGGCATCGACTATTCGATCGGCGCTTCGGGCACGATCTACGGCCCGCTCTCGCTGAGCGTGTCCTACGTCGGCGTCTCTGGCCCGAGCATCGACAGCTACACCAACGACACCGTGGTCGCGACGCTTACCGCTTCGTTCTGATCATAGCAGGCGGAACCCTTCGCAGGAGGACCCGTCCGGAGCGATCCGGGCGGGTTTTTCGTGTCTACTCAAGGTAGAAGTCGATCGTCGTGACCACGCGCACCTTCTTGTAGGGCGTATCCGACTGGCCCCAGCCGCCGCCGGAATCCCCGTCCCGCGCCTCGATCGAGAAGTAGCCCTGCGCCGCGTTCTTGATCGCGCCGACCTCGGCGCCGCTGTCCTTGGCGAACTGTTCGGCAGCGGCGCGCGCGTCGTTGGTCGCGGCGGCGACCATCTCGGGCTTGATGCCGTTCAACCGGGTGAAGGTATAGGCCATGCCGGAACCCTCCTCGAGGATCACCCCGCGTTTCACGAGTTCGAACTGGCGGCGCACCGCGTTCTGCGCGCGCTTGATGTCGGTCGTCCGCAGGGTGACGCGCTGACGCACCGTGAAGCTCATGGTCCCGGCGTTGTCCCTGGCCTGGTTGACCGTCACGCCGGTCGGCTGCAGCGCCTCGGCCGGAAAGCCGAGTTCGCCGAAGAAGGCACGGATCTGTGCGGTGTCGCGATCGACGCCGCCCTGCGCCGTGGAGAGATCGGCCGCGGTGGCGGAATAGCTGATCGTCCAGGTCGCGAGGTCGGCGGTGACGTCGCGTTCGGCGAGGCCCTTCACGGTGACGGCGCGGTCGGCCCGCTGCGCGCGCTTGATCCCGTCGCCCAGCGCGAAGCCTCCGATCACGAGGCCGACGGCGAGGATGGCCGAACTCGCGAGCCAGCGGGCGGTCGTGCCCTCGATGTTCCTTGTACCCTTGCCTCCACTCATGCCCGAACTATCTTCGCTCATCGCATCTCTCCCTGATCGTCCCCCGGTTATGGCAAGCACCGGCTGTATCCGCGATGAACCGTTCAATCCCATAGACGAACCGAGAAAGCCCTTCCATGACACGCTACCTCCATACCATGATCCGCGTCACCGACCCCGACGCGACGATCCGCTTCTTCGAACTCGTCGGCCTCAAGGAAACCCGCCGATTTTCGAGCGAGCAGGGCTGCTTCACGCTGATCTACCTGGCGGCGCCGGGGCAGGAGGAAGCCGAGGTCGAACTGACCTACAACTGGCCGGGCGAGGACGGCGCGTTCGAGGAATACACCGGAGGGCGCAACTTCGGCCACCTCGCCTTCCAGGTCGCGGACATCTACGAAACCTGCCAGCGGCTCCAGGACGGCGGCGTCACGATCAACCGCCCGCCGCGCGATGGCCACATGGCGTTCGTGCGCACGCCCGACGGCATCTCGGTGGAATTGCTGCAGGACGGCCGCCTCGATCCCGCCGAGCCTTGGGCGAGCATGCCCAACATCGGCAGCTGGTAAGCCGCGCCCGCGGCGCTCGACCCCTGTGCCGAGCGCCGCCGGGGCGGGCACTGGCCTTCCTTTCCGTTAACTTTGTGAAACCACGGCGAAAGCGGCTGGCGCAACGGCGGCACCTGCCCATAATCCCTGCCTGAGAAAGGTCGGCGGGGGGTCGATCCGTTCCGGGCTCCTCGGGTCGCATAAGAGGGGACGAAGGTGCAGCCAACGTTGGGGTTTCAGTATGCCGTCACCTACCTGCAGGCGGCCGAGCATGAACTGCTGCTGTTCACCGCATTCTGGTTCATCCTGGGCGCGGCTGACGATTTCGGGATCGACCTGTGCTGGCTCTGGCTGCGGGTGACGGGCAGGGGGCGGGCGGGGCGGATCACGCGAGAAGCGGCAGCCGCCCCGCTTTCGGGCCGCGCTGCGGTGCTGATCGCCGCCTGGGACGAAGCGCCGGTCATCGGCCATACGATCGCGCATGCGCTCGGGGCCTGGGCGCAGCAGGACTTCACGCTCTACCTCGGCTGCTACTGCAACGATCCCGCCACCATCAAGGCAGCATCCGACGCCGCTCGCGACGATCCGCGCGTCCGCATCGTGATCACCGAAACCCCGGGCCCGACCACCAAGGCCGACTGCCTCAACCGCGCCTATGCCGCGCTCTGCGCGAACGAGCGGAGGTATGGACGGCGCTATCGTTCGGTCATCCTCCACGATTCGGAGGACATGATCCATCCCGCCGAACTTTCGGTGATCGACCGCGGGCTGGCCGATGCGGAGTTCATACAACTGCCGGTCCGGCCCGAGCCCCAGCCCGATTCGCCGTGGGTCGCCGGCCATTATGCCGACGAGTTCACCGAAGCGCACGCCAAGGCGCTCATCGTGCGCGACGCGCTGGGCGCGGCGATCCCGGCGGCGGGGGTGGGCTGCGGCTTCTCGCGCGACATGATCGCCCGCATCGCCCGGCGGCGAGGCGGTGGCGGAGGCCCCTTCGCGGCCGAGTGCCTGACCGAGGACTATGAACTCGGGCTCCTGGTGCGCAGGGAAGGCGGTCGCTCTCGCTTCCTGCGCGTCCGCGATGACAACGGCGATCTCGTGGCGACCCGGGCCTATTTCCCGGCGACCATCGAAACCTCGGTGCGGCAGAAATCGCGATGGATCCACGGCATTGCCTTCCAGGGCTGGGATCGTCTGGGCTGGAGCACCGATTCTGCCGACCTATGGATGGCGCTGCGAGACCGGCGCGGGCCGTTGACCGCGATCGTCCTGGCGTGCGGCTACATGCTCGTCGTGGTCGAGGGTCTGCTGGCGATGGCCGGCCTGGGCGGCATCTATCCGCAGCCGGTGGTCTCTCCGGTCCTGCGCTTCATGCTTCAGGCCTGCTTCGTGTGCTTTGCATGGCGCTGCCTCTTCCGATTCGCCTTTACCGCGCGGGAGTACGGCGTCGCCGAGGGGGTCAGCGCGGTCATGCGCATCCCCGTCGCCAACTACATCGCGATCCTTGCGGGGCGGCGCGCGCTGTCCGGTTACATCGGGACGCTGCGGGGCGTGGCGGTGCGCTGGGACAAGACCACCCACCATGGACACCCCGCACTGGCAGCGGCGCAGTGAGCGGGGGCAAGATCTCGCGCGGTCACCCGCTGGTGGCGCTGCTGGCGGTACTGGGCGGCTGGGCCGGCGGCCGCGCGGCGACCTGGGACATGCCCACTGCCAGCGCGGTGCAGGCGGCGCAGCCCGTCGCGGCGGCTGCAGAAAGCGGCGGCTTCGCAGTTGATCCGCGGGGAGGGCCGCTGTCGCTCCCCCCTGCCGACTATGCCTATCCCTACGCGCCGATGCCGGTCGATCCGCGCGCACCCGCATATTTTCGCTATCCCGCTGTTTCGAGGCCAGCATTGGGATGGGCGCCGCCATCGTACTACGCGGGCGGAGCGGCGCCGCCCGGTCCTTCGTTGCCGCGCCATTTGCGCGATGAGTTCGCCCTGTCGGAGGGCCTGCCGCGCTTCTATGCGCCGGAGCCTCCCGGCATGGCGGCGACGGGCGCGCCGGTGGGCGCGGCCCCGTCGCTTCCGCAAAAGCCCCGGCGCTGGTCCGCCGATGCCTGGGCCTTGCTGCGCCGCGATGGGACCGGAAGCATCGCTTCGCCGGGCGCCTTGCCGGCGACTTACGGGGCGAGCCAGGCAGGCGCGGTGCTGCGCTACCGGTTGGCCCTTTCCAGCCCCTATCGCCCGGCCATCTACATGCGTACCACTTCGAGCATGGGGCAGTTGCAGGAGACCAGCGCGGCGATCGGCCTCTTGGCGCGGCCATTGCCGGCCTTCCCCGTCATCGCCGCGCTCGAGGCGCGGCTGACCGACCAGGGCGGGTCACGCCGGTTCCAGCCTGTCGCCATGGCCGTCACCGAATTGCCGCCGTTCGTGCTCCCTGGTCGCCTTCGCGGGGAAGCTTATGCACAGGCCGGCTACGTCGCCGGCAGTTTCGCGACGCCGTTCGCCGACGGGCAGTTCAGGGCCGACCGCGCGCTGCTCAGCGTTGGCAAGGTCGACACGCGCCTGGGGGTGGGGGTCTGGGGCGGCGTCCAGAAGGGTGCGGCGCGGCTCGACGCCGGGCCGTCAGCCGCGATCGCGATGCCGCTCGGCCGGGGTACGATGGGCCGGGTTGCGATCGACTGGCGGTTCCGGGTGGCCGGCGAGGCGGTGCCCGACTCCGGACCGGCCGTCACTCTATCCGCAGGTTTCTGAATCCCTGCTTTTCTGCAAGGCCTTGCTGCGGTAGCGAGAAGTCAGCAATGGATGTTTACCTCCCCATCGCGAACCTGTCGGTCAACGGTCTCATCATCGTCGGCCTGGGTCTGCTCACCGGCCTGCTTTCGGGCATGTTCGGCGTGGGCGGCGGGTTCCTGACGACCCCGCTGATGATCTTCTACGGAATCCCGCCCACCGTCGCCGCCGCCTCGGCCGCGAGCCAGGTGACCGGCGCCAGCGTCTCGGGGGTGTTCGCCCATACCCGGCGCGGCAACGTGGACTACCAGATGGGCTCGGTCATGGTGGCGGGCGGCATCATCGGCACCGGCATCGGCGCGCTGCTGTTCAACCTGCTGCAGAAGCTGGGGCAGATCGATACCGTCATCAACATCCTCTACGTGCTGATGCTCGGCTCGATCGGCTGGCTGATGGCGCGCGAGAGCATCCAGTCGATCCTCGCCGAGCGCTCGGGCGTCCCGCTTCCCGCGCGCAAGCGGCGGCATCATCCCATGGTCGCCAGCCTGCCGATGCGCTGGCGCTTCTACCGCTCGGGTCTCTACATCTCGCCGCTGGCCCCGCTGCTGCTGGGCATGGGCACCGGCATCCTGACGATGCTGATGGGCGTGGGAGGCGGCTTCATCCTGGTGCCGGCGATGCTCTACATCCTGGGCATGAGCGCGAACGTGGTGGTCGGCACCTCGCTGTTCCAGATCCTGTTCGTCACCATGGCGACGACGATGATGCACGCACTCACCACCCACGCGGTCGACATCGTGCTGGCCTCGCTGCTGCTGCTGGGATCGGTGACGGGCGCGCAGGTCGGCGCGCAGTTCGCCCAGAAGGCGAGCCCGGTGAAACTGCGCCTGATCCTCGCGGTGATCGTGTTGCTGGTTGCCGGGCGTATGGCGCTGGGCCTCGGCTACCGACCCGACGAGATCTACACCGTGGCGCCGCTGTGAAGGCGCTGGCGCCCGTCCTGGCGGCGCTGCTCGCGCTGGTCATGCTCGCCGGCGCGCGCGATCCGATCCTGGTGCCCGAAGTCTCGCAGCACGAAGTGGACCTCCAGCAGGGCTTCACCGGCACCGAACTGCTGCTGTTCGGCGCCATCCTCACGCCCGAGGGCTCCCGCGCGGCGCAGGACTATGACATCGTCGTCGTGCTCAAGGGGCCGACCCAGTCGATCGTCCTGCGCGAGAAGCAGAAGGTGGCGGGCATCTGGATCAATGCCGCCAGCACCGAACTGCGCAGCGCGCCCAGCTACTTCGCGATCGCTTCGACCCGGCCCATCGCCCAGATCGTCGACGACAAGACAGCGGCGATCTACGAGCTTGGCCTCAAGTGGCTGCAGCTCTCGCCGATCGGTGCGATCGATCCCGAGGAACAGCAGCGCTTCTCCGAGGGGCTGGTGGACCTCAACCGCCGCAACGGCCTCTACCGCGAGGAAGAGGGCGGCGTGAAAGTGAGCGAGCAGGTGCTCTACCAGGCCCGCATCGGCCTGCCCTCGCGCGTGCCGACCGGCATCTACACGGCCGAGACGTATGCCGTCTCCAAGGGCAGGGTGGTGGCCTCGGCAAGCAGCCAGGTCGAAGTGCGCAAGCTGGGCATCGAGCGCGCCATCGCCAATTTCGCGGAGAACTACGGGTTTGCTTATGGCCTGCTCGCGGTGTTCGTGTCGGTGGCGATGGGCTGGCTCGCCGGCCGGCTGTTCGCGCTCATCTGACACGGTGCACAGGTTCGCCGCGTGCGTGCTCTGGTAACGCTCTTAGGCGGAAATTAACCGAGGCCGCGCTACCGCTCGCAATCGGTTGCCAGATAATCCGACGGTAGAAGAACAACATGCATGTCGAGGGTCTCGATCAGGTTCACGCGGCCCAGGCCGGAACCTCGCCCGTATGTCACGAGCCCATTGGCCACGAGCCGATCGGGGTGGTGCTGGAGATCAGCGGGTCGGGCAGCCGGATCGCGTTCGACCTCGAACGTCTGAACGAGATCGCGCTCGACGCCGACCCTTCGGTCGCACTGTCGGGCCAGGTCAGCAGCCAGGTCAAGATACGCGTCGGCAATGGCTGGCTGCTCGCCAGCGTGCGCAACCAGAAGCAGGACGGACGGACGACCGGCGCGGTCCTCTCCGATGTCGATTTCCTTGGCGAGGGGCAGGTCGAGCGACTGACCGGGCGCATCCACGCCTTCCGGCGCGGCGTCACCTTTTACCCGATCCCCGCCGCGATGGTCTATCCCTGCACCAGCGACGACCTTCGCCAAATCTACGCCAGTGACGGCCGCTCGGCGATCCAGGTCGGCAACGTCTATCCCACCCGCGACATTCGCGCCGGGCTCTACGTCGATGCGCTGCTGGGCAAGCACTTCGCGCTGCTCGGCTCGACCGGCACCGGCAAGTCCACCAGCGTCGCGCTGATCCTCCACCGCATCTGCCAGCATGCGCCCGAGGGGCACATCATCATGGTCGATCCGCACGGTGAATATGCCGCCGCCTTCCGCGACACCGGCATGATCCTCGACGTTTCGAACCTGCAGATGCCCTACTGGCTGATGAACTTCGAGGAACACTGCGAGATACTCCTCACCTCGCGCGGGGACGAACGGCAGCTCGACGCCGAGATCCTCGGCAAGGCGCTGCTCGAGGCGCGATCAAAGAACCGGCTGGCAGAGCAGATGGGCCGGATCACGGTGGATTCGCCGATCCCGTACCTGCTCTCGGACCTCGGCATGATCCTCAACAACGCGATGGGCAAGCTCGACAAAGGCCATACGACCGCCCCGTATCTGCGCATCCGCAGCAAGCTCGACGAACTGAAGGGCGACCCGCGTTATCAGTTCATGTTCTCGGGCATGCTGGTGGGCGACGTGATGGCCGACTTCATCTCGCGCCTGTTCCGCCTGCCTTCGCGCGGGCGGCCGATCTCGATCATCGACGTCTCGGGCGTGCCGACCGAGATCACTTCCACCGTCGTCGCCGTGCTCAGCCGGCTGGTCTTCGACTTCGCGGTCTGGGCGCGCGAGGAGAAGACCCGGCCGATCCTGCTCGTCTGCGAGGAGGCGCACCGCTACGTGCCGAACGAGAAGAACGCTGATGGCTCTTCGGTCGGCCGCATCCTTTCGCGCATCGCCAAGGAGGGCCGCAAGTACGGCATCTCGCTCGGCCTCATCACGCAGCGTCCGTCCGACCTTGCAGAGGGCGTGCTCTCGCAGTGCGGCACGATCATCTCGATGCGCCTCAACAACGACCGCGACCAGGCCTTCGTGCGCGCCGCCATGCCCGAGGGCGCGCGGGGCTTCCTCGATTCGATCCCGGCGCTGCGCAACCGCGAGTGCATCATCTGCGGCGAGGGCGTGGCGATCCCGATGCGCGTCGCCTTCGACGACCTCGAGGAGGAAAAGCGCCCCGCGTCCGCCGACCCCTCGTTCACGCAGCTGTGGAACGAGACCGGCGGCGAGGAGGAGATGGTCCTGCGCACCGTCCAGCGCTGGCGGGCGCAGGGGCGGTGAGCCTTCGGGTCAGGCGCCCTTGAACGCCACGCGCCACCTGCCCCAGCGATAGTACACCAGCGTCAGCGCCACCGTCAGCGCCGAGCCGACCGGGTAGGCCCACCACACCGCGTCGCTGCCGAGGTAGGGCACCGCCAGCGCGTAGAAGCCGAGGCGCCCCGGGTAGAGGCCCAGCGTCAGGATCACCAGCGGCGCCACCACGGCGCCGTAGGCGCGCATGGTGCCGGTCATGATCATGGTCACCGAGACGATCACGAACGAGGCGGTGCAGATCAGCTGGATGTGCTCGGCGATCGGCATCGCCGGGCTGTCGCCGCCGAGGAACAGCGCGAGCAACGGGTGGTCGAAGCCGACGATCAGCGCTGCCAGCACCGTCGACATCACCAGATTGGCGCCCAATCCGGTCATCGTCACCTTGTCGACGCGGCTGTGGTCGCCCGCGCCCAGCGACTGCGCGACCATCGCGCTCACCGCCGAGCCGATCGCGAAGGCGGGCATCTGGAGGTAGTTCCACAGCTGCAGCGATGCGCCGTAGGCGGCCGCCGCGTTCAGCCCCTCGCGGTTGACGAGACTGACCATGATGAGCCCGGCGGACGAGACGATCAGCATCTGCGCGCCCATCGGCAGGCCCTTGGTCACGACGTATTTCAGGTCTTCGCCGCGCGGGATCAGGTAGTGCAGTTCAGGACCCCGCAGGCGCAGCGGCAGGTCCTTGCGATAGATGACCCAGATCTGGAACAGCATGCCCGCGGTGTTGGCAAGCGCGGTGGCGATGGCCGACCCGGCCACCCCCAGCGTCGGCAGCGGCCCCACGCCGATGATGAGCAGCGGGTTGAACGCGATGTCGAGAGTTACCGCCAGGATCATCGCATAGAGCGGCGTCTTGGAATCGCCGGCGCCGCGCATGCCCATGGAAACCATCATGTTGACGGTCGCCAGCGGGATGGTGACGAAGATCACGCGCAGGTAGTCCAGCGCGTCGCCGTGGCTGGCGGCCGGTGTTCCGAGCGCGGTCAGCAGGGCGTCCGCCCCGGACCAGCCGATCACCCCGGTCGCCAGCGAGATGACGATGCAGAAGCCCACGCCGGTGCCGAAGGTCCGGCGGGCCGCGTCGAGGTCGCGTGCGCCGAAGTGCTGGCCGACGCGCACGGTGGTGGCCATGCCGAAGCCGAACACCGCGGCGAAGACCAGGAACATCACGATGTTCGCGTTCGCCGTCGCCGCCAGCGCGCTCTCACCCAGCAGGCGGCCGACCCAGATCGCGTTGACCGAGCCGTTCAGCGTCTGCAGCACGTTCGATACCAGCATGGGGATCGAGAACATCAGCAGCGTCCTGAGGATCGGCCCGCGCGTCAGGTCGCCCTTCAGGGCCGGGCCCTGCCTATGCGATTCTTCCCGGGCCTTGGCCTCTGCTTCGAGCGCCTGGGTTTCGGCGACCGGGATCGGGGATGCTTCGTTCATGTCCCCCTCGTGTCGCCCCAGAGATGGATGTGCAAGCGGTCGGTGAACCGCAGGCCATTGCGCGAGCAGAAATCCGCGAGCCATCCGGAACGTTCCCGCACGACATCGCTGGAGCGTCCCTCGGGCATCAGGAACAGCCGCTCGCCGGGGATGGCGTAGGTTTCCTGCAGCGCCATGACCTGCGCGAGGTCGGCTTCCTCGGCCACCACGAACTTGAAGAAGGCGCGCGGCTCGGCCGCCCAGGCGGCGAGGCGGGCGGGCAGGAGCGCGAGGCTTGCCGGGTTGCCGCTGTGCGCCAGCTTGGGGCTGACGTTGTACTGGTGGACCAGCGCGTCGAGCGCGGGATGCGGGGCGACGGTGGAATTGGTCTCGACCTCGACGTGCATGCCGGGGCGGATGTCGTTCAGCGCGGTCACCATGCGGGCCAGCGCCGCGCCCTGCAGCAGCGGTTCGCCGCCGGTGATGACGAGGCGGTCGGGCACCAGCGCGGCGATCGCCTGCGCGAGGTCGGCTTCCTCCATCGGCACCTGGTTCCCGGCCCGCTCGAAGGCGAGGTCGTCGCGGTGGAAGCGGTTGTCGCCGGTGAAGCGCCAAGTGTAGGCGGTGTCGCACCACTCGCACGCCAGATTGCAGCGCGACAGGCGCACGAAGGTGCTCGGCCGCCCCAGCGAGGGGCCCTCGCCCTGGAGCGAGGCGAAGATTTCCGGGGTCCCCGGAGTGGTGGTGGCGAGGGTCAGGGTCATGGGATCGGGGTCACGGACTGAGGGTCATAAGGCGACAGGTTTACACGGTTTACACGGTCCAGAGGAAAATGGCGTCCCCTTGTGGCGGAAAGTGTCGCCTTGCGGGGCCAAAGTGTCGCCTTGTGATGAAAAAGTGTCGCCTTGCGCGGTGGAAGGTGTCGCCTTGTGAGGCGCAAGTGTCGCCTTGTGAGCGCGAAACCGTCGCCTTGCGCGGGCGAGGTGTCGCTTTGTGCGGTTGGTGTGTCACCTTGCGGAAATGGGTGGGCGGCCATCGCCCGAACCGTGTCAGAGCCGCCCGATGTAGGAAACCCGGCATCGCCGATTCCACCCCGTCGCCCCCGCGCAGGCGGGGCAACCGCCTGCGCGGGGGCGACGGGGTTGGGGGAGGCGAACGTTACCTGCCCCCACCTGTCCGTCAGCCCAATCGCGCCAGTGCGGCACTGAGGCGCTCGACCTCGGCCGCGTGGGCGGCGTGGTCGTCTCGGGCCTTGGCGATCGCCTCGGGCTTGGCCTTCTCGACGAAGGCCGGGTTGTCCAGCCGCTTGGCGAGCGAATCGCGCTCCTTGAGCGAGGCCGCCTGCGCCTTTTCGAGGCGCGCCTTCTCGGCGGTGATGTCGATCACGCCTTCGAGCGGGATCGCCAGCATGGCATCCCCTGCGCCCACCTGCATGGCCGCGCCCGCAGGCGCCGCCTCGAAGCGGATCGCGTCGAGGCGGGCGAGGCGGTCGACCGCGGTCGCATTGCGCCCGATGATCGCGCGCGTCGCGTCCGAGGGCTCGGCGAGGTAGGCGGTGAGCCGCGCGCCGGGCGCGATGCCCAGTTCCGCCTTGGCGCCGCGCAGATTGCCGACCAGCGCGATCAGCCACTCGACCTCGACCTTGGCGCTCGCATCGACCTTGGCGCCCGGCTGCGGCCACTGCGCGACGATCAGCTCGCCCTCGCGCGCGCCCATCTTGCTCCACAGCTCCTCGGTGACGAAGGGCATGAAGGGGTGGAGCATGACGAGGATCTGGTCGAGCACCCAGCCGGCGACGGCCTTGGTCTCGTCGTCGAACTGGCCCTTGATCAGCTCGATGTACCAGTCGCAGAACTGGTTCCAGACGAAGTGGTAGATCGCGTTGGCGGCGGCGTCGAAGCGCAGGTCGGCCATGGCCTTGTCGAGCGCGGCGACGGTCTCGACCACTTCGCCGATGATCCAGCGGTTGACCGCCGAGGTGGCGGAAGGCGCGGCGACCGTAGTGCTCGCGCCGATGCCGTTCGACTGGCAGAAGCGCGCGGCGTTCCACAGCTTGGTGGCGAAGTTGCGGTACCCCTCAACGCGCTTCTCATCCATCTTCACGTCGCGGCCCTGGCTCTCCATGGCGGTCATGAAGAAGCGCAGCGCGTCGGCGCCGTACTGGTCGATGAGGCCGAGCGGGTCGACCACGTTGCCCTTGGACTTGGACATCTTCTGGCCGTCCGCCGCGCGCACGAGACCGTGGAGGTAGAGCCGCTTCCACGGCACTTCCTTCATGAAGTGGATGCCCTGCATCGCCATGCGCGCATCCCAGAAGAACAGGATGTCGAAGCCCGAGACGAGCAGGTCGTTGGGGTAGTGCTTGGCGACGAGCGGCGCATCCTCGTCCGGCCAGCCGAGCGTGGCGAAAGGCCAGAGCGCGGAGGAGAACCAGGTGTCGAGCACGTCCTCGTCGCGCGCCAGCTTCTTGTTGCCGGCCTGCGCCTGAGCCTCTTCTTCGGTTTCGGCGACGAAGATTTCACCGTCCTCGGCGAACCAGGCCGGAATCCGGTGCCCCCACCAGAGCTGGCGGCTGACGCACCACGGCTGGATGTTCTCCATCCAGTTGAAGTACGTCTTCTCCCAGGTCTTGGGGACGATCTCGATCTGCCCGGTGCGCACCGCTTCGATGGCAGGCTTCGCGAGCGTCGCCGCATCGACGTACCACTGGTCGGTCAGCCAGGGCTCGATCACCACGCCGCCACGGTCGCCGTAAGGCGTCGCGATCACGCGGTCCTCGACCTTTTCGAGGAGGCCGTCGTCGTCCATCAGCTCGACCACGCGCCGCCTCGCATCGAAGCGGTCCATGCCGATGAACTCGTGCGGGATCAGGCCATCCGAGGTCTGCTGCACCTTGGCTTCGGCATCGAGCATGTTGAGCATGTCGGCGGCCTTGAAGCCGGCGCGCTTGCCGACCTCGAAGTCGTTGAAGTCATGCCCCGGAGTGATCTTCACCGCGCCCGAACCCAGTTCCGGGTCGGCGTGCTCGTCGGCGACGATGGGGATCTCGCGCCCCGTGATCGGCAGCGTGACGGTGGCGCCGCGTTCCAGCAGCGGCTTGTAGCGCTCGTCGGCCGGGTTCACGGCGACGGCCATGTCGGCCAGCATCGTCTCGGGGCGGGTGGTGGCGACCATGATATGGCCCGACCCGTCCGAAAGCGGATACCTGAAGTGCCAGAAGCTGCCATTGATCTCGCGGGTTTCCACCTCGAGGTCGCTGATCGCGGTCTTGAGCTTGGGGTCCCAGTTCACCAGCCGCTTGTCGCGGTAGATGAGGTCCTGCTTGTGCAGGTCCACGAAGACCTTCACCACGGCGCGGGTGAAGTGCGGGTCCATGGTGAACTGCTCTCTGGACCAGTCCATCGAGCAGCCGAGGCGGCGCAGCTGGTCGGTGATGGTGCCGCCGCTCTCGGCCTTCCACTCCCACACCTTTTCGATGAAGGCCTCGCGGGTGTAGTTGGTGCGCTTGTCCTGCTTAGCCTCAAGCTGGCGTTCGACCACCATCTGCGTCGCGATGCCGGCGTGGTCGGTGCCCACGACCCACAGCGCGTCCTTGCCGCGCAGGCGCTCGTAGCGGATCACCACGTCCTGCAGCGTGTTGTCCAGCGCGTGACCGATGTGGAGCGAGCCCGTGACGTTCGGCGGCGGGTTGACGATGGTGAAGGGCGCCGCATCCGGGCGCTCGGGGCGGAACAGGCCGTTCTCTTCCCAGTGGGCGTACCACTTCGCCTCGATCCGGGCGGGGTCGAAAGTCTTGTCGAGTCCGGCCTCGGGCGCGGCTTCCGTATTAGCGTCGTTCATGGCGCGGCGCTTTGCCAGCACGCGGGTTTTCGCGCAAGGAGTCGCTTGCTGCCTCGCTTTCGCCGCAAGCGCGTGCGATGCAGCGCGGCAACAATTCGTCGCACCCGTGGAACCTCTTGCCGGTCCACGCTTTTTCACCGATACGAGCGAACATGCGGGAATGGGCTGAATTCACCCTGTCGGAAAACGACCAAGGCGCAGACCATGTCCTGGCGCTGAAGGGACCGCTGCGCGTCCACTCCATCGGCAATCTCGACGCCAAGCTGGGTGCGCTGCAGGGTAGCTTCACCCGCGTCGACATGTCGGGCGTCACCGATATCGACACCACCGGCGCCTGGCTGGTCAGCAACTACGCGGAGCAGCGCAAGCTGGAAATCACCGGCGAGAGCGAACAGGCCCGCCGCCTCTTCGCCTCGCTCGGCGACATGGGCGAGCCCGAGGCCGAGCCCGAGCCGCAGCTGCCGCTTCCCACCCGCACCCTGGCCGAACTGGGCGACCTCGTCACCAGCTGGGGCCAGGGCCTGTTCAAGATGCTGGGCTTCCTGGGCGAGCTGATCATCGCCTTCGGCCAGATCATCCGCCGCCCCTCGCGCCTGCGCGGCACGGCGCTGGTGTTCCACATGCAGTACGTGGGCGTGAACTCGCTGTGGATCATCGGCCTGATGAGCTTCCTTATCGGCATCGTCATCGCGCAGCAGGGCGCGGTGCAGCTCGCGCAGTTCGGCGCCGAGGTCTATACGATCAACCTCACCGGGCGCCTCTCGATGCGCGAACTGGGCATCCTGATGACCTCGATCATGGTCGCGGGCCGCTCGGGCTCGGCCTTCGCGGCGCAGATCGGCACCATGAAGCTGACCGAGGAGGTCGACGCCATGCGCACGATCGGCGTCTCGCCGATGGAAGCGCTGGTAGTGCCGCGCGTGCTCGCCTCGATGCTGATGATGCCGCTCCTGGGGTTCTACTCCACGGTGCTGGCGATCATCGGCGGCGCGACGATCGCCAACTTCGCGCTCGACATCCCGTTCTGGACCTTCCTCCAGCGCACCCAGGAAGTGGTGCCGATCACCGACGTCTGGGTGGGCCTCATCAAGGCCCCGGTCTTCGCGCTGATCGTCGCGCTGGCGGGCTGCTACCAGGGCATGCAGGTGACCTCCAACGCCGAGGAAGTCGGCGCGCGCACCACGCAGGCGGTGGTCACCGCGATCTTCACGGTGATCGTGCTCGACGCCTTCTTCGCCATCTTCTTCACCCGGATCGGCTGGGCATGACGGACATCTCCCCGGATCAGGTCAGGGCGCCGCAGACCGGCACCGACAAGGGCGAATACCCCATCGTCGTCGATGGCCTGCGAAACACCTTCGGCGATCACGTCATCCACGAAGACCTCCATCTCAAGGTCCGCAAGGGCGAGATCCTGGGCGTCGTCGGCGGCTCGGGCACCGGCAAGTCGGTGCTGATGCGCTCGATCATCGGGCTGCAGCAGCCGGATGCCGGCGACATCACCGTGCTCGGCCACAAGATGGGCGATTCCACCGAAGAGGATTCGATCGACCTGCGCTCGCGCTGGGGCGTGCTGTTCCAGGGCGGCGCGCTGTTCTCGACCCTCACCGTGGGCGAGAACGTGGAAGTGCCGCTCAAGCAGTTCTTCCCCGAGATCAGCGACGAACTGCGCGGCGACATCGCCCGCTTCAAGGTCCGCCTCTCCGGCCTCGCCGAGGAAGCCGCGTTCAAGTACCCGAACGAGCTTTCGGGCGGCATGCGCAAGCGCGCCGGCCTGGCCCGCGCCCTCGCGCTCGACCCGGAACTGCTGTTCCTCGACGAGCCGACCGCCGGCCTCGACCCGATCGGCGCCGCCGCCTTCGACACGCTCACGCGCGAACTGAAGGAAACGCTGGGCCTGACGGTGTTCCTCATCACCCACGATCTCGACACGCTCTACGCCATCTGCGACCGCGTGGCGGTGCTGGCGGACAAGCAGGTGATCGCGGTCGGCACCATTCCGGAGCTGCTGGCGCTCGACCATCCGTGGATCCAGGAATACTTCAACGGCCCGCGCGGCCGTGCGGCGCTGGCCGCGAAGGACGATCCGGCGCTGGAGCCGGAACCGCAGGCCGTATCGGCCGCTGACACGGCTTCGGCCAACACCGCGCCGTCCGCCGTGGACGACGCGGGCAAGATAGACAACCGAAAGTCGGGGGCATAGGGCACAGCGATGGAAACACGGGCCAATCACGTCTGGGTCGGAGCCGTCACGCTGGTGCTGATGGCTGCGCTGGCGGCGTTCGTCATCTGGATCGCGCGCCTCAACGAAGGCTCGCAGAACGAATACGACATCTTCTTCAAGCAGTCGGTCGACGGTCTCGCGAAGGGGTCGGAGGTGGGCTATGCGGGCGTGCCCTCGGGTCAGGTCACCAAGATCGAACTGTGGCCGCAGGACCCCAGCTTCGTGCGCGTGCGCGTCAAGGTCGACGAGAAGGTGCCGATCACGGTGGGCACCACCGCGACGATCCAGGCGAGCTTCACCGGCGTCTCGGACATCCAGCTGGAAGGCGCCGTCAAGGGCGCGCCGCTGCTGACCGATCCCGGCCCTGAAGGCGTACCCGTGATCCCGACCAAGCGCGGCGGCTTCGGCGAGATCCTCTCGAACGCGCCGCTGCTGCTCGAGCGGCTGGCGACGCTGACCGAGAATCTCAACCAGATGCTGACCGACGACAACCGCCGGTCGATCGCCGGCATCCTCAAGAACACCGACAAGATGACCAAGGACATCTCGCAGGCGACGCCGGAATTCCGCGCGACGATGGTCGAGATGCGCGGCAGCCTGGCGCAGGCGACCCGGACGCTCAAGGCGTTCGAGGGCGTGGCGGGCAAGGCGGACGACCTGCTTGGCGACGAGGGCAGCTCGCTGGCCGACCAGCTGCGCAAGACGCTGGCCTCGGCGCAGAAGTCGATGGAGCAGCTCGATTCGACGATGCAGCATGCCCAGCCCGCGCTCGACCAGGTGTCGCAGCAGACGCTGCCCGCCGCCGAGGCCGCGATCCGCGACCTGCGCGCGACCAGCAAGGCGCTGCGCAGCGTGACCGAGAAGATCGACGAGCAGGGCGCCGGTGCGCTGCTCAAGGGGCAGAAGCTGCCCGACTACAAGCCATGATGGGAAGTGCGATGACCCGCTTGAGCAAGATCCGCCTGGGCAGGAACGGCTTCATGGCCGCCGCTGCCGCGCTCACTCTGGCCGGATGCGTCAGCTTCGGCCCCAAGCCGCCGGACGAGCTGCTGCGCCTGACCCCCGCCGAGACGGCGCCCGCCGGCACTGTCGCCAGCGGCCAGCTGACCGAGGCGATCGTCGTCCTCGATCCCGAGGCGGACCGCGGGCTCGACGTGCTGCGCGTGCCGGTCACGGTCGATTCCTCCAGCGTTTCCTACCTCAAGGACGCGCTGTGGATCGAGAAGCCCTCGCGCCAGTTCCGCTCGCTGCTGGCAGAAACCCTGCGCGCGCGCACGGGCAAGCTGGTGGTCGAGGGCGGAGACTTCGAGGTCACCGGCCGGACGCTCATCGGCGGCCGCCTGATCCAGATGGGCTATGATGCCACGCGCGGCGCTGTGATCGTGCGCTTCGACGCGATGCGCACCGAACGCGGCACCAATCCGATCCAGTCGCGCCGCTTCGAGGCCGTGGTCGAGGGCGTCGAGCCCAAGGCCAAGCCCGTGGGCGCGGCGCTCAACCAGGCGGCGAACGATGTCGCCCGGCAGGTCGCGGACTGGGTGAAGGGCTGAGGGCCTCGCGCGCTCCCCCCCGGGGCGCGTGGTTTCGTCGTCCCCGATCGAACGGGGGACGACGCCAGGTTCAGCGCGACAGCGCCGCCAGCCGGATCGCCAGCTGGAATGCGGCGAAGCGCGTGGCCCGCAGTTCGGTGGCCTCCCAGTCCTCGCCCCACAGCTCGACCTGCCAGTCGGCTTCGAGTTCCGCCGCCTGCCACAGCGCCGGGGCGTCGGCGCCCGGGCGGATCGCCTCCAGCGCGATCACCAGCGAGGCGGCGAGGCTGGAGAGCATCTTGAGCGCGGCGAGTTCGAAGTCGCTGCAGGCGTCCAGTTCCTCGCGCAGACGGGCCAGCGTTTCGTCGGGCTGGAGCCTGTGCATGATCCCGGAAATGCGCGTGAAGCGCACCCCGAGCCGCGCTTCGAAAGCCGAGAGCAAGGGCTCCCACACTTGCGTCTGCCGCTTGTAGAGCGCCTCGTCGGGGTCGGCGCGGTAGCATAGCGTGTCGGTCTCGGCGTAAGGCGCCAGTTCGGCGATGACCGCGGCGCGCTCGGGTGCGACCGCGTCGATCGCGAAGTCGGCGAGGTCGCGGAAGTGGAACGCGGCGGGGTCGATCGTCTCGCCCTGGCAGGCCCATTCGGTGGCCAGCGTTTCGGCCAGCGCCTGTGTAGGCACCACCTGCTGGCGGCCGCCGGCGGTGCGGATGCCGCGCCCGTCGAGCACCGCGCGCCAGCCGCCTTCGACCTGCTCGACGCCGGTTTCCTTGTAGAATCGCTTCATCTGGGTCGCTTTATTTCGGGGTCCGCCACTTGCGGGCCATGAGCACGGGGAGAACGAAGACGTCGACGAGTCCATTGGCGATCAGCACATAGGCGATCCACGTGGGCCAGTCGGGGAACATGCGCCCGTTCGCCATGAGCAGCCCCAGGATCACGCAGCCGACGCCGGAGATGCGCATCATGTTGATGACGGCGAAACGCGCGCCGGGTGATTTGGGCTCGATCATGTCAGCAGGTGCTCCAGCAGCTGGGCAGGGGTCTCGACCACGACTTCGGCGCCGGCCTCGGCCAGTTCGCGCGGATGGTGGTAGCCCCAGTCGACGCCGACCGCGCGCACCTGCGCGGCGCCCGCCATGCGCATGTCGTAGGCGGTGTCGCCGATCATCACTGCTTCACCGGGCAGCGCGCCCGCCTCAGCCAGCGCCTGTTCCAGCATCGCGGGATGAGGCTTGGAGGGGTGGCGGTCGGCGGTCTGGAGCGTGACGAACAGGTCGGCGATGCCGTTGGCCTCGAGGCAGAAGCCGAGCCCCCGGTCGGACATGCCGGTGGCGACGCCCAGCGTCCAGCCGGCGGCGTGAAGGCCGCGCAGCGTGTCCTCGATGCCGGGGAACAGCGGCTGCGCGACACGGCCCTGCTCACGCGCGGTGCGGAACGAGAGCTTGTAGGCCTCGGCCATGGCGTGCTGACGCTCCTCGCCCGACTCGGGCAGCAGCTGCCGGATCGCCTGCGGTAACGAAAGCCCGACCGCGCGGCGGATCGCGCCGCGCGTCGGGGCGGGGATGGAGAAGACCGCGAAAGCCGCCTCCATCGCCTCGCAGATCGGCGCCTGGCCATCGACCAGGGTGCCGTCGCAGTCGAATACCGCCAGCTTCATCAGCCGCGGCCTCTGGGTGCTCCGCGCGGGGGACCCTTGGGCGCAGCACTGGGCTTGCGGGCGCCGGCAGGCTTGCCGGTGGCCGGACGCGAGGGCTTGGCGCCCGGCTTGGCGAACGCCTTGCCCGCCGTCTTCGCGCCGGCCCTGGCGGGCTTGCCGATCGGCTTGCCGCCGAGCTTGCCGACCGCCTTGGTGCCGGCCTTGGCAGTGGGCTTGCCCGAGCGCACCTGCCCGGTCGGGCTGTCGGTGCGCTTGCGGCGCTCGCCTCGGCGTTCCTTGCGGTATTCCTTGGCGTGCTGCTTGGCGGCCTTCTTGCGCTCCTCCTTCGAGAAGTCGACCGGCGCGTCGTCGGGCATTTCGCCTTCCGACTCGACGAAGCCGAGCGAATCCAGCGAGTTGGCGAAGTGCTCGGGCAGCGGCGCGGTGACGTCGAGCGGCACGCCGTCCGGGTGCTCGATGATGAGGCGGCGCGCGTGCAGGTGCATCTTGCGGCTGATCGAGCCGGTGAGGAAGGCCTCCTGCCCGCCGTACTTGCCGTCGCCGACGATGGGGTGGCCGATCGCCGCCATGTGGACGCGCAGCTGGTGGGTGCGGCCCGTCAGCGGGTGCAGCTCGACCCAGGCGGCGCGGTTGCCGGCGCGGTCGATCACGCGGTAGCGGGTGCGCGCGGTCTGGCCTTCCTTCTCGTCGACATGCATCTTCTCGCCGCCGGTGCCCGGCTGCTTGGCGAGTGGCAGTTCGATCAGGCCCTCGTGGATGTCGGGCACGCCGACCACCAGCGCCCAGTAGATCTTGCGCGCGGTGCGGCCCGAGAAGCGCTTGGAGAAGAACGCCGCGCTGCCCGGGGTGCGGGCGATGAGCAGGACTCCGCTCGTGTCCTTGTCGAGCCGGTGGACCAGGCGCGGGCGCGGGCCCTTCTCGACATAGGCGTCGAGCAGGCCGTCGACGTGCTCCTTCTGGCCCGATCCGCCCTGCGTGGCGAGGCCGGGGGGCTTGTTGAGGACGATGGCCGAGCGGTCCTGCGTCAGCACCATCGAGTCGGCGAGTTCGATCTCGGCCTCGGTCAGTTCGCGGCGCGGGGTGTCGCCGCCGAGCCCCGGCTTGGCCTCGCCGCCCGGAGGCACGCGCAGGATCTGGCCGGCGTTGAGCCGGGTGTCGACTTCGGCGCGCTTGCCGTCGACGCGCAGCTGGCCAGTGCGCGCCCAGCGCGACACCATCGCGAAGCCGACCTTGGGCAGGTGGCGCTTGAACCAGCGGTCGAGGCGCACGCCCTCGTCGTCGCGGCCCACGGTGAACTGGCGCACCGCGTCGGAATTGTCGGCCCGGCCGGGCTTGTCGCCGGTGGGATCATAGGTGGTCATGCCACGCTCCGCATCATAATAAGGCCAAGGAACAGGCTGGCGAACCCTGCCAGCAGCGACAGGCCCGCATAGAAGGCCGCCGTGCCGATCTCGCCGCGTTCGACGAGGGTGACCACGTCGAGGCTGAACGAGGAGAATGTGGTGAAGCCGCCCAGCACGCCGACCGCGAGCAGCAGGCGTGTCGCCTCCGTCCCGCTGCCGAAGCGCGCCAGCCAGCCGACGAGCAGGCCCATCATCAGGCTGCCCAAGACGTTGACGGTCAGCGTGCCGTAAGGAAACGCGCCTGCGCGGACCGGGCCGAGCGCGGCCGTCCAGCCGCTCCCGACAAGGAAGCGCAGCCAGGACCCGAAGGCGCCGCCGCCCGCCACGCAGAACGAGGCGGCAAGAAAGGAAGGTTGGGGCATGGCGCCCGCCTTAGACGCGAATCGGTGAATTTCCAAACGTGGTGGGCACGGGCGGGAGAATGCTGTATAAAGGGGTCACGTGATGGCGGTTTCGAAGCGGGCAGGGACGGTGCGTTCCGGCCTCTCCCTTGGCTTTCCCAAAGCGCATGCGCCCTTAGGACTTGTCTTCATGGCGTCACTTTGGTAACGGGCCCGCCATTCCGCCGCTCCTTTTAAGGGTGCGGCCTTGTTTTGGCTCTTATGGATTCGCGGTCCGCTTCGCCACTGGCGCAGGAGCGGGCCTCGTTCTTATTTTGTGAGGTGTGTCGGTTTATGCAAATTCTCGTTCGCGACAACAACGTCGATCAGGCTCTTCGTGCGCTCAAGAAGAAGCTGCAGCGCGAAGGCGTCTACCGCGAGATGAAGCTGCGCCGTCACTTCGAGAAGCCGTCCGAGAAGCGCGCCCGTGAAAAGGCAGCTGCCGTGCGCCGCGCCCGCAAGCTGGAGCGCAAGCGCATGGAGCGCGACGGCGCCAAGTAAGGGTCGGGCGGGCCTTGGTAGGCCTGCTTTCCCGTCGTTTTCGGCGGGGCACCTCGAAATCCCAGGTTGCGGCTTGAACGCCGCGCCGGGTTGAGCCATGAGGGCGCGGAATTTTCTTTCCGCGCCCTTTGTGCTTGCGCCTTTCGGGCACGAACCACCTTTTCCGAACACGAGGCCATCCATGACAGAGATCACCCGCGTCCCGCTTCAGCCGATCGCCAAGGGCGCCGTCACCAAGATCTGGCTGGGCGTCGCCGCGATCGCTCTGGCTGCCGGCGGCGTGGCCTACGCGGCGCTGCCGCCGACGCCGAGCGTGAAGACGCTGACCGCGGGCACGGGTGATTCGCCGACCATGGAAGACGTCGTGCTCATCAACTACAAGGGCATGTTGATGGACGGGACCGTGTTCGACCAGAACAAGGGCTTCCCGAACGCCGTGCGCGATTTCGTGCCCGGCTTCACCAAGGCGCTCCTGAAGATGCAGCGCGGCGGCAAGTACGAGGTCGAGATTCCCTCGGAACTCGCCTACGGCGCGCATCCGCAGCCCGGCTCGCCGATCCCGCCGAACGCCGACCTCAAGTTCGAGGTCGAGCTGCTCGACTACAAGAGCCTCGCCGAGATCCAGCAGCAGCAGCGCATCATGCAGCAGCTCCAGCAGATGCAGCAGCAGGGCGGCGCGCCCGGCATGCCGGCGATGCCCGGAGCGCCCGGCGTCCCCGGCGCCGAGCCCGCGCCGGTCCAGCCCTGAGCCTGGCGGTGAAGAACCCTAGCGCCGGCGTTTTCGCAGCCGTCGTCCTCGCGGCGATGGCGCCCGGCGCCGCCTTCGCGCAAGGCGCGGCGGCGGCGCCCGTGGCCCCGCAGGTCAAGGTCGAGGCGCTGAAGGCGGGCACCGGCGAAAAGCCGCCCGCGCATTCCTACGTGCTCATCAACTACAAGGGCATGCTGGCCGACGGCACCGTGTTCGACCAGGCCGAGCAGATGCCGATGCCGCTCGACGAAGTGGTGCCCGGCTTCGCGCAGGGCCTCGTCCAGATGCAGCGCGGCGGCCGCTACAAGCTGACCATCCCGCCGGAGCTGGGCTACGGCGCACAGGCTTCGGCTCCGATCCCGGCGAACTCCACGCTGGTCTTCGAGATCGACCTGCTCGACTTCAAGAGCCCCGAGGAAATCCAGGCGATGATGGCGCAGATGCAGGCGCAAGGTGCGCAAGGCGCGCAGCCCGAGGGTGCGGAGCAACCGGCGGCTCGGTAAGTCGCCGCCGCCGCACTCCGGTAAGTGCCCGCGCTTGAAGCCGGGCCGCCTCGCTGCTAGCTGGGCCGCATCGAATTACTGCCCGCCCCGCGCGGCGGGTCCAACCGTGAAGGAAAGCCATGTCGGTCGATACCGCAACCGTGGCGAAGATCGCCAGCCTCGCCCGCATCAAGGTGAGCGAGCAGGAGCTTGAGGCCATGGTGCCCGAGCTCAACGGAATTCTCGCCTGGGTCGAGCAACTGGGTGAAGTCGATACCGCCGGGGTCGAGCCGATGACCGCCGTCATCCCCAACACCCTGCGCCTGCGCGGCGACGTTATCGACGCCGACCCGCTCACCGGCGGCAACCGCCGCGACGCGGTGCTGGCGAATGCGCCGGCGGCCGAGCACGGCTTCTTCGGCGTGCCCAAGGTGATCGAGTGAGGGCCTCGGGCCCCTCGACCTCCTGCTTCGTCGTTCCCGCGCAGGCGGGGACCCCGCTTCCTTACTGCCCTGCCGCGATCGCTTTCGCCGGGGCAACGGGTGAAAAGAATGACTGAAATCACCGACCTGGGCGTAGCCGCCATCCGCGACGGCGTGGTCGCCGGCACTTTCTCCGCCGTTGAAGTGGCCGAGGCGTTCAACGCCAACGTCGCGGCGGCGCAGGACGCGCTGAACGCCTTCATCGTCGCCACCCCAGAAAAGGCGATCGAGGCCGCGAAGGCCACCGACGCCGCGCGCGCCTCGGGCGCGGCGCTCGGGCCCATGGCCGGCGTGCCGATCGGCATGAAGGACCTGTTCGCCACGCAGGGCGTGCAGACCACTGCCGCCAGCCACATGCTCGAAGGCTTCGTGCCGCAGTACGAATCGACCGTTTCTGCGAAGCTGTGGGAAGCGGGCGCGGGCATGCTCGGCAAGCTCAACCTCGACCAGTTCGCGATGGGCTCCTCGAACGAGTCGAGCTACTTCGGCAACGTGATCTCGCCGTGGCAGCGCCCCGGTAGCAACGCGCAGCTGACCCCCGGCGGCTCCTCGGGCGGTTCGTCGGCGGCGATCGCGGCGCGGCTGTGCCCGGCGGCGACCGGCACCGATACCGGCGGTTCGATCCGCCAGCCCGCCGCCTACACCGGCACCACCGGCATCAAGCCGACTTACGGACGCTGCTCGCGCTGGGGCGTGGTGGCCTTCGCCAGCTCGCTCGACCAGGCGGGCGCGATGGCGCGCGACGTCACCGACTGCGCGATCGTGCTGGAAGCCATGGCCGGTTTCGACCCCAAGGATTCGACCAGCCTCGACGTCGCGGTGCCAGCCTGGACCGCCAGCCTCTCGGGCGACCTCAAGGGCAAGAAGGTCGGCATCCCGCGCGAATACCGGGTCGACGGCATGCCCGCCGAGATCGACGCGATCTGGGAACAGGGCATCGCCTGGGCCAGGGACGCGGGCGCCGAAGTGGTCGAAGTCTCGCTGCCGCACACGAAGTACGCGCTGGCGACCTACTACATCATCGCGCCTGCCGAGGCGTCCTCGAACCTCGCGCGCTATGACGGCGTGCGCTACGGCCTGCGCGACCTGCCCGACGGCGCCGGCCTCCAGGACATGTACGCCGCCACCCGCGCCGCCGGCTTCGGCCCCGAGGTCAAGCGCCGCATCCTGATCGGCACTTACGTGCTCTCGGCGGGCTTCTACGATGCCTACTACACGCAGGCCCAGAAGGTCCGCGCACTGATCTCGCAGGACTTCGCCAAGGCGTTCGAGCAGGTCGACGTGCTCCTGACCCCCACGGCTCCCAGCGCCGCCTTCGCGCTCGGCGAGAACGTGGACGATCCCCTGGCGATGTACCTCAACGACGTCTTCACCGTGCCCGCCAGCCTTGCGGGCCTCCCCGCGATGTCGGTGCCCGCTGGGCTCGACGCGCAGGGGTTGCCGCTGGGCCTCCAGATCATCGGCCGCCCGCTCGACGAGCAGGGCGTGCTGAACGCCGGTCTCGCGATCGAGGCACGCGCCGGTTTCACAGCCAAGCCCGGGAAGTGGTGGTAACATGAGCACATATCGCATCCAGGGCGCCACCGGTGACTGGGAGGTCGTGATCGGCCTTGAAGTCCACGCGCAGGTCACGTCCAATTCCAAGCTGTTCTCCGGCTCGGCCACGGCCTTCGGGGCGGAGCCGAACACGCAGGTCTCGCTGATCGACGCGGCGATGCCGGGCATGCTGCCCGTGCTCAACGGTGAGTGCATCCGCCAGGCCGTGCGTACCGGCATGGCGATCGACGCGCAGATCAACAAGTGGTCGCGCTTCGACCGCAAGAACTACTTCTACGCCGATCTTCCGCAGGGCTACCAGATCAGCCAGCTCTACCACCCGATCGTGGGCGAGGGCTCGCTGACGATCGAGGCGGACGAGAAGGCGGGCATTCCCGAGGCCAAGGTCATCGGCGTCGAGCGCATCCACGTCGAGCAGGACGCCGGCAAGCTGATGCACGACCAGCACCCGACGATGTCCTACGTCGACCTCAACCGTTCGGGCGTGGCGCTGATGGAGATCGTCAGCCGTCCCGACATGACCTCGCCCGCCGAGGCCGGGGCGTACCTCTCGAAGCTGCGCACGATCCTGCGCTACGTCGGCTCGTGCGACGGCAACATGGACCAGGGCTCGATGCGCGCCGACGTCAACGTCTCGGTGCGCCGCCCCGGCGAGGAACTGGGCACCCGGACCGAGACCAAGAACGTCAACTCGGTGCGCTTCGTCATGCAGGCGATCGAGCACGAGGCGAACCGCCAGGTCGACGTGATCGAGGGCGGCGGCAAGATCGTCCAGGAAACCCGCCTGTTCGATCCCGGCACCGGCTCGACGCGCTCGATGCGCTCGAAGGAAGACGCGCACGACTACCGCTACTTCCCCGATCCCGACCTGCTGCCGCTGGTGCTGGAGGACGCGTTCCTCGAGGACTGCCGCGCCTCGCTGCCCGAACTGCCCGACGCCAAGCGCGCGCGCTATGAAGGCGAGCTGGGCCTGTCGCCCTACAACGCCGCCGTGCTCACCGCCGACGTCGACACCTTCCGCTGGTTCGAGGCGCTGCTCGCCGAGACCGCGCTGGCGCAGGGCAAGCAGCCCGCCGAAGTCGCCAAGCAGGCGGCCAACTGGCTGATCTCGGAACTGTTCGGCGCGCTCAACAAGCTGGGCAGGTCGCTGGACGATTCGCCGGTGAACTACGAGCAGGCGGCGGAACTGCTGGCGCTGGTGGGCAAGGGCACGATCTCGGGCTCGATCGCCAAGCAAGTGCTGGAGACCATGCTCGAGACCGGCGAAGGCGCCACCGTCATCGTCGAGCGCGAGGGGCTGAAGCAGGAATCGGACACCGGGGCCATCGAGGCCAAGGTGGACGAGATCCTCGCCGCCAATGCCGACAAGGTCGAGCAGTACCGCGCCGGCAAGGTCGCGCTGTTCGGCTTCTTCGTCGGCCAGACGATGAAGGCGATGCAGGGCAAGGCCAACCCGGGCGTGGTCAACGAAATCCTGAAAGCCAAGCTGGGCTGAGGATCGGGTTCAGGCCGCTCCGCACCGGGGCGGCCTGTGATTTTCACGAATGTTGCCTGTGTGTAACACGCCGGCGATGTTGCGCATTCAGGGCCGCCACCGACGGCCGATCCGGTAACAATCCGCTTGTCTTCGGCCAAGCGGATGTTATCGATCTGCCCAGAGGGGACGGGGGTCTTTTCAAGAATTACGCGGGCCGGGTGCAACACAGCGCCGGTTTCGCCATGCGAGCTCACCTGGGGGGGTGAGGGGGTTCCGGCACTGCGCCCATTGCGCGCGCGGTGCCGGGCTTTCTGCCGAAACGGCCGACCCAGCCCCAAGCCCATGTGCCCGGGCCGGCAGTCCCGGCCTGCGCCGGGACGAGGCGGCTATACCTGCCGCGTTCCCGTCAGTTCCATCGAACCGAACATGCCCGCCTTGATCCTGCCGGTCAGCTGGTCGCCGTCGATGGTGGCGGTGCAGTCGAGGTCCATGGGCATCGGCACGGTCATCTTCATCGACCACGCGAGCGTCTGGCCGGCGATGCGGCCGTCGGCGATGTCCATGCTGCCGAGGTCGCCGGTGATGTTGCCGGTGAAGCTGTCCCCGGCGCCCGGCACGATCGTCAGCACACCCTTCTGGCGGCCGAGCGGGGTATTGGTCACGCAGTCGTAAGTGCCTGCAACGGACATCGTCATTCTCCTTGCTCCTCGGCGCCCTCGTCGCCGGTCGCGGCGGGTGCCGGGCGCACTTCCACCGGTAAACCGAGGCCCGCTAGCTGGGGTTCCACCACCTTGCGGTCACCGACGATGACCCAGGTCAGGTCGGTCGGCTGGAGGTACTGCCCGGCCGCCGCACCGATGCGCTTCGCGTCGATGGCGCGGTAGGTGGCCGCCAGCTTGACGTAGTAGTCCTCAGGCCGGCCGAGGCGGTCGTTCTTGACGATCGCGGCGAGCACCGCGCCGTTGGTCTCGAACTGGTTGGGCAGGCCACGGATCGCACCTTCGGTGACGCGCTGGTACTCGACGGCGGAAACCGGCTGCCTGGCCGGGAAGGCGGCCATGTCCTTGATGATGGCGCGGACCGAATCGCCGGTGCGGTCGGCCTGGACGGGCGCCACGACCTGCAGTGCGCGTGGGCCCATCGACTGGCTGATCCGGCTCGCCACGCCGTAGCTCCAGCCCTTGTCCTCGCGGATGTCGAGGTTGAGGCGCGAGAGGAAGTTGTTGCCGACCACGTCGTTGGCCAGCGCCAGCGGCTCCTCGCCCGGCGCAGTGCCGGTGAGGGGCAGCACCCGGCCCGCGTAGATCACCGACTGCGGCGAATTGGGCCGGTCGATGAGCACGATGCGGGCGGCGGGAGCGGGCGTCTGCGTGTCGAGAGCCTTGACCGGCCTCGGCGCGGCGGGGGCCTTCCAGCCGCCGAGCGCCTTTTCCAGCAGGGGTTTCAGTTCCTCCATCGTCACGTCGCCGACGACGGTGATCCGCGCGAGGTCGGGGCGCAGCCACTTGGCGTGGGCGGCGCGTAGCGCGGCAGGCGTCAGCGACTCCAGCGCGATCCGGGTGCCGAGACCGTCGGCCGGCTGCGCGTAAGGGTGGCTGCCGTAGAGTTCGGCGCCCAGCGTGCGCGCGGCGAGCGCGGACGGGTTCGATTCGGCTTGCGACAGTTCGGCCTCGGCCTGCCCGCGGGCGCGGTCGAAGTCGGCCTGCGCGAAGGCGGGGTGCAGCAGCAGGTCGGCGGTCAGCGCCAGCGAAGGCGCGAGGTTGGCGCTGAGCGCGCTGAGCGTCACGCTGCTGGTGTCGGGCGTGGCGCCGGTGCCGACCGAGGCGCCGAGGCGCTCCTGCTCCTCGGCGATCTGGGTGGCGTTGCGCGTTTTCGTGCCTTCCTCGAGCATGCCCAGCATCAGGCCTTGCGTGCCCGGCGTGTCGAGCGCGTCGGCGGCGTAGCCGGCGTCGAAGTCGATCGAGAGGACGAGCTTGGGCACGGCAGTGCGGCGGGCGAGCGCCACCGGGATGCCGTTCGACAGCGTGGTGCGCTCGATCGCCGGGAAGGCGAGTTCGCCGACGGGGGCCACCGGCGGCGATGCGCGCTTCGGTGCAGGGGCGAGCTTCGGTGCCTTGGCGCGCGCGTCGGGGGAGGGCGCGGGGTTGTCCTTCTCGTCGCCCCAGCCGCCCATCACGTTGCCGCTGTCGGTGCGCGGGCCCGGCACGATGGCGAGCTTGTAGACGGGGCGGCCGAGCCACTTGCGCATCGCCGCCTGCACCGCGCCCGGCGTGAGCGCGGCGATGGCCTGGAGGTCCGCCTTGTACTTGGCCGGATCGCCCGAATAGACCTGACCCTCGGCCAGCGTGCTACCCTTGCCGGAGAAGCCGCCGACCTGCTCCAGCCCGCCGATCTCGCCGGAAAGCGTGCTGACGACGGCACGCTTCACCTCGTCCGTGCTCGGGCCCTTGTCGAGGAAGTCGGTGAGCACCTTGTCGAACGCGGCTTCGGCGGCGGGGCGCTGGACGCCCGGCTTCACGTCCATGGTCATGTCGAGGATGCTGATCTGCTCGAACACCTGCGCCGAGGCGCTCACCGAGACGGCGAGCTGCTGCCCGCGCACCAGCGCGTTGTCGAGCCGCGAACTGGCGAGGCCGCCGAGCACGGTCATGCCGATGCGCAGCGCGGGGGTGTCGGCTTCGTTGAGGCCGGGGCCGCTCCACTGGCGGGTGAGGCGCAGCACCGGCACCTGGTCGGCCATGTCGCGCGAGATCGGGGCGGCGAGAGTGACCGGGCCGGCCTGGACCGGCGCCACGGCAGGCCCCTTGAGGATCGCGCCGAACCACTTTTCGACCTTGGGCCGCGCGGTTGCGGCATCGACGTCGCCCGAGAGGACCAGCACGACGTTGTTGGGCCCGTAATGGTCGGCGAACCACTTGCGCACGTCGCCCAGGCTGGCGGCGTCGAGGTCGGCCATCGAGCCGATGGTGGAGTGGCGGTAGGGGTGGCCGACCGGGAACAGCCCGTCGGAAACGGCGTATTCGGCGAGGCCGTAGGGCTGGTTGTCGCCCTGGCGCTTCTCGTTCTGGACGACGCCCCGCTGCTTGTCGAGCTTGTCCTGGGTGACCGCGGGCAGCAGCGCGCCCATACGGTCGCTCTCCATGAACAGCGCGAGGTCGAGCGCGCCGGTGGGCACGGTCTCGACGTAGTTGGTGCGGTCGTACCAGGTCGAGCCGTTGGTGGGCGTCGAGCCGGCGGCGTCGAGCGGGATGTCGAAGTTGGGCACGTTGGCCGAGCCGCCGAAGAACAGGTGCTCGTAGAGATGCGCAAAGCCGGTCTTGCCGCGCGGCTCGTTCTTGGAGCCGACCTTGTAGTACATCGTGACGGCGACGATCGGCGACTTGCGGTCGGTGTGGACGATCGTGGTCAGCCCGTTGGGCAGCACGAACTTCTCGAACGGGATGTCCACGCGCGAGACCAGTTCCTGCGGCGAGGCGGCGGCGGGCGTGGGTGCCTGGGGGGGCGGGCCGGCATCGGCGACCGGGGAGCCGGTCGGCGTCGTCGTCGCGCAGGCGGAGAGGGAGAGGGCGGCGGCCAGGGCGGTCAGGCTCGGCGTGGGGGAAAGTCGCATGGCCGGGAGGTTAGCAGCTTGTTTCGCAAGGGCCAGAGGCAAACGGCGGAGGCTCGCGGGTCTTCAGGCGCGACCCGGGAAAAGCAAATCGGCACACGCCGGAAGACCCAATCCCGTCGTCCCCGCGCAGGCGGGGACCCCGCTTGTTCTTTTGGCGTCGCGCGGAAGGGAGCGGGGCCCCCGCCTACGCGGGGGCGACGGCGATGGGGCTGATTCACGCGATCTTGCGACAGCGTGGGGCCGTCCGCGCCTCAACCCTTTTTGAAGATCTGCCCCGAATCGAACAGCGTGATGCGCCATTCGCCGTCCTCGCCGCGGCGGCATTCCATCTTTACGTCGGCGACCGCGAGCGGGTCGCAATAGGTGTCGAAAGGTCCGTCGCCCAGCGCCGCAAAGAACACCAGCAGGTAACCGACCCTGGCGTGGTCGTCGTCGTCGAAGCTGACGCGCAGGGAGGTGATGATGTGGCGCATGGTCATCAGGCCGGCGCCCGCGCGCATGGCCTCGGCGCGGCCCTTGTAGAACGCCTCGACCGCTTCCAGCCCTTCGCGCCACTGACCGCCGACGTTGTAGCGCACGTCTTCCGCCAGACAGTCGGTCTCGCGCATCGACAGGCCGTTGTGGAGGTCGAGCTCGTCGCCCCATTCGTAGACCACCTGCTTGACCGCAAGGACGTCCGCTGCCTGCTGGGGGGTGAATTTCGCCACTTTGTGCCTCTTCCCTTGGGGTTATTACCGGGAGGCTAGGCCAGCGGGCTCGCCCGCGCCAAGCCTTGATCGGCCGCAGGGCGCATTACCGCCCCGACGAAGTACCTCTGGCAATTCTCTGGGGTAATCCCATCTTGCTGCGGGGCACCTCGGCAGGGGAGGAATTTTTGCTGGCGAGCCCTTGTGTTGCATATGTGCAACACCATATCGACGGGATCAGGAGGCAGTTTCCAACATGAATCTCGAAAAGTTCACCGACCGCGCCAAGGGGTTCCTCCAGGCCGCGCAGACCGTCGCGATCCGCCTGAACCACCAGCGCATCGCGCCCGAGCATGTGCTGAAGGCGCTGCTCGACGATCCCGAGGGCATGGCCGCCGGGCTCATCAAGCGCGCGGGCGGCAACCCCGTGTTCGCGACGCAGGAACTCGACAAGGCGCTGGCCAAGGTGCCGGTCGTCTCGGGCAGCGGTGCGGCTGGCGCCCCCGGGCTCGACAATGACGCCGTGCGCGTGCTCGACGCCGCGGAGCAGGCCGCGACCAAGTCGGGCGACAGCTACGTCACCGTCGAGCGGCTGCTGCTTGGTCTGGCGCTCGCCACCACGACGGGGGCGGGGCAGGCGCTCAAGGCCGGCAACGTGACCCCGCAGTCGCTCGAAGCCGCGATCACCGAGCTGCGCGGTGGCCGCACCGCCGACAGCGCAGGCGCGGAGAACGCCTACGACGCGATGAAGAAGTACGCCCGCGACCTCACCGAGGCGGCGCGCGCTGGCAAGCTCGACCCGGTCATCGGCCGCGACGAGGAGATCCGCCGCACCATCCAGATCCTAGCGCGGCGCACCAAGAACAACCCCGTCCTCATCGGCGATCCCGGCGTCGGCAAGACCGCCATCGCCGAGGGCCTCGCGCTGCGCATCGCCAACGGCGACGTGCCCGACAGCCTCAAGGACCGCAGCCTGATGTCGCTCGACATGGGCTCGCTGATCGCGGGCGCCAAGTACCGCGGCGAGTTCGAGGAGCGCCTGAAGGCCGTGCTCGACGAGGTGAAGGGGGCGGACGGCCAGATCATCCTGTTCATCGACGAGATGCACACCCTGATCGGTGCGGGCGCGTCGGAAGGCTCGATGGACGCGGGCAACCTGCTCAAGCCCGCGCTGGCGCGCGGCGAGCTGCACTGCATCGGGGCGACCACGCTGGATGAGTACCAGAAGTACGTCGAGAAGGACGCGGCGCTGCAGCGGCGTTTCCAGCCCGTCTTCGTGGGCGAACCGACGGTCGAGGACACCATCTCGATCCTGCGCGGGCTCAAGGAGAAGTACGAGCTGCACCACGGCGTGCGCATCACCGACGGCGCCATCGTGGCGGCGGCGACGCTGTCGAACCGCTACATCACCAACCGCTTCCTGCCCGACAAGGCGATCGACCTCATGGACGAAGCCGCCAGCCGCATCCGCATGGAGGTGGAGTCCAAGCCCGAGGAGATCGAGAAGCTCGACCGCCGCATCATCCAGCTCAAGATCGAGGAGATGGCGCTCGGCAAGGAGACCGACCAGGCTTCGCGCGACCGGCTTGAGACCTTGCGCGGCGAACTCGGCAACCTCGAGCAGCAGTCGAGCGAGCTGACGACCCGTTGGCAGAACGAGCGTGACAAGATCGCCGCCGAGGGCAAGCTCAAGGAACAGCTCGACGCCGCGCGCATCGAGCTGGAACAGGCGCAGCGCTCGGGCGACCTCGCCAGGGCGGGCGAGCTGTCATACGGGCGCATCCCGTCGCTGGAGAAGCAGTTGGCCGAGGCGCAGGCCTCCGCCGGCAACGCCCTCCTGCGCGAGGAAGTGACCGAGGACGATATTGCCGGTGTCGTCAGCCGCTGGACCGGCGTGCCGGTCGACAAGATGCTGGCGGGCGAGCGCGAGAAGCTCCTCAAGATGGAGGAGGCGATCGGCGCGCGCGTGATCGGCCAGAAGGACGCGGTGATCGCCGTGTCCAAGGCGGTGCGGCGTGCGCGGGCGGGTCTTCAGGACCCGAACCGGCCGCTGGGCTCGTTCCTGTTCCTCGGCCCCACGGGTGTCGGCAAGACCGAGCTCACCAAGGCGCTCGCCGGGTTCCTGTTCGACGATGACACCGCGATGGTGCGCATCGACATGTCCGAGTTCATGGAAAAGCACGCGGTCTCGCGCCTGATCGGCGCGCCTCCGGGCTACGTGGGCTACGACGAGGGCGGCGTCCTGACCGAGGCCGTGCGGCGCCGGCCCTACCAGGTCGTGCTGTTCGACGAGGTCGAGAAGGCGCATCCGGACGTGTTCAACGTGCTGCTGCAGGTGCTCGACGACGGGCGGCTGACCGACGGGCAGGGCCGGCTGGTGGACTTCACCAACACGCTCATCATCCTGACCTCGAACCTGGGCAGCCAGTACCTGAGCCAGCTGGACGAAGGGCAGGACGTGGACGTGGTCGAGCCTCAGGTGATGGAAGTGGTGCGCGGGCATTTCCGGCCCGAGTTCCTCAACCGCCTCGACGAGATCGTGCTGTTCCACCGGCTCGGCCAGGCGGACATGGCGCCGATCGTCGATATCCAGGTGGCGCGGGTCCAGAAGCTGCTCAAGGACCGCAAGATCGTGCTCGACCTCACCGACGCCGCCCGGCGCTGGCTGGGGCGGGTGGGTTACGATCCGGTCTACGGCGCGCGGCCGCTCAAGCGCGCGGTCCAGCGCTACCTGCAGGACCCGCTCGCCGAGAAGCTGCTGGCGGGCGAAGTGCCCGACGGCTCCAACGTCCACATCGAGGACGGCGACGGCGCGCTGGTCATGACGGTGAGCTGAGGCTCGCCACAAGCGGCGGATCGGGAGGCCGGCGGGGGAAACCTTGCCGGCCTTTTCCGTGGCGGGTGCAGGCGCAAAAAAAAAGGGCGGCCTCCGAAGAGACCGCCCCGATTTTTCTGCTTTGAGCCGAGGAGACTTTAGAAGTCGACCTTGGCGCCGACGCGCAGGTAGCGGCCGATGATGTTCGGACCCGCGAAGGCAGGGTTGTAGTTGTAGATGCCGTAGGCCGCGTTCACGTCCACCGGCGCCTTGATGTCGAACACGTTCAGGACGTTGGCGTAGATCGTGAACTTGTCGTTGATCTTCTGGTTGATCGACAGGTCGACGTTCCAGATGTCCTTGCTCTTGCACTGCACCGGAGTGCCGTCCTCGTAGGAGATCAGGCCGAGATCGACGTTGCCGGTGCAGTCGTCGGGATCCATGCCGTAGTCGATCTGCGCGGTGTTCACGCCCTTGGTGTAGTAGGCCGTCAGAGTGACCGAGGTGTCCTTGTACACCAGGGTGTTCTGCCAGGTACCGCGCCACTTGGGAGCACCCGAGCACGACGTGATGTTGCACGGGCTGAGCGTGCCGTCGTAGCGCAGGGTCTCTTCACCCGTGTTGAGCTTGTACTTGAGCGTGTAGGACGCATCGAGCTGGCTGATCAGGGTCAGGGAGTCGGTGATCGGGTAGCTCGCGTTGATGGCGAAGTCGATACCGCTGACGGACTGCGAACCGGCGTTCTGGTAAGGCGTCTGGATGAAGCCCAGGCGCGGCAGGGCATCGGGGTGCGCATCGTCGGGCGTGCCCGGAACGACGACCGTGTTGGGAAGATCCACCACGCCGTTGTTGCGGTAATAGGCATCCACGTAAGGCTGGATGTTGGTCACGCCGGTGATCAGGTTTTTGATCTTGATGTGCCAGAAGTCGACGCTGAACGACACGTTGCGGATCGGCTCCACGACGACGCCGGCAGTGAACGAGGTCGACTTTTCGGGCTTCAGCGACGGGTTGCCGGTCTGCGTCAGGCCGATGCTGTAGGTGCCCTGGGTGTAGTCGCCCTGAGATCCGTCGGCATTGGCGTGCGATGCGCAGTACGCGGTGTAGACTTCGCAGTTGATGCTCTGGTTGCCCAGGTAGCCCGTGGTCGGCAGGCCGAACGCTTCGTTGAAGCTCGGGATGCGGAAGCCCTTCGAGAAGGTGCCGCGCAGCACGAGTTCGTCAACCGGAGTGACCTTGACGCCGAGCTTCGGCGAGAAGTTCTCCTGGCCGGTCGAGTACTTGTCGTAGCGGCCCGAGGCGGTCAGCTCGACCTGCTCGATGACCGGAGCCTGCAGTTCGAAGAACGCCGACTTGACGTTACGCGAACCTTCCGCGCCCACGGCGTTGATCGAGTAGTAGCGATCGAACGGGTTGGCGTCGTTGGCGGGGTTGGCCGAAGGCGAGTCGATCGACTCCTTGCGGTAGGCGATGCCGACGGCTGCCTGCAGCGGGCCACCGGGGAGCTGGAACAGGTCCTTGGCGAGAGTGCCCTGCGCCTGCCACAGCTTCGACACCGAGGTGTTGCGGCTGGTCGGGGCGATGTAGTCCCAGACGTCCTGCGAGTTCGACAGCGGGTTGACGAAGTCGAATGCGCCGGTGGCGGCCACGTCCATCACCCGCGACGGGATGATGTAGTTCGACTGGATGCGCTTGAGGCGAACTTCCGAAGCCGTGAAGTTCACGCCATAGCGCCAGTCGTCGCCGAACGAACCGTCGACACCGGCCACGCCGCGAAGGGCGCGGGTATGGGTCTCGTCGGTACGACCGTAGGGCGAACGCAGGAGGACCTGGGCGCGCTGGCCGGCGGCGGCATAGGGGTTGTTCGGGTTGAGCGTGCCGTTGGCGGCGTTGCAGCCCGTGTTCAGGCTGTTGAACGTGCCCTGGCCGGCGGCGCAGACGTAGACCGGCAGCAGGACGTTGTAGGCGGTCGGCTGGACCAGGCCCGGCGTGGCGGCCGGCGTGCCGTTGAGGCCCAGCGGGGTCAGCGACGCGAAGGTGTTGGTCTGGTAGAACGTACCCATGGCGTAGAACTGGGCGCGGTCACCCAGGTTCACCGTCACGCGGCCGGTGAGGCCGTAGCGCTCGATGTCCGGCTGGAGCATCTGGTAGTCGTTCTGGTAGTCGACTTCGCAGACGCCGTTGATCGGCGCGGTCGGCGAGGTGCCGATGTTTGTGTTGAGCGGGTAGTTGCCGCAGCCCGTTGCCGAGTTGAGGTAGGTGAAACGACCCGAACCGGTGTTGGCGGCGCCGGTGACCGGGCGGATCAGCGAAACGCCGGGGATCGAGAACAGGCCGTTGAACACGCCCGATTCCGGCGTGTAGCCGTTCCAGTTGTGGTTCGCCATGCAGCTCGTGCCGGCATCGTTGCAGACGCCGGTCAGGTCGGTCGAGTTGTACGGATAGCCGCGGTCACGCGCGTAGAGCGCATCCTGCTTCTGGTATTCGCCCGAGAGGTAGACGTTGAAGCCCTGCTCGGCCAGGTCGCCGTAGCCGACGGTCAGGTCGATGCGCTGCTCGCCGTAGTCACCGCGGTCGGAAAGACCCGCCGAGCCGTTCGCGTGAACGCCCTGGATTTCCTTCTTGGTGATGATGTTGACGACGCCGGCGATCGCGTCGGCGCCGTAGGTCGACGAAGCGCCGTCCTTGAGGACTTCGATGCGCTCGATGATGGCGTTCGGGATCGAGTTGAGGTCGACGAAGTTGCGCTGGCCGTCGTCGGCGAGCGGGTAGGGAGCAAGGCGCAGGCCATCGACGATCGACAGCGTGTTCTGCACGGTCAGGCCGCGCAGCGACGGGGCGTTGGCGCCGGCCGCGAAGTTCGAGCCCGTGTTCCAGCCGCCGGCGATGGTGCCGGCGCCGTTGGCGCTCAGGCGCTGGATGGCTTCCGAAGCGGTGTTGATGCCGCGCTGCTGCAGGCTTTCCGACGACAGGATGGTCACCGGCGAAGCGGTTTCCTTGGCGGTCTGGCGGAGCAGCGAGCCGGTGACGATGATGACGCTCGAATCGTCAGCAGCTTCGTCGGCGGCCTGGGGGGCGGTGTCCTGCGCGTATGCCGTGCCGCAGAGCAGTGCGAAAGCCGTAAGGCTCGTCGCGCCCCGGAGGGCGGCCTTCTGGATCGTTGTTTTCACTTTTGTGTCCCTTGTTGCTTCGTTCGCCTTCCAGGAGCGTGACCAGACCGGAAGGAGACCCGTTGCCGGCGTTCGGGTGTTGTTCACACCTCGATGCCATGGCCACGGTTGTTGCTCTATGGGAACACGCTTTCAATCCCATTTGCCGCATCGCGCAAATTGTGTGCCCAGCTGTTGCAATGCCGCCACAGCCCGTTGCGACGAAGCGTTATGGTGCGTTCAGGGGCCATGGATTCTAGGACCTTAACGGAAACAACAGACCTGTTGCCTTTGCGCATTCTCCACAAGGAATCTTGCGCCTTCCATCGCCCCGATGAAATCCTGTTGCGCAGCGGCATTGCGACGTTGCCAAGCGGATTGACCTGCGTGCCCCGGCCATTTAACCGGTTGATTAAATCATGCGGTCTAAATGCTTGTCGCGGGACACCGGGAAGGCATAGGGCGCTTACCGAAAGGAAATCGAGATGAAGCTTGATGGCAACACTGCCGCCGTCGTCACCGGCGCGGCCTCGGGGCTCGGCGCCGCCACAGCGCGCGCGCTGGCCGCCAGGGGCGTGAAGGTCGCGATCTTCGATCTCAACGCCGAGGCGGGCGAAGCGCTGGCGGCCGAGATCGGCGGCGTGTTCTGCGCGGTCAACGTGACGGACGAGGACAGCGTCGTCGCCGGCTTCGCCAAGGCACGCGCGGCCCACGGGCAGGAGCGCGTGCTGGTCAACTGCGCCGGCATCGCGCCCGCCGCCAAGACCGTGGGCAAGAACCGCGAGACCGGCGAGCCGCGCGCACACGACATGGCCCTGTTCGAGAAGGCGATCGCCATCAACCTCGTCGGCACCTTCCGCTGCATCAGCAAGTCCGCCGCCGGCATGTCCACGCTCGAGCCGCTGGATGCGTCGGGTTCGCGCGGGGCGATCGTCAATACCGCCTCGGTGGCGGCGCAGGACGGGCAGATCGGCCAGGCCGCCTATGCCGCGTCCAAGGGCGGCGTGCTGGCGATGACGCTGCCCGTCGCGCGTGATCTCATGAGCGAGGGCATCCGCGTCAACACCATCCTGCCCGGCATCTTCGAGACGCCGATGATGGCCGGCATGCCGCAGGGCGTGCAGGATGCGCTCGCGGCGATGGTGCCGTTCCCCAAGCGCCTCGGCAAGGCCGAGGAATACGCCGACCTCGCGCTGTTCCTGCTCGGTCACGACTACATGAACGGCGAAAGCGTCCGCCTCGACGGCGCCATCCGCCTGGGCCCGAAGTAAGGCTGCAATGAAGGAACGCACCGCCCTCCCGCAGACCGACGTTGCCGCGCCCCCCGGCGCGCGCGCGATGCTGCTCGACACCGCGAGCGCGATCATGCGCGAGGGCGACGTGGTGGACATCTCGCTGTCCGAACTGAGCCTGCGATCCGGACTCAACTCGGCGCTGGTGAAGTACTACTTCGGCAACAAGGCGGGGCTTCTCAAAGCGCTGCTCGACCGCGACTGGCAGGCGATCGTCAGGAGCGTCGACGCGCTCCTCGCCAAGGACGGGTGGGAGCCCGAGGCCAAGCTGCGCCGCCACTTGTGGAAGGTCGTCGATACCTTCTACGAGGTGCCCTACCTCAACCGCCTGACCATGCGCATGGTGCGCGAGAGCGACGACGCCGAGGCCCGCCGCATCGCGGACTGCTACCTCTCGCCGATCTACCGCGCCTACGAGCAGTTGATCGGCGACGGGGTGACGGCGGGCGTCTTCCGCGAGATCGACCCGCAGCTGTTCTACTTCACCGTCACCGGCGCGGTCGACCGCTTCTTCTCGGCGCGGCTCGTGCTCAAGCACTGCTTCGACCAGGACACCCTGACCGAGGAACTGCGCGACCGCTACCGCGCACATACCATCGACATCATCATGGCGGGCATCCTCGCGCGCTGATGGCTCGCCGCAAACGCTACCTCACCGCGACGATGCCCGACGGCTACGTGAAGACCATCGGCCCCACCGCCGACGCCTTCACCCATTACTGGCGCGTGGTCGCGGTGCAGGAGAACGGCAAGACCGAGGTCTTCTGGGGCCACGCTCGCTCGCTGGCCGAGGCGAAGAGGAAACGAGCCCCGCTGGCGGACGCGGCGCGGCTGCGCGGCTGGACCCGCTTCACCTTCGAGATCGCGGAACTGGTCGAGACGCCCGCCTGAGGCGGATGGCGGCGCGAACGGGGCGATTACCGGTAGCGATAGAGCGCGGCGTTGTACTGAGCCCAGGTGGCGATGGCCTTGCGGACCTGCGCGGCCTCGGCGCCATCGACATGGCGCGGCGCCTGCTCGCCGGGGTCGGCGGCGAGGTCGTAGGCTACGATCCGGTCGGTTCGCATGTCGTGGATGTATTTGACGCCCCCGGTCCGCATGCCGGCCTGCGGCTGTCGAACCAGCGCGAAGGAATAGTCCCGGCTCCTGCGCCGGCTGCCCAGCGTGGAAATACCCTGCCAGCCGGCCGGCCGGTCGACCCCGGCGAGTTGAAGCAGGGTCGGCGCGATGTCGATCAGGTTGACCAGCCGGTCGTCGCGCTTGCCTGCCGGAACCCCGGGACCGGACAGGATGAAGGGGATGTTGACCTCCTCCTGGTATATGGTCTGACTGTGCATCTGGAAGCCATGTTCGCCGAACTGCTCCCCGTGGTCGCCGATGACCAGCACTACGGGGCGGATGCCCGCCCTGGCCATTCTCGCCAGCATCCGGCCCAGCAGCAGGTCCGAATGCTTGATCGCGGCCAGGTATGCCGCGGGGGAGCCTTTCGCCGGCAGCGGCCCGGTACCCTGGACGAAGTAGGGGAAATGGGTGGCCTCGGGCCAGACCACCGCGACCCTCGGGTCGGGGGTGGCCAGGAACCAGCGTTCCGCAGTGTCGTAGGTGCACGCATCGGGGAGGTAGATGTTCGCCGCGAATCTCCTGTCGCTGAGGTCCCAGCGGGCGTCGCAGCGGATGGTGGTGCTGTCGGCGGTGGGGCCGGTGTCGGTGCTGGCCAGCATGGCGCCGCTGTTCTGGAACGCGAAGTCGCCGCCCAGGATGAAGGTGCTTCGATAGCCGCTGCGCCGCAACGTGCGCAGGAAGGGCTCGGGATAGCCACTGGCCACGTCCATCGCTTCGACCCGGTAGCCGAAGTGGGGATAGCGCGAGAACAGCAGCGAGAACATCGTGCGCAACGACGTGGAGACGGATGCGCTGGCGTTGGGGTACTGCGTGCCGGTCTCCGCCAGCCTGCGCAGCGTCGGCAACTCGTCTAGGTGCTCTCTGACGGTCCGGGCGCGCACGGACTCGAGCACGACCACCAGGATATCCCGGCGGGTCAATCCGGCGGCCGGATGCGAGGGCGGCGCGGCCTGCTGCGCCGCGTATTCGCCGGTTTTCCCATCGGTGGGGCCTGTCAGCAGGTCGCGGACCGTATCCGACATGCTGGAGCTGACCATTTCGACCACCGGATTGGTCACGGCGTCGCGCCAGCGATCCGGCAGGGGCGGATGCGAGGTCAGGAGAACGAAGGCGCAGCCGGCGGCCATCAGCGCTGCCGGCCCCGGTCGGCCCCACCACCCGGCCAGCGGCCCGCGTCGAGCGAGGAAAAGCAGGCCCACCGGCGACAGGAGCGCAAGGGCCAGGCCGATCACCTGTCCTGTCGTCATCACCGAGCTGACCATCAGCTGCGAGGTTCCGTTCCAGGCGATATCGGCGGCCAGCAGCCATTGAAACGTCAGCGGCGCGCCGAGCCACTGTACGGCGGACACGTTGATGACCAGCAGGGCCAGATGGCCAAGCGCGAACGCCCAGGCCAGCGCGACGATCGCGAACCGCATGGCGGGCCATCGTCCAGACAGGAAGAGCAGGGTCCCCGAGACAAGGGAAAAGGAGAGGATGACCCAAAGATCATGATACATGAAACTTCGGAGGACGACCAAGGGGTGAGGGGCCGGCCACAGAGCGAACCGCGCCGCGAAAGCGACCAGAATTTGCGACGCCGTCAGGCAGTTGAGAGATGACCAGCCTTTTGCGGACCTATCTGGAGCCGTAGCCAACACTTCTTCCGCCACGCCTGTCCACCCTCACGCCCCGCATCGCCCACCTTCGTGAACGAAGAAGCCCGGCTTGACCACCGTTGTCTCGTGATGCCCGATGCCGGTCGCCGGCACGGACCCGTGGGTCTGCCGGGTACCCCCTCCGGCTGGCTGGGATGGCTGCCCGTTCGATCGAACGGGTGCCACAATCAAAAGGCCCGGACTTCCTCGACGGTGGACGGCTTCAGCTGGAAAACTCGCGGACCCGGCGCGGCTGGATGCGCACCGTGTCGCCCAGTTTCGGAGCGGGCTGCGCGGCGTCGACGTCGAATTCCACGACCTTGTCGTGGCCGTCGATCCGGCCTTCCACCCGCCAGGAACCACCGCGCCGGAAGACGTTCTCGACCAGCACCGGGGTGCCGCCGTCGCTCACCAGCTCGATGTCGTGCGGACGCGCGTGGACGCCGCCGGGCAGCAGGTTGGTCTCGCCCACGAAGTTCGAGACGAAGGGCGTCGCCGGCTCCATGTAGACCTGCTCGGGGGTGCCGACCTGCTCGATCCGGCCGTGGTCCATCACCACCACGCGGTCGGCGAGTTCGAGCGCTTCCTCCTGGTCGTGGGTGACGAAGATCGAGGTCAGGCCCATGCTCTCGTGGAGGTCGCGCAGCCAGCGGCGCAGGTCCTTGCGGACCTTGGCGTCGAGCGCGCCGAAAGGCTCGTCGAGCAGCAGCACGCGCGGCTCGATGGCGAGCGCGCGGGCAAGCGCGACGCGCTGGCGCTGGCCGCCGGAAAGCTGGCCCGGGTAGCGCTTGCCGAGCCCTTCGAGCTGGACGAGGCGCAGCAGTTCCTCGGCGCGGGCGCGGATGTCGGCCTTGGGCGGGCGGCCCTTGCGGCGCACCGAGAGGCCGAAGGCGACGTTTTCGGCCACGGTCATGTGCTTGAACAGCGCGTATTGCTGGAACACGAACCCGACATGGCGCTCGCCCACCGAGCGGCTGGAGACGTCTTCGCCGTCGAACAGGACTTCGCCGCCGTCCTGGAATTCGAGCCCGGCGATGATGCGCAGCAAGGTCGTCTTGCCCGAACCCGAGGGGCCGAGCAGGGCGACGAATTCACCCGGCTTTATCTCCAGGTCGATGCCGTGAAGCGCGGCGAAATCGCCGAAGGTCTTGGTGACGTTCTGGACCCGGATCAATGCGAGGCACTCCCGTGAAGGTTGAAGCGCCACTCCAGCACGGTCTTGGCGACGAGCGTCACCAGCGCGAGGCCTGCGAGCAGCGAGGCGACCGCGAAGGCGCCGACGAAGTCGTATTCGTTGTAGAGGATCTCGACGTGGAGCGGCATCGTGTTGGTCTCGCCCCGGATGTGCCCGGAGACGACCGAGACGGCGCCGAACTCTCCCATCGCGCGCGCATTGCAGAGCAGCACGCCGTAGAGCAGGCCCCAGCGGATGTTGGGCAGGGTGACGTGGCGGAACGTCTGCCAGCCGCTGGCGCCCAGCGAGATCGCGGCCTCCTCCTCGTCCTTGCCCTGCTCCATCATCAGCGGGATCAGCTCGCGCGCGACGAAGGGGAAGGTGATGAACACGGTGGCAAGGACGATGCCGGGGACCGCGAAGATGATCTTGAGGTCATGCTCCGCCAGCCACGGTCCGAACCAGCCGTTGGCGCCGAACAGCAGCACGAACATCAGGCCCGAGACCACCGGCGAGACCGAGAAGGGCAGGTCGATCAGCGAGATCAGCAGGCTCTTGCCGGGGAACTGGAACTTGGTGATCGCCCAGCTCGCCACCACGCCGAAGACGAGGTTGAGCGGCACGCTGATCGCCGCGATCAGCAGGGTCAGCTTGATGGCGGACAAGGCGTCGGGCGCGGAAACGGCGTCGAGGAACGGGCCGATGCCCGCCTTCAGCGCCTCGCCGAAGACTGCGACGAGGGGGAGCAGCAGGAAGAAGGCGAGGAACACCAGCGCGGTGCCGATCAGCACAAACTGCAGCGCGCGGCTTTCGGTGGTGGAACGCCTCATGCGCCGTACCTCCGGCGGCCGGCCGCCTGGACCAGGTTGAGCGCCAGCAGGATCGCGAAGGAGACCAGCATCATGATCGTGGCGATCGCGGTGGCGCCGTCGTAATTGTACTGCTCCAGCTGGGTAACGATCAGCAGCGGCGCGATCTCGGTGCGGCCGGGCATGTTGCCCGAGATGAAGATCACCGATCCGTACTCGCCCACGCCGCGCGCGAAGGCGAGCGCGAAGCCGGTGAGGAGGGCGGGGAAGATCGCGGGGAAGATCACGCGCCGGAAGGTCTGGAACCGGGTGGCGCCGAGCGTCGCGGCGGCTTCCTCGACGTCGTGGCCGAGGTCCGCCAGCACCGGCTCGACCGAGCGCACCACGAAGGGCAGGCCGATGAAGACCAGCGCCACGGTGATGCCGATCGGCGTGAAGGCGACCTTGATGCCCAGCGGGTCGAGGAACTGGCCGACCCAGCCGCTCGGCGAATAGAGCGTGGTGAGCGCGATACCGGCGACGGCGGTGGGCAGCGCGAAGGGCAGGTCGACCACGGCGCCGATGAGCCGCTGGCCGGGGAAGGTGTAACGCACCAGCACCCACGCCACGAGCAGCCCGAACACCGCGTTGACGAGGCCTGCGGCGGCGGCCGTGCCGAAGCTCAGCCGATAGGCGGCCATGGCGCGATCCGAGAGCCCAACGGCGACGAACTGGTCCCAGCCCATGCCCGCGGACTTGAGGAAGATCGTCGCCAGCGGGATCAGCACGATCAGCGTCAGCCAGCCGAGGCTGAGCCCGAACGTCAGGCCGAAGCCCGGCAGCACCGACGGCTGGCGCCAGCGGCGGCGGGCCCGGCTGGGCAAGGGGGCGGCGAGGGATGCGGTCATCTGCAGGGGTCTGCTCGATTCGTCATGAAAGTCCGGTCTGCCTGGGTAAAACACTGCTCATCCGTTCGTGTCGAGCGAAGTCGAGGTAGGCCAGCCCGGGCTCTGGGTGTCTCGACTTCGCTCGACACGAACGGAACGTGGGTTTGGAACACCTTCCTGCCTGTGCTGAAAAGGCCAATCGAACTTTCCGCTCAAAACCCTCGTCATCCCCGCGAAGGCGGGGATCCCGCTTGTTCCTTCAAGCGCGCGAAGGAAGCGGGGCCCCCGCCTTCGCGGGGGCGACGGGGTTTTATGGGCAATCGCGTTTCGATGGCATCGGGCAACCGGCGAGCGCGCGTCATCATTTCTTCGTGGAGATGCGGTCGAACACGCCCCCGTCGTCGAAGAACGTCTTCTGGGCGGCGCGCCAGCCGCCGAAGTCCTTGTCGATGGTGGCCATCGGGATGTCGGGGAAGGTCGACTTGAACTGCACGGCGATCTTGGGGTCGCTCGGGCGGTAGAAGTTGCGGGCGATCGCGACCTGCGCTTCGGGGGTATAGAGGTACTCTAGGTAGGCCTTGGAGACTTCCTCGGTGTGGTGCTTCGCCGCGTTCTTAGCCACCACCGCGACCGGCGGTTCGGCGAGGATAGAGATCGACGGGGCGACGATCTGGAACTTGCCCGCGCCCAGCTTCTTCTCGGCGAGGAGAGCCTCGTTCTCCCAGGCGATCAGCACGTCGCCGATGCCGCGCTCCACGAAGGTCGTTGTCGCGCCGCGTGCGCCGCTGTCGAGCACGGGGACGTGGGTGAAGAGATTGCGGACGTACGTTTCAGCGGCCTGATCGGAGCCGCCGGCCTTGCGGCCATAGGCCCAGGCGGCGAGGAAGTTCCAGCGGGCGCCGCCGCTGGTCTTGGGGTTCGGGGTGATGACCTCGACGCCCGGCTTGACCAGGTCGGCCCAGTCGCGGATGCCCTTGGGATTGCCCTTGCGCACGAGGAACACGATCGTCGAGGTGTAGGGCGAGGAATTGTCGGGCAGCGCGGTCTGCCAGTCGGCGGGGAGGAGCTTCGCCTTGTCGGCGATCGCGTCGATGTCGTAGGCCAGCGCGAGGGTGGCGACATCGGCGTCGAGGCCGTCGATGATCGCGCGGCTCTGCTTGCCGGAGCCGCCATGGCTCATGCGGAAGCTGACGTTCTTGCCGGTCTTCTTCTTCCAGTACGCGGCGAAGGCGGGGTTGATCGCCTCGTACAGTTCGCGCGTGGGGTCGTAGCTGACGTTGGTGATCTGGACCGCGCCCGACTTGCCCTCTCCGCCGCCGGAGCAGCCGGGAAGCGCGATCGCAAGGCCCAGGGCCACGGCCAGCACTGCGCGGGATTTGTGCATCGTGTCGTCTCCAGATCGTGTCCGCCGGAACAATGCCCGGCAGGGGCTTCGGCTGCCTGGCGCCGTCATCCGCGTTCTGCGGCGACCTGGCAAGGCGTCCGTCCTCATGCGATCCGACTACTCAGTTCCGCCCGTCAACTCAATTGGATTGATTGACAATGGAGCAATGGTATCGAGGGCGCGCAAAAGCAGAGCTTTCAACCCTCGCGCTTCACCACGCGGCACAGGCCCTCCTGCGCGACGCTGGCGACGAGATTGCCGGCGCGGTCGTAGATCGACCCGCGCGCAAAGCCGCGCGCGTGTCCGGCCCAAGGGCTATCCATCGCATAGAGCAACCAGTCGCCCACCTGCGGCGTGGAATGGAACCAGACCGCGTGGTCGAGGCTGGCCACCTGCAAGCCCGGCGTGAAGAAGCTCGGCGAGTGCGGCAGCACCGCGGTGGAGACGAGCGCAAAGTCGCTGGCGTAGGCGAGGACCACGCGCTTCAGGGCGTCGTCGGCTTCCATTGGCGCCGCAAGCCGGAACCATAGGAACTGGCGCGGCGTGCCCGCGGTGTCCGATGCGGGCGGGCCGGGGCGGACCTCGAAGGCGGCGAGGCGCTCGAGCATGGCCTGCGGGAATTTCTGCCCGGCAGCGGCAAGCGCGGCGGCCAGTTCTGGGCAGTGTTCGGGACCCGGCACCTGCGGCATCGGCGCGGCGTGGGCAAAGCCTTCCTCGCGGCGGTGGAACGAGGCGGCAAGGTTGAGGATCGGCTTGCCGCCCTGCATGGCGACGACGCGGCGATTGGCGAAGCTGCCGCCGTCGAAATCGCGCAAGGTGCGGTAGATGATCGGGCGCGTGGTGTCCCCGGCGCGCAGGAAATAGGCGTGGAGCGAGTGGGCCTGCTGCTCCCCGCTCACGCCCCGCGCGGCGGCGGCGAGCGCCTGCGCAACCACCTGACCGCCGAACACGCGGCCCGGCCCTTCGGCCGAGGCGGCGCCGCGAAACAGGTCGGTGTCGATCTCCTCGACCTCGAGCAGCGACTTCAATTCGGCGACGGCTTCGGTCATGCGGTGTTCCCGACCGGCTTGACCGGCGAGCCTTCCAGCCATGCGAGGGCCTGCCGTTCGATCGACAGCAGTTCCTCCAGCGTCTGCTCGATCGCGCGCTTCTGCTTGCGCAGGTCGTCCACGCGGGTGGCGACCTTGGCCTGGAGGATGCGGACCTGCTCATGGTGCTCGGGATCGACGTCGTAGAGGTCGAGGAATTCCTTGATCTCGCGGATCGAGAAGCCCAGGCGCTTGCCGCGCAGGATCAGCTGCATCCGCCCGATCTCGCGCTTCGAATAGATGCGCATGGTGCCCACCCGCTGCGGCGCGATCAGGCCCTTGTCCTCGTAGAAGCGCAAGGTCCGCATCGTCACGCCGAGCTGAGTCGCCACGTCCTGGATGCCGGTCATCTCAGGCTGTTCCGCGTGCTCGGGCAGGGGAGCGGAGGCCGGGGGAGGGTTCAAGCGGGCGCGCCGCTCTGGCCGGCGCGCCGGGCGGCTTCCTCGGCGGCGAGATCCTTCTTGGAGAGCTTGCCGACCATGGTCTTGGGCAGCGCGTCGCGGAATTCGATGGAGGAGGGAATCTCGATCTTGTTCAGCCGCTCGCGCAGGAAGGCCAGCAATGTCTGTTCGTCCAAGATATCCCCCGCATGCAGCGCCACGAACGCCTTCGGGGACTGCCCCCGGTACGTGTCGGGCACGCCGATCACCGCCGCTTCCGAGACCATCGGATGCTCGTAGAGCGCTTCCTCGATGATCCTGGGATAGACGTTGTAGCCCCCGCACAGGATCACGTCCTTGATCCTGTCGACGAGGAAGAGATAGCCGTCTTCGTCGAGATAGCCAATGTCTCCCGTACGCAAAGCCCCGTAGACGAAGGTCTTCTCGCTTTCCTCGGGGCGGTTCCAGTAGCCCTTCATGACCTGGGGCCCGCGCGCGCAGACCTCGCCCTTTTCGCCGGGGGGCAGAGTGCGGGTGGGGTCATTGGGATCGCGGATTTCCAGTTGGGTGCCGGGGAATGCGGGGCCGCAGGAGTTGTCCTTGACGAGGCCTTCCAGCGGGTTGCAGGCGATGATCGGGCTCGCCTCGGACAGGCCGTAGCCTTCGACCACGTTGACGCCGGTCTTCTGCTCGAACTCGCGGCGGACTTCCAGCGGCAGCGGGGCGCCGCCCGAGATGCACACGCGAGTCTGGTCGAACTCGCCGTGGAGCTGCTGGCCGTTGAGCGCGGTGTAGAGCGTCGGAACGCCGAAGAACTGCGTGGGTTTGGTGCGCTTGGCGGTGGCCAGGAACGACTTCATGTCGAAGCGCGGCAGCAGGATCATCTCGGCGGCGGTGTCGACCGAGTAGTGCAGCACGGTGGTCAGCGCGAAGACGTGGAACAGCGGCAGGACGCCCAGCGTGCGCTCCTGCTTGTCGGGCATGTGGCCGACGTGGGCGATCATTTGCGCCGAGTTAGCGGCGAGGTTAGCGTGGCTTAGCATCGCGCCCTTGGGCACGCCGGTGGTGCCGCCGGTGTACTGCAGCACGGCGAGGTCATGGGGCGAGCGCTCGACCGGATCGAGCGGGGCGTCGCGGGCGATCAGGTTCTCGAAGCGGGCGAAGCGCAGGTCGTGCGGCTCGTGGGCGATGTCGCCGCGCTTGAACAGCAGGAAGGCGCGGCGCTTGAAGGCGGGGAGAACGTCCGCGAAGGGGCAGACGATGACGCGCTTGAGGCAGCCGCCCTCCTTGTTGCGGACGCCGACCAGCGGCTCCAGCTTGGGCAGGCACAGCGCGAGGTCGGTGGCGATCATCACCTCGCAGCCCGAATCCTCGACCTGGTGGGCCATCTCGCGCTCGGTGTATAGCGGGTTGAAGTTCACCACGACCGCGCCGATGCGCAGGATCGCGAAGTAGCAGATCACGTAATAGGGCGTATTGGGCAGGCACAGGCCGACGCGCGTGCCCTTGACCACCCCGAGGTCCTGCAACCCTCGAGCGGCGCGCCGCGAGAGCGCGCCGATCTCGGCATAAGTCCACTTGCGACCCATGAAGTCGACCGCCGGCCAGTTGCCGTGGGCATCCACGGCGTGGTCGAGCAGGTCGGTCAGCAGACGCGGCGCGATCGGCGGCATCTCTTCTGCCGGTTGGGTGTTCAGGGTGGCGGAAGCGACCCCGCCGATCCGCGCCGCGTCATTCATCAGAAGGCCATCCTTGCGCCGAGGGAGAGCACCAGGGCCGAAGCGTCCTGCAGTTCGCCGTCCACCAGGATCGGGGTCTGTACCGGGGTTCCGGCATAGGCCGCCGTCGTGCGGTCGATCGTCGCGTCCTTGAAGGTGATGTAGGACGCCGCCGCATCGATCGTGAACTTCGAGTTCATGGCGTAGCTGGTGCCCGCCGAGAAGTTCCAGCGGTTGCTGTCGGGCACGCGGGCGTCACGTTCGCCGTTGCGGGTGGGGGTCATGCCGCGCTGGAAGCCGGTGCGCACCGTCCACTGCGGGGTCACGTCGTAGTCGAGCCCCATCGCCCAGGTCCACGTGTTCTTGTAGTTCTCGGGGATGGCGGTGTTGAGCGGGGCGCCGAGGTCGATCGAGTCGAACTCGCTCCAGCCCATCCGCACGACCTGCGCATTGAAGGTCAGCTTGGGGCTGAACTTGGCGCGCACGCTGCCGATGGCCTGCCACGGCGTGCTGAACGTCGCGGTCGTGTTGATCGTGCCGTTCTGTCCGGCGAGCGGGCCGGCGAGGCCCTCGATCGTCACGCTGCCGTCTAGCTTGTGCTTGATCGCGGACTTGTAGGCGGCGCCGATCGTGACGGGGCCTTCATGGATCTGCAGGCCGGCGGACCAGCCCACATCCCAGCCGTCGCCCTTGAGGTTCTGGTGGCCGTCGGCCAGCAGCGGCGAAAGGTTGGGCAGGTAGTTGCCGAGCGAGGCGTCGACATACTCGATGTTCGCACCGGCGCCCACGCGCAGCCAGTCGGTCACCGCGACGGCGACGCTCGGCTGGATGTCGTAAGTGCGCAGCTTGGTCTTGTCCGCCGAGTAGCGCGTCCAGCTGTCGGCGTCGTAGTTGGTGGTGAACGAGTAGGGCGCGGTCACCGCGAGGCCGACCGCCACCTTTCCGAAGCCGTAGGCGATCGCGCCCGAGGGCAGGATGCCGTTGTCGATCGGGTTCTTCGCAACCGGGTTGCCGCCGACCGATCGGGGTGCCTGCGCCGGACGCACGATCACCGAGCCGTTGTCGACCACGTCGCCGCGCGGGCGGATGAAGCTGCCGCGGATGGCCGCCTCGCCGCCCTGCATGTCGGCGATCGAGGCCGGGTTCCACCACAGCGAATCGACGCCGGTGTCGGCCGCCTCGCCCGAGAAGGCGCGGCCCTGGCCGCGAACCGATTGTTCCTGCAGGTAGAAGGCCTGGGCGTGTGCAGCGCCGGCATAAGCGAAGGCGACGGCGCTGGCCGCGCCGGCGAGAAGGATGCGGCGTGACTTGGTAGGCATTTCGGTACTCTCCCTAAGCGATTGCTTTTCGCGTGTTATCAACGGTATGCCCGGCACCGGGCAAGCCGCCTACTTGATCCGGGTCCAGGTCTGGGTCTTGCACAAGGGCCAGACGATGCAGCCCTTGAGCTTGAGGGTATCGGCGCCGGCGGGCGTGATGGTCGCCTTGTAGGTGCCGCCGTCTTCCGGATTGTAGATCGAACCGCCGGTCCAGACGCCCTTTTCCAGCGTGAAGCCGCCGAGGATCTGGAGCCCCTTGAGGCGGCGTTCGCGCTTGGTGGTGTCCTTGTTGGCGACGTCCCGCAGGTCGGGATTGGTCCTCAGGTGCTCGGAAGACAGCAGCTTGCCGCAGATCGAGCCGCCGCAGCGGGCGATCTCGACGCTGCCGTTCTTGGCAGGGGTGCGCCAGGTGCCGACGACCGAGTCGCCCTCGGCAGCATAGGCTGGCGTGAGCGCGGCGGCGCCGGCGGCAACCAATGCCAGCGCCAGATGTTTCATCACGTGCATTTGAGCGACCTCTCCATCTCTCTACCCGTGTTCGCTTGTGCGCCAGGACCCGCCCCTTTCACGAAGGTGGCTGTTCGATCCTGACCCGAACGAGAATCGGTCTAACCCAAAATTTGCTTGACGTATAGGGAAAGATTCGCACCTTTAGGGAAGACGTTCGCGAGAACGAGGATCGCAACGGATTCGGTATCAACCGAGCCGGTCCGCCCATGGAGAGAATGCATGCAAAGCGTCGTGATTGCGGGTTATGCCCGCTCGCCCTTCCACCTTGCCGGCAAGGGCGCCCTGGCCCGCGTCCGCCCCGACGACCTCGCCGCGCAGGTGATCCGCGGCCTGATCGCGAAGACCGGCGTCGAGCCTGCCGACATCGAGGACATCATCGTCGGCTGCGCCTTCCCCGAAGGCGAGCAGGGCCTCAACGTCGCGCGCCTGATCGGGCTGCTGGCCGACCTGCCGATTTCGGTGGGCGGCATGACGGTGAACCGTTTCTGCGGCTCGTCGATGAGCGCCATCCACATCGCGGTCGGCCAGATCGCCGTCGGTGCCGGCGAAGTCTTCGTCTGCGCTGGCGTGGAATCGATGAGCCGGGTGCCGATGATGGGCTTCAACCCGCTGCCCAACCCCGCGCTCGCCAAGAAGAGCGCCGTCTACATGGGCATGGGCGAGACGGCAGAGAACGTCGCCACCAAGTACCAGATTCCGCGCGCCGAGCAGGAAGCGCTGGCCGTCGAGAGCCAGAAGAAGGCCGCCGCCGCGCGTGAGGGCGGCAAGCTCAGCGACGAGATCGTCCCGATCGAAACCAAGGGCGGCACCGTCTCGGAAGACGGCACCATCCGCGCCGAAACCACTGCCGAGGCGCTCGCCGGGCTCAAGCCTGCGTTCGATGCGGGCGGTTCGGTCACCGCCGGCACCTCCTCGCCGCTGACCGACGGCGCCAGCGCGGTGCTCGTCACCACCGAGGAATACGCGCGCGCCCATAACCTGCCGATCCTCGCCCGCATCAAGTCGGTCGCGATCTCCGGCTGCGCGCCCGAGACGATGGGCCTCGGTCCGATCCTCTCGAGCCAGAAGGCGCTCGAACGCGCCGGTATCACCGCCGCCGACCTCGACGTGGTGGAACTGAACGAAGCCTTCGCCAGCCAGGCGCTCGCCTGCATCAAGGACCTCGGCCTCGACCGCGCGAAGGTGAACATCGACGGCGGCGCCATCGCCATCGGTCACCCGCTCGGCGCGACCGGCGCGCGCATCGTCGGCAAGGCGGCCTCGCTGCTCAAGCGCGAGGGCGGCAAGTACGCGCTCGCCAGCCAGTGCATCGGCGGCGGGCAGGGCATCGCCACCGTTCTGGAGGCCGTGGAATGAGCGACAACACGATCAAGAAGGTCTGCGTCATCGGCGCGGGCACAATGGGCGCAGGCATTGCGGCGCAGGTCGCCAATGCCGGCGTGCCCGTGCTGCTGCTCGACATCGTTCCGAAGGAAGGCGCCAACCGCAACGCCATCGCCGAGGGCGCGGTGGCCAAGATGCTCAAGACCGAGCCCGCTCCGTTCATGAGCAAGTCGGCGGCCAAACTGGTCGAGACCGGCAACATCGAGGATCACCTTGAAAAGGTCGCCGAGTGCGACTGGGTGATCGAAGCGGTGATCGAACGCCTCGACATCAAGCAGGGCCTCTACGCCAAGCTCGAAGCGGTAAAGCGCGAGGGCACGGCGGTGTCGTCGAACACCTCGACGATCCCGCTCGGCCAGCTGGTCGAGGGGCGTTCGGAGGCGTTCAAGCGCGACTTCCTCATCACCCACTTCTTCAATCCGCCGCGTTACATGCGTCTCATGGAGATCGTCACCGGCCCGTCGACCGACAGCGCCGTTGCCGCCAAGGTTGAGCAGTTTGCCGACGTCGCCATGGGCAAGACGGTGGTCACGGCCAACGACACCCCGGGCTTCATCGCCAACCGCATCGGCACCTACTGGATCCAGCTCGGCCTCAACGCCGCGTTCGACATGGGCCTGACGGTCGAACTGGCCGACGCCATCGCCGGCAAGCCGATGGGCGTGCCCAAGACCGGCATCTTCGGCCTCGTCGACCTCGTCGGCATCGACCTCATGCCGCACCTGCAGGCCAGCCTCACCTCGACGCTGCCCGAGGGCGACCTCTACCACGGCATCGCCCGCGAGATTCCGCTCATCACCAAGATGATCGGCGAGGGGTACACCGGCCGCAAGGGCAAGGGCGGCTTCTACCGCCTGAACAAGGAGGCCGGTCGCCGCAAGGAAACCATCGACCTTGCGACCGGCGAATATCGGCCCACCATCACGGCGCAGGGCCCGCGCGGCGCGGCTTCGCGGGGCGACCTCAAGGCACTGGTCGAGAGCAAGGGCGACATCGGTGCCTATGCCTGGGCCGTGCTGGGCGCGACGCTCGCCTATGCCGCCAGCCTCGTGCCGACCGCCGCGTCGGACGTGGTGTCGATCGATGACGCGATGAAGCTGGGCTACAACTGGAAGGCCGGCCCGTTCGAGATGATCGACACGCTCGGCGCCAAGTACCTTGCCGATCGCCTTGCGGCAGAGGGCAAGGCCGTGCCGGAAATCCTCACCGTTGCAGGGGATCGGACCTTCTACCGCATCGAAAACGGCAAGCGGCAGTACCTGGGCCTCGACGGCGAATATCGCGATATCGTGCGCCCCGAAGGTGTGTTGCGGCTGGCCGACGTCAAGCTGGCGTCGAAGCCGCTGCTCAAGAACGGTTCCGCCGCGCTGTGGGACGTGGGCGACAGCGTCGTCTGCCTCGAGTTCACCGGCAAGATGAACGCGCTCGACGGCGACGTCATGAAGCTCATCGTCGAGGCCATCGGCCTGGTGAAGGCGCAGTACAAGGCGCTCGTCGTCTACAACGATGCCGACAGCTTCTCGGCCGGCGCCAACCTCGGCCTTGCCCTCTTCGCCCTCAACATCGCGGCGTGGAGCGAGATCGAGAAGCTCGTGGCGGGCGGGCAGATGGCCTACAAGGGCCTGAAGTACGCGCCGTTCCCGGTGGTCGGCGCGCCTGCCGGCCTCGCCGTCGGCGGCGGCTGCGAAATCCTGCTCCACTGCGACGCGGTGCAGGCCCATGCCGAGCTCTACACCGGCCTCGTCGAATGCGGCGTCGGGCTGATCCCGGGCTGGGGCGGCAACGGCGAGATGCTCGACCGCTGGCAGAAGAACAAGCTGATGCCGCGTGGCCCGATGCCCTCGGTCGCCAAGGTGTTCGAGACGGTCTCCACCGCCACCGTCTCCAAGTCGGCGGCGCAGGCGAAGGAACTGCTGTTCCTGCGCGAGAGCGACGCGATCACCATGAACCGTGACCGCCTGCTCTACGACGCCAAGCAGAAGGCGCTGTCGCTGGTCGAGGGCTATACCCCGCCCGAGGCCCCGCACTTCCGCCTGCCGGGCGAGAGCGGGCGAGTGGCGCTAGGCATGGCGGTCGACGGTTTCCACAAGCAGGGCAAGGCAACCGACTACGACGTCGTGGTGTCGAACGCCCTGGCCGGCGTGCTCTCGGGCGGCGAGGCGGATCTGGTCGACACCGTGACCGAGCAGGAACTGCTCAAGCTGGAGCGCGAGACCTTCATGCGGCTGGTGCGTGAGCCCCGCTCGATCGCCCGGGTCGAGCAGATGCTCGAAACCGGCAAGCCGCTGCGGAACTGATAGACCAAGAAAGGATCGCCACGGCCGCCCAACCTCGCTCGTCGTCCCCGCGCAGGCGGGGACCCCGCTTTCTTCCTCCAGCCATGTGCCGTGGTTCAGGAAGCGGGATCCCCGCCGTCGCGGAGATGACGGGATAAGTTGCGGCGGATCTGGCGATCCCGAGGAGAGTGACATGCAAGTATACGAAGCGCCCTTGCGCGACATGCGGTTCGTGATCCACGAACTCCACCAGGACGACGGCTTCGGTAACATCGAGGCGCTGTCCGAATTCACCCCCGACCTCGTCGACGCGGTGCTCGAGGAAGCGGCGAAGGTCGCGCAGGAAGTGCTGCTGCCCCTCAACCGCTCCGGCGACATCGAGGGCTGTACCCTCGAAAACGGCGTCGTGCGCACGCCCAAGGGCTTCAAGGAAGCCTACGACCTGTTCCGTGAGGGCGGCTGGTGCGCGCTGGCGTCCGACCCCGAGTGGGGCGGGCAGGGCCTGCCCGAGACGATCAACAAGATGACCGAGGAGATGATCTGCTCGTCCAACCTGTCGTTCAGCCTCTATCCCGGCCTGACCCACGGCGCGACGACCGCGATCGAGGGCTATGCCAGCGACGAACTGAAGCAGGCCTATCTGCCCAAGATGGTGTCGGGCGACTGGTCGGGCACGATGTGCCTCACCGAGCCGCACTGCGGCACCGACCTCGGCATGCTGCGCACCAGGGCGGTCACGCAGGACGACGGCTCGTACAAGCTGACGGGGTCCAAGATATTCATCTCGGCGGGCGAGCACGACCTGACCGAGAACATCATCCACCTCGTCCTCGCGCGCCTTCCCGACGCACCCGAGGGCGTGAAGGGCATCAGCCTGTTCCTCGTGCCCAAGTACCTCCCCAAGGACGACGGCACGCCCGGTCCGTCGAACGGCGTGTCGGTGGCGGCGATCGAGCACAAGATGGGCCTCAAGGCCTCGGCCACCTGCCAGCTCAATTTCGACGATTCGGTCGGCTGGCTGGTCGGCACGCCCCATAAGGGCATGGAAGCCATGTTCAAGATGATGAACACCGAGCGCGTCTCGGTCGGCGTCCAGGGTCTCGGCATCGGCGAGGCGGCGTATCAGTCGGCCGTGTACTACGCCAAGGACCGCCTGCAGGGCCGCTCGCTCTCGGGCGTGAAGAACCCCTCCGGCCCGGCCGATCCGATCATCGTCCACCCCGACGTGCGCCGCATGCTGATGACGATGCGCGCCTACAACGAGGGCTGCCGCGCGATGACCGGCTGGGTCAGCCGCGCGCTCGATGCCGAGCGTTATTCGACCGACCCCGAGGTCAGGCAGCGTGCAACCGACTTCATCGCGCTGATGACGCCGGTGGTGAAGGCGCTGTTCACCGACCTCGGCTACGAGAGCGCCAACCTCGCCGTGCAGGTCTACGGCGGCCACGGCTATATCGCCGAGAGCGGCGTCGAGCAGTACGTGCGCGACGGGCGCATCGCCATGATCTACGAGGGCACCAACGGCATCCAGGCGCTTGACCTCGTCGGCCGCAAGCTGCCCGCGAACATGGGCCGCAACCTGCGCAGCTTCTTCCACCCGGTCTCGCAGTTCGTCGAGGCGAACAAGGCCGACGCCCAGTTCAAGCCGATGATCGAGGCGCTGGAAAAGGCCTTCGGCGCGCTCCAGCTCTCCACCGCGACGATCGCGCAGAAGGGCATGAAGGACCCAGAGGAAGCAGGCGCGGCGGCGACCGACTACCTGCGCCTCATGGGCCTCGTGGCGATGGCGTACTGCTTCGCGCAATCCGCCCTGATCGCACGCGACAAGCTGGCGGGCGGCACCGAGGAATCCGGTTTCTACAAGGCCAAGCTGACCACCGCGCAGTTCTACTTCGACCGCATCCTGCCCCAGGCGACCACCGCGTTCCTGGCGATCAAGGCGGGCAAGGCCTCGATGATGGCACTGGACGCAGCGGCGTTCTGAGGGCGGGGCTGGCTAGCGGCCGCAAACACCCGTCGTCCCCGCGCAGGCGGGGACCCCGCTTGTTCTTTCTACCTCGCGCGGAAGAAGCGGGGCCCCCGCCTGCGCGGGGCGACGGAATTGGCAGCACGGCAGTTCCAGCCAAGCCCGCTCAGCGGCCTGCCACCAAGCCCACCCTCGTCATTCCCGCGAAGGCGGGAACCCAGCTGATGAGCCTTCGGGTCGCACCGGCTTCAGATGGATACCCGCCTTCGCGGGGATGACGAAAGAGGGGCAGGGCATACCCCGTCGTCCCGGACTTGATCCGGGACCGCTGGCCGATCTTTAGGCCCTATCTAAGGGCCGGACGTAGACAAGCTCGCGGCCAGCCTGCAAGGTCTCGCCTGAAGAATGGCCAGCGGTCCCCGCGTACATGGGGACGACGGGGGAATACGATGTCCGCAAGCTTGGCCGCAGCGCCGCCGCTCACCGACGCCATGCGCCTGCGCGCGATCGTGGCGGGCTCGGCGGGCAATCTCATCGAGTGGTACGACTTCTACGTCTACGCCTTCACCGCGCTCTACTTCTCCTCCGAGTTCTTCCCCAAGAGCGATCCGCTGGTGCAGATCATGGCGACCAGCGGCATCTTCGCCGTCGGCTTCCTGATGCGTCCGTTCGGCGGCTGGTATTTCGGCCGCTATGCCGATCGCAAGGGCCGGCAGGCGGCGATGGTGGTCTCGGTGCTGATGATGGGCGCGGGCGCGCTGCTGATCTCTGTGCTGCCGACCTATGCGCAGATCGGCACGGCGGCTCCCGCGCTGCTGCTGGTCGGGCGGATGCTCCAGGGCTTCTCCACCGGCGGGCAGTACGGCACCGCCGCCACGTACCTGAGCGAGATTGCCGGGCCGACGCGGCGCGGTTTCTGGTCCTCGTTCCAGTACGTCACCCTGATCGGCGGGCAACTGAGCGCGACGCTGGTGATCCTGCTGCTCCAGCAGGCGTTCGGCGATGCGGGGATGAAGGCCTGGGGCTGGCGCATCGCCTTCGCCATCGGCGCGGTGGCCGCCGGCTGCATCGTGCTGCTGCGCGGTCACATGCACGAAACCGCCAGCGCCGCCGACCGCGAGGGCGAGCATGCCGGCAGCCTCGCCGAACTGTTCCGCCACTCGACCCGCGCCTTCCTCATCGTCGCCGCGCTGACGGCGGGGGGCAGCCTGATGTTCTACTCCTTCACCACCTACATGCAGAAGTTCCTGGTGCTGACCGTTGGCATGACCAAGGAGGCCGCGACGCTGCTGATGACGGTGGTGCTGATCGTGTTCATGGTCCAGCAGCCGCTGATGGGCCTGCTTTCCGACCGGATCGGGCGGCGCACCAACATGATCCTGTTCGCCGCTCTGGGCGCGCTGTGCACCCCGTTCCTGTTCGGCGCGCTGGCCACGGCGCAGAGCCCGCTTGCCGCCTTCCTGCTGATCGCGGCGGGGCTGACGATCTGCAGTTTCTACACTTCCGTCAGCGGGTTGTTCAAGGCGGAGCTGTTCCCCGTCCATGTCCGGGCGCTCGGCGTCGGCCTTGCCTATGGCATCTCCAATGCGGTGTTCGGCGGGACTGCCGAGAACGTCGCGCTCGGCTTCAAGCAATACGGGATGGAGCACGGTTTCTACTGGTACGTTTCGGCCTTCTGCGTCGTTTCGCTGATCGCCGCGCTGATGCTGCCGGACACGCGCAAGGATAATGTGCTCGACCGCTGAAGCAGGGTATTATATCCAGCGGTGTATAGAACTTGACGTCACGTTGAGTTCTGCTCATCGCCGCATGCAATCTACGCGCCATGGCATTGTGCAACCAAGGCGCGCAAAACGGGTTGATGGGCACATAGGGACGCGACCTGGGCAAGCAGGGCGCGGCGGGTTGCGGCAGTCGCCGTGCCCGGTCCCGACAAAGGAACATCACCATGACGGAAGGATACGGAGCGATCTCTCGGCGCGACGTTCTCAAGACCAGCGCGGCCGGAGCGGCTCTCGCAGGTTCCATCGGCCCCGGCGGCGTCGCCTTGGCGCAGGGCGAGGTCTCGGTCCCCCCGCAGGCGGCGGTGCGGATGAAGGTCAACGGCAAGGCCGTCAGCCTGACCCTCGACACGCGCACCACGCTGCTCGACGCCCTGCGCGAGCATCTGCACCTCACCGGCACCAAGAAGGGCTGCGATCACGGCCAGTGCGGCGCCTGCACGGTCATCGTCGAAGGCCGCCGCATCAACTCATGCCTGACCCTCGCGGTGATGCACGAAGGCGACGAGGTCACCACGATCGAGGGCCTTGGCACGCCGGATAACCTGCACCCGATGCAGGCCGCCTTCGTCGAGCATGACGGCTTCCAGTGCGGCTACTGCACGCCGGGCCAGATCTGCTCGGCCGTCGCGGTGCTCGAGGAAATCCGCGCGGGCATTCCCAGCCACGTCACCGACGACATCGGCAAGGCGCCCGCCATGACCACCCACGAGATGCGCGAGCGCATGAGCGGCAACATCTGCCGCTGCGGCGCCTATTCGAACATCGCCGAGGCCATGGCCCAGGTCGCGGGGGTCGAGGCATGAGGCCCTTCACGTACGAACGCGCCACAAGCGCGCAGGACGCCGCCGCCAAGGCCGCGTCGATGCCCGGCGCCCGCTTCATCGCAGGGGGCACCAACCTGCTCGACCTGATGAAGCTCGAGATCGAGACGCCGACGCACCTGATCGACGTCAACGGCCTCGGTATGGACAACATCGAGCCGATCGACGGCGGCGGGATCAGGATCGGCGCGCTCGTGCGCAACACCGACCTTGCCGCCGACAAGCGCGTGCGCGAGGGCTACGGCGTGCTCACCCGCGCGCTCGTGGCCGGCGCCTCGGGCCAGCTGCGCAATAAGGCGACGACGGCGGGCAACCTGCTCCAGCGTACCCGCTGCCCCTATTTCTACGACGTGAACATGCCCTGCAACAAGCGCAAGCCCGGTTCGGGCTGCGCCGCGATCGGCGGTTTCTCGCGTCCGCTCGGCGTGGTGGGCACCAGCGACGCCTGCATCGCCACGCACCCCAGCGACATGGCGGTGGCCATGCGCGTGCTCGACGCCTCGGTCGAGACGATCCGTCCCGACGGCACCACCCGCGCGATCCCCATCGCCGACTTCCACAAGCTGCCGGGCGATACCCCGCACCTGGAAACGGCGCTGGAGAAGGGCGAGATGATCATCTCGGTCGCGCTGCCCAAACCACGCGGCGGCACGCATATCTATCGCAAGGTGCGCGACCGCGCCTCCTATGCCTTCGCGCTCGTCTCCGTCGCGGCGGTGATCGGGCGTGACGGGAAGGGCGCCGTCGCGATCGGCGGGGTGGCGCCCAAGCCCTGGCGCGAGGCCGAGGCCGACGCGCTGCTGCCCAAGGGCGCGGGGCCCGTCGCCGATCGCCTGTTCGCCGATGCCACCCCGCGCGAGGACAACGCGTTCAAGATCATGCTGGCGAAGCGCACCATCGCTTCCGTCATCGCCGAGGCCAGAGACGCATGAAGTTCGAAACCCCCGCAGGCGCCAACCCGATCGACCGGATGACGGTCGTCGGCAAGCCCACCACCCGCATCGACGGTCCGCTCAAGGTCAGCGGCCTCGCGCCCTATTCCTACGAGCACCAGGACGTGCCGGGGAAGGCCGCATACGGCTATATCCTCGGCTCCGCCGTGGCCAAGGGCACGATCCGCTCGATCGACAGCGCCCGCGCCGAACGCGCGCCCGGCGTGCTTGCGGTGGTCACTCACCGCAACGCCGGCAAGCTCGGCAAGGGCAAGAACAACACCGCGAAACTGCTCGCGGGGCCGGACGTGCAGCACTACCACCAGGCCGTCGCCGTGGTCGTCGCCGAGACCTTCGAGCAGGCCCGCGCGGCCGCCGCGATGATCGACGTCGACTATGCGCGCGATGGCGGCCAGTTCGACCTCGCCGCTGCGAAGACAGACGCCAAGGAGCAGCCCGGCTCCGACGCACCGACCGCCGTCGGAGACTTCGACGGGGCCTTCGCCTCGGCCCCGGTGCAGGTCGACCAGACCTACACCACCCCCGACCACAGCCACGCGATGATGGAGCCCCACGCCACCATCGCCGCGTGGGAGGGCGACAAGCTCACCGTCTGGACCGCCAACCAGATGATCAACTGGAGCCTCAAGGATCTGGCCGCCACGCTTGCCATGCCTGTCGAGAAGGTGCGCCTGATCTCGCCCTACATCGGCGGCGGGTTCGGCGGTAAGCTGTTCCTGCGCGCCGATGCGCTCATGGCGGCGCTCGGTGCGCGCGCGGTTAAGCGGCCCGTGAAAGTGGCGCTGGCGCGTCCGTTCATGGCGAACAACACCACGCACCGCCCCGCGACCATCCAGCGCATCCGCCTCGGCTGCACGCAGGACGGCAGGATCAGCGCGATCGGTCACGAGAGCTGGTCGGGTGATCTCGAGGGCGGCGGGCTCGAAGTGGCGGTGCAGCAGACCAAGCTGCTCTACGCCGGCGCCAACCGCATGACCGCGATGCGCCTCGCCGTCCTGGACCTTCCCGAAGGCAACGCCATGCGCGCGCCGGGCGAAGCGCCGGGCCTGATGGCGCTGGAAATCGCCATCGACGAGATGGCCGAGAAGCTGGGCATGGACCCGGTCGCCTTCCGCGTCCTCAACGACACCCAGGTCGATCCCGAAAAGCCCGAACGCCCGTTCTCGCAGCGTAACCTCGTGCGCTGCCTCGAAGACGGCGCGGCGCGCTTCGGCTGGAGCCGCCGCAAGGCGAAGCCCGGCCAGGTCCGTGACGGCCGATGGCTGATCGGCATGGGCGTGGGCGCGGCGTTCCGCAACAATATCAACGGCAAGTCCGGCGCCCGGGTGCGGCTGAGCCCCTCGGGCGAAGTCACGGTCGAGACCGACATGACCGACATCGGCACCGGCACCTACACTATCATCGCGCAGACAGCGGCGGAGATGATGGGCGTGCCACTGGCCAAGGTGGTGGTGAAGCTGGGCGACAGCGCGTCCCCCGTCTCTGCGGGTTCGGGCGGCCAGTGGGGCGCCAACAGCTCGACTTCGGGCGTCTATGCCGCATGCGTAAAGCTGCGCGAAACCATCGTCGCCAAGCTCGGCTTCGGCCCCGGCGAGGCGGTGTTCGAAGGCGGCCAGGTCCACGTCGGCAACCGCTCGGCCGACATCGCGCAGGCTGCGAAGTCGGGCGAGATCGTCGTCGAGGACACCATGGAATACGGCGACCTCGCCAAGAAGTTCCAGCAGTCCACCTTCGGTGCGCACTTCGTCGAAGTGGCGGTCGATCGCTACACCGGCGAGGCGCGGGTGCGGCGGATGCTCGCGGTCTGCGCGGCGGGCCGCATCCTCAACCCGATGGCGGCGCGCAGCCAGATGATCGGCGCCATGACCATGGGCGTCGGCGGCGCCTTGATGGAGGAACTCGCGGTCGACAAGCGCTTCGGCTTCTTCGTCAACCACGACCTCGCGGGCTATGAAGTGCCGGTCCATGCCGATATCCCGCACCAGGACGTCGTGTTCATCGACGAGGCGGACGACAAGGTCTCGCCGATGAAGGCCAAGGGCGTGGGCGAACTCGGCCTCTGCGGCGTCGGCGCGGCGGTGGCGAACGCAATCTACAACGCCACCGGCGTGCGTATCCGTGAATATCCGATCACGCTCGACAAGTACCTCGACCGGCTGGGCGAGGTGGCCTGAACGGCCCACTTGCATTAGGATGAAAGGGGTCGCCATCCGGCGGCCCTTTTCTTTTGTCCCCGGAAGCCCCCATCCATGCCGTTCAGGCGCTCCGACCTCGCTGACCTCAGCTATTTTCTCGCCATCGCGCGGCACCGCAACTTCCGCAAGGCGGCAACCGAGATGGGCGTCAGCGCCTCCGCGCTCAGCCATTCGCTGCGCGGGCTGGAGGAGCGGCTCAAGGTGCGGCTGGTCAACCGCACCAACCGCTCGGTCACGCTGACGGCGGCGGGCGACGACCTGCACGAGGCGATCCGCGATCCCTTCACCGCGATCCACGAGGCCGAGGATCGCCTCAACCTCCACCGCGACGCGCCGACCGGCCGCGTGCGCATCAACGTGCCCGACGACGCGGCGACGCAGCTGCTCGCCCCGGTGCTGCCCGAATTCGTGGCGCGCTACCCCGACGTCGAACTCGACATCTGCGTCAACAACGCGATGGTCGACGTGACCGAGGAGGGTTTCGACGCCGGCATCCGCTTCGGCGGCACCGTGCCCGAGGACATGATCGCCCAGCGCCTCTCGGCCGACTTCAACTGGGTCATCGCCGGCTCCCCCGCGTATTTCGAGCGCTGCGGCGAGCCCGTACATCCCGACGATCTCATGCGCCACCAGTGCATCCGCATCCGTCTCGGCAACGACCGCATGTACAAGTGGGAGCTCGAGCGGGGCGAGGAAGCCTTCGTGCTCGACGTTCCGGGCGGGGTGACCGTCAACAACGGCGGCGCCAGCCGCGCCATGGCGCTGCGGGGCCTGGGCCTCATCTACATCGCCGAAAACTGCATCGCAGACCTCATCGCCCAGGACCGCCTGCGCGTGACCCTGAAGGACTGGGCCTCGCCGGGGCCCGGCTATTTCATTTACTACTCCGGCCGCCGCCAGGTGCCGCGCGGCCTGCGCCTGCTGGTCGACCTCATACGCGAGCTGCGCCCCCTGGGCCTCTAGCGCACGACGCGCGCCTGCGGTCGGCAAGCGCAGAAGCGAAATCTGAAAAAATACGTCTCCTTCGCCGGCGCGATGCCATTTCGCCGTGCAAGAGTTTCGCTTTGCCTCCTGATAGCCAAAGTCTATTGTCCACCAAATTAGTTGAGATTAGGGATGCTCAACACAAGGCGATGACAGCCAAGAGGAGATCATATGAGGGGGAACGCAGGACCGCGTCTCGGGGGCATCTGGCATGACCCGGCTGCCGGTAGCGCGCGCCTTCATGGCCTTTCGAACACCTGAATTCCCGGCGTTTTCCGGGTTGCCGCATTCGCACACGAAGCGGCCTGGCGCGTCCTACTTCATTCCTGCCAGGGGGGCAGGTCCATCAACAAACGTACATGAGGTTTGAATCCATGCACTCGTTCGTCCGCCGCACTCTTCTTGCTACCACCATGCTCGCGTCGACTGCGACCGCCGTTCATGCTGAGGACGCCGCACCTGCCGCCGCGACCCAGGCTGACCAGACGTCCGTCGGCACCGGCGCGCGCGACCATGGCGGCGATATCGTCGTCACCGCGCGCCGCCGCAACGAATCGAGCCAGGAAGTGCCGCTGGCGATCTCCGTGGTGGGCGGGGACCACATCGATTCCACCGGCTCGTTCAACGTCGGGCGCCTTCAACAGCTGACGCCGACGCTGCAGTACTATTCGTCGAACCCGCGCAACACCGCCGTGAACATCCGCGGCCTCGGCGTGCCTTTCGGCCTGACCAACGACGGCATCGAGCAGGGCGTCGGCATCTACGTCGACGACGTCTACAACTCTCGCGTGGCCTCGGCGACGTTCGACTTCCTCGACGTGGCGCAGGTCGAAGTGCTGCGCGGGCCCCAGGGCACCCTCTACGGCAAGAACACCACCGCCGGCGCCATCAACATCACCACCAACCAGCCGACCTTCGACTTCGAGGGCAAGGCCGAGGTTTCGGTCGGCAACTACAACTTCAAGCAGGCCAAGGCCGCGATCTCCGGCCCGCTGTCCGAGACGCTGGCGGCGCGCCTCGCGATCTCGTCGACCAGCCGCAAGGGCACGATCTATAACGTCGTCACCGGCGAGCACATTCAGGGCCAGGACAACCTGGGCCTGCGCGGCCAGCTGCTGTGGAAGCCCACCGACACCATCGACGTCACCCTCGCCGGCGACTTCAGCAACCAGGATGCCGACTGCTGCGGCTCGGTCTACGTGCGCACCGGCCTGACCCAGCGCGCCCTCAACCGCCAGTTCGCCGCGCTTGCCGCCGCGCAGAACTATGCGCCGCCGAGCACCGATGCCTTCGATCGCCTGACCGACCTCGACACGCCGCTGAAGGCGAAGAACAAGATCGGCGGCGCTTCGCTGCGCGTGAAGTGGGAACTGGGCGAGGGCACGCTGACCTCGGTCACCGCCTGGCGCTTCTGGGACTGGGATCCTTCGAACGACCGTGATTTCACCGGCCTGCCGATCGTCGCGCTGTCGCAGAACCCCTCGCAGCAGGACCAGTACACGCAGGAACTGCGCTACAACTACAGCAGCGACAAGATCGACTTCGTCGTCGGCGCCTTCGGCTTCTACCAGCGCATCGACACGCAGGGCACCGAAGCGCAGGGCTCCGCCGCGAGCCGCTGGAGCATCGCGCCCTCGAACGCGCTGTCGAACGATCCCAGCGTGCTCAACGGCCTCGTCGCCTACAACACGCAGTATCTCAAGAACACCAGCGCCGCCCTCTTCGGCCAGCTGAGCTGGCACATCACGCCCGAACTGACGCTGCAGCCGGGCGTGCGCGTGAACTACGACAAGAAGGAAGGCTACTACCAGCGCCGCGTCTTCAACGGGCAGGGCACCGAACTGATCCTCGACGGCAGCTACACCGCGCGTGAGGCCGCCCAGCTGGCGATCTACACCCCGCAGGAAATCTCGCCGACCTTCAGCGACTGGAACTTCAGCTACGACTTCACCGCCAGCTACAAGGTCGCGCCGGACGTCCTCGTCTATGCGACTTATGCAAAGAGCTTCAAGTCGGGCGGCATCAACCAGAACGGCGTCCCGGTGGATGCGCAGAACAGCCCGATCCTGGCTTCCGCCACGGTGAAGCCGGAGTCGGTCCATCATTACGAGGCGGGCATCAAGACGCAGTTCTGGGACCGCCGCGCCACCTTCAACCTCTCGATCTTCCGCTCCGACATCACCAACTACCAGGCCAACGTGAACAACGGCCAGTACGGCGTGCTGCGCGGCTACCTCGCCAATGCCGGCGAAGTGCGCTCGCAGGGCGTGGAAGTCGACTTCTCGGTCCGCCCGAGCGAGCGGTTCAACGCCTATGCCAACGGTGCCTACACGGACGCGACGTACAAGAAGTTCGTCGACGCACCGTGCCCGCCCGAGCTGTCCGGCGGCACTGTCGCGAGCGGCACCCAGACCCCCGGCGCTCCCGGCGTCCCCGGTGCGCTCAGCCCGGCGAACTGCGACATTTCGGGCCAGCGCCTGCCGGGCGTCTCGAAGTGGTCGTTCTCGTTCGGCGCCGAGGCCAACACTCCGGTCACGCTGCTGGGCAAGGACGGCGAGGCGTACATCGGCTACGACGGCAGCGTCCGCTCGAACTTCTCGTCGAACCCTTCGCCTTCGGCCTACACCTGGGTGGACGGCTACAGCCTGCACAACTTCCGCGCCGGCTTCCGTACCGACGAGGGCTTCAACGTGTACGGCTGGGTCCGCAATGCGTTTGACCGGAACTACTTCGAACAGCTCTTCGTCGGCCCGGGCAACACCGGCCTGATCGCCGGCCTTCCGGGCGACCCGCGCACCTGGGGCTTCACCGTCTCGTCCAACTTCTGATGCGACGAACGGTGATCGGTTTAGATCACTAAATCGATTGTAGTATGAAGCTTAAGTAATTTCTCCATAGCGAAAAAACGTCCTAGTCCCTGTTTCACTAACACGGTGGAAACCAATCGGCCGGCGGCCGGAGCGATGCTCCGCCCGCCGGTCTGGCCACCAGGGGCAGGGTCTTATTGCGCAATGGACATGAAGCACGATTTCCGCCCCGATCGCGACCTCGATGGCGCAGGCAAGAATTCCTCTCGCTACCGGACACCCGAATTGATCGCGATCGGCGGTATTTTCCTTGCCGTCTGGATCGCATTCGCCCTGCATTTCCTCTCCGGCGGACTGTCGTGAGGCACGCTGGGTAAACCGCGTCATGCGATGCGCGAAGCGGGGTGACGCGCGGTTCGCCTTCGGCTAGAACGCTTAGCGAACATGTTGAGCCGGCTCTCCATTCGCAACATCGTCCTGATCGAAGCCCTCGATCTGGATTTCGCACGCGGTCTCGGCGTCCTCACGGGCGAGACGGGCGCGGGCAAGTCGATCCTGCTCGATGCGCTGGGGCTAGTGCTGGGCAACCGGGCCGACAGCGGCCTGGTCCGCGCCGGTGAGGCGAGGGCGGGCGTCACCGCCAGCTTCGACTTCGCCGCGCTGCCGCCTCAGGTGCTGGCCGTGATCGACGATGCGGGGCTCGAACTCGAACCGGGTGAGCCGCTGATTCTCAAGCGCCAGCTCAAGGCAGACGGCGGCTCCAAGGCCTTCCTCAACGACCAGCCGGTCGGCGTCGCCCTGCTGCGCGAAATCGCGCCGGCGCTGGTCGAGATCCACGGTCAGCACGACGATCGCGGCCTCGTCAACGCACGCGGCCACCGCGCCCTGCTCGATCGTTTCGCGGGCGGCGAAGTGGCGGGGGTCGAGGCGGCATGGAAAGCCTGGCGCGCCGCGCAGGACACACTCGACCGCGCCCGCGCGCAGGTCGACCGCGCGGCCGAGGATCAGGACCTACTCCTGGCGCACCTTGCCGAACTCACCACGATCGCGCCCGAGGCGGGTGAGGAGGACGAACTCGCCTCCGCCCGCGCGCAGATGCAGAAGGGCGAGAAGCTGGCGGACGACCTTGCCGCGCTCCAGCACCTGTGGACAGGGTCCGATTCGGCTCTGGCCCGCCTGCGCGGCGGTTCGCGGCGGCTGGATCACATCGCGGGCGAACACGAACTCCTGGCCGAAGCCGCAGCCGCGCTCGACCGCGCGGTGATCGAGGCGAGCGAGGCCGAGGACGCGCTGAACCGTGCCGCCGACGCCCTCGCCTTCGACCCTGACGAACTCGACCGCATCGAGACCCGCCTGTTCGAACTGCGCGCCGCCGGCCGCAAGCACTCCTGCCAGCCAGACGACCTGCCCGCGAAAATGATCGAGATGCGCGCCGCGCTTGACGCGATCGAGGGCGGGAACGAGCACATCGCCGCGCTGGAGAAGGCCGCGCAGAAGGCGGGGCTGGTCTACCGCGAGAAGGCCGGCGCACTGCACGACCTGCGCCGTGCCGCCGCGAAACGCCTCGACGTGGTGGTGGCCGCCGAACTCGCCCCACTCAAGCTCGACGCCGCGCGCTTCCAGACCTCGGTGATCCGCCAAGTCGAGGAGCGTTGGGGCGCACACGGCATGGACGCGGTGGAATTCCTCATCAGCACCAACCCCGGCGCCGACTTCGCCCCGCTGGCCAAGATTGCCAGCGGCGGCGAACTCTCGCGCTTCATCCTCGCGCTGAAGGTCGCGCTGGCGGAAGAGGGCGGCGCGGCGACGGTGATCTTCGACGAGATTGACCGCGGCGTCGGCGGCGCGGTCGCCGACGCCATCGGTGAGCGCCTCGCGCGGCTGGCGTCGAACGGCCAGCTGCTCGCCGTCACCCACTCCCCGCAGGTCGCCGCGCGCGGGGACCGGCACTACATGATCGCCAAGTCGAGCCAGGGCACGGTGACGCGCACCTCGGTCACGCCGTTGACCGCTGCAGAGCGCAAGGAGGAAATCGCCCGCATGCTGTCCGGCGCCGAGGTTACGGATGAGGCCAGGGCGCAGGCGGACAGGTTGCTGGTGCGGGTTTGATGGCACATAAACGCGAAGTCATCGCCTTGTTTGCGATGCTGGGAGGGTGTTCACAGCCTGCTATGTTCGCGGTTGATGTCGACGAAAAGGTCGAGGGTGGAGCCCTTGTTTTGAACGGCAAATCGGCGGAGCTGTTCCACAATGTTGATGGAGCCTATTGGGCCAAATGGAACGGTCCCGATGCGAGTGGCCGTATCGATATTCGCTACCCTGACGGCACTTTGGTCCATTGCCGGGTGGGATATGTGACGCAGGGCTTGGAACCGCAGCATTTCACGGTTCGCCATCGCGAGTGCACGTACACCGGCGACGAGCTGGGGAAGGCCTGATCTCCTCGTCGCCCCGGACTTGATCCGGGACCGCTTGCAGATCTTTAGGCGCCGCCTCGCCGAGAGCCCGTGTGGCTAGGCCGGGGGGGTGGATCAAGTCCGGGACGACGTGGGAGGCCTACCCCGCCGCGGCGAGTTGTTGCATACGTCCGCGATGACCGCCGATTCCTTCCCCACCGAGCCCGAAGCCGCCAACGAGCTGATGCGCCTGGCGCGCCAGATCAACCGGGCCAACCGCAAGTATCATGCCGAAGACGCGCCGGAGATCAGCGACGCCGAGTACGACGCGCTGATGCGCCGCAACACCGTGCTGGAAGCGGCGTTCCCGCATCTCGTCCGCCCCGACAGCCCGACCAATAAGGTCGGGCACGAAGTCGCCGCCTCGCCGCTGGGCAAAGTGCCGCACGAGGTGCGCATGATGAGCCTCGACAATGCCTTCACCGACGAGGAAGTGGTCGAGTTCGTTACCCGCGTGCGCCGCTTCCTGTCGCTGACTGCCGACGAGCCGGTGCTGCTGACGGCCGAGGACAAGATCGATGGCCTCTCGTGCTCGCTGCGCTACGAAAAGGGCCGGCTGGTACGCGCCGCCACGCGGGGCGACGGGCAGGTGGGCGAGGACGTCACCCCCAACGTCGCCCACATCGCCGACATCGTGCAGGAGCTGAAAGGCGAGGACATCCCCGATGTCTTCGAAGTGCGCGGCGAGGTCTATATGGAGAAGGCCGCCTTCCTCGCGCTCAACGCGCAACTGATGGACGAGGCACGCGCCGCAGCCGAGGCGAAGGGCGAGGCGTTCGACGATACCGCCGTCCGCCAGTTCGCCAACCCGCGCAACGCCGCCGCCGGTTCGCTGCGGCAGAAGGACGCCTCGGTCACGGCCAGGCGCCCCCTGCGGTTCTGGGCTCACGGCTGGGGCGCGGCGAGCCATGTGCCAGGCGCGAGCCAGCACGAGGTCGTCCGCCGCATCGAATCGTGGGGCCTGCCGGTCTCGCCGCAGTTCCGGCAGTGCCACTCGGTCGAGGACATGCTTGCCGCTTACCGCGCCATCCGCGATGGGCGCGCAGGTCTGCCGTTCGAGATCGACGGGGTGGTCTACAAGGTCGACCGGCTCGACTGGCAGGCGCGGCTCGGCTTCGTCGCCAAGGCGCCGCGCTGGGCGCTGGCGCACAAGTTCCCGGCCGAGCGCGCCGAAACCGTGCTCGAATCGATCGACATCCAGGTCGGCCGTACCGGCAAGCTGACGCCGGTCGGGCGGCTCAGGCCCGTGCTGGTGGGCGGCGTCACCGTCACCAACGTCACGCTCCACAACCGCGACGAGATCGCGCGCCTCGGCGTGCGGCCGGGCGACCGCGTGGTGCTCCAGCGCGCGGGCGACGTGATCCCGCAGGTGGTCGACAACCTGACACGCGAGGAGGAGCGCGCGCCTTACGCCTTCCCCGACCACTGCCCGCAGTGCCACTCCGAAGCGTTGGCGGCCGAGGGCGAGGTGGACGTGCGCTGCACCGGCGGGCTGGTCTGCCCGGCGCAGCGCACCGAACGCCTCAAGCACTTCGTCAGCCGCGCCGCGCTCGATATCGAGGGGCTGGGTGAGAAGACCATCGACGAGTTCTTCGCCAAGGGCTGGCTGGAAAGCCCTGCCGATATCTTCCGCCTGAGGAAGCGCCGCGAGGAGATCCTCGAGCTGGAAGGCTGGAAGGACAAGTCTGTGGACAACCTGTTGGCAGCGGTGGAAAACAAGCGCTCGCCCGATGCGGCGCGGCTGCTGTTCGGGCTCGGCATCCGCCACGTCGGTGCGGTCACGGCGCGCGACCTGCTCAAGCGCTTCGCCACGCTGCCGGCGCTCCGCGCGCTCGCTGAGCAGGCGCATGTGAAGGAGGGCGAGGAGGAAGTGGTCACCGCGAGCGAGGCTTACGGCGAACTCATCTCGATTGACGGCGTCGGGCCGGTGGTGGTCGAGGCGCTGGGCGACTTCTTCCATGAGGAGCACAACCGCGCGGTCTGGGACGACCTCCTGAGCGAAGTGACGCCGCCGCCCTACGTGGTCGAGACCAAGGACAGCGCGGTGGCGGGCAAGACCGTGGTCTTCACCGGCAAGCTGGAGACGATGAGCCGCGACGAGGCCAAGGCCCAGGCCGAGCGGCTGGGGGCCAAGGCGGCGGGATCGGTCTCGCCCAAGACCGACCTGATCGTCGCCGGGCCGGGTGCTGGGTCGAAGCTCAAGAAGGCGGCCGAACTCGGGATCGAGGTGATCGACGAGGCTGCGTGGGCGCAAATCGTGCAGGACGCGGGATGAGACAGGCGTCGTCCCCGCGCGAGCGGGGACGACGAACCTAGCTGTGACGCGCTTTGCGCTCGTGCACTTGGCGATAATGCTGGACACGCGTCGCCCGCAGGCCCGCCATGCCTTCGCGCTCGATCGAGCGCTGCCACGACGCCAGTTCCTCCAGCGTGAGGTCGTAACGCTCGCAGGCTTCGGCGATGGTCAGCAGTCCGCCATTGACCGCTGCGACCACTTCGGCCTTGCGCCGCACGACCCAACGAGACGTGTTGGGAGGCGGAAGCGTGTCCTTGCTCAACGGCTCGCCGAGCGGGCCGGTTACCACCTTGGGACGGGCAGATTCAGTATCAATCATTGGTTGGGCCCTCGGATGATGGTTGCCAACCCCCTGTGGTTACGTATTCTCCCCTATAATCGTTAATTTGGAACCACTGTGAATAGTTAATTATAGATTAAGGAATTACACTTAAGCTATTGCGAAATCTGTGTAAAAATTCGCACTTAAAGTTGCCGCAGCGTTTACACATAATTGACTTGCGTTAATTATCATCCGCTATGAATGTATTATCGCAAGCGAAAGAGGTGACGGTGTCTGCCAGGCGCCAGCATTCTGCGTATGCTTCGGCCGTGGCGCGGCACATCTCGGCGGAGGGGTGCCAGTTCGTGGTCGACCAGGATGATATCATCCAAGGGCAGCGCTTCAGCTTCGCTCTCGACGACCATCCACCCGTGCGTGGAACGGTGCGCTGGGTGGTTAACGATCGTGTCGGTTTCGCGTTCGACCGGCCGATCTCGCGCGAGGCGCAGAAGGCCATGCTGCAACGATGCGGGGCCGTGCAGGGACTGGAGCTCTACCTGTCCTGAAAGTCAGCGGCGTCGCTTGCGCAGCCAGAGGATCGACCAGTCGCCGTTGACCAGTCGCGCGGCGAGGCGCAGGCCCGCCTTGCGGCAGGCGGCGCGCACCGAGGCCTCCTGTGTCTCGAGCAGGCCGGCGAGCAGCAGGTGGCCGCCTGGGACCAGCGCCTTCCCGAAATCAGGCGCGAGCGACACCAGCGGTCCGGCGAGGATGTTCGCGAGGATCAGGTCGTAGGGGCCGCGCGCGTCGAGCACCGGATGCGCCATGCCATCGGCAACCGTCATGACGAGCTGGCCGCGCCCTGCGCCCATTGCGACGCCGTTGGCGTCGGCGTTGTCCTGAACGACGTCGATGCAGACGGCATCGATATCACTCGCGGTCGCAAGAGTGCGGGGCCACAGCGCCAGCGCTGCGAAGGCGAGCAGGCCGGTGCCCGTGCCGATATCGGCGCAGTTGCGGATGACGAGGCCCTGCGCCTTCATGTGCGTGAGCATCGCGAGGCAGCCGGCGGTGGTGGCGTGCTGGCCAGTGCCGAAAGCCTGGCTGGCGGGGATGACGAAATCGACGACACCGGGCTCGTCCGCGGCGGCGTGCTCCGGGGTGTGGACATGGAAGCGGCCGGCGCGAATCGGCTCCAGGCCCTCCTGGCTGACGACCAGCCAGTCGGTCTCGGGCAGTTCCTCGACAGTGAGCTTGGGCTTCGCGCCTTCGAACAGGGCGGCGATTGCGATCCGGTCGCCGCGGGTCGGCTTGCGGTCGAGCCAGGCTTCCAGCTGCCAGTCGTCGGGCTTGTCCTCGGCGATCTCGCGGCCGGACAGGACGATGCCGTGGTCCCAGTCGAGCGCGTCCTCATGCGCGAGAAGCGCGCCCTCGATGATCGGCCGAGGGGCGAAGGCGGTGACTTTCCAGCTCACTTGCGGGTTCCCGTGGTCTTGCCGCCGGTTTCGTCGGCGAGTCGCTGGGCGAACTTGCCCTGCGCGCTTGCAGCATAGTCGCGGCAGGCATTGGCATCGGCAAGGGGCGCGGCCCCGGAAAACCGTTCCATCATGGCACTGGCCGAGGGGTGCGGCGTGAGCAGGATGTCGCAGGGAAGGGCGCTGATCGCCTTGATGCCGGCCCGCACGCCGGCGATGCGATTCGGATGGTCGCTGAACCGGTAGCCGTCCGAGGAGATCGTCGACGAACTGTCGGCATAGGCGATCGCCTGGCACTCCAGTCCGCTGGTGCAGGACTGCCAGGTCCAGCTGGTCGAGCCCGGCGCGTGGAGCGGTGTCGCATGCGCGGTGACTGCTATCTTGCCGACGACCACGCTGTCGCCGTCGGCAAGCGTGCGGTCGACATGGACGGGTACGATCGTCTTCATGCCCTTGAACTGCGGATCGTCGGCGTTGGGCTTGCCGGTTTCGAGCACGGCCTTCTGCACCGGCAGCGCCGCGACGCTGGCGCCGGTCGCGCGCTGCAGCGCGGCAAGCGCGCCGACGTGGTCGTGATGCTCGTGCGTGGCGACGATCCAGCGCACGTCCTTCGGGTCGAACCCGGCGCGGCGGATGTTGGCCAGCACCAGCGGCGCGGCGCCGATCGCCCCCGCGTCGATGAGGATATGGCCCTTGTCGCTGGTTATGAGGATCACCGATATACCGCAGGTGCCCACGTCCCAGGTGTTGGCGAAGATGCGCGCCGGCGGTGCCGGGTCGAGCCAGCCGTCATGGCCTGCGCAGGCAGCCGCGAGCTTCACCGGCGTCAATGGTGCGCCGGCGGCGGAGGCTTTGGCGCCGACTGAGAGGGGGGCGAAAACCGGGGCGGCGCCCACGGCGACGGCCAGCGCGATCAGGGTGCGGATGCGACTCATGGGGCCCGCTCTAGGCTTCACCCGAGCGATAGGCCAGCGCCGGAGCCTATTCATCCGCCTAGGGAACTTGCACCAAGGCACAATTTGTCTAAGGGGCATGGTCGAGGGCGGCGTTGTTGCGCTGCCGCAGGCAAGGGATTCGTGAGAGCCATGGCAAACGCCGGGACCAAAAACCGTCCGCTGTCGCCGCACCTCCAGATCTGGAAGTGGGGCCCGCACATGTTCGTGTCGATCCTGCATCGCGTCACCGGTGATGGCATGGCCTTCGCCGGCCTCGGCGTGCTGCTGTGGTGGCTCGGCGCGCTCGCCGGAGGGCCCGCGTCCTACGCGACCTTCCAGTGGGCGATGACCACGCCGATCGGCTACATCGTGCTCGTGGGCATTTCCTGGGCGTTCTTCAGCCACATGGCGAGCGGCCTGCGCCACTTCGTGATGGATGCCGGCGCCGGTTTCGAGCTGAACCAGAACAAGCTCTGGTCGATCGTCTGCCCGATCCTGGGCGTGGTGCTGACCGCCGCCTTCTGGGCGCTCCTGCTGCTTCGCTGAGGGAACGGAAACATGGGTAACGGAACTTCCATCGGCCGCGTGCGCGGCCTTGGCTCGGCCAAGGGCGGCGTCGTCCACCACTGGCTGCTGCAGCGCTTCACCGCCATCGGCAACCTGCTGACGGTGCTGTTCCTTCTGGTCTCGCTGGTGCTGCTGCCGGACTACAGCTACGTCACCGTGGTCGAGTGGATCTCGCGGCCGGTGCCTGCCACCATCATGGCGCTGCTGGTCGTCACCACCTTCTGGCACGCGCGCCTGGGCCTGCAGGTCCTCGTCGAGGACTACGTCCACGAGCACGCCAACAAGTTCGCCTGCATCGCCGCGCTGAACCTCGCCGCTTTCGCCGGCGCCGCCTTCGGCGTGTTCAGCATCGTCCGCCTCGCGCTCGGAGCCCACGCCTGATGTCCGCACCTGCCTACAAGATCATCGACCACCTCTACGACACCGTCGTCGTCGGCGCGGGCGGCTCGGGCCTGCGCGCCACGATGGGTTCGGCCGAGGCCGGCCTGAAGACCGCGTGCATCACCAAGGTCTTCCCCACCCGCTCGCACACCGTCGCGGCGCAGGGCGGCATCGCCGCCTCGCTGCAGAACAACTCGCCGGACCACTGGACCTGGCACATGTTCGACACCGTCAAGGGTTCGGACTGGCTGGGCGACCAGGACGCCATCGAGTACATGGTGCGCGAAGCCCCGCAGGCGGTCTACGAGCTGGAGCACGCCGGCGTGCCCTTCAGCCGCAACGCCGACGGCACGATCTACCAGCGCCCGTTCGGCGGCCACATGCAGAACATGGGAGAAGGCCCGCCGGTCCAGCGCACCTGCGCCGCGGCCGACCGTACCGGCCACGCCATGCTCCACGCGCTGTACCAGCAGTCGCTGAAGTACCAGTCGGACTTCTTCATCGAGTACTTCGCGATCGACCTGATCATGGAAGACGGCGTCTGCCGCGGCGTCATCGCGCTGTGCATGGACGACGGCTCGATCCACCGCTTCCGCGCGCAGGCCGTCGTGCTGGCGACGGGCGGCTACGGCCGTTCGTACTTCACCGCCACCTCGGCCCATACCTGCACCGGCGACGGCGGCGGCATGGTGCTGCGCGCCGGCCTGCCGCTGCAGGACATGGAATTCGTGCAGTTCCACCCGACCGGCATCTACGGCGCCGGCGTCCTCATCACCGAGGGCGCGCGCGGCGAGGGCGGTTACCTGACCAACTCCGAGGGCGAGCGCTTCATGGAGCGCTACGCTCCCTCGGCCAAGGACCTCGCCAGCCGCGACGTCGTGTCGCGCTCGATGGCGCTGGAAATCCGCGAAGGCCGCGGCGTCGGCCCGCACAAGGACCACATCTACCTGCACCTCGATCACATCGATCCCAAGGTGCTGGGCGAGCGTCTGCCGGGCATCACCGAGAGCGGCAAGATCTTCGCCGGTGTCGACCTGACCCGCCAGCCGCTGCCGGTCGTCCCGACCGTCCACTACAACATGGGCGGCATTCCGACGAACTACCACGGCGAAGTCATGACCATCGGTCCTGACGGCAACCCCGAGACGGTCGTCCCCGGCCTGTTCGCGGTGGGCGAAGCCGCCTGCGTCTCGGTCCACGGCGCCAACCGCCTGGGCTCGAACTCGCTGATCGACCTCGTGGTCTTCGGCCGCGCCACCGGCCACCGCCTGCGCGACCTGGTCAAGCCCGGCGCCGCCCAGGCCGAGCTGCCCAAGGATTCGGCCGACCTGTCGCTCACGCGCCTCGACCACTTCCGCTATGCCAAGGGCGGCACGCCCACGGCCGAGATCCGCACCGAGATGCAGCGCACCATGTCGCTCCACGCGGCGGTGTTCCGCACGGACGAACTCATGGTCGAGGGCAAGCAGAAGCTCGCCGCGACCTACGAGAAGTTCCAGGACGTGGGCGTCACCGATCGCGGCCTGATCTGGAACTCCGACCTCGTCGAGACGATGGAACTGGACAACCTGATCTCGCAGGCGACCGTCACCCTGCACGGCGCGCAGAACCGCCAGGAAAGCCGCGGCGCCCACGCGCACGAGGATTTCCCGAACCGCGACGACGCCAACTGGATGAAGCACACCGCAGCCTGGTTCAACGGCTGGGGCGGCAAGGGCGGCGAAGTCCGCATCGACTATCGTCCGGTCCACGAATACACGCTCACCGACGACATCCAGTACATCAAGCCCAAGGCTCGCGTGTACTGATAGGCCGGTCCGGCATTTGAAACGAGAGGAGGGCGGCGCACCGGCAAGGATGCGCCGCCCTTTCTCTTTTCCTCCCCGCAAGCGAGGAGGAGGAGAAGCGCAACCCTCTCCCATCCCGTGCATTCCTGTCGGCAGGACGCTCAACGCCACGAGGAACTCGCCCATGGAACGCACCACTCTCGACCCGCTGCTCGAGCCCCACGTCGAGCACGACCCGCTGGTCCGCTCGATGAACCGCGCGCCGGGCAATCCCTGGGGCTGGATCATGGGCTACGGCATCCTGCTGCTGCTGGTGGCGTTGGTGGTGCTCGTCAATCCGCTGGTCGCAGGTGTCGCGACGGGGCTGATCCTCGGAGTCGTGCTCATCGTCTACGGCGTTGCGGCGATCGCGGCGGGCTGGACGACGCTCTCCACCCGTGCGCGCTGGACCGAGATCCTGCTCGGCGTGCTGGCGCTGCTGGCGGGCATCTTCGCGATCGTCGATCCCGTCGCCGGCGCGCTGTCGCTGGTCTGGGCGATCGGCGTCTGGCTGGTGATCGCGGGGGCTCTGCAGATCTCCTTCGCGCTCAAGGCCCGGCATGACAAGGGCTGGCGGCTGTTCCTCGGCGCGCTCGACGTGGTGCTCGGCCTGATCCTGGTGTTCGCCGGACCGGTGGCGGGCCTCGCTTTCCTCGCGGTCATCGTTGCCGTCAGCCTGACGGTACGCGGGGTGTTCCTGATCATGCTGTCGCTCGCCCTCAAGAAGGCCGATCCCGCCACCTGACCGTATTTGACATTCACCCACCGTTCATGTTTACAGACGTAGTCGATTACGTGTGTAGACGGTGGAGGAATGGGTGCCTGTCAATCCTGAAGACGCCAGCGCCGAGCGCAATGCGCCGGAAATCTCCGGGGCTGAGCATGCGGTGATGGAGGCGCTGTGGCAGCGCAGCCCGCTCACCGCCCAAGAAGTCTGCGAGGAAGTCTGCGGCCCGCGCGGCTGGACCCTTGCTACCGTGAAGACTCTGCTGTCACGCCTCGTCGTCAAGCAGGCCATCGAGACCCAGCCCGACGGCAAGCGCTTCCTCTATACCCCCCGCATGGAACGTGCCGACTATGTCGGCACCGAAAGCCGCCGTCTGGTCGACCGCCTGTTCGGCGGCCGCGCCGCGCCGCTCTTCGCGCATCTTGCGCAGAGCGAAGCCTTGTCCGAAGATGACATCGTCGAGATCGAGGCCCTTCTCAAGGAGCTCAAGTCATGATCGAGTGGCTGACCGACACGCTGTTTGCGACCGGCGCGCTGATGGCGCTGGTGCTTGTCCTGCGCCGCCCCGTCGCCCGCTGGTTCGGGCCGGGGGCGGCCTACGCACTCTGGGCGCTCCCCATGATCCGGCTCGTGCTGCCGCCGCTGGCGCTGCCGCGCGGGTTGCTGCCCAAGATCGAGCTCGGCGTTGAGCCGCTCACCGCTGCGGCCGCGGGTTCCCAGATGGCCGCTCCGGTCGAGATGGCGGCCTCCGCGCCCGACTTCACCGCCGTTCCCGTAGCGGAACTGCCCGCCGCCCTGCCGCTGGAGCCGGGCCTGCTCGAGCAGGTGCCCTGGATCACCGTGGCGCTGGCCGTCTGGCTGGGCGGCGCGGTACTGTTCCTCGTGTGGCGCACCATCACCTACCGCTGGATGCGGCGCGACCTGCTGGAGGGCGCGCGCCTTGTCGCCCATTCGGGAGCAGTGCGCATCGTCGAAACCCCCGCGATCAACGCGCCGCTGGCGTTCGGTGTCCGCGACAAGGTCATTGCCCTGCCTATGGGTTTCCTCGCCACGGTGGACTCCGAAACCTCGGACTTCGCCATCGCGCACGAGATGGAGCACCACGCGGGCGGCGACCTGCTGGCGCTCATCGCCATGCAGCCACTGTTCGCGCTGCACTGGTTCAATCCGATCGGCTGGGCTGGCTGGCGCGCGGTGCGCGGCGACCAGGAAGCCGCCTGCGACGCGCGGGTCATGGCCGGCCGCAGCCGCGCCGAGCGGGCGAGCTACGGCAGGCTGATCGCCTCGCTGGCGGGCGGCACCCGGCTTGGCCTCGCGGCGCCGATGGCGGGGCCGCTGGCGGGCGACAAGCCGATCATCCACCGTCTCAAGGCGCTGGCCCGCAAGGACGTGAGCCCGGCGCGCCGCGTGCTCGCGCGGAGCCTCTTCGCGCTGGCCGTCGTCACCGTGCCGGCCACCGCGACGGTCAGCTACGCCGCCATGGACGGCGCCGACGAAACGCAGCCGCCGGTTCCCGAGGCTCCGGCGTCGCCCCTGCTCGCAGAGGAGCTGGCCCGGCCGCCGCAGGACCGTCAGGTCGAGACTGAAGCCGTGCAGACGGAGGATCGCGCGGACCAGCAGGGTTCCGACCAGATGGCGGCCCCGCTGGCTCCGCTGCCGCCACTGGCGCCCTTGCCGCCGCTTTCGGCTGTTCCGCCTTCGCCGCCGGCACCTCCGGCGCCGCCCCGGATCGGCGGCGCGCGGGCCATGCCCTCGCTCGGTTCCTCGGTGGGCGTTTCGCTCCAGAAGACCGTCACGCGCGATGTCGAAGCCCGCGAACGTGACGCGATCCGGCGCGGCGACGATGCCCAGCGCCGGGCAGCGGACGCGCAGCGCTATGCAGCCGATGCCCAGCGCCGCGCCGCGGAGGCGCTGGCCCGCGCTCCTCAGGTGGAGCAGACGGTTTCGGCCGACGGCAAGCGGCGGACCATCCGCGTGGTCAGCAGGAACGCCAAAGGCAGCGCCGTGGTCGAGCAGCAGATGGTTCTCGATGCCGATTGCCCCGCCGACAGCCAGCGCCGCGAGGCGCGGGCCGAGGGCAATGGCTCCAAGGCCGTGGTCGTCGTCTGCACCGGCGAGCCCAAGGCGGCCAAGCTGGCGGCGGTGAACGCGATGCGCACCGCGCGCGCCTCGATCGCCGCCGACCGTTCGCTCGACGCCGAAGTGCGCGCCGACATCCTCGCCGACCTCGACCGCGAGATGGCCGACATGCAGCGGGACATTCACGGCAGCTGATCCGACCTGCCAGGCCGACAGGCGCGGGCCGCTGCACCAGCAGCGGCCCGCGCATTCGTCGCAGTGCCAGATCCGGCGTTCTTCATGGCGAGCCATGACCGCGGGCGTTTCGATCCGGCGGGACTGGCGGACCGCCCGAGGCTCGTGCATGTTCGGGCCCCGAGGAGAAGGACGGCCCCATGGAACACGACGAGACGCCCCGCCGCGAGCGATCGCCCGGCATCAAGCTGCTGTTCGTGGGTCTGATCGCGCTGGTGCTGATGGTGCCGCTGCTGCTGGTCTACGCCCTCGTATACGACCGCCAGGACCAGTCGCAGACCGCGCAGGCGGCGATCAACGCGGGTTGGGGCGGGGCGCAGGTGCTGTCCGGCCCCGTTGTCGTCGTGCCGTTCCGCACCACCCAGACGCAAAGCGAGACGGTCGACGGCAAGCAGGTCAGCCGCGTGGTCGAGGTGGAGAAGCTGTTCTACATCTCGCCGGCCGAGAACCGCGTCACCACCCGCATCGACCCGCAGGAGCGGCGCAAGTCGATCTACCGCTCGGTGCTGTTCACCGCCTCGGTCAAGGGCGCCGCGACCTTCGCTCTGCCCGCCGATCTCGAGCGTTTCGGCGTCACCCGCGAGCGGCTGATGTGGGACCGCGCCGAGGTGCGGGTCGGTGCGTCGGACGCGCGCGGGCTGACGGCGGGTGGCTCGATCGTCGCTGGCGGCAAGGCGCTGGAAGTGCAGCCGGGCCGGGGACCGGCGGCATCCGGCGGACAGGGCTTCTTCGCCTTCCTGCCGTGGGACGGACAGGGTCGGCTGCGCGTCGATTACGCGCTCGACCTTCGCGGCAGCGGGGGGATCAGCCTCGTCCCGCGCGGCGGGCAGACGCGCTGGGAGGTTACCTCCACTTGGGCAAACCCGAGCTTTTCCGGGGCGTTCCTGCCCGACAAGCCGCAGGTTTCGGATAAGGGCTTCAGCGCGCGTTACACGGTCGATAAGCTGGCGCTCGGCCAGCCGCCCGTGGCGACGGAGGACGTGGGCGCGCCGAGCGTCGAGAACCAGATCCGCACAACCATGCTTGACGCGCGCGAGGCCAGCGCCGTGAACGTGGCGGCGGGCGGCGCGCAGGAGGTTGTCGGCCATCCCGGCCACGCCGTCACCGTCGACCTGATCGAGCCGGTGAACCTCTATTCCAAGGTCGACCGCTCGGTGAAGTACGGGTTCCTGTTCATCGGCTTCACGTTCCTCGCCTTCCTGCTGTTCGATGTGGTGGGCGGCGCGCGGGTGGCGCCGGTCGAGTACCTGCTGACGGGGGCCGGGCTCGTGCTGTTCTTCGCGCTGCTGCTGGCCTTTGCGGAGGTCATCGGTTTCACGCTGGCGTACCTGCTGGCGAGCGCGGCGGTGATCGGGTTGCTGACCGCCTACAGCGCCGCCGTGCTGAAAAGCTGGAAGCGGGCGCGGTTCATCGGGGCGTTGCTGGTGGGGCTTTATGCGCTGCTGTTCGTGCTGCTCAACCTCGAGGCATGGTCGCTGCTGATAGGGTCGGTGCTGCTGTTCGCGGCGCTGGCCGGAGTGATGTACGCGACGCGCACCGTGGACTGGGGGTCGGTCGGGCGCCCCCGCACGGTGCCGTTAGCGCCGTGATAGCGACGGGTTAGGAGGGCTTCAGCGCGGCCGACATGATGTGCCAGCCCTGCGAGAGGCCCATGCCGCGGTTGATCTGGCGCAGGTCGTAGCTGCCGGTGAAGCGCTGGCGGCGGCCGTCGGCGAGTTCGGCGTCGATCGTCACCGGCACCGTCACGTAAAGCGAGCCCGCGCCGCCCTCGACGCTGGAGACCTTGCCGATCTCCACATGGGTGCGGCGGGTGTTGGCATAGCCCCTGGTGAACGCGGCCAGCGTCTGGTTCGGATTGCCGTCCGGCCCCCACAGCGTCCACGCGGCGGCATAGTCATGTGCGTTGATCGCCGCGTAGAAGCGCGAGACGAGGTCGGCGGCAGCCTCGCGGCTGATCGCCTCGATCGCGCATTCGGGCGTCGTCGCCGCATCCTCGCCGAGCAGGGCGCAGCCGCGCGCGATCTCGTTGCGGATCATGGCGCAGGAATTGGCGGCGTTGCAGGGCGGGCGCGTCGCCGGGGAGACGGCGCGGCACTGCGCCACCAGCTTCTGCGCCGCGCTCGCGCCGATGTCCGAAGAACAGGCAAGGGGAGCGGCGGGCGTCTGGGCCGGCACGGCCCCATCTTCCGGCGCCGCGAGCGTGGCATTTGCCGCCGGCGCATTCGTCTCTGTGTCCTGGGCGGCAGTCGGCGCGCCGCTGGTGTCGTGCGAAGACGGCTGCGTTTCGCTCCCGCCGCATCCGGCGAGAAGGGCGAGCGCGCCTGCCAGCGGCAGGGCAATGCGAAAACGTGAGATCATCGGGCAATCCTCGCAGTTCAGTCCCATGCCCATGGCCGGCACCGATGGTCCGGGGGCGGCAGGAAAACGAAGGTCGGCCGGGCGATGTTCCTGGGCGATGCGTCCGGTACGCCGTGAACCGGGACAGCCCGAGCACTCGCCCCCGCGCAGGCGCCTCCACGGAAATAAATGAGATTGCCTCGCAATAGCGAATCATCTAGGGGCGGGAAAAAATCCAGCAACAAAGATGAGGGTCTCATGCGTCTGCCTTTCCGTCACGTCCTGCTCGCCAGTACGCTGCTGGTCTCTCCCACTTTCGCTTATGCGGCCGATGCTCCGGCGGAAGGCGCCGTCGAGGCGGACGGCAGCATCATCGTCACCGCCGCCGAGCAGCCTTCCAGCTCCGCGACGGCCCTCTCGCTCTCGCTGAAGGAGACGCCGCAGTCGGTGACGGTGATCGACCGCAAGCGGATCGAGGACTTCGCGATCACCAACGTCAACGACCTGCTCGACCAGGTGGTCGGCATCAATGTCGAGCGGGTCGAGACCGACCGCACCTACTTCAGCTCGCGCGGGTTCGACGTGTCGAACTTCCAGGTCGACGGCATCGGCCTGCCGCTGGCCTGGGGCATCCAGTTCGGCGACCTCGACACCGCGCTGTTCGAGAACGTCGAGGTGGTGCGCGGCGCCAACGCGATCATGACCGGGATCGGCAATCCGTCCGCAACGATCAACTACGTGCGAAAGCGTCCGACCGACGACTTCAAGGCCAGGGTCTCCGGCCAGGTCGGCACCCGCGATTACTGGCGCGGCGAGGGCGACGTGAACGTGCCGATCACCGATACGCTCGCCGCGCGCTTCATCGTCGCGCACGAGGAGCGGGACACGCACCTTGACTACAACCACATCAACCGCGACGTCTACGGCGCGATCCTGCGCTGGCAGGCGACGCCCAACCTGCGCGCGACGGTCGGCTACACCCGGCAGGAGAACGACGCGGACGGCGTGCTGTGGGGCGCGGTGCCGCTCGTCTACACCGACGGCACCCGCATCGACCTGCCGCGCTCGGCCTCGACCTCGGCCGACTGGACCTACTGGAACACGAAGGACCAGAGCGCCTTCGGAGAACTCGTCTACAGCTTCGACAACGACTGGTCGGTCACGGGCATGTTCACCTATCGCCGCTTCCAGGAGAACGCCAAGCTGCTCTATGCCTACGGCTATCCCGACAAGGAGACGGGCGAGGGCGTCTACGGGATGAGCGGGATCTACCCGTCCGACTACAAGCAGTACCTCGGCGACCTCTACCTTTCCGGCCCGTTCCACCTGTTCGGGCGCGAGCACAAGCTGGCGCTGGGCGTCTCGGTCTCCAAGTCCGACGCGAACGAAATCGAGGACTTCGCCGAGGATTCGGCGCTGGCCTACCCTTCGGTGTACGAGTGGGGCGACGCCCAGGTGGCCGAGCCGGTCTATCCCGGCGCCTACCTCGCCGCCAGGTACACGGACAAGCTGACGCGCGTCTACGGCGCCGCCCACCTCAACCTGACCGACCAGCTCAAGGGCGTCGTCGGCGCCAGCGCGATGTGGATCGATTCCTCGGGCTTCTCCTATGGCGCCGACCAGGCGCGCAAGGACAGCAAGGTCAGCCCCTATGTCGGCGCGGTCTACGACCTAACGCCGAACGTCGCGTTCTATGCCAGCTACACCGACATCTACAATCCGCAGGTCGAGGTGGACGTGACCAACCGGCGGCTCGATCCCGCCAAGGGCACCAGCCTCGAGGCGGGCATCAAGAGCACCTGGTTCGGCGGCAAGCTCTATGCGACGGCGGCGCTGTTCAAGGCGAAGCAGAAGGGCCTTGCCGACTATGCCGGCACGTTCGACGAGACCGGGCCGGGCAAGGCGGGGGGCAGCTACTACGATCCGGTCGACACGACATCGAAGGGCATCGAACTGGAACTGGCCGGCAAGGTCACCGACCAGTGGAGTGTGAGCGGCGGCTTCACCCTGCTCGACGTGGAGGATGCCGATGGCAACGACGCGCGGACGTGGATCCCGACCCGGTCGCTCAAGCTGGCGACCAGCTACGAGGTGCCGGAGTTCAACGACCTCAAGCTCGGCGCCCAGCTGCGCTGGCAGAACGGCACCGACGCGGTGGTCAGCGACCTTGTCTACTACGGCGGGCCCGAGGGCGACGTCCTGCTCAGGCAGAAGGGCTATGCGGTGGTCGACCTGATGGCGGGCATCCGGCTGGTCGACCGCCTCCACGCCAGCGTCAACGTGCGCAACGTGACCGACAAGAAGTACCTCAACAGCCTGAAGTGGGGCCAGGCCTTCTACGCCGCGCCGCGCAGCGCGGTGCTGACGCTCAGCTTTGACTACTGAGGCTGTGTGGGGGCGGCGACGTTTCTAGGGCTGCGCCGGTTGGGCAGCGAGGCGCGGGGCTTCAGAAAAGCGGGGCCTGCATTCGCGAGGGCGACGGTGGTTTGAAAAGCGATGGGTCCCGCTTCAGCCCGGAGTGCGCGTGATCGTCCCCCAGCCCGCCTGAAAATTGGCGGCTAGGCCGGATCTCCCGCCACCGGGACATGACCGTCCCGCGGCTCGGGAACCTGGAGCCGGGCGATGAGCCCGCCGTCGGGGGCGGCGGCGAAGGACAGCTTGCCGTCGAAGCGCATCATCAGCCGGTGCGCGGTCGGAATGCCGAGGCCGAAGCCCTTGGTGTCGCGCGCCCGCGCTGCGTCCAGCCGGAAGAACGGGTCGAGGATCGCGTCGAAATAGCAGGAAGGGATGCCCGGCCCGGAGTCGGCGATCTCGATGCACCAGCGCCCGTCCACCCGCCGGATCGCGACGCGCGCCTCGGTGCCGAACTGGATGGCGTTCTCCACGAGCGCCTGCAGCGCCAGCGCCAGCGGCTCGCGGAAAGTGCGCACGGGCGCCGGGCCGGGCGCCGTGAATCGCGCCCGGTCGCCGTAGGGGAACAGCACCGCGCGCACCATCTCGCCCAGCTCCACCGTCTCGGGCTCGGCGGCGAGGTGCTGCGCGCGCAGGAAGCGCTGGAGCGAGGCGAGCAGCGCCTCCATCTCGTCCACGCTGGCGAGGATCACGCCGCCCAGCTCGGCATCGTCGATCAGCTCGGCGGCGACCTTCTGGCGCGAGAGGGGCGTGCGCAGGTCGTGGCTGATCGCCTCGAACGACTTGGCCTGATCCTGCAGCAGCCGGGCGATGCGCTCCTGCATGACGTTCATTGAGTGCGCGAGCTTGCGCAGGTCCGGCGAGCCGCCTTCGCGCACGGTGACCTGCCGCCCTTGCCCAATCGCGTCGGCGGCATCGCTCATCCGCCGCAGCGGCCGGGTCAGGACGTGGAGCGCGGCCAGCCCGATCGCGAGGCACGCCAGCGTCGTCGCCAGCGTCAGCACCGTGGCGCGCAGGGCGACGGGCCACGCCGCGTTCATGTCGCGCGAGCGGAAGTTCAGCCAGTGCCCGTCGGTCAGCCGGATCGAGCCGATGAGGTCGCGCTTGTCGTGATGGACTCGCCGCACCGCGAGGCGCAGCGACCGGCCCTCGAGCGAGGGCTCCCACTCGACGATGCGCCGGGTGATCTCGTCGAGCGTCTCGGTGGCGTCCGGCCTGGCGACGCTGGGTGCGTCGGCCACGGCGGCGGCGAGGTGGCGGGTGGTCATGGTCGGCGCGGTCAGGCCGGGGTCGAGCGCGTGGATGCGGTCGCTGACGACCAGCAGCTCGGCGACGCGACGCGCGTGGTCCTCGCTCAGCGTCTGGCGGTCGATCGACTGATAGAACACCAGGCTTGCGGCCAGCTGCATCACGCCCAGCAGCAGGAATACGAGCGCAACGTAGACCGCGAAGCGCGGCGCGAAGGGTCGGGCCACCTCTTGATCCTCTCTCAATGCGCACCGGCCCGGCCCCGCGATGCCGATGCGCTTGGGGCTGCGGTCCCACCCGGACCCGGCGCCGTCAACCGAAGCGACGGTGCCAGCAACGATTTGATACGCATTTCGGCGCCAGCGCAACGCCGGGCAGTTCGCCGCACCGGTTTCGCGGGCGGCGTCCGGGAGCACCTGTTTAATCTGACAGGCACCGCGCGGGGGGCGCTGGACTAGTCTCCTGCGCAATCAGCGCCCGCCCGGCCCGAATCGCCGGCCGGGGACGAGGCGCGCGGAGCGGAGAGACCCTGATGATCCGGCACGTCGTGATGCTCAAGTTCAAGGCGGACGCCGATCCCGCCAAGATCGAACTGTTCATCGAGGAGGTGAAGAAGCTCTCGCACCTCAACCGCGAGGTGCGCGACTACAGCCACGGCAAGGTCGTCCACACCCGTTTCCACTCGGGCGACTTCGACTTCGCCAACTGCTGCGACATCGACAGCTACGAGGCGATGGAGCGCTACATGTCGCACTGGTCGCACCTGCGGATGACGCCGTTCCTGCCGGACATCCTGGAAAACATGATGTCGTTCGACTGGGAGATCGACTACCACGGGCCCGCCTTCGACGAGGCCCTGGCGGCCGAGGAAGCGGAGCGCGAGAAGGCCCGCGTGCTCCGGGTCCACGAGGACCCCGCCAGGGCTTACGTGCCCGAAGTGCGCGGCCAGACCCGCGAGCGCGCGCTCGAAATGTGCGCGGCGGCGGGCGTGACGCTGGCGGCGGATGAGGAGGAGATCATCGGCTCCGTCTGGGCGCCCAACCGCATCATGTTCGTGACGCCCGATGCCGGCACCGAAGTGGCGAAGGGCTCGGAGATCCGGATCGGCATCACCGGCGACTGGCTGGCCGGCCCCGCCGTGCCCGCCGGCGACGCACCGGCGTGGTGAGCGGTATGATCGTACTGGCCGGACACCTGAAGACCGCTCCCGACCTCGTCGAGGACCTCGCCGCGACGCTGCGCGCGTTGGTCGCGCCGACGCTGAAGGAGGATGGCTGCCTCGCCTACCACTTCGCCGTCGACAGCCGCGAGCAGGGCACCGTGCTTGCCTATGAACGCTGGCGCGACGAGGCGGCGCTGGCGGCGCATCTCGGCCAGCCCTCGGTGCTCGCCGTGCTGGGCGCCTGGGCGGACCGCATCGACACTTCGGGGGTGCGCAAGTTCGATGCCCTCAACGAACGGGCCTTCGCCGACTGAACGGCGCCGATGCGCACGAGAACACCGGGAGAGAGACAGTGATAAACCGCCGCATCGTACTGGCATCGCGTCCGACCGGAGTGCCGGATGCCGCGAACTTCCGCATCGAGGAGGTGGAACTGCCCGAGATCGGGGAAGGGCAGGTCCTGCTCGAAAACCGCGTCTTCGCCATCGACCCGGCCGTGCGCGGCATGCTCGACGACGTGAAGAGCTACATGCCGCCGGTGCAGATCGGCGGGCTGATCCCGACCATGGTGCTGGGCCGCGTCGTCCAGTCGCGCAATCCCGACTTCCGCGAGGGCGACTACGGCCGCGCCTTCATCGGCTGGGAGACGCATTCGGTGATCGCGCCCGGCAGCGTCGGCTTCGAGAACGTGCGCGTGGCGGACGACCTGCCGCTCACCGCCTACATGGGCGCCTGCGGCTGGTCGGGCATCACCGCCTACGTCGGCCTCAAGCGCTACGGCGAAATGCGGAGCGGCGACGAAGTGCTGATGAGCGCGGCGGCGGGCGCGGTCGGATCGGTCGGCGGCCAGATCGCGCGGCTTTCGGGTTGCCGCGTGGTCGGCACCGTCGGCTCGGCGGAAAAGGCGCGGCACGTCACCGAGGACCTCGGCATGCACGGCGCGATCAACTACCGCGACTGCGACGACCTCGACGCCGAGATCGCGCGGGCCTTCCCCGATGGCATCGACCTCTATTTCGACAACGTCGGCGGGGTCACGCTGGACACCGTGCTGCCGCGCATGAAGGCCTTCGGGCGCATCCCGGTCTGCGGCATGATCGCCAACTACAACCACCAGACCGAACCCTACCGGGTGCGCAACATGTGGCAGGTGCTCGTCAACCGCATCACCATGCGCGGCTTCCTCGCCTACGAGGCGGCGGACATGCTGCACGAGGCGGAGGACGCGCTGACCGGCTGGGTGCGCTCGGGCGAACTGATCGCCACCGAGAACGTCGCCACCGGCCTCGAGGCCACGCCGGATGCGTTCATCCGCCTGATGTCGGGCGAGACGACCGGCAAGACGCTGGTGCGGCTGGACGATGCGGTTTCGACGCTCGCCGACTGGAAGGCGGCGGCGCATGTCTGACGCGGCCATCGGGTCGCTCATCGCGAAGGCAAGGCTGGGCGAGCTGGTCGGCGAATACGCCAACCTCATCGACTGGCTCGACTGGGACCGGCTGGGCGCGGTGTTCTGGCCGGAATCGACCTTCGACTTCGGCATGTTCAAGGGCGATTTCGGCGCCTACCGCACCTTCGTCGCCGAGCTGGAGGAGGGCTATGCGCGCCGTCTCCACATGTTCGGCCTGCCGACGATCACGCTGTCGGGTGACCGGGCGCGGGTCGATGCGAGCTCGGTGATCGTATGCCGCACCGACGATCCGCTGCCCGGCATCGACGACGTGTTCTGGGGCCGCTACCTGTTCGCGGCCGAGCGGCGCGCGGGCGAGTGGCGGCTTTCGGGGCTGACCTACGTGCTCAACCTGTTCGACCGCCGCGAGCGGCAGGTGGACGACCGGGGCGGGCCGATGACCTTCGGCGACGGGCTCTCGCCGCGGCACCCGCTGGCTGCGGCGCGGTAGCTCACCGGGGCCGATACGACCACATCGCAACACTTACCCGTCGCCCCCGCGAAGGCGGGGGCCCCGCCTGCGCGGGGGCGACGGGGGGTTATCGGGGCGTCGGTTGTCATGTCGGGCTCCGGGGCGGCGATCAGCTCCGCGTATCGCCCGGCCAGGTCTTCTGCGCGGCCCATTGGTCCACTTCGAGCCGTCGCAGCTGTTCCGCGACGGTGCGTTCGATCGCAGCGCCCTCGGGTTCGCGGCAGCCCATGTGGTGGGTGAGCGCGGTGCGGGTGCCGTCGGCGCCGATCCATTCCACGGTCAGGCGCGACATGTCGGTCGCCGCCGAGGGACAGGGCACCGTGCGCTCGCTCCCCGTTGCCGGGCGAACCGGGGCGAGCGCGCGGCGCACCTCCTCGTAGACCGCGCGCCCGACCGAGTGCGAGCGCGCTCCGAGGACGGCGGTATGCCGCTCGCCCTCGAAATCGACGCGCCCGCCCGGTGTCACCGCGAGCGTGTAGACCGGGCAGAAGCCGAAGCAGGGCCCGCGCGAGATGCGTATCTCCTCGCGCGGGGCTGCGGAGGGGGTGAGGGCACCGGGCTGCATGCGGGGGGTGCAGCAAAGGAGCAGCCCGGTGCCCAGAACGATGGCGGAGAGGATGATTCCGCGCATCGCCCTTACCAGCCGATGGAGATCGATCCGCGCAGGGCCAGGTCGACCCGCCCGTGACGGTCCTCGGCGGAGACTTCCCCGCCCATCGTGAAGCCGGACGATCCGCCGATCGCGCGCAGGCGGGCGAACCAGCCGCTCGACGCATCGTCGCCCGTGACGGTGAAGTCGTTGCCGCCTTCGAAGTGCGCGGTCGTGGCGCCCAGGCCGCCCTGGAGGATTTCGCGCCAGCCGCCCTCGGTCTCGACGCGGAACCAGTTCTCGTCGCGCGCGCGCATGCCGAGGAAATCGACGCCCAGGGTCATGCTCGGGTTCACCGCCAGCTCGTCGCTGGTGCGCGCGGCGACGGTGAGGTTCAGCTTCTCGCCCCCGGTCTCGGTGTAGCCGTCCTCCTTCAGGCGCACGTAGTCGACGGTGACGCCGGGCCGGAAGAAGAAGAACTGCGAGCCGCCCTCGTAGGCGAAGCCACCGGCGGCGGTGACGAACGTGCCGTCCCACGCGGCGTCCATGGTGCGGTTCACGGTCTCGGTGCCGGCCATCCCGGTGAACTTGCGCTCCCCGTCGAAGTCCGCCTTACCGAACGATCCGCGCGCGAAGGCACTGAGCGGGCCGAACTTGGCGCGCCAGTGCGCGGCCGCCTCGAAGCCGCTCGAATCGACCTCGGAGACGTCGCCGTTCTTGTGGTTGTTCCAGAGGTACGCGACCGTCGCGCCGAAGCGGCCCAGCTTGGTCTCGTACTCGCCGGTCGCCGACCAGGCGTAGCCGTTGAGCTTGTAAGCCGCGCTTTCGCCGGTCTTGCGGTCGCTGCCCCAGACCGCCATGTTGAGCGTGGTGGTGAAGCGGCCGCTGCGGGCGATCGGGCCCTGCGGGTCCTGCATCTGGCGGGCGAGGGCGCGGGTGCCCAGGCTGATGCCCTCGAACGCGCCGCCCGCGTGGTCGGGCAGCAACTGGCCGACGGCGGCGCGGAAGGCATCGCCACTGGTGATGCCGAGGAACACGTCCGCGACCTTGTCATCCTTGCCCAGCACGTCGAAAACCGCGTCGTAGGCCGCTGCGCCCGAGCGGTTGAGCTCCAGTTCCTTGACCGTGCGGCGCGAGACGTCGACGACGATGGTGTTGGCGGCGGCCTCCTTGTCCAGTTCGGCCTTGAACATGAAGGGCACGAGGTCGGTCGAGGTCGCCAGCTTGTCGCGCCCGCTCAGGCTCCCGGCGGTGAGCACCTGGTAGCTGCCCTCGGCGGTCGAGACGTCGGCGAGGCGGATCGAGAGCTTCGCGCCTTCCGCGAAGCTGGCATTGCCCGAAACGGCGTAGGCCGAGCCCGCGCCCGCGGTCCTGTCCAGTGTGACGAGGACGACGCCGGTCGCGCCCACCTCGAGCGAGGCGATCGAGGCCGGCTTGTGGATGTCGAGCGTGCCGCCGGAGACCCTGACCGCCAGATTGCCGGCATTGGCGAGCGAGCCGCTGAAGCGCGCGGTGCCCGCAAGGTTGAGCGCGTCGCCGCCGCCGCCGAAGTCGACCGCGCCCGAATACACGCTCGAGCCGGCAAGCGACATCGTGTCATTCCCGGCGCCGAAGCTCACCGCGCCGGTCTGCGCCGCGTCGCCCGAAAGCGACAGCGTGTTCGAACCGCCGCCGAAGCTGACGTTGCCCGCCAGCGTACCGTCGGCGAGGTCCAGCACGTCGTTGCCGGCGCCCAGCCGCACGTCGCCCACGATCGCGGGCGCGGTCACGCCCGAGGCCACGGCGGTCTGCCGGATCACCGTGCCGCCGACCGCGTTCGACAGGTCGATGGCCACGTTGCGCCCCTCGCCGGCCTTGGTGCCGGTGGCCGAGATGGTGCCCGCGTTCTCGATCAGGTCGAGCGTGCCGCTGGCATCGACGATTGCGGTGGCCGATCCCTTCTCGCCCGCGACCGCCTTGATCGTGCCGCTGTTCCTGAGCGTGAACAGGGAGCCGCCCGCGTCGATGCGCACGGCGGTGGACACCGCGCCCGCCGGTGCGGCGGTGCCGGTGGCTGCGGCGATGGTGCCGGTGTTCTGGAGGAGCGGCGTCGCCGCGCCCGCGCCGATACGCAGGGCGGTCGCGCCGCCGTCGATCGAGGCGGCGCTGACGTTGCCCGAGATGCCGATGCCGTTGGTGATGCTCACCGCGCCGCCGCGTCCGCCGATGACGAGGCCGTTGGCGGCGACGCCCTTGTAGACGCCCACGCCTTCGACCGAGCCCTCGACGATGAGGCCGAACCTGCTCGCGGTGCCCGCAACCGGCCCGATGGTGACGGCATGGTCGGCCGCGCCGACCTGCATGGCGGCGGCGGAGCCGTAGGAGACGACCCGGGCATTGCCTTCCTTGGCGTCCTCGATGCCGTCGGCGTCGGAGTCCGGCTTGTCGGCGACGGCGGCGGGGGCCTTGGCGAGCACGATACCGCCGGTCACGTTACCCTCGACGATCAGCGCGGAGCCGCCCTGCAGCAGGTCGTCGGCGTCGAGCTTGGAGGGATCGGCGGGGGCGGCGGTGTAGCGGTAGCCGGTCGCCGCCACGGTGCCCTGGACGACCATGGCACCGTTCACGTCGCCCGCGAAGCGCGCGCCGACGGCGTCCTTGCCCTGCGCCGAAACGCTGCCCGCCAGCCGCACGTTGCCGTCGATCCGCTGCGCCGAGACGCCGACGGTGCGGTCGCCCACGACGGTGGTGGTGCCGTCATGGGTGAAGGCGCCGGTCAGCTTGCCGCCGAGCGCGATGCCCGCCGAATCGTTGCCCTCGACGGTGATCGTGCCGCCCTGGGTGAGCCTGCCGGTGTGGTCGCCCAGGGTGCGGATGCCATAGCGGCCCGAGCCCAGCGCGAAGGGGCCGTCGAGGTCACCGTCCTTGTCGGTGTCGGTGGGGGTGTAGGGCTCGTCGATGGTGATCGTGCCAGTGTTGACGATGTCGCCGCCGGTGCCCGCGAGCGAGGCGATGCCCACCGCGCCGTCCGCGTTGGTGACGGTCAGGACACCGGCGTTGGTCACCGCGTGGTTGCTGTCCTGCGTGATCGCGGTGCCGGTGGTCAGCGTGACGCCGCCGTCCTTGGTGACGTTGATGGCATCGGCCGCGCCGTTCCTGACGGTGGAGGTCTTCAGCGGGGCGGTCCGTTTGGTGGTCACGTCTTCCGCCTGCGCGGCGGCCGTGACGACGAACAGGGCAGTGGTGGTCAGCAGCGTCTTGGAAAGCGTCTTGGCAGGCAGGTAGCGAGGCATCGTCGTCCCTTCAGGTCGGTAATGACCTGAGAGACGGAGACCTGCGGAGAGCGCCTTGAAAAAAGTTTCGCCGCGACGGAACCGCCGGCGCGGCGGTCATTTCGGGGGCGGACACGCCGGGGGCAGGTGGCGATCCCAAGGCGACATAAGGCAGGTTACGCCGTGCTGGAAGGGACGGCTCCCATGGCGGACCTGCGTATCAAGGCTCGGGGTGTGTAGGAAAATGGTTTGTGGTGGGGATACTGGAGGGGCGACACCAGCCGTTAGCTATTGATACCGTCGTCGCCTCGCAGGTGGAGAATGCTGAACCGTCGGTGAGAGAGAAGGGCCGTTGGTTGGCATCCTATGCTGACGCCACTCTCAAAACTGCGCATAGTCTTCCTCGTTTGAGAGGCGGAAATATTCGCGACTGATAATGTATGCCGCCCCCAAGCAGGCCATGCATCGTCCAAGCTTGACCCATCCCCCCCAATCCCCTAAAGGCCCGCATCCCTCGCGGGTCTGCTCGCGGTGGACGACATAGAGCTGAACATTGCCATTCCGGCAGTTTCCCTCGGGTTTCCAGCGGTTTCGCCGTTGCCGGCCACTCGGGGAAACGGGTTTCTTCTTCCGATTCGGGGGAAGGGCGGACGGGTGGCAGAGTAATCCGGTAGCGCCTCGCGCCGGGTGGAGTGTTTTTCGGCTCACGGGCGACCGCAAGGTTGCGCCATTGCTCACTGGGTCCCGGCCTTCGCCGGGATGACGGGGCGGCGCGGTCCTTCCTGTTCGTTCGTGAACCCTCGCACTCTTCCTTTCGCAAGGCATGCCGGCCCGGTCCCAGGCCGGGGTGCGATGGGTCCGCGCCGATTTGGCTCGGCGCGCATCCATCGCACTCCCAATTTGAAAGAAGAGTATAGATGCCCACTATCAACCAGCTGATCCGCAAGGGTCGCGAACCGCAGAAGGCCAAGTCGAAGGTCCCTGCGATGGAGCAGAACCCCCAGAAGCGCGGCGTCTGCACCCGCGTCTACACGACCACCCCGAAGAAGCCGAACTCGGCTCTCCGCAAGGTCGCCAAGGTTCGCCTGACCAACAGCCGCGAAGTCATTTCGTACATCCCGGGTGAAGGCCACAACCTGCAGGAGCACTCGGTCGTGCTCATCCGCGGCGGCCGCGTCCGCGATCTTCCCGGCGTTCGCTACCACATCCTGCGCGGCGTGCTCGACACGCAGGGCGTCAAGGATCGCAAGCAGAGCCGCTCGAAGTACGGCGCCAAGCGTCCGAAGTGATCGGTCGCAAGCCTCGCGCCCGGCCACCCGTCATCCCAGCGAAGGCTGGGACCGCTGGCAGCCTACCGCGAGCTTGAAGGACTAAACCTACCGAGCGCCCAGTGAGGCCAGCGGTCCCAGCCTACGCTGGGATGACGGTTGAAGACCTCCGCTACGCTCCGGACCTTTTGGAGTTACAAAAATGTCACGTCGTCGTCGTCCCGAGAAGCGGGAAATCCTGCCCGATCCCAAGTTCGGGGATCTCATCCTGTCCAAGTTCATGAACAACCTCATGTACGACGGCAAGAAGTCGGTCGCCGAGCAGATCGTCTACGGTGCCATGGAAACCATGGAAACTCGCGCCAAGTCGGACCCGGTCCAGCTGTTCCACGATGCCCTGAACAACGTGAAGCCGCAGATCGAAGTGCGTTCGCGCCGCGTCGGCGGTGCGACCTACCAGGTCCCCGTGGAAGTGCGTCCCGAGCGTTCGCAGGCCCTCGCCATCCGCTGGCTGATCGGCGCGGCCCGCAACCGCCCCGAGACCACGATGGCCGCGCGCCTGTCGGGCGAGCTGCTCGATGCCGCGAACAACCGCGGCAACGCGGTCAAGAAGCGCGAAGACACGCACCGCATGGCGGACGCGAACCGCGCCTTCTCGCACTACCGCTGGTAATGTGATCGTGGTGCCCGGACGGCCTGCAAGGGTCATCCGGGCGTCACACTTTTATTTCAGGGCGCTTGGTCTTATCTGAAGGCCGCTATCGCTCCCGAAACCCTCGCTAAGGATTCTCCCATGGCCCGCAGCCATCCGCTCAACATGTACCGCAACATCGGTATCATGGCGCACATCGACGCCGGCAAGACCACGACGACCGAGCGTATCCTCTACTACACCGGCAAGTCCTACAAGATCGGCGAAGTCCACGACGGCGCCGCCACCATGGACTGGATGGAGCAGGAGCAGGAGCGCGGCATCACGATCACCTCCGCGGCGACCACCTGCTTCTGGACCTCCGAGGGCCAGGAATACCGCATCAACATCATCGACACCCCCGGACACGTCGACTTCACCATCGAAGTCGAGCGTTCGCTGCGCGTGCTCGACGGCGCGGTGGCCTGCTTCGACGGCGTCGCGGGCGTTGAGCCGCAGTCGGAAACCGTGTGGCGCCAGGCCGACAAGTACGGCGTTCCGCGCATGTGCTTCATCAACAAGCTCGACCGCACCGGCGCGAACTTCAAGTACTGCGTGCAGTCGATCATCGACCGCCTCGGTGCGACGCCTGCCGTGCTCTATCTTCCCATCGGCCTCGAAGCCGACCTGAAGGGCCTCGTCGACCTCGTGCACAACCGCGCGATCGTCTGGAAGGACGAAGCGCTGGGCGCCGAGTTCTTCTACGAAGAGATCCCGGCCGACCTCGCCGACGAAGCCGCCGAGTACCGCACCAAGCTCATCGAACTTGCCGTCGAGCAGGACGATGACGCGATGGAAGCGTACCTCGAAGGCAACGAGCCCGACGTCGCAACGCTCAAGGCGCTGATCCGCAAGGGCACGCTGGCACATGCGTTCGTTCCGGTCGTCTGCGGCTCGGCGTTCAAGAACAAGGGCGTGCAGCCCCTGCTCGACGCCGTCGTCGACTACCTGCCTTCTCCGCTCGACATCGAAGACGTCCAGGGCGTCAAGGTCGACAGCGACGAGCCCGACAGCCGTCCGCCCGAAGACAGTGCGCCGTTCTCTGCGCTCGCCTTCAAGGTCATGAACGATCCCTTCGTGGGCTCGCTCACCTTCATCCGCATCTACTCGGGTACGCTGTCCAAGGGCACCTACCTGAACTCGGTGAAGGGCAAGAAGGAGAAGGTCGGCCGCATCCTCGAGATGCACGCCAACGACCGCAAGGACATCGACGAATCGTTCGCAGGCGACATCGTCGCGCTGGCGGGCATGAAGGAAACCACCACGGGCGACACGCTCTGCGCCGAACGCGCACCGATCGTGCTCGAGCGCATGGAGTTCCCCGAGCCCGTGATCGAGCTGTCGGTGGAGCCCAAGACCAAGGCCGACCAGGAGAAGATGGGCATCGCGCTCAACCGTCTCTCGGCCGAGGATCCCTCGTTCCGCGTTTCGACCGACCACGAGTCGGGCCAGACCATCATCAAGGGCATGGGCGAGCTTCACCTCGACATCATCGTCGATCGCATGCGCCGCGAGTTCAAGGTCGAGGCCAACGTCGGTGCGCCGCAGGTGGCTTACCGCGAATACCTCGGCAAGCCGGTCGACGTCGACTACACCCACAAGAAGCAGTCGGGTGGTACCGGTCAGTTCGGCCGCGTGAAGGTCAAGGTCACGCCGGGCGAGCGCGGTTCGGGCATCACCTTCAAGGACGAGATCAAGGGCGGTAACATTCCGAAGGAATATATCCCCGCGATCGAAAAGGGCATGCGCGAAACCGCTGCCTCGGGCTCGCTGGTCGGCTTCCCGATCATCGACTTCGACATCGTCCTCTACGACGGTTCGTACCACGACGTCGACTCGAGCGCCCTGGCGTTCGAAATCGCCGGCCGTGCTGCGATGCGCGAAGTCGCGCAGAAGGCTGGCATCAAGCTGCTCGAGCCGATCATGAAGGTCGAAGTCGTCACCCCTGAAGAATTCATGGGCGACGTCATCGGCGATCTCAACTCGCGCCGTGGCCAGATCCAGGGCACCGACAGCCGCGGCAATGCCCAGGTCGTCGACGCCAACGTGCCGCTCGCGAACATGTTCGGCTACGTGAACTCGCTGCGCTCCTTCACCCAGGGCCGTGCGAACTACTCGATGCAGTTCTCTCACTATGACGAAGTCCCGGCGAACGTCGCGGCTGAGGTCAAGGAGAAGCTTGCCTGAGGGCAGCAATGGTTCTAGGGGCGGCGCCTGCATCCGCGGGCTCCGCTCCGATACCCGCAGATTCGAAATCAAGACGAAAGAAGGTTTGAAAAATGGCCAAGGCTAAATTTGAGCGGAACAAGCCGCACTGCAACATCGGCACCATCGGTCACGTCGACCACGGCAAGACCACGCTGACCGCCGCGATCACCAAGGTGATGGCTGAAGCGTTCGGTGGTACCGCCGTTGACTTCGCGAACATCGACAAGGCTCCCGAAGAGCGCGAGCGCGGCATCACCATCTCGACCGCACACGTCGAGTACGAGACCGCCGAGCGCCACTACGCGCACGTCGACTGCCCGGGTCACGCTGACTACGTCAAGAACATGATCACCGGTGCCGCCCAGATGGACGGCGCGATCCTCGTCGTGAACGCTGCTGACGGCCCGATGCCGCAGACCCGCGAGCACATCCTGCTTGCCCGCCAGGTCGGCGTGCCGCAGCTCGTCGTGTTCATGAACAAGGTCGACCAGGTCGACGACGCCGAGCTGCTCGAGCTCGTCGAACTCGAAGTTCGCGAACTGCTCTCGTCGTATGACTTCGACGGCGACAACATTCCGATCATCATGGGTTCGGCTCTCGCCGCTCTCGAAGGCCGCGACGACAACATCGGCAAGGAAAAGATCCTTGAGCTGATGGCCGCCGTCGACAGCTACATCCCGCAGCCGCCGCGTCCCACCGACAAGGCGTTCCTGATGCCCGTCGAGGACGTGTTCTCGATCTCGGGTCGTGGTACGGTCGTCACCGGCCGCGTCGAGACCGGCATCGTCAAGGTTGGCGAGGAAGTCGAAGTCGTCGGCATCCGCAACACCCAGAAGACCGTCGTCACCGGCGTCGAAATGTTCCGCAAGCTGCTCGACGAAGGTCGTGCAGGCGACAATATCGGCGCGCTGGTTCGCGGCCTGAAGCGTGAAGACGTGGAGCGCGGCCAGGTTCTCGCCAAGCCGGGCACCGTGACCCCGCACACCGAGTTCGACGCAGAAGTCTACGTTCTGTCGAAGGACGAAGGCGGCCGTCACACGCCGTTCTTCGCCAACTACCGTCCGCAGTTCTACTTCCGCACCACCGACGTGACCGGCGAAGTGATCCTCCCCGAGGGCACCGAGATGGTCATGCCGGGCGACAACGTGACCATCAGCGTCAAGCTGATCGCACCGATCGCCATGGACGATGGCCTGCGCTTCGCGATCCGCGAAGGCGGCCGCACCGTCGGTTCGGGCGTCGTGTCGAAGATCACGAAGTAATTCGCTGATCTGAAGCTACGGCTACAGTGATAGGCCCGGCCTTGCGAAAGCAAGGCCGGGCTTTTCGCGTTTATGGCTTCTGGCCTTAGTTGGCAGGGCGCCCTTGGGGCGTTTACGGCGCCCGCAGTTCTCCCTGTGCGATCTTCCACGCATCCGAGCCCTTGGGCGCCTCGGGGATGGCGCTGAGGTCGATGTAATAGACCGGCGGCGGCACGCGGCCGAACGGTATGGTGATGCAGGGGCCGAGGCAGCCGGGGAAGGTCGAGACATCCGGCGGATGCAGCGCGCCCGTTCTCGTGCTCTCGTCGACGGACCTGGAGGCGGGAACCCGCTCGCTGGTGCCGTCACCGCCGTGGGAGCAGACGACGATCGTGCCGGCATCCCCGCCGTTGCTGGCGCGGGCTGCGTCGAGGCAGGCATCGTCCACCCGCCCGCCGTGCGAATCCGGCAAGTTGGCATGGGCGGTGAGAACGTCGGTGCCATCGGCAAGGTCGATGGGAACTTCGGTTCCGCTCGGGCCGTAGGCTGATCCTGCGGCAGCAGCGGCGCCGGAGGCCAGGCATACGAAAGTCAGCGCGGCCAGCGCGCCGGAAATTTTTGTGGCAATTGAGTGCATTGGCAGCGGCTTCTGTTAGGCGTCGCCGGACGGACCTACGCCGAGGATCGGGCGCAGGGAAGGGCGGAAGCGACGAACTGCGCGGGCTTGCCTGGAAAACCTTCAGGACCGCGAGAAATCAGCGCTTGCCCGACTCGCCCTTGCCGTGTAGGGGCGCGTCTCGAATTTAACGGGACTTCGGTCCTTTGGCTCTTTCTCATCGGTGTAGGTAATGGAAGCTCAGAACATCCGCATTCGCCTCAAGGCGTTTGACCATCGCGTTCTCGACCAGGCAACTGGCGAAATCGCTGATACGGCCCGCCGCACCGGCGCGCTGATCCGGGGCCCCATTCCTCTGCCGACGCAGATCGAGAAGTTCACGGTCAACCGCGGCCCGCACGTCGACAAGAAGTCGCGCGAGCAGTTCGAGGTCCGCACCTACAAGCGTCTCCTCGACATCGTGCAGCCCAACGCTGCCACTGTCGACGCGCTGATGAAGCTGGACCTTGCGGCCGGCGTGAACGTCGAAATCAAGCTGGCCTGAGCCGGCTGACGGGGTAACCCTCAGGGGTTGCCCCGATAAGTCCTTTCCGATCGGACTTTAAACGATCGAGGCAAAATTCGAACCTCCGGGTTCAAATTACCTTGTCGGTCCACTGGGCCGGCTTCGCGGGGAGAAACCCGCTTAGACAGCGCCCCGGAGGGAAACCGATGGGGACACAAGGGATACCTCCGCTGCTTTCCTCGGAAAGTATCGGGAATGCGTCCCCCGTCTCGCTTCCGCTGCCCATACAGGGTTCGCAGGGAGCACCTGACCCGGACGGGGTTCGTATCACACATAGGGTTGGACACGCGCACGGGGGATGGTCCTGCGTGCGCCTCTGTAAGGAGAAGGTCATGCGTACCGGCGTGATCGCCAAGAAAGTCGGGATGACCCGCCTGTTCCAGGAGGATGGCCGCCATGTGCCCGTCACCGTCCTGGCCCTGGAAGGCTGCCAGGTGGTTTCGGTCCGCACCTCTGATCGTGACGGTTACGTCGCGGTTCAGCTCGGTGCTGGTGAAGCCAAGCAGAAGAACGTCGCCAAGCCGCAGCGCGAGCATTTCGCCAAGGCTGAAGTTTCCCTCAAGATGCGCGTCGCGGAATTCCGCGTCGCCGACGACGCCCTCCTCGAGGTCGGCTCGACGATCGCAGCCTCGCACTTCGTGCCCGGCCAGCTGGTCGACGTAGGCGGCCACACGCAGGGCAAGGGCTTCCAGGGCGCGATGAAGCGCTGGGGCTTCGGAGGCATGCGCGCCACCCACGGTGTCTCGATCTCGCACCGTGCACACGGTTCGACCGGTCAGCGCCAGGATCCGGGCAAGGTCTTCAAGAACAAGAAGATGGCCGGCCACATGGGCGACCGCCAGCGCACCCAGCAGAACCTCGAAGTCGTCCGCGTCGACGACGAGCGTGGCCTGATCTTCGTCAAGGGCTCGGTCCCGGGTTCGAAGAACGCCTGGCTCACCGTTTCGGACGCCGTCAAGGTCGACCGTCACGCCGAGGCTCCGTACCCCGCCGGCCTCAAGACGGCTGCCAACACCAACGACACGGCCGCTGCCGAGACCCCCGCTGACGTGGCGGCTCCCGAAGCGACCGAAGGCCAGGAGGGCTAATCATGAAGGTTCAAGTCCTCAACATCGACGGTTCGGCCGCCAACGCCGACATCGAGCTTTCGGACGACGTGTTCGGCATCGAGCCGCGCGCTGACATCCTGCACCGCGTCGTCACCTGGCAGCTCGAGAACCGTCGCGGCACCGCCCGCGCCACTCGCGAGCGTTCGGAAGTCGCGCGCACCGGCAAGAAGTTCGGCCGCCAGAAGGGTGGCGGCACCGCCCGTCACGGCGATCGCGCAGCTCCCGTGTTCATCGGTGGTGGTAAGGCTCACGGTGCTCGTCGCCGCGACTTCAACCCCTCGCTGAACAAGAAGATCCGCGCACTCGGTCTGAAGATGGCTCTCTCGGCCAAGGCCCTGAACGGCCTGGTCATCGTCGACTCGCTCGACGTTGCCGACGCCAAGACCAAGGTGCTTGCCGGCGAGCTCGCGAAGGCGAACTTCGGCAAGAAGGTTCTCGTCATGGACGGTGAGCAGGTCAACGAGGGCTTCGCCCTGGCTGCCCGCAACATCATCGGCGTGAACGTTCTCCCGGCTGTCGGCGCCAACGTCTACGACATCCTGAAGCATGATACGCTGGTGCTCACCCGCGCCGCTGTCGAAAAGCTGGAGGCCCGTTTCAATGGCTAAGAGCAACGTGGACATCCGTCACTTCGACGTGATCCTCTCGCCGCACATCACCGAGAAGTCGACCCTGCTCTCCGAGCACAACGCGGTCGTCTTCAAGGTGGCCGATGCGGCGACCAAGCCCCAGATCAAGGCTGCCGTCGAGGCGCTGTTCGATGTCAAGGTAACTGGCGTCAACACCCTGGTCACCAAGGGCAAGACCAAGCGCTGGCGCGGTAGGGAATACCGCCGCAGCGACGTGAAGAAGGCGATCGTCACGCTGGCCGAAGGCCAGTCGATTGACGTGACCGAAGGCGTGCGGGGCTGATCCGATGGCACTGAAGAAATATAACCCGACCAGCCCGGCGCGCCGTGGCCTGGTCCTCGTCGACAAGTCGTCGCTCTGGAAGGGCAAGCCCCTCAAGGCGCTGACCGAAGGCAAGAGCAAGACCGGCGGCCGCAACAACAAGGGTCACGTGACCTCGCGCGGTATCGCCGGCGGTCACAAGCAGAAGTACCGCTTCATCGACTTCAAGCGTCGCAAGTGGGACATGGAAGCGACCGTGGAGCGGATCGAGTACGATCCCAACCGCACCGCCTTCATCGCCCTGGTGAAGTACACGGACGGCGAGCAGACCTACATCATCGCGCCGCAGCGCCTCGCAGTCGGCGACGTCGTCGTCGCCGGTGAGAAGACCGACGTGAAGCCGGGCAACGCCATGCTTCTGTCGCAGATGCCGGTCGGCACGATCTGCCACAACGTCGAGATGAAGCCCGGCAAGGGCGGCCAGATCGCCCGTTCGGCAGGCACCTATGTGCAGGTCGTCGGTCGTGACCGCGGCATGGTCATCGTTCGCCTGAACTCGGGCGAGCAGCGTTACCTGCGCGGCGATTGCATGGGCACCGTGGGCGCCGTGTCGAACCCCGACAACGGCAACCAGACCCTCGCAAAGGCCGGCCGCAAGCGCTGGCTGGGCCGTCGTCCGCTGACCCGCGGCGTCGCCAAGAACCCGGTCGATCACCCGCACGGTGGTGGTGAAGGCCGTACCTCGGGCGGCCGTCACCCGGTCACCCCGTGGGGCAAGCCGACCAAGGGTGCCCGCACCCGCAACAACAAGCAGACGGACAAGCTCATCATCCGTTCGCGTCACGCCAAGAAGAAGAGGTAAGTCACGATGGCACGTTCCGTCTGGAAAGGCCCCTTCGTCGACCTCTACCTTCTCAAGAAGGCTGAAGTTGCGCAGGATGCCGGCAACCGTGGTGGCCCGATCAAGACCTGGTCGCGTCGTTCCACCATTCTCCCGCAGTTCGTTGGCCTGACCTTCACGGTCTACAACGGACACAAGTTCATCCCGGTCTCGGTCAACGAGGACATGGTCGGCCACAAGCTGGGTGAGTTCGCTCCCACCCGCACGTTCCCGGGCCACGCCGCCGACAAGAAGGGTAAGCGCAAGTGAGCAAGCAAGCAGCACCCCGCCGCGTTGGTGACAAGGAAGCTCTTGCGGTCAACACGAACATTCGTGGTTCGGCCCAGAAGCTCAACCTGGTCGCTGCCCTGATCCGCGGCCGTCCGGTCGAAGACGCGATGAACATCCTCGCGTTCTCGACCAAGGCGATGGCCGTGGACGCCCGCAAGGTGCTCGCCTCGGCGATCGCCAACGCGGAGAACAACCACAACCTCGACGTCGACGCTCTCGTCGTCGCCGAGGCGTCGGTCGGCAAGTCGATCACCATGAAGCGTTTCCACGCTCGTGGTCGCGGCAAGTCCACCCGCATCCTCAAGCCGTTTTCGCGCCTGCGGATCGTCGTTCGCGAAGTCGAGGAGGCCTGATCCATGGGTCATAAGAGCAATCCGATCGGTCTGCGCCTGCAGATCAACCGTACCTGGGACAGCCGCTGGTATGCGGAAGGCCGGGACTACGGCAAGCTGCTTGAGGAAGACCTCAAGATCCGCAAGTCGATCATGACGACGCTGCCGCAGGCCGCGATCTCCAAGGTCGTCATCGAGCGTCCGGCCAAGCTGTGCCGCATCTCGATCTACGCGGCCCGTCCCGGTGTGATCATCGGCAAGAAGGGTGCGGACATCGAGAAGCTGCGCAAGCAGCTCGCCGCGATGACCTCGAGCGAAGTGAAGCTGAACATCGTCGAAATCCGCAAGCCGGAAGTCGACGCCAGGCTGATCGCCCAGGGCATCGCCGACCAGCTGGTTCGCCGCGTGGCGTTCCGCCGGGCGATGAAGCGCGCGATGCAGTCCGCGATGCGTCTGGGTGCCGAAGGCATCAAGATCATGTGCGGCGGCCGTCTCGGCGGTGCGGAAATCGCCCGTGTCGAGCAGTACCGCGAAGGTCGCGTTCCGCTTCACACGCTGCGTGCCAACATCGATTACGCTGACGTCGAGGCGCTGACCGCCTACGGCATCATCGGCATCAAGGTGTGGGTCTTCAAGGGCGAGATCCTTGGTCACGACCCGATGGCGCAGGACCGGTTGATGATGGAAGCCCAGACTTCCGGCGTCCGCCCGGCCCGCTGATCCTAGGATAGAGTTAGCACCATGCTGCAACCGAAAAAGCACAAGTTCCGCAAGGCCTTCAAGGGCCGGATCAAGGGCGACGCCAAGGGTGGCACCGACCTGAACTTCGGTTCCTACGGCCTCAAGGCCATGGAGCCCGAGCGGATCACCGCCCGCCAGATCGAGGCGGCCCGCCGCGCGATCACGCGTCACATCAAGCGTCAGGGTCGCCTCTGGATCCGCATCTTCCCCGATGTGCCGGTTTCGAAGAAGCCTGCCGAAGTCCGCCAGGGCAAGGGCAAGGGCGCGGTCGAATACTGGGCCGCCCGCGTCAAGCCGGGTCGCATCCTGTTCGAGCTGGACGGCGTTGCCGGCCCGCTCGCCGCGGAGGCGTTCGAGCGCGCCGCGATGAAGCTGCCGATCAAGACCAAGGTCGTCGCCCGTCTTGGCGACACCTCGCATCTGGGAGGCGAATGATGGCCACCAAGACCGAAGACTTCCGCGCCAAGACCGACGACCAGCTGACGGCTGACCTCGTCGAGCTCAAGCGCGAGCAGTTCAACCTGCGTTTCCAGGCCGCCACGAGCCAGCTCGAGCGTCCGGCACGTATCAAGGAAGTCCGTCGCGACATCGCCCGCATCCGCACGCTCCAGGCTGAGCGTTCGGCGTCGGCGAAGGCGTAAGGAGAAGCAACGATGCCCAAGCGTATTCTTAGCGGGACCGTCGTCTCCGACAAGACGGACAAGACCGTGACCGTGCTCGTCGAGCGCAAGGTGAAGCACCCCCTCTACGGGAAGATCATCCGCCGCTCGAAGAAGTACCACGCCCACGACGAGGACAACGCCTTCAAGACCGGCGAGAAAGTCCGGATCGAGGAGACCGCGCCCTACTCGAAGACCAAGACCTGGAAGGTTCTTGACCGTCTTCAGGCGAGCAAGGGTACGGCCTTCGAAGCCGAGGTCTGAGACCTCGGTGACGGGATCGAAGCCGGGGGCCGTGGCTCCCGGCTTTGGCCGTAGCTGACGAGAGTTGACCTGGACGGGTGAATGCGGCAAAGGGCCGCCTTCGCCGGTCACCGGCGACTCGGGCCTCTTCGGGGGCCTGTATTTTTAGGAACTGCCGGACTGGTTCCGGCAAGCCAGTTGAGAAGGACCCGGATCGATGATCCAGATGCAATCCAATCTCGACGTCGCGGACAACAGCGGCGCAAAGCGCGTCCAGTGCATCAAGGTGCTGGGCGGGTCTAAGCGTCGTTTCGCAGGCGTCGGCGACATCATCGTGGTGTCGATCAAGGAAGCGCAGCCCCGTGCCCGCGTGAAGAAGGGCGACGTTCACCGCGCCGTGATCGTGCGCACCCGCAAGGACGTGCGCCGCACGGACGGCAGCGTGATCCGTTTCGACGGCAACGCCGCCGTGCTGATCAACAAGAACGAGGAGCCGATCGGCACTCGTATCTTCGGCCCCGTGGTGCGCGAACTGCGCGCCCGCGGTTTCATGAAGATCATCTCGCTCGCGCCGGAGGTCCTCTAAGATGGGTGCCGCTAAGATCAAGAAGGGCGACTCGGTCGTCGTTCTCTCGGGCAAGGACAAGGGCCGCACCGGCACGGTGCTCCAGGTCCAGCCCAAGGATGGCAAGGTCGTGGTCGAGGGCGTGAACGTCGCGACCAAGCACCGCAAGCCGACCCAGCAGAACCCGCAGGGCGGCATCGAGCGCGTTCCCGCGGCGATGGCGATCAGCAAGGTCGCTGTCGCGGACAAGGACGGCAAGCCGACCCGCGTTCGCTTTGAAACCAAGGACGGCAAGAAGGTCCGCGTGGCCGTGAAGTCCGGGGAGACGATCGATGGCTGAGCAGTACATTCCGCGCCTGCGGACCAAGTTCGACGCTGAAATCGCGAAGGCCATGACCGAGAAGTTCGGTTACAAGAACGTGATGGAAGTTCCCAAGATCGAGAAGATCACGCTCAACATGGGCGTGGGCGAGGCGAGCCAGGACAAGAAGAAGGTCCAGACCGCCGCAGCCGAGATGGAACTCATCGCCGGCCAGAAGCCCGTCATCACCAAGGCCCGCAAGTCGATCGCGCAGTTCAAGCTGCGTGAAGGCATGCCGATCGGCTGCAAGGTGACGCTCCGCCGCGAGCGCATGTACGAATTCCTCGACCGTCTGGTGACCGTGGCGATGCCGCGCATCCGAGATTTTCGTGGTCTGAACCCGAAGTCGTTCGACGGCCGTGGCAACTACGCCATGGGCCTGAAGGAGCAGATCATCTTCCCGGAGATCAGCTACGACAGGATCGACAAGGTGCGTGGCATGGACATCATCGTCACCACCACCGCGAAGACCGACGACGAGGCGCGCGAGCTGCTGCGCCTCTTCGGTTTCCCGTTCCCGGCTGAAGAGTCGGAACAGCAGGAGGCGGCGTGAGCCGCTGAAGAAGAGAGCTTAAGTCCATGGCGAAACTGAGTTCCGTGAACAAGAATGAGCGTCGCAAGAAGCTCGTCAAGAAGTATGCCGGTCAGTATGCCCGCCTCAAGGCGGTGGCTGACGATCAGTCGCTCGAAGAAACCGAGCGCCTCATCGCCCGCCTGAAGCTGGCCGAGATCCCGCGCAACGCCAACCCCACCCGGGTTCGCAACCGTTGCGCGACGACCGGTCGTCCGCGCGGCTACTACCGCAAGTTCGGCCTGTGCCGCATCGAGCTGCGCGATCTCGCCAACAAGGGGATGATCCCCGGCGTGACCAAGTCGAGCTGGTAAGGGTTAGAAAATGGCATTGACCGATCCCCTGGGTGACATGCTCACCCGCATCCGCAACGGCCAGCAGGCGAAGAAGGACACTGTCCTCTCGCCGGCCTCGAAGCTGCGCGCGCGCGTCCTGGAAGTGCTTCAGCGCGAGGGCTACATCCGTGGCTTCTCCGACGACGCGACTGGCGCTCACCCGCAGCTTCGCATCGAGCTGAAGTACTTCGAGGGCGAACCCGCCATCAAGCACATCGCTCGCGTCTCCAAGCCGGGCCGCCGCGTCTATTCGGGTTCCAAGGAACTTCCGATCGTGCGCAACGGCCTTGGCATCACCATCGTCTCGACGCCCCGCGGCGTGCTCTCGGATGCCGAAGCACGCACGGCCAACGTCGGCGGCGAAGTGCTTGCGGAGGTCTTCTGATGAGCCGCATCGGTAAAAAGCCGGTTGCGATCCCGGGCGGCGTGACCGCCCAGATCGACAACGGCGTTCTCTCGGTAAAGGGCCCCAAGGGCACCCTGACCCTGGGGCTGTCCAACCTCGTCACGACCTCGGTCGAGGGTGAGACCATCGCGGTCCAGCCCATCGGCAACTCGAAGTCGTCGCGCAGCCATTGGGGCCTTCAGCGCACCCTGGTTTCGAACCTGGTCGAAGGCGTCGTGAACGGCTTCACCAAGGTCCTCGAGATCAAGGGCGTGGGCTACCGTGCCGCTTCGCAGGGCAAGACCCTGAAGCTGCAGCTGGGCTACTCGCACGATGTCGACATCGACGTGCCGGAAGGCATCGAAGTGAAGACCCCGGACAACACCACGGTCGAGATCTCCGGCATCGACAAGCAGAAGGTCGGCCAGCTTGCGGCCGAGATTCGTCGCTGGCGCAAGCCCGAGCCCTACAAGGGCAAGGGTATCCGCTACCGCGGCGAGTTCGTCTTCCGCAAGGAAGGGAAGAAGAAGTAATGGCAAAGCTGTCTCTCTTCGCGCGCCGTGCGCGCCGCGTCCGCACCGCCCTCAAGGCGCGTTCGGGTGGTCGTCCCCGCCTTTCGGTGCACCGCACCGGTCGCCACATCTACGCGCAGATCATCGACGATGCGCAGGGCCACACTGTCGCCGCAGCTAACACGCTCGGCGCCAAGGGCACCGACATCGACGCCGCTGTCCGCGTGGGCAAGGAACTCGCCGAGGCAGCCGTCAAGGCTGGCGTTACCTCGGTCGTGTTCGACCGCGGTGGCTTCCTGTACCACGGTCGCGTCAAGGCGCTGGCCGATGCCGCCCGCGAAGGCGGGCTGGAGTTCTGATCATGGCAGACGAAAACAACAACGAACAGCCGATCGCGGCTGAAGCGCCCCAGGGCGCAGCGCCGGAAGCCCGCGAGGGTGGCCGTGGTCGTGGTGGTCGTGGCCGTGGCGGCAACGATCGCGGCGGCAACGACCGTGGTGGCAACCGTGGCGGTCGTCGTGACGACAACCGTCGTGGCGGCCCGCGCAGCGACGAAGATCAGGGCGAAGAACTGATCGAGAAGCTGGTCCACATCAACCGCGTCTCCAAGACCGTCAAGGGCGGCAAGCGCTTCGGTTTTGCAGCGCTGGTCGTCGTCGGTGACGGCAAGGGCCGCGTCGGCTTCGGTCACTCGAAGGCGCGCGAAGTTCCGGAAGCGATCACCAAGGCGACCGCTTCGGCCAAGAAGAAGATGATCCGCGTCGCGCTGAAGGAAGGTCGTACCCTCCATCACGACGGCAAGGGCCACTTCGGCGCCGGCAAGGTGAACGTGCGTACGGCTCCGGCCGGTACGGGCATCATCGCCGGTGGTCCGATGCGCGCCGTGTTCGAGAGCCTGGGCGTCCATGACGTCGTCACCAAGTCCGTGGGCACCTCGAACCCGTACAACATGATCCGCGCCACCTTCGACGCGCTGACCAACCAGACTTCGCCGAAGTCGGTTGCCCAGCGTCGTGGCAAGAAGATCGCGGACCTGCTCGGCCGTGGTGGAGCTTCCGAAGTGGAGGCCGAGGCCGCCGCTGAAGCCATCGTGGAGTAAGCTACATGGCCAAGATCAAGATCAAGCAGATCGGCTCGCCGATCCGTCGTCCCGAAAGCCAGAAGAAGATCCTCATCGGTCTGGGCCTGGGCAAGATGAACCGCATCGTGGAGCGTGAAGACACTCCCGAAGTGCTCGGTGCCATCGCCAAGCTCCCGCACATGGTGAAGATCGTCGACTGAACCTACGGGTCCGGTGACGAATACGAAGAAGGGCCTCGGCGGAAACGCCGGGGCCTTTCTGCGTCGGGGGAGTGTTCGAGAGAGGACGCGGGTGACCCAGGCCGCGCGCATGACAATCCTCTTCCCACCATCGCCCGCTATGCTATTCGCGGGCGCTCCACACGCCCGTCGGGCGCATTTTCCATTCGGGGACGGTTCTTGATCGGCAAGCGGCTTCTGACAGCCTCGTTTCTGTGCCTGGGCGCGCTCGGCGGCGCATCTTGCGCGCAGCGCGATTCCAGGACCGACGTGATGGTCGAGGGCACTTCGGTGACCCATTGCCGGGACGCGCGGGCGGATACGGCCTTCCTCGCGAACTTGCGCAAGAGCGACGAATCGATGCGCAAGGCGTTGAAGAACGGCACCGCCAATGCCGTCGCCGAAGCGAACAAGGCGCTCGACGCCGGAGACTATCGGCTTGCCGGGGCGACGACGGCGACGGGGATCTCCACCGAGCCCTACGGGGTGCAGTGCCGGGTGCTGGGCGGCCTTGCCCCCTGGACCGTGCGCGCGCTCGCTTTCGTCGCCGACGATACCGCCGCTGCCAGCAAGGCCCAGCCCGACGATACGGTCAGCGGATTCGGGCGCCGCTACAATGCGGCGATGCTCGCCGATCCGCGCTACCCCTACGCCGACGTGTGCCGCGCGCTCGACAAGGCGGGCCCGGTCCCGCCGGTGCCGGACAACCAGGACGCGGGCATCGTCCAGCCCTATGGCTTCTCCGAACTCGGCACGGCGCGCATGGCGCATGGCCTCGGCGCGGCGGCGCGGCGTGGCTCGGTCTCGGACATCGAGGTCCTGCTGGGGCGCGAGAAGCAGGACGTCAACGCGCCCGACATGTTCGGCCTCACCCCGCTCGCCTGGGCGGTCGCCTATCACCGCTGGCCCGCGGCCGAGGCGCTGCTCGAAGCCAAGGCCAGCCCGACCGGCGCGCTCTGCCAGTCCACGATCGACCGCGAATCGCCGTTGCAGGTCGCGCGCATCATGCGCTGGTACGCGATGATCCGAAGGATGCGCCCGCTGGTGTCGGAGGACGAGTTCGCCGCCCTGCGTCAGAAGCCGCGCTGGGACGATGCCAGCCTGTCGGAATTCAACCATGCGCTCACCGAACTCAAGGAGCGGTACCAGAAGATCCTGCGCCGCCAGGCCTTTGCCCGCCACGACCTGCTGTTCCAGGTCGACGAACAGGGCAACACCACCGAATGCAGCATGGAGCCGGCCTCGGTGTCGCCCGGCTTCGACAAGGAACTGTGCGGCCTCGCGGTCGAGATCGTGCGCTGGACACCGGCGCGCGATGCCTTCGGCACCCGCGTGCCCGAGAGCGCGAAGCTGCTGGTCGGCTTCGGCGGCGGGGATTGAACGCGCTGCGCTCGCTGCGATTCAATACGTGACATCCGGGCCCGTTTCCTCTAACGGGCCCGCTTCCCATCAAGCGCGAACAAAGCGAAAGCGAGTGCACGACTATGAAACTGAATGACATCCGCGACAACGAAGGCGCCCGTCACCGTCGCATGCGCGTCGGCCGTGGCATCGGCTCAGGCAAGGGCAAGACCTCGGGTCGCGGCCAGAAGGGCGCCAAGGCGCGTTCGGGCGTTTCGATCGCCGGTTTCGAAGGCGGCCAGATGCCGCTCCACATGCGTATCCCGAAGCGCGGCTTCTCGAACAAGAAGTTCGCCAAGGACTACGCAGAGGTCAACCTCGGCCTGATCCAGAAGGTCATCGACGCCGGCCAGCTCGACATTGCCGGCGTGATCGACCACTCGGCGCTGAAGGCCGCTGGCCTTGCCCGCGGCGGCAAGGACGGCGTGCGCCTGCTCGGCAAGGGTGAGCTGACCTCGAAGGTCACCTTCAACGTCGCCGGCGCTTCGGCCGGTGCAGTTGCCGCCGTCGAGAAGCTCGGTGGTTCGGTCATCCTTCCCGCCAAGGAAGAAGAAGCCGCGGCCTGAGCCCGGTTTCAGACCCAAGCTAAAGGAGAGGGCGGGCGCCAGGCGCTTCGCCCTCTCTTGCTGTCCGGGAGGTGCGGCACGCGCAGAGTGATGCGCAAGTGGCACAGACCCGTGCATTTCGCGCAGTCAAGGTCTTCCAGACATCGTGCGAATGTCTATATGGCCAGTTTCCTTACCAAGGTTCGACAAGGCAGGTCACAGCCGCTAAGGGCGAATCCGATTAGATCATTCGAGGCTTCCAGAACGTCATGGCTTCCCGCGCCGACAACATTGCCAGTACGCTGAGCCTGGCCAACTTCTCCAAGGCCACCGAGCTGAAGAACCGCATCTGGTTCACCATCGGCGCGCTGATCGTCTTCCGTTTCATGAGCTTCGTGCCGCTGCCGGGTGTGAACCCGCTGATCCTCGAATCGCTCTACAGCAAGACGCAGGGCGGCATCCTCGACCTGTTCAACACCTTCTCGGGCGGCTCGCTCTCGCGCATGAGCCTCATCGCGCTCGGCGTGATGCCCTACATCACCGCCTCGATCGTGGTGCAGCTGGCCGCCTCGCTCCATCCGGCGCTCGTCGCGCTGAAGAAGGAAGGCGAGGCCGGGCGCAAGAAGCTCAACCAGTACACCCGCTACGGCACCGTCGGCCTCTGCGCGCTGCAGGGCTACTTCCTTGCCGTCAGCCTCGAGGCCTACGGCGCGTCGAGCGGCCTGCAGGCGGTGGTCGACCCGGGCCTGATGTTCCGCATCGGCGCGGTCATCAGCCTCGTGGGCGGCACCATGTTCCTGCTGTGGCTGGGTGAGCAGATCACCTCGCGCGGGATCGGCAATGGCGTATCGCTCATCATCATGGCCGGCATCGTCGCCCAGATGCCGACGTTCGCCAGCAACGTCGGCCAGGCTTATGCCGCCGGCGACACCGGCACGATCCTGATCGTCGGCCTGATCGCGCTGCTGGTCGCCATGATCCTGATGATCTGCTTCTGCGAGCGCGCCACGCGCCGCCTGCTGATCCAGTATCCCAAGCGCGCGACCCAGCGCGGCATGATGCAGGCCGACCGCAGCCACCTGCCGCTCAAGCTCAACACCGCGGGCGTGATCCCGCCGATCTTCGCCAGCTCGCTGCTGCTGCTGCCGCTGACCATCACCCAGTTCGCCGGCAACACGCTGAGCCCGGACTCGACGATGGGCAAGGTCGTGGTCACGCTCAACCAGTACCTGGGCCACGGCAAGCCGCTCTACATGCTGCTCTACGCGGCCGGCATCATCTTCTTCTCGTTCTTCTACACCGCGGTCGTGTTCAATCCGGACGAGACCTCGGAGAACCTGAAGAAGAACGGCGGTTTCATCCCGGGCATCCGTCCGGGCAAGAACACCGCGACCTATCTGGACTACGTCCTCACGCGGATCACGGTGATCGGCGCGCTCTATCTCACCATCGTCTGCACGGTGCCTGAGTACTTCCTGTCGATGACGGGCTTGCCGCTGCTGTTCATGGGTGGCACCAGTCTTCTGATCGTCGTCAACGTCACCGTCGACACGATCACGCAGATTCAGTCGCACCTGCTGGCGCACCAGTACGGCGATCTCATCAAGAAGGCGAAGCTGAAGGGCCGCCAGCGCTGAAGGGGTTCCGCGCCGGGGAGGCGAGGAAATCGAAATTGAGGGGGTAAAGGCGTGAATATCATCCTTCTTGGGCCGCCGGGGGCCGGTAAGGGGACCCAGGCGCAGCGACTGGTGGACAAGCATGGCATGCGCCAGCTTTCCACCGGCGACATGCTTCGCGCCGCGGTGAAGGCGGGCACCCCGACCGGGCTCGAGGCCAAGGCGGTGATGGAGCGCGGCGAACTGGTTTCGGACGCGATCGTCTCGGCCCTGATCGGCGACGAGCTCGACGCTATGGGTCCGGACACCGGCGCCATCTTCGACGGCTATCCGCGCACCGAGGCGCAGGCCGAATCGCTCGACGCCATCCTCGACGCGCGCGGCCGCAAGCTCGACCACGTGATCGAACTCGAAGTGAACGAGGACGCGCTGGTCGAGCGCATCACCGGCCGCTTCACCTGCGCCACCTGCGGCAAGGGCTATCACGACACGTTCGAGAAGCCGAAGGCCGAGGGCACGTGTGACAAATGCGGCGGGCACGAATTCAAGCGCCGCCCCGACGACAACGCCGAGACCGTACGCACGCGCATGGCCGAGTACCGCGCCAAGACCGCGCCGATCCTGCCGGTCTACGAGGCGCGCGGGATCGTCGGCAAGGTCGACGGCATGGCCGACATGGACGAAGTGACGGCGGCGATCGAGGCGATCCTCGCCTCGCCAGCCTGACGCGGTCGTTCTGGCAATAGCGCCGGCCGTAGGGGCGGGCAGGGGTAGGTCTCGATGAAGGCTCTGGTACTCGCGTTTGCCCCGCTCGCCGCCTCGGCGCTGGCTTTGGCGCCTGCCGCGGCAAGCGCCAAGGTCGCGCAAGTGTCCGCGCAGGGCTTCGTCGTCCGCCACCTCGTCGATGTACCCGCGACGCCCGAGGAAGCCTGGGCGGTGCTGGTCAAACCGTCGGTATGGTGGGATTCCAGGCACACCTGGTCTACCGATGCCGCCAACCTGTCGCTCGATGCGCGGGCAGGGGGCTGCTTCTGCGAACTGCTGCCCAACCCGGCCTCGCCCAAGGCCGCGCCGCGCGGCAGCGTCGAGCACATGCGGGTGGTCTATGTCGAGCGGCCACGCGCGCTGCGCCTGGTCGGCGCGCTCGGGCCCCTGCAGGCCGATGCCGTGATGGCCACGCTGACGATCCAGCTCAAGCCGGACGCGAAGGGCGGTACGCAGGTCCTGCTCGAATACGTGGTCGGCGGCTACACCCGCACGCCGCTGGAGAAGCTGGCCCCGGCGGTTGACGGCATGCTGGGCGAGCAGCTGCGCAGACTGTCGGAAAAGCTGGGCGGGGCCTTCTCGGCGGCGTTCCCGCCTCCCGAGGCGTCCGCTGCTGCGCCGGGCGAGCCCGAAGACGAGAGCGCCGTGCCGCCGATCGTCACCGAGCCGGTGGAGGCGGAGCCTCCGGCCGACGGCATCGTCCCGCTGTCGGACCAGCCGCCGGCCAGCGAAGGCAAGATTCGAGGGCGTTAGAGGCGCGGCGGGGCTTGCCCATCACGTGCTTTGACTGGCCCTGCGATTTGCGTTAAACATGCGTCACAGGCGTGATCCACGCACCGTCCATTCGGCGGGCGTCGGGTGCTTGTCAGCGCTGCGGCCGTTGACAGCCGGCTCGAATCATTCTAAGCGCCCCCTTCACTCGACAGCAACGGCAAGTCCGGAAGGCCCAGACCGCAGTGTTAACAACACCCGCGTGTTCAGCCAGCCGGACCTTTTGCCATTGGACTGAAGAGTGTTCACAGCGTTGAGATAGGGGTCGCCATCGACCCCTGTGGAGCAGGAGTTTTTTAAGTGGCACGTATTGCCGGGGTCAATCTCCCCACCAACAAGCGCGTTATCATCGCGCTCACCTACATCCATGGTATCGGCCGCACCAAGGCCGTCGAGATCGCCGACAAGCTCGGCATCGACCATGCCCGCCGTATTCAGGACCTGTCGGACGCCGAAGTCCTCCAGATCCGCGAAACCCTCGACGCCGAGCACACCGTTGAGGGTGATCTCCGTCGCGAGACCGCGATGAACATCAAGCGTCTGATGGACCTCGCCTGCTATCGCGGCCTGCGTCATCGCAAGGGCCTTCCGGTCCGTGGCCAGCGCACGCACACCAATGCGCGCACCCGCAAGGGCAAGGCCAAGCCGATCGCCGGCAAGAAGAAGTAAGCTGCGCGGGCCGCTCGCCGGCCCCCGGCTTTCCCACGCGATTTTTCGACAGGAACCACGAACATGGCACGCGAACCCCAGCGCATTAAGCGCCGCGAGCGCAAGAACATCACGAGCGGCATCGCCCACGTGAACGCAAGCTTCAACAACACCATGGTGACCATCACCGACGCCCAGGGCAACGCTATCAGCTGGTCCTCGGCCGGCATGATGGGCTTCAAGGGTAGCCGCAAGTCGACCCCGTACGCCGCTCAGGTGGCCGCGGACGACGCCGGCAAGAAGGCCGCCGAGCACGGCGTCCGCACCCTCGAAGTCGAAGTCAAGGGCCCGGGTTCGGGTCGCGAGAGCGCACTGCGCGCCCTTGCAGCCGTGGGCTTCACGATTACCTCGATCCGCGACGTCACGCCGATTCCGCATAACGGCGTGCGTCCCTCGAAGCGCCGCCGCGTCTGATCGAGCTAATGCGGGCGACGACCGGTCGTCGCCCGTCTTCGGAACGTCCCGGGCCTTTCCACCAGGCCTTCGGGGCGTAACCGCCATCACTCCCAGGGGAAGTCCATGACTGTCAACATCAAGAACTGGCAGGAACTCAAGAAGCCCAACAGCCTTGAGATCAAGCCGGGACCCGACCCCAAGCTCAAGGCGACATTCGTTGCCGAACCGCTTGAGCGCGGCTTTGGCCTGACGCTCGGCAACGCGCTTCGTCGCGTGCTGCTCTCCTCGCTGCAGGGCGCCGCGATCACCTCGATCAAGATCGAGAACGTGCTCCACGAATTCTCGTCGCTGGCCGGCGTGCGTGAAGACGTCACGGACATCGTCCTGAACGTCAAGCAGATCGCGCTCAAGATGCAGGGCGAAGGCCCGAAGCGTCTGCAGCTTTCCGCCACCGGCCCGGCCGCGGTGAAGGCTGGCGACATCGCCGTCTCGGGTGACATCGAGGTCATGAACAAGGACCTCGTGATCTGCCACCTCGACGAAGGTGCGACGCTGAACATGGAACTGACCGCCGACACCGGCAAGGGCTACGTCCCCGCCGTGTCGAACCGTCCCGTGGACGCGCCGATCGGGCTTATTCCGGTCGACTCGCTCTACTCGCCGGTGCGTCAGGTCAGCTACAAGGTCGACAATGCCCGCATCGGGCAGGAACTCGACTTCGACAAGCTCAACCTTACCGTCGAGACCGACGGCACCATCACCCCGGAAGACGCCGTGGCCTACGCCGCGCGCATCCTCCAGGACCAGCTGGCGCTGTTCGTCCACTTCGAGGACATCGCTCCCGTGGGCCAGTCGCCGATGATCGGCATGGCTGCCAGCGGCGGGTCGACCTCGGAGGAGAGCGACACCAACCAGCTCAACCGCTACCTTCTCAAGAAGGTGGACGAGCTGGAACTGTCGGTCCGTTCGGCCAACTGCCTCAAGAACGACAACATCATCTACATCGGCGATCTGGTCCAGAAGACCGAAGCCGAGATGCTGCGCACGCCGAACTTCGGCCGCAAGTCGCTCAACGAGATCAAGGAAGTCCTTTCCTCGATGGGTCTGCGCCTCGGCATGGACATCCCAGGCTGGCCGCCCGAGAACATCGAAGAGATGGCCAAGAAGCTCGAGCAGGAACTGCTCGGCTGATCGGACTTCGTCGGTCTCTGGCCGATTTCGAAATGAAGAGGGCCTCGCGGGAAACCGTGGGGCCTTTTTCTTTGTCGTTTGCGCATCTTGGGCATACGCTTGGCTGCATGGCCGACACTCCCGATTTCCTGCCTTCCCAAACAGGCTTCAGCATCGCAGGGCGGCTCCGGAGCTTCATCTTCGCCTGGCGCGGCCTGCGTTGGCTGGTTCATAACGAACACAATGCGCGGGTGCATCTCGCGGCGTCGCTGGCCGCCGTATCCATGGGGTTGTTCCTAAGGATATCGCCCGGTGACTGGCGCTGGATTTTTTTGGCCATGGCGATGGTCTGGCTGGCCGAGGCGTTCAATACGGCTATCGAAAAGCTATGCGATCGGATCGAGCCGGGGTTCGATCCTGCGATCGGACACATCAAGGACGTGTCGGCCGGGGCGGTTCTCATCTCCTCCGTGGCTGCCGCCCTGATCGGATTTCTGACGCTAGGGCCACCATTGCTGGCACTATTGCCCTAGGTGAAACCATCCGTGCTTGACTCGAGGCCGTAAATAGTCTTGAGCGCGCGCTTCACACGACAGTGAGCTGGCTTTGGGCGGTGGCCGAACCACATCGCCCGGCAGGCAGTACCTTGAACGGCTGCCTGACGAACGGAGAATGAATCATGCGTCATAAAATGGGTGGCCGCAAGCTGCAGCGCAAGTCCGGCCACCGCGCCGCCCTCATGCGCAACATGGCTGCCGCGCTGATCAAGCACGAGCAGATCAAGACCACCACGCCCAAGGCGAAGGAACTGCGCCCCTACATCGAGAAGCTGATCACGCTCGCCAAGAAGGGCGGTCTTTCGAACCGCCGCCTGGCCCACGCGCGCATTCTCGACGAAGTGCAGGAAAAGAAGCTCTTCGAAGTCCTCGCCGAGCGGTTCGCTGGCCGCGAGGGTGGTTATACCCGCATCATCAAGGCCGGCATCCGCGCTTCGGACGCCGCCCCGATCGCGATCATCGAACTCGTCGACCGCGACGTCGATGCCAAGGGGCAGGATTCGGGTCCGGTGAACGCCGAGACCGAGGAATACGCCGAGGCCTGAGCCTTGGCATCCCCCACGGGATAGCAAAAAGCGGTCGCGAACTTCGGTTCGCGGCCGCTTTTCGTTGCGAGGGATGATGCGGACGCCGGGCGTGGAAACCAAACCACGCCCAAAAACTCCGTCGCCCTCGAAGGCGGGGCCCCGCTTCTTGCGCCGTGAGACCATGCCGGAAGAACAAGCGGGGTCCCCGCATTCGCGAGGACGACGGAGTTTATGGCGTCCCGTCAGCTTGTGTCGCACCCGCCCTTTTCCCGGCCCGTACATGTGCTAGAATCGTGGCCAACAACGAGAAGGTCGGGAGGGTGCGCACATGGATCGCCTGCGGGCGCTGATCGGGGGCTTGCTGCTTTGCATGGGCGCGCCCATCTTCGCAGGACCCATGCCCGACATCACCTATCCCCAGACCCGCCGCGATCCGCTCGTCGAAACCCTGTTCGGCGAGGACATCGCCGACCCCTATCGCTGGCTCGAGGCCGACGTGCGCCACGCGCCCGAGGTGGCCGACTGGGTGGGGCGCGAGAACGCCGTCACCGAGGCCTACCTCGCCGCGCTCCCCCAGCGCGAGCGCTTCGAGCAGCGCATCCGCAGCTTCATGGACTACGAGCGGTTCGGCCTGCCGGTAAAGGCGGGCGGGCGCTATTTCTACACGCGCAACACCGGATTGCAGAACCAGGCGCAGCTGTTCGTGCGCAAGGGCCTGGCGGGCGAGCCGCGCCTGCTGCTGGATCCCAATGCCTGGGCCGCCGACGGTGCCACCGCACTCGATTCATGGGAGCCGTCGCAGAAAGGCAGCTACCTTCTCTACAGCGTGCAGGACGGCGGCAGCGACTGGCGCATCCTGCGCGTGCTCGACGTCAGGACCGGCGAGCCGCTGGCGGACCAGATCCGCTGGGCCAAGTTCACCGGCCTCGCCTGGGTGGGCGACGAAGGCTTCCTCTATTCGCGCTTCCCCGCGCCGGAGGAGGGTACCGCCTTCCAGGGCCGCAACTACGACCAGGCCGTCTACTTCCACCGCATCGGCACGCCGCAGGACGCGGACGAACTGGTCTATGCGACGCCGGACCATCCCGACTACGGCCACGCCGCCGAAGTCACGCAGGACGGGCGGCTCGCACTGATAACCAGCCATGTCGGCACCGATGCCCGGTACGAGGTCAGGGTCATCGACCTGTCGCGGCTGAAACGCGATGGCTGGAAGGCCACGCCCCTCGTCACCGGCTTCACCGACGACTGGAAGCTGGTCGAAGGGGCGGGGCGGCGGCTGTGGTACGTGACCAACTGGAATGCCCCGCGCTACCGGCTCGTGGCGATCGACCTCGACGAGCCGACGCCCGAATGGCGGCAGGTCGTCGCCGAGCGCGAGGACATTCTCGAGCGCGCGGGCATCGTCGGCGACCAGCTCGTGCTCAACTACATGCGCGATGCCGCCAGCCATGCCGAGATCCTCGCGCTCGACGGCAGCGCCGGGCGCACGCTCAGCCTCAACGGGATCGGCACCGCCTCGGGCTTCCGCGGGCGGCCCGGCGATCCCGAGACGTTCTACGCCTTCACCAGCTTCAACTGCCCCGCCTCGATCCATCGCATGGACCTGACGACGGGCGTGACCGCGCCCTTCGCGACTCCCAAGATGTGCTACGATCCGAACGCCTACGTGGTCGACCAGCGCTTCTTCACCTCGAAGGACGGCACCCGGGTGCCGATGTTCATCGTCCGCAGCCGCGCGGTGGCGAAGGCGAAAGTGCCGGTGCCGACGCTGCTTTACGGTTACGGCGGCTTCGACGTCTCTTTGACGCCGGGCTTCTCCTCGATCCGCATGGCGTGGCTGGAGGCGGGCGGGGCCTTCGCGCTCGCCAACCTGCGCGGCGGCGGCGAGTACGGGCGCGAGTGGCACGACGCCGGGCGAGGCCCAAACAAGCAGAACGTGTTCGACGACTTCATCGCGGCGGGCGAGTTTCTCATCAAGGAGGGCGTCGCCAGCAAGGACGGCCTCGCTATCCAGGGCGGCTCCAACGGCGGGCTGCTGGTGGGCGCGGTGGTCAACCAGCGCCCGGACCTGTTCGCCGCCGCCGTCGCGCAGGTGGGCGTCATGGACATGCTGCGCTTCGACCGCTTCACCGCCGGGCGCTACTGGGTGGACGACTACGGCCATCCCGATCGCGAGCCGGACTTCAAGGTGCTGCGCGCCTATTCGCCCTACCACAACATCCGCGAGGGCGCCGACTACCCGGCCATCCTCGTCACCACCGCGGACACCGACGACCGCGTGGTGCCCGGCCATTCGTTCAAGTACACCGCCGCGCTCCAGCATGCGAACCTCGGTCCCAAGCCGCACCTCATCCGCATCGAGACGCGCGCGGGCCACGGCTCGGGCAAGCCCACCGACAAGGCGATCGAGGAGGGGGCGGACATCCTCGCGTTCCTCGCGCAGTGGACGGGGCTGAAGCTGCCCGCCGAAACCACGATCGCGCACGCGGACGACGAGGCGGCGGCGACGCCGTGACGGTTCAGCGGCGCGACAGCAATCGCGGGCTATCGCGGCAACATTAGGCGGCGCGGACCGTGCGCGCCGGGGCTTGGACTTTTCACAGATGCAGTTCTTCCGTTCGCGCACCGCCGCCGCTCTCGCCATCCTTGGCGCCGTTTCGGTGACCGCCACCCCCGTCCTCGCACGGGGCTATCGCGGCCATGACGACTGGGGGCGCCACCATCGCCATCATGGCGGAGACGGCATCGACGGTGGCAGCCTGCTCGCGGGGCTGCTGGTCGGCGGCGCGGCCGTGGCGATCGCGACTTCGGCGAACAAGAAATCCTCCGACGACCGGGACGGCGACCCCGCGCCTTATCGCTATCCCGGCGGCCCCGACGGCGGCGAACAGGGTTACGGCGATGCGCCGCCGCTGAACGACGCTCCGGTCGGCGCCGTGCAGGGCAACTTCGGCGGCGCGGTCGATGCCTGTTCGGCCGAGCTCGAACGCGGCAACAACCATGTCGGTTCGGTCGAAGGCGTGCGCCGCATGGGCGAGCGCTACTCGGTCGAGGGCCGGCTCCAGAGCGGCAGTCCCTACGCTTGCAGCGTGGATGAGACCGGTCATGTCCGCTCGGTCGCGGTCGATGGCCACGCGATGATCTGACGTCCGTCGTCCCAGCGCAGGCTGGGACCGCTATCGGTGCCGCGCCCACCTATCGGCGAGTCTCGTCCCAAAGATACCTGAGCGATCCCAGCCTGCGCTGTGATGACGAAAGTGTTCAGTTCTCGCCCTCGTGCGCGGGCAGGCCGAGCGACCAGTGGATCGCCGCGCCGCGAAGGGCGAAGCCTCCCGCTACGGCGAGCGCCCAGGTCAGCGCCGGCGACAGGCCCAGCGCGATGCCCGCGCCCGCCAGCCCGGCCGCGAGCGCGGCGGCGGTGACGTAAAGCTCGGGCCGCATCAGGATCGAGGGCTGGCCCGCCAGCACGTCGCGGATGATGCCGCCGATGCAGCCCGTCACTACCCCCATCAGCATCGCCGGAACCGGCGGCACGCCCCACGACAGCGCCTTGATCGTGCCGAACACCGAGTAGACCGCGAGGCCCAGCGCGTCGGCCCATTCCAGCAACCGGCCCTCCCACCAGCGCACCGGCGTGAACCACGCGACCAGCGCGACGGCCAGGCAGACCGGGGCGACGAAGCGGTCATGCACCCAGAACACCGGCGCGCCGATCAGCAGGTCGCGCAGCGAGCCGCCGCCCACGCCGGTGATGAGCGCGAAGAAAGCCACCGTCACGAATGTCTGCCGCAGACGCGCGGCGGCAAGGGCTCCGGAGAGGGCGAAAACGGCAATGCCGACGAGGTCGAGCGCAGGCGGGAGGGCGGGAGTGATCGGCGTCATCGCGTTCCCCTAGCACGGAGCAGGGACCTTGATCTTCCGGGAAAATACGATACACAAAGGATCATAAGCGTCACGGGAGAAAACGCGTGTCCTACGAGAAGGCCGACTGGTACACCGACGTTTCGCTGGTCGACGACCCCCACGCCTACTTCGACCACTTGCGCGCACAGGGGCCGGTGGTGCGACTGCCCTACCGCAACGCGGTGGCGGTGGTCGGGTACGAGGAGTCGGTGCAGCTCATGCTCGACACCGAGCACTTCTCCGAGATCAACGCGGTCACCGGCGGTCTGGTGGAACTGCCCTTCACCCCCGAGGGCGACGACATCTCGCAGGCGCTGGAGGAGCACCGCAGGCAGATCGCCTTCGCCGACCAGATCGTCGCCGAAAACGGCCAGCGCCATGCGGACCTGCGCTCGATCCTTTCGCGCCTGTTCACGCCGAGCCGGTTGAAGCAGTTGCAGCCGCAGCTTGCCGCCACCGCCGAGGGACTGATCGACGAGTTCCACGCCGATGGGCGCGTCGACATCGTGCGCCAGTATGGCGGCCCCTACGGCGCGCTTGTCATCTCCGACCTGCTGGGGCTTTCGGAAAGCACGCGCGCGAAGTTCCGGGGCCTGCTCGAAGGCGCGCTGCCGGTGCCGATGGACGCCAGTCCCGAGGACATGATGAAGAACCCGCTGGTGGGCGTGGGCAAGGACCTCTTCAGGATGATCGCCTGGCGCCGCATCGCCAATCACCGGGCGCTGCGGGCGTTGCTGGCGCAGGAGGACATCCTCAGCGACTTGGCGAAGGCGGTCTATCCGGACGGCAGCAAGCCCTCGCTGGTCGACCTCACCGGCCTAGCCGCGTTCCTGTTCGGGGCGGGACAGGACACCACCAACCGCCTTCTCGCCAACGGGTTCAAGGTCATCGCCACCCGGCCCGACATCCAGGCGGAACTGCGCGCCAACCCCGCACGGATCGCCGACTTCATCGAGGAACTGCTGCGTTTCGACGGCTCGGTGAAGAGCGGCGGGCGCATCTGCCGCAAGACCACCACGCTGGGCGGGGTCGAGATCAAGGCGGGCACGCCGATCCTGATGAGCCACATGGCCGCCAACCGCGACCCCGCGCGCTTCCCCGAACCGGGCACCTTCGACATGGACCGGCCGCGCATCAAGGAACACCTCGCCTTTGGACGCGGCGCCCACACCTGCATCGGCGCCCCGCTCGCCCGGCGCGAGGTGGTGGTCAGCATCGAGCGCCTGCTCGCGCGCATGGGCAACATTCGGCTGTCCGAGGCGCACCATGGACCGGCGGGGGCTTATGTGTTCGAGTACGAGCCGACGTATGTGCTGCGCGCGCTCAAGGCGCTGCACCTGGAGTTCGATCCGATCTGAGGCGGCGGGGCGAGGGTGATCCGACCGGACCCGATCCGATTCCACAACTCCCGTCGTCCCCGCGCAGGCGGGGACCCCGCTTGTTGTTTCTGCCTCGCGCCAGGCAGCGGGGCCCCCGCCTGCGCGGGGGCGACGGGGTTTGATGAGAAAGACCGGGTGCGATGCGACAGGGGCAGACCACCCCCTTGCACCCCGCGCCCATCGCTCTAGGCTGTGTGCAAACACCATGCGACGGATGCCCCCCATGATCACTTTCAAGCGCCTTTCCCCCGCTGCCCTGCTGCTGGCGAGCACCGCCTGCGCGGCCGCGCCGTCCGGTCAGGTCGCCTCGACCCCCGCGCCGACGGAAGCGCCCGCTGCCCAGCCCGATTATGACCTCGCCGCGCAGAAGGCCAAGCTGGCGACGATCCCGATGGAGGTCGACACCGCCTTCCTGACGCCCGAGGAGCGCGACGTGGTCAACCTGCTCATCAAGGCGTCGGACCTGATGAGCGAGGTCTACCTGCGCCAGCGCTACGCCGAGAACCCGCAGGTCCGCCGCGCGGTCTCGATGAACCGCCGCGCCGACCGCGACCCGCTGGTCGAGATGTTCGACCGCAACTTCGGCCCGTGGGACGAGATGGCCGATCTCCACCCGTTCTGGGGCACCGCGCCGATGCCCGAGGGCGCCGGCTTCTACCCCGAAGACCTCACCCGCGCCGATCTGGAGGCCTACGTGGCCGCGCACCCGGGCGAGAAGGCCGCGCTGCTCAGTCCCTATACCGTCGTGCGCCGCGACGGGGACAAGCTCGTCGCCGTGCCCTATTCGGTCGCATACCGGGAGTGGCTGGAGCCCGCCGCCAAGCTGCTCGAACAGGCCGCCGCGCGCACCAGCAATACCAGCCTCAAGACCTTCCTGAGCCTGCGCTCCAAGGCCTTCCGCACCGACGACTACTACGCCAGCGAACTGGCCTGGATGGACCTGACCGGCACGCCGATCGAAGTCGCGATCGGGCCGTATGAGGTCTACACCGACCGGCTGATGGGCGCGAAGACCGCGTTCGAGAGCTTCGTCACGCTCAAGGACCCGGAAGAGTCCGCTGCGCTCGCCAAGTACAAGAACTACCTCAAGGACATGGAGGCGAACCTCCCGATCGAGGATCGCTACAAGAACTTCGCGCGCGGCTTCGAAAGCCCTATCGCGGTGGCCGAGCAGGTGCGCGGCGGCGGCGACAACGTGCCCGGCTCGCAGACCATCGCCTTCAACCTGCCCAACGACGAGCGTGTGCGCGAGGCCAAGGGCGCCAAGAAGGTGATCCTCTCCAACGTGCTGGGCGCCAAGTTCGAGCGCATCCTGCAGCCGATGGGGCCGCTGGTGCTGAAGGCAGACCAGGCGTCGCTCGTCGCCAAGAGCTACATGCAGTACGAGACACTGTTCCACGAACTGTCGCACAGCCTCGGGCCGGGCTCGATCGTCGTGAACGGCGAGAAGACGACCGTGGACAAGGCGCTCAAGGAGCAGAACTCGGCGCTCGAGGAGGCCAAGGCCGACGTCGCGGGGGTGTGGAACATCCTGCTGATGATGCAGAAGGGCGAACTTCCCGCCGCCGAGCGCCCGCAGCTGTTTGCCACATACTTCACCGGCATCTTCCGCGCAGTGCGCTTCGGCGCGGTCGAGGCGCACGGACAGGGCGCGGCGCTGCAATATGCCTACCTGCGCGCGCACGGCGCTTTCACTTACGACGCTGCGGCGAAGCGTTACGTGGTGGACGACGCGAAGATGGAGGCGGGGCTGAAGGCACTGCTCCACGACATCCTGATGCTGCAGGCCAACGGCGATTACGCAGGCACCAGGGCGTTCATGGCCAAGTGGGCGAAGCTGGATGCCGAGGCGGAGGCTGCCATCGCCGCGATGGGCTCGCTGCCGGTGGATATCCGCCCGGTCTATCCGGACACGATCTGAGGGGTCTGCCCAAATCGAGACCGGACGCCCGACCATCTGAACCCGACGGGGTTTTTGATTGGAGGGTGCGTCGCAGCCGTTACGGCCGCATCAGCACCCGCCCGAACGGATGCCCCTCGGCCACGAAACGATGCGCCCCGGCGGCATCCGACAGCGCGAACTCGCGCGCGATCGGCATAACCAGCTCGCCTGCATGGACCCGCGCCAGCAGGTCGGCGAGGAGGGCGTGGACGCGGGGCGTGTGCATGTCGCGGCCGAACGAGATGCCGGTGACCTGCATGGCCTTGCGGATCATCTCGAAGAACCCGAAGCTGGGCAGGGTGCCCTCCGCCGCGCCGATCACCGCGTAGCGCCCGTGCCCGCGCAGGGCCTTGACCAGCGCGTCCTTGCCCTGGCCGCCGGCGAGGTCGATCACGAGGTCGACGCCCTTGCGGTTCGTGATCTCCTTGCAGCGCGCAGCGATGTCCTCGCGGCGGTAGTCGATGCCGTGGGTCAGGCCCATCGGTTCGATAAAGGCGAGGCGCTCGTCGCTCGACGCGGTGCCGATCACCGTCGCGCCCGCCTGCGCGGCGAGTTGCACCGCCGCCAGCCCGACGCCCCCCGCCGCGCCCTGCACCAGCACCGTCTCGCCCGCGATGAGCCCGCCGTAAGTGAACAGCGCATCGTAGGCGGTGCCGAAGGCGATCGGCACCACGGCGGCGAGGTCGAGGTCCATGCCGCCGGGCACCGGGTAGGCATGATGCTCGGCGACGGCGAACAGCTCGGCATGGCTGCCGTTCCAGTTGAAGCCGACGACGCGCTCACCCTCGCGGAAGCGGGTCACTTCGGCGCCGGTCGCGACGACTGTCCCGGCGGCCTGATAGCCCGGCACGAACGGCACGCGCGAGGGCGGGGTGTGGACGCGGTTGAGCAGATCGCCGCCTTCGACCGAGATCACCTCGACGCGGATCAGCACGGTCTTCGGGCCGACCTCGGGATCGGGAAGCTCGCCGAAACGCATGACCTCGGGGCCGCCGTTCTCGGTGTACCAGACTGCCTGCATCGTTATCTCCCGTATCGTGCCCGCGAGCTTGGCAGGCGGGGAGGGCGCGGGCAAACTCGCCAATGGGCCAGTCTTGTCGCCGCAGGAAAGGCGGCCTGCGCCTTTCGGCAAAGCCTGGGCAGCGCGGAACGAGGGTGGGGGCAGGGGTTCGAAATGCGGGGGTTATCCCCGATTTCGGCGCCGCGCTGCGAGGGTACGATCCCGGGTGAGCTGATCTCGGGAGGTGCAATGAGCAGCAGGAACCAGCGGTCCGCCGCGCTCGTCTCGGCCATGGCGCTTCTGTCGGTCGGCGGAGCCGCCGGTGCGCAGGACGCCGAGCCTGCGCCGCCGCCCGCGATCACCTCGGGTCCGCCGCCCGCCGGGGGAGACCAGGACCTCGCGCAGAAGCTGTCGAATCCCGTGGCCTCGCTCATCAGCGTGCCGTTTCAGGAGAACCTCGATTTCGGCGCGGGCCCGCGCGGAGAGGGGGTGAAGTCCACGCTCAACATCCAGCCGGTGATCCCGGTGAGCATCGGCGCGGACTGGAACATGATCGTGCGCACCATCGTGCCCGTCATCGCGCAGGACGATATCACGGCGCCGGGCGAGAGCGAGTTCGGGCTCGGCGACACGACGCAGAGCCTGTTCTTCTCGCCCAGGAAGCCCGGCAAGAGCGGGATCGTCTGGGGCGTCGGCCCGGCGATCCTCTACCCGACCGCGACGGACCGCATGCTCGGCGGACAGAAATGGGGCGCGGGGCCGACCGCGCTGGTGCTCAAGCAGTCGCACCAGGTGACGTTCGGCTTCCTCGCCAACCACATCTGGTCGTTCGCGGGCAAGGACACGCGCGGCGATGTCAGCTCCACCTTCATCCAGCCCTTCTTCAGCTACACCACCGCCAAGGCGACGACCTTCGGAATCAACACCGAGACCAGCTATGACTGGAAGGGCAGGAACTGGGTCGTTCCGATCAATGTGAACGTGGCGCAGCTCACCAAGATCGGGAAGCAGCCGGTGCAGGTCGGCATCGGCGGGCGCTATTACGTCGAGAAGCCGACCGGCGGACCCGACTGGGGCATCCGCGCCGTGCTGACCTTCCTGTTCCCCGGATAGCCCCTGGGCGGCGTGGGCAAATTCGACGCCCGCCGATGATCGAAAGGCGTGGTTGGCGGACGCCTCAGCCGGTAAAGTGGGAGCAACTTATAGCCTGATCGCGAGCTGCTAGTCAGCGAAGCCTGACGTCGCAACGGAAGGTGTCTCTGCCTCGCTTATAAACGGCCACTACTTTTGCTGCGGTAACCGACCAACGAGCAGCGGACCCGCTTGGTAGATAGGATAGATTCGAGACTCCTCTGCCAACATTTCCGCGCTTGCGTTGCCAAGCTCTGCGATGTCACGATCAAACTCGACGGCCACGTTTCTCGTGAAACCATCGCGAGCCCGGCCAAGCATATTAGCCGCTCCAGCGCGGGCGCGAACCAGAGCGCTCATACTCTTGGCGGACGGCATCTCTTTGATATCAATTGCCTCAAGCGCTTTCGAGGTTGCTTCGATCCTGGAGAACTTGAGTGCTACAAGGCTGGGAGGAAGCTGTTCGACTGGCGCATTGTCTCCGCCTGCGGTATCGCCCTGCGAAGCAAGGAACATCAGCTGCGTGGTTAGATCGCGAGCGAAAACTAGATGGCGCGCCTGCTGATCGCTCTTCTGCCTCATCGCGACCGTGCCTTGATAGACTGCAAACAGGCCGCCCATGACCGCGATCAATAGGGTTATTGAGCCATAATTCGCTTCTCCAGCCAACTTCTTAAGTAACCAAAGCCCCCCGGCTCCGGCAGCAAGAATGATCGCGCCAGACACTGCTATTCCGATCAGCCATGTGATCAGCGTAAACCAAGGCGCGGTGGAAATTTGCATGTTGTCCTTCGCTCTTTCACTCCATCTCACAAGCCTGAACGAGCGGCAGGTTAACGGCAACCCAGTACTGTTCGCGAGTGTCTGCAATGGGGCGTTACCGGCCCGTCCGAATTTGCCACGCGAACTAGCGCTTGACCGTGATCGAGGCGGTGCCGTCGGCCCAGACCGGCAGGTAGAGGCCCTGGCCCGCCGCCCTGATGCGGCCGGTGCGGGTGCGGGTGACTTCGGCGCGGATGAGCAGGTCGCCCTCGCGCTTGTCCTCGATCGCGCGGTCGATCTTGACCAGCAGCTTGTTGTAGTCGTTCTCGAAATTCTGCGCGAGCGCGGCGGCGATCGTGTGGGCCATGCCCGGTGTGTTGGCGAGGCGCAGGATGAGGTTGCCGCCGGTCATGTCGGTGGTACCGCTGACCTCGAAGTTCTCGAACCCGATGCGGCGCGAGTTGTCGGCGTTGACCGGCACCCCGGTCATCCACACCGTGCCCTTGGTGGGACCGACGCGGCCGGCCGGGTCGGTGGCGGTGAACTCGACGCCCACCGCGATGCGCCCGCCGGTGGTGCCGTAGATCGTCGCCTTGCGGAAGTCCGCCTTCACCGGGCCGACGCCGGGCACCTCGAACGGCCGCGCCGAGCGCTTGCGCAGCGCCTTCATCAGCACCGGCTCGAGCTGGACGTAGTCGGCCACCACCGGGATGAAGAACGCGAGCCTGCCGGCTTCGGCCTCCAGCGGGCGGACGGGCGGCAAGGGTGTGGGCGTGGGATCGGCGGGGCGCTGGCCGACGCGGGTTTCGGTCACCGCCTTGACGCCGAGCTTGAGGACGAGGCGCTTGCCGTCCAGCTCATAGCCTCCGTACTGCAGTTCGCGCGGACTGACCCGCATCCAGACCGGCGGGTTGTCGCGGTTGAGCGACAGCGTGGTGAAGGCGGAGTTCCATGCCCGCTCGACCTGACGGCGCACTTCGAGCTTGCCGAGCTGGCCCGGCAGTTCGCGCTCCAGCCGGGCGATGACGGGCCGCAGCTTCTGCTCGGCCTGCTCGGTGAAGTCGATGCGCTTGCCCATGAAGTCGAGGTGGGGGCGGTTGGTCCAGTCGTAGCGGATGTCGACGGTGCCGCGCGGGCTCCAGTCCTGCGCCAGCGTCAGGCGCACGACGGCATGGGCCATGGCGTCGGCGGTGGCGGTCTCGCGCTTGAGCACGCCGCCGATATCCTCGGCGCGCACGACCGCGTGGAGCGGCATGTCGAGCACGATCTCGCGGCCCTTGCCGGCGAAGCGCAGGGGTCCGCGCGTCACGTCGCCGACGATGCGGCACTTGATGGAGGGGGTCTTGATCCTGGCGATGCCGATATCGACGGCCTTGGACGCCACGCAGGTCTGGCCGGGCTTGTCGATGGTCCACAGCGTGCGCGGGATGTCGTCCTCCAGCGCGGCGGCCAGATTGCCGAGGTCGGCATGGACCGGGACGGTGATGAGCGAGGCCTGCGGATCGACCTTGATCGCGTCGTGCGCACGCGGCGGCGGCTCGTCGTCGCGGCGGTGGCAGGCGGAAAGGGTGAGCAGCGATGCGGTCAGGGCCGCGGCGGTGACGTATCGTCTGGTTCTCATTGCCGCGGTGCCCCCGGATTGCCTTGTGACATGCGAAAATTCGCCGCGCGGCGAAGTGTTCCAAGGCAACAGATGTTCCTGCCGGAAGGGGCACTGGCAATCGGTAGTTTCCGCGCTCCGGGAGAGGGTCTTTCCCCGCGCAAACGAAAAGGGCCGGCGCTTCCACGCCGGCCCTTTTCGTTGTCTTCAGCGACAGTCGATCAGATGTGGATCGGCTTGCCGGTGACCGCCATCGCCGCTTCCTTGATCGCCTCGGAGTGCGTCGGGTGGGCGTGGCAGGTGTAGGCGATGTCCTCGCTGGTGGCGCCGAATTCCATGGCCTGCGCGGCCTGGGCGATCATGGTGCCGGCGACCGAGGCGATGCACCATACGCCGAGTACGCGGTCGGTCTCGGCATCGGCGATGACCTTCACGAAGCCGTCGGGCTCGTGGTTGGTCTTGGCGCGCGAGTTGGCGAGCATCGGGAACTTGCCGACCTTGACGGCGCCGCGTTCCTTGGCGGCTTCTTCGGTCAGGCCGACGCCGGCGAACTCGGGCTGGGTGTAGACGACGCCGGGGATGACGTCGTGGTTCACGATGCCGGTCAGCCCTGCGATGTTCTCGGCGACGGCGATGCCTTCGTCCTCGGCCTTGTGCGCGAGCATCGGGCCGGGAATGACGTCGCCGATGGCCCAGACGCCATCGACCTTGGTGCCGAAGTCGTGGTCGGTCTCGATCTGGCCGCGCTGGTTGAGTTCCAGCCCGATCTTGTCGAGGCCGAGGCCTTCGGTGTTGGGACGGCGGCCGATCGAGACGAGCACGACGTCGGCCTCGATGACCTCGGCGTCACCGCCCTTGGCGGGCTCGACGGTGACCTTCGCGGTCTTGCCCTCGACCGTCACGCCGGTGACCTTGGTGCCGAGCTTGAGCGTCATGCCCTGCTTCTTGAAGATCTTGGCGGCTTCCTTGCGGACGTCGCCGTCCATGCCGGGGAGCAGCTGGTCGAGGAATTCGACCACGATGACTTCCGCGCCGAGGCGGCGCCACACCGAGCCAAGCTCGAGACCGATCACGCCGCCGCCGATGACGACCATCTTCTTCGGAACCGAAGTCAGTTCGAGCGCGCCGGTGGAATCCACCACCACGCCGCCGGCATTGTCGATCTCGACTCCGGGGAGCGGGGTGACAGAAGAGCCGGTGGCGATCACGATGTTCTTCGCGGTCACCGTCTTGCCCGCGACTTCGACGCTGTGGGCGTCCCTGAACGTGGCGTAGCCCTTGATCCAGTCGATCTTGTTCTTCTTGAACAGGAACTCGATGCCGCCGGTCAGGCCCTTCACCGCGTCGAGGCGCTGGGCCTGCATGGTGCCCAGGTCGAGCTCGGGGGTTACCTTGATGCCCATCGCCGCCATCGCGCCGTTCTTCGCCGCATCGAAGTATTCCGACGCGTGGAGCAGGGCCTTGGAGGGGATGCAGCCGACGTTGAGGCAAGTGCCGCCCAGTGTCTCGCGCCCTTCGGCGCAGGCGGTCTTGAGGCCCAACTGCGCGGCGCGGATCGCCGCGACGTAGCCGCCGGGCCCGGAACCGATGACAAGGACGTCGTAATCGTAATCAGCCATGTTCAGGCCTCCGTACGCTCGTGCATCGCAACTTGGTGGCACGAGCGGAAAATAGTCAATTCAGCGCAAGTGAAAACCCCGCCCGTCCGGTGTGGGCGGGCGGGGCTTTTCGTCTCAGAGGTCGATCAGGAGCCTGGTGGGATCCTCGATCGCCTCCTTGATGGTCTTGAGCGCGGTGACCGCCTCGCGGCCGTCGATGATGCGGTGGTCGTAGGACAGCGCGATGTACATCATCGGGCGGATCACGATCTCGCCGTTACGCACGACAGCGCGGTCCTCGATGCGGTGGAGGCCCAGCACCGCCGACTGCGGCGGGTTGATGATCGGGGTCGACATCAGGCCGCCGAACACGCCGCCGTTGGAGATCGTGAAGGTGCCGCCCTTCATGTCTTCCATGGTCAGCTTGCCTTCCTTGGCCTTCTTGCCGAACTCGGCGATGGCCTTCTCGATGCCGGCGAAGCCCAGCTTGTCGCAGTCCTTGACGACGGGGACGACGAGGCCGTTGGGGGCCGAGACCGCGATCGAGATGTCGACGTAGTCGTGGTAGACGATCTCGTCGCCGTCCATCTGCGCGTTGACCGCCGGGATGTCCTTGAGCGCCAGGACCGAAGCCTTGGCGAAGAACGACATGAAGCCAAGCTTGATGCCGTGCTTCTTCTGGAACACGTCCTTGTACTTCTCGCGCGCTTCGATGACGGCCGACATGTCGACGTCGTTGAAGGTGGTGAGGAGGGCTGCGGTTTCCTGCGCGGACTTCAGGCGCTTGGCGATCGTCTGGCGCAGGCGGGTCATCTTGACGCGCTCTTCGTTGCGCGCCGAGGCGGGCACCGAAGCGGGGGCGCCGGCAGCCGCAGGAGCGGCCGAAGCCGGCTTGTTCTTGGCCGCTTCCAGGACGTCGTCCTTGGTGATGCGGCCGTCCTTGCCGGTGCCCTTGATGGTGGCCGGATCGATGCCGTGCTCGAGGATGGCGCGGCGCACGGCCGGCGACAGCACCGAGGAACCGGCCGAAACCTCTTCCGTCGCAGCGGCAGCCGGGGCGGGGGCGGGCGCCGGAGCGGAAGCGGCCGGCGCAGCAGCCGGGGCGGCGGCGGGCTTGGCGGCGGCAGGCGCGCCCGAGCCGGCTTCGATCGTGGTGATCAGTGCGCCGACGGTGACGGTGTCACCTTCCTTGGCGATGTGCTGGCCCATGACGCCCGCGAGGGGCGCCATGACGTCGATCGCGACCTTGTCGGTCTCGAGGCTGGCAATGGCTTCATCGGCAGCGACGGCTTCGCCGGGCTGCTTCAGCCATTGGCCGATGGTGGCTTCGGAGACGGACTCGCCGAGCGTGGGGACATTGACTTCAGTGGACATGATTTATCTCAAGCCTTCTGCTTGCGACGAAGTTCGGAACGGACGGAAAGATGCAACGCGTCGGCGACCAGCGCCGCCTGTTCGGCGGTGTGGCGCTTGGCGAGGCCGGTGGCCGGCGAGGCCGAGGCGGAACGGCCGGCATAGCGCGGACGCGGGGCCGAAACGCCCGCCTCCTTGGCGGCCGCCTCGATCAGCGGATCGACGAAGAACCACGACCCGTTGTTGCGGGGTTCCTCCTGGCACCAGACGATTTCCTCGAGGTTGGGCATCGCGGCGAGGCGCTTGGCCAGCGGCTCGCCCGGGAAGGGGTAGAGCTGCTCGAGGCGGATGATCTGGGTATCGGTGATCTCGGCCGCGTCGCGCGCCTCGAGCAGGTCGTAGAAGACCTTGCCCGAGCACAGGATGACCTTCTTCGTGTCCGCGTCCGCAGAGGGACGAGGATCGGAGAGGATGCGCTTGAAGTCGCCGTCGATGAAGTCCGCCGCCGACGACTTCGCCAGCGGGTGGCGCAGCAGCGACTTGGGGGTCATGATGATCAGCGGCTTGCGGAACGGACGGTGCATCTGCCGGCGCAGGACGTGGAAGTAGTTCGCCGGGCTGGTGATGTTGCAGACCTGGATGTTGTCCTGCGCGCAGAGCTGCAGGTAGCGTTCCAGGCGCGCCGACGAGTGCTCAGGACCCTGGCCTTCGTAGCCGTGGGGCAGCAGCATGACGAGGCCGTTCGCGCGCAGCCACTTGGATTCGGCCGAGGCGACGTACTGGTCGATGATGATCTGCGCGCCGTTGGCGAAATCGCCGAACTGCGCTTCCCACAGCACCATTGTCTTGGGGTCGGCGCTGGCGTAGCCGTACTCGAAGCCGAGCACGCCGTATTCCGAGAGCGTGGAGTCCAGCACCTCGAAGCGGCCGTGTGGCAGCGTGGTGAGGGGGGTGTACTTGTGCTCGTCGGTCTGGTCGGTCCAGACGGCGTGGCGCTGCGAGAAGGTGCCGCGTCCGCAGTCCTGGCCCGACAGGCGAACGCCGTAGCCCTCGGTGACGAGGCTGCCGAAGGCGAGCGCCTCGGCCGTCGCCCAGTCGAAGCCTTCGCCCGACTTGAACATCTCTTCCTTGGCGGCGAGCACGCGGGCCAGCGTCTTGTGGACGGTCAGCCCTTCCGGAACCGTGGTCAGCGTGCGGCCCAGGCTCTCGAACAGCTTGGGTTCGATCTTGGTGTCGACGTTGCGGCGCGCGGTTTCGGGATCGGCGGGCTTGTGGAAGCCGCTCCACTGGCCGGAGAACCAGTCGGCCTGGTTGGCCTTGTAGGTCTTGGCCGCCTCGAACTGCTCCTCGAGGTGGGCGGTGAAGCTTTCCTCGGTGTGCGGCAGGAAGGCGTCGTCGATCACGCCTTCGCCCTTCAGGCGGTCGGCGTAGATCTTGCTGACCGGCGGGTGCTGGCGGATCTTGGCGTACATCAGCGGCTGGGTGAAGCCGGGCTCGTCGCCCTCGTTGTGGCCGAAGCGGCGGTAGCACCACATGTCGATGACGATGTCGCGGCCGAAGGTCTGGCGGTAGTCGATCGCCAGCTTGCACACGAAGGTCACGGCGGCGGGATCGTCGCCGTTGACGTGCAGGATCGGCGCCTGGACGCCCTTGGCGACGTCCGAGGGGTACGGCGAGTTGCGCGCGAACTGCGGGCTCGTCGTGAAGCCGATCTGGTTGTTGATGATGAAGTGGATGCAGCCGCCGGTGTTGTAGCCCTTGACGCCCGAGAGGCCGAAGCACTCCCAGATGACGCCCTGGCCGGCGAAGGCCGCGTCGCCGTGGATGAGCACGGGCAGCACCTGCTTGTGCTTCGCGTCGGGGCCGACGTCGTCGCCGATGTCGTCGGCGATGACCTGGTAGGCGCGCACCTTGCCGAGCACGACCGGATCGACCGTCTCGAGGTGCGAGGGGTTGGGCATCAGGCTCATGTGGACCTTGATGCCGTCGAAATCACGGTCCGCCGACGTGCCGAGGTGGTACTTCACGTCGCCCGAGCCGCCCACGTCCTCGGGATTGGCGGTGCCGCCCGAGAATTCGTGGAAGATGACCTTGTAGGGCTTGGCGAGGACGTTCGCGAGCACGTTCAGGCGGCCGCGATGGGCCATGCCGTAGACGATTTCCTTCACGCCGAGCTGGCCGCCGTACTTGATGACGGCCTCCAGCGCGGGGATCATCGATTCGCCGCCGTCGAGGCCGAAGCGCTTGGTGCCGACGTACTTCTTGCCGAGGAACTTCTCGTACTGCTCGCCGCGCACGACGGCCGAGAGGATCGCCTTCTTGCCCTCGGGCGTGAATTCGATTTCCTTGTTCGCGCCTTCCATGCGTTCCTGGAGGAAGCGGCGCTCCTCGGTGTCGGCGATGTGCATGTACTCGAGGCCGACCTTGCCGCAGTAGTTGGCGCGCAGGATCTGCACGATCTCGCGCACGGTCGCCCATTCGAGGCCGAGGGTGCCGCCGACATAGACCTTGCGGTCCTGCGCAGCGCCGACGAAGCCATGGTATTCCGGGGTCAGGTCGGCCGGCAGCTTGCGCTGGTTGAGGCCGAGCGGGTCGAGGTCCGCCGCAAGGTGACCGCGCACGCGATATGTGCGGATCAGCGTCATTGCGCGGAAGGCATCGGCCGCCGCTTCGTCTATACGCGACTGATCGACCTTGGCGCCGCCCTTTTCGGCGGTTTTCTTGATCTCGGCCTTGAGCGCCGTGGGATCGAGGCCCTGGGTCCAGTCATCCTCGGCGTCGCCGCCGACGAGGGGCCAGGTGCCGCGCTGCCAGCTCGGGCCGGCTTGGGGCTCGTCGAGTCCCATGTCGGGGGTGAATTCGAAACTCTCGTCGCCCATAGGAATCACCTATCGCCACGCCGGACGGACTTGTCCCGGCGTTGTCCTGTGTTCGCGGAGCCGACGGTTCCCGGGGAGGAAGGACCGAAAGTCCGCTTGGGTATCATCGCGCCCAGGCCGCATGCCCGGCGCGTATCGTCGTAAGTGCCCGGCGGCGGCAGGGTTCCGAGGAACCCGCGCCGCGCGCCGGGCGCCTGAACTCAGGCGAGTTCCTTGAGGCGTTCCACAAGGGTTTCGCCGAGCAGCGAGGGCGAGGACGACACCTTGATGCCGGCTTCTTCCATCGCCGCGATCTTGTCTTCCGCGCCGCCCTGGCCGCCCGAGACGATCGCGCCCGCGTGGCCCATGCGGCGGCCCGGAGGCGCCGTGCGGCCGGCGATGAAGCCCGCCATGGGCTTCTTGCGGCCGCGCTTGGCTTCGTCCTTGAGGAACTGCGCCGCTTCTTCTTCGGCCGAACCGCCGATCTCGCCGATCATGATGATCGACTGGGTGGCGTCGTCGGCCAGGAACAGCTCGAGGACGTCGATGAAGTTCGTGCCGTTGACCGGGTCGCCGCCGATGCCGACTGCGGTGGTCTGGCCGAGGCCGGCGTTGGTGGTCTGGAACACGGCTTCATAGGTAAGCGTGCCCGAGCGCGAAACGACGCCCACCGAACCCTTGGAGAAGATCGAACCGGGCATGATGCCGATCTTGCACTCGCCGGGGGTCAGCACGCCGGGGCAGTTCGGGCCGATGAGGCGCGACTTGGAACCCGAGAGCGCGCGCTTGACGCGGACCATGTCGAGGACGGGGATGCCCTCGGTGATGCAGACGATCAGTTCCATCTCGGCGTCGATCGCCTCGAGGATCGAGTCGGCGGCGAACGGCGGCGGAACGTAGATGCAGGTGGCCGAGGCGCCGGTGGCGTGCTTGGCTTCGGCGACCGTGTTGTAGTTGGGCAGGCCGATGTGGGTCGTGCCGCCCTTGCCGGGGGTGACGCCCGCGACCATCTGCGTGCCGTAGGCGAGCGCCTGCTCGGTGTGGAACGTGCCGGTCGCGCCGGTCATGCCCTGCGTGATGACCTTGGTGTTCTTGTCAATGAGGATCGACATCGATTCCTACCTCTTCCGTCATCCCGGCAAAGGCCGGGATCCAGTGAAAACAACGGCCGGGGGCCAGTTAAAAACTTTGCCTCCGCCGCCGTCCCGGAAAGCCGGGGCGACGGCGGAGGCGAATAGCAGTCTTAAGCGAGCGAGCCGTCGATGGCCTTGCAGGCCACCAGCAGTTCCTTGACCGCGTCGATCGAGACCTGGAGGCCGGCCTTGGCCTGCTCGGTCAGTTCGATCTCGATGACCTGCTCGACGCCGCCGGCGCCGATCACGACGGGCACGCCGACGTAGAGGTTGTCGACGCCGTACTGGCCGGTCAGGTTCGCGGCGCAGGGCAGGATGCGCTTCTGGTCGCCGAGGTACGATTCAGCCATGGCGATCGCCGAGGCGGCGGGCGCGTAGAAGGCCGAGCCGGTCTTCAACAGGCCGACGATCTCGCCGCCGCCGTTGGCGGTGCGCTTGACGATGGCGTCCATGCGCTCCTGCGTGGAGCGGCCCATCTTGATGAGGTCAGGAACCGGGATGCCCTTGATCGTCGAGTACTCGACGACGGGGACCATGGTGTCGCCGTGGCCGCCCAGGACGAAGCTGGTGACGTCACGGACCGAGACGCCGAATTCCCAGGCGAGGAAGGTCGAGAAGCGCGCCGAGTCGAGCACGCCGGCCATGCCGACGACCTTGTTGTGCGGGAGCCCCGAGAATTCGCGCAGCGCCCAGACCATCGCGTCGAGCGGGTTGGTGATGCAGATCACGAAAGCGTCGGGCGCGTTGGCGGCGATGCCTTCGCCGACCGACTTCATCACCTTGAGGTTGATGCCCAGCAGGTCGTCGCGGCTCATGCCAGGCTTGCGGGCCACACCGGCGGTGACGATGATGACGTCGGCGCCGGCGATGTCGGTGTAGTCGTTGGTGCCCGTGATGGCGGCGTCGAAGCCTTCGACCGGGCCGCACTGCGACAGGTCGAGCGCCTTGCCCTGCGGCAGGCCTTCCGCGACGTCGAACAGGACGATATCGCCCAGTTCCTTCTGCGCGGCGAGGTGAGCGAGAGTGCCACCGATGTTGCCTGCGCCGATGAGGGCAATCTTCTTACGAGCCATGATCCGTGCTTGTCCTTCCCAGTGGCGGGATTGTCCGGACTTCAAGGCGGCCTGCTTTCAATCCCGCAGAAGGCAGGCGCCGGGTTTGCGGAGCCGGCCCTACGCCCCCATCGGCGACATTGCAACCGACAAAGGGTTGCTGACATGCGGATGACGGCACTTTTAACTGATAATAGTTCGCAATTGCAATAGAGGCCGTAATCGGCGGAAAATCGGCCCTCTTTTCGAGCTGCAAAGGGGAGCGTGCGCGCCACGGACTCTGCGAAAGAGATTTCGGGCATCGCGGGGGAGGAGGCAAGCCCTCCCGGATGCGACTCGTCGAAAGCCGGATACGGGTGGGCTGGTCGTTCAGGTCGAGAGGTCCGCCATGCCTTTTCCGATCAAGCATCCGTCGCCCCCGCGAAGGCGGGGACGACGGGGGTTGGTGGGGCCGGAATGCAGGCGCCCAAAGACCGGGAGGATTTACGCCCCGAGCCGGCGCTCCGCCGCCTGCGCCATGCGGCGGTCGAGGCTGCGGCAGATCTCGAGCCAGCGGGCGCTGGCCTCGGCGTCGCCCGAGGCGTGGGCGGCGAGCGCCTCGTCGCGGGCCTGGGTGGCGGCGGAGAGGCCGTGGCGGGCGAAGTGCATGAGCGCGGCGGCGAGGCCGGCGTCCAGCTCGGCCTCGGGCGCGCTGGGCACCGCGTGCAGCGCGAGGCGGCGCGGGCAGGGCGGATTGTCGTTGCCGGCGCCGAGCGGGGCGCCGAGGCACAGCGAACGCGAAATGGCCGGAGTTGTCCCGCCCCAGGCGGCGGCAAAACGGATGGTCATGTGCGATGGGCCTCTTTGTTCGGGGTCTTGGCGTGGCCCCTTCCTAGCAGGGAAGGGGCTAAGCCATCATGAGAGGACTTGGTTGCTTAAGTCTTGACCAAGACCCCTAGGGGGTTTCCCCGGTCTATCTCTTTGCAATCGATTGATTATCAATTCTGCGGGTTGGCTATCCAGCGCCCGGAGTTAGCATACTCGGCCTTGATGCCCTCCGAGGCGGGCAGGTTCTGCGCGCGGTAGAGGGCGTCCCCGCCGCGCTGGGTGACTGCGGTGGAATAGACCGGCGCGGGGGCGGTGGCGGTGGCGGCCTGCGGGGCCGGGGCGGCGATCGCCCGGGTCTCGACGAGGCCGAAGGCGCGCTGCACCGCCAGCGGGTCGAGCGCGGCGGTGGTGTCGGCGCTGTCGTCGCGGCGGTGCGGGGCGGCCACCGGCTCGCCGCCGAGGTAGGCGTAGCGGAAGGTCGCCGGACTGCCCGCCGCGCCGCGCAAAGCGTAGAACCGGTGCGCGCCGATGGTGCCGAGGTAATTGAGGCTCGGCGCCCAGTAGGGGCTGACCTGGACCGTGTGGTAATGGGTGGCGAGGCCGACCGGCGCGTAGACGTAGCCCGCCAGCGCGGCGCGGGCGACGGCCTCGGCGCGGTCCCAGAACAGGCGCTGCGGGCGGCGGGCCAGCGCGCCGTCGCAGGTGAACGAGAACTGGCAGCCGGTCGAGCGCTCGGAGCCCTGGTAGACGACGCCGCACACGGTCTTGGGATAGCTGGGGTGGGCGACGCGGTTGAGCACCACCTGCGCCACCGCGCGCTGGCCGGCGTCGGCTTCGCTCGCGGCTTCGTAGTAGATCGCGGCGGTCAGGCACTGCAGCGCGCGGCTGCGGTCGACGCCTGAGTTGTCGATGCGGAAGGCGCGGGCGATCGGGCCGGGGCCGGAAACCGCGTCGTCGGCGTCGGAGTGGATGCCCTCGCCCACGCGCAGGGGGGCGACCTCGCTGTCGAGGTAATAGAACGCCGAGCCGGGGAAGCTGGCGCCCGCCTGCTCGAAGGGCATCGGCGCGACCGGGGTGTCCTGCGTCCCCGCGTCGGCGATGGCGAAGCGGTCGGGCGCGGCGAAGGCGGGCAGCGCCACGGCGGCGAGCGCGGCGACGCCGAGCGTCCAGCGGCGATGGAGCTTCAGCGGGTGGCGGCCGATGCCGTGCGCGCGGCGGGCAAAACGGCCCGAAAAGTCGCGCGGGCGTTCCCAGCCATCGAATCCGCGCGCGTCCGCCGGAGCGGCCGGGAGTTCGGAAAAGGCGGCGGCTGGGGGCACTCGGTTCCTGTCAAAGCATGGGCGCAGTTCGGCAGCACCGGGCCTAGCTGCGCAAGCCGCGCGGCGCATCCCGCCATTCGTCGCCGTCCCGTTGCGGTACAGGGCGGGGCTCTACGCTTAAGGCCTTAAGAAATTGCCGATAGCCGTCATCCCGGCGAACGCCGGGACCGCCGGGCAGCCTTGAGGCAATGCACCGCCTGCATCCCTGCTCGGCTCGGTCAGCGATCCCTGCTCTCGCAGGGATGACGGTTCGCTTGCAAACCGTGCAACTCCGCACTATCGGCGCTCTCACGTCATGGGTGCCCGGTTTGCCGGGCCTAAGAGGGAAGCCGGCCGCAACTGCCGGCGCTGCCCCCGCAACTGTGACCGGAGAGCCCGTCTCCATCGCGCCACTGGCCTCATGGCTGGGAAGGCGGGGGCGGGCGATGATCCGGGAGCCAGGAGACCTGCCCAGGATGGTCGTTCCGCAGCCGGACGGGGTGTTCCGGGTGCAGCGGGTCCGCGTGCCATGAGGGGCGCGCGAGGCCTCCGCCATGAACGGCGAGACACGTTCAAGGTTCGGAGGACATATAATGAAGTACCTGTTTCTGCTCGGCACCGCGCTGGCGGCAAGCACTCCCGCGATGGCGCAGGAGGCCGGCGTGTTCGACGAGGGCGATCCCGCCGCCATCCGCATGGAGCGCGGCCAGATCGTCGTCACCGCCACCCGCGAGCCCACCCCCGTCACCCAGGTCGGGCAGTCGGTCAGCGTCGTCACCCGCGACCAGATCGAGCGTTTCCAGGCGACCAGCGCCACCGACGTGCTGGCGCGCATTCCCGGCGTCAGCGTCGTGCAGTCGGGCGGCTTCGGCCAGCCTTCCAGCGTCTTCGTCCGCGGCGCCGAGAACGCGCAGAGCCTGGTGCTGATCGACGGCGTGCGCATCAACGATCCGGGTGACGTCGGCGGCGGCTTCGACTTCGGCAACCTGACGATCGGCCAGTTCGACCGCGTCGAGATTGTGCGCGGATCGTCGGGCGTGCTGTGGGGCAGCCGCGCGATCGGCGGCGTCATCAACTTCATCACCGCACGGCCCACCGAGCAGTGGACCGCCCGCGCGCAGGCCGAATACGGCTGGCGCGACCGCCGGAACGTGAGCGCTTCCGCCGCCGGCCTCGTCGGCCCGGTAGGCCTGACGCTCGGCGGCAACTGGCTGAAGGGCGACGGTTACTCCGCCTTCAATGAGCGCCGAGGCGCCACCGAGAAGGACGGCTTCGAGAGCAAGTCGGCCAATGCGCGCGCGCAGGTCGAACTGGCGCAGGGCCTGTCGGTCGATGCCGGCGGCTTCTACACCAAGGGCGACTACGACTACGACAACACCGGCGCCGATGCGCTGAACGTGGGCCGCAAGCGGGACACGCTGGGCTATGCCAACGTGCGGTATTCGGGGCTGGAGGACCGGCTTTCGGCGCGGATCGGCTACGGCATCAACGACACCAACCGCGTGTCGGACGACGCCGTGTTCGGCCCCTACGAGACCAACGGCCGCACCGAGCGCTTCGAAGGCCAGCTGTCCTTCGCCCCGATCGAGATGGCCAGCGTCCAGCTGGGCGCCGAGACCGAGAAGCAGAAGTTCGACGACAACTACGGCTCGAAGGACAGCACCTCGCTCGACAGCTACTACGGCAACCTCACGGTGCGTCCGCTGACGGGCCTCACGCTGAACGGCGGCCTGCGCTACGACGACCACGAGGACTTCGGCCACAGGACCACCTTCGCCGCCAACGGCGCCTGGGTGCTGGGCGAGGGCGACGAGGCCCCGATCCTGCGCGCCAGCTACGGCGAGGGCTTCAAGGCGCCTTCGCTCTACCAGCTCTACAGCAACGCCGGCTTCCGCGCGCTCGATCCCGAGACCTCCAAGAGCTGGGATGCCGGCGTGGAACTGCCCTTCGCGCAGGGAACCGGTGCCTTCACGGTGACTTACTTCGACAGGAAGACCAAAAACCTGATCGACTACGACCTGACGCAGTTCAACTACTACAACGTCGGGCGCGCACGGGCGCAGGGCGTGGAACTGGGCATGCAGGTCACCAACTGGGAAGGCTTCGACGTCAACATCGCCGCCACCTACCTAGACGCGACCAACGAGCTGACCGGTGACCGCCTTGCCCGCCGGCCGCGCACCAACCTTTACGCCAGCATCGACAAGGCGTGGGAGCTGGGCCTCAAGCTGGGCGCGGACCTGCGGGTCGGCGGCGGTCGCTATGACGACACCGCGAACACGCAGTACGTCGGCGGCCATGTCGTCGCCGGCCTGCGCGCGGCCTTCGCCGTCACCGGGAACGTCGAGGTCTACGGCCGGGTCGAGAACCTGTTCGACGAGCACTACGAAACGGTGCGGACCTACGGCACGCCCGGCCGTTCGGCCTACGCCGGCGTCCGCGTGAAGATGTGACGGCAGGGTCGGTCGCTACAGGGCCGACCCGGGCAGCCCTTCCCTCGGGGCAGGGGTCGTCGTTTCCGACCCGCACACCCACACCTCGTCATTCCCGCGAAGGCGGGAACCCATCTGATGGCCGGGCCACACGAAGCGACCTCAGATGGGTCCCCGCCTTCGCAGGGACGACGAAGATGGGGGCGGGGATGACCATGCGCCCCGTCGCCGCTCTGCTAGCTCTAACCCTCACCCTCACTCTCGCCGCCTGCGGGCCGGGCGCCCCCGTCGTCGATGCCGCGCGGCCGCGCATCGTCTCGCTCAACCCCTGCACCGACGCGGTGCTGGCCGAGGTGGCGTATCCCGGGCAGCTGCTGGCGATCTCGCACTACAGCCACGACCCGTCCGCGACTTCGATGGACATCGCCCGCGCGCGCCGGTTCGCGGCCGTGTCGGGCGCGGTCGAGGAGATCGCGGCGCTCAAGCCCGACGTTGTGGTGGCCAGCAGCTTCCTCTCGCCCACCACCGCGCAGGCGCTGCGCGATCTCGGCATGCGCGTGGTGCTGGAGCCGATCCCGTCCGACATGCCGCAGGCGCTGGAGCAGGTGCGCACGCTGGCGGCGCTGACCGGCAACCGCAAGGCGGGCGAGGCGCTGACCCGCCGCATGAACCTCGCGCTGGAAGCCGCCGCGCCCGCGCCCGGCGCCGCGCGCATTCCCGCGCTGGTCTGGCAGTCGGGCGGCATCGTCGCGGGGGAGCATACGCTCGTCGCCGACCTCATGGCGCGTTCCGGCTTCGTCAACGCCGCCGCCGCGCGCGGGCTGGCCCAGGCCGACTACCTGCCGCTCGAACGCGTGCTCGCCGATCCGCCGCGCGTGATCTTCACGGTCGGCTCCCCCGCCGCCGAGGAGGACCGGATGCTGCGCCATCCCGCGCTTGCGCACCTGACCGGCACGGCCCGCGCCCCGCTCGATGCCTCGCTGCTGTGGTGCGGCGGGCCGACCATCCCGCGCGCGGTGGCGCGGCTGGCGCAGGTTCGCGCGCAGATCGCCGGGCAGGCTTCGCCGCGCCCGGCGCCGCGAGCCGCGACAACCGCGCTGAGCCACGTCCATACCGTCAACCCGACCATCCCAGAGGCCCAGCCTTGAACCGACGCCTCATCCTGCTGCTGATCGCCGCGCTCGTGCTGGCGGTGCCGTTATCGCTGCTGGCCGGGCGCGTGTGGATCGACCCTTTCGCCCCTTCGACGCGCAATGCGATGCTGATCCTGTTCCAGCTGCGCCTGCCGCGCGCGGCGCTGGCGCTGGTGATCGGGGCGGGGCTGGGCGTCTCGGGTGCGGCGATGCAGGGGTACCTGCGCAATCCGCTCGCCGATCCGGGCCTGTTCGGCATCGCGCCGGGCGCGGCGCTCGGCGCGGTGCTGAGCTTCTGGACCGGCTATGCCGCCTCGGTCTGGCTGCTGCCGGTCTTCGCGCTGGTCGGGGCGGGCGGGGCGATGGCGCTGCTGGCGCTGATCGCCGGGCGCGAGGGCGGCGTGGCGCTGTTCACCATGGCCGGGCTGATGATCGCCAGCCTTGCCGGAGCACTCACCAGCCTGGCGATCAGCCTCTCGCCCACGCCCTTCGCGATGAGCGAGATCGTCACCTGGCTGATGGGCGCGCTGGCCGACCGTTCGTGGCGCGAGGTCGCCATCGCCGCGCCGCTCACGCTGGCGGGCGTGGCCGTGCTGCTGGCCTGCGGACGCGGGCTCGACGCGCTGACGCTGGGCGAGGTGGCCGCGCGCTCGCTCGGGCTCGACCCGCGCCGTCTGCAGGGGCTGATGATCGTCGGCGTCGGCCTCACCGTCGGCGCGGGCGTGGCGGTGGCGGGGGTGATCGGCTTCGTCGGGCTGATGGTGCCGCATCTGGTCCGTCCGCTGACCGACCGGCGGCCGTCCTCGCTCATGGTGCCAAGCGCGCTGGCGGGCGCGCTGCTGCTGCTTATCGCCGACTGCGCGTGCCGGGTGCTGCCGCTCACCGGCGGCGAGCTGCGGCTGGGCATTGCGCTCAGCCTGCTGGGAGCGCCGTTCTTCCTCGCGCTCCTGCTGCGCATGCGCCGGGGGCTGGCATGAGGCTCGAAGCCGTCGACCTGACGCTGGCCGGGCGCCTGTCCGGGATCAGGCTGTCCGTCCACGCGGGCGAGGTGACCGCCATCTGCGGCCCCAACGGCGCGGGCAAGTCGTCGCTGCTGTCGTGCCTCGCGGGGCTCGTCAGGCCGGACAGTGGGCTCGCCGCGATGGGCGGGCGGCTGCTGCGCGACGTGCCGGCGACAGAGCGGGCGCGCTGCATCGGCTACCTGCCGCAGGCGCCCGAAGTGGCGTGGGACGTGACGGTGGAGGTGCTGGTGTCGCTGGGCCGCCTGCCGTGGCACGACGAGCATGGCGACGAGGGCCGCGCCGCGATCGAGGAGGCCATCGCGGCGATGGACCTCGCCGCGCTGCGCGGCCGCCCCGTCACCCGGCTGTCGGGGGGCGAGAGGGCGCGGGCGCTGATGGCGCGGGTGATCGCCACCGGGCCGCAGTGGCTGCTGGCCGACGAGCCGCTCGCCAACCTCGACCTGGCCCACGCGATCGCCCTCATGCGCCGCTTCCGCGATCAGTCGCGCGCCGGGCGCGGGGTGGTGCTGGTGCTGCACGACCTGGCGACGGCGATGAACTTCGCCGACCGCGTGATCGTGCTGGAAGGCGGGCGGGTCGCGGCCGATGGCGAGCCGGAGCATGCGCTGTCGCAGGAGGTGATCGGACGGGTGTGGAAGTGCCCGGCGCGCTGGCTGGGGGAACCGGGCGCGCGGGCGCTGTCGCTGGGATAGGATCAATCCTCCCCATCGGCGCTGCCGAGGGGGAGGATTGCCGTTCAGTTCTGGACGAAGTGGCCCTTCGACCACACGCGCATGTCCTGCGCGTGCTCCTCGTTCTCGCGCACGTTTTCCTTGCGCTGGCGGTCTAAGATCAGCGACCCGGTGAGCCGCGCGAAGCGGCTGCGGCGGAAGGGGATCTCGGCTCCGATATTCATGACATCTCTCCTCTCGGGGAGATAACGCGCGGGGCGCCGGCCGGTTCCTCAGCGCGGGCCCACCCCGCGCGAGAACTGGGCCTGCAGGCTGGCGAGCGAGCTTGCGGAAAGCGGCGGGAGTTCGCGCGCCGCCTTGCCCTTGCGCAGCGCCGCGCGGTCCCTTTCCTCCGGCTCGACCACGCGCACGCGCACCGCCGCCTTGCCTTTTGCCCGCACGCCGAGCAGTTCGGCGGCGCCTTTCGAGAGGTCGAGGATGCGCGCCAGGTCGCCGTAGGGCCCGCGGTCGTTGACGCGCACGACGATGCGGCGGCCGGTGTCGAGCGCGGTGACCTCGACGTAGCTGGGCAGCGGCAGGGTCGTGTGCGCGGCGGTGACCCAGCCGGGGCGGAAGCGCTCGCCGTTGGCGACCTGGTCGCCGCTCTCGCCCCCGTACCACGTCGCATAGCCGAGCATGTCGTAGCCGGGGCTTGCAGCGGGCACGTAAGTCGCGCCGCGCACCTTGTAGGGCGGGCCGATGCGCACCGGCGCGTCGCTGACCGGGCGGTATTTCACCCCGCCCCCGCAGGCGGCGAGCGACGCCGCGAGCGTGAGGCCGAGGAGGGCGCGCAAGGTGAGCATCGCGCGAGCCTAGGCGCGGGGGAAGCGCGGACCAATGACGCGGCGCCGCCTTTCCACAAGCGCGGGCGGAACCGCGCATGGGTCCCGCCGCTTTCTCCCGCGACCGAAGGAGACCCGATGCCCACGATCCTGCAGACGATGACCGTCGCCGCCCGCGACCGCGCCCGCATGGCCGAGGTGAGCGCGGTGATCGCCCGCTTCGGGCTGGACTCGCTGCTCGCGCGGCTCGGGCTGGCCAAAAACGGGGGCGGAGAAGCGGCGCGCGAGGACGCCGACCTGCCCACCCGCACCCGCCGCGCGCTGGAGGCACTGGGGCCGACTTACGTGAAGCTCGGCCAGATCCTCGCCACCCGGCGCGACATGCTGAGCGACGAATGGATCGCCGCTTTCGAGCAGCTCCAGAGCGACGCCCCGCGCCTGCCGTTCGAGACCCTGCGCCCCGCCGTCGAGGCCGCGCTGGGCGAGCCGCCCGAGACGGCCTTCGCGCGCTTCGACACCGAGCCGCTCGCCGCCGCCTCGATCGCACAGGTCCACCGGGCCATGCTGCACGACGGCACCGAGGTGGTGGTCAAGATCCGCCGCCCCGGCATCCGCAAGGCGATGGAGGCGGACCTCAGGCTGCTGCGCCATCTTGCCGCGCTGGTCGAGGCGCGCAGCGACATGGTCCGCCGGATGATGCCCGGCGCGATGATCGAGCAGCTGGGCCGCGAGGTCCTCGACGAACTCGATTTCACCAACGAGGGCCGCAACGCCGACATGCTGCGCGCCGATCTCGCGCCGATGGCCCGCGTGGTGGTGCCGCGCATCCACTGGGCGCACAGCGCGAACGCGCTGCTGGTGATGGACTACGTGGAGGGCGTGCCTCCGCGCGATCCCACCGCCCTGCGCGCCGCCGGGATCGACCCCGCCGCGATCGCCGACCTCGGCGCGCAGCTGGTGCTGGAGATGGTGCTGGTCAACGGCCGCTTCCACGCCGACCCGCATCCCGGCAACCTGCTGTGCCTGCCGCCCGCCGCGCCGGGGGAGGGCGACCGGCTCGCGCTGCTCGACCTCGGCTCGGTCGGCTTCGTGTCCCCGCGCCGCCAGCACGAGTTCCTGACCTTCATCCTGTCCTTGCGCGGCAACGACCCCGGCGGCGTGGCGGACATGCTGGCGCTGTGGTCGCAGGCGGGCGAGGTCCCGCGCGAGCGGCTGCTGACCGCGTCCGAGCGCCTCGTCGCGCGTCACGGCAGCGGGGCGCTGGTGCTGAACGCGATGGTCGCCGACTTCTTCCCGCTGCTGCGCCAGGAAGGGCTGGTGCTGCCGCCCGACCTCGTGCTGATCTTCAAGGCGATGGTGACGATGGACGGGGTGCTCTCGGGCATCGCGCCGGGCTTCGACCTGTCGGAAGCGCTGGCTGCCCTGCGCGGTCGGCTGGTCGCCTCGCGCCTGACGCGCCTTGCCGCGCCGGGGCAGGTGGAGGCGGTGCTGCTCGAACTGTCACGCCTTTCCGCCGACGCCCCGCGCCTGATCCGTGCCGCCGCCGCGCGGCTGGAGCGGGACGACGCGCCGAAGCGCGCGCCGGACCCCGCGCCCGCGATCCGCCGGGCCGGGGCGCTGGTGGCGGGCGCGATCGTGCTCCATGCGCTCGCCACCTTCGCGGGGGTCATCCTTTAGCGCGGGCGGTGCAGTTGCCCTCGTACCGGGCGACGTCGTCCTCGGGATAGACGACCAGCTGCGCGCGCCCCTCGTTCCGGTTCCAGTCCCGGCCGCTGTAGAAGAAGTCGCGCGGCAGGCCGGGCAGGACGGCGTCGTTGACGAAGATGAACAGCGGCCCGCTCGCCTGCGCCTCGAACGTCCCGACCGCGAACACGCCGGGGCGGGCGGTGCAGGCGGTGTCGCGCTCGAACTCGAGCCGCTGGACGGTGGCGTGGCCGTAGTGGAAGGCGCCGTCCTCCCGCTCGCCGCGGATCTCGACCACGGGTTCGAGCCAGCGGGCGGTAGCGACGCGGCGGAAACCGGCACCCGGCGCCATGACCGCCATCTGCCGCCATCCCAGCTTGAAGGTCGACAGGCCGCGCGCCGGCATCGCGATGCCGCCGTCGCTCCACGGCGCCGGTGCAAGCGGCTCGCCCGGCGCGGTCTTCAGGAACACGAAATAGCGCAGGCCCTTCTGCACCTGCACCGGCACCTTGTCCTGCGGCGATGCGGAGGCCGGCGCGGCGTGGGTGATCCTCAGGCACGTTCCGGCGGCGTCGAGCACGTCGTCCGAGGTGGTCAGCGCGGCGTCGGGGCTGCCGGAGCAGAAGGCGCCGGTGGTCTCCTCGTAGTACAGCTTCGCCTGCACCGCCACGACCGCGAGCGTATAGGCGCCCCCGACGAGGATGCCGACGCCGGTGAGGAAGGGGATCACGTCCCATTTCCAGAACTGCAGGGTACGCTGGTAGCCGTAGCTGTTGCGAAAGCGGCGCAGCCCGGTCGGTTCCGGCACCGGCGAGGCGATTCCGTCGACCGAATCCCACCACAGCACGCGCATCCGGTCGCGCAGGGTGGCTTCGAGGCCGACCATCACCTGGCTCAGCGCGATCAGCACCAGCAGGATCGCGAGCGTCTCGGTCCACTCGCGCGTCAGGACCTCGTACCAGGGGGCGAGGAAGCCCGGCACGAAGCCGCCGAGCCAGCCGAACAGCCCTTCGAGCCAGCGCCCCCCGTCCCCGTAGAGCTGCAGGTTGGGGACCAGCAGATGCCTGTCGCGCAGCGGCGCGAGGGCGAGGAGCAGCGAGACGCCCACCACCAGGAAATAGCCGACGCGGCGCACCCACACGAGGTCCCAGTGGTTCTCCTGCACCTGGACGCGCGGGCCGGCGATTGCGGGGTCCTCGACATTGGCGATGGCGGCGCGGATCTTCGGGTCGTTGGCGGGCTGGAGCGCGTCGATCTCGAAGGTCTCGGGCAGGACGATGGGGGCGTAGTTGTCGTTGCCCACCGCGATGCGCTCGACCACGCTGCGGTGGATCAGGCAGCGCAGCAGCAGGCCCTGCGGACGGTGCGTCTTCTCGCCGATGGTGGGATCGCGCAGCACGCGTGTCTGGTCGAGCGTGATCGAATCCTCGGCGCGCGGGTGGAGCATCGCCGAGATCTTGCGCGGCTGGTAGCGATAATAGGCCGCCGCGCCGGAGCGCGAATCGTGCATCGGCCCCAGCGGATTGGCGAAGTCGGCGATCCGTTCGCGCTCGCTGGCGATGAACTCCAGGCGGCCGCCGATCTCGGCCATCATCCAGTCGAGCGAGACATAGGCCAGGCTGTCGTCGGGGTAGCCGCCGCCGACGTCCGAATGCATGCCGCAGAACCATACCTGCTTGAGCCGGGGACTGGCCGCCAGCGCGGCCTGCTCGGCCGCGGGCAGGGCCTCGATCCGGCGCTTTTCCGCCATCTCGTCCCAGAGCAGCGGCCAGAAGCTGTCGCGCTCCTCGTCGAGGGCGAGGGCGTGGCGGGCGGTCCTGACCTTGGGGTTGAGCATGTAGTCGGTCATCGTCAGCGGCCAGACGTACTGGTCGATCCCGCGCGTCACTTCGCTGATCGGCCCGCCATAGGCCGCGACCGTGTCCCACACGCCCACGAACTCGACGCCGGGCCGGTGCGCCGCCCGCCGGTTGAAATCCTGCCCGCGCAGCTTGCGCCAGCCGTGGATCAGCAGGTCGCGCAGCGCCCGCACGGCCATGAACAGCCAGGGAAACCGGTCCGGCCGGTTGAGCCCGAGAAAGCGGCGCAGCGCATCCGCGCAGTTGCGCTTGAGTTCGCGCTCGTCCTTGTAGGGCATGATGCCCTCCTCGCAGACGAGCGCGACGAGCAGGCGGATGGTGAAGGCGCCGCGGCTGAACCCGAAGGCGTGGATCTCGTCGCCGGGATTGTAGTTGCGGCAGACGTAGCAGTAGAGTTCGGCGAGATTGCGCTTCAGGCCCAGCCCGAAAATGCCGCCCAGGATCGCGAACAGCCGGATGCTCGAAGTGCCGACGCCGTTGTCGTAGTAGGCCACCTGCGGCTTGGCCATGGTGACGTCGCCGAGGCGCAGCGCGGTGTAAAGCCGGTAGACGTTGGTGCGAAACAGCTTGCCGCTGCTGTTGCCGGTACCGTCCGAAAAGGCGATGATGCGCTTGGCGCTGGAAATGGGCGGAGAAGAGTCGGCGCGTCGTTCCGGGTTTACGGTTTCGGTTTCGGACGCAGTTGCTTGTTCATGCGGATCATCGACTTCAGTTGATTTGAGTTCGTCCGAATCCGCCATGTCATTTCTCCCACCCTGCTCTGTCAAATACTATGAATTCCGCAGCCGGCGCAATACGCACAGGCGCAGGGCGACATTTGGCTCCGTGGAGCGTCCGGGCCTCTCCACCGTTGCAGGCGGGGCCGACCGCCTTCGCGGGGGCGACGGCAGGTTATGAGCGCGCACCATAGAAGCCCGGCGCCGTCATGGCCGCGGGATGACGACAGTCCCCATTGTCATGACGCCATCCGCGCCCATCTATGGAGCTGGCGAAATCGGCGCCCGCCTCTTGATGGCCGCGAACAAATCTGGAACACAGCCTTCCCATGAGTCTCACCCACATCACCGTGCGCGGCGCGCGCGAGCATAACCTCAAGGGCTTCGACATCGCGCTCCCGCGCGAGAAGCTGATCGTCATCACTGGGCTCTCGGGCTCGGGCAAGTCGAGCCTCGCGTTCGACACGATCTATGCCGAGGGCCAGCGCCGCTACGTCGAGAGCCTGAGCGCCTATGCGCGCCAGTTCCTCGAGATGATGCAGAAGCCCGATGTCGAGCATATCGACGGCCTCAGCCCGGCGATCTCGATCGAGCAGAAGACCACCAGCCGCAACCCGCGCTCGACGGTGGCCACCGTGACCGAGATCTGGGACTACATGCGCCTGCTCTGGGCGCGCGTGGGCATTCCCTATTCGCCCGCCACCGGCCTGCCGATCGAGGCGCAGACCGTCTCCAACATGGTCGACCGGGTGATGGAACTGCCCGAGGGCACGCGCCTCTACCTGCTCGCCCCCGCCGTGCGCGGCCGCAAGGGCGAATACCGCAAGGAACTCGCCGAGTGGCAGAAGGCGGGCTACACCCGCGTGCGGATCGACGGCGAATTCTACGCGATCGAGGACGCGCCCGCGCTCGACAAGAAGTACAAGCACGACATCGAAGTCGTGGTCGACCGTATCGCGGTGAAGGACGGTATCCAGACGCGCCTTGCCGACAGCTTCGAGCAGGCGCTCAAGCTGGCCGAGGGGCTGGTCTATGCCGATCTCGCGGATACCACGGTGGCGGAACTGGCCGGCGAGGCTGCGCCCGCTGCAAAGAAGAGCAGGGCCAAGGCCAAGGCCGCCGAGGCCGAGCCGGCCGAAACCGCTGCTCCCGCCAAGGGCATGAAGAACGCCGGGCTCCCCGCCAACCGCATCGTCTTCTCCGAGAAGTTTGCCTGCCCGGTCAGCGGCTTCACGATCGAGGAGATCGAGCCGCGCCTGTTCTCGTTCAACGCGCCGCAGGGGGCCTGCCCGGCCTGCGACGGCCTGGGTGAGAAGCTGCTGTTCGACCCCCAGCTGGTCGTGCCGAACGAGCACCTGACGCTCAAGCAGGGCGCGGTGGTGCCCTGGGCCAAGTCGAACCCGCCGAGCCCCTACTACATGCAGGTGCTCTCCAGCCTGGCGAAGCACTTCGGCTTCGACCTGACGACGCCGTGGGACGCGCTAAGCCCCGAGGTGAAGATCGTCATCCTCTATGGCACCGCCGGCAAGGCCGTGCCGCTGACGTTCAAGGACGGGCGCAAGGAATATACCGTCAACAAGGCGTTCGAGGGCGTCATCGGCAACCTCAACCGCCGCCTGATCCAAACCGACAGCGCCTGGATGCGCGAGGAGCTGACCAAGTTCCAGACCGCGCAGCCCTGCGAGACCTGCCACGGCAAGCGCCTCAAGCCCGAGGCCCTGTCGGTCAAGATCGCCGGCAGCGACATCGCCGACGCCGCGCGCTTCTCGGTGTCGGACGGCTATGCGTGGTTCGGCGAGCTGGAAGCCAAGCTCACCGACCAGCAGAAGCAGATCGCCAAGGCCATCCTCAAGGAGATCAACGAGCGGCTCGGCTTCCTCAACAACGTCGGGCTCGACTACCTCAACCTCGACCGTACCTCGGGCACGCTCTCGGGCGGCGAGAGCCAGCGCATCCGCCTCGCCAGCCAGATCGGCTCGGGCCTCTCGGGCGTGCTCTACGTGCTCGACGAGCCCAGCATCGGCCTGCACCAGCGCGACAACGACATGCTGCTCGTCACCCTCAAGCGCCTGCGCGACCTCGGCAACACCGTGATCGTGGTCGAGCATGACGAGGACGCCATCCGCACCGCCGACTACATCGTCGACCTCGGCCCCGGCGCCGGCGTCCACGGCGGCGAGGTGGTGGCCGAGGGCACGCTCAAGCAGGTGCTCAAGTCCAAGGACAGCCTCACCGCCGCCTATCTCAACGGCACGCGGGCGATCGAGGTGCCGAAGAAGCGCCGCAAGGGCAACGGCAGCTTCGTCACGGTGGAGAACGCGCGCGCCAACAACCTGCGCGGGGTGACGGCGAAGTTCCCGCTCGGCACCTTCTGCTGCGTGACGGGCGTGTCGGGCTCGGGCAAGTCCTCGCTCACCATCGACACGCTGCAGGCGGGCGCCAGCCGCCAGCTCAACGGCGCGCGGGTGATCGCGGGCGCGCACGACAGGATCAAGGGCCTGGAGAAGTGCGACAAGGTCATCGAGATCGACCAGTCGCCGATCGGCCGCACGCCGCGCTCGAACCCGGCTACCTACACCGGCGCCTTCACCCAGATCCGCGACTGGTTCGCCGGCCTCCCCGAGAGCCAGGCGCGCGGGTACAAGCCGGGGCGCTTCAGCTTCAACGTCAAGGGCGGCCGCTGCGAGGCGTGCCAGGGCGACGGCCTCATCAAGATCGAGATGCACTTCCTCCCCGACGTCTACGTGACGTGCGAGGAATGCCACGGCAAGCGCTACAACCGCGAGACGCTGGACGTGAAGTTCAAGGGCCTCTCGATCGCCGACGTGCTCGACATGACGATCGAGGACGCCGAGGAGTTCTTCAAGGCGGTCCCCCCGATCCGCGACAAGATGCACATGCTCAACGAGGTCGGGCTCGGCTACGTCAAGGTCGGCCAGCAGGCCACCACGCTCTCGGGCGGCGAGGCGCAGCGCGTCAAGCTCGCCAAGGAACTGGCGCGCCGCTCGACCGGGCAGACGCTCTACATCCTCGACGAGCCCACCACCGGCCTCCACTTCGAGGACGTGCGCAAGCTCCTCGAAGTGCTGCACCGCCTGGTCGACCAGGGCAACTCGGTGATCGTCATCGAACACAACCTCGACGTCATCAAGACCGCCGACTGGATCATCGACATGGGCCCCGAAGGCGGCATCCGCGGCGGCGAGATCGTCGCCGTCGGCACCCCCGAGCAGGTCGTCAAGGAACCCCGCTCGTTCACCGGGCACTACCTGAAGCCGCTGCTGGGGAAGTGACGCGCATTCCTCCCTGTCGCGTAGCGACGGGGAGGAGGACCGCCCGGTTTACGCGAGGGTGAAGGACAGGAAGAAAGATGCGAGGGCCATCGCCCTCGCGCTCCCGGGAATATGGGCGTAGCGTCGAAGTTTTAGCTCTCGGTCTATTCGGACAGTTTCTCTTTGAGATTTTGCACCAAAGCAGCCAATTCAGACTCTGAATTTTGGACATAAATTGAGCACAGTCCGCGCCGGACAATAATCTCAGATATAAACCCTAATTTTTCACCAAGCTTTACAAAATATAGATGGTGATCGGTAGTATCTATCGCCACTTCGTTTATGCACGAAACGATCTTGTCTTGAGACACCGAAGGGCATTGGCATCGTTGCTGCACTAGGCTGGCAATGGATTCTGCATTTTGTTTGATGTAGCCGAATACAATTGCCTCAGGGGCGCCATCTGGTAGTTCAAGAACGTGATCGTTGCTCTCGGCAAGAGGCGGATTGTCGCCATCAATGACAGCGACGGCATTGTTCTTGATTGTAGGATTGGCGTTGTGATGTTTCAAAACTTCTACAACGTAGGGATAGCCTCCGGCCTTGTGTACCTCTACACGGTCAAGCAAGTTAGGAGCATATTGCCTAAGTATTTCACTGCACAAATCTTTTGCGAAATCATCTTCCACAAAAACTGCTCGTTCTTTGTATACTGTGCCAGTTAGTGCTCGAAGACTTTCGATCGTGAGCTTTCCCTGATAAGCTACGCCATCAATGCAACCCCAAATTGCTTTTGGTGGAAGTACATCAAGTGCATACTCCGAATGAGTAGTGAAAATTATCTGCGCCTTTTTGCGCTTAGCAACGTCGAAGAGATACTCGACCATTTTTCGTGTCGCGAGGGGATGTAGGCCATTTTCAATTTCTTCGATTAATATTAAAGCATTGTCGTCCGCTTCTTCAATTCTTGTGACCATTTCAATTATAGAGGCTTCGCCTGCTCCAAAATGAAACTGGGAATAATCATTCTTATTCTTTAGTCCTACGAGAATGGACTTTCCAGGATCATCTTTTATGGAAATACGCTCGTATCCCGATGCGTCTTTTCCGAGTATCCTCCCAACGCACCCCAGAATATAATCCGATATTACGTCTCGTGTTATATTTTTCTTTTGAGCCAAGCCGATAAACTGCTTAAATTTCGCCTGTTCATTTGCCGGAACAGTGCGCTGAATAGGTATAACAATGACCTCACGATCTGGGATGTTGTCGCGTCGCCATTTTGCAGACACAAATCGTGCGTTGCGTGTAAAGATGCCATCTTTGTTGATTTTACGATCTATAACGTCGTAGTCTATGCGCCAATTAGACATGCTATTATCCCCGATATTAGACTTCGGGAAAAAATCGCCTGGCTTGACCGATTTGTACGCAAGAGCGGCTGCTCCTAGAACGGTCGATTTGCCGCCGCCGTTGGTGCCAATAATTGCCGTAACGGGGAAATCGAATGACACCGTCTGGTGTCCGAAACTTCTGACATTCGACATTTTCAAGGACGGGAGATATTTTCCGTAAGATAATTTCTTTACGCGTTCTTCTAGGTTATCGATGTCAGACTGTTGGACGTCCATAATCTCTCCAATGTGCAATAAGTAGGTAGTGACATACGACTTTCATTTTCGCAAGTTCGCATAAAGCGTTGGTATTAAACATATAAGTTGCCCACTTTCCTACACACCCCCACATGCGATAAATATCCGTCCCCCTCGGCATGCCCTCGCGGCGCGCCCTGGGCTTTCGTGGCTTTCCTCTTGGGCGAGGTGGACGATGACGGACGTTTTGGGCGGTTTCGGTGTGGACGATGGCGCGCGTGAGGGGCCTGTGCCCCTCCACCACCCTGCGGGTGGTCGCCCTCCCCGTTCCGGGGAGGAACGGGCGCGGTTCGGGCGGGGGTGGATTCCGGGGGACCGCGATATCGGGGTGCCGGAGGACGACCTGGGCTTTGGGCGCGGCGCGGGTCGGTGCGCGGCGGAGGGCGATCCCGGCCTGCGCCGGGATGACGACGGGGGGCCGCACGACGACCGGGGCCCGCACGAGGAAGGGGGGGCGCGCGACGAAGGGGCCTCGCACACGGCCTGGGATGCGGAACGAAAGGTGCGGTTCCTCGATCATCTGGCGGGCAAGGGCGACGTGTCCTCGGCCTGTGCGCGGGTGGGGATGAGCCGGACCTCGGCCTACCTGCTGCGGCGGCGCGACGCGGTCTTCGCACGGGGCTGGGCGGCGGCGCTGGTGCTGGCGCGCCACCATGCCGAGGAAGTGCTGGCGACGCGCGCGCTCGACGGGACCGAGGAGGCGGTGTGGTTCCGCGGCGAGCTGGTCGGCACCCGGCGGCGCTACGACGCGCGGCTGCTGCTGGCGCACCTCGGGCGGCTCGACCGGCAGGCGGAAGCGCTCGGCGGGGCGGGCGGGGGCGATGCCGGGCGCTTCGGCGAACTGCTCGCGCTGGTCGCGGGCGAGCGGCCCGAACCCGGCCTGTGCGGGGCCGGCGCCGGGCCGGACGACCTGCCGATGCCGCGGGCCGACTATGTCGAGGCGACCGCCCGGCCCGAGCATGTCGCCGCCAACGAGGCCTGGATCGACGCGGCCGAGGCGATCGACGCCGCCTTCGAGGCCGAGCACGGCTTCGCGCCGGGCGAAGACGACGGGCTCGGCGGGGTCGGCGGGGTCGGCGGCGGCGCGGCGCGCGGCCCCGTGCCGGACCCGGTCTATCCGCCCGCGCCCGACCTCGCGCGGTTCGAGGCGGCGAGCGCGGCGCGCTGGGACGCCTGGCGCTCGCGCGCCTTCGCCCGCGTCGATGCGCTGCTGGCGGGGGTCCTCGAGGTCAAGTCGATGGAGGGCGCCCTGGACCGTGTAAACCGTGTAAACCTCTCGGCTCGTCGGCCGCTCGGCACGGCTGGACAAAAGGTTCGCGGGGGCGGGAACGCGGGGGCGGGTTCGCGGTTATCTCTGTGAAGGCCGGCGCGGCGCTTCCCCCACCCCTCCCGAGCTGCGCCGGCCGACACTTTCCCTCCCAGATAGAGAGATGGCCGCGCGCAGGTGCTCAGTCGCCGAGGACGGCCAGTTCGACCTTGCCGCTGCCCCTGGCGAGAATGCCGATTTCCTCGGCGGCGGCGTCCGACAGGTCGATCACGCGGTTGCCGTGGAACGGCCCGCGGTCGTTGACGGTGACGACGACGCTCTCGCCGTTGGCCGGATTGGTCACCTCGACCTGGGTGCCGAAGGGCAGGGTGCGGTGCGCGCAGGTGAGCGCGTCGGGGTCGAAGCGCTGGCCGCTGGCGGTGCGCGCGCCCTTGAGGTGGCGGCCGTAGTAGCTGGCGACGCCGCCGGCGATAGGCTCGCGCGGGAGTTCGAGCGAAGGGGCGGCGGGAGCAGGCAGCATGGACACGGGAACTTCCGGGGCCACGGCGGCGTTGACGGCAAGAACTCCGGAATCGGCGTGGACAGGACCCGCGAGGGTCAGGACAGTCGCAGCGCAAAGCGCCGCCAGTCGGCCGGTTCGACGGAATTTCAAGAAAGCCCCACTTCGTCGTTGACGATGCGGGACTCCTAAAGGTGTGCGTTCACGGTGGCTACCCATGCAAAAGCGGCCCGTCGCGCTATGGCAACGGGCCGACTGATGCGGTTAAGCTTCCGGAAAGACTCTAGCGGCCCTGCTGGGCGAGCAGGCGCAGGCGCAGGGCGTTGAGCTTGATGAAGCCGGCCGCGTCCTTCTGGTCGTAGGCGCCGGCATCGTCCTCGAAGGTGACGTGGCGCTCGGAGTACAGCGAATCGGGACTCTTGCGGCCGACCACCGAGACCGAGCCCTTGTAGAGCTTGAGGCGGACGGTGCCGTTGACGCGGGCCTGGCTGTGGTCGATCGCGGCCTGCAGCATCTCGCGCTCGGGGGCGAACCAGAAGCCGTTGTAGATGAGCTCGGCGTACTTGGGCATGAGCTCGTCCTTGAGGTGCGCGGCGCCGCGGTCGAGCGTGATCTGCTCGATGCCGCGGTGGGCGCGCGCGTAGATCTCGCCGCCCGGCGTCTCGTACATGCCGCGCGACTTCATGCCGACGAAGCGGTTCTCGACGAGGTCGAGACGGCCGATGCCGTGCTTGCGGCCCAGCTCATTGAGCTGGGTCAGCAGGGTGGCGGGGCTCATTGCCTCGCCGTTGAGGGCGATGCCGTCACCGCGCGCGAAGTCGATGGTGATGTATTCGGGCGCGTCGGGCGCGTCCTCGGGGTTGACGGTGCGCGAGTAGACGTAGTCTGGCGTCTCCTCCCACGGGTCCTCGAGCACCTTGCCCTCGGACGAGGTGTGCAGGAGGTTGGCGTCGGTGGAGAACGGGCTCTCGCCGCGCTTGTCCTTGGGTACGGGGATCTGGTGCTGCTCTGCCCAGGCGATGAGGGCGGTGCGGCTGGTCAGATCCCACTCGCGCCAGGGGGCGATGACCTTGATGTTGGGGTCGAGCGCGTAGGCGGAGAGTTCGAAGCGGACCTGGTCGTTGCCCTTGCCGGTGGCGCCGTGGGCGACGGCGTCGGCGCCGGTCTCGTGGGCGATCTCGATCAGGCGCTTGGAGATCAGCGGGCGAGCGATGGAGGTGCCGAGGAGATAGTCACCCTCGTAGCGGGCATTGGCGCGCATCATCGGGAAGACGAAGTCGCGCACGAATTCCTCGCGCAGGTCGTCGATGTAGATGTTCTCGTCGGGCAGGCCCATCAGCTTGGCCTTGGCGCGGGCGGGCTCGAGTTCCTCGCCCTGGCCGAGGTCGGCGGTGAAGGTCACCACCTCGCAGTTGTAGTTGACCTGCAGCCACTTGAGGATGACGCTGGTGTCGAGGCCGCCGGAGTAGGCGAGGACGACCTTCTTGATGGTGTCGGACATGGGCAACGGCTCCGCGAGAATGGGCGGTGAATGGTTGGGCGCGCGGCTAGCAGGTGCGCCGCCGGATCGCAATGCGCATCACTCGCCGGGCAATTGCTTCTCCGCTTCCGCCAGGTAGTCGCGGGAGAGGGGCAGGGCGTGGCGGCTGCGGGTGTACTGGATCTGGTAGTTGCACATGCCGCCGCTTTCGAAGGCGGCGGTGGCCCCGGCGAGGTAGAATATCCACATCCGGTAGAAGCGCTCGTCCATGAGGGCGACGATGGCGTCCCTGTTGGCGACGCAGCGCTTGTACCATTCGCGCAGGGTGAGGGCGTAGTGCAGGCGCAGCGTCTCGATGTCGGTGGCGATAAGGCGGACCTTCTCGCTGGCGGCGAGGGTTTCGCTGAGCGCCGGGATGTAGCCGCCTGGGAAGATGTACTTGCGCGTGAAGGCGTCGGTGGAGCCGGGGCCTCCCATGCGGCCGATGGTGTGGAGCAGCATCACCCCTTCGTCGGTCAGCAGGTTCGCGCAGTCGCGGAAGAAACGCCCGAACTGGGCCTGTCCGACATGCTCGAACATGCCGACCGAGACGATGCGGTCGAACCTGTCGCCCCTTGCGGCGAGGTCGCGGTAGTCGATGAGCTCGAACTCGACGCGGTCCGCAACGCCGGCCTCGGCGGCGCGGGTGCGGGCCAGCGCGAGCTGCTCCTCGCTCAGCGTGATGCCCTTGACCGAGACGCCGCAGTTCTTCGCGAGGTAGATGGCCATGCCGCCCCAGCCGCAGCCGATGTCGAGCACCTTCTGGCCCGGCTCCAGCGCCAGCTTGGCGGCGATGTGGGCGAGCTTCGCGCTTTGCGCCTGCTCGAGCGTCATGCCCTCACGCGGCCAGTAGGCGCAGGAATACTGCATGTGCTCGGTGTCGAGGAACAGGCGGTAGAGGTCGTTGCCGACGTCGTAGTGGTGGGCGATGTTGGCCTTGGCGCTGGCCGCCCGGTTGATGCCGTCGATCAGGGTGAGCGCCTTGCTTCCCACTTTCTTGAGCATCGAGACGTCGTCGAACGAGCCGCCGCGGTCCCAGGGCTTGTTGCCGCGCAGCAGTTCGATGAGGGCCATGATGTCGCCCTCCTCGACCACCAGCTGGCCGTCCATGAAGGCCTCCGCCGCGCCCAGCCTCGGATCGCGCAGGATGCGGCGTTCGCCGGACTTGTCGGTGAAGCGGATGCGGACTTGCGGGAAGCCGTCCTGCGGCGTGCCGAAACGGCGCAGGCTGCCATCGGGACGGAGGACCTCAAGGACACCGCGGCGGACGCCGCGCTCGAGGAAGCGGTCAAGGATTGCCATTGGGGGTTTCTGCGGGGGTGCGCCCACGCGCGCAAGGGGGCGCGGGTTGCAAAGAGTACATAATTTCGAATGCAGGACGCACGCGTCTCACTGCCGGGCCAGGAACAGCACGTCGCGCGGCTGGGCGGTCAGGTGCTGGCCCGAATCGACGTAGAGCGTCTCGCCGCTGGCCAGCCAGCCGCCGGCGAGGAACAGCGCGGCTCCGGCGACGTCCTGCGCGGTGGCGCGGCGGCGCAGCAGGTTCATGCGGTGCGAGACTTCGGCCTCGGCTTCGGTCTGGTCGTGACTGGCGAGGATCGCGCCCGGCGCGATGCCGTAGACGCGGTCGCGCTCGTCGGTCCGCGCCATCGACAGCATCGGGATGGTGGCGGCGAGCGCGTGCTTGCTCATCGTGTACGAGAAGAAATCGGGGTTGGGATTGACCAGCTTCTGGTCGGTGACGTGGATCAGCCGCCGCCCCCCCGCCGCGCGTGCATGGCCGAGGAAGGCCTGCCCGAGCCGCGCCGGGGTCGCGGCGTTGACGCGCAGGGCCGACGTGAAGATCGCCGGGTCGAGCGCCTCCGCGCTGTCGATGTCGAACACGCCCGCGCAGTTGACCAGCACGCGCCAGTCTCCGAGCCGGGCCGCCAGCGCCTCCACCATCGCCGGGCCCTGGTCCCAGTCGTCGAGGTCGGCGGAGACGATCTCGGCGGAGGGAAGCTCGGCCGCCAGCGCCTCGGCCTGCGCCTGCGAGCGGCCGTAGTGGATCACGACATGCCAGCCCGCGTCTCCGAAAGCGCGGGCGATCGCCGCGCCGATCCGCTTGGCGCCGCCGGTCACCAGCATGGCGGGACGGCCCTGCGATTCGCTCATCGCCGGGCGTCCCGGGCGGTCGCAAGCCGGCCAAGTTTACACGGTTTACACGGTCCTGGGAGAAGAGCGCGGAGCCCCGGCGCGGCGGCCGGGCGGGCAACCGGGCGAGGCGTAAGTGCCTGAGAAGCGAGTGTCTGGACCATGGTTTCCCTTGGAGCATAGGCCGCCGGCGTAGGAAAGGGCCTGGGCCTTGAAGGCGGCCCGGATCGCCTTGGCGCAGCGCCTCGGGCTTGCATATGCGGGCGGGGGGTGCGGCTCGGTGCGCCCTGCTGCGGGCATCGTATGGTACCAGCCGGTGGGGTGCCGAAAACGAAAAAAGCGCGCCGTCCGGGGACGGCGCGCCTCTCTCAGGGGACCCTTAAAGCGGATCAGCGGCAGCGCGAACGCGAGCCCGAACCGCCGCGATCGATTTCGCGGCCGAGGACGGCGCCGCCGGCTGCGCCCAGCAGGGTGCCGACGGTGCGGTCACCGCGGGTATCGACTGCACGACCGGCCAGGGCGCCAGCGACGCCGCCGACCAGCAGGCCGGTGGTGCCGTTGTTCTTCTTGCAGCGATAACGGCCGTCGTTGCCCTTCCAGTAGCGGACGCCGTCGTTGGTGCGGTGGTACTTGCGGTTGTCGCGTGCCTCGGCGGGGACGGAAACAGCCATCATGGCCGGGGCGGCGAGTGCCATCATGGTGGCGGCGAGAATGATTTTACGCATGGGAGTGTGCCCTCATTTGTAGCGTGGAATGATCTGGTAACGCCGCTCTTCGTTCATTGATCCACAACGTCAGATGAACGCTTCGTTGTGATCGAAAAACTCTGACGAGGCGCGCGGCAGGCGCGACGAGCGGTGCGAGGATGTTGCTGCCAGACATAAACCGCGCCCTTTCCATAAGGTTGCGTCCGTGGGCGCGGGCGGTCCAATTTCGGCAACGGCGCGCGCGAACTATAGCGTTGGCGGCGCCGCAGCCGCGCCGATAGAGCGAGGCGGTTCATCCGGAGGATCTGCCGTGCCGCTCATTCGCGCCTTCCACCTTGCGCTGGCTTCGCTTCTGGCGGGCGCCCTGGCGCTGCCAGCGCCTGCCTGCGCCGCGCCGGAACGGCGCAAGGTCATCATCGACCAGGATGCGTTCGAGGGACCGGGGCTCCAGCCGATCCTCATGCTGCTCCAGGACCCGACCGTCGAGGTGCTGGGCATCACCACCGTCAGCGGCGATGGCTGGGCGCCCGAGGAGACGGCGGCGACGCTGCGGATGCTCGAACTGGTCGGGCGGACCGAGGTGCCGGTGGTCGAGGGCGCGGTGTTCCCGCTCGTCAACACGCGCGAGAGCACGCGGCGGCGCGAGGCGCTCCATGGCCCGATGCCCTACAAGGGCGCGTGGATGGACAGCTGGCCGGCCTACAACACCATGAAGCGCCGCGAGCCGCACGGTCCCTTCGAAGTGCCGCCGCTGCCCGAGGGCATGCCCAAGACCAAGGCTCGCGCCGGCTCGGCGGCGGAATTCCTGCTGGAGATGTCGCGCCGGTATCCCGGACAGGTCAGCGTTATCGCCATGGGCCCGCTGACCAACCTCGCGCTCGCCCAGCGGCTCGACCCGGGTTTCGCGGACCGGCTGAAGGAACTGGTCACCGAGGGCGGCAACTTCATCGCCAGCGATACCGGCGGGGATCATGACGAGTTCGCGATGCAGACCGCCTATGCCCCGCGCATGTCCTTCAACCACTTCTTCGACCCCGAGGCCGCGCACATCGTCTTCACCACGAAATGGCGGCGGCTGGTGCTGGTGACGGGCGATGCCAACGAGGGCATCTTCGGCACCCAGGCGCTGATCGACCAGGCGGCGGCGAGCGGCAAGCCTGTCGGGCGCTACGTGGCGCAGACGGCGCAGGCGGGCTTCCCGTTGTGGGACGAAGTGCAGGCGGCGGCATGGCTCGACCCGTCCATCGTCCGGCGCGGGGGGCGGATGGCCATGGACGTCGACCTCATGCCCGGCGCCAACTATGGCGCGCTGCTCACCTGGCCGGCGGGCAAGGGGCCGGGGCTGGGAGAGCAGGGCGTGGACGTCGTGTCCCGCGTCGACAAGGCGCGGGTGGAGGGGATCTTCGTGGATCTGCTGGGGCGGTGAGCGAAAACAATCCTCCCCGTAGTCTGCGCCGACGGGGAGGATTCGGCTTACCTCACCGGCACTTCATGTCGCCCTTGTCGATCTCGCGGCCGGCGACGCCGCCGAGAACGCCGCCCAGGATCGTCCCGATGGTCTTGTCGCGGCTGCCGGCTATCTGGTTGCCCGCCAGCGCGCCTACCCCGGCGCCGATGATGAGGCCGGTCGTGCCGTTGTCGCGCTTGCAGTAGTAGCGGCCGTCGTTGCCGCGCCAGACGTGGGAATTGCGGTCGATGCGGCGCGGCTGGGAATAGCGGCCGCGCGAATCGTAGGCGCTGGCGCGGCGGTCGTAGCCGCGATAGTCACGGCGATCATCGCGTCGGTCGTACCGCCGGTCGTCTCTGCGGTCGCGCCGGTCGTCGCGGTCGCGGCGATCGTCACGGTCGCGCTGGGACCATTGCTGGTCGGCGAAGGCGGGGGCCACCGGGAGGGCGGCGGCAGTGGCGGCGAAGGCGGCGAGCGCCAGCAGGGTTTTCTTCATCGTGCTTGCTCCTGCGCGGATTTGGTCCGAACCATGGGTACGGGGTTTGCGAAGACGGAACGCGCAAACGCTTGATAGGCTGCGGAGAACTACGTGATGTTGCTCGATTTGGTCGACGTGTTCGGCTCCGGCCCGCTCACCGGCAATCCGCTGGCGGTGGTGCGCGGGGGCGAGGGGCTCGACGGCGCGGCGATGCTGCGGCTGACGCGCTGGCTGGGTTTCTCGGAGACGACCTTCCTGCTCCCGCCGACCGATCCCGCCGCCGATTACCGCGTGCGCATCTTCTACCCGGCAGGCGAGCTGCCCTTTGCCGGACACCCGACGCTCGGCACCGCGCACGCGTGGCTGGCCGCCGGAGGCGTCCCGCGCGAGAAGGGCCGGGTGGTGCAGGAATGCGGCATCGGCCTCGTCGATGTGCGCGCCCAGGCAGATGGTGACGGCGAGCGCCTTGCCTTCCGCGCGCCGCCGCTGATCCGCTCCGGCCCGCTCGATGCCGACGACCTCGCGGAAACGCTGCGGCTGACGGGCGCGGACGTGGGCGATGTCGTCGCCGCTGTCCATGCCGCCAACGGGCCGGGGTGGAAGCTGCTGCACCTCGCCTCGGCCGAGGCGGTGCTGGCGGCCGATCCCGCACCCCGCGCGCCGATGGGCACCGATGTGGCGCTGCTGGGGCCCTGCGCCCCGGGCAGCGCGGCGCAGTTCGAGGTGCGCGCGTTCTTCGCCGCCGCCCCCTCGGGCAAGCTGGTCGAGGACCCGGTGACCGGCAGCCTCAACGCCGCGATCGCGCAGTACCTGTTCGCCAGCGGGCAGGCGCAGGGCAGCTACGTCGCCGCGCAGGGCCGCAAGGTGGGCGCCGATGGACTGGTCCACTGCTCGCAGGGCGAGGGCGGCGAAGTGTGGATCGCTGGGCGGGTGGAGACGGTTTCGCGCGGCGGGGCGCTCACAATGTAATCGTCGTCCCCGCGAAGGCGGGGACCGCTGTCGTTCCTTTAGGCGGTGACTGTCGGTGAGACCGCGCCTCAGGAGTACCCCGCGGTCCCAGCTTTCGCTGGGACGACGGCTGTTGGTGGAGCCTCAGCCTGCTTTCTTCGGCAGCGCGATCTCGGCGGTGCCGGTGCACATGGTGGTGCCCTTCTGGTTCTTCATCAGGTGCTTGACGTGGATGAGCGCGCGGCCCTCGTCATCGACCGACTTGTCGACCACTTCGGCGGTCTGGATCGTCGCATCGCCGGTCAGCGCCGGGCCGCGGTAGTTGGCGACCGAGTGGACGACCATGCCGTACTCGCCCGCCCAGCCCGAGAGGTAGTCGGTCACCCACGATCCCATCGAGGCGCCGTAGCCGTAGCCGCGCGGCATGCCGATCTTCCGGGCGAACTTGGGGAACAGGTGTCCGCGCGAGGGGCCGTAATAGGCGCCGTCGGTGAGGAAGGGATTGACCTTGAGCATGACGGGATCGTTCTCGTACCCGGCCATTTCCTTGGTGAAGCCCATCGCCTCCAGATCCTGGACGCGCAGGTCGATCGCGCCCCAGGTGTTGACGATGAAGGCGCGCCATTCGGTCGCGAAGCTGGCGATCGAGTGGGGGCCAAAGACGCGCTCGGGCAGCTGGTCGCCCACGGTCACGTCGTCCCACCAGCGCTCGGCGTGGCCGAGGTCGTGGAGCACCTGGACCCAGGCGAAGCGGCGCGCCTCGATGTCCTCGATCTCGGCGTCGGTCCATTCCGGCTCCTCGAAGTCGGCGGTCTTGACGTTGTCGCCGCCGGCAGCGGCGCGGTAGCGGATCGAGGTGGAGCGCTGGCGCGCGATCGCCTCGCCGTCCTGGTTGGAATAGTTGTTGTCGCCGCGCTGGAACACGGTGGGCCCGAAGCCGGTCTGCTTGAGCGTGTAGTCGAAGGGAATGCGGGTGTTGGTGACGATGTCGCCCGGGCGGATGCGGGGGCCGTAGAACCACCACTCATCGCCGCCGAACAGCAGGTGCGAATCGGCGAGGCGGCCGACGCAGGCGGGCGCGGCGCCGTGGCCGTCGTCGGTGGCGATCGCGAAGCTCTGCGGCGCGACGAGGCCGCCCCAGCGGCTGGCGTTCGCGGTCTCGGGGTCGAAGTGGACGAGGTTGGGATAGTGCATCGCATGGACCCAGCGGCGGATGTCGTTGGGGGCGATGGCCTCGCGCAGGGGCGAGAAGTCCATCGGCTTGCCGAGGTACTGGTCGATGTCGGACGTGTCGAAGTCGTCGCTCATTTCAGGTGTCACTCTCTCAGGAATGTCAGAACTGGCGCTCGCCGGTGGCGTCGCTCATCTTGAAGACGGGGATGGGCTCGAGCGCCTTGAGCATGACCAGCGGGAGCACGCGGTCGGTGGCCTTCTGGTAGCTATCGTAGAAGGGGTGGCAGTCGGCCATGAACGCCCAGACCTTCTCGCGCTCCGCCCCCTCGGGCTCGCGCCAGGTGCCGCGGAAGGCCTGGGTGGCGACCTGGAAGTCGACCGTGTCCTGCTCGATCAGGTTGAGATACCAGGCGGGGTGGTGGTCGGCGCCGCCCTTGGACGCGCAGATCACGACCTCGCCGCCGATGTCAGCGTAGCAGAGCGGGGTGATGAAGACCTTGCCGCTCTTTCGGCCGATGTACTTGATCATGCAGTGGGTCGCGAAGGCGCGGCCGCCCACCGGCGTGATGTCCATGATGTGGCCCTGCGCGCCGCCCGATTCGAGATACATCTCGCGGTGCTGGGTGGCCCAGTCCTTGCGGGTGTCGCGGATCGCGGCTGACGATTCGTCGCTCATGGCTCTTTGTATCCTCTCCTGCCGAAGCGCGCGGAGGATGGCCGATGGAGCGCGTGGGCGTCTAACCCCGAATGGGAACGGCGGGCAGGCATCGCCCCAGCGGTCCCGATGTTGCTGCGGGCCTCAGCCCGCCACCGCTTCCTTTTCGGGCGGGAAGGCGAGGTGGGCCAGCATGTTGTCGACGAAGCCTTCGTGCTGCGCCTTGGTCGCGGGCGTCGGGCGCAGCAGGATGTCGGAGCGGTAGCCGGACACTGCCGAGACGGTGAGCTGGGTCAGCCGCACGGCCTCGTCCTCGTCGAAGCGGCTGGTGAAGAAGCGGGTGATCGCGGCGCGCATCTTGGCGGGGCCGCGTGCGTAGAACATGTCCTTGATCTCCGGGAAGCGCTCGCCTTCGCTCACCACGAGGCGGTAGAGCAGCACCGAATTCTCGTTCAGCAGGCAGTCGAGGAACCGCAGGCAGGCGCGGCGCAGGGCCGGGGGCGAGAAGGTCTGGCCGGTGAGCACTTCGTCGATGTCGTTGGAGAACGTCTCGATATGCATGTCGATGACGGCGGCGAAGATGTCCTCCTTCGAGGCGAAATGCGCCCAGAGCGTGGCCTTCGAGCCGCCCAGCGCGTCCGATATCGCCGACATCGTCGTGGCCGCGTACCCCTGTTCGAGGAACAGGCGCGTGGCGACGGTCACGATCTCTGCGCGCTTGCGTGCCTTGTTGAGCTCTCGTTTACCCATTATTTCCGTCATAGTCGTACTATCCAGTACACTTTTCGTTTGACAGGATCAAGCAATACTTCGTAAAAAATGTACTGATGAGTACGCATATCACACCGCGATTCGCGGCAGTCTCGCTGCTGGCGATTTCCCTGTCCCTCGGAGCCTGCACGGCGCCCGACCTTGGCCCGCGCCCGCAGATGACGGCGCCCGCAGCGCTGGAGGCGGGCCGGTCGCTCGCTTCCGCCTCGGCGTCGCGCGACTGGCCGCACGAGCGCTGGTGGACCGTCTACGGCGACCCGCAGCTCGATGCGCTGGTGGACGAGGCGCTGGCCGGATCGCCGAGCGTGGCGGCCGCGCAGGCGCGCATCCGCCAGGCGCGCGGCGCCGCCGGGATCGCCGGCGCGGCGCTGCTGCCGACGCTGGGCGGGCAGGGCTCGGCCGGGGTGACCAAGCAGAGCTACAACAACGGCGTCCCCGCCGACTTCGTGCCCAAGGGCTGGAACAGCACCGGCACGCTCGCGCTCTCGGGCGACTTCGACCTCGACCTGTGGGGCGCCAACCGCAAGGCGCTCGCCGCCGCGACCTCGGAGGCCGAGGCGGCCGAGGCCGACGCCCGGCAGGCCGAGCTGATGATCTCGACCAACGTGGTGTCGTCCTACTTCGACCTCGCCCGGCTGGTGGAGCGCGGCAAGGCGCTGGACGATGCCAACACCGCGCGCAGCTCCTTCGTCGACCTGACCGGCCAGCGCGAGCAGGCCGGGCTCGACAACCAGGCCCCGCTGCGCCGCGCCCAGTCGGCCGCGGCCGCCGCGCGCGCCGAAAGTTCGGCCAATGCGGAACAGACCCTGCTGCGCCGTCATGCGCTCGCCGCGCTGCTCGGCAAGGGGCCGGACCGCGGCCTGTCGATCACCCCTCCGGCGATCGCCACCGTGCCCGTGTCGGGCGTGCCCGCCGACGCGGGGATCGAGCTTGCGGGCCGCCGTCCCGACATCGTCGCCGCGCGGCTCCGGGCCGAGGCGGCGGGCGCGCGGATCGACGTCGCCAAAGCGGCCTACATGCCCAACATCAGCCTGCGCGGCCTGTTCGGGCTGACCTCGCTGGGCCTGTCCAACCTGATCGACAGCGGCTCGACCTACGGCAATGCCGGCGGCGCGCTGAGCCTGCCGATCTTCCAGGGCGGGCGGCTCAAGGGCCAGTACACCCAGGCGCGCGGCGGCTACGACGCCGCTGTCGCCAACTACAACGAGACCGTCATCGGCGCGCTCCAGGAAGTCGCCGATGCGCTGGCCAGCCGCGAGGCCTCGATCGCGCAGGAGCGCGACACGGCCGAGGCGGCGCGCACCGCGCAGATCGCCTACGACCTGTCGATGCAGCGCTTCCGGGGCGGGCTCTCGACCTACCTCGACGCGCTGACCGCGCAGACCGCCGCGCTCGAGGCGCGCCGGGCCGCGGTCGATGCCCATTTCCGTACCCTCGCTCTGGAAGTCGCGCTGCAGCGCGCACTCGGCGGCGGGTTCGCAGACAATTCCAGTGAGAAGGCCACCGACGATGAGTGATGACGTGCAGCAGCAGCCGGCGGCACCTGCCAGCAATGACGGCAGCGGCAGCGTGGTCGAGAAGAAGAACCGCAAGCCGCTGCTGATCGGGCTGGCGGTGGTGGTCGTGGCGATCGCCGCGCTGTTCTTCCTCTACGACGTGTTCATCGGCAGCCGTTCGGTCTCGACCGACAACGCCTATGTCGGCGGCGAGAGCGCGGAAGTGACCCCGCTCACCGCCGGGCAGATCGCAGAAGTCCTCGTCACGGACACCCAGCCGGTGCGCAAGGGGCAGATCCTGTTCCGCCTCGACGACAAGGACCAGCGCATCTCGCTGGCCCAGGCCGAGGCCGGCTTCGAATATGCGCAGCGCCGCTACGGGCAGTCGCTGGCGAACAACAACGCGCTCGGCGCGGCGGCCGACGCCAGCGCCGCGCAGATCAACTCCGCCATCGCCAAGCAGGCGTCGGCGGCAGCCACGCTCGCCAAGGCCCGGGAAGACTTCCGCCGCCGTGCCGCGCTGGCCGAAGGCGGCGCCGTTTCGGGCGAGGAACTGACCTCGGCCCGACAGGCGCTGGCCTCGGCTGAGGCCGGCGCGCAGGAAGCCGCCGCCGCCGTCGTCCAGGCGCGCGCCAACACGAACAGCGCCCGCCGCCAGGAAGAGGCCTCGGTCGCCCTGACGCGCGGCACCTCGAACCAGACCGCGCCCGAAGTGCTGCTCGCCAAGGCGCAGCTCGCCACCGCCAAGCTGGCGATGGAGCGCACCGTGATCCGCGCGCCGATCGACGGCGTGGTCGCACGCCGCTCGATCCAGGTCGGCCAGAAGATCGACGTGGGCGTGGTCGCGATGATGATCGTGCCGGTGAACGCGCTCTACGTGGATGCCAACTTCAAGGAAGACCAGCTCGGCAAGGTCCGCTCGGGCCAGACCGCCATCGTCACCTCCGACTTCTACGGCGACGACGTGGAATATCACGGCAAGGTCGTCGGCTTCTCGGGCGGCACCGGCGCGGCGTTCTCGCTGATCCCGGCGCAGAACGCGACCGGCAACTGGATCAAGGTGGTGCAGCGCCTGCCGGTGCGCATCGAGCTCGATCCCAAGGAGCTCAGGGAGCACCCGCTGCGGATCGGCCTGTCGATGGAAGCCAAGATCGACCTGACGAGTAAGGACTGATGGCCAGCGCCGCAGCAGCGACGGGGTCGGGTAGCGCGGCCCAGCCCTTGACCGGCGCGAAGCTGGTGCTCGCCGGCCTCGTGCTGGCGATGGCCAACTTCATCGTCGTGCTCGACACGACGATCGCCAACGTTTCGGTCCCGCACATCGCCGGCGGCCTCGCCGTCTCGGTATCGAGCGGGACCTGGGTCATCACGTCCTACGCCGTCGCCGAGGCGATCTGCGTGCCGCTGACGGGCTGGCTTTCCAACCGCTTCGGCGCCTTGCGCGTGTTCATGCTGTCGCTGATCGGCTTCGGGCTGTTCTCGACCCTGTGCGGCCTGTCGAATTCGCTGTCGATGCTGGTGATCTTCCGGCTGGGGCAGGGCTTCTGCGGCGGTCCGCTGATGCCGCTGACGCAGACGCTGCTGCTGCGCATCTTCCCCAAGCACCTGCACCCCAAGGCCATGGCGATGTGGGCGATGACCATCGTCACCGCCCCGATCGCAGGGCCGATCCTGGGCGGCTACATCTCCGACAACTGGTCGTGGGAGTGGATCTTCTTCATCAACGTGCCGATCGTCATGCTGATCTTCTTCGGCGTATTCGTGCTGCTGCGCGGCGCGGAGACCCCCACCCAGAAGCTGCCGATCGACAAGGTCGGGCTGGTGCTGCTGGTGATCTGGGTCGGTGCGTTCCAGATGATGCTCGACCTCGGCCGCGACGAGGACTGGTTCTCCTCGCCCAAGATCCTCGCGCTGGGCTGCATCGCGGCGGTGTTCTTCGTGGTGTTCCTGATCTGGGAGCTCACCGAGGAACATCCGATCGTCAACATATCGGTGTTCCGACACCGAGGCTTCTCGGCCGCGACACTGTCGCTGACGATCGCCTTCGGCACCTACTTCGCCGCCATCGTGATCGTGCCGCAGTGGCTGCAGACCTCGATGGGATACACCGCGACCGACGCGGGCCTGGCGATGTCGTTCAGCGGGGTGCTGGCGGTGGTCGCCTCGCCGTTCGTGCCCAAGCTGATGCAGAAGTTCGACCCGCGCCTGATCGTGTTCATCGGCATCGCCTGGATCGGCGTGTGTTCGCTGATGCGCATGACCTGGTCGACCGACATCACGTTCTGGTCCATCGCCATGCCGCAGCTGCTGCAGGGGGTCGGAGTCTCGATGATGATCGTCCCGCTCACCACCATCAGCCTCAGCGCGGTCCTGCCGCACGAGACCGCCTCGGCCGCCGGCATCGCCAACTTCGGCCGGACGCTGGCGGGCGCGGTCGCCACCGCGATCGTCTCGACGCTGTGGAGCGACATGTCGCGCGACCGCGCGGACACGCTCGCGGGCACTCTCAACGGGGCCGTGGCGATTTCCGACAAGCTGCAGGCGCAGGGCTTCAGCGCCGAACAGGCCCGCGGCACCATCGCCCGGCTGGTCGAGAACCAGGGCACGGCGGTGGCGACGGCGGAACTCTTCGGCATCAGCGCCGTCGCGTTGTTCCTTGCCGCGTTCACCATCTGGCTCGCGCCGCGCCCGCCGAAGAACATAAAGCCCGCCGCCGGGCACTGAGGATCGGGTCCTTCGGGTCGCATCGAAGGTAACCTGAGCGTCCGGACCGGACGGAAGGACAGGCAGCCCCCCAGCCTCATGCCCTTCCGTCCGGCCGGCGCACCGTCTGGACGCAGGCCGGCCTTGTACTGCGGCGCCGGCGGCTCCATCCCCGGTCCATGACACAGGATGACCGCCGCCAGGCCCCCGCCACCGTCCGCAACCGCGCCCCGATCCTCGCGGTGCTGCGCGATGTCCTGCCGCTATCGGGCCGGGTGCTGGAAGTGGCCAGCGGCACCGGCGAACATGCCGTCCACTTCGCCGCCGCGCTGCCCGACCTGATCTGGCAGCCGAGCGACCCCGATCCCGGCGCGCTCGCCTCGATCGCCGCGTGGCGGGCCGAGGCGGGGCTCGCCAACCTGCGCGAACCCATCGTGCTCGATGCCGCGTCGTCCGATTGGCCCGATACGCCGGTCGAGGCCGTCGTGTGCATCAACATGATCCATATCAGCGCATGGGCGGCGACCGAGGGCCTGATGGCGGGCGCCGCGAAGGTGCTCGATTCGGGATGTCCTCTGGTGCTCTACGGGCCTTATCGCCGCGCCGACCGGTCGCTCGAACCGAGCAATGCCGCCTTCGACGAGGACCTCAAGCGGCGCAATCCCGACTGGGGCCTGCGCAGCGTCGAGAGCGTGCGCGCCTGCGCCCTCGACTGCGGCCTCGCCTTCGATCTGCTGGTGGAGATGCCGGCCAACAACCTGATGCTGGTCTTCAGGAAGCGCTGAAGCTGCGGCGCGCGAGGCGGGGCAGCACCAGCGCCTGCCCCACGGCGCGGGCGCCGAACAGGGCCGCGAAGGCCGCCCACAGCCCGTGGTTGCCGAAGGGCGCCAGCGACCAGAGCAGCACGAGGTAGAGCGCCAGCGCCGCCGCCATCGTCCCCAGCATCGCTCGGGTCCATCCGGCTCCCACGAACACCCCGTCGAACACGAAAGAGGCGACGCCCAGCAGCGGCAGCACGATCAGCCACGCGGCGTAGTCGCCCGTCGCCGCGATCACCTGCGGGTCGGTGCTGAACGCTCCTGCGAGCCACGCGCCGCCCAGCGCATAGGCGGCCGAGACGGCGAGCCCGGTCACGCCGCCCCAGACCAGCGCGGCGCGCACCGCCGCGTCGAACCGCTGTCGCTCCCCGGCGCCGATGGCCTCGCCGCAGAGCACCTGCGCGGCGCTTTCGAAGCCGTCGAGCAGCAGGGTGGCGAGCATGAACAGCTGGAACAGGATGCCGTTGGCGGCCAGCGTCACCGGCCCCGCCTGCGCGCCGCCGCGCGCGAAGATGAGGATCGCGCCGGTCAGCAGCAGCGTGCGCACGAAGAGGTCGCGGTTGAGCGCGAAGAGGCGCATCAGGTCGGCGCGTGCCCAGGTCGCCCGGAGGCGCAGCGCGGCGAAGGCCTCGCGCGCGGCGCCCTCGCGCACGACCACGGCGGCGAGCAGGGTGAACTTCAGCACCTCGGACAGGACCGTCGCGCTCGCCACTCCCGCGACGCCCCAGCGCACCACCAGCACCAGCAGCAGATCGAGCGCGATATGCGCGAGGTTGGCGGCGATCTCGACGCACAGGACATAGCGCAGGCGGCGCCGACCGATTAGCCAGCCCACCAGCACGCAGTTGACGAGCCAGACCGGCCCGGCCCAGTAGCGGATCGCGACGTAGCTCTGCGCATCGGCGCGCACCGGCCCGCTCGCTTCCAGCAGGTCGAGGCCCGCTGCGATCGTCCAGGGCATGGCCAGCAGCAGCAACGTGCCGATCCCCAGCGCCGCGGCCATCGCCCGCGCGAGCGTCGCGCCCTGCGCGCCGCCGTCCCCGCGTCCGCTCTCCTGCGCGGTGAGGGCGACGGTGCTCATGCGCAGGAAGTTGAAGACGTTGAGCAGGCCGAGCATGAACTTCGCGCCCAGCTCCACCGCGCCCTGCGCGGGCGCGTCGCCGAGGCGGCCGATCGCCCACATGTCGGCGAGCCCGAACAGCGCCGTGGCAACGTTGGTCAGCATCGCGGGCAGGGCGATCGACCACAGTTGGCGGGCGGTATCACGGCGGGTCAAAGGGGGTTCCGGGCTGGCTGCGCTTCGTGTGCGGCTCTATCCGACGGTGGAGGGGACCACAATCCGCGCGACCGGGACGAATCGCCGGTCCAGCGCCGCCGTCCACCCGCCCGAGCCGGCGGACTTGCTGCAGTGCGCAAAAGTGACCACGTAAAAGTTTGCTGACACGCCAAACAACCCTTGCGCGATGCCGCGAATTCAGGGAGATTGACGTTTAAGGAAAGCAGCGCCGGTAAATGCTGCAACTGCGAGAAAATCGGCGCGCCGGGGTGTTTTAGTTCCCCGGCGCGCTCTCTCCCAACACCGGTAAGGTTGCAAGAACCTTTCACGGGCCACATTGCCTCAGAAATTAGCCTCGGCCAAGCCGGAATCGCGTTTCGTGCTGCGCAGCATGGAAAAAAATTCGCCCTGCGTGGTTTCCGGGACACCGGCGGCGACAGCCAGCCCGCGTCACCGGGGCGATGAGTTGCGGGGGTCAGTTGCGCGAGCGTCTTCGCGATGGTCCCTTGCTCCCGACAAGGAGAGGGGCGTTGGCGGTGCATATACAGGATCGGATCGGCACGCGGGACGGCGATCCCGCCGCATACCTTGAGGGCATTGAGGCGCTCTCGCAGCGGGTCGAAACTCCCTGCGGCGACGGCACCATGACCTGGCACATCTGGGGCGAGGGTGAGCCGCTGGTGCTGGCGCACGGCGCGCAGGGGTCCTGGACGCACTGGGTCCGCAACATCGAACGCCTCTCCCGCCGCCGCCGGCTGATCGTCGCCGACCTGCCGGGGCACGGCGCCTCCGCCATGCCGGCGAGCGAGGATCACGAGGGGATCTCGGCGGCCCTGGCCTGCGGGCTCGAAGTGATCCTGGGATCGAAGCGGCTGCCTGTCGATCTGTGCGGGTTCTCGTTCGGCGGGGTGGCGCTGGCGCATCTCGCGGCGCTCCATCCCCACATCGCGCGGCGGCTGGTGATCGTCGGCTGCGGCGGGCTCGACACGCCGATGGGCCACCCGCGCCTCGGCCGGATCAGGGGGCTGGTGGGAGAGGAACGGCGCGCGGCGCTCAGGGGCAACCTGCTCGGCCTCATGCTGCATCACCCGGACAGCGCCGACGACCTCGCCGTCCACATGCTGCTTCCCACCGCCAAGGCCGCGCGCCTGCACGTCCCGCCGCTGGTGGTGCCCGACCGGCTGCTGCGGATATTGCCCGAGGTCCGGGTCCCGGTCGACGCGATCTGGGGAGAGTGCGACCTGCCGCATCCCGATCCGGCGGCGCAGGAAGCGGCGCTCCGCTCGGTCCAGGGCGAGGCGCTGTTCCGCGTCGTCGAAGGCGCCGGGCACTGGGCGATGTACGAGCGGCCAGAGGCGTTCGAAGCGGCGCTGCTGGAGATATTGGCCACACCGCTGCGCGGCGTCATCTGAATTGATCCGCCGTCCCGGCTCGACCGGGGACGGCGGGATCAGTTGGCTGTTGCGCTCACCACACCAGCGGCAGGTGCTCCGGCCCGATGACGCCGCCGGGGCGGTACTCGATCTCGGTGCCCGGCTTGACCGCAAACTTCGGGATGCGCTTGAGCCATTCCTGCAGGCCGATCTTGACCTCGAGCCGCGCGAGGTGCGCGCCCATGCAGCTGTGGACGCCGACGGTGAACGCGAGGATCGTCTTGCGCGGGCGGTCGAAGTCGACCTCCTTGGGGTTGGGGAAGACGTCGGGGTCGAAGTTGCAGGCGGGCAGAACGAACGTGACGCGGTCGCCCTTCTTCATCTGCACGCCGCGCATCTCGTAGTCCTTCTCCAGCACGCGGCCCGAGAACGTCACCGACCAGCGGCGCAGCAGTTCCTCGACGATCTTGTCGATGTCGTCGGGGCGGGCGTGGATTTCCTCCAGCTTTTCCGGGTTCTGCGCGAGGTAGAGCCAGATGTTGTTCATCGTCGCGAACACGGTGTCGAGGCCGCCGATGAACAGGAAGCAGACGAAGCCGAAGATCTCCTTGTCGGACAAGGGCACCCCGTCCGGCGCGGCATGGGCGATGCGGCTGACGACGCCGTCGTCGGGATTGGCCTTCTTCTCGGCGATCGCGCTCTTCAGGTAGACCGTGATCTTCTGCATGGCCTCGCCCATGGCCTCGCGGCTGTTCGAGTGGAGCAGCTGCACCGCCCATTCGACGAACTCGTCGCGCATCGACTGCGGCAGGCCCATGATGTCGAGGAAGACCGAGACCGGCAGCGGGCGGCCGTAGTCCTCGGTGTACTCGCAGCCTTCACCGGCCTCGACCTTGGCCTCGATCGCGTCGAGCAGGTCGTTGGCGCGCTGGCGGATCTGGCCTTCCAGCCTGAGCACGCCCTGGGGGCTGAACACCGGGTCGACGATGTTGCGGTACTTGCGGTGCTCGGGCGGGTCGATCTCGATCGGGATGAAGTAGAAGTAGTCGCTCGGATCGCGCGGGAAGGGAGTGGCGCCCTCGTTCGAGAAGACATCGGGATGGCGCAGGCCGAACAGCGCGTCCTCGTGCTTGATGAGGTGCCACATGTTGCCCATCGGGCTGACGTCGTAATAGATCGGCGGCTGCTTCTCGTGCATCGCGGCCATGAAGTCGTGCGGGCTGGCGAGGAAGTCCGGGCCGACGGTGAGGCCCGACTGGCGGATCAGCTCGGGCGGCACGTGCGCGGGGACCTGGTCCATCCCGACATGGCGCGGGAAGACGGGCGGGACGGGGTTGGCGGCGTCGATGGGCATGGTTTTTCTCTCGCTTGTCGGCGCTTAGAACTGGTGCTCGGGCATGTGGACGACGAGGCCGTCGAGCGCCTCGGTCACCACCAGCTGGCACGACAGGCGGCTGGTCGGCTTCACTTCGGCCGCCGCCGATTCGAGCAGTTCGGCCTCGGCCTCGGACGAGGGGCCGCCCGCAGCATCGGTCCACGCCGCGTCGACGTAGCAGTGGCAGGTGGCGCAGGACAGGCCGCCGCCGCACTCGCCGGTGATGCCCTCGATGCCGTTGTAGAGCGCGCCGCGCATGACGTTCTCGCCGACCTCGATGTCGACCTCGACCGCCGCGCCGGTGTGATCGACGTATGTGACTTTCGCCATGGATCCTCTTTCCCTTGTCCGTGCGTTCGCGCCTTGCCGCGAGAACAGCGTTCTCATTCTTTTACGTCAATCGCGGTGAAAAAGTCAATCAAGGCGAGGCTGGACCGCCGCGCGATCACGCCCTAGCGGGGGAGCGATGGCCATTTCCTATCCCTCGCTCTTCACGTTGCCCATGCCCGCCGATGGTGAGCAGGACCGTACCCGGCTGCTGATCCGCGCCGCCTACGACCTGCTCGACGAATCCGGGCTGGAAGGCCTGACGATCCGCGCCGTACTGGCCCGCGCCGGTCTTGCGCGGCGGGCGTTCTACGAGCGCTTCCAGGGGAAGGACGACCTCGTGCTCGCGGTGTTCGACAGCTCGCTGCGCGCCGCCGGGGTGCAGTTCCGCGAGATCACCGCGCGCTGCGCCGGGCCGGTGGAAGCGCTGGAGGCGGTGGTCACCGGGATCGTCGTCGGCCAGCTCGGGCAGGACCGCGCGGGCGCCAACCGGCGCGGCGCCGCGCTCAGCCGGGAGCACCTTCGCCTTGCGCAGTCCCGGCCGGCGGAACTGAATTCGGCGCTGGAGCCGCTGCTCGACGTGATCGCCGGGCAGGTGGCGGAAGGCGTCGGGCAGGGGCTGTTCCGCAGCGCCGATCCGCAGCTTCAGGCGCGGCTGATCTACAACCTCGTCTCCACGACCGTGCATACCGTGCTGCTGGCCGAGGAAGGCGGCGCCGCCGATCCCGCCGAGCGAGAGGGGCTGGCCGAGGACCTCTGGGACTTCTGCCGCCGCGCGATCATCGCCTGAGCGGGCCAGGGCCGAAGGAACAGGCGGGATCCCCGCCTGCGCCGGGCTGACGCAGCAGGGGGATAGGGTGCGGGCGCGCGCTCAGGAGGTGCAGGCCGGCATCGGCTGGACGCCGACGCCCCCCCGCGAGGCTAATCGTGCACCTCCGCTCAGGCCGCCTGCGAGGGCGCCCCATGGGGCGCCGCGGCGATCATCTCGGCGGGTAGGGCCTTGCCGAACAGGTAGCCCTGACCCTGCGTGCAGCCTTCGCCGCGCAGGTAGTCGCGCTCGATCTCGCGCTCGATGCCCTCGGCGGCGACCGTCAGCCCGAGGCTGCGGCCAAGGCCGATCACGGCGCGGATCACGGCGCGCGAACTGGCCTCTTCCTGCAGGTTCAGGATGAACGACTTGTCGATCTTGATCTTGGTGAAGGGGTAGTTGAGCAGGTAGCTCAGCGAGGAATAGCCGGTGCCGAAATCGTCGAGCGAGATGCCGATGCCGAAGGCGCGCAGGTTGCGGATGATGGCGGCGGGGCGCGGGCCCTTTTCCATCAGCACCGCCTCGGTGATCTCCAGCTCCAGCCGCTCGGCGGGCAGGCCCGAGGTGGAGAGCGCATTGATGACCGTGCTCAGCAGGTTGCCGTTGCGGAACTGCAGCGGCGAGACGTTGACCGCGACCCGGACGTGCGCGGGCCAGTGCATCGCCGCGCCGCAGGCGGCGTGCAGGACGAAGCGGCCGATCTGGTCGATCAGGCCCATCTCCTCGGCCAGCGGCACGAAGACGTCGGGGGGCACGTTGCCGCGCTCGGGGTGGTTCCAGCGCAGCAGCGCTTCGTAGCATTCGACCGCGCCGGTCTGGAGATCGACGAGCGGCTGGTAGTGAACGGCCAGCTCTCCGTCGCGGACGGCGGCGCGCAGGTCCTTCTCGAGCCGGTTCTTCTCCTGCGCGGCGGCGTCCATGCCGGCCTCGAAGCCCCGGCAGGTGCCGCGCCGCTCGCCCTTGGCGGCGTAGAGGGCGAGGTCGGCGTAGCGCAGCAGCGTCTCGCTGTCCTGGCTGTCGTAGGGGGACGAGGCGAAGCCGATGGTGGCGCCGATGTGGATCATGTGGCCCTGGACGAAGAACGGCTCGGACAGGGTGGTGATGATCGACTTGGACACCAGTTCGGCCTGGGTCAGGCTGGAGCGGCGGAAGATCACGGCGAATTCGTCGCCGCCGATGCGGCAGAGCAGCGCCTCGGCCGGGATCAGCTCGCGCATCCGCTGCGCCGCCTCGGTGAGCACGATGTCGCCGAAGTGGTGGCCGTAGGTGTCGTTCACGGGCTTGAAATGGTCGAGGTCGACGAGCGCGAGAGTGATGGTCTCGGCCATGGAGCCGCCGGGCGTGACCTCGTCGATCAGCTTGCGCAGCTGTTCGCGGCAGTGGGCGCGGTTGGCGAGGCCGGTCAGCTCGTCATGGCGGGCCATGTGCGCCATTCTCTGCTCGATGCGGCGGCGCTCGGTGACGTCGAAGATCGAGACGATGGTGCCGGCGTAGCTCTGCAGCTCCGACTGGCGGGTGGATATCACCGCGTCGACGCTGGTCCCGTCCCGGCGCAGCATCTCCCAGCAGTCGCGTGTGTCGGAGGTGTCCCCGGCGAGGCGGGCGCCGGCCTGCGGCCAGAGCGAATCGGGGAACAGGTCGCGCGCGAACAGGCCGTCCATGGCGCCCGGCGCATAGCCGAACAGGTCGCAGGCGGTTTCGTTGGCGGCGCGGATGCGGCCGGTCTCGATGTCGTGGACGAGCATCGCCAGAGGGTTGCGCTCGAACAGCAGGCGGAAGGTCTCCTCCTTCTGCTTGAGATCGGTGATGTCGACGCGGATGCCGATGGTGCCGCCGCCTTCGATGCGGCGCTCCTCGATCAGGATGCAGCGACCGTTGGCCAGCCGCTGCTCGTGCCGCAGGCCCGGCTGGCGCAGCCGGCCGATGCGCTCCTCGAGCCATTCTTCCTCGCGCCCCAGGGCATCGGGATAGTCGCCGCGCGCGATGCCGACGCGCAGGGCGTCCTGGAGCCGGACGCCGGGCCGGAGCAGGTCGGCCGAGCGCTCGTAGATCTGCGCGTACTTCTCGTTCCACAGGATGTAGCGGTCGTCCTCGTCGAGGAAGACGATCCCCTGCGGCATGGCCTCGATCGCCGCGCGCAGCCGCTGCTCGGCGAGAGAAGCGGCCTGCAGCGCCGTGTCGAGCGAGGGCACGCCCCCCTCGTCCGCAGTGCCGCCCGAGCCGTCAACGCCTGGCTGTTCGTGATCCCGCACCAAATACACGCCCGTTCCCACCTGGTTTCCGGCAGCGTATCGGGGAGGGGGTTAATTTTCCATGGTAAACGGAAAAGGATCGAAAGTTTACCGGCTCAGCGCTCCGCCGCCGATCCCGCGTCCGATCCTTCGAGGCTGGGCGCGCGGGCAGGGCGGCCGAAATAGTAGCCCTGGCCCTCGTCGCAGCCCTCGGCCTCGAGCACGCGCAGCTGGCCCTCGGTCTCGATCCCCTCGGCCAGCACCGGAATGTCGAGGCTGCGGCCGAGCGCCAGGACCGCGCGGATGATGGCGCGGGCCTGGGCGCTGCCCTCGGACTTCAGGAGGAACGACTTGTCGATCTTGATCTTGTCGAACGGGAACGACTGCAGCGTGTCGAGCGAGGAATAGCCGGTGCCGAAATCGTCGATGGCCACGCTCACGCCCATCGCCTTGATCCCCCGCAGGCAGTGGAGGGCGCGCAGCTTGTCGTGGATGATCGCGGTCTCGGTGATCTCGAGTTCGAGGCGGCGCGCGGGCAGCCCCGTATCGAGCAGGATCGCGCGTACCATCTCGACGAGGTCGGGCTGGAGGAACTGCACCGCCGAGAGGTTGACCGCGACCTTCTCCTCGCCCGGCCAGGTCCGTGCCTCGGTGCAGGCCTGGCGCAGCACCCATTCGCCGAGGGGGATGATCTCGCCGGTCTCCTCGGCGATCGGGATGAACTCGTCGGGAGGCACGAGGCCGCGGCGCGGATGGGTCCAGCGCAGCAAGGCCTCGTACCCCGCCAGCGCGCCGGTGCGCAGCGTGCGCTGGGGCTGGTAGAGCAGGGTCAGCTCGCCGCGCGCGGCCGCCTGGCGCAGGTCGTTGGCGAGCTGGCGGCGCTCGCGCGCGCTCTCGTCCATCCCGGCTTCGAAGAAGCACACCGACTCGCCGATGGTGGCCTTGGCGCGGTACATGGCGAGGTCGGCGTTGTTGAGCAGCGTCTCGCGCGTGGCGCCGTGCTGCGGGCAGACCGCGACGCCGAGGCTGGCGCCGACCACCAGCGGCTGGCCGCCATCGTCGAAGGGCGCGGCGACGGGCTCGACGATGCAGCGCCGGATGCGCGCGATGAAGTCGTTGAGATCGGCGCGGCGGGTGAAACGCAGGGCGGCGGCGAACTCGTCGCCGCCGAGCCGGGCGATCGACTCGCCGTCGCGGCGGGTGAGGATGAAGCGCTCGGCCAGGGTGCGCAGCAGGCGGTCGCCCGAGGCGTGGCCGAAAGTGTCGTTGACCTCCTTGAAGCGGTCGAGGTCGATCGCGACCACGGCGACCTTCTCGCCCGTCTGCACGCTTTGCGCGATCATCTCGTCCAGCCCGAGATAGAAGCGGGCGCGGTTGGGCAGGCCGGTCAGCGCGTCGTGCATCGCCATGTGCGCGATCTTCGCCTCGGAGCGGCGCTGGCGGGTGATGTCCTCGAAAGTCGCGATCCAGCCGCCGCCGGGCACCGGACGCTCGCTGATGGCGAGAACGAGGTCCTCGCTGAAGTCGAGGTTCCAGGTCGGGTTGCCGCCCGACGCCTGCGCGCGCGCCACCGACTTGCGGATCATGTCGAGCGTTTCGGCGGGGCGGTATTCGGTCGAGAAGAAGCCCGCATAGGCCAGCTGCGACAGCGTGGAGCCCGGCGGGCAGCGCTCCTCGGGAATGCCCCAGATGCTGAAGAACGCACGGTTGGCGAAGACCAGCCGCTCCTCGGCGTCGAACAGGCACAGGCCCTGGCTCATGTGTTCGAGCGCCGTGTCCATCTGGTCGGTCTTGGCAGCGAGCGCGTCCTGCGCCGCCTTGATCTCGGTGATGTCGCGGGTGATGAGCGAATAGCCGATGGGCGTGCCGTTCTCGTCGCACAGCGTCTCGATCGTGCCATGCGCCCAGAAGTGCGAGCCGTCGCGGCGCACGCAGACCCACTGGCCCTTGGCGATGCCGTTCGCGTCGGCCTCGGCGATGGCGAGGGCGGGGCGGTGGGCGGCGCGGTCCTCCTCGGTGAAGAGGCGCGCGAAGGGCAGGCCGATGGCCTCGTCCTCGTCGTAGCCGATCAGCGACAGGCCGCCCGCGTTCCACTGCGCCACCCGGGCGCTGCGATCGAGCATGCAGATCGCGTAGTCGGAGGTGCCCTTGACGAGCATCGAGAACTGCCGCTCGCCCATCAGCCGCGCGGCATGGCTGCGCTGGCGCCACTGGTGCGCGAAGGCGCTGAGCGTCATGATTGCCAGCGAGGCGACGCAGAGCCATGCCGCCAAAGCCTCCTGCGGCACCGAGATGCCCCGATCGGACGACATGCGCGAAGGAATGAAGCTGAGCGCGGCGGTGCCGGTGAAGTGCAGCACGAGGACCGCCAGCGAGGTCAGCACGGTCGCCGCGAAGACCTGCAGGTTGTTGCGGGCGCGCAGCGCGATGTAGAGCGCGGGGTGCAGCAGCATGACCGGCAGCAGCACCGAGGCGGCGACGAGGTGCCAGTCCCAGCGCAGCAGCGCCGGCACCCGCAGCGCCGCCATGCCGGTATAGTGCATGGCGGCCAGCCCGGCGCTCAGCATCAGCGCCGCCGAGGCGCGGCCCACCAGGCTGCGCGACTGTACCGCGAACCACAGCGCCACCTGCGCGCCGACCACGCTCATGGCGAGCGACGCCGCCGTCATGCCCGGCGAGTAGCCGGCGACGTAGCCGCTGTCGTAGCCCAGGATGGTGATGAAGTGCGCGGCCCAGCCGCCGAAGCCGAGCATCAGCCCGGCCAGCAGGCACCATCCCCGCTGCTGGCGCCGGCGCGACGGCCCCCGCGCGGTCACCGCATGCTGCAGCAGGGACATGGCCTTGCCCGTCGCCAGTCCGCAGGCGAGCACCGCCAGGAGCACCATCTCCGGCCGATGCTGGTCCCTCACGCAGACGATGACTTCGAGGAGGTGTGTCGCGCCAATTCCGCTCATGCCCACGGCCCTATCGCGGCAATATTTAACGGCGCTTTGCAAAGACCCTGTCCACCGGGCCGGAAGTGGGTCCACAACGGCGGTAATCATGCGAAATGGCCCGCCGCACGGAGTGCGACGGGCCAAGCTTTCCTCCCCAGGAAAACTCCGAATTACCGCAAAACCTTAGCGCCGCGTCGCGCTGCCGAGGCGGTGGTAGAGGTTGGAATACTTGGACGAGATCGGATCATCTTCGTGCGCCTTGAGGTAGTAGAGAACGGCCTCCTGCAGCAGCTTGAAGTCCTCGTTCGAGAGCACCGCGCGGGCGCGGGCCGGTTCGGCGGTCATGGTGGTGGTCATGCTCATTCCTTTCCTTGCTTGCGGGTTGCTTCCCCTGGAACCCCGGGGGGATTCCCGAGGCTTCCATCCAAACTGGTGTCGTTTCGAACCCTTGCGCGCCCCTTTCTCGCCATCCCCGCGAAGGCGGGGCCCCATCTGACGTCCTTGCAACACGAGCATTCATCAGGTGGGTTCCCGCCTTCGCGGGAATGACGAAGAAGGGTTTACGCCGCGAACTGGTTCATCGTGTTGTGCGCGCCGCCGGCCTTGAGCGCGGCCTCGCCGGCGAAGTATTCCTTGTGGTCGTCGCCGAGGTCGGAGCCGGCCATGTTCTGGTGGCGGACGCAGGCGATGCCCTGGCGGATCTCCTCGCGCTGCACGCCCTTCACGTAGCCGAGCATCCCGGCCTCGCCGAAGTATTCCTTGGCCAGGTTGTCGGTCGACAGCGCCGCGGTGTGGTAGGTCGGCAGGGTGATGAGATGGTGGAAGATCCCCGCCTCGCGCGCCGAGTCCTTCTGGAAGGTGCGGATGCGCTCGTCGGCCTCGTCCGCCAGCGCGGTGCCGTCGTAGTCCACGCTCATCAGGCGCGCTCGGTCGTAGGCCGAGACATCCTCGCCCGCCGCAGCCCAGGCATCGTAGACCTGCTGGCGGAAATTCAGCGTCCAGTTGAAGCTGGGCGAGTTGTTGTAGACCAGCTTGGCGTTCGGGATCACCTCGCGGATGCGGCGGACCATGCCGCCGATCTGGCCGATGTGCGGCTTCTCGGTCTCGATCCACAGCAGGTCCGCGCCGTTCTCGAGCGCATGGATGCAGTCGAGCACGCAGCGGTCCTCGCCGGTCCCGGCGCGGAACTGGTAGAGGTTGCTCGGCAGGCGGCGCGGCTTCATCAGCTTGCCGTCGCGGCTGATGAGCACATCGCCGTGGCCGATCTCGCCGACCTCCTCGCAGTCGAGGAAACCGTTGTACAGGTCGCCGATGTCGCCCGCCTCCCGGGTGAAGGCGATCTGCTTCGTCAGCCCCGCGCCGAGCGAGTCGGTGCGCGCCACGATCACGCCGTCGTCGACGCCCAGTTCCATGAAGGCGTAGCGGACCGCGCGGATCTTCGCGATGAAGTCCTCGTGCGGGACGGTGACCTTGCCGTCCTGGTGACCGCACTGCTTCTCGTCCGAGACCTGGTTCTCGATCTGGATGCAGCAGGCGCCGGCCTCGATGAACTTGCGGGCGAGCAGGTAGGTCGCCTCGGCATTGCCGAAGCCTGCGTCGATGTCGGCGACGATCGGCACGACATGCGTCTCATAGGTGTCGACCGCGTGCTCGAGGCGCCTGGCCTCCATCTCGTCGCCGGCCTCACGGGCCTTGTCGAGTTCGCGGAACATCATGCCCAGCTCGCGCGCATCGGCCTGGCGCAGGAAGGTGTACAGCTCCTCGATCAGAGCGGGGACCGAGGTCTTCTCGTGCATAGACTGGTCGGGCAAGGGGCCGAAGTCGCTGCGCAGCGCGGCGACCATCCAGCCCGAGAGGTACAGGTAGCGGCCCTTGGTCGTGCCGAAGTGCTTCTTGATCGAGATCATCTTCTGCTGGCCGATGAACCCGTGCCAGCAGCCCAGCGACTGGGTGTAGTTGGCGGGGTCGCGATCATAGGCGGCCATGTCCTCGCGCATGATCTTCGCGGTGTGGCGGGCGATGTCGAGGCCGGTCTGGAAGCGGTTCTGCAGGCGCATGCGCGCGACCGACTCGGCCTCGATCCCGTTCCAGTGGGACTGTGTGCCGATCGCCTTGCCGGCCTCGATGATCTTGCTCTGGTAGGTCACGAGTGGGTTTCCCTTGCGGAAGAATGTCTGTTCGATGACCCCTGAGGTAGTCGGCCGATCGGCGGCGCGGAACTGGCTGCGCGGTGCTGTTGTCAAACTTTACAGATTTTCCTTGTAAAGTTGTACTGTCCTGACAAGGTTAGTCGGAATGGCAGAAAACCGTCCTCTATACCTCGGACCGCGCCTGCGCCGGTTGCGCCGTGAACTTGGCCTCACCCAGCAGGCGATGGCCGACGACCTCGAGATTTCGCCTAGCTACGTCGCGCTGATCGAGCGTAACCAGCGCCCCGTCACGGCCGACATGCTGCTGCGCCTCGCCCGCACCTACCGCCTCGACATCGCCGAGATCGCCGGCGACGACACCGCCGACTACGCTCGCCGCCTCACCGACGTGCTGCGCGACCCGATCTTCGCCGACATCGACCTGCCCGCGCTCGAAGTGGCGGACCTCGCCACCAGCTTCCCCGGCGTCTCCGAAGCGCTGCTGCGCCTGTACCAGGCCTATGCGCGCGAGGCGCAGGCGCTCGCCGAACAGCGCGCCGCCGGGCCGATGGCGGACGAAAACGAACCCGTGCGCGAGGCCCAGCGCTTCCTCGCAGGCGCGCGCAACTACTTCCACGCGCTCGACAGCCGCGCCGAGGACCTCGCCGCCGAGATCGACAGGGCGGGCGGGGCGACCGAATGGCTGGCAGAGCAGGGCGTGCGGGTGCGCTTCCTGCCGCCGGACGTTCTCGTCGATTCGCTGCGGCGCTTCGACCGGCACAACCAGCAACTGCTGATCGCCGACACGCTCGACGCCGCCAGCCGCGCCTTCCAGATCGCCACCCACATCGCCCACACCGCGCTGCGCAGCGAGATCAAGCAGGCGATCCGCGCCGACAGCTTCTCCAGCCGCACCACCGCCACGCTGCTGCTGCGCGCGCTGGCCGGTTACGCCGCCGCCGCGATCGTCATGCCCTATGGCCGCTTCGCCCGCGCGGCGGACCAGCGCGGCTACGACATCGACGCGCTCTGCGCCCTGTTCGGCGCCAGCTTCGAGCAGGTCGCCCACCGCCTCACCACGCTCCAGCGCCCCGGCGAGGAGCGCGTGGGCTTCTTCTTCATCCGCGTGGACGAGGCGGGCAACGTCTCCAAGCGCCTCGACGGCGCGGGCTTCCCCTTCGCCGCGCACGGGGGCGGGTGCCCGCTGTGGAGCGTCCACCAGGTCTTCCGCCGCCCCGGCGAGATCTCCACCCAGTGGCTCGAACTGCCCGGCGGCGAGCGGTTCTTCTCGATTGCGCGCACCGTCACCGGCGGGGCTACGGGGTACGGGGCCCCGCGCGTGGTGCGCGCCGTGGCGCTCGCCTGCGCGGCGGAGCAGGCGGCGCGGCTGGTCTATGCGCGAGGCGCCGATTCCGCCGCCTTGCCCACGCCGATCGGCGTGACCTGCCGCCTGTGCCAGCGGGCCGAATGCACCGCGCGCTCGGTCCCCCCGATCGGCCGCGACGTGCTGGCGGATGACTACCGCCGCGCCGCCCAGCCCTATACCTTTGCGGAAAGCTGAGCGGTTTGCGAGACACTCTGCCCAGATAGCGCGTCGCCCCCGCGAAGGCGGGGGCCCCGCTTTCCTTGCGTATTGGGCGAAGAGAAGGAACAAGCGTCATCCCCGCCTTCACGGGGATGACGAGGAGGTGGGTAGGGCGGTCACCGCTCTAGCGGTATCCTCGCAAACCGCGTTGTGCTCGCATCGACAATCCTCAATATCGACGATAAGTTTGAAATAGCGAATTAACTGCCCGCTTCCCAGGTGGGGAGGATGGACAAGCGGCGCGCCGCTTTCCATCGTCGGACGAACGCGAAAGCAGCCGCCGGGCCCTCGGGCACCAGGCGGGCGAGAGAGGGAACGAGAGAGTGAGCAGAGACACCGCCCCATCGGTCCTGGAGACGCCCGAAGCCGACGCGCCCGGCAAGGCCAACACCTTCGCCCAGCTCATCCGCGCCGCCGCTGCCGCTTACGGCGATGCCGTCGCCGTGGTGCTGGAGGACGGCGAGGATGTCGTCTCCCAGATCACCTACCGCGAACTCGACCAGCGTTCTGCCCTGATCGCGCGCGGCCTCGCAGCGCGCGGGATCGGCAAGGGCGCGCGGGTTGGCTTCGTCCATGGCAACGGCCCGGACTTCGCGGTGGCGCTGGCGGCGATCAGCCGGATCGGGGCGATCGCGGTGCCGATCAGCACGATGATCCGCGCGAACGAACTCGTCCGCGTGCTGCGCCAGAGCGACGTGCAAGGCGTGATCCTCCAGCGCACCATGCTGGGCAAGGACTTCGCCGAGCGCATGCTCGACGCGCTGCCCGAACTGGAGGGCCAGCACAGCGGCGCGCTGCGGCTGGCCAAGGCCCCGTACTTGCGCTGGATCGTCTCGGACGGGGAGGGCCTGCCTTCCTGCGTCGCCGGCCCCGAATTCCTCACCGATGCCGCCGCCACCGTCGATGAGGCGCTGCTGGCCGAGATCGAATCCGAAGTGCACCCCACCGATCAGATGGTCGAGATATACACCTCCGGCTCGATGGCGCTGCCCAAAGGCGTGCGCCATGCCCACGGCCCGGTGCTGTTCCGCAGCCATACGATGCGCGAGATGATCGGCCACGAATACGCCAAGCGCGTGCCCTGCATGCTGCCGATGTTCTGGGTCGGCGGACTGATGATGTACCTCGTCCCCGGGCTCGAGGCGGGCTCGGTGGTGGTCTGTACCGAGCGCACGCTGTCGAACAGCCGCTTCGCCATGGGCTCGGTGCTCGCCGAGGAGGACCTCGCGCTGATCCGGGGCCCGAAGCCCTGGTGGGGGCTGGGGATGAGCGAGACTCTGGGGCCCTACTCCTGGGGCGACGACTTCCGCGCGCCCGGCTACCCGGTCTGCGCGCCGATGGACCACTTCGGCCCCGGCTACGAAATCCGCATTGCCGACCCCGAGCACCGCCCCGTCGCTCCCGGCGAGGTCGGCGAGATGCAGGTGCGTGGCTACCCCGTCGCCAGCGGCCTCCACAAGATCGAGCGGTCCGAGCATTATACGCCCGACGGCTACTACCGCACCGGCGACATGTGCACGGTGGAGGAGCGCGCCGAGGGGCAACGCGTCCACTTCGTCGGGCGCGGGGGGGACATGATCAAGGTCGCCAGCTCCAACGTCTCGCCCGCCGAGGTGGAGATGGAACTGCAGTCGCTGGACGGCGTCCACAACGCCTACGTGGTCGGCATCCCCGACAAGGAACGCGGCGCGCTGCTGGTCGCCGCCGTGGTGCCGCGCGAGGGCGCGGCGCTCGACTTCGCCGCGATCGAGGCGGAACTGCGCCGCCGCCTGTCGGGCTACAAGGTCCCGCGCGCCTACGTCCAGCTCTCCCGCGAGGAAGTGCCGTTGTTGCATTCGAACAAGGTGGCGCGGCGCGAGGTAGCGAAGATGATGGAGGAGCGGTTGGGGCGGGGGTGAGGTGGGCAGACGTTGTTCACTCCCCCGAAACCCTCACCTCGTCATCCCCGCGTAGGCGGGGATCCCGCTTGTTCCCTCAAACCTCGGGGCCAACCGCAAGAAAGCGGGCCCCCCGCCTTCGCGGGGGCGACATTTGTTGGGTGCAAAACGCCGGCATGCCGCTCACCGAATTCGCCCTATTGAACAGTTGTGTCTATTGACGAACCGGCGGCCTTGCCCCTAGGCCACGCAATTCGAAATAGCGAAAGAGCCCATGTCGCGTTCCTCTCCCGGCGTCGCCCGCGTGGCCGCCATTCTCAACTTCATCGCCGATCACCCGGGGCAGGCCTTCGCGCTCACCGACCTCGTCCGCGCGCTGAAGCTGAGCCGGGCGACCTGCCATGCGCTGCTGACCGGACTGGTCGACGTTGGCTACCTCTACCGCACCACCGACAAGACTTACGTGCTCGGCCCCGCGCTGGCCGCGATCGGGCGCACGGCGGCGGACCACTTCTCGCCGTTGCAGGTCGCGCAGCCCGAGATGCGCAGCCTTGCCGACGAGTTCGACGTGGTCTGCGGCGCCTACTTCCTCGAAGGCGACGTGATCCACCTGCGCGAGCGCGCGGCCTCGCTCAGCCACATCGGCTACCCGGTGCCGCTGGGCACGCGCATGCCGCTGCGCTGGATCCAGGCGACCGTCTACTACGCCCGCGCCCCGCGCGAGGCCGAGGCGTGGATCGCCCGCGCCGACCCGGCGCCGGTCGACGATCAATTGGCGCAGTTCCGCGCCGGCATGGAGTTCGTGCGCGCGCAGGGCTTCATCGCCCTGGTCCGCCGACCGGGCGCCGACGAGGCGGGCATCCGCTCGGGGACCGAGGACCCGCCGGTGATCCCGCAGGTCGATATCCAGGCCGACCGCGTCTATCCGCTGATGGCGGTGATGGCGCCCATCTACGACGCCCGCAACCGGGTGATGATGGCGCTGGTCATGGCCGGCTTCGACGGTGCGATGAACGGCACGGCGGTGAACCACGCCGGCCAGCGCCTGGCCGCCGCCTGCGAGCGCATCTCGGGCTTCCTCTCCGGTCGCGGCGAGACCGACTGAGCCGGCGCTTCGGTGCCCGCCTCAAACTGGTGTGGCGCTTTTCTCCCATCAAATCCCACTCGGGCGAGGTGTGCTTCGCTTGACCGCGTCTTGTTGTCGTCCTATCAAATAGGCGAAAACAAATTCGCGATGTCGAACTAAATGACGGCATCGACGAGATAGCGGGAGAGTGGCCTTGTCCGACGTGATCGTTGCCCCGGAAACGCGGGACCTTGAGGAACTGGCCTCGCGGCTCGAAGACTGGCTGTCGGGCAAGCTCCCCGGCGCGAGCGGCATCACCGTCACCAACCTCGCCTATCCGCGCGGCGCCGGGCAGAGCCACGAAACGGTTCTGTTCGACGCGCACTGGAGCGCGGGTGGGCGCGAACATGCGCAAGGCTGCGTCGTGCGGATCAAGCCGAAGAGCTTCACGGTCTTCCCCGACAACCTGTTCGACGAACAGTACCAGGTCATGAAACTGCTCGCCGAGGAAGGCGAGGTCCGCGTGGCGAAGCCGCTGTGGTTCGAGGAGGACCCCGGTATCCTCGGCAACGCGTTCTTCGTGATGGAGAAGAAGCAGGGCCGCGTCCCCGTCTCGATCCCGCCCTACGCCCGCGAGGGCTGGCTGCGCGACGCCTCGCCCGAGCAGCGGCGGACCTTGTGGCAGGGCGCGGTGGAGCAGCTTGCGCTCGTCCAGCGCGTGCCCGTCTCCAAGGTCGGCTTCCTCAAAGGCGCCCCTGGCGCGGAGCAGGGGCTGGCGCAGGAGTGGGACAAGTACCAGCGCTTCACCGCCTGGCTCGAGGAAACGGCGCCGCAGCCGGTGCTGCGCGCCGCGCTGGCGCGGCTCGAGGCCGATTGGCCGCTACACGATCCGGAAGGCCTCGTCTGGGGCGATGCGCGGATCGGCAACATGATGTTCGACGCGGATTTCCGGGTCGTCGCGGTGATGGACTGGGAGCAGCCATCGCTGGGCGGGGCGCTGCACGACCTCGCGTGGTTCTCCACGCTCTCCGAGACCATGCACGGCAAGAGTTCCACCCACGGCGCCTATCTCGAAGGCATGGGCACCCGCGACGAGACGGTGGCTTTGTGGGAGCAGATCAGCGGCAAGTCGGCAGAGGGCCTCGCTTGGTACGAGGAATTCACCCACTTCAAGATGACCTGCACGGGGGTGCGCCTCGGCCACCTGCGCGGCACGCCGATGATGGACGAGGCGGCGATGCGGCGGCGCCTGAAGGTGGCGTGAGGGGCAGGCGGGCGTGATGCAGGAAGATCGGCGCGCGCGGGGTAACGTTGCGCCGCGCCGCGTTTGCGGGTAGGGGCTCTGCATTCGCCTGGACCCGGTGCAATTCCGGGTGGCTATTCCGGCCGCCGATCCGCCGGACAACGCATTTCGCACGCCGATCCGAAGCCGCCCTGCATGGCGGGGTCCTTTGCGAATTCTGCGGACACGCACATCCATGAACACGACACGCCTGGCCCGGTACCGCGCTGAATGGTTCAGCGACGCCGGCAGTGCCCGCCGCGACGTCCTGGCCGGCATGGTCGGCACCTTCGCGCTGATCCCCGAGGTCATCGCCTTTTCCTTCGTCGCCGGCATCGACCCCGAGGTCGGCCTGTTCGCCTCCTTCGTCATCGGCATCGTCATCGCCTTCGCGGGCGGGCGGCCCGCCATGATCTCGGGCGCGGCCGGTTCGGTCGCGCTGGTGGTGGCCTCGCTGGTGCATGGCCATGGCCTGCAGTACCTGCTGGCGGCGACGCTGCTGGCGGGCCTGCTCCAGATCGTCTTCGGACTGCTGAAGCTCGACGTTCTGCTGCGGTTCGTGTCGCGATCGGTGCGGACGGGCTTCGTCAACGCGCTCGCCATTCTGATCTTCTCGGCGCAGGTGCCGCAGATGCTCGGCGTGACATGGCACACTTACGCGATGATCGCCGGCGGCCTCGGCATCATCTACCTGGTCCCCCGCCTGACGACGGCCATTCCTTCGCCGCTGATCTGCATCGTCGTGCTGACCGTCATCAGCATCGCCTTCCCGATGCCGATCCATACCGTGGCGGATCTCGGGCGCCTCCCCGCCTCTTTGCCGGGCTTCCACATCCCCGATTTCCCGCTCGATCTCGCCGCCTTCCGCGTGGTCGCGCCCTATGCCTTCGCGATGGCCGCCGTCGGACTGCTGGAATCGATGATGACCGCGAGCGTGGTCGACGACCTGACCGAGACGACCAGTTCGAAGGCGCGGGAATGCACCGGCCTCGGCCTCGCCAATGTCGCGGCGGGCCTGTTCGGCGGCATCGCCGGGTGCGGCATGATCGGCCAGACCGTGGGCAACGTGCGCTACGGCGGCCGCGGGCGGCTCTCGACGCTGGTGGCCGGCGTCTTCCTGCTCGTGGTCATGGTGCCCCTGCGGCCGTGGGCCGCGCAGGTGCCGGTCGCGGCGCTGGTGGCGATCATGATCATGGTGTCCGTCAGCACCTTCGCCTGGGGATCGCTGGCCGACCTCGCCAGGCATCCCAAGGTGTCGGGCGTCGTCATGCTCGCCACGGTGGCGGTCACGGTCGCCACGCACGACCTTTCGGCAGGCGTCGGGGTCGGGGTGCTGCTGAGCGGGGTGTTCTTCGCCTTCAAGGTCACCAAGCTGATGCACGTCCGGGATGCGTTCGACCCGGCCACCCAGACCCGGACCTACACCGTCTCCGGCCAGGTCTTCTTCGCGAGCGCCGAGATCTTCGCCGATCGCTTCGACTTGCGCGACACGGCACGAAACGTGCACATCGACCTCACCGCGGCGCATCTTTGGGATGTGACGGCGGTCGGGGCGCTCGAAGAGGTCGTCACCCGGATGCGCCGCCACGGGATGCAGGTCGAGCTGGTGGGCCTCAACGAGGCCAGCGCCGTGCTCGTGGACCGGCACGCGCCGCTGGTGCGCGATGCGGCCGCCTGACCCGGCCGCACAAAACGCAACGCCGGGCTCTTGACCCGTCCGTGCCGGCGGGGCACCCAAGCGCCATGACCAAAAAGACCAGGAACGTCGCGAGCCTGGCACTGACCGCGCTCGCATTCGCCATCGCCGCTCCCCAGGCTGTCCTTGCGCAGGACGGCGGCGCGCTCACCGACACCATGATGAACGAGCAGGTGAAGTCCTACGACTGGGTGAGGCCCCAGGCGGACTACGTGCGCAAGGTCGTGATGGTGCCGATGCGCGACGGCAAGAAGCTCTACACCGTCATCGTCTACCGCAAGGGCACCACCGACGGCCCAATACTGCTCAGCCGCACCCCCTACAACGCCGACGGCATGACCAGCCGCAACCGCAGCCAGAAGATCGAGGAAATCCTCCCCGTCGCCGACGCCGAGTTCGTCAACGACGGCTACATCCGCGTCTACCAGGACGTGCGCGGGCTCGACGGGTCCGAGGGCGACTACGTGATGAACCGGCCGCTGCGCGGGCCGCTCAACAAGACCAGGGTCGACCACGCGACCGACGCCTACGACACCATCGACTGGCTGGTGAAGAACGTAAAGGAGAGCAACGGCAAGGTCGGCATCACAGGCTCGTCCTACCTCGGCTTCACTTCGCTGATGGCGCTGGTCGATCCGCACCCGGCGCTCAAGGCCTCGGTGCCGCAGAGCCCAATGGTCGACGGCTGGATGGGCGACGACTGGTTCCACAACGGCGCCTTCCGCACCTTCGGCTTCGACTACGACCTCGGCCAGACGGTCAAGACGGGCGGCGGCGCGGTGCCGCGCGGGACCGGCGACGACTACAGCGCCTATCTCGCGGCCGGCTCGGCGATGGACTACGCCAGGGCTTACGGTCTCACCGACCTGCCGGTGGTGCGCAAGGTGCTCGAGCATCCGAGCTACGACGCCTGGTGGCAGGGGCAGGCGGTCGACAAGCTGCTGGCGCAGCGCAAGCTGACGGTGCCGACCATGCTCGTCGTCGGCCAGTGGGACCAGGAGGACAGCTACGGCGCCCCGGCGGTCTACCAGGCGCTCAAGGCCAGCGGAGCCGACAACGTGAGCCTGGTGATCGGCCCCTGGCGCCACTCCCAGGTGAACTACGAGGCGCGCTCGCTGGGGGCGCTGAAGTGGGAGGGCGATACCGGCCTGCAGTTCCGCAAGCAGTACATGAAGCCGTTCCTCGACTGCCACCTCAAGACCAGTGCGCCGGCCTGCGATACGCCGCCGGTGCTGACTTACGCGACCGGCGAGAACCGTTGGGAAGTGTCGCAGCAGTGGCCGGCGGGCGCCTATACCCCGCTCTATCTCGGCGCTAACTACGCGCTATCGTGGTCCAAACCGCAGGCAGGCACCGACGCCTACGTCTCCGACCCCGCGAAGCCGGTGCCGATGCTGCCGCGCCCGATCACGATGTCGGGCGACGAGTGGAAGACCTGGCTCGTCCACGACCAGCGTTTCGTCGACGGGCGCACCGACGTGCTCAGCTACCAGACCGGGGTGCTCGACAAGCCGCTCCACATCAAGGGCGCGCCCAAGGTGGACCTGCGCGCGGCGACCAGCGGGCGCGACAGCGACTACGTGGTGAAGCTGATCGACGTCTACCCGGCCGAGAACAGCGCCGATCCGACGATGGCCGGCTACCAGCTCGGCATCGGCATCGAGATCTTCCGCGGCCGCTACGTGAGCGGTTTCGACAACCCGCAGCCGCTGGAGCCGGGCAAGGTCTACGACTTCAAGTGGGCGCTGCCCAACGTCGACCACGTGTTCCTGCCGGGCCACAAGATCATGGTGCAGGTCCAGTCGAGCCTGTTCCCGCTCTACGACCGCAACCCGCAGAGCTGGGTGCCATCCATCATGGAGGCGAAGCCTAGCGACTATGTGAAGGCCACCGAAACGATACACTGGGGCGGCGACTCGGCCAGCGCCGTCTGGCTGCCGGTCGCGCAGGACTGAGGCAGGGGAGATCCACTCCCCGCCCGATACGGGGAGTGGATTATGGCCGGAGCATTCGATCTGTCGGGGCGCGTGGCGCTCGTCACCGGCGGGGCCAGCGGCATCGGCGCGGGTATCTGCGAAGTGCTCACCGAAGCCGGCGCGTGGGTTGTCATCGCCGACCGTGACGAAGCCGGCGCGCGCGCCTGCATCGAGGCGGGCACGGCCGCGGACCATGTCGCCGTCGACCTCACCGACGAAGCCTCGATCGTCGCGGCCTGCGCCGCGGTGGTGGAGCGGCACGGCGCGCCGTGGCTGCTGGTCAACAACGCCGGGCTCCAGCACCGCGAGATGCTGCTCGACGCCACCGCGGCGCACTGGGAGCGGATCAACGCCGTCAACGCCCGCGCGCCGTTCCTGATGATCCGCGAGGTCGCGCGCGCGATGATCGCGGGCGGGGCGGCCGGAAATGACGGCGGCCGCATCGTCAACTGCGCTTCCTCTGGCCTCGTCGGCCAGTTCGTCCAGGGCCTCGCCGCCTATACTGCGAGCAAGGGCGCGATCGCTGCGCTGACGACCGCCGCCGCGTTCGAGCTGGCGGAACATGGCATCACCGTCAACACCGTGCTGCCCGGCGGGGTCGGCACCCCCGGCGCGATCGGCGCGGAAGGCCCGCCACCCGTCGGCCCCGGCAACCGCCGCCCGCCGCTCGGCACCTGTACCCCGCGCGACATCGCCTCCGCCGTGCTCTACTTCGCGACCCCGATGGCCGCGCGCGTGACCAACCAGGTTATCGCGGTGGACGGCGGCTTCACGGTCACCTGAGCAACGCAAAAGGGCCGCACCCTGCGGCGCGGCCCTTGTCGTATCGTATCGCGAAGGAGCTTACTTCGGCGGCATGCGGATCGCGCCGTCGAGGCGGATGCACTGGCCGTTGAAGTAGGTGTTGCGCGCCAGTTCCAGCACGAAGGAGCCGAACTCCTCCGGCTTGCCGAGGCGGCGGGGGAAGGGCACGGCCTTGCCGAGGTTCTCGTAGACCTCCGGGGCGTGCTCCTTGACGCGCAGCATCGGCGGGGTGGCGAACGTGCCCGGCATGATCGCGTTGACGCGGATGCCGAGGTCCATGAGGTCGCGCGCCATCGGCAGGACCATCGCGTTCACCGCGCCCTTGCCGCCGCCGTAGGCGACCTGGCCGACCTGGCCGTCCTGCGCCGCGGCCGAGGAGGTGAGAATGATCGCCCCGCGCTCGCCGTCATCGTTCAGCGGTTCGGCATTGGCCATACCCAGCGCCGCGATCGAGGCGACGCGGTACGAGGCGGTGAAGATGCCCTCGGCCGACTTGGAGATCTGCTCGGTCGCGGTGCGCTTGTAGGCGCCGGTCTTCTTGTCGAACGAGACGGTCTTGCCGCCGCCGGCGACGATCGCACAGTGGACGACGATCCGCTCCTGTCCGTGGGCCGCGCGGGCCTTGGCGAAGCCGGCCTCGACGCTGTCCTCGTCCATGATGTTGACGTTGCAGAAGATGCCGCCGATCTCGGCTGCGAAGGCCTCGCCGGCTTCCTCGCTGATGTCGAAGATGGCGACCTTGACGCCCGCGTCCGCCAGCGCCTGCGCACTGGCGCGGCCCAGGCCCGAGGCGCCGCCGGTGACGATGGCGGCCAGCGTGTTGTCGATCTGCATTGGAATGTTTCTCCCCGAACTCTGCTCGAATCGTATGCTGGTCTCGCTACCGCAGGGAGTGGACACATGTCGAAACGCCGATGCTAACCCACTGCAAGTATCGCCCCTGCGGAGGCGGCGCGCTCTCACTGGTCCGCATCGGCAATCGCGCTTGCACGCGCTGCCGATGCTCTTGCGCCTCCGGGCGAGCGCGCCTTGGATGGCGTCGCGAAAGAGCGAAGTTCAACGATACGGAACGGATGAGCGATGGCCGAAGGTGACGTCACCCTGGATACCAGCGATGTCGACAAGTGGGTGGGCAAGCCCGTCATCTTCGCGGAGTTCTACGACCCCTGCAACGCGACCGACATCCGCCGCTGGGTGCAGGCGATGGACTACGCCAACCCGCTCCACTGGGACGAGCAATATGCGCGGGCGAGCAGGTTCGGCGGCATCGTCGCGCCGCAGAGCTTCACCGTGGCGATGGACTACGGCCACGGCTGCCACCCCTCCTGCGTGGGCAAGATCCCCGGCTCGCACCTGATCTTCGCGGGCGAGGAGTGGTGGTTCTACGGCACCCCCGTCCGCCCCGGCGACAAGCTAACGCAGGAGCGCAGCTTCGCCGGCTACAAGATCTCCGACACCGCCTTCGCCGGGCCGACGATGTTCGCCGACGGCGACACCGTTCACCGCAACCAGCACGGGGCCCTCGTCGCCAAGGAGCGCGCGACCTCGATCCGCTACCTCGTGGAGGAGGCCGCCAGGCGCAAGGTCTACGACAAGGGCAACGTGCCGCCCAAGCTGTGGTCGCGCTCCGAACTGGAGGAAGTGGCGAAGGTGCGGCTCGACTGGATCCGGGCCGGGCGCTCGGGCGTCTCGCCGTCATGGAGCGAGGTCAAGGTCGGTGACACGCTGCCGCGCCGCGTGATCGGCCCGCACAGCCGCGTGACTTTCGCGCTCGAATGCCGCGCGCACCGCCAGAACATCTGGGGGACATGGCGCTGGAACGTGCCCGAAGGCGTCTACGATCCCGCGACCGAGGACGCCGGTTTCGCCGACGACATGTCCTACGACTTCGAGGCCCGCAAGATCGATCCCCGCCACGGTGACGGCCTGTTCCACGGCCCCAGCTCCGGCCACATCAACGCCGAGAAGGGCGAGAAGGTCGGCATGGGCGGGGTCTACGGCTACGGCTCGTCGATGAACGCCTGGCATCTGGATACGGTGGCCTACTGGGCGGGGGTCGACGGCTTCATCTGGCACTCCAAGACCCAGTTCCGCAGCCCCGCCTTCGAGGGCGACGTGACCTACGTGGACGCCGCCGTGGTCGACAAGCAGGAGACCAGCGCGTTCGGCCTGCCGGTGGTGACGGTCGAAACCCGCATGACCACGCAGGAAGGCGCGACGATCCTCAAGGGCACCGCCACCGTCTCGCTGCCGCGCTGAAGGGAACCGCCATGGCCGACCGCGAGGACATCATCGAACTGCTGAACCTCTACGGGTTCGCCATGGACACCCGCCGCTGGGACCTGTTCGACCGGATCTTCACAGCCGACGTCGACGCCGACTACGGCCCGACCTCCAGCTGGACGGACCGCGAGCGGTTCAAGGTCGATTTCGGCTCGTTCCACGAACTGTTCGACGCCACCCAGCACATGATGACCAACCACCTCGTCAAGGTGGAGGGCGACCGCGCCTCGGCCCATACTTACGGCAGCTGGCGTCTCATCCGTCACGCTGCGGGGGATCCGCCGGTGTGGGACGGCACCGGCTATTACGACGATAGCCTGGTGCGCACCGCCGGGGGATGGCGGATCGAAAAACGCACCTGCCGCGTGGTGTTCTGGACCGGCAACCCGCGCGTCCAGACGCCGCTGGAGGATATGGTCTTCCAGCTCGACCTCGTCTCGCTCCACGAGGAGGAGCGGGCCGGGCGCATCGGGTTTGCCCGTGCGCTTGGGTGAGGGATGGAAGCATACACCTCCCAAACCCGTCGTCCCCGCCAAGGCGCGGACCCGCTTGTTCTTTCGGCCTCGCGTATGAAGCGGGCCCCCCGCCTACGCGGGGGCGACGGAGTGTTGTAGCGGCCGCCTAGCCAGAGGAGCACCGGGGGGACGCACGCCGATATCGCCCCGCCGGTTCGACAACGATACGACCTTGCGGGACAACCGCCGGGCACTGGGGAGAGCCTGAATGTCCACGAGCTACACCGGCGAACTGCGCCGCAACGTGCGGCCGCTGATCGCCGCCAGCCTGGGGTCGGGCACCAGCCTGCCGCTGTTCGCCTATACCAACAGCGCTTTCGCGCCGCACCTCGTGCGCGAATTCGGCTGGTCGCGCTCGCAGTTCGCGCTCGTCGGGCTGACGATGCTGACGACGATCTTCATCCTGCCCTTCGTCGGCCGCTTCACCGACCGGCTGGGCGTGCGGCGCATGGCGCTGCTGGGGACGCTGGCGATCCCGCTGTGCTTCATCGGCTATTCGACGCAGAACGGCAGCTTCGCCTGGTTCCTCGCTGCCTCCACCGCGACGCTGGCGGTGGGCAGTCTGACCAGCACGCTCGTCTACACCCGCCTCATCGCCGAGAACTTCGAGAAGGCGACCGGCCTCGCGCTGACGATCGTCAACTGCGTGCCGGCACTGCTGGCGATGGCGCTGGTGCCGCTGACCAACTGGTGGATCGAGGCCATCGGCTGGCGCAGCGCCTACCTCGTGCTCGGCGCGATCGCATTGTTGGCGGGGCTGGCAGCGGTGCGGATGATCCCCAAGGGCACCGGGCCGGGGCACGAGGCGGGGCCGGGGGCCAACCTGCCCGACCTGCCGGCCACGGCCGAACTCCACCGCCCGGCGCGCGGCGACTATGGCACGATCCTCAGGAGCCCGGTGTTCTGGACGATCTTCGCCGCGATGTTCCTGTGCCTGCTGCAGACCCCGCTTCACGCCTCGCAGATGAACCTGATGCTGGTGGACAACCATATCTCCGCGCAGACCGCCGCGAACATCGTGACGATCTACGCGGCGGGCACGGTGATCGGCCGCATCGCCTGCGGCCTCGCGCTCGACCGTTTCGCGACGCCGCTGGTGACGAGCCTGTCGATGGTGCTGCCCGCGCTCGGTTTCTTCGTGCTGGGGACGAGCCACGATTCGGTGCCGGTGATCGGCGCCGCCATGTTCCTCGTCGGCCTCGCGGTGGGGGCGGAGAGCGACCTGATCTCGTACCTCGTGGCGCGCTACTTCAGCTTGCGAATCTACAACACGACGCTCGGGCTGGTCTACACGGTGAGCTTCCTTGCCTCGGCGCTGGGCGCGCTGGCGATCAGCCGCACGCTCGCCGCCTACGACAGCTTCGCGCCGTTCCTCTACGCGGTGTCGGGCTCGATCGCGGTGGGCGCGCTGCTGTTCCTGTTCCTGCCGTGGTCGGCGGACAGGCCGAAGGTCGGTTGACGGGCGGCTGAGCCGGTCAGCCCGGCTTGTTCTGCGTCTCGCCCGTTTCGAGGTCCAGTGCGGCGATGCCCGCTTCCGCCGCCGTCGCTTCGGCGATGAGCGCGCGCAGCGCCGTGGCGGTGTCTCCCAGCAGGCGGCTGCTGATCGGCAGGTCCCCATTCACGAAGCGCCGGAGCGCCCGCTCATCAATGCCGAGACGGCGCGATGCGGCGGTCGTGCCGCCGAACACCTGGATGCAATGGGCGAAGTGGTCGCGCGTATCCTGGATTGCGGACGATGCGGTCATGGGTTCTCCTCTCACCCCTCTCGGCGGTGAAGTGCTGGCTGGGGCGGCAGGATACGAAATTCCGAAACAAGTAATTGGATATGATCTATATACTGATTTTTTTAATTCATTAATACCAACTATAATCACAAAATGACTGTGATCATAACTGGGATTCATTGTGCGCTTGTGATACTCAGCAACCGTAATGTCAAGATGTTCAATTGGTATATTGTGGTTGGCGCTGTGGAACTCGATCAGCGCAGCTTTTCCCGCTTAGCGACGCCGCTCTGCTAATTATTTAAGCTTGGCGATACATCGTGCTGCAGGTTGGCAAGTCGTCCCCATGCGGGTAGTTCGTAGCGGAAGTTCATTGCCGAACAAAATGGTGTTCTGGCAGGTGTCGACCAACATATGCTGTTCAGCGGCGAACGAACCAACGCCAGCTTCTCCCAAGAGCGGTCGGCCGGCCTCGGGACCGCCGATATGTTCATCTGCCATGCTCCAGCGAAGGAAGCTCGGCGATTTGTGGCGCCCAAAATGACGCAAACGTTACGAAGACTGCAGGGTGAAGCGGATAACTGAATAGATACCCCTGCATGAGGTCGCAGCCGATGTTCTGCAAGTTTGTTGCCTGTACAGAGGTCTCGACCCCTTCCACAATGCACACCAGGCCAAGCGAACTGCAAAGGTTGAGGACTGCGTGGATGATCGATACGCTGTAGGTGTTATCAAGGTCCAAGGCGAAGCTTCGATCAATCTTGACCTTGTCGAGCGGCAGGCGATGGAGATTGCTCAGGCTAGAATACCCGGTACCGAAATCGTCGAGTGCAACCTCCATGCCCAAGGCGCGAAACCGGCGGAGCGCATTGATTGCTGCGTCAAGGTTTCGCATTACTGCGGTCTCAGTCACTTCGATACATAGACGGCCGGGATCGACCGGCGAGCGGTTGACCATGTGGAGAATCGCATTGACCGTGTCAGCGCACTGCAGATCGCAAGCAGACACGTTTACGGAAAGGCTTCGGCCGGCCGGCAGAACTTCGAGCAGTTCCAGCGCGCGACGCATTGCGTTTCGCGTGAGGATATGAATCAGAGCGCTGCGTTCCGCTATTTCGACAAAACGCTGTGGCTGGATGACCCCCAGTCGTGCACTCGTCCAGCGCGCCAGGAGTTCGCCGCCCACTATCGCGCCGGTCCTCATCGAGACGATTGGCTGTACGTCAAACTGCAATTCGCTTTCAAATGCGCTGGATTGCAGTTCGGCCTCGATAGTGTGGTCGTCCGTTACCCGCCGGTCGAGCTCCGGGCTGAATAACACAGGGCGGCCAGTTCTCTCACGCTTTGCGTGGTAGAGCGCATGGTCCGCTCGCTTTGCAAGTGCAAGCGGGCTCAGCTCGGCATCGACAAACGCTCCCAGCCCTATGGATGCCCCGACGCTCACTTGGCGGTCACAAATCCGCATCGGCGTCGCCACTACTGCGCACATCCTCTCGGCGAGCTGAAATGCTGCTTCCGCATCCAGCCACAGGATGATGGCGAACTCATCACCGCCGATGCGATAGAGTGTGGCAGCGGTCCCTGCCGTGTCGCGAAATACCTGAGCGACCTCCACCAGCAAGCGGTCTCCGACCAGGTGGCCAAAGGTATCATTGACTGCCTTGAAGCGGTCCAGGTCCACCAATCCCACGGTCATCGCGTTGAGGTTCGCCGGCGTGGCCGCAGTCTCCAGATCGGCGTAGAATCGCCGCCGGTTGTAGAGTCCCGTAAGCTCGTCGCTGTCGGCTAGCAACCGCGCCTCGCGCTCCTGCCGGCCCGCTTCCGCTGCGGTGTAGGAGTGCTCCGCCAGTTGCACGTTGAGATGTCGAACCCGGCGCGCGATCATCGCCGCGATGGCGAGGAACAAGACGATGCACAAGCAGATGATCGGCATCGCTTCGCGAACCGCCAAAGAACCCGGAGCGAGGCGCTTCCAAGCGATCGTGCCAATGTAAGCTCCCGACCAGTCGCGCACATCGGTCGACGCCTCGTCACGCGAGGCCTTGCCGTCAGGGAGCCATCGCAGATCCCGCAAGCCGAAGCCCTTCGCCCATTCTGCCAGCAGTTTATGGTCGAGCAAACGTATGTCGACGAAAATGCGGTAGGACGACATGTCGAGCGTTGCGGGGCCTCGTTCCCGCACGATCGGGGAGAAGGCAATCAAGGCCGGCGTTCCCCCCGCCTTTCCAAGAAGTACGACGGCGTCGCCCCGCAGTCTGACGGCGGCTTCGTTGACAGGAACTCTGGCAAGCAAAGCTTTCAGCGTGCGCGATCCGATCAATTCAGCAAGTGGCGGTTCCCGCCCTTCTGGAAGATGCGCAAACAATGTGCGCCCGTGTGCATCAATCACGTAACCCGTGCCGATGGGGGTCCCCCACTGCGATGCTATCCATGGATCCTGCATAGAGCCGTAAGCATGGGTGAACGCATCGTCCCAATGCGCGTTGATGTAGGCTTCGTTGCTGATACGCGAGCGTTCGCGGTCGATGGCCCCAGATATCGAGATCGCTGCCAGTTTATCGGCGTGGTCATCGGCGTGAGAGACGAGAAAGCTTACGATTAGCGCTGAAGTCAACACCGAGAGAAATATCAACACAGTCAACAGCGCAGTGTTAGACGAACTGCCGGCTCGCGATATGCGCAGCGCAACGCGGTATGCTTTCCTAAGCGCGGCGTACAATGTTGCCATCGACCTAAACTGGCTGAAACGCATTAACGGGGAGTAAAATTCCTACTCCTGAGCGCACGTCTGAAAATTCGATCCAGGCGAAGCTCCCGTTTTTTCTAAATTACTTCGCTTGCAAAGCGCCCAGCGAAAGCCTTCGAACCACCTCCTGCTATTTGGCTAAAGATGGGCTGCCACTCCGGCCCCGGGTTTGAATCTTTGTGAGCTCACACTCGCGATCGCGCCGGGCGCTCACGGTAAATTGCTCCGCTTCCAGACCGGACGAACCGAAGTCAAAATGCTACCTGGCCATTCGACTTCGACAGAAGCTCAATGGGCGATCCATGATCCCTCCACACGAAACGATCACGATGGCGGCTTCACGAGTAAAGGAAGTCACCATGCGAAGGAACAGCAATCCCGCCCTATCGCTGGTCTGCGCCCTGATCCCTCTGGTCGTCATCGGGTACGCGATGTGGTGGGGGCGCTGAGTGTCATGGGGCCAAGCCGCTATCGTGTCACCCAGCCCTTCAAGCTGGACGTCTTCGGTTGTTTGGAAAGACCGAGTGCATTGTTTCGGAGATGCACTTCTCTCCGGGCGCGAACCGAGTAGCTGGCACTTTGCAACAGCGTTACAATCCCCCGGTCTGTGATAAGATCGTGACCCCGGAGGATGCCGGCGGCACGTCGCAGGAGAGCACATGAACGATATCACCAGCGAATTCGAAGCGCATGATTTCTTCCGCAGCGATCGGTTCATCGACGATCCCTACGGCTACTTCGATTACCTGAGAGACCAGTCTCCGGTGGTGCGCGAGCCGCATCAGGGGATCGTCATGGTAACGGGCTACGCCGAAGCGCTCGAAGTCTACAACGATCCCGCGCGGTTCTCGTCCTGCATGTCGACGACGGGGCCGTTCGCGGGTTGCCCCATCCCGCTGGCGGGTCACGAGCAAGAAGATATTTCCGAACTGATCGAAACCTATCGCGACCAGACGCCGTTCAGCGACCAGCTCCCTACCATGGATCCTCCGACGCACTCGGCCCACCGGGCATTGCTGATGTCGCTGATCACACCGAAGCGCCTCAAGGAAAATGAGGCGTTCATGTGGAAGCTGGCCGATCAGCAGATCGACACGTTCCTTGCCCGCGGCGAATGCGAATTCATGGACGACTTCGCCCAGCCTTTTGCCGTGCTCGTCGTATCCGATCTGCTCGGCGTGCCGCCCGAGGACCGGACCGAGTTCCGCAAGCACCTGATCCGCGTGGAGCAGGAAAGTGGCGGAGCCGTGGTCGGCGGCACGGACGGGGAGGTCAACCACGGTCCTCTCGTGTGGCTCTACGATAAGTTCTCGAACTATATCGAGGACCGCAGGGCAAATCCCCGGGAGGATATCCTGACCGGGCTCGCCAGGGCCACCTTCCCCGGCGGCGAGGTGCCGGAGCCGCTCGACGTTGCCCGGATCGCCGCCAATCTGTTCGCGGCCGGCCAGGAAACCACGGTGCGTTTGCTCAGCTATGCGTTCAAGGTGGTGGGCGAACGTCCCGACCTTCAGAAGCGCCTGCGCGAGGATCGCAGCCTCATCCCCAATTTCGTCGAGGAATGCCTGCGGATCGAGGGGCCGGTAAAGGGCGACTTCCGATTGGCCAAGAAGCCGACGAGCGTCGGGGGTGTCGATGTCCCCGCCGGTGCCTTCCTCTATATCGCCAACAGCGCCGCCAACCGGGATGCGCGCAAGTTCGAAAACCCCGGCGAATTCGAACTGGACCGGAAGAACGCCCGCCTGCATGTGGCCTTCGGCGCAGGCCGCCATGCGTGTCCGGGCGCTCCCCTGGCGCGCGCCGAGGCGGTCGTCAGCCTCAATCGCATGTTCGACCGGACCAGCGACATCCGCATCTCGGAGAAGGTCCACGGGCCCGCCGACGCGCGGCGCTACGGCTATCTGCCCACATTCATCCTGCGCGGACTGACGCATATCGCGCTGGAGTTCGATCCGGTGGAGGCTGGCCCGCGATGAATGTCCATGTCGACACGGACCTCTGCGCAGGTTTTGGCATCTGCGTGGGTATCTGCCCCGAGGTGTTCGAACTGCACGACGACGGCTACGCCACGGTGCTGGTGGGCGAGGTGCCGCCGGAGCTCGAGGATCTGGTGCGCCGGGCGGCGAGCCAGTGCCCGGCACAAGCGATTTCCATAAGAGGCGACTCCTCACCAGATTGAGCCCGGTCAAACACCTATCCAACGAAACGTCGAAGGCCAATTCGACTGCCGATATCAACGGAGGAGAGCCTGAGGATGTGGCAACGTCGTAAGCCTAAGGGGATCCGGCAGCATTAATATGGGCGCGCAGGCTGTCGGAGGCCTGCGCACTCCGGCTCGCGCACACCTGCATAGCGTTCACAAAGTGCCGTTGCGCGCCTCGGTGGTGAAGAAGATCGCAGGTTGTGTGCGATCGATGCATGGTCGTGTCGATGATGCTCAAACGACCTTTGCGAGCAGGCTAGGCGGGTTGGCTCAGCGGCGCGTCTTCATGCTTCTGGCCACACGTTATCGCGCTCAGCATCGACCCCGTCGTTTGCGATCGACGTCAGCACCGATCGGGCGGCCCGTTTCCGAAGAATTCTCCAACGTCGCACCGGCAAAGCCCCACCTGAATGACGTGCAGCGCCTCGCGAAAGCTCCGCCGGTCCGATCGTCCGTTGGCGCGTCCTCGACATGGGATTGCCCCTGAAGCGTCCAGCGCAGGCATGTTCAGCTGGCCATAATTGCTCCATCGCCGCTCCACATGCCGTGTCTAAGAGGCAGGTCGGTTTTCAACGTGACTGGAAAAAGCGATGCATGCGGACCTTGCGAGAATCTCTATTGAAGCAGCGTCACGGTCCGAGTTCTGGAAAGCGCCAAAATCGCCAGCAGCCTCGCGTCGACGATCGCCACTGTGGCCGCTCACGGCAGGACTGGCTGCCGGTTCGATACTTCTTCTATCGGGTTGCGGGCTGGCGACATTGCCGGTCAAAGCAGTGAGCAAGACGGTCGATTGGACGACCACCAGCCAGGACGAAGCAGATCGTAATCGCGGGCGAGAGATGCGCAAACGCGATGAGGCCTATAGTGAATGCGCGCGGCGGCACTTGTCGGACTGCTAGTTACGCGCCTCGTACTCCTATCATCCCAAATAAAATGGCAGGCTTGGCCGTGCGCGAGTGCCGCACCCAGGTTCCATGATGCGTCGGGACTTGCGCTACCGTCGGTGCCTGCCTGAAACAGTAAGGCAAAAAATAATGTGTTATCTTCGCCATAACTCCTGGTCGTCGCGTCTGGCGTACGGGCTCGTTTTTGCTGCCCTGACGATAGGCCCTGCCGTACAAGCAGTGCGAGCCGAAGCCACGAGCGACGCCGCGGTTACATTCCGTCATCGAACTATGATCTCGGCACCGGTCGTCATTGAAGGTGCGGTGAATGTCGTCGGTTTCGCTGGTTTGGCGGCAGGCACGGCCGGGCGGCTGGAGATCGATGGTGATCTCATCCGCTTCAACGGTAAGACGGAGCACGGCACGATTCCCATGGGTGCGGTGCGCGTCGTGGCTCTGGAGCATTCCAACAAGGGGCTCATGCGCGGCGTCAAAGGCAATCTCGCGAGCATGGCGCCGCAGGCGGGGCAAATTTACAGCATGATCAGGCCGGGGGCGGAGACGCTGACACTGTTCTACGTCGATGAACACCAGGGATTTCACGGCGCCGTCCTGCTCTTGCCGAAGACGAGCAGGCAAAGCGTACTGCAGGCCTTCGACCAAGCGGGCATCCACCCTGCGGCGGTTATGGACGACCGCCTTAGTGATAGTCTTCGACCTGATGGCGTGCGCTTAGCGGCACGGGGTCACCGCCCTCGCGAACATAGCGTTCGGATAAACCTGCCCGGTTCCAACGGTAAACTGCCGCCGGCCTTTGTCGCGGCGACTTATGAGGAGCTCATCGCGCAATTGCGAAAGAGCAGCATGTTCGAGACCGTCTGGCGGCAGGGCGACATACGCAGCGATGACGATGCTGCCATGCTAGACCTGGACGTCACGCAGTACAAGAAGGGCAATGCTGGAGTACGTGGGGCGTTGCCCATTGTCGGCATGGTAGCCGGCAAGACGCTCATCCGGGCCGACCTGCGATTTACCGATGCCCAAGGCACCGTGGTTCTGCAGCGGGAAGTGAAGGGTTCGGTGCGCATGATGGGTGAAAGCATCGCTGCGAGCAAAAGTCTGGCGCAGCGTGTTTCCGCTGCGCTCATGAAGGAAGCGGGCCATTTCGAGGACGCTGCGCTTGGGTATGACACGTCTCATGCTTCCGAGCTTGCCAACCAGGATCGGTGACGAGGCCAACCTGGCTGGTATTGCTATGGGGCGATGGTCAGCTGCAGCACACGGCCCTCGCCACCAGTCGCAGCCGTGATCGCAAGTGTTCCGCCGTGAGCATCGACGATCGCCGCCGCCAGAGCCGGGCCGATGGCGCAGGTCATCTTTGTGCCCGCCCTGCCGTCGGCGGGCGAAAAGGGAATAAGCAGGTCCTCGTCTTCGCCGGGCAAAAGCTGATCCGCCGCGCCCGAGATACGCAGTACCGGCTGCGGGAACACTTCCAATTCCACGGCCAGACGCCCGCCCGACGGGGTGCGATCGACAAGATGTCGCAGCAGGATCGAGACAGCCTGAACAAGGCACGCGAAGTCTCCCCGTCCACGCGCCGTTCTCGTGTTCGCGACAATTTCCACGGTGGCCGCCTGCGCGATCGGCTGCACATCCGCTATTGCACGCTCCACGACAAGCGCCAGATCAATCGGCCGAACGTCCAATGATATTTCGCCCGAGTGGGCACGGGCGAACAGGCTGACTTCCTCGACGCTGCGCAGGACCTGATCGACGAGTTGCAGCAGACGGGCGCATTCCCCCGTCGATGGCGCTAGCACCGCATCGTCCAGCGCATGGAGTCTCCCTTTCAGGATCGTCAGCGGGGTTCGCAGTTCGTGGGCGAGGGCGGCCGCGAAGATATGGCGGCCTTGTTGCATTACCCTTCCAGCCAAAGGCGATACCCTACACCCCGTACTGGCTCGATAATGTCCGCGCAGCCGGCTACTACCAGCTTCTGGCGCAGTTTGGAGAGGTGACTGTCAATGACGCGGTCGTAGGCTTCGCTGCCCGGCGCTGCCGCCTCCAACAATTCGGCGCGGGTGAACGCCCGGCGCGGATAGCGTGCCATATGCGCGAGAATGGCGAACTCGGTCGGCGTCAGGTTGAGACGTACGGAGATGGCATCCTCGCCTGCACAGCTAACAACCCTGGCTTCGAGGTCGATCTCTAGCGGTCCGATCGTCAGCCGCTTGGGTTCGCGCTCACCATTCGCGCGGCGCAGGACGGCGCGGATGCGCTCGATTACCTCCGAAGGATTGAAAGGCTTGATGACATAATCGTCGGCGCCGATGCGAAAGGACGATAGCTTGGAGACGTCGTCGTCGACGGCCGTCAGCATAATGACCGGCGTGTCCGTGCGGCGCCTGATTGCGGCAAGAACGTCCAGTCCGTCGCCGCCGGGCAGGCCGATATCCAGGAGCACCAGATCCGGCCCACCCTGGTGATGGGTCATCACCGCCTCGCTGACCGAGGAGGCCCTCAATGCCTGCATTCCTGCCCGCTCGATGTACGCAACCAGAAGGTCGGCGATCTCCCGCTCGTCTTCCACCACCAGAATCTTCGACGTCATGCTTCCACCTCGCGCCCAATATGACCGCGATCGATGGAGGAATCGTGGAGAAACCGCGCTGCTGCACCGCGCGGTCAAATCGGAAGCGCGACGAGCGGAATAAGTTATCGATGAAGTGAAGGTAGGGTGAGCACGCTGCCGGGCCGTCTCCCGCTTGGAAAGACACTCTTTCGTGACGGAACAGGCATGAAACCTTCATCGCTTTTGACATTCGGCGGCCCTGCAAGCGGCAGTAGTGGTGCTCAGATTGCTGTCTCGCTGCGGTATTCGCAGACAGGCGCCCGTCTGCAGCGAAGCGCCCGTCTGCCCGTTTTCCTTCCTGCCTGGAGCGCAATGCCGGTACCAGATACCGTTTATCCGGCGCAGCGCGGGTCTGGAACCGGGGAGGGCGCGTGCAAAGAGCAGGGCAACCGGTGGCTGGCGGCAACGCTGAGCGCTTTGGGAGCCGTCATTCACAACCGGCTGGCCCTGGATGCCGTGCCTGTAGTGTTCCGGTGGCTGTGGCTTAAAAGAAATGCCGTGGCAACGCAAAAGGCCTTCGAGGCGGCGCATACTCGCGATCGGCGCATGATGATGACGGCAGGTGTGACCCATGAGCTGCGCACGCCGCTGACCATCCTCAAAGGTCGATTGCATGGTATCGAGGACGGCGTCATCAATCCTGATGTCGGTGAAACCTCGCGCCTCCTGCGTCAGGTCGAGCATGTGCTGGCCATCGTCAACGATCTCGATACCCTGGCCCAATACGAGCTCGGTCGCATCACGATGAACCGCCGCAGCGTCGATCTCTGCGAGATCGTGGGCGGGGTGGTGGCCGACCTGAAACCGCTGCTCGCGCGCCACGATGTCACGATCTTCGAGGACTATGCACCCGTCGTTCTCTATGCCGATCCAGTGCGGCTCACGCAGATCGTGACTAATCTGGTCACCAACGCGGCAAAACATTCGGTCGCAGGTGGCGAGGTCCTGGTGAGGATCACTGTCCAGCGAGGCGATGTTGTAATCAGTGTGCTCGACGACGGGCCGGGCTTTGCCCCTGAAGATAAAGAAAGCTTGTTCGCTCCGTTCTGGCAGTCGGAAGCCACGATCAGGCGTCCAGGATGTTCCGGGACCGGAATGGGTCTGGCGCTGTCGGCTCGCCTAGTGGAAGCTCATGGTGGGCGCATCACGGCTGAAAACCGCAGCGATGGTCCTGGTGCCCGCTTCGACGTGATGTTCCCTGTCTCCTGATCCGCTGTGCCGATCGGGCCAGGCGCTCAGAAGCTGCGCTCGATCCGGATCATTAGCGTGCGCGGTCTGGGCGGCGTGCGCTGCGGCTGGTTTCGATAAGTAAAGGGATTACCGAAGGCAAATGTGTTTCGGCCACTATCCAGGAGGTTGGAAACGCTCGCTACGAGACGCCAGCCATCGCGGCCCGCCATCATCCCTGAGCCGAGCATCCACAGCGAGGGCATGTCAAGCGGACGGGTGGGATCATACCCCAGACGCGAGCTCCCCGAATAACTCGCGGACAGGTATGCTCCCAGATTCCAGCTTCCGATATTTCCGTCCCAACTCAGCCTTGCCTTGGCGGACCTGTCCGGGAGCACGGGCAGGCGTAGATTGTCATCCTCGATGAGGCCGGAACGCAAGCGCCCGTGCTGCCTGATGAACGACACATCGAGGCCGAAGCCCCCCCAATGCACCTTGGATCCGAATTCCACGCCAAGATTGCCGGCATTGCCGATGTTGGTCGTGACTACCAGGCCATCGAGGCCGACGCGGTCGCTCTGGACATTGCTCCAGCGCAAGGCGAAGGCGGAGAGATCAAGATCAAGATGGCCGTCGAGCAGTGACATCCGGCTCCCCAGTTCAATGTCCTGCAACCTGTCTGCCTGAAACGTCGTCAGCTCTCCCGCCGCATCCAGGCTGCGGCCTCCCGCGCGCACTGCCGTGCCATACCGCAGCCAGACCAAGGCGCCGTCACGGGGGCGCCAGGACAGGGACAGACTGGGGGAAAAGCCGTTCTGGTCTATAGACGGTCCCGTGGTCGCACGCGGATCATCCCAGATGTTGGAAACGTAGGCTCTCAGGCCGGCAGTGAGGTCCAGCACCGAGTTCAAGGCCAGTGTACCCTCTGCATAAGCCGAAGCCTGCAAGTTGAGATTGGCCTGGATGCGACTGGCGACGGGAGCGGTCGACGGCGCTACGAACAGGCCCTGAGTGACGTTGATGGCATCTATGACCGAAACGCCGGCCAACCAGTGAAAGCGCCCTTGCGCTCGGCTCAGGCGAAATTCCTGGCTGATCAGATAAACGCGCCGCGTCTCGTCATAGAAAGTCGCGTCAGCTGCGGTCTTCGTGCTCCCCGTGCTGCCGGCATCGTAGTGGCTGACCACGCGGTTGTTTTCGATCGTCGTGGATGACAGGAAATCCAGCCCGCCGATCGGCCCGCTGGCTTCGATCCGGACAAGCGTGAAGTCGTTTTCGCTGGGCTCCAGTATCCGAGAGACGCGGGCCATTCCTTGCGTCGCATACTGCGCATCGCGGGTCTTAAGGTTCTGCTTTACGATCGACAAGTCGATGGTCCAGTCAGGGCCAGGCTTCCAGCGGAGATTTAGCCGCCCACCTTCCATATGCGAACTGTTGGTATTGGTTCGGCCAAGGGCTGGATGATCGATCCAGCCTCCCTCCTGCTCGGCATAGCCAACTGCCCGCAGGCCGAGCGCGTCCTGCACCAAGGGGATATTCACCCAGGCTTCGCCGGCACCGCCCGTGCCGCCATGGGCGACGTCCGACGCTTCGAGAGCTATCGAGCCGGCGGTGCGGTCCAATTGCGGTCGATTGGTGACGATGCGCACGATCCCCCCGAGTGCGCCTGCTCCGTATAGCGTTCCTTGTGGTCCCCGAATCACTTCCACCCGGTCGATGTCGACCAGGCGCAGGTCGGGGTCAGGCAGTGCGAAGTTGATCCGGGAATCGTCGAGAAACAGGCCGACGGTGGACTGCGTCGGACCATTGAACGGACTGTCGGCCACACCGCGCAGGAACAGGCGTTCGCGCCCTGGGCCCAGATGGGTCGAAAAGACGCTGCCGGCTTCCTCGGCGATATCGCTCGAGCCGCGCGCACTCGATGCGCCGCCGAAGCGGTTACCGCCCAGGACTGAGATCGAGACCGGCGCATCCGAGAGCCGGATGTCGCGCTTCAGCGCTGTCACGACGATGTCAACTGGAGGGGGCAGTGGAGGAGGAGGCGGCGGTGGGGACGGTCGGGGCGCCACTACCTTGGGCACACGGCGCTGCAGCGCTAACTGCCATAGTGTGGGCGCAACCCGGCGGGCCCGCCAGTCCGAGCCGGACAGAAGCCGATCAAGCGCGGTCTGAGGCTCCATCCGCCCGCGCACGGCAGGAGTACGCAGATCGGGGAGACGACCCTCCACCGCCACCGAAATACGCAACTGCCGAGAGAGGACGTTGATCGCCGACTGCAGCGAGCCGGCAGGCACATCGACCAGTACCGTATTGGCGGCTGCCGGGTCAGCGACCAGCGCGAGCGACAAGGCGAATACGCCCGCCGCTGCGCTGCGCCTCGACCGGTAGTATCGCGGTAATCTGGTCGACAAGATCGGAGCCATTCGTAATGGAGAATACGCCTGAAAGCTTGAGATTGGCCACGCTTGGATCGACTTCCACCGGAACATCCATATAGCGCGCGAGGTCCGATGCCACCGCCGAAAGCGAGGCCTGGTCATACACTAGCCGGCCGTTCCGCCAACTCCCTACCGCCTCCGGGGTAATCGCCTCGACCGTGCTGGTGCCGGTCTGCTCGTCGCCCTCGAAGGCTTGCCCTGCCTTGAGGTGGGCCGCCGCGCCGCCGTGCCAAGATATGTCGACAAGACCCTGTTCCACCGCCACGAAGAGTTTACCCTGATTGCGGGTGACGGTGAAACGCGTCCCGATGTCGCGCACGACGAAATCACCCGACGCGATCTCCAGCTTCGGCGCTGCGCCGCCGCGAATGTCGAAATAGGCGGCGCCCTTGTCCATCCGCACATGTCCACCCGATCCCATCGCAAGTTGGCTTCTTGCGTCGAGGCGTATCTGGCTGCCTTGCCCCAGGTCGATCGTCTTCTGCGCGCTTGCTGTTGCGTAGAGGGTCGGGTTTTCCCCCGCCGGACCTTTCAGCAGAGGAACGCTGACGACCAGCGCCGCAAGCGAGGCGGCGATAGCTCCACCAATCCACCATCGGTGCGGTGGTTTGACAGAAGCGGGCGCGACTGCGGTCTCGGATACATCGCAGTGCAGCGCCCACTCACCAACTTCGGCGTCCAACATCGCCAGCCGGTCGTAGGCCGGCTGGTGGCTGGGATCGGCATCGAGCCAGGCAGCGAATTCGTCCCAGTCGACGTCGCCGCTCAGGACCTGCGCGTGCCAGTCTGCTGCGTCAGTCTCGTTTCTGGGGTCGCGCGTCTGCATCACCGCCTGGGCCTTTTGTTGTCCGGACACCGGTATCTGAAGAGAGACGACGCGGCGACTGCATCACCCCAGCTTGTTTTTCGCGTCATCCGCCGATTTTCCTCGCGAGATGGCGCAAGGCGGTCGCCATGTGTTTTTCCACGCCCTTTCGTGAAATGCCCAGCTGGCTCGCGATCTGCGCATGACTGAGCCCGTCGATGCGGTGCAGGCGGAAGACCTGCGCCGCCCCCGGGGGCAGTGCGGCGATCGCGGCGCCGATCTGCTCGGCCCGTTGGCGCGCGGCCACTTCGGTGTAGGCGGATGGGCGCTCATCAACGTAGTCCTCGCCAAGGCGGGAGGTGTTCACCTCCGCCCAGTCCTGTTCTCGCCGCGCCCGTCGCTGCCGCTCGCGCGCCCGGTCGACCACGAGATTGAGGCCGACGCGGTGGAGGTAGCCAACAGGATCCGCGACCGGCCCAGAGCTGTGCGCGATGCGCAGATAGATTTCCTGAACGATTTCCTCGGCCTCGGCATGGTCCCGCGTGCGGCTGATGAAGAAGCGCAGCAGGCGATCCTTGTTCGCGATGAACGCGCCCGCAAGACCAGAGGGAGTATCGGGAGAGAGATCAGCCATCGTCGTCCGGCATCATCGTTTGCGTCTGCTGTCCCTGCGAGCGTGGAGTATCAAGCGATGCGTCCCGGTCCATACGCGGACTTATGGCGCGACATGATGGAGGATCTGTGAAGATGGCGTTCTTCATCCTTCGTCCATCGAAGCCGCGTCCAAACTCCATCCCCCTCCAATAGCCCGCTACGAAGCGGCAGATACAGGTTCAGCGCCTGTGCCTCTGCATATACGAGGAGCAGGCATAATGAAGTTACAGGTTTTTGCAGCATTGGTCGCCATTTGCCTCCCGGCGATGGCAGCGGCGCAGAATCACGAACTCCGGCGAGACCGGGAGAGCATCCAGGCGGCGGAGGATAATCTTGACCGCGCACAGCGCGATGGCGAACGCCGGCATGTTCGAGAGGCACAAAAAGGCCTGCGGGACGCCCACCGGGAATATCGCGCAGACTGGCGGGAACACCGCGTGCGAAACCGAAATCTCTACACGCGCGGTGACTGGCATGCACCGTTCCGCTACCAGTGGTTCGTCCCCGGCGCGGGCATCCGGCCAGGCTATTATGCCAGCAGGTATTACATCAGCGACTTCCGCCGCTATCATCTGCCTGTTCCGCCGCGCGGTGCCGGCTGGGTCCGGCACTATGATGACGTCGTATTGGTCGATTTCACGAACGGTCGGGTGGTGAACGTGATCCACGATTTCTTCGGATAGAACGCAAGGCCCGCCGGCGAGCCGAAGGGCTGCTCGGCGGGCTTCTTTGCGCCTATTTTGCGCTGATGCTACCTGTTGGACAGCATGAAGCCGCGCAGGCCGCTGAGGTACTGCATTCTGACGGCGACTTTGCGGGGTGAATTGCCCACGAATATCGTGGCCTGCTGCACCTTCGGGCGTGACCTGCCGATCGATCGCGCTGCGGGCAGGGCGACCCCGTCCTTGGATATGCTGAACTTGTCCTTCCCGTCGCGGTTGTGGATGATGATGAGAGCGTAAGTCCCAGCTGCCGGAGCGATGACGCAGAGCCGGAGCGGGCCGACGGGGCTGATCGGGATGGTGAAGCGCCGGAAGGTCTTGCCGCTTTTGACCAGGTCTTCGGCGTCGTGCAGGAAATCGGTCTCATTCGCAGGGTAGAGTTCCGCCACCAGCATGCCGGCACGATCCTTGAGGCCTTCTACCTCGATCTCGAGGGCGGGTCCTTTGCAGGTTGTGTTTGCCGCCGCATGGACGGGTTGGACGCCAGCCACCAGCAGGATCGCCATGCAGGCAAGAGCGAAAGACGAGGGTTTGCGCATCACGCGTCCTCCACAGATGGGCAAGGTAATGCCACGCCGCCCTGGGGAGACGTGGCATTCCTTCGGAGCGACCCGATGGCTTATTTCGAAAGCTCCGAAAGGGCGGGACGATCAGAACTTGTAGCGGACGCCGAGCGTGCCCGATAACGTGCGCATTGTCGGCTCGTACACGGCCGGTACGCCGTTGTTGACGCCGTCGAACTTGAGCCCGCTGATCTGCGTGTAGCGGCCACCCAGTTCGACAGTGACCTTGGGCGCGACCTTGACGCCAACCCCGGCGCCGACGTGCCACAGCAAGCCCCAGTCCTTGCCCGAATAGCTGCTGGTGTCGCCCAAAAGATCATCGGTGCGGCCCAGGCTCGCATCGACGCGAGCAGCGCCGACGCCGCCGCCGATGTAGGGTTCGACTATCGATCCGGTGGGGATATCGACGTAGGCGCCGATCGAGGCGAACATGGCCTTGTTGCGGCCGCTCCCGGAATAGTCGTCGTTGCCCAGCCCCTTGGCCTTCAGGCTCATGTAACCGCCGGTCTGCTCGACACGGACCGGGCCGAAGTCGTAACCGCCGCCCAGTTCGCCGGTGAAACCCGACTTGTATTTCGTCTTGTCGTCGAAGGTTGCCGAGGCCGGAAGGTCGTTGTCGTCGAACCGCTGGTCAGGCTTCACCGCCATGCCGACACGCGCGACGGCGTAAATGCCTTTGTCGTCCTCGGCATGCGCCGCCGTTGCCATTGCCGGCAACATCAGGGCGCCCGCCACGCTCAACATCGTCCAATCACGCATTTGCTTGTCTTCCTGTTTGCACGACGTCCAACCGCGAACGTCGTTTGTCAGCAAATGGGCGCGAGCCGTGTAGCCGGGTCGTAGGATCGATGGAGAGTCGATGGATATCGGCATATTTCGGGCTTCGATGAGAAATCGCGAGTTTCCAGCTCCTTGTAAATCAAAAGCAATGCCTGAGCGCCGCAAAACCACGGTTCGCCCCTAGGCTGGAAACTCGCAACAAGACCTCCACCGGCTCTCCACGACGCGGTGCTGAAGAGGCGGCGCATCGCGAACTGTCTGCAACGCGGCAACGCGGCGATGCCCAACACACCGGAGAACCATCATGAAGAAGTCAGTCTTTTCCATTCTTCCCGTCGCCGCCCTCGTCGCCATCTCGGTCTTCGCTGGTAACGCTTCGGCGCAGACCGCGCAGGAGGCCCGCCAAGCCGCCATCGTCGCGACCCAGGAAGCACGCGCGGCGGCCGTGAAGACAGCCGCCGACGCGCGAGCTTTGGCAACCGAATCGTCGGCAGAAATCCGCGCCGCCGCCCAGCAGGCGGCTGCAGAGGCGCGTACGAAGAGCGCCGAGTTCGCCCAGTCGGCGCAGGAAGCTCGTGTCGCAGCCCGGCAGTCAGTGGAGGAAGCGCGCGCCAGCGCAAAGCAGGCTTCGCAGGACGCCCGATCCGCCGCGCGCCAGGCTTCCGATGAGGCCCGCGCCGCTGCCAAGCAGGCGGCGCAAGACGCCCGCGCCGCCATAGCAGCAGCTCGCGGCTGACAACCATCGGCAGGCTGTAATCCAGGAAGTGGAGTGCGCATCCGCGCGCTCCACTTCGTTTGATGGGTACGAACATGACAAAGTACAAAGCGCTGGCGGTCGCCAGCGCGATGCTGGGGCTAATCGGCGCAGCTCAGGCTAAGGCAAATAGCGGCGATGGCATTGCCGCGAGCGTCGGCGGTGACTTCTCCAGCGGGACGTATGGCGGCGACACAAGGACCGATATTCTCGTAGTGCCGTTGGCGTTGCGTTACCGCGCCGGGAATTTGCGCGTTACGGCCGCTCTTCCGTGGCTGCATATCGCCGGCTCGTCTGCCGTGGTGTCCGATGGTGACGGCGGCGTCATCATTGATCCGCATGCGCTGGGTTCATCGCGCAGCGGTGTCGGCGACATGAGCATTGCGGCCGCCTATTCCATTCCGGAAGAAGCTCTTGGTCTAGGGTTGGAGATGGGCGCTAGGGTGAAGCTGCCGACCGGTTCGCGGGCCAAGGCGCTCGGCACCGGTAAAGTGGATTTTGCGTTGTCCGCCGAAGTCAGCAAGACGCTTGGCAAATTCACGCCTTTCATTAGCGCGGGTTACCGCCTCACCGGCCAGCCAAAGGGTTTGGATCTGCGCAACTCGTGGTCAGCTTCGGTGGGTAGTAGCCTGATGATCGGCAGATCGGTGCTGATTGGATCCTACGACTACCGTCAGGCAAGCAGCGCGTTGGCTAGCGATTCGCATGAAATCTTTGGAGCATTTAGCGCGCCTGTGTCGCACCGCCTGACATTGACCGTCTATGGCAGTGGCGGATTGAGCAAAGGAGCACCGGCCTACGGCGTCGGATCCAGCCTCACTCTGAAAATTTAAGGTGACGATCCTCGTAGCCCTCCGACGAAGAATGGCATCCTGCCTCCACACAACCTCCATCGTGTCTGGGTATGCGCAACCACAATACTTCAAAACGTGCTTTGAATGAGGATATCACCCATGCGTTTGTCGATCATCACGGCCTCGACCTTCTTGGCTTCGGCTGTCCTTCTCCCAACGTCGGCTAATGCCCAGGCTGCCGGTAAATGGCGAGTGACTGGCGAGATCAGCGGCAAGGCTTTCACGGTGGACTGCCAGTTCGGAGAAAAGGGCGGCCGGCTCGCCGGAACGTGCATCGATGTATCGTCCGAGGAAGGTAAAACCAAGCCGGGCAAGTCGCACGTCCTGACCAAGGGCATGGTGCAGGGCCAGACCGTCAGCTGGACCTACGCGACAAAAGTCATGATCATGTCGGTGGATATCAACTTTGCCGGCAAGCTTGATGGCTCGCATATGCGCGGCACTGTCAGCGCCAAGGGCCGCGAAGGGACGTTTTACGCAACGCGGCTTTGATGCCTTCCAGCATCTGACCTGAAAAGCCCGGTCAATCGGCTGCGCGTGCGGCTGCGGCTCGCACGCCGTCAATGGGACGATCGTCGTCGATGAGCATGTGTCGTCAAACTCTCGATCAGTCAAGAAGGTACAGCGTGTCGCGACCAGCCATAACGAAGACGTTGACGATGTGGGTGCCGGCCTGCGGTTTGCTCGGCATGCTCTCGGCCTGCAACAGCAGCCCTGAGGCGGCAGCTGCACCCCCGATGCCCGTCGAGGTGATGACGGTTCGGGGCGCTGCCGTGCCGAACATCGTCGAATTGCCCGGACGAATCGCTGCAGTACGCACTGCCGAGGTGCGTGCCCGCACCGATGGCATCGTCCAGCGCCGGCTTTATGAAGAAGGTTCGGACGTTCCAGCTGGCGCGCCCCTGTTCCTGATCGATCAACGCGACAATCGCGCGCAGGTGCAGGTCGCGCAGGCGACCCTGCAGCGCGCAATCGCAGCCAGGGACAATGCCTCTTCGATCGTCGGTCGCTACAAGCCGTTGATGAGCGAACGCGCTGTCAGCGCCCAGGAATATGATGCTGCGCAATCTGATCTGCGTCAGGCCGAGGCGCAGGTATCTGAATCCCGCGCAGCACTTGCCCGCTCGCAATTGCTCCTCGGCTACACGACGGTGCGCGCACCAATCGCGGGCAGGGTCGGGAACGCCAAGGTGACCGAAGGCGCGCTGGTCTCGGCTGGCGAAGGCACGCTGATGACACAAGTTGATCAGGCGAGCCCGGTTTATGCCATATTCAGCGCCTCCAACGCCTCGCTGCTCGATACCGTCAAGCAGGTGCGCAGCGGCGCCCTTAAAATTCCTTCGCTCGCGCAAGTCGAGGTGAAGCTCATTCTCGAAAATGGCGACGATTATGGTCCCGTTGGGCATCTCGATTTCACGAGCAGCGTCGTCGATCCCGAAACCGGCAGCCAGACTATCCGCGCACAGTTCGCCAATCCCGAGCGCATGCTCGCGCCTGGCCAGTTCGTTCGCGCACGGATTGTGGCCGGAACACTCGCCAGCGGCATCGTGATCCCGGCCCGCGCAGTGCAGATCAAGGGCGAGGAAGCGAGCGTGTCGCTGCTAAGCAAAGACGGGACGGTAACAGCGCGCGCCGTGACACTCGGCGCGCTTACCGCCCAAGGTTGGATCGTCCGTTCTGGATTGAAGCAAGGCGAACGGGTCATCGTCGAGGGCTGGCAGAAGGTGCGGCCAGGCCAGAAAGCTCAGGCAAAATCCGCAGCCAGGCCTATCCCCCAGCAAGGACGCTGAACCCGTGGATCGCTTCTTCATTTACAAGCCAGTCTTCGGCTGGGTCATCGCCGCGTTCATCGCGCTCGGCGGCCTGCTGGGTCTGATGAACTTGCCTATTGAGCAATATCCCTCGGTGGCACCGCCCTCGCTCAACCTTGCCTATACCTATACGGGCGCTGACGCACAGACGCTTGACCGCAACGTCACCTCGGTGATCGAGCGTGAAATGAATGGCATCGATGGTTTCCTTTATATGGCGTCGACCAGCCGGTCGAACGGTTCAGGCGGGCTCACGCTGACGTTTAAGTCCGGAACCGACCTCAACGTCGCCCGCAGCGAAGTGCAGGATCGCCTCAACAAGGCGGAATCGCGCCTGCCGCAGGCGGTGCGGCAGATCGGCATCACGATCACCGACAACAGCTCGGGCTTCCTACTGCTGCTTGGCATCTCCTCGCCCGATGGATCGATGTCGCCGCTCGAGGTCGGCAACTACACGAGCAACAACATCGTCAACGAACTGCGCCGCTTGCCCGGTGTCGGCGACGTAACCCTGTTTGGCTCCCAATATGCGATGCGCATCTGGCTCGATCCGGCAGCGCTTTCAGGATATGGCTTGTCTCCGGTCGAAGTGCTCGCTGCGGTCCAAGAGCAGAACAGCCAGACCGCCGGCGGCGGACTTGGCGAACAGCCGATCACGCGCGAGGCGGAGTTCACCGCCAAGATCGTGACCCAGAGTCGTTTCTCGACGCCCGAACAGTTCGGGCAGATCATTATCAAATCCAACCAGGACGGCTCTACCGTCCGCCTGAGCGATGTCGCCAGGATCGAGCTCGGCGCAGAGAACTACAGCTTCAAAGCGCGCCTCAACGGTAAAGAGATCGCGGGTATGGGCATCGCGCTTGGTGCAGGCGCAAATGCCGTCGAAACCGCTGACGCGGTCCGCGCCCGGATGGCTGAGCTCCACAAGAATTTCCCGCCGGGCCTCACATGGAACGTCGCGTCGGACAATACGCCGTTCATCACTGCGTCGATCGATAGCGTCATGACCACGCTGGTGGAGGCCATGGTGCTGGTGTTCATCGTCATGTTCCTATTCCTGCAGAACTGGCGCGCGACTTTGATCCCGGCCGTGGTGGTTCCGATCGCGCTTCTGGGCGCGTGTCTCGGCCTCTATCTTTTCGACTTCTCGATCAACACGTTGTCGTTGTTCGCTATGGTGGTTGCGATCGGCATTCTCGTGGACGACGCGATCGTCGTCGTTGAAAATGTCGAGCGCATCATGACCGAGGAAGGTTTGCCTCCCCGGCTCGCCACGATCAAGGCGATGGGACAGATTCGCGGCGCGATCATCGGCATTACGCTGGTGCTGATCGCAGTGTTCGTGCCGATGGCCTTTTTTCCCGGATCGACCGGCGGCATCTATCGGCAATTTTCGGTTACGCTGGCGATCTCGATCTTCTTCTCGGCTGTGCTCGCACTGACGCTGACCCCAGCGCTGTGTGCCACCCTGCTCAAGGCGCATCCTGAGAACTACGATCCGGTCGAGCCCAAGCTCGGCATCCGCGGCTGGCCGCAGCGCTTCTTTGACTGGTTCAACGACAAGTTCTCTCGTGCCACCGATCGTTACGCAGGCGGTATCATAGGCATGATGAAGGCGCCGTTCCGCTGGCTCGCCGTCTTCGCAGTGATGTGCGTCGTGACTTTTCTGATGTTCACGCGCCTGCCCGGTGGTTTCCTGCCCACCGAGGATCAGGGCTATTTCATGGTCAATTATGACGCCCCGGTCGGTGCGACCATGCAGCGCACTGAAACGGCAGTGACTGAGGTCGAAGGCTATCTGCGCAAGCAGCCGCAGGTGCGCAACATCATCACCTTGCTCGGGTACAACGCCTATGGCCAAAGCCAGGGCGCGGCGCTCTCGTATGTCGACCTCAAGCCTTGGGAAGAGCGAATAGCGGACGCCGATTCGGTCGAGACGCTGATTGCGGGTGTCCAGAAGATCGCCTTCGACATCAGCAGTGCGACGGTCTTCGCGATAAACCCGCCGCCGATACAGGCGCTTGGCAACGCCACCGGCTTCTCGATGAAGATCGAAGATCGCTCGGGCACGGATCGAGCAGGGCTGATCGCCGCTCGCGACGCGATCGTCGCAGCGGCGGCCAAGGATCCGATCTTTTCGCAGGTCCGTCCGGACGGTCAAGGCGATGCGCCTGAACTCTTCCTCTCGATTGACCGGGTGAAGGCACGGGCGATGGGCTTGTCGATCGATGCGGTCAACCAAGCGCTCGCGATCAGCTTTGGCTCGTCCTACGCCAATGACTTCACCAAGGAAGGCAATACGCTGCGCGTCTATGTCCAGGCCAATGCCTCGGCCCGGATGACACCCGAGAACATCATGGCGCTGCGTGTGCGCGGCGCCGATGGTCAGATGGTGCCCTTCAGTGCCTTCGCCCGCGGGAAATGGCGCGCAGGGCCGATCCAGCTCGAACGCTTCAACGGCTATCCGTCGCTCACCATATCGGGATCGGCAGCTCCGGGTCAGTCTTCGGGCGCTGCGCTCGAAGAGATGGAGCGGATCGCAGGCGAGCATCTGGGCGGTAGCTTGGCCTATGAATGGACCGGCACCGCCTATGAAGAGAAGCAGGCGGGCGGGCAAATCGGGATGCTGCTCGGCCTGTCCGTCATCGTCGTGTTTCTGCTGCTTGCAGCTCTTTACAACAGCTGGGGCATTCCAGTGTCCGTGCTGCTGGTGGTACCCTTCGGCATATTGGGCGCGGTGCTCTTCACGATGCTGCGCGGCTTGTCGGCCGACGTCTATTTCAACATCGGCCTCATAACGATCATCGGCCTGGCCGCGAAAAATGCGATCCTGATCGTCGAGTTCGCGATCGAGGACGAGGATCGCGGCAAGTCACCCGACGCTGCGACCGTCGAAGCCTCGCGACAGCGCCTGCGTCCGATCCTCATGACCAGCCTCGCCTTCATCCTTGGCATGGTGCCGCTGGTGATCGCTTCAGGCGCCGGTGCGGCCAGCCGTCAGGCAGTCGGTACCGGCGTCATGGGTGGCATGATCATCGCGACGGTGTTCGGCATTTTCTTTACCCCCATCTTCTACCTCCTGGCTCGGCGATATCTTGCGAAAAGGCGCGACCCGGAAGGCGAGGATGCCAAGTGGCAGGCCGAGCGTGGCCAGACGGGAGACGCCCATGCGTAAGGCCATTCTCCTCGTCAGCGCGGCACTGGCCGGCTGCAATCTGGCGCCGCGATACCGCCCCCCCCTAGCGCCGATTGCGGCAACCTATCCTACCGCGCCGACAGCTGCCGAAGCGGGACAGAGCGCTGCCAAGCTCGGCTGGCGGGGTTTCTTCCTCGATCCGCGGCTTCGGGCGCTGATCGGCACCGCGCTCAAGCGCAACCGTGATCTGGCGCAATCCTATGCGCGGATCGAGCAGGCCCGCGCGCAGTTCCGCGTTCAGGAGACACAGCGTCTCCCGACGGTCGAAGTCAACGGCAGTGGCACCAAGTCACGCCAGCCTGCCGCCGCGCTCGGTCCTGGCGGTGCCTTGGGCAGCGGTACTGGCGCAGCCACAGCGTTTGAGTTTGAACAATATTCCGCAGATGTCGGCGTCAGCGCGTTCGAAATTGATCTTTGGGGCAGCGTGCGAAACCTCGCCCAAGCGGAACGCCAGCGCTATTTCGCCTCGATCGAGGGCGCGCGCGCGTTTCAGTTGTCCTTGATCGCTCAGGTCGCCTCGGTCTATTTCGACATTCGCGGCGGTGAAGAGCGGATCAAGCTTGCTGAGCAGAGCCTGGAAGGCCGGCGTGAAGGTGTCCGGATCGCGCAATTGCGGCTCGATGCAGGCGTCACATCGACGGTAGACTATGATCAATCGGTGCTCCTGCTCACCCAGGCACAGACAGAACTGGCCGATATACAGCGCACCACCGAGGTCGCGCGCAACCTCCTCGACGTGCTGGTGGGCGGGCCGATTTCGGGGGTACTCCCTGAGCCGGTCTCGGGCGGTGAGCAAATTCGCAGCATTGAGCCGGATCTACCGTCCGCCTTACTCGCGAACCGTCCCGACATCCTCCAGGCTGAGCATCAGCTGCGCGCTGCGAACGCCAATATCGGTGCAGCGCGGGCGGCCTTCTTCCCCAGTATTTCGCTGACCGGAAGCTATGGCTTTGCCTCCAACGCGCTCGACACGCTGTTCAAGGACCGCACCCAGTCGTGGAGTTTCGGTGGTTCGCTCAACCTGCCGATCTTCGACTGGGGCCGACGCCAGGCACAACTCAAGCTGAGCAAGGCGCAAGCCGACGAACTGTCCGCCGCCTACCAACGCGCGGCCCAAGGCGCCTTCCAGGAGGTCAGCGACGGCCTTGTCAGACGCCGCCGCTATGCTGAGCAGATCGTCGCGCAAACGCAGACCTTCGAAACCCAGCAACGGCTCGCCCGCACGGCGCGCCATCGATATGATAATGGCATAGCCATCTACCTCGAGGTCCTCGACGCCGAGCGCAACCTCTTCTCGGCCGGACAGCAGCTCATCCAGTTGCGGGCGCTCGAACTGCAGAATTCTGTCAGCCTTTACGTCGCTTTGGGCGGTGGGCTGGAAAAGATGGCATCTGCCTCGCCATGATCGACGCAGACCCCGGCTCGTTTTCCAAACCAGTCACCCCGCGCTTTCCAGTCGGAGGCGCATCATTTCAAAAAGGGTAGGTTTCATGAAAAAGCTTCTGTCCACGGAGCCCTGTTTTCGGCTGTGCTGCTCTCAGGTTGCGCCATCGATCGTGGCGAACGCCGCGCTGGAAGGCGCTGCAATTGGCGCCGCTGGTGGTGCAGTGGTCGGAGCCATCACCCAAGACGGCCGACGCCGGGATGTTTACCGCGACAATCGCGGTCGTAAATATTGGAGCGTTGACCGGGGTCGACGCCACCGCGTCCGCTGAACCTGATTGCAAAATCCACCGGATGGTATCGGCGCGATGGTCCTGCCTGGTCTTTCGTGTCGAGGCCTCACGCAATCAGAACTGTGCCAAGCAAGCCGCCGCTGGGGCAGCCGATTTTCGGCATTACGCAGCACCACTGGCGGCCCGTTACCCTCGCCCATATAATGAATGCACTCGCCCCTCCAGTCGAAGGTCGTCAAGGGCTTAGCGCGCGCTTTCGGGAATGACGATTCCAAGCCGATGGGCGTGAGTGAGTTCGAACACCGCAAGCTCACCGATGCCGCGTGCGACGACGAACGTACTCTGAACCGTCACCAGGACTTCTTCTTTAGCGCGGGACCCAGCGCCCCCCACGGTAGCGCCGACCTTTCGTTCGATAGCGGCCAGCGCGGCGAGCGGCTTCCGCCGCAATTCTGCTACGAATCAGACATTCGCCTATCGACCCAGCCTTGCCGGGCCCGTGCCGCTGTTTGTTATCTCTTAGAACGTCCGGTGTTAGGCTTTAAGCGGCGCTTTCGATGCAGGGTTAGGAATGACGGCAATGTCCCACTTTAAGGCGATGAACGAAGGACCGGAATCGGGCGCCTGAGTTTGGCTCGGGAACGAGCGCCAGGGCGGACCGTTCATGCTGCGCGGCACTGGGGAGATGCGCAATAAGCTCGCTTTTTGATCAGCCTCAAAACTTTCGGCGTAGCTCGACGAACCAGCTCCGTGCGTTGCCGATGTAAGCGCCTTTCGGGCCGGTGAAACCAGAAACCGCATAAAACTTGTCGAAGATGTTCTCGATACGGAACTTGGCGCCAAAAATCCCGAAATCGTGCGAAATCGTGGCATCGAAAACGGTGAAGGGCTTCAGCCGGTCGCCGCTGCGATCGATCTGCGAGGACACGTACTGGCCACCGACCGAGAACGCGGTGTCGATTGCGGCAACCTGGTAGCGGGTCCAGAACCCCGCCTTGTTCTGCGGCGCATTGGGGAAGCGGCCGCCGACGGAGCGATCCACCGCCTGTCCTTCGACCGAGCCGGTCACGCGGGTATCGTTGTAGGCGTAGTTGGCCGAGACGAGCCAGTCCTTGGTGATGTCGGCGGTCAGCGTCGCCTCAATACCCTTGCTGGTGACTTCGCCGATGGGGGCAAGCTGGTCTATTCCATTCACGGCATCCTGGCTGTCGTCAATCTGCAGAACATTGCGCCGCACGATGCGATAGGCTGCCAAGGTAGCCTGGATGCGTCCGTCGATCAGGTCGGTCTTGGCGCCCACTTCCCACTGGCTGCCGGTCTCGGGTGCAAAGGGACCGCCTGCAAGAGGCGATTGGTCGGTCACGCTCTGGGGTTCGAACGCCTCGGACCAACTGGCGTAAAGCGAGACGTCCTTGCGCGGCTTGTAGATCGCGCCAGCGCGCCAGGTCGTCGCCGCGGCGCTGGCTTCTGCGCCTTCGATATAGTCGGCGTCGTCGAACCAGTCGCGGCGCAGGCCTGCGACCAGGATCACGTGCTCGCCAAGTCCCATCTGCTCCTGCAGGTAAACACCCCGGCGCAGTGCCCGCGCGTCCGAGTAGGACGGGGCGACGTTCGACAGATCGGGGCGGCTGTCCGTCGTGTAGTCAGGGTCGATCAGCGAGCGAGTGGGAACGCTGCGGGTAGCGTAATTGGTACCGCTCGAATCCTCTCGATACCAGTCACCTCCCAGCAGGATGGTGTGGTCAATCGACCCGGTCGAAACCTTAGCGACGAGGTTGGCGCCGAACGAAAGCCCCTCCACCTTGCGCTTCTGGTCGCGGTACTCGCGGGTGATGGTGTCGTAGACGCCGTCAGCATCCGTATCGCGCAGAGCGACCGGCTCGTGGTACTTCTGGTTCTCGTCATACTTGAACCAACGCGCAGCGGCATTGAAAGAAAGTGCGTCGGTCAGCTTGCTGTCAAGCCGGGCCTGGGTAACGAGGCCGTTGTAGCGGATGTAGTCATCCGGGTCGTTGTGGTTCCAGCTGCGCTTGGCGTAGAAATTGCCATCGGCATCGATCGGAATGCCGCGCAGACGATTACCCGGCAGGTTCTGATCGTAATCGGTTAGCTGCACCGTCAGCTTGGTATCCGGTGCCAGCTTCACGGCCAAGCCGGCATCGCCCACAAATGTACGGCTGCTGGCCTTGTCGCGATAGCTGTCCATGTCCTCGTAGAACAGGCCTGCGCGGGCAGTGATGTCGCCCGCTGCATCAAGCGGCCCCGTCACGTCGGCCGATCCGCCGTAGCGGTTGCGCCCGCCCCCGATCACGCGCACGTTTCCGCCGAACACGTCGCCGGGCTTCTTGGTAACGTAGTTGATCGTGCCGCCTGGAGAGCCCGAACCGTAGAGCATTCCGGCCGGTCCCTTGAGGAACTCCACCCGCTCGATGGTGAAAAGCTGGGGCACTGAAAACGTCTGGAACGGATCGCCGCGAAGCCCGTCGTAATAAGTCACGTCCTGGCTGAAGCCGCGATAGGTGACAGTGGCGTAATTGTCGGCGCTGACGCCGGGCACGTTGCGATACAGATCGCGGATATCGCGCGCGCCCTGGTCCTCGATCATCTCACTGTTGATGACCTGCACCGACTGCGGCACGTCCATGGGGTCGGCAGCGATCTTTCCGATCTCTGTAGTGGTCACGCGATAGAGTTTCTGCGCTCGCGCGGTTACGACGATGGTATCTCCGGCATCATCGGCGCCAGGTGCCTCATCTGCAGAGGCGGGGGCGGCAATGCCAAGCATCAGCGGGATTGCGGCTACGCACGACGCAAGCGAATGCGCGCGAGACGGCGAAAAGCAACGTGGCACTATTTAGTCGACCCCTATTCGCGAAAAGCGGTGTGCTCTCCGAAAAAGGCGCGTGCCGGTTGGCGTTGCGAGCCCCAATTTCCTCTTCAGCGCGTCCGCTAATGAGAGTGTATCGCATTAGCAAGTGCTTTCCTGTATTCTTTCAAGATTGGTGCACGAACCACGCTCAGAGCACTCGGCAAACGAGGGGTCGATGCTGGAGGGAGGCCAGCCACTCGGGTCGTTGATTGCCGACCGCAAGCATGGACCTGCCACGCTATCTCATCCGTAACCTACAGACCTTGTCCAGACCTCAGAATTCGAATTCCGCGAGATAGAAAGGATAGGTCAGGCCGGAAGCGCTGTTTCCCCAAGGTGCAACTCCAATGCCCCTATGCCGTTGCCATCGATTTCAGCAGTCGGATCTCATACGGCAGCTTCCGCCGTAACCCGCTGTTACGGCGCCAGCTGGGAACGGCGAGAATGTCCCAAAAGCGGGGCCTTGTCGTCTACCATCTCATGAACGAATGGGCGGTCGGTAACGGTAAGTCGATTGCGACCCTAAAAGGTAGAAATGTCCGCGTGGCTAGCGTCAGGCTCCATCGACTGTAAGAGTATTATTTTATTTATCATAATGTTGAAGATAGTCAGGAGTTCGCCCTCATCTTGAGGCCAGCCCGGCAGTTCTGCCTCGCAAAGAGCCCATTCCACGTCTTTTTGCTCCAGTTCACGGATTCTGATGGCATCCGGCATTCTAATCTCCAGTCAAACGGCCGCCGAGGTACAATGATGGCCGAGCTTTATTCGAGGAAATGAACTTATTGTAAGTTCCGCTATTGTGCCGTTTTGCCCAATTCCAGTTAGCGCCTTAAGCGGCGATGCGAGGCAAGCCGCATAATCACATTGGTTTGCCTGTGAAGTCTGAGTCCGTGTCTGGTCCGCCCTGAGATGATGGGATGCTCGCGGAAGGCCACATACCACGACCGAAGAGGTTCCTCGGAATTGCAGACCGGCGAGGCTCCGGGAACCCGAACATGCGGCGTTGGACGGCCCAGTCGAGGGGGATATGCGCCGATGCCAGAGTCCTGCGGTTCAGTCCGGTTGGTTGAGTCCCATCAACTATTGCGGCAACAATATCGGGAGCGAGGTAATTCAACCGGATGAGGCGAGAAAAATAGCCTGGAGTGCGGCCAAACCGCAGCGCCAAACCTCTGAGGTCAAGTTCGCGATGGGCCTCGAATAAGCCCTGCGCCGAGCGGGCGCTACGAAGCAGCAGGTTAAGTTGCTTGTCAGGCTTTCGTATAACAGTCAGATCAGCCGGCTGTGCGGAGAAAGAAGGCCAACGTTCGGGGGCGATGACGCTGACGGGCACTTCGATAGCAAAGCGCGCATTGCTCGTCGGCCAGTCCGCCGGTCGAGCAACGAATGTGCCTTGACCATCCCATTCGAGAAATCGCCGGAGTTCGATCGGACGAAGATGCATTGTCAGTGCTTCTGGTGAGACATCGATCCGCATGAACAAAGCAGCGAAGAGGGGCGCTCTCTGATCCGGAGGTGTCTTCCCGAGCCGATTGGCAGCACAATTCCCACTTGATGCGATCCTATCGAGTTCGCTACCGAACAGCCCGTGAGTGCGGAGGGCTCCGCGCAATTTGCTCCGGTCGGCGAGGAATGCACCGAAAGCCGCTAGTGCGACGGCGTCCAGTCGGTCCGCGCGCGACCGGTAGACGCGGCGATATTCAGCCTGTGACCACTGTGCGTTGCTCGATACATAGAAGTTATAAGGACGGCCGTCAGCCGAGTTGACATCGAGTAGCATGTGGCGGCCCAGATCGTCCCACAAAATGCCGGCGAGGAAGTGATTTGTGCCGACGCTGGCGGGGCCTTTACGCGTGCGCGCGGCGGCAAGATCGCAGGCAGCGCGCCAGGTCTCACGGTCGATGATTGCCTCGTGCCGACCCGGCCAATTTTGCTCGTGGCCGCGGATTTCTCCGTTGTAGATCGGGTTGCGCAAGATGTTGTAGACCGAGCCCGGACTCAATGGCTTACCTCCCCGAACAGTTCCGTTGCGCGCCGACTTTTGCGAACTGCAAAATCCGGCTTCGCGCACCGCTGTCATCACGGCGGTATAGGTCCCGCAGCGAAGGAATGCTGTGTAGATGAAGCGTACAATCTCTGCTTCTGCCTCGACAACCACGAGCGCGCCCTCGCGGAAGTCGTAACCGAACGGAGCAAAGCCGCCATGGATTTGGCCATGTCGCTTTCGGGTACGTATGCTGTCACGCACGCGCTCAGCAATCAGCTCGCGCTCGAATTGCGAAAAGGTCAGCAGCACGTTCAAGATCATACGTCCCATGCTGTCGGTGGTGTCGAACGCTTGGGATACTGAAACGAGGCCGACCGACCGCCGGTCGAAAATTTCAACCAGTCGGACGAAATCCAGCAGGCTGCGCGTGAGCCGGTCAATTTTGTAAACCACAACCGTGTCGATCTGGCCGGCCTCAATATCGTTCATGAGGGCAGCGAGCGCTGGCCGCTCCAATCCACTGCCCGAGTGACCGCCGTCATCGTAACGCCGAGCGAGCGCGGTCCAGCCGCGATATTGCTGACTTGCGATGAAGGCTGCGCAAATCTCGTGCTGAGTGGTGAGCGAATTGACCTCGTGCTGGAGGCGGCTGTTGGTACTTTTGCGTGTGTAGATCGCACAGCGCTTAAGCGCAGTCGGCAGGTTATCTGGCATTGGCTGTCTCCAATTGCAAACGGCCTCCAAGCTATACTGGCGAATTTTCCTAAAATCGGAATCGGTGATTTCACCCTCAACTAACGTCATGGCGCCGAAAGGAGGAGAGTCGCGAATGTCTCATTCAAGGCGATCAACGAAGGGCTGGAATCGCGCATCAGCTTTTGGCCGGTCATGATCGGAGTCAGTGCGCTGGTGGCCGTAGCGGCTGCGATACTTGGGTCCGTTCCGCACGGCATCCTAGAAGTCGTGGTCGAAGTCGCGAATTCGGCGGTCGCAACGTTTTTGGCTGGGAGCTTCCCGGCCGGGCCTAACGGTGCCTTCGATAGGGCTCGCAGGCGATGCCATCGTTGTCGCCATCGAGCATCGGGTTATAGCCGGGTTCACCCCTGTGGACCGGTGCTGCGCCCGCCGCGCGAGCCTGGGCGCAGCTGCGCCACATGCCCGATGTGGCCGGCGCCGCTGCTCGTCGCGAGATGCTGGCGGGCGGATCCGCAGCCGCAGGGACGCTGCTGCTACGCGGATTTGCCGCACGGTATTCCGAAGGGGTAACGAATTCCGACGCCCAGATACCAGCCCCTGCTGTTCTGCTGGCGGTCTGGCGCTGAACGTACTCGGCCGGAGCGTGCTCGAGTGTGATGGCGAGGCCGCGGCTGAGCATTTCGCCCGCGACATCGACGCCGCTCGCCCGGCAGGTGGCGACAGTGCGGCCATAGACATCCTGATCCCGCGCCGTGCAGGTCAATTGGCGCCCGTCGACCATTGATCGCAGTGCGGTCGCGGCATCTCCGCCGCAGCTCCAGTTGGTATAGCGGATCTTGCAGGTCTGACGGTATTCGGGGGCATCGATGCCGAACAGGCGAACCTCCCGATTGCCCACGCGCAGCGAATCGCCGTCGATCGCCCGCGCGATGCCGGTGAAATCCTGCGCCTGCGCCGCCTGGGGCAGGAAGCAGCCAAGGAAGGCGGCGGCAAATGCAAGACGGATCATCTTGGGCCTCAAAGCAATGTTGGAGAGGAGGGCGTGCGTTGACGGGGTTTGGCCCAAGGTTCGGGCGTGGCATCCACCAGCAGCTGTCCGTCCCAGATCCGGCATAGCGCGAAAGCCTCCTCCGGCGTTCCATGTAGCCACGCGTCCCAGGCGTCGCGGTGCAGAATCGTCGGCATCCGGTCGTGGACCTCCGCCATGAACGCACAGTTGCCGACCATGACCATCGAATAGGCGTCGCCCCATTCGCTGGTCGGCCGCCAGATTCCCGCTACCGCGAACGGTTCGTCGCCGGGCACGGCATACCAGGTCCGGGTCATCCGTCCCTCCTCCCCTTGCGCCTCCGCCCAAGCGCTGACCGGGATCAGGCAGCGCCGGTTGACGAAGCTGTCGCGCCAGAACGGGGTTGCCAGCTTGTCCTCGCGGGCATTGTTGACCGTGCGCGGCTTGATCGGAAGACCGGTACGCTTGCTCTTCATGGCCCGAGGAAACCCCCATGTCATCGACCGGATCTGACCGCCGGCGACGACGAGACCCGGATAGCCCGGGTAGATTTCCTCCGCCACGTTGGGTGCCGGCCCGGTCTGCGCGGCGAACAGCCCGGCAATGGCGTCGGTCGGCGTGGTCAGGCGATACAGGTTGCAGATGGGCGTGCTCCTCTCGCCAGGCACGATAACCGTCGATTTCCGCTTGGCAATCGGGGCCAGTCTGGCGCCGGTGATCGCAGACAGGTCCATCGTCTTAGCGTCTTCGCACCGGGCAGTTCGGATCAAGCGGGCGAGAGGCTTGCACCGGATTGCAGGGGCTTGCAGCTTTTGCGGCGAACCCAATCCCCTGCCGGACGTTGATCCGACCATGAAGAACATTGAATTTCCGGATGGAACGGCAGTGCCTGCCCTGGGCCAGGGCACATGGATGATGGGCGAGGAGCGCGGCCGGCGGGCCGACGAGATCGCCGCACTGCAGGCAGGCCTCGATCTCGGCCTGACGGTGATCGACACGGCCGAGATGTATGCCGACGGCGAAGCCGAACGTGTCGTCGGGGAAGCGATCGCGCACCGCCGGGACGAGGTCTTCCTCGTCAGCAAGGCCTATCCGCAGAATGCATCGCGGGCGCGCCTGCGGCAGGCGTGCGAAGCGAGCTGCAAGCGCCTGCGCACCGACTGGCTTGACCTCTACCTGCTGCACTGGCGGGGCAGCGTGCCTCTCGCGGAAACGGTCGAGGCGATGGAAGCCCTGGTCGCAGCGGGGCTGATCGCGCGCTGGGGCGTGAGCAACCTCGATACCGAAGACATGGCCGAGCTCGAGTCGGCCGGGGGCCGGACCTGCATGACCGACCAGATCCTCTACAATCTCACCCGGCGTGGTCCCGAGTTCGACCTGATCCCGTGGCTGGTACAGCGTGCGATCCCGGTGATGGCCTATAGCCCGGTCGAGCAGGGCCGGCTGCTGGGTCACCGGGCGCTGGCGCAGATCGTGGCCGAACACGGGGTGTCACCGGCGCAGGTCGCTCTCGCCTGGCTGCTGCGACAGCCCGGAATTCTGGCGATACCCAAGGCCTCCTCGCTGGCGCACGTCCGTGACAATCGCGCCGCCCTGGACCTCGATCTCACTGCGGACGACATCACGCTGCTCGACCGAAGTTTCCCAGCGCCAACGAAGCGGCGCCCGCTCGAGATGCTCTGAGTGGGCGAGCGTCGGCCCGCTTAACGTCTCGGTGCGCCGCGGGCAGGTTGGGCACTGTCGAAAATCCAGTTCAGGTAGGCGGCGATACGCACACCGCCTTGCTTGAGACGATCGTCGACTTCGGTCCGGTGCTGGTAGGCATAGTCCCAGGAGAGCGCGGGATCGACCGGATAGATCGTTTTGCGCAAGGCGATGCTCTCATGGATCCACACGGCGGGATCGCGCTGATTCCAGGCAATCACCTGCGCGGGCGTGATCGAGCGCGATAGCCACTTGGCGTACTCGGAATACGATAGCGAACGCTGCTCGATCAGCCCTGAATCCCAAACCGAGTGCAGGTTGGTCGGCTTGCCGAACCACGTGACGGTGACGGTATTACCACCGCGATCGGTGCTGGCGCCGTCGTGCAGCGGCTGATGCAGATCGCCGATGATGTGGACGATGAAGCGCAGCGCCAGGCGCTTTTCGTCCGCAGACGCCTTGGGATCGCGCAAGGTGGCAGTGAACCGCGACAGCGCCGTCATCGCATCCCCCTCTGCCGGAGCATCGGAGGACTGGTAGTCGTCACCTTTCACGGTGACATAGTGCCAGGGGCTGGCCTGCTTCTGCCAGAAGGTGTCGGGATCGGATTTCATGTCATCGGGCCAGGTCGCCGCCTCGGCCAGGTCCTCGGTGCCGAGCAGCGACCGGACATGGGCGCGGGCAAGCCCGCTGAGGTTCTCGTCGGCGATGGCGCCGGTGATGCGGTGGCCGATCGGTCCCCAGGCATAGGCAGGAGAGGCGACGGCGAGCGGCAAGGCAATGAGGATCAGTTTACGCATGCTTCTCTCATAGAGGAGGCGAGGCGGCTTGAAACCCTATCTGCGGCGGCTTGCCGGCAAGGTGCTAGCGATATCGCTCGCAGGCGGACTGGGTATGGAAGGCGGGCTCGCCGTGCCCGGCGTAGATGTCCTGCAGCAGCCAAGTCCGTTCGCTTTCCATCTCTCCCTCGGTGATGGTCTTCCCCCAGAAGCGCATGGCCGCGTCCCAGCGATAGCCGCGCGCCTTCAAGGCATCCTTGCCCTCGAACGGGGCATCGACGGCGTTCACACGGTAGCTCGGCCGCTCCGAGCAGGCGAGCAGCTTGGCGAGGATCGTCTCGCCGTCCGGGGCGGCATGGCCGAGCAGATAGATGAGCGCGAGGATGTCGTTCTCGGCGCGGTGGCCTTCGAAGAACCACCCGCACTGCGCGACGAGGTAGCCGAGAGCCTTCCCGTCGAAGCCCAGCTCCAGCCAGTCGAGTTCGGCCATCGAACAGGCCCAGGGCCGGCCGGCCACCGCCGGGAGCCGGCGATCGACGAAGGGCCGGTCGAAGGCGGCATTGTGAGCGACGATGAGGTCGGCGGAGGCGAGGATTTCGACCGCGGCGGTTTCGTCGATCGCCTGGCCTGCGAGGTCGTCATCGGTAAGGCCGGTGAGCTTCGTGATCCGGGGGTCGAGGGGCTGCTGCGGATCCTCGCGCCAGACCCGCGGTGTGCCGATCTGCACGATCTGGCCGAGTTCGTCGAAGCGGAAGCGCTGCACGGCCAGTTCGATGATCTCGTCGTTTTCGCGGTCGAGGCCGGTCGTCTCGACATCGAGCGCAATGCCGATCCGCGTCTTTCCCTGGGCTGGCCCCGCATGCAGGCGATCCACCGGCACGAGCCGCCGGAGCACGCGGAAGTCCGGGTGCGCGGCGAGGGCACGCGCGGCGTCTGCCAGCAGGTCGATCGGGGGAGGCGCCATAGCGGGGTGATAGCCACGCCAAGCGCTGTGTGAAACCCCGCCCCGCGCTTACCGCCCGGAAAACGCCGTGCGCATGGTCAGGGCTAGGCGGCGCTGCGCGGATCAATGGAAATCGTGGCTACGGATCGGCACGAGATCATCCAGGTTTGCAGCAGTACCAAAGGGCGGTGAGGCCAGCGTCCGGCCCCGCGGCCATGACGGGTCGCGCGGATCCGGACCGCCGCCGTTGCTCGCCCCATCGCCGCGCCCCGGCGCCACCGCAAAGTCGGTGTGGGCGATCGAACGCAGCATGTCGTCGTGATCGATGATGCGGTCGCAGATGACGTGGATGATCTCGCCTTCCTTCTGCAGTCGGCCGCGCATCGCGATCATCGACGTGGACATGATCTGGCGCCGGTAGATTTCGAACTTGTTGGGCCACAGGATGCCGTTGGCGATCCCGGTCTCGTCCTCGATCGTCACGAACAGGATACCCTTGGCCGAGCCGGGCCGCTGGCGCACCAGGATAACTCCGGCGACCTCGATATTGCGACCATCGGGGACCAGGCCAAGATCGGCGCAGGGCACGATGCCCATGGCATCCAGCTCGGCGCGCAGGAACTGCAGCGGGTGCCCGCGCAGCGACATCTGGAGCGAGCGGTAGTCCTCGACTACTTCGCGCCCCTCGCTCATCGCCCGCAAGCTGACGTCCGGCTCGACGCCTTCGGGCGAGAACCGGGCCTCGCGCTCATCGGCCGCCGCGAAGAGCGGGAGCGGCGCTTCGCCGAGGCCCTTGACCTTCCACAGCCCCTGGCGCCGATCCTCGGCGAGGCAGGAAAAGGCGTTGGCCTCTGCAAGCCGCTCGATAGCCGCGCGCGGCACCCCGGCGCGGCGCCAGACCTCCTCGACGCTCTCGAACGGGGAGGGGCCGCGGGCGGCGACGATCGCGGCGCCGTGGATGTTGGCAAGCCCGCGTACCTGCCGGAAGCCGAGACGGACGGCGAGATATCGCCCTCGCCCGGGTTCGAGCGAGCAATCCCAGTGACTGTGGTTGATCGAGACGGGCCGTACCTCGACGCCGTGGCTGCGGGCATCGCGCACGATCTGCGCTGGTGCATAGAAGCCCATCGGCTGCGCATTGAGCAGGGCGGCGCAGAAGACGTCGGGATGATGATGCTTCATCCAGCAGCTCGCATAGGCGATCTTGGCGAAGGAGGCGGCATGGCTCTCAGGAAAACCATAGGAGCCGAAGCCCTCGATCTGCTTGAAAGTGCGCTCGGCGAAGTCCTTGGGGTAGCCGCGCGCAACCATGCCGCCAACGAGCTTGTCGTAGAAGTGGCTGACCCCGCCGGTGAGCTTGAAAGTCGCCATCGCGCGCCGCAGCTGGTCGGCCTCGGCGGGCGTGAAGCCGGCCCCGACGATCGCCACTTTCATCGCCTGTTCCTGGAACAGCGGCACGCCGAGGGTCTTTTCCAGCACCGCGCGCAGCTCTGCCTTGGGGTACTCGGGCGTCTCTTCGCCTTCGCGCCGGCGCAGGTAGGGATGGACCATGTCGCCCTGGATCGGCCCGGGCCGCACGATCGCCACTTCGATGACGAGATCGTAGAACTTGTCGGGCTTGATGCGCGGCAGCATCGACATCTGCGCGCGGCTTTCGATCTGGAAGACGCCAAGCGTGTCGGCCTCCTGGATCATCGCATAGACGTCCGGGTCGTCGTCCTGCAAGTCGGCCATGCCGACGCGGACGCCCTTGTGGGTCTCGAGCAGGTTGAAGGCCCGGTTCATGCAGCCGAGCATGCCCAGGCCCAGCACGTCGACCTTCATGAACTTCAGGGCATCGATATCGTCCTTGTCCCACTCGATGATCTGGCGATCCTCCATGCGCGCCGGCTCGATCGGGACGAGATCGTCGAGCCGCTCCTGCGTCAGCACGAAGCCGCCCGGGTGCTGCGACAGGTGGCGCGGCGTGCCGATCAGCTGCCGCGACAATTCCAGCGTCAGGCGCAGGCGGTGGTCGTCGGCGTTGAGATTGAGGCTCTCGATCTGTTCGTCGCCGATCCCGTCCACCGACCAGCCCCACACGAGGCCGGTGAGCATCTTGGTAAGATCGCGCGGCAGCCCCAGCGCCTTGCCCACTTCCGCGACCGCGCCGCGCGTGCGGTAGCGGGTGACGACCGCGGTCAGCGCCGAGCGGTGGCGCCCGTAGGTCTCGTAGATCCACTGGATGATCTCCTCGCGGCGCTCGTGCTCGAAATCAACGTCGATATCCGGCGGCTCCTTGCGCTCGCCCGAGACGAAGCGCTCGAACAGCAGTTCGTGTTTGATCGGATCGATCGAGGTGATGCCCAGCATGAAGCACACGCAGCTGTTGGCGGCGGACCCCCGCCCCTGGCACAGGATGCCGCGCCGCCGGCTTTCCGCGACGATGGCATGGACGGTCAGGAAATAGGGGGCATAGCCGAGCTGGGCTATCAGCCGCAGCTCGTGATCGATCTGCTTGCGGTAAGCCTTGCCAAGCCCGTAGGGGAACATGCGCAGCGCCGCCTCCTCGGTCAGCGCGGCAAGGGCCTGCTGCGCGGTGCGCCCCGCCATCACTTCCTCGTAAGGGTACTGGTACTGGATCTCGCCGAGATCGAAGCGGCATTGCGCGGCGATATCGGCGGTGGCGCGAATGGCGTCGGGGAAGGCGGCGAAACGGCGCTTCATCTCTTCAGGGGATTTCAGGTCCCGGTCCATGAACCGCTCGCGCCGGAAGCCTAGTGCGTCGATCGTGGTCCGCTCGCGGATCGCGGTCATCACGTCCTGGAGCGGGCGTAGTTCGGCCTGGTGGTAGAGCACGTCGCCGGTCGCGACGCTGCGGATACCGGCTGCCCGGGCCAGGGCATCGAGACCGTGCAGCCGCGCCTGGTCGCCCGGCCGGCGGCGCAGCGACAGCGCGCAGTAGCCGCGACCTCCGAACACGGCGCGCAGGTCCGCGAGGTGCTGCGCTGTTCGCGCGTCCGGCATGTCCGGGAGCAGGATCGCGATCAACCCTTCGCCGCGCTCGGCAATGTCGCTCCATTCCAGAAGGCACCGTCCCTTGCCGCCGCGGCCCTTGCCCAAGGACAGCAGGCGCGTGAGCCGCGACCAGGCAGCGCGATCGGCGGGGTAGAGCAGCAGCGCGCGGCCATCTGTCAGGTCGATGCGCGAGCCCGCGACCATGCGTACGCCCGTCTCCTTTTGCCCCGCCCATCCGCGGACTACCCCGGCAACCGTATTATGGTCGGCAAGGCCCAGCGCGCCATGCCCGAGGGCCGCGGCAGCCGCGAAGAGTTCCTCTGGCGCGGAAGCGCCGCGCAGGAACGAGAAGTGGCTGGTGACCTGCAGTTCGACGTAGGTCGCCATCAGCCGAACACGCCGTGGAGATACCAGCTGAGATCGCCCGTCGGTGCATCGATGCCGTCGCCGCGCCGAAACAGCCAGAAGCGCTCGCCGCCCCCGGTCTCGACCATGAAGTAGTCGCGCACCGCCCACATTTCGCGGGCCGAGCGCCACCATTCACCGTGGACGCGCTCGGGGCCTTCGCCTGCCGCGACCCGATAATCCGTCCCGCGCCAGGAAAAGCGGCGAGGGGCATGATCGGGCAGCAGCGCGACAACGTTGGAGAGTTGCTCGGGGTGCCTCAGCAGGCGGACAGGGCGGCGCCAAACCGGCCATCCCAATGTCGTTGCCAAGGGCGCGGTGCGGCGCACCGCACGCTCAGGCACGTCGCTCTCGACCGCGCTCACACGGAACAGCGCCGCATCGCCGGCCCGGCCGGCCAGCTGGTCGACGAGGGGGGCAACATCGGGCGCGTGCGCGGTGTCGAGGAGGCCGGATGCGATGGCGACCGGTTGCAGGTCCTCGACGCGCGGCGCGGCGAGCTGCATCACCTCGATGCCGAGCCCCGGGTCGATCCGTTCGACGCGCATCGCGAACATGCGCGCCAGATGCCTGGCGTCGCGTGTGGCGCGCGCGGTGCCCACGGCGATCCGCTGCGCCAGCCCGTCCACCCGCTGGCAGGTCAGGACAGCGGTGCGCAGGCCCAGCCGGCGGCCTTGCAGACCGTGCACCAGATCGCAGAGGAGATCGCCGATGACCTGGTTGATCGCATCGGCCGTGATGATCGGCTCCAGCAGCCGGCGCTCAGCACGCGGTGCCTCGAACGGGACCACGGGCACGATCGGTTCCGCCACCAGGCCTCGTGCCTGGTCGAGCCGCTCGACGGCCTTCAGCCCGAGACGTTTGGCGAGGGGGCCGCGCGGCATCGCATAGAGATCGGCGATCCGCTCCAGACCGAACCGGCTTGCCGTCGCCAGGGTATCGGCAGGGAGGCGCAGCGCCGCCAGTGGTAGATCGGCGATCGCCTGGGCCTCGGCGCGCGGCGGCAGGAGAGTCACGGCGTGTCCGCCGAAGCGGGCGAGGGCATGCGCGGCGCCCGGCGTTCCGGCGATGGCGATGCTGGCGGTGAAGCCGAGACGCTGGAGGAACCGCAGGACCCGCCGGCAGAAACGTGCCTCGCCGCCGAACAGATGGGTGGTCCCGGTCACGTCGAGCCACAGGCCATCAGGATCGCAGGTGCTCGCCGTCGGCGTCCAGTGGCGCACGGCGTGAAGCGACAGGCGTTCGAGCCACGCCGCGTCGGCAGCCCGGTCGGCGTCGCGCACGTCGAGGTCGCTTACCAGTGCCCTCGCATGGGCGGCGGCCATGCCAGGGCGAAGGCCGAGCTCCAGCGCCGCGGGGCAGGTGGCAGTCACGACGTCGCGCTGACCGCTGCGCGCGATGAGCACCACGGGCTTCGTCCAACGACTTGGGTGGCTATGGACCACGCGCACCCGCGATGGCGCGCAAGATGGCACGCCGTCGTCGGGAGCCATCGCCCTGAAGGGATGATCGGCGCTCTCGCTGCGTCGCCCCATCTCACGCATGGTGGGTCGCTGGTGCGCCGGCAAGGCGTCGATATCGGCCTGCGCCGGCGCGGTGCCGAGTGCCCCCTGCGCCCAGCGCGCACCCGGCCGCCAGCCGCCGCCGCGCGGCACCGAGCAGGCACCGGGATCGTCGTCGATGGGGGGCAGGAAACGGGGGGCCAGCGCCGCCGCGTCAGGCGGCGCGGATGGCCGCTCCAACCGTCGTAGTCGCTCGATCGGCAACTGCGGCAGGTAGAGCGAGGCAACCCTGGTCATCGCAGGCCTCGACGCAAAGAGAAAAAGGATTGCCGCCGCGCTGGCGGACAAGTTCAACGGACCACTGCCCCCGTCCGATGCCGGCATGGGGAAGCGGCGCGGACGGCGCGCATCCGATGCTCCAGCGCGTCATGGCGGCGGATGGCTGGATCAGCGGACTACGCTCGCGAGACCTATGCCGCCGGTAGAGCAGCATGGGAGTTCGCCCGTCGGAGGCGGCAAGCTGCAGCCGCCGGGTAGCGGTTTGATCGGCTGCTCTGACCTCGGCGATTACGCAGGCCAGCGACCCGTCACGTAAGGCATCTTCGGCAAGTGCCAGCACTTCGGCGTCTTTCGTCCCTTGCGCGTAGAGCACCTTGTCGGGGCCGAGGCCGATCTGCTCGAGGCCGGGCGCGTAAAGGTCGAAGCGGCTGAGCGCCCACAGCACCGTCATGCCTGGCCTAACAGCAAAGCGCGCGGCGAGGCCGGCGGCGAACAGCGTGGCGGCGGCATCGTCGCTCCAGCTGGCACTCGCGCCGGCTATTTCATGCAGCGCGGCACCATCCAGGCCGCCGGCCGCGAGCCGGGAATCGATGTCCGGCACGCCAAACGGCAGCACCGGACCACGCATGGCCTGGACTTGCGCGACCTGCGCGCGCAGCGCGGCGAGGTGTTCGGCGGGCAGCCGGGAGGGAAGGGCAGTTTGCAGGATCATTGGTCAATAGCGACTCATGTGTTCGCTATATGTTCCAACTTTGACCGTGTTCCGTCAAGGCGTCAGCTAACCCAAATCCGGGGAGCGAGTGGCTAAGCAATGGGCTGAAAACGAAAAAGAATTCGAGCAGCGCCTATGCGCGCACTAGTGCTCTCAGAGGCTCGCAAGCGCTCAGGATTTGGGCCGGACCGGGCGTTTGCGGGGGCTTTCGCCCCGCTTGCGCGGCGCGGCCGCCTCCGAAAGTTCGATGCACAAGGGCGCATGGTCGCTGGTCTTTTCCCATCCGCGTGGCCGGGTGTCGACCTCTGCGGCGACCAGTCGCTGTGCCGCGACCGGGTTGAGCAGGGCATGGTCGATCCTGAGCCCCGCATTGCGCTCGAAGGCGCCGCGCCAGTATTTCCAGAAGGTGTAGATGGTCTCGTGCGGATGGAGTGTACGCACCGCATCGGTCCAGCCCTGCTTGAGGAGACGGGCATAGGCGGTGCGCACTTCTGGGGCGAAAAGTGCATCTTCCTGCCAGCGTTCGGGCGCATAGACGTCGAGATCGGTCGGCATGACGTTGAAGTCGCCCAGGCAAACGACCGGCGCGTCCAGACCGATGAGCCCGGCGAGATGGTCGTGGAGCCGATCGAACCAGCGCAGCTTGAACTCGAACTTGGGGCCAGGGCGCGGATTGCCATTGGGCAGATACAGTCCGCAGATCAGCACGCCATTGACGGCCGCCTCGATATAGCGGCTCTGTTCGTCGGCAAGGTCGCCGGGCAAGCCGCGGCGGGTTTCATGAATCTCGCCGACACGGCTCAGGATGGCGACGCCGTTCCACCGGCTCTGCCCATGCCAGATCGCCTCGTAGCCGGCATCCCGGATCACGCTTTGCGGAAAGCTCTCGTCAGGTGCTTTCAGCTCCTGGAGGCACACGATGTCGGGTGCGGCGATTTCCAGCCATCGCAGCAGGACGGGCAGGCGGCCGTTGATCCCGTTCACGTTGTAGGTGGCGATCTTCATGGCGTTTGCAAAGCGCGGTGGCGCCGAAGGGTTCCTCGTACGTTGAGCCGGGACGGCTGAACGCACTCATGCCGCGAGCAGACGTTCACCCTCGAGCTTACGAACGGTGGTTTCAGTGCTGAAGTGGGGCATTTGACGGCTCGTGGTAAGCGCTCGGCAGGGGTAAGCTGATCATGAGTGCCGCCATCAACTTCCGCTATCCTCGACCGAATAGAACATCGGATTGCGCATCCACTCGTTGACGGCGCTCTCGCGCCAGCCCGCGCAGCGCGCTGCGATCCGCAGCTGCCTGGGAAAGGTCCCGCCCTGGATCTTGCGATAGAGCGTCGCGCGTGAAAGTCCGGTGCGGTCGAGCACGGCGTTGAGGCGAAGGATACGGTCGGGGGTGTTCTCGGTCACGGTGCTGTCTCCCGGACAGGCGTAGGCGGCATTGCCTCGCGAAGACAGCATTTGAGATGGCTCCGATGCGGTCAAGATCGTGGGATTCCGCAGGTTTTACGCCATTATATCCTGTGCTTGGCGGTCGTCTCCGAGGCTGCTTGGGGCTGCGACAGAAATATTTTCAATGCCGTTTCGGGCGTCCCTCGGCCGGTGGCCGGGCCGGGCTCTGCTTTCCGCTTCGCGTCGGTCGAGCCGCCTTGCGGCGTCTCGCCGGCATGGCCGCTGCGATCCCTGACGCGAAGGGCGGCCCTGCGTGGCGGTCCGGGCGGGGCGCGGGTGCGCCCCGGATGCGGACGCCGCGGGTGCGCGGCGGCGCTGGGCCTTCGGCCCCAAGGTGGCGGGGGGCGTCGCTACCCCCTAGCCCCGCCTCGGCGCGGCGCAACCTGCGCTGCGCTCAGGTCCTCCACTGCGTTGCGGCCTTTCAGGTGCGCCCCGCCTTCAGCCGGCGGGGCTTTTCGGTTCGCTCCTGCCGCCCCCCGCCACCCTGGCGCCGGTCAATGGCGGTTGAGGAAAGAGTGAAGGAGCATGTCCGAACGTCAGAGCCTCTATGGCGAGGTTACCGCGCGCATCATTGCCGAGCTGGAAGAGGGCCGGTTGCCGTGGGTGCAGCCCTGGGACGCGAGCAAGTGTCCGTGCATGATGCCGGCGAATGCGGTGTCGGGGCGGGTCTACTCGGGGATCAATGTGCTCATCTTGTGGGCGGCGGGTGTCGGGGGCGGGTTCTCCTCGCAGCGCTGGCTCACTTACCGGCAGGCGGCAGCGGCGGGCGGGAACGTGCGGCGCGGCGAGAAGGGGACGGTGATATGCTATGCGGATCGCTTCACCCCCAAGGACGAAGCGGCGCGTGCGTTGAGCGAAGGCGGCGAGGTGCGCACGGTGGCGTTCCTCAAGCGCTTTGTCGTCTTCAACATCGATCAATGCGAAGGGCTGGATGAGGGTCTGGCGGGTGGTTCGGCGCTACCCGATCCGGTCCTGGCGATCGCCGAGGCGGATCGGATCATTGCCGGGTCGGGGGCGGACTTCCGGATCGGCGGCAGTGAGGCGTTCTATGCGCCGGGCCCGGATTTCGTGCAGGTGCCGCCGCAGGTTGCCTTCCGGGAGCCGATCAACTGGTATCGCACCGCACTGCACGAGCTCGGTCACTACGTCGGCGGCAAGGGCCGGCTGGAGCGCGATCAGTCCGGAGTGTTCGGTTCGGCAACTTATGCCCGCGAGGAACTCATCGCGGAAATGACGGCGGCGTTTGCCTGTGCCTCGCTGGGTATCCAGCCCACGGTTCGCCACGCCGATTACATCGGCGCATGGCTTGAGGTCCTCAGGGCGGATGACAAGGCGATCTTCCGGGCAGCGAGCGCGGCCAGCAAGGGGGCGGACTGGTTGCTCGCCTGCGGGGAGGACCGGCCATGAGCCGGCAGCCTTCCCGCCGGGCCCTGCTGCGCGCCGAGCGGCGGGGGCTCAGGCAGATGACGCCGTTCCAGCGCGAGGTGTTTCTGGCCTTGCGCATCGAGACGGTGACGTATGCCGATCTTGCCCGGAATCACGGTGTCGGGATGGCGGAGATCGAGGCGGCGTTCACCCAGGCGCTGCTGATCCTGATGCGATCCGTGCGCGAACGCGAACGCGAGCCATGGTGGCGCCGTCTGTGGCCATGGTGAAAGGTTCCCGCCGCCCGGTGGCTTGCCATCGGGCGGCGGGGACGACAGGGTAGGAGGCACCATGCGAAGCGATCTCGACCATCTTCCCGCCAACAAGCAGCGCGAGCTCGCGCGCGTGCTCCAGCTCGTCTTCGAGGAATTCGAGGACGGCATCGCGCTCGCCACCCACGACTGGAAGAAGAAGGGGCGTATCCTCAAGGTCGTGCTCTACGGCTCCTATGCGCGGGGCGGTTGGGTCGATGAGCCGCATACCGCCAAGGGCTACAAGTCCGACTACGACCTGCTCGTCATCGTCAGCGACAAGCGCCTGACCGACCGGGTCAAGTACTGGGCCAAGGTCGATGACCGGCTGATGCGCGAGTACGGCATCACCGGCACCCTCAAGACCCCGGTCAATCTGATCATTCACACCCTGCAGGAAGTGAACGACGGGCTCGCCCACGGTCGCTATTTCTTCATGGACATCGCCAAGGACGGCATCGCGCTCTACGAGAGCGACGATACGGCGCTGCACACGCCCAAGCCCAAGACGCCCGAGGCGGCGCTGGCGATGGCGAAGGGGTATTTTGAGGAGTGGTTTCCGAGTTCAGCGGAATTCTTTGACGACTTCGCATCAAACCGCGATCGCCAGCGCTTCAACAAAGCAGCTTTTGAACTTCATCAGGCGACCGAACGCCTCTATCACTGCGTCCTGCTTGTGACGACGTTCTACACGCCCCACGTGCACAATCTCGCATTCCTGCGCACCCAGGCCGAGCGCCTTGACCCCCGGCTTGTCTATGTCTGGCCGAACGACAATCACCGCCACCGCGCCATGTTCGAGAAGCTCAAAGAGGCTTACGTCAAGGCGCGCTACTCCAAGCACTATACCATCACTGCGGAGGAGCTGACCTGGCTGGGCAAGCAGGTCGAGGAACTCGGCCGCGTGGTCCAGGCCATCTGCAGCGAGCGCATCGCCAAGCTGGAGGCGGATGCGCCGGTCGGCTGAACCTCGAGAATGACCGGCCCTCTATCGGACAGGTTTGTCGTCATCTCGGGCTGCTCGGGCGGCGGCAAATCGACCCTGCTCGCCGAACTCGCGCGGCGCGGGCACGCCGTTGTCGAAGAGCCCGGCCGCCGGGTCATCGCTGAGACGAGCTCCGGTGATGGATCTGCACTTCCCTGGATCAACATGCAGGCCTTTGCCCGCCGCGCGATCGACGTTTCGCTGCACGATCGCGCCGAGGCCCAACGCCATGACGGATGGGTCTTCTTCGATCGCGGCCTGATCGATGCCGCCGTCGCGCTGGAGCATGTCAGCGGCGAGCCGGTGGCCGAGGCTCTCTGCCGCGAGCACCGCTACCACGGTGAAGTTTTCCTGACCCCGCCCTGGCCAGAAATGTATCGCCAGGATGCCGACCGCCAGCACGACATCGCGTCGGCCCTCGATGAGTACGAGCGCCTTCTCGTCGCGTATCCGCGCCTGGGCTACGATGTGGTGATCGTGCCGAAGGCATCGGTCGAGGACCGCGCCGCTTTTCTGCTCGAGCGGTTGGGCGCCTGAACCGGATCTCATCCGCACGGGAACGCTGGTGGTTCGACCGTAACGGTTTTGCCTACCCGTTTGGCGCCGACGCCGAGATCGTCCTAGCGACGCGGCAATCTTGCCAGCCAGCGTCGTCCTTCGGAACGAAGGCAATGAAGTCCCCGTCCAGGATCAGCGTGGCCTGCGGGCCATGGTACTGCTGACCCATCGACGAAGGCGTGCGGACGAGGTCGATTTGCCGCTCGCCCAGCCGGACCCGTGCGCGCCGCTGCTCCGCCTGGAGCAGGAACTGACGGCCACCCGCACACTGTACCTGGACGGGCGTTTTGGCAGGCCGGGCCGACGCTGAAATTGTTGTGACGGCAGCACTCCCCAGAACGGCAAGCAAGACGAGCGAGTGAGACGCCGCGCGGCGCATGAGGCGGGAGCTCCGGTAACCTGAACCCACTTAAGCCACAGCCGAGTCTGCGGTTCCCTCCCGAACGGCGCTGGCGATCATCGCGGCGAGTGTCTCTTCCGCTCGCTGGCGCAAGGCATCCTCCTTGGCGTCGAGGTCGTGCCGGATCCATTGCGGTGTCCGTCCGAGCACCCGCAGGATGATTGCATTGAGATTGTCGTCCATCGGCGCGGCTATGGCCGCTCGGGCGGCGCCGGGCAATGCGCTTGCGGTGGCCGGCGTTGCCCGGCAGGATTTCGGTTATGAAGGTACCGATCCTCGCCCCGGGTTTTGCCGTCGCAACGGCGCCGGCGCCGGCATTCGCGAACCCGAATTCCGCGCCGGTCGCATGCTCCGGACCTGAGCTCCGGGATGAAGAACCCGATCCGGCTTCCGTTGCCATATCGCCAGGCCTCTATCGCTGCAGCCAGGAGGGCATCACCATCACCCTGCGCCTCGATGCCGATAGCCGGTTCGAGGAGCGGATGACCGCCGACGAACCGATGTTCGAACGTGAGGGCGGCGGGATGGGGACAGAGATGTCGCTGGTCGGGCAGTGGCGGCTCGAGGGCATTCGGCTGCATCTCTTCGCCCGGCCGCTGCGCGCGCCGAAACTGGCCCTCGCCGAAGCCCGCCACGATTCGGCGGTGGAGCTGCGCCTCGAGGTGATGACCCCGGATGGACAACCGGCGCAGGGCCTCTTTGTTGGCGAGGGCGAACAGGCCAATCCTCGCTCGTCGCTGGATGACGGTGTGCTGGTGATCCCGAAGGGACAGGTGTGGCAGCCCGGCACACACTGGATCGTGCGCGACGGTGACGAACTGCGCCTGGCCTCGTTCGCTGTCGCGGCGGGCGGGCCGAACAGCTTCCGATACGTCTACGAGCCAAGCGAGGTCGAGCCCTTCGACCAGGGCGGTATGGTTGCCGGCGCATACGGCGAAATCGTGGTCGTTCCCCTTGGCATCGGCGGCGCGGCGCTGCGACGGGTTGACGGTGCTAGGTAGGATCGGTGCGCTGCAGGCCGGAGCGGTCTGCCTGCGCATCGCGTTCAGCCTGATCTTCCGCAAAGGCACGGGCGCCGCGCCGTCGCCATAGCGTCAGGCTTTGCTCGCGATCGTCCCCCTGTAGCTTGGCGGCGGCCTCGACCAGCAGGCCCAGGATAACGGCGCGATCGTCATCCACCAGTTCGACAAGGCCGGCCTTCACCACGAGCCCGCCCAGTTCGATCAGATGTCTGGTGCGTTCCCGCCGCTTCACCCGCCATTCCCGCGTGTCATGCCGTGCCCTGTTCGCTGCGAGGCGGTTCATGGCCGCCCGGTTCCGCCGCAGGCCGGCGCGGCTCGCCGCCAGTGCCTGGGCGAGCGGGCTCCGGATCGGCTGTCCGCTCGCCTGAAAAGAACGCGGTGCCCCGCTTGCGCCATGCCTCCCGCTTGGCCGGCTCGGTGGTCGCGGCGATGGTCAGCAGCGCGCCCGCCAGTTCCTCCGCCGTCAGTGCGTCGGCGCCGGTGGCCTCGACCAGTTCGCCGAGCTGCCTCGTCTTGCGCGCTTTGAGTTGCCGGGCCTTGTCGGTCAGTGCCTTCAGTTCGGCGTCGTAGTCCCGTGGTTTGCGCATGGGTTCGTCCTTTCCATTGATGGTGCCGGACGAAGCAGTTATCGAAGCTTCCGATCAGTCTCAACGTGCTGGAATGTCTTGAGATCTTGCCATCCCGAGACTGATGAAATCTTTCGAGGGCGCGCTTATACGTCGTGCCGACGTGCGCTTTTAAGGGTAGATGGTATGTCGCCATGGCGATCTACCACTTCTCGGCCAAAATCATCTCGCGCGCCGCCGGCTCGTCGGCGGTGGCTTCGGCTGCCTACCGTTCGGGCTCGCGGCTGCGCGACGAGCGGCTCGATCGCTCCCATGACTTTTCCAACAAGGCCGGCGTCGTCCACAGCGAAGTGCTGCTCCCCGAAGGCGCGCCCGACGAGTGGCGCGACCGGGAGCGGCTGTGGAACGACGTCGAGGCGATCGAGGTGCGCAAGGACGCGCAGCTGGCCCGTGAAGTCGAGTTCGCCATCCCGCGCGAGATGAGCCAGGCCGACGGGATCGAGCTGGCCCGCGACTTCGTCGAACGTGAGTTCGTCGCACGCGGCATGGTCGCCGATCTCAATGTGCATTGGGATATCGGCGAGGATGGGCAGCCCAAACCCCATGCCCATGTGATGCTGGGCTTGCGCGAAGTAACGGAAGTAGGCTTCGGTCCCAAGGTCCGCGACTGGAACCGCACCGAACTGCTCACGCAGTGGCGCGAGGCCTGGGCCAATCACGTCAACGAGAGGCTGGCCCAGCTCGACATCGATGCCCGCGTCGATCACCGCTCGCTCGAAGCGCAGGGGATCGATCTGGAACCCCAGCACAAGATCGGCCCTGCCGCCTCGCGCATGGCGGCCCAGGGGCTGGAGAGCGAGCGGCTCGAAGAGCACCATGCCATCGCTCGCAGCAACGGCGCAAAGATCCTCGCCGACCCGGGAATCGCGATCGATGCGATTACCCACCAGCAGGCGACCTTCACCAGCCGCGACCTGGCCATGTTCGTTCACCGGCATAGCGAGGGAAAGGACCAGTTCGATCAGGTGATGGCGGCGGTGCGGACCTCGCCCGAGCTGGTGAAGCTGGGCAAGGACGGGCGGGGGGAAGACCGCTTCACCTCGCGCTCGATGATCGCGACCGAGCGGCGGCTCGAGAACGCCACCATCCGCCTCGACGCCGGTCGGCGCCACGGCGTGCCGGAACGCATGCAGGATGCGGCGCTGGCGCGCGCCGAGCAGCGCGGGCTGATCCTGTCGCCCGAGCAGCGCGGCGCCTTCGAACATGTGACCGGCAGCAGGGGCCTGAGTTCGGTGATCGGCTATGCCGGCACCGGGAAGAGCGCAATGCTGGGCGTCGCCCGTGAGGCCTGGGAGGCAGCGGGCTACGAGGTGCGCGGTGCGGCGCTTTCCGGCATCGCCGCGGAAAACCTCGAGAACGGCTCGGCCATCGCCTCGCGCACGATCGCCAGCATGGAGCATCAGTGGGGGCAGGGGCGCGAGCCGCTGACCGACCGCTCGATCCTCGTCATCGACGAAGCCGGGATGATCGGCACGCGCCAGATGGAGCGCGTCGTCTCGGAAGCCGAGAAGCGCGGGGCCAAGATCGTGCTGGTCGGCGATCCTGAGCAGTTGCAGGCGATCGAGGCCGGCGCCTCATTCCGCTCGGTCGCCGAGCGGCATGGCAGCGTCGAGATCACCACCATCCGCCGCCAGGAGGTCGACTGGCAGCGCGATGCGACCCGGCGTCTGGCGACCGGGCGGACCGGCGAGGCGCTGGCGGCTTACGAAGAGGCGGGTCATATCCATGCTGCGGAGACGCGCGAGGCGGCAAGCGAGGCGCTGATCGAACGCTGGGACCGGGACCGCAAGGCCCGACCCGATGCGAGCCGGCTCATCCTCACCCATACTAATGACGAAGTCCGTCTGCTCAACGAGGCCGCGCGCGAGCGCATGCACGCTGCCGGAGACTTGGGCGAGGATGTAACCCTCCAGGTCGAGCGCGGCAGCCGCGATTTTGCTGCTGGCGAGCGGGTCATGTTCCTCAAGAACGAGCGTAGCCTGGGAGTGAAGAACGGCTCGCTCGGTACGGTCCAAAGCGTCAATGCCGTCAGCATGGCGGTGACGCTCGACGACGGGCGTTCGATCGCCTTCGACCTCAAGGACTACGCCAATGTCGATCACGGCTACGCGGCGACGATCCACAAGGCGCAGGGTGTGTCGATCGACGATGTCCACGTTCTGGCAACACCAGGGCTCGATCGCCATGCTTCCTATGTCGCGCTCTCGCGGCACAAGGCGCACGTCGACATGCATTACGGCGCGGATGACTTCGCCGATCGCGACCGGCTCGTGCGCACCCTTGGCCGTGAGCGTGGCAAGGACATGGCATCGGATTACGGCGCCGCGCGCGACGCGGCTGCGGACACCAAGCCCGAACGCAGCATTTTCGATGGACTGCGGCTTGGTGGGGGCCGGCATCGCAGTGTTCCATCGAACGAGCGACCGTTACCACCCGCTCAGGTCATCGACGACGGTGATGACGCCCACGAGGCCGCCTTGCGGCGGGAGCGCACGCTGGCGCTCAAGCGCCATGCCCGAGCGGTCGATGCCATCTTCACGGCCCAGGATGAAGGGGGCCGTGCGACCCCTGAGCAATATGGCGAGCTTAAGGATGCCCGAAAAAACTTCGATGCGCTGCGGCCGCATGGCGCGCGCGATGCCGAGGCCGCCTATCGCGAGGATCCGAGCCTCGCGCGCGAAGCGGCGAGTGGCAGTATCAATCGAACGATCCGCGCGCTCCAGCTCGAGACCGAACTGCGCACCAATCCCGAGCTGCGCGCAGACAGCTTTGTCAGCCGCTGGAAGGCGCTAGCGGCCGAAAGCGACAGGCAGTACGTTGCAGGTGACATGAGTGGGAGGCGAGCCACGCGAGCGGTGATGGCTGGCATGGCGGAAAGTCTGCATCGCGACCCGCAGCTGGAGTCAGTGCTCGCACAGCGCAAGCAGCAGCTTGGGATCGATATGACCAGCGGCCGTTCGCTTGGTCATGATATGGCTGCCAGCTTCGGGATCGATTTTGGTCACGGGAGGGGGCTGGGGTTGTGAATCATTCAAGCGCCAAACATGACTGGTGAGGCTGTCAGCTTGGCCCCCTCCATTCGGCCGTTGCATCCGCTTGGATGCCACCCCGGAACTTGCCGTCCACCGAGACCATACACCGACTGGTCAAAAGGCCCGGGTTTGGGACTTTCCGGAAAGTCCGCTTCGGAGCGACTCACTGGAACAAGCTGCCGTTCCGGGTCACAGTTAGGGAGTATTTTCGGAGGCGAGCGCTGGGACATTCGCGACGGTCCGCTTCAGAGACGGGCACTCGCTATACCTGTCAGTTATTGCCCCAGGAATGCGATAGAAATACTCTTGCGCGCGCGGTCGAGTTCGACGCTGCACAGGGAGCTGTTCCTTAACTGCCTGGCACGTGGCAGGCCAAGGCTTTCACTTCCTGGGCTATTTTGCCCCTAACCTTTTCCTTGAGCAGCCATGTCGGGCGAACGAACCCTGCGCCACCCGATGATGCAATCGCGCTGCGTCATTTCTCGAGGGGTTGCAGGCGCCATGACGCACGACATTGTCCGGCGACGCGCAGATCAGGAGATGCTGGGTGCCTAACCGGCGGGTGGTCAGGTCTGCATCGTGGCCGAGCGGGCCGACACGCGCGGCAAGATCGACGCCGTCGGCTATGACGTTGGGCGTGCGCTCGGTGGACATCACGGCGGGTCGAAATGCTGCTATTGTTCCATAAGCTGCAGGAGGAATGACATCATATGCTTGCGGTCGAACGCGGCGAGCAGGTTGAGATGCAGCGTTCCCACCGACGTGGCACGACCTGAAGCCATCGTCAGCTCTTACGTGAGCCGCGCATCCAGCGCTAGGGCTTCGCTATTCCCGCCCTGCGTTGCGCCTCCCGGAGATCAGGTTCGCGGCCCCGTCAGCAGAAGACCGGGTTTCATCATCCCTGGATGCGGACGTTGTGGAATCCGCGTCTTTGGTCGGGGGGCGATTGGCAAAGGGCTTGGCTTCGGCGCCGGCCAGGGCGCGGTCGATGTCGCGATCGGTCTCGGCTTGTGCGTCCACTCCCTCTTGCACGGATGCTTTTTTGTTTGAGCCCGGACCCGGGCCTATCGAAACGTCGCTCATGACTATCGCTCCTGTCGCTTAACGCTTGGGCTCATGCCCGTACTGTTATGCTGAAGTACGCCCCTCCCGGCGCTCGGTCAGCCATCGGGCAAGGCTTTCGTTGCCCTGCATTCGCGCGAGGCTGGCCGCGTCATTACCTGCCGCATCCACCGCATCGATATCGGCGCCGGCGCCCAGAAGGAGTTCGATGACCTCCCGCCGGTCGAATAGGGCGCTCATCATGATCGCGGTCTGTCCTGCGGCGTTGCGCAGGTTCGGGTCCGCACCGGCGGCAAGTAAGCGGCGGGCGATGGCCAGATGTCCCTTGAAGGCGACCCCCATCAACGGGCTGCCACTCGCCGTCGTCCCGTTTGGGTCGGCGCCGCGATCCAGCAGCAAGGCGGCGGTTTCCTCGAAACCATGATAGGTCGCTAGGACCAGGGCGGTGTGCTCCTTCGCATCGACACCCTCGATATCCGCCCCTGCCTCCAGCAGGACCGGTATCATGTCGTCGCGCCCCAGCCTGGCCGCTTCGAACAGGAGTTCCTGCACGCGTTCAGGCGAAGGAAGCGGCGGCAGTTCGCGCCGCGTCGATGGCGTTCGATCCTCCGGCTCGTTCAGCGGACGCATGATCATCGTTCCTTTAATAGTCCCCAAATGGACGCGGAAACCTCCTAGCCGGCGGCGATTTCGTCGAACACGCGAGTCACGATGGCCGCGCGCGCGTCGTCGTTGATGTCCACAGAGACGGATATCGGCTCGGAAAGCGGCGCATCGTTGCGCTCGGGCTCCAGATGGGTCGCGGTGTCGCCGCCGCTGGGCGTATCGCCGGCGCTGTTTTCATCGCCGGCCGACGATACGAACACGTCGGTTCGCTCGAAGCCGTATTCCTGAACCAGTCGCTCGACTGCCAGTTCGGCGTCGCGGCGACTGCCGAATGTGCGCTCTATCGTGGTGGTCATGTATCTATCCTTTGGTTCGCAGTGCCTGAGGTCAGCGCCTCTATCGAGGCGGCATAGTCATTCGGCGGAGCCGGGCTGCGCCATCTTGCGATGCTGCTCGGCCAGGATCGCCGCTGGGGTGACGTGCGCCACCGCCGCCTGGATCTTGTTCTTCCAGCCCGAGACGATGTGGGCATCGCCGTTCATCAGCGCGTTCCACCCGTCGCGGGCGACGTCAACCGGATCGCTCTTGCTTTCTGACGCGCCCACGCTGGTGCCGAGCATGTCGGCGCGATCGAAGAACTCGGTCTCGACTGGTCCGGGCATGAGTGTCGTGACAGTCACGCCCTTTGCCTCCTTGATCTCGTTACGCAGCGCGTCGGCAAAGCTGTCCACGAAAGCCTTGGTGCCATTGTAGACCGCCTGAAAGCTGCCCGGAATGAAGCCTGCGATGGACCCGGTAATCAGTACCTTGCCATCGTCGCGTGCTACCATTCCCTTGAGTACCTGCTGCAGCAGATAAAGGGTGCCGGTGATGTTGGTATCGACCACCCGGCGCCAGTCGGCGACATCCTGCTCGAGGAAACCGTGGCCCAGCCCCAGGCCCGCATTGGCGCAAAGAAGATCGATGCGGCGGCCGGCAGTGGCGGCCAGCAAGTTATCGAGGCCTTCTAGGGTCGACAGGTCGGCCTGCACCGCGTCTACCGAAACGCCGTGCAGCCGAAAGTCCTGTGCGGCCGCATCGATCAGTTCTTCGTCTGCGACGACGAGCAGGTCGTAGCCGTTTTCGGCGGCGATGCTCGCCAGCTCAAAGCCGATGCCGGTGGAGGCACCCGTCACGATCGCAAATTTGTCAGCCATGGTGCGTGTCCTATTCTGCCGCGACGGCGGTTTCGGTGAAGCCGGGCTTGAGCACGACCTTGGTGACTTCGTCCTGGTTGTCGTGGAACATCTTGTAGCCCTTGGGCGCATCTTCCAGGCTCATGCGGTGCGAGATAAGGAAGGTCGTGTCGATCTTGCCTTCGACGATCGCGTTGAGCAGCGCGGGCATGTAGTGCTGCACGCTGGTCTGCCCAGTCTTGAGCGTCAGCCCCTTTTCCATAAAGGCGCCGAGAGGGAACTTGTCGACGATGCCGCCGTAGACGGCGGGCATCGAGACCCGGCCACCCTTACGACAGGCGACGATGGCCTGGCGGATCGAGTGAATGCGATCGGTGCCGAGCATCAGCGATGCCTTGATCTGATCAACTACGTTGTCGACGAAGAAGCCATGCGCTTCCAGGCCCACCGCGTCGATGACCGCATCGGGCCCAATGCCGCCGGTCATTTCCATCAGCGCTTCGTACGTCTTGGATGCCTCGAAGTTGATGGTCTCGGCCCCGAACTTGCGGGCCAGTTCCAGCCGGTGGGGGAAGTGGTCTATCGCAATCACCCGCGCCGCACCCATCAGGAAGGCCGATTGCACCGCGAACAGGCCGACCGGCCCGCATCCCCACACCGCGACGGTGTCGCCCGGCTCGATGTCGGCGTTCTCGGCGGCCTGCCAGCCTGTGGGCAGGATGTCGGAAAGGAACAGCACCTCGTCGTCGTCCAGCCCGTCGGGCACGACGATCGGGCCGACGTCGGAAAACGGCACGCGCACGTATTCCGCTTGCCCCCCGGCATAGCCGCCGGTCAGGTGGCTGTAACCGAACAGGCCCGACATGGGCTGGCCGTACAACTCCATGCCGATATCCTGGTTATCGGCCGGGTTGCCGTTGTCACAGGCGGAGTACTGGTGCTTGCCGCAGTGATAGCAGCTGCCGCAGGCGATGGTGAAAGGCACGACGACGCGCTGGCCCTTCACTAGCGTCGATCCCGGGCCGGTCTCGACGACCTCGCCCATGAACTCGTGGCCCAGGATGTCGCCCGCCTTCATGGTGGGGATGTACCCGTCGTAAAGGTGCAAGTCCGATCCGCAGATCGCGGTCGAGGTGATCTTGATGATCGCGTCGCGCGGGTTGAGGATCTCGGGATCGTCGACCGTGTCGACGCGGACGTCATGCTTGCCGTGCCAGGTGAGCGCGCGCATCAGGCTGTCTCCTCTTGAAGTTGCGCGCGAGTGCGCGACGAGGTGGCAACTTCGCCGGTTTCCATCAGTTGCTTGAACCGCCGCAGGTCGCGCCGCGCTTGGATGGCGGGCTCGCGCTGGAACATCTTGGCGATGAGCTTGCCCACCACGCCTGCCGGCGGGTCGTAGACGATCGTCGCGGTAACGATGGTGCCACGATCACCGGCATCGCGGAATTCGATCCGGCCGCTGTTGGGCACGTCTGCGCCTTCGCCAGACGTCCAGGCGATCAGTTCGCCCTCCCGCTCTTCGGTAACCAGCGCATCCCATTCGACGGTCCGGCCGCCCGGGGCCTTGACGACCCAGTGCGAGCGGGTCGGCGGCAGCACGTCGACCCGCTCGACGTTGTCCATGAACGTCGGCAACCGTGCGAAATCGCGCCAGTAGGCGTAGAGCTCCGCGCGGGGTCGGTTAATCGTCACGGTGTGCCCGATCAGGGTGTCGCCCCGCGTATCCGCAAAGGCCTGCGCTGCGGCATCGCGGGTCTCGCGCGATTTCGACGTGGTGGGTGGCGCGTCGTCGTTCACGGTTGCCATTCCTGCTCTCCATGTTTTTCGGATGTGCTGCCCGCCCCGTCGGACCTGGCTGCTTTCGCAAATGAAACTATCGCCGCGCGCATAAAGACCCAGCACGGCCGAAAGATAATCCCGCCGCATGCACGGCTCGACGCGCCGGCCCGTCAGCATTCGAGACTGTCGAGCAGGCTTTCGACGCGCAAGATACGATCGGCCTCGCTCGACAGGGCCTCGGCAAGGATCCAGCGCCCCTTGCTTTGGGCCAGGCCCGTGGCCGCGACGTCGATCGGGCAATCGTTGCGCGGAGTGAATGCGATCGCAGCGGGGCCCGCGTCTATGCGCGCGATCTGCAAGGCCCGCGCGGTCAGGCGGATGCGGGCGTGGGCCAGCAGCGTGGCCGCTTCGGCGGGCAGCGGTCCGAAGCGATCCAGCAGTTCATCATCGAAAGCATCGAGCGCCTCCTCGTTCTCGATGCGCGCCAGTCGAACGTAGAGGGACAGCCGCAGGTCCGCCTCCGGTATCCAGCTCTCGGGCAGGACGCCGCTCATGCCCAGGTTGAGTTCGGGACTCCACCGCTCGACGTCCTCTCCCCGCGCGGCCTTCAGCGCGACACGAAGAAGATGCTGATAGAGATCGACGCCGATCAGCTTCATGTGCCCGGCCTGATCCTCGCCGACGAGGTCGCCCGCGCCGCGCATGTCGAGGTCCTGGCCGCTGATCGCGAAGCCGGCGCCCAGCCGGTCGAAGGTGGCGAGCGTGCGCAGCCGCTTGAGTGTGCGCGCGCCGATCGTGTCTTCGCTTTCGATCAGCAGGATGACCTGCCCGCGCCGGTTGCCACGCCCAACGCGGCCACGCAACTGGTGCAGCTGCGCCAGGCCAAAGCGGTCGGCGCGCCAGACAATCATGGTGTTCGCGCGCGGCACATCGAGGCCTGCTTCGATGATGTTGGTCGCCAGTAGGATATCCCCCCGGCCAGTACCGAAGTCGACCATGGTGTCGTCGATTTCGACCGCGGACATCTTTCCGTGTGCTTCGACCAGCGCCAGATCGGGTGCCACGCCTCGTATCTTCTCCGCGACTTTCGCCATGTCTTCGATACGCGGAACGACCACGAAGCTCTGGCCTCCCCGCGCCTTTTCGCGAGTGAGCGCGGTGCGGACGAGCACGTCGTCATACTGCCCGATGCTGGTGCGGATAGGCTGGCGCCGGGCGGGAGGCGTGGCGATGACGGACATCTGCTGCAGGCCCACCAGAGCGGCCTGCAGGGTACGCGGGATCGGCGTGGCGCTCAGGCTCAGGATATGGACGGGGCCCAAGCCGCGCAAACGGGCCTTGTCGGCAGCGCCGAAGCGTTGCTCTTCATCGATCACGACCAACCCCAGTCTCGCGTAGTTCACGCCCTTTGCCATCACGGCGCCGGTGCCTACAACAATACCGATCGAGCCATCGGCGAGCCCCGCCTTCGCAGACTTCCGTTCTGCGGCACTGCTCAGCCGTGACAGGCCAACCACCTCGATTTTCGTTCCTTCGAAGCGGCGGCGGAACGTCTCCAGGTGCTGCCGCACGAGCACGGTGGTCGGTGCGGCGACCACCACCTGGAAGCCGGCCAGCGCAGCCAGCGCAGCAGCCCGCAACGCGACCTCGGTCTTGCCATAGCCGACGTCGCCGATGACCAGCCGGTCCATGGGCCGGCCGCTCGCCAGATCGTCACGGACGGCGGCGATGGTCCGGGCTTGGTCCGCCGTTTCGTTGAAGGGGAAGCCGCCCGCGAAGCGTTCGTAGGCAGCAGGATCGGGCTCCATGACCGGCGCCTTCAGCGTTTCGCGCTCGCGCGCCAGAAGCGTCAGGGCCTTCGCGCTCTCGTCGATCGCGGCGTTGATCGCCGCGCGCCGCTTGTGCCAGGACGAGCCATCCAGCTTGTCCAGACTCACCACGTCGCCGTCGGCGCCGTAACGCCAGATCCGGTCGGCCTCGTCGACAGGGACCAGACGCCGGCCACCACCAGCATACTCAAGCACGATCCGCTCGATCGGAGGCTGGTCGCCGTTCTCGCCGCCAACTGACGAAGGATCCAGGCCCATTACGCGCCCGACTCCGTGGTCCTCGTGAACCACTAGGTCGCCGCTGCACACTTCAATGCCAACGTGCCAGGGATTCACAGCTGTCGGGCTGCCATCGCCGATCAGAGCGCGACTCCCCATCAGGTCGGCCGCTGCGACCAGGACGATACGCTCGTCTACGTATCCAGCGTCGAAAGGCGCCGTCAGGCTGCCGCAGCAGCCGGTGGGTAATTCATCCAGCGCCGACCATCCGTACAGTTCCACGATTTCCAGCGATAAGCGTTGGGCCACCTTGCCCCGCAAAAAACGCAGATCTCGCGCGCTGCCTGCCAGCACGAACGCGCGTCCCGCAGCAAGCAGCGGCTTGGCGAAGCGCACCGTCGCGGCGAGCGGCGAGCGGTCACTGGCGAAGCGCGGAACCGGCTCGAAGTCCGCGTCGAACGGCGACGCCGTCCAGTCCTTGCTGGCCTTCTTCCAGGCGGCGTCGTCTATCGCATCCAGGCGATGCGGCGCACCACAGGCGGCGTCACCGGCCAGCTGGATGAAACGCCTACGACGATGATCCGCCTTTCCGGACAGAGCCAGTATCCCTGGCGTGAGATGGGCCAGAATGGACGTCGGCTCGCCGATCGGTGGTTCGGCGGCGCGGCCGATCTCCAGGTGCTCCAGATCGTCGACTGTGCGCTGCGTCACCGGGTCGTACGATCGGATCGCGGCGATCTTTCCCGCTGCCAGTTCGATGCGTGCCGGACCACTGGCGTCGGCGGGAAAGATATCGATAACCTCGCCGCGTACGGCCATTTCGCCCGGCTCGTCGACGCGGTCGTCGGCGACATACCCCAACGCCGCAAGTTGCGTCGCGAAAGATTGGGCGTCGGCTTCATCGCCCGGATGCAGCGTGGGCGGCGCGCTGTCGAACGCATCGGGCGCGGGATACCGACGCGCTGCGGCTTCACCGCTCATGATGCAGGCGACGTGGGTGTCTCGCGCCAGTCGGAGGGCGCGCAACGCGGACGCACGGCGGCCCGCGTTGGCCGGCGTCGCCGGAGCGGCTTCCCCGGGGAGCGCATCGCTGGACGGCACGTGTATGACATGCCCGTGCGGCGCCAGCGCCTTGACGGCCTCGGTCAATGCCTCGGCCTGTTGCTCGTCATCGGTCAGGAATGCGATGGAATGGTCGGCAAGCGTTTGTGCGATGCGGACCGCAGTGAAGGCCAGATTCACGCCGCACCTGTGACGCCGACGCGCCGACCGTCGATTGCCGGAACCATTGTCGAGTTGCGGGGCCCTTCCCGCTTGGCGATGTCAGTCAGAGCGCGATCCTTGCCTGTCAAGCAAGCCACCTGCGTGGTGCGGCGGCTATCCAGGCTTCACAACGCACGGAGAAAGCGAACGAATGAGGGCAAGTCCGCTATATTTGACTAATCCATGTTCATGGCGGCATCGCAACGCCTCGATACCACCCGACGGGACTGGCAGGTGACGCCGCCCCCTCAGGCCCCCTTGGCACGCTGGTCCTCGGGGTAGTCTTCGGGTGTGACAGTGCTTTCCGAAGGTCGATCTTGCAATTTCTCTGGCTTCTGGCCGCTTTCGTTCTGCTCGTGCGGATCGAACGAGTCCGGACGCGCGTCCCCTAGGGGCCCGCGAGGGGTTTCAGGATCGCTTTTGGACATGTTCGCTTCCTTCAACGTGAGGAGTGTCGAGCGCGGATGGTCCGTCCCGGTACTGAGCAAGAAGCCCCCAGCAGGCACCCGCGTTCCCGGAAGAAACGTAAGCGCCGTCATTTAAACGGCCCGGGTGCCGATCGGTCCTATTCCTTGCGACCCCGTCGGCGCCCCTTTGTCATCGAGTCCGGTTTCTTCGGTGGTTTCCATCCCAGAGGGGGATTTACCTGTTGCCGGCTGGTGCCCAGCCCCATCGTTCCCGGCTGCTGGCGGACGAGACCGGAGGGATCGACCTCCTGTGCCGGCGTACCGGCAGGTACGCCGCGCAACAGGCTGATCCGGTCGCGGAACTGCGCCGCCTTCTCAAAGTCTCCCTGCGCCGCTGCGTCGTGCATCGCGCGTTGCAGTTCCTGTAAATGACCCTCGTGGTGTTCCATCATCTGAATGCCCAACGCAGTGCCTGTGCGACGCCGAGCGTGCCCACGCGCACCAGCGGCGTTCGGAAAGGCGAGGAAGACAGGCCGTGGAGAGCGCGTGCCCAGCGTGGCAGCAGGTCGATGCCAGCCTCGCCGGCAAGCCTACCCGGCACCGAAGCGAGCCGGTTCGCTGCGGCCGGGTTCAGGATCAGCCTGGCGACTTCGGCCGTTCGCGCATCTGCCTTCAGGGCCGGACGCATCTCGGCTAGCAGGCGATCCGCCTCGGCGCGCGTGCGCGGCAAAGGCTTTGCCCCCAGCGCCCCGCCGATCAAGGTCATCTCGGCGAAGTACCGGTCCTGATCCGCGCGCGACATCCACGGCTCCGCGTAGCGGATCCAGGCATCGAGGAAGCTGCTGGTCTCGGTCACATGCACCCACGCCAGGAGCACTGGGTCGGTCGCGTCGTACGCGGTGCCGTCGGGCAGATGCCCCTTGACGCCGCTGTGGACGGAGCGGACCCGCCGGATCATGCCCTCGGCCTCGGACCGCTCGGCATACGTTGTGGTGGCGATGAAGCGGGCGGTGCGCCGCAACCGGCCGTGCATGTCGGCGCGGAAGTTGGAATGGTCCCACACGCCAGCCAGAACGCCAGGATGGAGCATCTGGAGCAGAAGACTGGCGATGCCGCCCGCCATCATCGATGCGACGTCGCCGTGAACTCGCCAGGCGATCGACGTCGGCGCGAACAGGGCGTTCCGGCTCCTGACGACCGGCGCTTCGCCTCGCTCGCTATCGTTGAACAGGCCGACGACCTGTTGACGGATGGCCCGCTTGACCGGATTGGACGTGCGATTACCTTCGCTCATACCCTGTCCAACGTGCCGCCGTCGCTATTGCTCCCGGTGAGGCGGGGGGCAAGGTCGCGCGAAATGTCTTCAGGTCCCGGCCCCGCGCGGCGTGCTACTCTCCGGGCATTTCGTTGGGGCTGCGACGATCCGCACAGGTACGCCCTTGGAAGCAGGCGTGCGCGACTCCTCGTCATGATACCATATCGGGATGAGCGGGTTCATCTCGGGATAGTAGCCGCCGATGCAGCCGCGCGGGAGGAGGAAGGGGGTGACGGTCAACCCGTCGACCTGCCGATGGACCCTGTCGCCGGCATCGCCGACCAGCCCGATCACCTGACCTTGCACCAGCCCTGCTTCAGCGATGTCCTCGGGGTTCATGAGCACGACGTCACGCGTGCCCTCGATACCGCGCAGGCGGTCGGAATAACCGTAGATGGTGGTGTTGAACTGATCGTTGGAGCGCAAAGTCATGAGCCGGAAACGACCGGGCGAATCCTCGAAGCCGATCGAGCGCATGGCGGTGGGTACGCTGAACTGCGCCTTGCCGCTTTCGGTCTTCCAGGTCCGCTCGCGCGCCGGGTTTCCGCGATGGAACCCGCCTGGCGTGAAGACGCGCCGGTTGAAGTCGTGGAACTGCTCGGGATAGGTCTGCTCGATGCAATCGCGGATTTTGGCGTAGTCTCCCGTCCATTCGTCCCAGCGCACCTCGGGATTGGCCGGTAGGGTCGCCTTTGCGATTCCTCCGACGATCGCAGTTTCCGAGCGAAGATGTTCGGATGCCGGGGTGTTCTTGCCGAGCGAGCCGTGGATGCACGAAAGCGAATCCTCCATCGTCACCGCCTGCGCGCCGGTGGCCTGGACGTCCTCCTCGGACCGGCCCAGGCAGGGCAGCAGGTACGCGATCTCGCCGTTAACCAGATGGCTGCGGTTGAGTTTGGTGGCGATCTGGACGGTGAGACGCAGTTTGGTCCAGGCCTCCTCCATCCGCTCGCGCTCGGGTATGGCGCGGATGAAATTCCCGCCCAAACCGATGAATGCCTTGAGTTCGCCGGCCAGGATCTTGTGGCAGGCCATGACGGTGTTCAGGCCTTCGTCGCGCGGTGGTTCGAAGCCGAACTGCTTGGCCAGCCTGTCGAGCGGCACGAGGTCCGGCTTTTCCGAGATGCCGACGGTCCGCTGGCCCTGCACGTTGGAATGTCCGCGCACGGGTGAGATACCGGTGCCCTCGCGACCGACATTGCCCCGGAGCAACCACAGGTTGGTGAGCGCGGCGATATTCTGCGACCCGTGGACATGCTGGGTCAGCCCCATGCCGAACATGGCGATCGCGCGGGGCGCCTCGATGTAGATCTGGGCCGCTTCGCCCAGATCTTCACGCGAAAGGCCGCTCTCGCGTTCGATCTCCTCCCAGCTTGTCGCCTCCACGTAGGCCGTCATCTCGTCGAAACCGGCGGTGTGCTGCGCGATGAAGTCGACATCGAGGACGTGTTGTTTCTCGTCCCGCCAGCGGATCTCTTCCGCCGCCAGGACGTGCTTGATCAAGCCCGTTATGGCCGCGATGTCGCCACCCGCCTTGACCTGAAAGTAGAGCGTGGAAATCTCGGTCGTCTTCGGGGTAAGCATTTCCAACGGGCTCTGGGGGTTCTTGAACTTCTCAAGGCCCTTTTCCCGGATCGGATTGAACGTGACGATCTTCGCGCCGCGCTTGACCGCCTCCTGCAGCGGGTGAAGGAGGCGCGGGCTATTTGAGCCGGTGTTCTGTCCGAAGAAGAAGATGGCGTCGCACACGTCGAAATCGCCCAGGACACAGGTGCCGACCGGAGATCCGATCACTTTCTTCAACGTGACCGAAGTCGTCTCGTGGCACATGTTGGAACTGTCGGGCAGGTTGTTGTGCCCATACAGCCGGGCGAACAGCGCATAGAGGTAGCTGGTCTCCAGGCTCGCGCGGCCCGAGGCGTAGAAAACCGCCGAGCCGGGATCGATCGCTTTCAATTCGCGTCCGATCGCTGCGAACGCGTCCTCCCAGGAACACGGGACGTACGTGTCGCTCATTGCCTCGTAGCGCATGGGATGGGTCAGGCGGCCTTGCTGTTCAAGGTCATGATCCTTCCATGTCCTCAGCTCGCTGACGGTATGCCCGGCGAAGAACTCGGGGGTGCAGCGGTGGCTCGTCAATTCCCAGAGCGTGGCTTTGGCACCGTTCTCGCAGAATTCGAAGGCGTGAGGCTTGGCCGGCTTTCCCCATGCGCAGGAAACGCACATGAAGCCTTTGACCTTGTTTTGCCGCCTTAGCGTATCGAGTGCACCTGGCGTCGGCCGTTCGCGCCAGGCGGTTTCGACAATGCCGCGTACCGAACCCCATCCACCTTCGGCACCGTCGTAATGGACCGTTCGGTCTTGTTCGTCAGTCATGGGAAATTCCAGCTATGGATCGCGGAGAGGAAATGGGGCGGCCTGGATTTGGTAAAGGACGACCCGACGCGGCGGCCATGTTGCGACCAGGCCGGCGTTCCTGAAAAACCTCGGCCGATCCACCGCTTACTCGGAGGCAATGTCCTGCGGCGTTCGGGGATCGTGCATCGGGCAGCCGTTGACCCGGCCGCGAAAGGCGGTCGAGCGACGGTAGGTGTCGTTGCGAGCACGATTGATGTTGCCCAGCGGTTGGTGCGCCGTGATCCCTCGCCAGATGTTGAAGCTGAGCGCATCGTCCTGGCGGTCACTCGTCCCGTGCTGCCAACTGATCTGCGGTTCGATATCGAGCGTAGCCACAGTCACGAACGGGCTTTCGTCTTCGCTCCATGCGACGGTCGAATCCTCGACCGGCATTCTGTCGAGATCGGTGTTGAGCTGGACGCGCAGTTCCCACCGGCCACCATGCTCGACCATGGCGCGGCTGACGTCCTCGCGCAGCGCATCGGGGCGGTTGGTCACGTCGATCTTCACGCCCGTCAGCGAGGTCAGCGAAGGCGCCACCGGCACGAGGCAGAATTTCGCGATATAGTCACCGAACCGATACGGGGTCTGGGTATAATACGTCTCGCCGAGCGGATGGACCTGAGGGGCGCCTCCCATCTGCTGTATCGTCGGCGATTCGTAGCCCACGGCGGACAGCGCGGCGTTGACGCCCTGCAGCACCGAGGAGAGCACTTTCTTGCCACTTTCGGCGACATCCGTGGTCTTGGCGAGTAGTTTCAGGTTCTTGAGGAAGGCAGCAGCATCGGGAGCGGTGAATACCGGCCCGTTGACCATGATGAAATCCTGCGAGGTCTCGCCTTCCGATCCAGGCAGCCGATCGCCGGGGACATCCATGACCTTGAGCGCCAGCCCGCGCGGAAGGGCAATCGCATCGTCAAGCACATCGCCTGCATTGGTGGAGATGCGGACGACGGCGTCGAAGCTGGCAGGATGCGAAAAAATCCCTTGGGCAAGCTCCTGGGGAAGCCCGGCGTTTACGGTGAGACGGCCGATGGCAACGCCATGCGCCTTGGCATGAACAGCCCGGACACCTGCCTTGTAATCCTGAGCGGTCGTTTGCTGGATGGAATCGAATTGTTCTTCAAGATCCCGAATGGTTTCTGCTTCTTCCGGCTTCACATGCTCGACCGAAGGCGCAAAACGGATGGGGTGGGTCATGGTCAGTGTTCCTGTGAGATTTTAGGTATCTAACGCTGGCGAAGCGCCGTGAGTTTCCCGCACCATGCGCCCGGGCTAAATAGAGGTCGGCCAGCTATCCGGAGTTATCGGCGCAATAGAGTCGAACGCATGGCGAGAGATCAGCAGAACCAACTGGTCGCACTCGAACACGACGGCGTCGCGCGGAACCGGCCGCAGCTGTTCAGCGATCCCGGCAGCCCCGGTGGTCGCCACAACAACATAGCTCACCGCGCCGGACCTGCATTCGATGAGCGCCTCGACGGCTTTGCCGAGAGGTCTGCTGTCGCCGGCCAGCACGGGCATGCCCGCAATTCCGGTTGCGGTGAACAACGTGGGAGAAGACGCCCTGCGACTGGCCGCCTTGGCAGATCGACCGCCGTCCTCGTACGCACGTTGTCTTCCTAGCCAGCGCCATATGCCTACGAGATTGACGAACGTCAGAAACCCGTTGGCCGCGATCAGGCTGAACTGTCCCGAGCCAAGCCCGACAATTGTCCAGGCAACCGAACCGATGGTGAAGACCACGAAGCCCCACCCCGTCACACGGGCGCCCAGGTTGACGGCGGTCATCATGGCCGCAATCATCGTTGCGATCGGAGCCAGCCACTCTGCGATGTCGGTCAGTGTCCAGTCCTCGCGTATATTGCAGACTGCATCGATTGTTTTGGTCTTTGCTGCCACTCAACGCATGAATTTATGAGATGGGATGTGGCGTGGGGTTGAAATCGCATTGATCCAGATTGATTTTGTTCTGGCAAAGTCATGCCGCTCGGCTGGCGTACCAAGCGGCGTAAGGAGTAGTCCTTGCCATATGGCGATTGAGGTCCGGCGCTCCGTCGTCCCACCAGACCTGTCCCCGTTCTCCCAGACCGTGCTTGGCTCGATCGACTGCGGCGTGCGCCTCGTCTTCGGCGACCCTGTCTTTTGATCGCCGCGCCGCCGCTATCGCACGGCGGGCCGTCATCAGTTCCTTAACCAGATGTGCCCGGCGGTCTTCGGGGAGGCGGGGATCGGACATCCTCCATAGCCTGCCGCGGACCACGAAGTAGCGGCCGTCAGGCGTGACGGGATGGTCCCGTGCGATTGGGGGCCTGTCAGCCATAGAACGAAGTCGACAGCCTCGTGCGTGCCTCGTCGGGATTCCGCTGCACGATCGGAGAGCTCAACTGTTTTTCCGGATTGGTACATATTGGCAGGTGAAGCTGGGCTCGATGCCGGGAGAAGCCGGAGTCAAATGCACGAAAAGTTGCTCCCCGACAGGCTGGTCCGTCAGGCAGAAGGCGTGTTCGGCTTCGTACAGGTCGTCCTTGTGCGGATCGGCCCAGTGCCTGACCGACTTCATCGCGCGCGACTTGGCCTTACCCTCGTTTCCCGCCACGACGAAGACGTTGCGGTGTCGTTCCGCAAACTCCCCGGGCTCATAGCCACCGAGATTGACGAAGTAGAGCTTCTCGGGTCCGGTGAACGGCTCGCGGCGCAGCGACACGTCATAGCCATCGGCATGGGTGATCTGTGCCCAGCAATCGATGTGCAGACTTCGGGGCACGCCCCACCAATCTCGGCGTAGTTTCGCGTAGGTCTCCTCTATCGCGTTGGCGACCACGAACCGCACATCGTGGACTTCGATGTTGGCGCCAGGAAACTCACCGCCGATGTAGATTGCGAACAACTTCATGACAGAGCCATGCCCTTAGCCTGGCTGGTCAGTTCGGCCGCTACCGCGCTTTGCCTGGCAAGGGCGGCGGCCAGTTCCGCGCCGACAACGAGGCCCATCTCGTAGGAGCTGGTGATGCCCTGGATGAAGGGATGCCTCCCCATGATGAAAGGCAGGCTCAGACAGAAAAGCTGGTCGGCCGGGATGTCGGGCGATATTGGATGGTACTGGTCATCGACGACGATGCCCCGCGAAGGACCACGCGCCTGGCTGGCTGCAACGTCGCGCACGATGCCCTGATCGCGCAGCGATGCGAAAGGGAAGTCCTTGGCCGCCAAAGCACGCTGGCCCGTAGCCTCGATGAACACCGGGAAATGGACCGCCCCACCATCCAGGTGCAGGACCGCGCCGCTCTGCGCCCGGTGGCTGTCGATCCGGTAGTCCTCTCCCACCCGGACGACGTCGAGCTTGCCAGCTTTATGAAGCGCCAGCATCCGCTTGATCGATTCGTGCGGAACCGTAGCGTAATCGTCCACGAACACGGGTTTGAAGAAACGAGAAAAACGCTGGAAATCCGCGTCGTCGAGATGCGGTATGAGGCGCTGGATGACTTCGTGCATGCGCAGGATCGCGTAGCGCCACGCCACGGTTCGGCTTGCCTCGTAGTCCGCCTGGGCTTCCGCCAGGTTCCGTTCGGCCCACAAAAATGGATCGGCCGCCATCCGCTCGGCAAAGTAGCCGTCGCAGAACGCTTCCATATCGAGCCGGTCGAGTTGCGCCTGCTCTGCATAGGCGCCATCCGCTGCCGCCAGTTCGTGCTTGAAAAGCGCGAAAGCCCGATCGAGAAGATTGTCCTTTTGCCCGGCGATCAGGCCTTCGATGGCTTCGTCATTGCAGATGGCAAGTGGTTCATAGGGAATCGGGAAATAGAAGTCCGCTTCGGGAAGGAGCCCCTTGCGCGAGAGCATCGTCATGTGGAAGTCGTCGGTATCCGCGCAAGGCGCGTAGATCAGCTTACCCTCGCCATCGTCGATGAACTCGCCATGGCTTACCGCCAGGGCCACTGCCGCATCGATAGCGGTAAGCGACGAACCGCGAATGCCGATCCGGCACGCGGGGATCTTCTCGATTTCGGAAGCAGGCCAGGGGCTGAGGAAGTAGCCTGGCCGCACTTCCGGCTGGTCGGGCCATTGATGACCGGTTGCGAGCACGACGTGGTCGAAGCGGTTCTCGAAAACGTCACCCCGCTCGGGTCGGACGACCAGGGTCATTCCATCGTCCGCCCTTATCGCGTCGATGACTTCGCACCGGGTGCGCACGTTCACTATCACACCAGCGCGCGCCGCCCGCTCGAGCATCGCCTGAAGCTGATCGTAGAAGTACTCGCCGAGCAGCACGCGTGGGTAGAATGCACGATCATCGATCTGCTCGCGAGCTATGTGCAGTTCTACAAGCCGATCGTCACTCTGCCGGTCGAGCCATTCGACCAGTGGCTCCTCCAGCGGCGGAATTTCCACGCTGGCGATGTTGGAGAGCATGGCCGTATCGTTCCAGCCGGGGCGATAGGGGGTGCCCCGCCCGACGCTCCCCTGCTTTTCGAACAGGGTGAGTTCGAATGGCGGTGGCTCCTGTTGCAGCAAGGCGTGCAGCGTGTAGATAGTGGTCGGGCCGGCACCGACGAACGCGACAGATCGGGTCATTCCCGCAAAATGCCCAAGACAGGGGATCGGCTCCCGCAAAACGGTTTGATCCATGTTAATGGCCGCGAATTTTGTGACCGGAGCGGACCTTCCGCTCCTGGGGATCAAGATTTGATCGCCGAGAGTCTCACAAGGGTCAGGTCTTGCTACAGACCCATTCCACAATAGCTAATTATTCCGAAGTTTTTCAGGTCCAGTCGCCGCGCTCCGCTTTCGCTTAAATCAATTCGATCCAGACCGTATTGTAGTTCGGCAGTTCAAACGTCTACCAGATTGCGTGCCCGCATAAGTGCCTTCGGATCAGCGGCTCTGCCAAGCAGCGCAGTGAAGGATTCCATTGGGTCGCGACTGTCGCCGACGCTCAAGACTTCCTCACGGAACTGCTTCGCCAGTCGGGCGTCAAAGATGTCGCCTGAGGCTATGAAAGCTTCAAAGACGTCTGCGTCGAGCGCTTCGGACCACGCATAGCTGTAATAGGCGCTGGCATAGCCGCCGTCGAAAATATGTGTGAAGTAAGGGAAACGATGCCGCAGCCCGACTGCCGGCGGCATGCCCAGCCGCTCAAGCTCGGCCTCGACGAAGGCGCGGGGATCGGCGGCGGCCTGCGCTGAGCCATGCACGGCAAGGTCGATCAGCGAGCAGCCGATGAGTTCCACCGTAGCGAAACCCTGCCCATAGCTCTCGGCGTTCCGGATCGCGGCGATCAGCGCATCGGGTACGCCGAAGCCGGACAGGACTTCCCTGCTGACGATCCAGTTTTCCATCAACTTGCTCGGAAACTCGACGAAATCGCGGGCCACCGCAGTGCCGGACTGGCTGGGATAGGTCACCCGCGAAAGCAGGCCGTGCAGGGCATGGCCGAACTCGTGGAACAGGGTACGCGCCTCGTCAATGGACAGACGCGTGGCGCCGGTGTCCGGCGGCGGCGCGCCTGCGAAATTGGCGACGAGGTAAATGACCGGGAGCACCTCGCCGTCCATCGTTTCCTGCACGCGCAGGCTGCCCATCCAAGCCCCGCCGTGCTTTTCCGGCCGGGCGAGATAGTCGGTGAACAGCAGCCCGACCGGCCCAGCCGCCTCGTCGCGCACCTCCCAGGCCCAGACATCGGGATGATAGCCGGGAATATCAGCGCGGCGCGTGAAGGACAGTCCGTAGAGTCTGGCAGCCGTATCGAACGCGGCCTGCCGGACGGCGTCGAGACGCAGATGCTGCGCCACCGCCGCGCCGTCCAGCGCATAGCGCGAACGGCGCACCTGCTCGGCGTAAAAGCGCCAGTCCCAAGGAGCCAGGTTGAACCCGCCGCCCTCGGCATCGATCAGCGCCTGCAGTTCGGCCGCCTCCTCGGCAGCGCGGCGCTTGCCGGGCTCCCATAACTGCTGCAGCAGATCGAGCGCGGCGGCAGGCATGTGGGCCATGCTGTCCTCCAACGCGTAATGCGCATGGTCGGCGTATCCTAGCAGGGTCGCCCGCTCATGCCTGAGCGCGAGGATCTCGGCGATGATGGGCCAGTTGTCGTGCGCCCCGCCGTCGCAACGCTCGGTAAAGGCGCGCCACAGTTTCTCGCGCAAGTCGCGGCGCTGGGAGAAGCCCAGGAAACTTTCATAGTCGGTGCGATCAAGTGTGACGTGGAAACGGCCCGGGGCCGCTGCGGCTGCGGCGCGCGCGGCAGCGGCGTCACATTGTGAGGAGGGCAGCCCGGCTAGGTCGTCCGCGCCGAGGTCCAGTACCCAGTTGGCCGTCGCTGCCAGGACGTTGTGGCCGAACTGGACGGAAAGCGCCGAGAGCCGTGAGTCAATCTCGGCAAAGCGTATCTTCTGCTCGGGGCCCAGGGCAGCGCCGGTTCGACGGGCGCCGGCGTAGCTAGCTTCGACGAGGCGCACCTGCGCGGGCGTCAGGCCAGCGTCATGGCGCGAGGCATGGACGGTGGCGATGCGCGCTGCGAGCGCGGAGTCGTGGTTGATCGCGATCGAATGCGCGCTGAGCAGCGCCGAAACATTCCCCTCGATAGCGCGGATGGCAGCAGTTCCCTGCGCCGAGGCTAGCGTCCAGAACAGGCGGCGAACCCGGCCGAGCACTTCGCCTGACCGTTCCAGGGCGGCTATGGTGTTCTCGAACGTCGCCGCTTCCGTCTGCCCGGCGATACCCGCCACTTCCGCGCGGTGCCAGGCGGCGGCGGCCTCGAACGCGGGCAGGAAGTCCTCGGCCCGCACCTGCGCAAAGGACGGGGCGCCGAGCGGGCCGTCCCAGGGACGTAGAAGCGGGTTGCTCAGCGGTTCATTCAAGGGACTGGACCTCGTCGGTATACACGTCGAACCGCACCAGGTTTGCCGGGCCGAACGCTGTCGTCAAGGCAACGTCGGTCGCATCGCGCCCTCGCGCCATCAGGATCCGACCGATGCGCGGTTTGTTGTGGCGGGCATCGTGCGTGTACCAGCTGCCATCGATATAGACGTCGAACCAGGCGCTGAAGTCCATCGGCGCGTCTGAGGCGGGCACGCCGATGTCACCGAGATAACCCGTGCAGTAGCGCGCTGGAAGATTCATGCAGCGGCACAGCGTGATGGCGAGATGAGCGAAATCGCGGCACACGCCCTGCCGCTCCTGATAGCCGTTCCAGGCCGTCTTGTCGGGCCGAGCATAGTGGTAGCCGAACTCGATATGGCGGTGAACGAAGTCGACGATCGCGTCCACCCGGTCGCGGGCATTGGTGTAATGGCCAAAGTTGCTCCATGCCACGTCCATGAGGCGATCGGTTTCGCAATAACGGCTGCCCAGCAGGAACGGCATCACGAAATCGGGCAGGTCCTCCACCGGCATCTGCGGGCCGTTGGCCGGGCGCATGTCAGGCTCGCCGTTGTCCTCGATGACGAAGTCGCAGGACAGGGTCACGCCGCCGGACGGTATGCTGAGGCGCGTGGCGACGTTCCCGAAGCCGTCCTCAAACTGATAGAGCGGGATATCGGGGTCGGCCAGCAGGCGCTGGGGCGTGTGCAGGTCCTGGTGGCGCGAAGGGTGAAGGCTGAGCATCGCCATCATCGCGGTCTTGGTTTCGGTTTCAAATCGGATATCGTAGCCACAGCGGATCAGCATGGGTGTCACTTTCCTGAAGCGCCGGAGCGGCGGCTGTTCACGGCGCCATGGCCGGTTGAGGGGAACTGGTCGGGATCGGCCCGGTGGACGTCGACGGTCACGTCCATGCCGAGGAAGCTGGCAGGCACGCCGAACCAGGTGCCGGACAATGGCAACGCCTGGTAAGGATCGCGCGCCACGGCGACGCGGATGAGGCCGCGATTGCCGATGATGCCGTTGGTAGGATCGAACTCGACCCAGCCGGAGCCGGGGAGGAAGATGCGGACCCAGGCATGGGTATTGCCCCCGCCGACCACGCCCTCGGACCGCGACGGATTGTAGACGTAGCCCGAAACGAACCGCGCCGCGAAGCCGAGCGCGCGCACGGCCTCAATCATCAGCACCGCGAAGTCGCGGCAGGTCCCCTGCCGCTTCTTCAGCGTCTCGAGCGGCGACTGTGTGCCTTTTTCATGACGCGGAACATAGGTGAAATCGCGCTTGATGCTGGTCGCCATCTCGGTCAGCAGGGGAATAGTCCCGGTGCTTGCGTTGTCGTTGAGGAACGCGCGAGCCCAGTTGTCGACGATCCGCCCCGCGTCCAGGTGCTGCCGCTCGATCGAGCGCAGCAGGTCAGGCATGTCTTCCGCCGAATAAGTGAAGGGGAACAGGCGGGCATAATCCTCGACGTCCACTTCCGTCTGGGCGAGCGGGGCATGCTCCAGCGTGCTCTCGCTGGTGATCGTCAGGCGCGCGGTGCGGCGCTCGAACGAGGCGACGGCGACCGAATTGCCGAAGACGTCATGCAGCCAACGCAATCCGCTGGGCTCGGGGTCGATGATCAGGCGCGCAGACAGCAATCGCTGGTCAAAAGCCTCGCGCGGCCGCATCATGATCCGATGTTCACCAAGCGATACAGGTTGTTGGTAGCGATACAGCGTCGTGTGTTGGATCGTGAGCAGCGGCATCGAGGAACTTCCTGGTGACCGGGCGCACGGCAGAGAGCGTGCTGGGTTCGGAAGATCCGGCGCCGTTTGGTCTGTTCAACGCAGCAGGAACCTCGCCGTTCCTGCTTATCGGCGACCACGCAGGATCTGCAGTTCCGCGTCCCTTGCAATCTCTTGGTTTGCAACCCGATGATCTGAGGCGCCACATAGCAATCGACATCGGCGTGCTAGGCCTCGGTCGGGCGTTGGCGCTCCTGCTGGATGCGCCTTTCGTGCATCAGGCCTACTCGCGCCTCGTCATCGACTGCAATCGCCTCCCCGCAAGGCCCGACGCTATCCCGGAGGTTTCCGACGGCACCCCCATTCCAGGAAATCGGCATCTAAGTGATCGGGCGCGCGATGCCCGAAGCGCCGCGATCCACAGACCTTATCATGCCGCGATCGCAGCGCTCCTTGATACTCGGCGCACTTCCGTCGAGGAGACGATCCTACTGTCGTTGCACAGCTTCACGCCGAAGATGGACGGAGTGACCCGGCCTTGGGACGTCGGGGTATTGCACGGTTCGGGACGGACGGAATTTGCCCTTGGACTGCGAGATGCACTTGCGGAGCAGGCAGACCTGACCGTTGGCGACAACGAGCCTTACGCCATGGATGAGACCGACTATACTGTTCCGTTCCACGCGTTCCCGCGAAACCTCCCCTACGCCGAGATCGAGGTCCGCCAAGACCTTATTTGCGGCCTGCCTGGACAAAAGGCATGGGCGACGCGTCTGGCTGAAGCAGCAAGAGGAGCCGCTGGAATATCGTCGATGCGTGACAACTTAGCGCAAGAGGCGCCCGCTTGTGGGCATGGACCCATACTGGCAGATAGGGCGTGAGCGGCAGCCCCTGGAAAGAGGGCGACCATCATCCCATCAGCCCGGCGCTCCTCAGCGCATCTTCGATGACCTTGCGCACACCGCCAGCGTGGTGGGCATGCAGGTCATGGACGAAGGGGCGGCATGCCAATATCGGCGCCTTGCCGATCGAGTCGTGAGCCGGTTCCTGCTTTGACGGGGAGGATGCAGGCTTCTTCGCAACCCCGGCAGCCCCGTTCTCGGCCTCTTGAGCCAGTCCCCAAAAACGGCAGATGCGCTGAGTGGAGGAAATGTTCGCTTCCAACATGTAGGCACCGCTGGCTCCGCAGCCATCTTCGCCCAACGTGTCCAACGGAGTGCCGTGACCCATGCCGCGGATGGTGTATTCCTCGATGACTTCTCGACCGGACGCGTCGGTCCACACGCGCCGGTCATGCCCACGGACAGTCTCGATATGGTCCGGCGCCGTTCGCGCGGCGTGCAGGGGGCGCCACTGATCGATGATAGCCCGGGCGTTGTCATGGCTCACAGTTGCATCGGCGGTGCCATGCCAGATCGACAGCGTGGGCCACGGTCCCTCGTTGCCCGAAGCACTGCGAACCAGTGCCGTCAGCTCCACGGCGCTCGGCATCCCGTGTCCGCGCATCCGGTCGAATGCCTGCGGGACCGTATTTGCACATCCGTAGGGCAGGCCTGCGATGATCGCGCCCCCCGCGAACACCTCCGGGTAGGCCGCGAGCATGACCGAGGTCATCGCTCCGCCCGCCGACAGGCCGGTCACGAACACGCGGGCCGGGTCCAGTCCGTACCGCGCGGTGACGGCGGCAACCATCTGACGGATCGAATGCGCCTCGCCCATATTCCGCCGGTTGTTGATCCGCGAGAACCAGTTGAAGCACAGATTAGGGTTGTTCTGACGCTGCTGCTCAGGGAATAGAAGGGCAAATCCGTGCCGGTCCGCCATGTCCGACCATCCTGCACCGATGTCGTAGCCACCAGCATTCTGCGTGCAGCCATGCAGGACGACGACAAGCGCCGCGTTCGCCTCCAGCGTCTGGGGTATGTAAACGTATCCGCTCAACGCCGCGGGGTTTGGACCAAAATCGGACAGCGGTGTGAGCCTGCTGCTTGCCGCGGCAAAAACATTTGCGGATCCAGCCGCGCGCAGGGCTGCAAGCCGATTAATCGTATCGGATACCTTTCGCATGCCAATTCCTTTGGGTCAGGGCCGCTATCAGGTGCACATGCCGATTTTGCTGCACTGCACAATAATTGGTGGTACGGGCATCAACTTCAACGTTCGTTGAGACGGCATTGATCTGGGTTAACACGTTTGTGCGGCCGTCCTGAGAGGCTCGGCTTCTCCATATTCTGGTTCGCGTCCGAGGCATTTTTCGCGCCAGAGCTTCGATCAGTTCGCGCGAGGTTAGCTTTTTTTGCTTGCGGGTTATCCACACGAGAAATCCGGAGGCGCCTCGGACCATTCGATTTTAGGTCACAGTCCTGAATATCCTGAAGCCGCTATCCGAGATGTTCGGACTAAGCCCGCCGGTCACCTGACTGACCTGAAGGTTCCGAAATGGGAAAGCGGACGGACTGTTCCTGTGAACGGAAAATCTGCCGCTGAGCGTCTCATAAGGGTCGACAGATACCTAAAGACGGTGAGTTTCGGCTCGCCGCAGGGTGATGCGCGTAAGTTCGGAGGGCTTGCCCAGCCGCAGGGCGAAGCCGGGCCAGATGCCGGTCCCGTTGTTGACGTAAAGAGTCATGCGGCCGACCGCATACAGGCCCGAAACGAAACCGCCATTCGCGCGCGCGACTAGACGGTCGAGCCCGGAGACCATCCCGCCATGGGTATGGCCCGACAGTTGGAGCGCCACGCCTTCTCCAGCCGCCTCGCGTGCCCTTCGCGGTTCGTGGTCCAGCAGCACGATCGGTGCGTTCCGGGGGCGTCCGGCCAGTGCCTTGGACAAATCGGGAAGCGGCTTGCCGGCGCCGCGCGCGGAGGGGTCGGTGACGCCCGCCAGAACCAGTTCGGCGCCACCGCGCGCGATAACCGTATGCGCGTTCGCAAGCACATGCATGCCGAGCGAGGCCAAATGTGACATCCATGCGTCATACCCGGAGAGGTATTCATGATTGCCGGGGATCAGCCAGACGCCGTCGGCAGCCCGCAAATCGCGTAGGGGTTCGACGTCCTTTCGCCGGTGGGCGACGCTGCCATCGATCGCGTCGCCCGTCACGACGATCACGTCGACGGCAAGACGATTCACGGCATCGACCACGGCGCGGGTCCAGGGTGCGGGAAACAGCCGGCTGATGTGCAGATCGGTCAGTTGCACGAGCGTATAGCCTTCGAACGCGGCGGGTAGGTTCGGAATGGCTATCGTCACGTCCTTCAACGGTGGAACCCGGCTGGCCTGGCCCACGCCGAAAGCGGCGAGGGTGAAGGCAGCGATGGCGATGCCATACCGTGCCTCGCTCCAGACACCCGGTGCGATCCCGGCGAGCATCGCGACAAGCCCGGCCAAATCGAGCGCGATCTGGAACGCGGCGAGCAGGACGATCGCGCCGAAGACCCAGTTGAACAGGATCACCAGCGGCCTCGGGAATTCGGGGGCGAACACCGAGCCCGACGAAAGACGGCTCCAGAAATGGAACTGGGAAGCGACTAGCAGGACGAGGGCGATCGCAATCTTGAGAGCGATCGGTAAGGGAAGGGGGACCAGAGTGCGGGTCACGACGTAAAACCAGGGTAACGCAAACACCAGATGGAACATCGCTGGCTAGTCTTCCTATGCGGGGAATGGATGCAGTGGGGCGAACAAGGCGCCGCTTAGCCGAACGCGATGCCGGTCAGTCTTTCCGAAGCGGTCCACAGCTTCGCGGCAACCTGGGCATCAAGGGCCTGCGGTTCGATCCTGCCGGGCCCCGGCGGGCCTTTCAGTTCCTTCCAGCCCTGTGGCCCGAAATACTCGCCGCCGGTCACCCCAGGCATGGTCGCCGCCATCAGTTGCGGCAGCGCGCCTTGCGCGGCCGAATGGCCGATCACGCCTAGCGCCAGCCTGCCGAGCCACGGCACGAGGCCGCCGTTGCCCGCGGCCGGACCGTTGGCGATCAGATCGGTGTTCGCGGCGCCGGGATGCGCTGCGACGCTGTTTAATCCCCAGCCGTTGGCCTTGCTGCGCCGGTCAAGCTCCAGCGCGAACATCAGCATTGCCAGCTTGGTTTGCGAATAAACCGGCCAGGGCTTGTAGCCTCGCTCGTATTGCAGATCGCCCAGCCTGATCGCCCCGCGGCGGTGCGCGATGCTGGCAAGCTGCACGACGCGCGCCTTGGCGGCGATCAGCAGCGGCAGCAGCCGCGCGGTCAGGGCGAAGTGCGAGAGATAGTTGGTGCCCAATTGCATCTCGAACCCATCGGCGGTGGTCTCACGGGTGGGGAGCGCCATGATGCCTGCATTGTTTACGAGAATATTGATCGGGCGTCCCGCCGCCAGCATACGCTCGGCGAACGCTTCCACCGAGGCGAGGCTGGCAAGATCGGCAATTTCGAACCGGACCGAGGCGCCGGGGTGGCGGCCGCGGATGAGCGCTTGTGCGGTTCGGCCCTTGTCCGGATTGCGACCGACGAGGATGACCTCGGCGCCAGCGCCCGCCAGTGCCAGAGCCGTCTCCAGGCCGAGCCCGCCAGCGGCGCCGGTGATGATCGCCAGCCTGCCGGACTGTTCGGGAATGTCCTTGGTGGTCCAGTTCGCCATATTTGCTATCCTTCGCAGCGAGCAGTCACAGGAGGGCGTTGGGTGCAAAATTATGCACTCGGTGCAAACATACAAGAAGTGCAGGAAAATTTATCAGCTAGGCCGAACGGCCTGCGTGGGCGCAAGCGGGCGCAGACGCATGCTCGTATCCAGTCAGAGGCCATGCGCCTGTTCATCGAGCGGGGATTCGAGGAAACCACGCTCGATGAAATCGCCGAAGCCGCCGGAGTCTCGCGCCGTAGCCTGTTCCACTATTTCGGGTCCAAGGAAGAGATCGTCTTTTCGGCCAAAGCGAATTTTCCAGACCTCATCGTCGAGGCGGTCAGCCGGCGGCCTGCCGACGAGCCGTTACTCGACATGGTGGAGAACGCGCTGATCGACGTGGCGATCCGGTTCCAGTCACCGCAGGCGCGCGATCTGGCCCGGCTGATCCACGATACGCCCGCGCTCAGCGCTGGCGACCAGGCCAAGTACGAGAAGATCGAGCGCGTGCTGGCCGACGCGCTGGCCGATCGCAAGGGGCTTGCCCGGCCGGACATCGACTGCCGCGTCACCGCCGCGACTGCGATCGGCATCCTCAAGCTCTCGACGGAAGTCTGGTTGACCGGAGACGACGCGGGCCCCGAGATATTCGGCAAGGCCGCTTTCGCCGCGTTGCGACGGGTCACGGGCTAGCCGTAGCGGTTTTCGGATGCCGGCGTGTCGTCGCCCTCGTCTTGCCCACGCGTGCATAGGGCGTCGCCGTCGTCATGAGCCGATGGAGGAGTGCATCGGCTCCTGCTTGTACACCCCCGGGCAGGTCACAGGCCTTGAAGCGCGACAGAATGTCTCGCTTTATGATCTCGCGGCACACTTCGTCGGGAAGGTTCCTTTCCAGGCCATAGCAAACGGCGATGCGCCCTTTGCGTTCCGCTTGAGCTCCGAGCGATCCACCTTCGCAGTCTCGTCCCATTCGGGCGACGATCACTGGCAGGGCAGGTCCGCCGCGCGCGTTGGGTGAGGACAGCGCGCACCCGCGCGCTCGCGTTGCTTAATCAGTCTGCCAGCCGGCGGTGTGGGCGCCGCTCAAGCGTGTCGGCAATCATGTGGATTTTGGTCGTCCGTCCACCTCGGGAACGCCCCAGCGGCTGATACTTGTCCCTCCTTTTCTAATCGCTAGCTGTTGGCGGTTATGTCGCGAATCTCCGAAGTCTGCGGTCACCATGACGTCTGAAACCAGGCGAGCGTCTTTTCCTGCTTGTGCTGGGTGACCTTGAAGCCCTCCAAAACCATTGGTGCCGCCTCTTCGGCGGCATCCAGGTACTTTGCCCACCACGTCATCATGTCGCGCCGCTGGGAGAGATAGCGGGCAGCATTATAAACGCCTCTGACGCCGCGCGGCATATGCGCCAGCTGCATCTCGATCCAGTCCGGCATGAACAGACCCGACTCGTTGAGCACTGTACTTCCAAGCGACCGAAAACCGTGGACCGTGGCTTTTCCGCGAAGGCCCATACGGTACATGACATCGAGCATCCGGTTTTCGCTGATGACGTCCGACCGCGATCCCGCCACGGGGAAGAGGAACTTGCCGAGCCGTTCGTTGCCCGCTTTTCCAAATGGATTGGCATCGCGGATCTGGCGTAGCAGATCGACGGCCTGCGGTGGGAGCGGCACCAGATGCTCGGAGCGCATTTTCATGCGCTCGGGCGGTATCCGCCAGAGGGGTTCGTCACCCCCAAGGCCTTCGAATTCGGTCCACTGGGCGAACCGGGTCTCCTGGGTGCGCACCATCGTGAGGATCGTCCATCGCAAAGCAAGATGGCTCAGGCGCGATCCTTCATCCGCGTTGAGCCGCGCGAAGAATTCCGGAAGGTCCTTGATTTCGACCTTGGCGCGGTGACGCACCGGCGCTGGCTTGATCATCGCGGCAGACAGATCGCGGCAGGGATCACTTTCGCAGCGGCCGTCCGGAATGCCGAAGCGGAAGATCTCGCTGCAGTGATTCTTGATGCGGTGCGCCATCTCGTACGAGCCGCGCGCTTCGATGACGCGCAAGGCTTCGAGCATCGTGCGCGGCAGGATGGAGCGCACGGGCTTGTCGCCAATGATGGGGAGGATATCGCTCCTGAGACGTCCCTCGATAAGCCGGGCATAGCGCGGTGACCAGGCCGGCCGGCGCGCTTCGATCCATTCTCGGGTCAGCATGGCGAACGTCGTCTTGTCGGCGGCGACCTGAAACTTCGCCTCTTTCTTATGCGCGATCGGATCGGTGCCTTTGCCGACGAGCTCTTTCATCTCTTCGCACCAGACGCGTGCGCGGTGAAGGCTCACGGCCGGATATTCACCGCCATCGACGGTCTTCTGCTTACCGTCGAAACGGTAGGCAAGGCGCCAGCGCTTTTTCCCGTTGGGCATGACGACGATGTGCAGGCCGCCGCCATCGGATTTCTTGATCGGCTTGTCGTGGGCGGTGAGGGTCGTGAGCAATTGATCGGTCAGCATGGTCGGCACCTTCGGCTCTGCTGTCGCGGATCCGTTCCTTGCCTGGGCCGTTTTAGCTGCCTTCGAGCCTGTTTTTACCAACAGGATGACCAACAGATCGCCTGAAACTGCCTGATCGGAATGGCTCCGGTGTGGGACAGCATATGCGAAATATGTCATTGAAAACAGTATATTTTATTGCGACCGCTTGAGACGTTGTTGGTCAAAATGGGTCGAAATATTGGCTGGGGCGGCAGGATTCGAACCTGCGAATGCCGGTACCAAAAACCGGTGCCTTACCACTTGGCGACGCCCCAGCGGATCGGCCGCGCGTCACGCAGCCTCATGGGAGAGGCGCCGCTTAGCGGCTTATCCCGGCGCTGAAAAGTCCCTTTGGACCGAGTTATCCAGCACCGGAAGGCCGGTCAGCCCTTCAGCACCGCGTCGATGTCGGCCGCGCTGTGGCGTTCGGGGACGAGGCCCTCGCCCTTGCGGTTGACGATGCGGCCGCGCCGGACACCCTCGCGCGCGCCGAGTTCCTCGCCCCAGCGCACGAGGTTGGTGTAGCTCGGCACGTCGAGGAAGGTCGCCGCGTCGCCGTAGGCATCGCCGCGCACGAAACCGCCGAACCAGCCATAGGCGGCGATGTCCGCAATCGTGTAGTCATCGCCTGCGAGGTAGCGGGTTTCGCCCAGGCGCTTGTCGGCGACGTCGAGGATGCGCTTGGTTTCCATCGCGTAGCGGTTGATCGGGTACTCGTACTTCTCGGGCGCGTAGGCGTAGAAGTGACCGAAACCGCCGCCGATCAGCGGCGCGGTCGACATCTGCCACATCAGCCACGACATGCATTCGGTGCGGGCCGGGCCGCTGGACGGCAGAAAGGCCCCGAACTTCTCGGCGAGGTGGAACAGGATCGCGCCCGACTCGAACACGCGCACCGGCTCGCCGCCAGAGTAGTCGAGCAGCGCGGGGATCTTGGAATTCGGGTTGACCGAGACGAACCCGGAGGAGAACTGGTCGCCCTCGCCGATATTGATCAGCCAAGCGTCGTACTCGGCCCCGGCGTGGCCCGCCGCCAGCAGTTCCTCGAACAGGATCGTGACCTTCTGGCCATTGGGCGTGCCGAGCGAGTGGAGCTGGAAGGGATGCTTCCCGCGCGGCAGGTCCTTCTCGTGCGTGGCGCCGGACACCGGGCGGTTGATGTTGGCGAACTGGCCGCCGTTGGCCTTGTCCCAGGTCCAGACCTTGGGCGGGGTATAGGTGGGATCGGCCATGCGGGGATGCTCCTTGGGGAGAGGGAATTGCCGCCCACAGGTAGGTTGGCGTCCGTGCTCCGGCAAGGGCCGCCGGGGAGCTATTCGCATGGCAAGAGGGGCACGCCGTCTGGACGTTCGATCAAGCCCCCGTCATTGACTCGAAGGTGGGCAGGGCGTGCAATCGGGACGTGTAAAAGAGCCGGGCCCCCGGCCGCAGAACGGGAGACTTGCCCCATGACCGCCACCTCGCTGGCCCCGCCGCCGCCCGCCGCGCCCTTGGGAAACCGCACCGTGGAGACCATCCGCGGCCAGCACCACAAGTTCATGCTGATCCCGATGGTCGAGCGCCACGCGCGCTGGTTCGATGCCGGGCTGGTCTCGATCGCGGTCGAGGCGCGGGCGCTGGGCGACAGCCTCCAGCGCATGGTGCGCGGTCCCAGCATCCACGTCTTCAACGCCGCGCGCGACGAGGAGTACCTGCGCTTCGACGTCTTCGGCAAGGTGCTGCACTACCACTACATCCTCAACGGACCGGGCCACAACGTGCTCTGGGGCTACGACCCCGACGTCAACGGTCCGATGATCCCCTGGGTGGCGGGCGCGCTGAGGGAGCGCCTGCCGGTCATGCTGCGGCGGGCGGATGCGGGCGCGCTCGCCGACGAAGTCGAGCAGCAGGGCTGGGACACCTCGGTCCTGCCCGAAGTCGCGCGCGAGGCGACGCTGGCGCTGGCGCCGCGCGAGGACGACCTGGTACGCGCCCGCGAAGGCATGGACTGGATGTACGAATGGAAACGCCTCCACCCACAGTTCAACACCGTGGGCGAGGGAGAGTATTAGGGGCGTTGGCGGGCTGGGCGGTTCGCTGTGCCGCGATCGTTGCCCGATCTCAAAAACTACTCCATCCCAAAAACCTCGTCGCCCCCGCGCAGGCGGGGCCCCGATTCCTTGCGTCCTCGAAAGACAAGCGGGGTCCCCGCCTGCGCGGGGATGACGGGGTGTTGGGTCGTAATCCAGCTGCCCGGCCGCCAACCGGCGCGGCCTTGCCAGCGGTCCCGGATCAAGTCCGGGACGACGTTTAGCCGATCTTTCGGATCCAGCCGTGGGCGTCCGGTGCTTCGCCGCGCTGGATGGCGACGAGGCGGTTCTTGAGCTTGCCGGTCAGCTGGCCGGGGCCGCCGGTGCCGACGGTGAACTCGCCGTCACGGCCAGACACCTTGCCGACCGGGGTGACCACCGCGGCGGTGCCGCAGGCGAATGTCTCCACCAGCTTGCCCGAGGCGGCGTCTTCGCGCCACTGGTCGAGGCTGTAGCGGCCCTCCACGACGTTCAGCCCTTCCTCGCGCGCCAGCGTCAGCAGGCTGTCGCGGGTGATGCCGGGCAGGATGGTGCCGGTCAGCGCCGGGGTGAGCAGCGTGCCGTCCTCGAACACGAAGTAGAGGTTCATGCCGCCCAGTTCCTCGATCCACTTGTGCTCGGCGGCGTCGAGGAAGACGACCTGGTCGTGGCCGCGCGCGATCGCTTCGGCCTGGGGCACGAGGCTGGCGGCGTAGTTGCCGCCGCACTTGGCGGCGCCGGTGCCGCCGGGCGCGGCGCGGGTGTAGTCGCTCACCCAGATCGAGACGGCCGGCGCGCCCGACTTGAAATAGTTGCCGGCGGGGCTGGCGATGACGATGAACTTGTACTGCTTGGCCGGTCGCACGCCGAGGAACGCCTCAGTCGCGATCATGAACGGGCGCAGGTAGAGCGAGCTGCCTTCGCCTTCCGGAATCCAGTCGCGGTCGAGCGCCCCGAGCCGCTCGATGGCCTCGACGAACAGCGCCTCGGGCAGGTCGGGCATGGCGAGGCGCTGGGCCGAGAGATTGAAGCGCGCGGCATTGGCCTCGGGACGGAACAGCGAGATCGATCCGTCGGCCTGCTTGTAGGCCTTCAGTCCCTCGAAGATTTCCTGCGCGTAGTGCAGCACGGCCGCTGCCGGGTCGAGCGCGATGGGCTGGCGCGGGCCGATCACCGCGTCATGCCAGCCTTGCCCCTCGGTCCACTCGATCGTCACCATGTGGTCGGTGAAATTGGTGCCGAAGCCCGGGTTGGCGAGTACGGCGCCGCGCGCTTCGGCGCTGGTCGGGGCGGGGTGGGCCAGGGCGGTGAAAGACAGGCCGGTATCGGCGAGACTCGCCATCGAACGAACTTCCTATAAACTGCGATCAGGATGCGCCGTTGAACGAAAATGTCGTGGATCGCAACCCTAAAGCAACATTGCTTCTCAGACCCTCAGGTCTAGCATGACGATCGGAAGAGGCAAATCCTCCTCGAAACGGGGAGGAGAGCAGGGGGCGCTGTCCAAATGAGAAGGGCCGCACCGGAATTCCGGTACGGCCCTTCGCATGGTCAGCGGCCGGGAAGTGCCGCCAGCGAAGCCTTTATCGCTAGTCAGGAATAGCGATAATGCTCCGCGACGGGAATTGCCGACCTCTCTGCTGAACCATGAGACATCGGATCACCTCCTTTCGCGCTGTTGAGCCAAGTGCCGCACTGAAGCGGCGAGGACTTCGGTAACCCCCGGGCGCGTTTCCCGGGTCCCGTCGTCCTGAGAAAAATGTGGCTCATTCCGCATCGCACAACAAGTCTTGCAATCATTTTTTTTGGCGTCATGATCTTCGCTTCCGGCCGGCTTTTACCCAGCTTTGCGGCGGGTTTCGGGTCCGGTGGCGGACCGTCCCGTCAGATTTTTCCACAGTCCAGAATCGCCGTCGTCCGCGCGAACGCGGGGACCGCCGATGACCCTTGAGAAGGCCCCTCGCCGAGAGGCCGCGCGGCCTGGCAAGCGTCCCCGATCAAGCGGGGGACGTCGGGGTCAGCGGCAGTCCTCGACCACGCGGGTCACTTCCGTCCAGCTCGGCACATAAAGCGTCGGCTCGCCCGCCACCGCGATGACGAAGCGGCCCCGGCTCAGCGCCATGGAATCGAGCAGGGGGTCGCGGGCGGGCAGGCTCGCCTCGATCCCCGCGGAAGTGGCGGTGCCGGCCAGCGCGCGGCTGGTGTTCGAGGTGGTCACGCCGATCGAGACAGGAACCGCGCGGGGCCCGGCTGCGCGGGTCAGGGTGACGATGCGGGCCTGCGGATTGCAGCGCATGCTGAACACGCCGCCGCCGAAGCTGGCCATGGAGCCGCCGGCGGTGGCTGCGTAAGTCCAGTCGCCCGGCGTGATCGGGGCGTCGCGCCAGTCGGCGGAGAGCGTCGGCGTGGGCGCGGGGCGCTGCGGCGGAGCGGGGAGCGCGCTGGGCGTCGGCGTGGGCATCGACGGCGGCGGCGGCACGCAGCCGGCCAGTAGTCCCGCCAGGAGCGAGGAGGAGAGGGCCGCCGTGGAGGGGAAGCGGGAAACGATGGCGCGGACGCGCGGATTTGCCTTCATGGCCCCGGTATGGAATGACGCGCCGCCCATCTCAAGTGTACACTGCCCCATGACCGACCCATCCGTGCCCCGTTCCGTCGAAAAGAAGCCCGCCAAGGCGCGGGTCGATCAGCTGCTGGTCGACCGGGGCCTCGTCGAGAGCCGCACCCGCGCGCAGGCGCTGGTGCTGGCGGGCCTCGTGTTCTCGGGCGAGACCAAGATCGCCAAGCCGGGCCAGAGCCTGCGCGGCGACGCGCCGCTCGACGTGCGCGGGCGCGACCATCCCTGGGTCTCGCGCGGCGGGATCAAGCTGGCGCACGCGATCGCGCACTTCGGGCTCGATCCCTCGGGCGCGACGGCGATGGATATCGGCAGTTCGACGGGAGGCTTCACCGACGTGCTGCTGACCCACGGGGCGGAACGGGTCTTCGCGGTCGATTCGGGCACCAACCAGCTCGCGTGGAAACTGCGGAACGATCCGCGCGTCACCGTGCTGGAGCAGACGAGCGCCCGCATCCTGACGCCGACCGAGATCGACGCCCCCTGCGACTGGGTGGTCTGCGACGCCAGCTTCATCGGCCTCGCCAAGGTGCTGGAGGTGCCGCTGCGCCTCGCCGCGCCGCGCTGCCGTCTCATCGCGCTCATCAAACCCCAGTTCGAGGTCGGGCGCGGCGAAGTGGGCAAGGGCGGCGTCGTGCGCGATCCCGTCCTCCACGGGCGGGTCTGCGGTGAAGTGCGCGACTGGCTCGAAGGCGGGGGCTGGGTGATCCAGGGGATCGTCGAAAGCCCGATCAAGGGGCCGGAAGGAAACATCGAGTTTCTCGTTTCGGCACAACGTGAAGGGTAAGCGGCCGCAAGCGATTGCGCCCGCGCGCGGCGCGCTCCACAAACCGCGAAAGGCCGGTGTCCGGCCGTCGATTCGGAGAATAGAGCGCCCATGAACCTGCTAGCCTCGTCGGGCCAGTTGCGTGCCGGTTTCATGCGGTGGCTGCTCGTTTGCGTTCCCCTCGTCGTGCTGCTTGGTTTCCTGTCGGGCACTCTGTCCCAGAGCGGGCCGGAAAATCCGTGGTTCGCCGAACTGGTCAAGCCCGCCGGCTACCCCCCGCCCGCGACCTTCGGGATCGTCTGGACAGTGCTCTACGTCATGTTGGGCGTGGCGCTGGCGCTGGTCCTCTCGGCCCGCGGCGCGCGCGACCGCAGCATGGCGGCGGCGGTGTTCGGGGCGCAGTTCCTGCTCAACCTCGCATGGTCACCGGTATTCTTCGGCCTGCACCTCATGTCCGTCGCACTGATCGTGATCGTCGCGATGCTTCTCGCGGCGGCAGCCACCACCGTGCTGTTCTGGCGGGTGCGGCCGGTGGCGGGCGCGCTGCTGCTGCCCTACCTCGTGTGGCTGGCTTTCGCGACCTACCTCAACTTCGCGATCCTGCGCGAGAACCCCGGCATGGACGGCGTCCAGCGTTCCGGCGCGGTGGAGCGGTTCGAGATCTGATCCCTCTTGCGCCGGGCGCCGCCGCGCTCCATTTAGGCGCCATGCAAAGCGAAAACCCCTTCGTCGCCGATTTCGTGAAGATGATGAACAGCGCAGCCGGTACGCTGGCCGGTGTCGGCCGCGAGGCGCGCGACGGTGCGCGGGAGCGCGTCAAGGAGTTCATGGGCGACATGGACTTCGTCAGCCGCGAGGAATTCGACGCGGTGAAGGACCTCGCCGCCACCTCGCGCGCCGAGGTCGAGACGCTGAAGGCCCGCCTCGACGCGCTCGAAGCGAAGCTCAATCCTTCCACCTGACCTGCCGTAAGGCGCGGCGATGCACTTTCGCGCGCCTGCCATCGTCTGCGGCGCCCTGCCGCACGGCGAGACCGCCGTCATCGCGCGGCTGATGACGGCGCAGCACGGCCTCGTCGCGGCCTACGTCGCCGGGGGCAGGGGGCGGCAGCTGCGCCCCGTGCTGATCCCCGGCAACTCGGTCGAGGCCGAACTGCGCTGGAAATCCGAGAACCAGCTGCCCTTCGCCCGCGTGGAACTCGTGCGCAGCCGGGCGCCCTGGCTCGCGGAGCCTCTGCCCGCAGCGGCGATCGGCTGGATAACCGCACTCACCGCCACCGTCCTTCCCGAGCGGCAGGAGTTTCCCGGGCTGTTCGATGCGCTTGAGGGGGCTCTCCAGGCGATCTGCGTGGCACCGTCCGCGCGCGGCTGGGCGCTGGGCCTGGTGCGCTACGAAGTGCTGCTGCTGCGCGAACTGGGCTACGGGGTGCGGGTGCCGCGCCCGGCGCAGGACGACTGGCCCGCGCTTCTGGACACTTTCGATGCTGTCGGGCGCGAATTGGCGCGCTACCCGCTTGCCGATCGCCGCAGAGACGTTATGGCGGCGCGCACCCTGCTGCGCGAGCGGCTGGGGCGGATCGGAACCTAGGAATAGAGCGGGAAAACGCATGCGGATCGCGGTTTTTGCAGGAGACGGAATCGGCCCCGAGGTCACCGAGCAGGCCGTGCGCGTGCTCGAGGCGCTCGCCATTCCCGGCCTCGAACTCGTCGAAGGCGACGTCGGCGGCGCGGCCTACCGCAAGCATGGACACCCGCTTCCCGCCGAAACGCTGGAGATCGCGCGTTCGGCCGATGCGATCCTGTTCGGCGCCGTGGGCGACTTCTCGCTCGACCATCTGGAACGCGCGCTGCGCCCGGAACAGGCGGTGCTCGGCCTGCGCAAGGAGCTTGGCCTCTTCGCCAACCTGCGCCCCGCCACCGTGTTCAAGGGCCTTGAGGACCTGTCCACCCTGCGCCCCGAAATCTCGGGCAAGATCGACCTGCTGATCGTGCGAGAACTCAACGGCGACGTGTACTTCGGCGAGAAGGGCACCCGCACGCTGGAAGACGGCCGCCGCCAGGGCTGGGACATGATGTCCTATGCCGAGGACGAAGTGCGCCGCATCGCCCACGTCGGTTTCAAGGCCGCGCAGGGTCGTTCGAAGAAGCTGTGTTCGGTCGACAAGGCCAACGTGCTCGAAACCTCGCAGCTGTGGCGCGACGTGGTGATCGAGGTTTCCGCCGAATACCCCGACGTCGAGCTGACCCACATGTACGTCGACAACGCGGCGATGCAGCTGGTGAAGAACCCCGGCGCCTTCGACGTGATCGTCACCGGCAACCTGTTCGGGGACATCCTCTCCGACCAGGCGAGCATGTGCGTGGGCTCGATCGGCCTGCTGGCCTCCGCCAGCCTCGCCGAGACCAGCTTCGGCCTGTACGAGCCGATCCACGGCTCCGCCCCCGACATCGCCGGCAAAAACCTCGCCAATCCGATGGCGACGATCCTCTCGGCGGCGATGCTGCTGCGCCATTCGTTCGGCCTGGAAGCCGAGGCCGCGCGCATCGAGGCGGCAGTCGCGGCGGCACTGGCGGACGGCGTCAAGGGCGGCGACCTCGGCGGCAGCGCGGGCACGAGGGAAATCGGTGACGCGGTCGTCGCGCGTCTATAAAGGCGATAATGCTTTCTTGACGCTTAGCATCTACAATCAGGACGCATGAACATTACCAGTTCAGAATTCGCCCAGGCCGCACACGCCGCTGACGACGCCGCCGCGCGCGGCGTGAAGCCGCTTGAGCTCGCCGTGGTCCTGCCGACCTACAACGAGCGCAAGAACATCGCGACCATGATCGAGCGTCTCGAAAAGGCGCTCGCCGGTATCGCGTGGGAAGTGATCTTCGTCGATGACAACAGCCCCGACGGCACTTCGGACGAGGCGCGCCGCCTGTCGCTGCTCGACCCGCGCGTGCGCTGCATCCAGCGGATCGGCCGGCGCGGCCTCGCCAGCGCGGCGATCGAGGGGATGTGTTCCACCTCCGCGCCGATCGTCGCCGTCATGGACGCCGACCACCAGCACGATCCTGCTTTGCTGCCAGGCATGCTCACGGCCGTCGCCTCGGGCGAGTTCGATATCGCCTACGCTTCGCGCTTCGCCGAGGGCGCCAGCACCGAAGCCTGGGGGCGCCCGGACCGCGTCAAGGCCTCGGGCCTTGCCAACCGGATCGCCAACAAGGTCACGGGGGTCGAACTCACCGATCCCATGAGCGGCTTCTTCATGCTGCGCACCCAGACCCTGCGCGCCGACGCGCACCGCCTTTCGGGCGTGGGCTTCAAGATCCTGCTCGACATCCTGGCGACGGTGGAGACCCCGCTGCGCGTCAAGGAATTCCCCCTGAACTTCGCCGCCCGCGCGGAAGGCGAGAGCAAGCTGGACCAGACCGTAGTGTTCGAATTCCTCGTAGGTCTTTACGACAAGTGGCTGGGCCGCATCATCCCGACGCGCTTCGCGCTGTTCGGCACCGTCGGCGCGCTGGGCGTGCTGGTGCAGCTGGCGGCGCTCTGGGTGCTGCTCCACGGCATCTTCGGCGAGCGTTTCGTCATGGGTAACTGGTCGGAGAGCACCACCTTCAACATCGCCAACACTCTGGCGGCGATGGTGGCGATGACCTTTAACTTCGTGCTCAACAACGAGCTGACCTATTCGGACAAGCGCCTGCGCGGATTTGGTCCGGTCCTGCGCGGCTGGGCGCAGTTCGCGGTGACCTGCTCGCTCGGCCTGCTCACCAACGTCGGTTCGGCCGCCGTGCTCAAGACCGTCGGCATCCACAGCGCCGTCGCGGTGGTGACCGGCATCGTGCTCGGCTCGGTGTGGAACTTCGCGCTGTCGTCCAAGTTCGTCTGGGGCAAGTACTGACGATCGTGGCTCCCGCTCTTCGCGGAGCGTGATTCCGCGCGTCGAGGCGCGGCATTCAAGTAAAAGTTCTGTCATTTGTCGGCGGGCGCAAGTCGTTCGTCGGAATCCCTTTGTAACGGCAGTGCCACTGGTCTTTTGGCCCGCGATCGAATTTGCGGGAGGACCAGATGATCTTTCATGTTTCCATGGATGCGCGCGATCCGCGCCGCGTTGCCGAAGTGCTGGCCGAACTGCTCGGCGGCCGCGCCACGCCGTTTCCTCCGGTCGCCGAGGGGAGCTGGCTCGCCCATGCGGGCGACGATCGCAACACCATGGTCGAAGTCTATCCGCGCGGCACCCAGCTGGTCGAGGCCCCGGGTGATGCCGACGCGCTCGGCGTGCCGGGTGACGCCGGCCTGAGCGCCACGCACTTCGCCATGGCGACGCACCGTACCCAGGCCGAAATCTTCGCCATCGCCATGCGCGAGGGCTGGCCCGCCAAGTACCGCAAGCGCGGGGGCGCCTTCGGGGTTATCGAACTGTGGATCGAGGGCAACCGGATGGTCGAGGTGCTGACCGAGCAGATGCAGCGCGAATATCTCGAGACTATGCGGCTCGATGCCTGGCAGCAGATGCTTGCGCAGGCCAGCGGGAAGCGCAGGGTCGCGGCGTGACGACGGCGGGGAAGGGCGCCGACCTTCCCCGTAATGTCATCGCCAGCTCGGCAACCACATCCAGAAGTTGTATGCGCTCTTGAACGGCAGCGGCCAGCCCGAGATGATCGGGTAGAACAGCGCGAACATCGCCAGCGAGAGCATGAAGGTCCCCTTTCCGAGCCAGCGCCAGCGGCCCGGCCGGTCCCACACCGCGTCGAGCGCGAGGCCGAGGAGCGCCATCAGGAAGGCACCGGGCAGCAGGTAGTGGTAGTAGAACTGCACTGGCTTGCCGTTGACGATCCACATGCCCAGGCACGCAGCGTAAAGCAAGACGAAGGCCAGCGCGTCCCACCGCCGCCGGAATGCGGCCGCCCACAGGCTCCAGGCGAGCGCGACGATGCCGGCGATCATGGCGACCGGGTTGCCGATCATGACGATCCCGCGCTGGGCGCCGTCGACGTTCTCGAACAGATACCAGATGCCGCGCCAGTCGGCGATCCACTGGTACCAGTAGGTGCGATAGGGGTGCGGTTTCTTCACGCTGTCCTGCAGACGGATCATCAGCTCGTGCTGCTCGATCACGCCCCACGGCGAAACCGCGTGATGGGGGTAGAACATCGCCGGCAGGTACGTCGCCCAATAGACCGCGAAAGGCAGCAGCCCGAGCCAGAGCGCCGCCTCGCTGAGCGTCACGCCCTTGATCGGCCCGGCGCCGCGCCGGCCGATGCGCAAGGGGCCGGTCTCGCGCAGCCGCAGGATCAGGAACGCGAGGCCCGGCATCATCAGCGCCGGCGCGCCGCTCCACTTGGCACCGAGCGAGAGGCCGAGCGCAATTCCGCTGGCTATCAGGTGCAGGCGCGCCGCGCCCGTCCGGCGCGCGCGCAGGGCCGCGGCGAACTGCCACAGCGCGGTCATGCACAGCCCTGCCGCGATCATGTCGAGCATGGCGATGCGGCTCTGCACGAACCACATGAAGTTGGTCGCCAGCAGCGCGGTCGCCAGCAGCGTCGCGCGGCGGCGCTGCGTCAGGTGCCAGGTGAGGCGCGAGAACGCGAAAAGGCCGAGCCCTCCGAACACCGCCGGGCCGAGGCGCCAGGCCAGCGGCCGGTCGCCGAGCAGGTGGATCAGGCCGGCGATCACTTCCTTGCCGAACAGCGGATGCTCGCGGTTGGCGGGGATCAGTTCCAGCAGCTTCAGCGCGGCGGGAACGTAGTGGACTTCGTCGAAGTAGTAGCGGGTCGGCGTGCCGATGCGCCACAGCACTAGCGCCTGGAACGCAGCGGTCAGCAGCAGGCACCAGCTGAGCGGGTCGCGATTCTGTCGGGCGGCTGATGGCATCCGGGGGCGGGATAAGAGTGATCGGGGATTTGGGCAAGTGGGCTGGACCATGCGACCTGCCGGGTCTGTGCCTCTCGCCTGGCCCGAACGGTGGTGGGGCATGGGAACGGAGGGCAGGCGGCCATCCGCTTGCGCTCCGCCCCGCGCGCTCTTACAGGCAGACCCATGAAACGCACCACCGGACAGGACCGCACCCAGACCCTCAAATGGCGTCCCGCCACCCGCGCGATTCGCGGCGGCACCTGGCGCTCGGAGATGGGCGAGACGAGCGAGGTGCTCTTCCTCACCTCGGGCTATTCCTATGACGACGCCGCCACCGTCGCCGCGCGCTTCGCGGGCGAAGAGGACGGCATGACCTACTCGCGCCTGCAGAACCCTACCGTGGCGATGCTGGAGGAGCGCATCGCGCTGCTCGAAGGGGCGGAGGCCTGCCGCACCCAGGCCTCGGGCATGGCGGCAATGACCGCAGCGCTGCTGTGCCAGCTTTCGGCGGGCGACCACATGGTCACCGCGCGCGCCGCCTTCGGCTCGTGCCGCTGGCTGGGCGACCACCTGCTGCCGCGCTTCGGCGTCGAAGTCACGATCGTCGATGCGGGCGATCTGGCGCAGTGGGAAGCGGCCGTGCGCCCGAACACCAAGGTGTTCTTCTTCGAGACCCCGGCGAATCCGACGATGGATATCGCCGACCTTGCCGGGATCGCGGAAATCGCCAAGGCGCACGGCATCACCACCGTGGTCGACAACGCCTTCTGCTCGCCCGCGCTCCAGCGGCCGATGGAGTTCGGCATCGACGTCGTCGCCTATTCCGCGACCAAGCTGATGGACGGGCAGGGCCGTGTGCTCGCCGGCGCCGTCTGCGGTTCGGAAGAGTTCATCAACGACAAGCTGCTGCCGTTCCAGCGCAACACCGGCCCGAACCTCTCGCCGTTCAACGCCTGGGTGGTGCTGAAGGGGCTCGAGACGCTCGACCTGCGCGCCAAGAAGCAGAGCGAGAACGCGCTGAAGGTCGGGCAGTTCGTCGAGAAGCGGGTTCCCAAGATCCTGCACCCCTGGCTCGACAGCCATCCGAGCCAAGCGCTGGCGATGAAGCAGATGGACGCCTGCGGGCCGATCTTCAGCTTCGTGCTCGACGGCGGCCGCGCGCAGGCGCACGCGCTGCTCGACGCGCTGCAACTGATCGACATCTCGAACAACATCGGCGACTCGCGCTCGCTGATGTGCCACCCGGCCTCGACCACGCATCACAACATGGGGCCCGAGGCCCGAGAGGCGATGGGCATCGGCGAAGGCATGCTGCGTATCAACATCGGCCTCGAGGACGCCGACGACCTGATCGAGGACTTCGACCAGGCGCTGACCAAGGCGGGTCTCTGACCATTTCTCCCCGGGGTTATCCCGGGGAGGAAAGGCGCCTTCGTTACACGGTTGTAGCCTCACAAATTCCTCGTTAGGCTGACCCCGTCATGAAGGAACTGTTCCAGCATACCGCCATCACCGACGGCCTCACCGTGCGTGTCGCCGTCAATTTCCTGCCCGAGCAATCGCGTATCGAGGCGGGGAAGTGGTTCTGGGTCTACCACATACGGATCGAGAACGAGACGGGGCAGACGCTGCAGCTGATGACCCGCCACTGGCGCATCACCGACGCCACCGGCCGGGTCGAGACGATCGAGGGCGAGGGCGTCGTCGGCGAACAGCCGGTGATCGCGCACGGGCGCAGCCACGACTACGTCTCCGGCTGCCCGCTCACCACGCCGCAGGGCTCGATGGAGGGGCACTACACGTTCGTGCGCCAGGACGGGCGCGAGTTCACGGCGCTGATCCCCTACTTCCCGCTCGCCGCGCCCGCGACCGCAGGCTGACTTGCCCGGCCCGCTTGCCGCCCGCGCTCGCTGCGCATAGGGAAGCGCCATGAAGCGTACGCACCTGCCCCTCAACGCCCTGCGCGTCTTCGACGCGGCGGCCCGCCACCTCTCGTTCACCCGCGCGGCGGACGAACTGGCGGTCACCCCCGCTGCTGTCGGCCAGCAGATCCGCGCGCTCGAGGACCTGCTTGGCGTCGTGCTGTTCCGCCGTACCAGCAAGGGCCTGGAGCTGACCGACGAGGCGGGCACTGGCCTTGCCGCGCTGCGCACCGGGTTCCTCCACTTCGAGGACGCGGTGCAGGCGATGCAAGCAGGCCAGTCGAGCCACGTCTACACGATCGCCGCTCCGCGCGAGTTCTTCGCCGCCTGGCTCGCGCCGCGCCTCGCAGCCTTCCGGGCAGCGAATCCGCAGGTCCAGTACGTGCTCGTCGATGGCGAGATGACCGACTTCACCGAGGCCAACCTCGACCTCGCCGTGCGCTGGACCGACGGGCCGGGCGACCTTGAAGGCATGCCGCTGGGCACCGCCGAATGGGTGGAGGTCGGCTCCGGCGACTGGATCGGCTGGCCGGGCGATCCCACGCCCGACTATGAGGAAGGCGCGGCCGACGAAGTCAAACCGCCGATCTCGGTCGGTGACGCAGGTCAGGCCATCGCCGCCGCGCTCGCCGGGATGGGACGAGCGCACGTGCCCGCGCTGCTGGCGGCGGGCATTGGCGATGGCGGGCGCGGCGATCTCGTGGGCACGACCGTTCCCTGCCGACGCGGCTACTGGCTGGTCGCGCCGCTGCCGCAGTGGCGGCAGAAGAAGGTCAAGGACCTCGTGGCGGCGCTTACCGCCGGGGCGTAGCGCGCGCCGATTGACGATGATCCCGCGCTCGCCCACTCTACCGGAAAAGTAGAGATAGGAGCGACGAGATGGCCAGAGGTTCCCTGAAATTGCTCGGCCTGGCGGCGGTCGCGCTGGCTTCACTGCCGCTCGCCGCACGCGCGCAGGAAACGCCTGCGCCTTCGACGGCCTCTCCCGTCGAAGGCTGGGACGCCTTCGTCGATTCTCTTCGTGACCTGCCCGGGACGATGCTGGCGAAGCTCCCCGAGGCCATGCGCGAGGACCCGCAGATCCGTGCCGAAATCGGCCGTATCGCACTGGAGGCGGTGGCAAGCTCGTCGATCGAGGCGCTCGGCTCCGATCCCGCCGCGCCGGCGTTCCTGCCAGCCATCGGCCAGGTCCTCAACGTCGGCCAGCCCAATGCCGACACCGTCTACAAGGTCGCCGCCGTCGATCCGACGCAAAGCTACCGCATTTCGGGGCGCAAGGGCTCGGTGACGCTGGCGGTGATCGCCCAGGTCCTGCCCGGCAGCAATTCACGCCCGCATCTCGACCTCGCGACGCTGAAGACCGACAGCGAGGGGCGTTATTCGGTACTGGTCGCGCCGACCAGGCCGGAAGGCTACGAGGGCGACTTCTGGCAGCTCGAAGGCCAGACCCGCCGCCTGATGCTGCGCGTCGTCAGCTCCGACTGGAGCCACGAGGAGCAGCCCACGGTCACCATCGAGCGCGTCGGCGCGCCGATGGGCCGCCGTCGCCCTTCGGCTGCCGACCTCACCGCGAAGCTGAAGGGCCTGCCGCGGGCGATCGGCACCATCGCGCCGATGTTCGTGGCGACGGTGCAGAAGCTGGCGGACGAAGGCTACGTCAACCGCTTCAAGGTCATGGTCCCGCCCGAAGGCGCGCTGGCCTCGCAGTTCTATTATGACGGCGTCTACGACATCGCCGACGACGAGGCGCTCATCGTCGAGTCCGAGGTGCCCGCCAGCTGCCGTTACCGCTCGCTGATCCTGACCAACGCGCTCTACGAGACGGTCGACTGGACCAACAACCATTCGAGCCTGAACGCCGCGCAAGCCGCGCCCGACAGCGACGGGCGCCTGCGGATCGTCATCGCGGGCAAAGACCCGGGCGTGAAGAACTGGCTCGACACCGCCGGCTATCCGCGCGGCATCATCCAGGGCCGCTGGACCGGCTGCGACAGCCAGCCGATCCCCAGGCTGACCAAGGTGAAGTTCAGGGACCTCGCCAAGGCGCTGCCCAAGGACGTGGCGCGGGTCACGCCCGAGCAGCGCGAAGCGATCGTGCGCGAACGCAACCGTGCCTATCAGGAGCGGGCCCTGTGGTGAGGGGCTGACGCAAAGCTCAGTTATTTACCGCCGTTTTCGCAATTCACGCCGGTTTACGTCGTTCCTTTTCGTCATTCCCGCCTTCGCGGGAATGACGAAAAAAGGGGGCGAAATGGGTGAAAAAGAGACGGAATGGGGGCGAAAAGATCCGCCTCGGTCCGCCCCGGTTCAACCCAGCGCGGCTTCCTTCTCCGCCAGCAGGCGGTCGATCTCGGCGCGGCTCTTCTTCTCGGCGGAGGTCTTGAGCTGACCGCATGCGGCGTCGATGTCGCGGCCGCGCGGGGTGCGGACCGGGGCCGAGATGCCCCCCTGGAAGACGATGTCCGAGAAGGTGCGGATGCGCTCGGGCGTCGAGCACTCGTAAGGCGCGCCGGGCCAGGGGTTGAACGGGATCAGGTTGACCTTGGCTGGCAGATCGTACTTGCGCAGCAAGCGGACCAGTTCGCGCGCGTCGGCGTCGCTGTCGTTCTTGTCCTTGAGCATCACGTATTCGAAAGTGATGCGCCGGGCGTTGCTGGCGCCGGGGTAGTCGGCGCAGGCCTGGAGCAGGTCTTCTAGCCCGTACTTCTTGTTGATCGGCACGATCTCGTCGCGCACGTCCTTGGTCACCGCGTGGAGTGAGACCGCGAGGTTGACGCCGATCTCCTCGCCGCAGCGCGCCATCTGCGGGATCACGCCCGAGGTGGAGAGCGTGATGCGGCGCTTGGAAAGGGCCAGGCCCTCGCCGTCCATCACCAGCTTGAGCGCGTCGCGCACGTTGTCGAAATTGTAGAGCGGCTCGCCCATGCCCATCATCACGATGTTGGTGAGCAGGCGCCCGCTGGACGAGTAGGAGCCTTCGTCCTCGTCGTCGTCCAGGTCTGGTACGCTGGAGGGGCGCGTGTCGCTGACGCCGTTGGGCCATTCGCCCAGCGCGTCGCGCGCGAGCATGACCTGGCCGACGATCTCGCCCACCGTCAGGTTGCGCACCAGGCGCATGGTGCCGGTGTGGCAGAAGCGGCAGTTGAGCGTGCAGCCGACTTGCGAGGACACGCAGAGCGTGCCGCGGTCCGCATCGGGGATGAACACCATCTCGTAGTCGTGCGCGTCGGCGGTGCGCAGCAGCCACTTGCGGGTGCCGTCGCTGGAGTGCTGGGCCTCGACGATCTCGGGCCGGCCGACGACGAAACGTTCGCCGAGCCACGGGCGCATGGTCTTGGCGATGTCGGTCATCGCCTGGAACTCGGTGACGCCGCGGTGGTAGAGCCAGTGGTAGACCTGCTTGGCGCGCAGCTTGGCGGCCTTCGCATCGAGCCCGGCGGCTTCGAACAGTTCGGCGATGCGCTTCTTGGGCAGGCCGAGGAGGTCGATGCGCCCGTCCTCGCGCGGGGTCACGCCATCGACGATGCCGGGGCGCGGCACCGGCATGGGCTCGATGTGGCCCGGGATCGGCATGAGGCCGGCGGCAGCGGATGCGGTGTCCGCCCCGGCAGGGATATCGTTCGTCTGTGACATGATCGGGGGGCGTATAATGCATGTGGCGCCAAAACGGAAGGTGCGCCTCGCGCGCGGGCGCCATGGGCCTGCGCGAACGGCGGCAAGGGCAGTTCGTTCCATCGGCCCGACCTTCCGATCTCTCGTCACATCGCAGTAGTGTTGCCGAAAAACATCAACGTTTTCGTTGTGTTAGGTTCAGGAAACTTCGGTGGCAGGGAGGGCATTTCACCAGTCCAAGGCGGACGAAACCCGCCCGATGGCGCGGCGGAAAAACCGCCGCATGGAATGATCGGAGTACCTTAATGAAGAAGATCCTTTTCTCGCTCGCCGCTGGCACCGCGATGGCTTCCGCCCCGGCCATGGCGCAGAATGTCGCCCCGGTTGACCCGTTCTCCGGCTTCCACGTCGAGGCTCTGGCCGGTTACGACGTGTCGAAGGCCGGCAGCAGCATCGACGATGACGTCAACGAGGACAACGACCAGTCGATCGATGGCCTGGCCTACGGCGTGGGCGCGGGATATGACCTGCGCTTCAATAACTTCGTGGTCGGTCCCGAGGCGGAAGTGACCTGGTCGACCGCCAAGACCAAGTTCGACGACGGCGACTTCGAGGGCTTCGGCATCGGCAACGTCAAGACCAACCGCGACCTCTACGTTGGTGCGCGCGTCGGTTACGTCGTGAGCCCGAGGACGATGGTCTACGCCAAGGGCGGCTACACCAACGCGAAGTTCGACGTGCGCAACGCCAGCGGAACCGTGACCACCGACCGCGACATCGACGCGGACGGCTGGCGCATCGGCGCGGGCGTCGAGCAGGCGATCAGCAACAACGTCTTCGCCAAGGTGGAATACCGCTACTCGAACTACGAAAAGGGCGAACTCGACTACCGCGGCGATTTCGCGGACGGCGATCGCTTCAACCTCGACCTCGACCGTCACCAGGTGATGGCGGGCGTGGGCGTCCGCTTCTGACGATAATCTGATCGGCGTTCATGGCGCGGGGAAGGGCGTGGCCGGAAGGCCTCGCCCTTCTTGCGTCGGGCATCCGGTCTTCGCGGGCAGCATCAATCCTGTCGGTGCGGGTTTCTCAGCGCAGGCGGGCGCAGCCGATCAGGGCGGCGTCCATCGCGGAAGCCGCGCCGGGCAGTGCCCAGGTGTTGGCGAAGGGGCGTCCCCTGGCGTCGCGGGCGTTGGCGGTCATCGAAGGGGCGGAGCGCATGGCGGCGACGATCGCGGCGTTGTCGCCATCGCTGCGCGGCCAGGCGTCGCCGCCGCCGGCGGTCATCACTATCCGCTTGTCGCCGATGCGCAAGGTGACCGGCGCACCCGGGGCCAGCTGGCGCGACAGTCGCAGATGGACCTGATTGCGGACGGCGCGCCGAGGCCATGTGCCGATCGCCGCATAGGGCTGATAGTCGCGTTGCATCGTGCTCGGCTCAGCCATGGCAATGGCGTAGCAGCGGGGCACCAGCGGGTCGCGGAACGCCCCCCAGCCGCCGTAGAGCCCGAGGCTCTCTCGGGCGAGCGCGGGAGCGGCCAGCACCGCGCAGGCAAGCAACGGTAGCACGAGCAGGGATCGAGGGCGGAAAAGGCTCACGGCGCGCTCATGGCACGAAACGCCGCGCGGCAAAACGGTCAGATGAGTTTCGCGATCAGGCTGTCGACGCCGCGCTCCAGCCCACCGGCAAAATCGCCGGACTTGAAGCGCGGCAGCATGTCCTGCTCAATGACCGTGTAGCAGACCTTTAAGGGGAGCGTCTTTTCAAGCCCGCGACCCACTTCGATGCGGACTTTGCGCTCGCCGGGCGCCACCAGCACGACGACGCCATCGTTCTGTTCCTTGCGGCCGATGCCCCAGCGCCGCGCAAGATCGAGAGTGTATTCCGCGATGTCCTTCCCGCCGAGCGAGGGGGCGGTCACGATCACCATCTGGTGTCCGGTACGGTCTTCCAGCCCGCGGAGCCTATCCGCCAGCTTGCGCTCGGCCGCTTCATCCAGCAGGCCGGCGGCATCGTTCACGCGGCGCTGAAGGCGAAGGGCCTCCCCTGCCGGCTGGGTGGTCGATTCGATGAAAGCCGTCGGCGGCGCGACTTCGGTACCATCGCAGGCCGACGCGAGCAGCGCGAGGCAGACGGCAAGCAGCAGCCGGAACGATGCGGATCTACACATGCCCCGCGTCATAGTGCGTGTCCGGCGCGGCGGAAACCGGCAATCCCCTGCCGCTCCCGATTGCCCAGCGGTGGGGGCGGGCCGAAACCCGCCCCGAACGTTTAGAAGCCGTCGACGGCCTTGCTGACGAGCACGTTGACCGCGACGCGGCGGTTCTGTGCCTTGCCTTCTTCGGTGCTGTTGTCCGCCAAGGGGTCGGCTTCCGACATACCGGTGGGCGTCAGCATGCGATAGGGCTTCCAGTGGCAGGCCTGCTGGAGATAGTTGACCACTCCGCCCGCGCGCTTTTCGCTGAGCTTCTGGTTGATCTCGGGGCCGCCGGTGGAATCGGTGTAACCCACGACGAGCAACAGCGCGTTGTCCATCCCCGCAGCCGCGGTTGCCGCCGCGCAAAGGTCGCTCTTCGCCTGGGGGGACAGGACAGCCTTGCCGGTGTCGAAGTTCACGTTGGTCGTGCTCTTGACGTTGTACTGGTCGATGTCGCCCATGCGGCCGCGCAGCGCCTCGGTTGCCGCGCTCTGTTCGGCAAAGCCCTGTTCGGTGCCGTTGCGGATCATGGATGCGGTCCTGAGGTCCTTGCCCTGAAGCTTGATCTGGCTCGCCAGAAGCATGCCGCTGCCTTGCAGCGTCTTGACGGTCACGGGCACGCCGTTGATGAGCGACGTGGCCGCGAGCTTGTTGCTGTTGAGGCCGAACAGGCCTTTCACGGCAGTGATCTTGGTGGCGTCGTCGATGGCGATGACCGTCTTGGACCCGTCCTCCGCCGTGACCTGCATCCGGCTGCCGCTGCGCGCCGAAATGATGCCCTTCACCTCCGGCCCTTCGGTCATTTCAGACCGTTCGGGAGGCCGCGTGTCGGAAACGGTGACCGAGAGATCGGCCTCAGGCGGGTCCTGGGTCTGCGCCGACACGCTGCCTGCGGCCGTCCCGGCCAGCATGGCGAGCGTCAAGAGGACCTTTGGGCTTTTCCTGGAAACGAAACTCATTGCGCTACTCCTTCAAACTCGACCTGTCGGGCCTGCGCAATCGCAGCTTCTCGTCTGGCCGCCGCCCCCGTGATGGCGTATCCGGCTGCCAGAACCCCCTCCAGTAGCTTCGCAAGACATGCGGCTGTTGCCGCACCTGAACGCTATGGATGTCCTGCGTGTTCAGACTAACCTTGCGGACACATGAACACGCATACCCAACCGTTAGTTCCGCGGGTAACGCGAGGCCGAGGTGCGGCGAACCGAGGCAGATCAAGCCCTGTGCACTTCGTTCGAGTAGCGGCGGGTTACCTCGGCGGAATTTAAAAAGTGTAGCCCCGCAAGGTGCCATTGCTGGAAAATTGCGCGGGATAACGGGAATTGCCTGCGGCAACTCCCGAAGTAATCCGGTACCGACCGTGCGGACGAGATAACGGAGCGCCTGCTCCGGTCAGGCGATCTCGCGCTGGACTTCGCCGATCTTCTTGCCGTCCTCGAAGTAGCCGTGGCCGTAGTCGCCCTTTATAGTGGTGCGCAGGGTCTGGCGTTCGTACTTCGCGTCGCAGCCTTCGACCGCATGGAGCATGCGGTGGTTGTCCCAGATCACCATGTCGGTGGGCTTCCATTCGTGCCAGTAGGCGCTGGTCCCCTGGCCGAGGCGGTTGATCTCGTGCGCCGTCTCGTCGAGCAGGCAGTCGCCCGCCTGGTCCTCCTGGTGTTCGAGGCCGACGGCCATCCACGGGCCGAAGTGCATGACCTTCTCGCCGGTTTCGCGCGTCCACACGGCGGGATGCATTGCACGCGGGAACGTCGAGGCTTCCCTCAGCAGGGCGGGCGTCGAGGAATGTTCGGTAAGCGCCGTGAAGTTGACGCCGTACTTCATCGTCGAGAGGCGGGTATCGAGCGTGTAGACCACGTTCGCGCCTTCCAGCCGGGCGCGCAGCGCCTGCGGGAACTGGCGGTACAGCTCGACGCCGTCCATGAAGCCGGTGCGCCCGCCCTCGGGCGCGTTGATCGGCGCGCGCAAGACGCCCGCATAGTTGAGCTCGTCGTTGTAGCAGTGGTCGAAGTGCCAGGGCGAGAAGCGCGCCACCACCGCGCCGTCGAGCTCGACGAGGCCCTCGCCTTTCGCCACGTCGTCGCTCGGACGGTAGTGCATGTCGATGACGCCGAGCGCCTCGTCGCCGGTCTCGCCGTCGCGCGGGGTGGTCTTGGTGGGATGGTCCTTGAGCGGGCCGAACACCTTGCTGACCGCGACGTGCATCTTCGCGCTGGGCTCCATCTCGCGGAAGACGATCATGCCGCGCTCCACGAACAGCTTGCGCAGCTGCGCGCGCACGGCCTCGTCGGCGAGGGTGTCCCAGTCGAGCCCCGCGACCTGGGCGCCGAAGTTCAGGTTCTCGCCCAGCGGCGTCACGACAATGCCCGTCATCTCTCGTTACCCCGTCTCGTTGTTTTCTTGTTCTCGGGCCACCCAGGTATGTCTCCGGATGGACCTGCCGCTATTTGCTAAGCACGCTCACTATAATGCCACGAGCGGCGGGACTGCGCCAAGCGCAAAGATTGGAACGGGCCGCTTCGCTGTTGCGTTGCAGCGTGGCCGGCCGCAGAGTCGGCGCGCAACGGCAGGAGAGGACAGGGGCGGCCTTCGGGCCGTGCAATGCTTTTTGCGAGAAGGTCTTCGATGGCGGCAGTCTACGAATTCATCGTCATCGGTAGCGGACCCTCGGGCCGCCGCGCGGCGATCCAGGCGGCGAAGCTGGGCAAGTCGGTCCTCGTGATCGAAGGGCGCACGCGCGTCGGCGGCGTCTCGGTCCACACCGGCACGATCCCCAGCAAGACCCTGCGCGAGACCGCGCTGAACCTCTCAGGCTGGCGCGAGCGGGGGTTCTACGGCCGCTCCTACCGCGTCAAGAAGGAGATCGGCAGCGAGGACCTGTCGATCCGCCTCGCCAAGACGCTCGACCACGAGGTCGACGTGCTGGAGCACCAGTTCCTGCGCAACGGCGTGGATACGATGGCCGGCTTCGCGCGCTTCGTCGATGCCAACCGGGTGGTCGTGACCTCGCCCGATGGCAGCGAACTGGTGGTCGAGGGCGAGCGCTTCCTGATCGCCGTGGGCACGCTGCCGCATCACCCCGACGCGGTGGACTTCGCCGATCCCGACATCCTCGATTCCGACGAGGTCGTGAACATCCCGCGCCTGCCGCGTTCGCTGGCGGTGGTGGGCGCGGGCGTCATCGGCATCGAATACGCGACGATCTTCTCCGCGCTCGACGTCGCCGTCACCGTGATCGAGCCGCGCGCGACGTTCCTCGATTTCGTCGACCGCGAGATCATTGAGGAGTTCGTCCACCAGTTGCGCGACCGGGGCGTGACCTTCCGGCTCGGCTCACCCGCCGCGAAAGTGGAGAAGGGCACCGACGGGCGCGTGCTCACGACGCTGGGCGACGGGCGGACGGTGCGCACCGAGATGCTGCTCTACTGCGCCGGGCGCATGGGCGCGACCGCCGGGCTCGGCCTCGAGGCCTGCGCGCTGGCCACCGACCCGCGCGGGCGGCTCTCGGTCGATCCGGTCACATACCAGACCGCGGTGCCGCACATCTATGCGGCGGGCGACGTGATCGGCTTCCCGAGCCTCGCCTCGACCTCGATGGAGCAGGGCCGCATCGCTGCCTGCCACGCCTTCGGCCTGCCGCTTCCTCCGGCGCCCGCGTTCTTCCCCTACGGCATCTACGCGGTGCCCGAAATTTCGACCGTGGGCATGACCGAGGAGGAAGTGCGCACGCGCGGCATCAACTACGAATGCGGCATCGCCCGCCTGCGCGAGACCAGCCGGGGACACATCATGGGGCTGCAGCAGGGGCTGATGAAGATGATCTTCTCGAACAAGACCCGCCGCCTGCTTGGCGTCCACATCATCGGCGAGGGCGCGACCGAGCTGATCCACATCGGCCAGGCGGTGCTCAACCTGAAGGGCACGATCGACTACTTCATCGAAAACACCTTCAACTACCCGACCCTCGCCGAAGCCTACAAGATCGCCGCGCTCGACGCCTGGAACCGCATGGCCCGGTGAGGCGGGGTCGGGGATGGCTCTAGAAGCTCAGAGCCTGGCGTTGACGCTCCCCGCGAAAGGGGAGACCCCATCGCGGCCCATGTCCGGTTCCGGAACCGGATTCTCGCCCGCGAGCGTCTTGCGGAGGCGGATGTGGATGAGCCTGTGTTCGAGTATCCGCCCGAGCACCCACAACGCGAAGAAGATGCCCATGAAGACATAGGCGGTGGTCATCGAGGGTTTGCGGTTGCGCTTGCCGATCTCCTCGGCGCCCTTCTTCTTCTCGGGCTTGGGGGCGCCGAGCAACTGGTCGATCGCGCTCATCGGCACGTCTTCGGGCTTGATCTTCGAGCGCTTCTTGGCGGCCTCCTCCTTCGCCTTGACCACTTCGGGCGGGTTGCGCCACTGGTCCATGGCCACGCCGATGTGGCCGACGGCAAAGAAAAGCAACGGGGCCAGGAAGCAGGCGAGCAAGGCGCGGCTCGTCATGTCGTAACGCAGCAGGCCATCGGCGATCCGAAAAGTGCCGTGGTCGAAGACCGACATCTTGTCCTGGGGAAGCTGGGCCTTCTTGCTGAAGCTCAAGGTATCGCCCTGGACCCGGTACGTAGTGTTCTTTTCCTGCATCAGGCCGTCAAGCCGGCCGAAAGCTTCCGCGGCAGACTGAGGCGGGTCGATCGGGAGGGTCCCCTTCACCCGCCAGATCCAATCGACGAAACGTAGCTTCACGAGGTTTTCCTCTGATGGGTACCGGTTTTTAGAATGCGATCCTGGCTGGCCCCGCCGTGACGGCGCGGGCCCCTGGGCTGGGATAGAGCAGCCCCGCGCTCAGGCGCGCGGAGCCGCCTTGATCACTCTGCCGGTATCGCGGTCATCGGCTGGCGGCGGGCGAACTTTTCCTTGAGCAGCTTGTAAGGCTCGGAGAAGGTGTAGTGCATGGTTTCCACGATCGACATGCGGCGTCCGCCTTCCTGACCGAGCAGCTCTGCCTCGCCGTCCCGGCAGGTGCCGTGCATGCGGTCGATGAAGATCCAGGTGCCGGAATAATTGCTGCGGGTGCTTTCGTAGTCCTGTGCGTGATGCAGGCTGTGGTGCTCGGTGGTGTTGAAGATCTTGAACCACCACTTGGGCGTGTTGAAGCGGATGTTGCAGTGCTGATAGCTGCCCACCGCCAGGCCGAAGGCGCCCGCCAGCAGGGCGGCGCGGGGCAGGAAGTCGAACAGGCCGCCGACGCCGAGGCCGATAAGGAAGATCTCGACCGGATTGCCGACGCTGCCCTTCTGCACATTCAACTGGGTGAGGAAGTGGTGCGGCGCATGGGTGACCCACAGGGGATACCAGTTGTGCATGCCGCGGTGCATCCAGTACTGGAAGTAGTCGCCGATGAACGAGATCAGGAACGCCTGAAGCAGCAGCGGCAATCCGATGAACCAGGCGAACTTGGCCATGTCAAAGGTGTCCTGGAACCAGGTGATGATCGCCTCGCTGCTGATCGGGCCGAAAAGAACCCTGACCACCATCATGCCCATGGCGACGTAGAAGGTGTCGCAGGCGAGCTCCTTCCAGGTATGCTGCCAGCTCTTGTAGCGGGGGCTGATCCACTCCATCCCCAGCATCATGAACTTGACGCCAAGGCCGATCCACAAGGTGACCGACGGCTTGATCCACGCCGCTGGCGCGTAATAGTAGAAGGCCACCACCGCAAGCAGGAACGCGGGCTGGAAATGGGTGAAGAAGGCTTGCTTGACCGGCCCGCCCTGCACTCGGCCCAGATTGTCCAGGCCGAGGGTTATTGGGGCGCTCACCATGTACGAGGGCTTTTCGACCGCAACCGTTCCGTTCATTGGGAGTTCTCTCGATGAAGTTTCTTAGCCGATGCCAGCGACACCCGCGCGTTGGTACTTCAGACGAGCGATTATTGCGGTACGTCGTTTGACGTAGGTGGTCGCGTGGTGGGTCTGGATCGCGACGATTATCCTTGTTTTACAGGACTTTTCTGCCAGAAATTTCATGCGGTTCTAGCGTGGATGATTCCCTTCGAAGCCGGCCGGCCTGACCCCCGACGCTCGGCGCACGGCTACGGATACGTGATCCGCACGATCTCCCATTCCTTCTCGCCCGAGGGCAGGCGCACCACGCGCAGGTCGCCCACGGCGGCGCCGCGCAGGGCGCGGGCGATGGGGGCGCTCCAGCCGATGCGGCCCTCGGAGACATCCTGCTCGTCATCGCCCACCACGGTCACGGTCAGGCGCTCGTCATCTTCGTCGGCGAGGTCGACGGTGGCGCCGAAGAATACCTTGCCGCGCTCGGCCTGCGCGGCGGGGTCGACCACGCGCAGCGCCTTCATGCGCCGGGCAAGGTAGGACAGCTCGCGGTCGATCTCGCGCATGCGCTTGCGTCCGTAGAGATAGTCACCGTTCTCCGAGCGGTCGCCGTTGCCTGCCGCCCACGAGACGATCTCGACGATCGCCGGCCGCTCGGTGCCAAGGAGGTGGTCGTAGCGGGCGCGCAGGGACGCCATGCCGGCGGGGCTGATCGGGGGACCGTCTAATTTCATCGCGGTGACCTTAGGAACCCCGGCCCGCGCGGCCAAGCTCCCGCGCGTGCGATCTCCCCGGTTGCATTGCCGCAATTAGTCCGACAAATAAGATGCAACAACCAACGGGCAGAGGACAGCACCACCATGGATTTCTCGCGTCGCACCGCCATTTTCACCGCAGCCGCGACCTCGCTCGCGGGGCTCGCGCAAAGGGCGGTCGCGGACGCGCCGCTGCCCGTGTCCACGCCTTCGGGTTCGCCTTTGCCGCCGGTTTCCGCGCTCGCCCCGCGCCCGCCGATGGGGTGGAACAGCTGGAACAGCTTCGCCGGCACCATCACCGAGGCGCAGGCGCTCGAAACCGCCGCGATCATGCGCGATAAGCTTCTGCCCTCAGGCTACGACGTCTTCACCGTCGACATCCAGTGGTACGAGCCCGAGGCGAGCAGCTACACCTACAACTCCAACCCGGTTCCGGCCCTGGATGCGCACGGCCGGCTGGTGCCCGCGCCCAACCGTTTCCCCTCGGCGAAGGGGGGCAAGGGCTTCGCGCCGCTCGCTGCGAAGGTTCACGCGATGGGCATGAAGTTCGGCATCCACGTCATGCGCGGCATCTCGCGCCATGCGGTGAAGCTGAACCTGCCGGTCCTGGGCACCAAGGTGCGCGCGCAGGATATCGCCGACACCACCTCGATCTGCTCGTGGAACCCCGACATGTACGGCGTCGATATGACGAAGCCGGGCGCGCAGGAATACTACGACGGGCTGTTCAAACTCTACGCGTCGTGGGGCGTCGACTTCGTGAAGATGGACGACATGAGCCGCCCTTACGACGCCCACGCGCCCGAGATCGAGGCGGCGGCAACAGCCATCGCGCGCTGCGGGCGGCCGATGGTGCTCAGCCTTTCGCCCGGCGAGACGCCGGTGCTGCGCGGCGAGCATGTCCGCCGGCATGCGCAGATGTGGCGGATTTCCGATGATTTCTGGGACGAATGGGCGCAATTGGAAGCGCAGTTCACCCGTCTGGAGAACTGGACGCCGTTCCGGGGACCGGGCTCGTGGCCCGACGCGGACATGCTGCCGCTCGGCCGGCTGGCGCTGGGGGAGCGCAATTCCCGCTTCACGCCCGACGAGCAGCAGACGCTGATGACGCTGTGGTCGATCGCCCGCTCGCCGCTCATCATGGGCGGGGACCTGCGCCACCTCGACCCCGCGACGCTGGCGCTGCTGACCAACCCCGAGGTGCTGGCGGTCAACCAGTCGAGCAGCGGCAACCGCCCGCACTTCGTCGAGGATGGCCTGCGCGTCTGGTCGGCGGCGAGCGAGGATGGCAAGGCGCGCTACCTCGCGGTGTTCAACCTTGGCAAGGAAGCGCTTGAAGTCACGCTGCCGTTGCGCACCATCGGCGTGGACGGCCGGGCACCCGTGCGCGACCTGTGGCAGCGCCGCGACCTCGGGCCCGTCGCGGACCGGGTGAGCACCCGCCTCGCGTCCCATGCGAGCGTCCTGCTGCGGCTCGGATAAGGCTTTTCCGGCGCCGGAACCCCCGTGCGGGGGTTGCATGGTCGGCGCTCCGGCGCCAAGCACGCACGATGCGCATTGCTCTTTTCGAACCGGAAATCGCCGGAAACGTCGGCGCCGTCCTGCGCCTCGGCGCCTGCCTCGGGGCGGCGGTGGACCTCATCGAGCCGCTGGGCTTCGCGTGGGACGACCGCCGCGTCCGCCGCACCGCGATGGACTACATCGACCACGTCACGGTCGCCCGCCATGCCGACTTCGATGCGTTCAGGGCGACGATCGGTTCGAGCAGGCTGGTGCTGCTCACCACCAAGAGCCGCCACTCGTCCTACGATTTCGCGTACAGGGCCGACGACGTGCTGCTGTTCGGCAAGGAAAGCGCGGGCGTGACCGCGGCCATCGCCGATGCCTGTGACGCGCAGGTGTGCATCCCCATGCGCGCGCCGGTGCGCTCGATGAACCTCGCCACCTCGGCCGCGCTTGCGCTCGGCGAAGCCCTGCGCCAGACGGCGACGTTGCCCGCTTGAGCAAGGGCGCCGGGCCGAGGCGCGCCGGTCAGCCCGGCTGGCGCTTGCCGGGCATGAGGCGGGTCAGCTTGTTGGCGCCGTTGTAGTCCGACCGCGCCGGGTACATCGTCTCGTAGACGACGGCGTTCTCCAGCACCCGCTGGACGTAGTTCTTGGTCTCATAGATGGGGATCTGCTCCATCCAGTCGATCCAGTCGATCGCGCCGGTGCGCGGGTCGCCGTTGGCGCGCAGCCACTTGTTCACGTTGCCGGGCCCGGCGTTGTAGGCGGCGACCGCGAGCGGGGTAGCGCCGCCATAGTAGGTCATCATCCGGCCGAAATAGCCGTCGCCCAGCTGGATGTTGTAGGCGGGGTCGGTGACCAGCGCCGACTGGTTGTAGGGCAGGCCCATCTTGCCCGCCTGCTCGCGCGCGGTGCCGGGCATCAGCTGCATGAGGCCGCTGGCCCCGGCGTGGCTGAGCGCGTTCTGCGCGAACTGGCTCTCCTGCCGGGCGAGCGCGTGCACCATGGTCCAATTGGTGCCCGGCGGGGTCGGCACCAGCGGGAAGGAGATCTGGCCGAAATCCTCGAACCCGTCGGCATGGGCGGCCTGGCCGAGGATCACCGCGAGGTCGCGGCGGCCGATCTGCTGCGAGAGGTCGGCGACGAGGACATGGTCTTCCGAGGTCGCGGCCTGGTCGGCGATCTCGCGGTAGAACTGGATGCCGGTGCGCCAGTCGGCATCGCGGGCGACGTCGCGCACGGCCTGTGTGATCGGCAGCCCGTTGAACGAACTGCGCTGCGCGGCGGTGGGCACGGTTGTCGGCCGGGTGTCGAGGTTGGGGATCGGCCGTCCCAGTCGCTCGAGCGAGAGCTGGCCGTAGAAATACTGCGGGTACTTCGCCGCCATCTCGAAATAGCGGTTGGCCCCGGCCATGTCGCCGCCGATGGCGAGCGCGCGTCCGGCCCAGTAGAAGCCCTTGGAGCGGGTTCCCGGCGTCTGCGCGGCGGCGCCGTAGCGGTAGAACAGCGGCGCCGCGCGGCGCGCGTCGCCCAGCGACCACAGCGCCTTGGTCCCGCCGAGCCAGACGAGCGTCGTGTAGTCGTCTCGCACGCGGTACGAGAGGCGGCTGACATCGGTGCCGGGCGTGAAGGCGTCGTCGATCGAGCCGGCGATGCGCACCGCGTTGCTGGCGTCGGCGGCGCGTGCGGCGGTGAGCAGTTCCTTAACCCACAGCTCGGGCTCGGGCACAGGGCGAGAGAGCGGCGGGCGGTTGGCGAGGAGCGCCACCGCGCCCATCTGGTTGCCCGAACGGCGCGCCTGCACCGCGCGATTGTAGACGTAGCCTGGGTCGGACGAGATCTGTGCGGGCAGGGTGACGCCCATGGTGCCGGGCGCGGCGCCCTGCAGCAGCGAGAGGCGCTCCATGAACTCGGCCCGGCGCGCGGCGGAGACGAAGGAGACCTGCCGCTCGGCCTGCGCGGTTTCGCCCTGCCACAGCAAAGCGTCCATCCGCGCGTCGTGGTCGGCACTGGTCAGTCGGCTGGCGTAGAGCGAAAGCAGCGCGCTTTCGTCGACCGGGATCAGGCTGCCCTTGCGCCAGGCGGCGACGGCATTGGCGGAGGCATCGGCGCGGCGCATCGTCGACAGCGCCACGGCGTAGCGGCCCGCGGCCTTGCTGGTGAGCGGCGCGTAGCGGTCGAAATAGGCGATGACCGAGCCGGTGGCGGGCGATTCGGTGAGCAGCGCTTTTTCCGCATAGCCGCGTATCTTGTCCTGCTGCGGATAGCCGGGATAGCTCAGCAGGAAGCCGGCGTAGGACGCGAAGCCCATGCGGTCGCTGGCGACCAGCAGCTTCCAGCGGTCGATCGACTGATGGACCGCCATGTCGTGCGACTGCATCGACTGGGCGCGCGCCGCGTCCCATTCCCGGCCATCCTGGGCCAGGGCGGGAACGGCGAACACGGCCGCGAAAATGGCTGGGGAAATGCTCAGCAGCAGGTGGGGGGTGCGCAACATGCTGGACATTTTGGAAAGAGGCTCCTTATCAGGCGCTGAACGTGACGTTCGGGTACGGGGGCGGTTCCCCGGCCGGGCGATCATTGAACACCACCAGAGGTAAAGTCCATGTTCTCCGGCTCCATTCCCGCGCTTGTCACACCGTTTCGCGACGGAGCGTTCGATGAGCAGGCTTTCCGCCGTCTGGTGGACTGGCAGATCGAGTCGGGTTCGTCGGCGCTGGTGCCCTGCGGGACAACGGGCGAGAACTCGACGCTCTCCAACGCCGAGCACCACCGCGTGATCGAAGTCTGCATCGAGCAGGCTGCCGGCCGCGTGCCGGTCATCGCCGGCTGCGGCAGCAACGACACGATGAACGCGCTGCTGCACATGACCTTCTCGAAGAAGTCCGGCGCCGCCGCCGCGCTTCTCGTGGCGCCTTACTACAACCGTCCCAGCCAGGACGGGCTGCTCGCGCACTTCGGCTACCTCGCCGAGGCGATCGACCTGCCGATCGTCCTCTACAACGTGCCGGGCCGCACCGTGACCGACCTGCTGCCCGAGACCGTGTGCGAACTGGCGCGCCGCTACCCGGGTCGCTTCGTCGGCATCAAGGACGCCAGCGGCGACCTGTCGCGCGTGACCGACCACCGCATGGGCATCGGCAAGGACTTTGTGCAGCTCTGCGGCGACGACGAACTGGCGCTGCCCTTCAACGCGGCCGGCGGCGTGGGCTGCATCTCGGTGACCGCCAACGTCGCCCCGAAGCTCTGCGCCGAGTTCCAGGCCGCCTGCGCCGCCAATGATCTGGAGGAAGCACGCCGCATCAACGACATGCTCTACCCGCTGCACTACGCCATGTTCGAGGACAGCTCGCCGGGCCCGTGCAAGTACGCGCTGGCGCAGGTGCACGACTGGATCGAGAACGAACTGCGCCTGCCGCTCGTCCCCTGCGGCGAGAAGGCCCGGACGGCGGTGGACGAAGCGCTGGTCCACGCGGGCCTTCTGTAAGGCGTCACTTCCCGCACGGGAACTTGCAGGGCGCTGCCGGGCCGCAGACACTCTCCTCGAAAAAAGAGGAGAGGAAGACGATGGCTACAATCGCAACCGGCGCGGCGACCTGGACGACGCGTGAGGCCGTGACCGGCGAACATGCGCTCAAGGTCCTGGCCTATACCGACTGCATCAAGCGCACCGTCGAGCGCGCCAAGGAGCCCGGCTTCGACGAAAGCGGCTGGGATGACCTGGCCGCGCTGCTCGACACCGATGCGTTCCAGCGCGTTGGCAACGACAAGGCGGCGATGGGTTGGGAAGTCTATCGGGGCCTGTTGATGCAGTGGGCGACCACCACCGACTTCTGGGCCGAATTCCGTCGCATCAGCGAGGTCGGCGACAGGGTGTTCCTCGAACTCACCGAACACAACTGCCCGCGGGGCCATGCGGAGACGGTGGTCAATTCCTGCACCGTCTATCGGTTCGACGGGGCGGGCAAACTCGTCCACCTGGACATCTATTTGCAGCACGATTGATCCATCCGGCCCGCTTGGGCGATTTCCCGTCCGAAAGCGGGGTGATGGGGCGTTTTCTTTTGCCGCGCACATGCCTACATGCGGGAACATGGCACGCCCCCAGAACTCCCTTTTCGACAAAGCCAAGACCGTCGCGGAAAACCGCAAGGCTCGCTTCGACTACTTCATCGAGGACAAGTTCGAGGCAGGCATCGCGCTGACCGGCACCGAGGTAAAATCGCTCCGTTTCGGCGAGGGTTCGATCGTCGAGTCCTTCGCCGAGATCCGCGGCGGGGAATGCTGGCTGGTCAATGCCAACGTACCCGAGTTCAGCCACGGCAACCGCTTCAACCACGTCCCCAAGCGCCCGCGCAAGCTGCTGCTCCACGAGCGCGAGATTTCCCGCCTGCAGGGCGCGGTGGAGCGCAAGGGCATGACGCTGGTACCGCTCTCGATCTACTTCAACAGCCGCGGCCGCGCCAAGGTCGAATTGGCGCTCGCCAAGGGCAAGAACGCGGCCGACAAGCGCACCACCATCAAGGACCGCGAATGGAAGCGCGACCAGGCCCGCATCATGCGCGACCACGGTTGAGCGGGGAATGAGCACGATGCTTGCCCGACTGGGCGCGTGGCTGCACCGCCAGATGCCCACGCACGAACAGCTTGAGGCAAATCGCTTCACGGCGCCGCTCGCCCGGCGGCAGGAACTGTTCCGCTTCACCCGCCGCTCGGTCCCGCGCGGGGTCGCGGTGGGGTTGCTGGTGGGCATCTTCGCGCTGATCCCCGGCGTCCAGATCGTCGGCGCGGCGCTGATGTGCGTGCCGTGCAGGGGCAACATCCCCCTCGCTGCGGCGATGACCTTCCTGTCGAACCCGGCGACCACGCCCTTCATCCTCGCCGCCTCGATCTGGCTCGGAAACAAGCTGGGCTACCACGCCGATCTTTCGACCTTCTACGCGCTGTACGAAAGCGGCGCGGGAATCGGTGAGTGGGCGCACTGGCTGCTGTCCGACGCCGCACCGGCGCTGCTGGTCGGCCTTTTCGTCATCTCCACCGTCTGCGCGGCGCTGGGCTATCTCCTGTCGATGTGGTTCTGGCGTTGGTGGATCGGACGCAAGCACCATGCCCGCCGCCTGCGTCCCGCGCGTCCCCCCCGCCCGGACGCCGTCGTGGCCGAATCGGAAACTCCTGCATGAAGGCGCGTACCGATCGGGCAGGGAGCTCCTTCGGTTCGGGTTCCGACGCACTGGTGGTCGCGGCCGCCCTGCTGCTGAGCGCGCTGCTGGTGTGGCTGGTCTCGGGCGACGCGCTGCTGATGGCGGTGTTCGTCGCCGCGCTCGCCGCCTTCGGCGCGCTGGCCTGGGCGCTTTCGCGCCGCCGTGCGCCCGCCGCCGAGACCGAGTTCGCGCAGCCCGACTGGTCGGTCACCGTCGCCGCGATCGAGCGTCCCGACATGGCCATCGCCGTGACCGACCGCGCGGGTCGGCTGACATGCGCCAATCCCTGCTTCGAGGCCTGGTTCGGCGCCGGCAGCGCCCCGCCGCGCCTGCCCGTCGTCCACGCCTCGCTCGAACGTCTCGCCGACGCCACGCGCCGGGCCTGGCGCGACGGCCACGGCACCGCCGAGATCGCAGACGAGGAAGGCGGCCACTGGCGCGCCGACCTGCGCCGCGCCGGCCGGGGCGACGACTTCCTGGTCTGGCGCATCTCCTCGATCAGCGCGGTCGACCCGGTCGCCGAACTGGTCGTCCAACTCGACGGCAAGCTGGGGCGCGGTCTTGCCAAGGCGGGCATCGCTGCGGCCCTCGTCGACCCCGACGGCGCCATCCGCGCCGCCAGTTCCGGCTTCGCCGCACGCGCGGTGGGCGACGCGAAGGCCGACATGACCGGCGCGGACTTCGTCTCGCTGCTGAGCCAGGAAGAGGGTGAGCGTATCGGCTGGGCCCGCGACGGCGGACGCGGCGGCGCGCTGGTGCTCTACCACGTGCCCGTCGCCGATCCCGATCTTGCCGGCGAGCCCGACCCTGCCACCACGCCGTCGCTGATGCTGGTGATCGAGGCCGGGCAGGGCATCGGTGCCAGCGCCGGCGGCACCGGCGCGGCGCCGCATCTCGAAGCGCTGCTGAGCCAGCTCCCGCTTGGCCTCGCCATGGCCGACCGCGACGGCCGCCTGCTCTTCGCAAACCCGGCCTTCATGCGCGCGGCCGGCCACGAGGGCCATGCGCCGCCGACCTATCCGACCGACCTCGTCGTCAAGGAGGACAAGCGCGCGCTGTCCGAGGCGATCCGTCGCTTCGCGCAGGGGCCCACGGCCGCTGGCGACCTTGCCATCCGCCTGACCGCGCAGCCCGACGACCCGGTCTCGCTGAGCCTCGCCGGCGTGCGCGGGCTGGGCGAAGCGGCCGTGCTGCTGGGCCTCACCGATACGTCCGAGGAAATCCGCCTCAAGCGCCAGGTGGCGCAGGCCACCAAGATGCAGGCGGTCGGCCAGCTCGCCGGGGGCGTCGCGCACGATTTCAACAACGTGCTCACCGCGATCCTGGGCACCTGCGACCTCATGCTGATGCGCCATACGCCCGGCGATTCGGACTATGACGACATCCAGCAGATCCGCGCCAATTCGAACCGCGCCGCCTCGCTGACCCGCCAGCTCCTCGCCTTCTCGCGCCAGCAGACGCTGCGCCCCGAAGTGATCCAGCTGCCCGACGTCGTTGCCGACGTCTCGCAGATGCTGCGCCGCCTGATCGGCGAGAAGATCCAGCTCGTCGTCACCCACGACCGCGACCTTGGCCCCGTGCGCGCCGATCCGACCCAGCTCGAGCAGGTCATCGTCAACCTCGCCGTCAACGCGCGCGATGCCATGCAGAGCAGGGGCGACGGCGCCGGGCGCCTCGTCCTTGCCACCCGCAAGGTCACCACCACCGATGTGCGCGCGATGCGCAGCGAGATCATCCCGGCGGGCGAGTATACCGCGCTTATCGTCGAGGACAGCGGCGGCGGCATCCCGCCCGAGATCCTCGGCAAGATCTTCGAGCCGTTCTTCACCACCAAGGAGCAGGGCAAGGGCACCGGGCTCGGTCTCTCCACCGTCTACGGCATCGTCAAGCAGTCGGGCGGCTTCATCTTCGCCGAGAGCGAGGCAGGCAAGGGCACGCGCTTCACCGTCTACCTGCCGGTCCACCACGTCGCGCCCGGCTCGGTGCCCGAGATTGCACAGGCCAAGCCCGAACCGCCGCCGAGCCAGTGGGCAGGCGGCGGTTCGATCCTGCTGGTCGAGGACGAGGACCCGGTCCGGATCGTCGCCGAACGCGCGCTCACCCGCCAGGGCTACAAGGTCACCTGCGCGCGCGACGGCGAGGAGGGGCTGGAACTGGTCCAGGAAGGCGGCCAGTTCGACATCGTCGTCTCCGACGTCGTCATGCCCACGCTCGACGGCCCGGCCATGGCGCGCGAGATCCGCCGCTTCGCCCCCAACCTCCCGGTGCTGTTCATGTCGGGCTATGCGGAAGAGCAGTTGCGCCGGCAGATCGGCATCCCCAACGCCTGGTTCATGCCCAAGCCCTTCTCGGTCCAGCAGCTCTCAGAAAAAGTCGGGGAAGTTCTCGCGCGCATGGCGCAGGAGCAAAAGCGGGATTAAAAAACGGAAATCTGCCGAAGTTCCCCTCTTGTTCCCTGAGAACAAAGGTCGTACACCACTTCCCATGACGTTGACCTTTCCGGTCAGCCCGGTAGCACAGGGGAAGAGACATGGCTGCTCAGCTCAAGCTGATCCAGGAAGGCAAGGAAAAGGACGCAATGGACCGTCAAAAGGCGCTCGAAGCAGCGCTGGCCCAGATCGACAAGGCATTCGGCAAGGGTTCGGCGATGAAGCTGGGCTCGAAGGAGACGATGCAGGTCGAAGCGATCTCGACCGGCTCGCTCGGCCTCGACATCGCGCTCGGCGTCGGCGGCTTGCCGCGTGGCCGTGTGATCGAGATCTACGGCCCGGAAAGCTCGGGCAAGACCACGCTCGCGCTCCACGTGATCGCGGAAGCCCAGAAGACCGGTGGCACCGCCGCCTTCATCGACGCCGAACACGCGCTCGACCCGGTCTATGCCAAGAAGCTGGGCGTCAACATCGACGAACTGATCGTCTCGCAGCCCGATACCGGTGAACAGGCGCTCGAGATCGTCGACACGCTGGTGCGCTCGAACGCGATCGACGTGCTGGTGGTGGATTCGGTCGCCGCGCTGGTCCCCCGCGCCGAAATCGAGGGTGAGATGGGCGACAGCCATGTCGGCCTCCAGGCCCGCCTGATGAGCCAGTCGCTGCGCAAGCTCACCGGCTCGATCAGCCGCTCGCGTTGCATGGTGATCTTCATCAACCAGCTGCGCATGAAGATCGGCGTCATGTACGGCAACCCGGAGACGACGACCGGCGGCAACGCGCTCAAGTTCTACGCCTCGGTCCGCCTCGACATCCGCCGCACCGGCGCGATCAAGGACAAGGACGAGGTCGTGGGCAACGCCACCCGCGTCAAGGTGGTGAAGAACAAGGTTGCGCCGCCGTTCAAGCAGGTCGAGTTCGACATCATGTACGGTGAAGGCGTCTCCAAGATCGGCGAGATCCTCGATCTTGGCGTCAAGGCCGGCATCGTCGAGAAGTCGGGCGCTTGGTTCAGCTACGATTCGGTGCGCATCGGCCAGGGCCGTGAGAATTCGAAGACCTACCTGAAGCAGAACCCCGAAGTCGCCGACCGCCTCGAAAAGGCGATCCGCACCAAGACCGACGGCCTCGCCGAAGAGATGATGGCCGGTCCTTCCGAGGATGACGACGTTTAAGCCAGCGCCAGCCCAGGCGATGAATACAGGAACCCCGGCCCTCGCGCCGGGGTTTTTTATGCCGGGCTTGCGGGATGACAAAAGAATGCCCGCCAACCGAATATGTCGGGGCGGGCAGGATTTCCATCCGAGGGAAAAGTCGACCGGCGCGGCTTGGAGGGGGGGAGGGCCGCGCCGGCCTTCACTGAGATAACAACGAAGCCACTGGTCCGTTCCCGGAGACCGGCCTTTTTGTCACGCGCCTACTTCGCGACCGCCCGCAGCGCCTTCTCGATCTCTCCGCCGCAGTAGGCGTCGCCATAGTCTTCGAATGCCCTGGCCTTCAGGGCTGCCAGTGCCGGCACTTCGTGCATGCGCCGCGCCAGGCCTGCGGTGCGAGGGGCGGTCTCCTCCAGCATCCGGCCGATGGATACGAAACGGTCGCTCATGGTCGCCCATAATACGGCACTGACGATATCCGCGATGCCGGCTTCCCTCGTGCCGAGGAGGAAGCCGTCATCCGCGGAAAGTCCGTGTGCCGTGCCGATCGTTTCCCAGAACCCCATCCAGCGTTCGAGACGCGGCACGAATTCGGTCCACGATTCCGGCGTCCACATCTCGCGCCCGCCGTCGAGCGTGATCTCGTCGATCACGTCGTTGGCATCGTTCACGATCTTGGCGGTCATTGCGCGACCCTCGGCGTTGCCCGGCAGCAGGCCCAGCGTTTCACCGAGGTAGAGCGCGATCGCCGGCATTTCGGAAAGCGCGAATCCGCTTGTCCTGTCCACCAGCAGGGGCGGTCCCATGAAAGGCACCGGCTGGTCCGCCGGTGCCTTTTCCATGAGCTTGCCGATGGCGGCGGAATCGTATTCCGCCCAATCCATGCCTGCATATGCAAGGATCGCCCGGATGAACTGGCCGCGAAAAGGCAGCGGCCAGTAGTAGAAATCATAGTCGGCCATGGTCGCAATGCTCCGTCGGCTGCAGGGAAAGCGAGGTTTCCCAAGCTAACGGCCCAGCCGCGGACCCGCTCCCACGGCCCATCGCAGCACTGCCGCAGCCCCCCGCACTGGCGCATGCCTCCACTTCGGGACCATCTTATCGCGATTCCCGAACAGTCTGACCGCAGACAACCGCTTGCCGCCATGCCTCTCGTGATTTATCGGCGCGGGTCATGCAGACGACGAATGAAATCCGCCGGTCCTTCCTCGACTATTACGCCAGCAATGGTCACGAAGCCGTTCAGTCCGCGCCGCTCGTTCCGTACAACGATCCGACGCTGATGTTCGTGAATGCCGGCATGGTGCCGTTCAAGAACGTGTTCACGGGCCTCGAGACCCGTTCGACGCCGCGCGCCACCTCCTCGCAGAAGTGCGTGCGCGCCGGCGGCAAGCACAACGACCTCGACAACGTGGGCTACACCGCGCGCCACCACACCTTCTTCGAGATGCTGGGCAACTTCTCCTTCGGCGACTATTTCAAGGAGCAGGCGATCACCCACGCCTGGACCCTCCTGACCAAGGAATGGGCGCTCCCGGTCGAGAAGCTGCTGGTCACCGTCTACCATACCGACGACGAAGCGGCCGAGCTGTGGAAGAAGATCGCCGGCCTGCCGGAACAGAAGATCATTCGCATCCCCACCAAAGACAACTTCTGGGCGATGGGCGACGAAGGCCCGTGCGGCCCGTGCTCGGAAATCTTCTTCGACCACGGCGACCACATCTGGGGCGGCCCTCCGGGATCGCCGGAGGAAGACGGCGACCGCTTCATCGAGATCTGGAACCTCGTCTTCATGCAGTTCGAGCAGGCCGCCGGCGAGATCGTCGGCAACCTGCCCAAGCCCTCGATCGACACCGGCATGGGGCTGGAGCGCATCTCGGCGGTCATGCAGGGCGTGCACGACAACTACGACATCGACACGTTCAAGGCGCTGATCGCCGCCTCGGAAAGCCTGACCGGCGTGGCCGCGCAGGGTGACAGCCGCGCCAGCCACCGCGTCATCGCCGACCACCTGCGCTCGACCAGCTTCCTGCTGGCCGACGGCGTGCTGCCCTCGAACGAGGGCCGCGGCTATGTCCTGCGCCGCATCATGCGCCGCGCCATGCGCCACGCGCACCTGCTCGGCGCGCGCGATCCCTTGATGCACCGCCTGGTGCCCGCGCTCGTCGCCGAGATGGGCCAGGCCTATCCCGAGCTGGGCCGCGCGCAGCCGCTGATCGAGGAAACGCTCGAGCGCGAGGAAATCCAGTTCCGCCGCACCCTGTCGAATGGCCTCAAGCTGCTCGACGAGGCGACCGTGGACCTGGGCGAAGGCGGCGAGCTGCCCGGCGAGACCGCGTTCAAGCTCTACGACACCTTCGGCTTCCCCTACGACCTCACCGAGGACGCGCTGCGTTCGCGCGGCATCGCGGTCGACAAGGCCGGCTTCGACGCCGCCATGGCGCAGCAGAAGGCCGCCGCTCGCGCCGCTTGGAAGGGCTCGGGCCAGGCCGCCGACAGCGAGGTGTGGTTCGACATCGCCGAGCGCGAAGGCGCCAGCGAGTTCACCGGCTATACCTCGACCGCCGGCGAAGGCCGCGTCGTGGCGCTGGTCCGCGATGGCAAGGAAGTCGTGTCGGCCACGGCGGGCGAGAGCGTCACCGTGCTGACCAACCAGACGCCGTTCTACGGCGAATCGGGCGGCCAGGTCGGTGATTCGGGCACGATCACCGGCGCGGGCGGGCTCACGATCACCGTATCGGACACCTCAAAGCCGCTCGGCCGCCTGCACGCCATGAACGCCATGGTCGAGGCGGGCACGATCAAGCTGGGCGACACCATCAACCTCACCGTCGACGTGGAGCACCGCGACGCGGTGCGCGCCAACCACTCGGCCACGCACCTGCTGCACGCGGCGCTCCGCGGGCGTCTGGGCGAGCACGTCACCCAGAAGGGCTCGATGGTCGCCGCCGAGCGCCTGCGCTTCGATTATTCGCACCCCAAGGCGCTCACGCCCGAGGACATCGCGGCGATCGAGGCCGAGGTGAACGCCGAAATCCGCGCCAACGAAGCCGTGCTCACCCGCCTGATGGCGCCTGACGAAGCAGTCGAGGCCGGCGCCATGGCGCTGTTTGGAGAGAAGTACGGCGACGAGGTCCGTGTGCTGTCGATGGGCCGCCACTCGGGCGACCGCACCTATTCGGTCGAGCTGTGCGGCGGCACCCACGTCAACGTCACCGGCGACATCGGCGTGTTCCGCATTGTCTCGGAAAGCGCGGTGTCCTCGGGCGTCCGCCGCATCGAGGCGATGACCGGCGAGGGCGCGCGCCAGTGGCTGGTCGGCCGCGAGGATGCGCTCAAGAACGCCGCCAGCCTGCTGCGCACCACGCCGGAAGACGTCGAGGCGCGCGTCGCCGCGCTGCTCGACGAGCGCCGCAAGCTGGAGCGCGAGCTGGCCGAGGCCAAGAAGGCGCTGGCGCTGTCCGGCGCTTCGGGCGGCGGCGCCAAGGCCGAAGCCGCCGACGAGGAAGTGAACGGCGTGAAGTTCTCCGGGCAGGTTCTCGAGGGGCTCGACCCGAAGGACCTGCGCGGGCTGCTCGACCAGGCCAAGCAGCGGCTCGGCTCGGGCGTGGCGGTGATCGTTGCGGTGAACGAGGGCAAGGCGAGCATCGCCGCGGCCGTCACTGAGGACCTGACCGGCACCATCAGCGCGGTCGAACTCGTGCGCAAGGGCGTCGAGGCGCTCGGCGGCAAGGGCGGCGGCGGACGCGCCGACATGGCGCAGGGCGGCGGACCCGACGGCACGAAGGCGGCGGACGCCATCGCGGCGGTCAGGGACGCGCTGGCAGGCTAGGGCGATGCGCGAGGGCGCCCGCAAGGCTCTGGCCTTCGCCGGTTGCGGCCTCTGGCTGCTGTCCTCGCTCATGCCCCTGTTCGGCGGGGCCGCCAAGCACCGGGTGCTATGCCGGGGCCGGGAGTTCACCGGTGAGTTCGACGCCTGCTTCAACGACTACATTCCCGTCCTCGAGCTGTGTGCGCCGCTTGCCGCGCTGTTCCTGCTGTACGCTTTCGCGGTCTTTGCCTCGGCGGTATGGGCGCCTGAGCCCGACCGGCGCCGGCAGTTCTGGCGCCTCGCCCCGGCGACAGGGGCGGCAGCGCGGTTTCCGGGATATCCGCTGCTGTGCCTGTTGGGCTGCGGCTGGGCGCTGTGGCGCGCCTGGCTCTATCCGCTCGACCCGGTGACGCTGCCGTTCATGGCATTCTGGGCGATCTTCGCCGCGTGGTTCGCCGGCGGGGCTGTCGCCACCTGGCATGCCGGACGGCCGCGCGCGCGTGGCTGACATCGGGCGCATCGTCGCGGACATTGCCGGGGAGATGCGCGGGGAAGAGCACCGCGGCACGGTCGCCAGCTACATCCCGCCGCTGGCCTGCGTGCCCGCGGGCAAGTTCGGGCTCGCCGTGGTCATGGCCGACGGGACCGTCCACACCGCCGGGGACGCGGACGAGGCGTTCTCGATCCAGTCGATCTCCAAGGTCTTCGCGCTGACGCTGGCGCTCGGCGCGGTGGGGGACCAGTTGTGGGCGCGGGTCGGGCGCGAGCCTTCGGGCAGCGCCTTCAACTCGATCGTCCAGCTGGAGACCGAGCACGGCATCCCGCGCAATCCCTTCATAAACGCCGGCGCCATCGTCGTGTGCGACCTGCTGCTGGGCCGGCTGCAGCCGCGCGAGGCGATCGGGCAGATGCTACGCTTCGTGCGCGAACTGGCGGGCGGGGACGACACCATCCGCATCGACGAGACCGTCGCCCAGGCGGAGCAGGACACCGGTTTTCGCAACATGGCGCTCGCCAACTACATGCGCGCCTTCGGCAACATCCACGGCGACGTGGGCATGGTGCTGGGGACCTACTTCCACTTCTGCGCGCTCGCCATGAGCTGCCGGCAGCTGGCGATGGCGGGGCGCTACCTGATGCACGGCGGGCGGGTAGAGGGCCACCGCGTCATCACCGAAAGCCGGGCGCGGCGCATCAATGCGCTGATGATGTCCTGCGGCCACTACGACAATTCGGGCGACTTCGCCTTCCGTATCGGCCTGCCCGGCAAGTCCGGCGTGGGTGGCGGCATCCTGGCCGTGGCGCCCGGGATCGCCAGCATCGCGGTGTGGTCGCCCGGGCTCAACGAGGCGGGGAACTCGCACCTCGGGCAACTGGCGCTGGAACGGCTTGTGCAGCGCACCGGTTGGTCGGTGTTCGAACCGAGGGCGGGGTGAGGTTTGCGTCGAATGGCCTTCGTCAAGCCGGGGCTGGGAAGGCTGCTTTGGGTGTTTAGCTGCCGCTAGCTTCGCGTGCTTCAACCCACCATGTCCGCCCCGTGATGCTGCCGCTGAAAGCTCCCAATAGCGCAAGCCACCACCCACCGGCCGCTCCCATCCAAACCAAGACGAGCGGTGGTAATGCAAAGCCTATAATGAGCCCAACCAAGACGTATGCAGCCTCACTCTCCGATCGGAACCGAACGAGGATCGCTGTCACAGGCAAGCCCAGCAAGATGCTGGCCGGTAAGACAAATGCTAATGTTAGGGCAATCGGAAAAATGCGAAAATGAGCGAAGATATCAAACTGCCGTGCCCGTTGATCGCGTCTGGAATCAAACAGTGTCACCAAGATTGTGAAGATCATTGGCATCCACGCGCCCGCCAAGGTGCCAATCGCTACTGTTTTGAGAAAGGCGCGCATGTATTCTGTGTAAGCTATCATGCCTGCGCGTCAAATGAGTGAGAAATTAGTTCTGCCTTGGGGCGCAAGCTGCCATGTAGAGCCTTTCACCCCTGTCACTCCGCCAGCTGCCCCGACTTCAGCGTCGGCTTTTCCGACAGTCCGCCGCGCTCCATGATCATCTCGCGGAATTCGTCGCGCTTCTCGTGGATGGAGGCGATCACCGGGCCGACCGCCACGCCGGTTTCCACCAGCGCCGCCTCGCTGAGCTGGAGCGAGCTTTCGAGCGTCTCGGGCACCGCGTAGCTCGCCCCAGCCCGGTAGAGCTGCGCCGCGTGGTCGGCGTCGCGGGCGCGGGCCAGAATGGGCAGGTCGGGGAACTGCATGCGCAGCTTGCGCACGATGCGCTGGGCGGCGACAGGCTCGTCCATGGTGAGAATGATGGCGGCGGCCTCGCCCGCGCCGAGGCGCAGCAGCGCGTCGCCGCGCGCGGCATCGCCGAAAGCGACGGTGTAGCCGCGCCGGCGGCCGTCGGCGACGAGGTCGGTGTTGCTGTCGACCGCGAGATAGGGGCGGCCGTGGCGCGCCAGCATGTCCGCGACAAGGTGACCCACGCGCCCGAAGCCGACGATCAGGGTGCGAGGCTTGCCGGCGTCGACGCCGCCGTCACCGGATGGTTGGTGCGGCACGTCGGCGCTCTCGACCCGGCGGCCCATGATCTTGCCGCCGAGGGCGAGGAGCGGCGTGATCGTCAGGCCGAGTGCGGTGACGATCTGCCAGAACTGCGCGGTGCCGGGCTGGATCAGCTGCGCCGAAGTGGCGGCGGTCAGCACGATCAGCGTGGTTTCCGACGGGCTCGACATGAGGATGCCGGTTTCGGTCGCGGTGCCGCGCCGGGCGCCCATGACGCGCAGCATGAGGCCCGTCACCACGGCCTTGAGCACGACCACCACGATCGTCGCGATCAGGATCGAGCCGAGGTTCTCCCACACCACGGCGAGGTCGATGCTCATGCCGATGGTGATGAGGAAGACGCCCAGCGCCAGGCCCTTGAACGGCTCGATGATCTCCTCGACCTCCGAATGATACTCGGTTTCGGCGATGAGCAGGCCCGCGACCAGCGCGCCGACGATGGGCGAGAGGCCCGCCGCCGCGGTCGCCAGCGAGGCGAGGATCACCACCAGCAGGCTGGCGGCGAGGAACAGCTCGGGGCTCTTCGTGCGGGCGGCTTGGGCGAAGAGGGGGGGCAGCAGGTAACGGCCGAGGATCAGCAGGCCGCCTACCGCCACGGTGCCCCACAGCAGCGTGTGGAGCAGTTCGCCCACGCCGTCCGCCCCGGCATGGGGGGCAAGCGCGCCGAGCAGAAAGATGATCGGCACCAGCGCGATGTCCTCGAACAGCAGCATGGCGAGCGCGGCGCGGCCGACAGGCGTGGTCGTCTCGGTGATCTTGAGCACGAGTGCGGTCGAGGAAAGGGCGAGGGCGAGGCCGAGCGCCAACGCGCCGGAAAAGCTCTGCCCGATGGCGGCGAGGATGAAGGTCAGCGAACCGCCGATCACCAGCAGTTCGAGCGAGCCCAGCCCGAACACCATGCGCCGCATCTGCCACAGGCGGCCGAACGACAGCTCCAGCCCGATCGAGAACAGCAGCAGAATGATCCCGAACTCGGCGAAGACCTCCAGCCCGTCGGGATCGGTGATGGTGAGGTAGGACAGCCAGGGCAGGTCGAAGACGTGACGGCCGAGGCCGAATGGGCCGACCAGGAGGCCCACGAGGATGAAGCCGATGACGGGGGTGATGCGGAACCGGTTGAACACCGGGATGACGATGCCCGCCGCGCCCAGGATCACCAGAGCGTCGGACATCACGGGGGAATAGAGATCGCTGCTGCCTGCCATTCGTCGATCCTAAGGCACGGCGTGTCCCGATGGAACCGGTGAAGTGGCGGCAAGTGATGGAAATTACGCAACATGCGCATAGCATCCGAAGTTTGGCGCAACTTCACTTGGCGTTCAGCAAAGCGCTGGCTATAGACCCAACCATGTTCGAACGCTCGCGCCTGAAGACCGCCCTCCTTGTCGCTGCCGCAGGCGCGATCGTGCTGACCGCCGGCTGCGGGGGGCGCGGGGGCAAGAACCGTGACACCGCTTATGTCGCGCGCGACGTCGACACGCTCTACGCCGCTGCCCAGCAGCGTCTGGAAACCGGCCGCACCAAGCAGGCGGCGGCCCTGTTCGACGAGGTCGAGCGCCAGCACCCCTATTCGCCTTGGGCCCGGCGCGCACAGCTGATGAGCGCGTTCAGCTACTATGCCGCCCGCGACTACAACAAGTCGATCCAGTCGGCGCAGCGCTTCCTGTCGATCCACCCGGGCAACAAGGACGCGCCTTACGCTTACTACCTGATCGCCATCTGCTACTACGAGCAGATCAGCGACGTGACGCGCGACCAGCGCACGACGGAACAGGCCAAACAGGCGCTGACCGACGTGATGCGACGTTATCCCGGCACGCCCTACGCCTCCGACGCCAAGCTCAAGATCGACCTCGTGAACGATCACCTTGCCGGCAAGGAAATGACGATCGGCCGCTCCTACGAGCGCAGCGGCAAGTGGCTGGCGGCGACGCTGCGCTTCCGCAACGTGGTCGATAACTTCCAGACCACCAGCCACGCGCCCGAGGCGCTGTTCCGCCTGGTCGAGGGCTACCTCTCGCTCGGCGTACCGGGCGAAGCGCAGAAGGCCGCCGCCGTGCTGGAGCGCAACTATCCGGGCAGCGACTGGTACGCCCGCGCCTACAAGCTGATGAACCGCCACGCCCCGGAAAACGTCGCGGCCTAAACCGCTCCTCCCTCTCGCTGCGCGGCAGGGAGGTTTGGCATGCGCCCTTTTTTGGCGCCGGTAGCGCAGCGGTTCAGAAGTCTTCGGTGTCGATGCTGGCGAGCAGGCCTGCGGGATAGCGATGGCCCCGGACAGTCTGCTGGTTGATCAGTGTCCCCGCCCGCTCGAGAATCGCGGCGTCTAGCGACAGTTCTCCAGCCGCGTGGTTCTGGTCGAAGTGGGCGATGGTGCGCGTGCCGGGGATGGCATGGACATGGTCCGCCTGCGCGAGCACCCAGGCCAGTGCAAGCTGGGCCGGGGTGATCCCGGCCTCGGCGGCGAGCGCGTCGAAGCGGGCGATCATCTGTGCGTTGTGGTCCCAGTTCTCTCCCTGGAAGCGGGGCATCCCGCGCCGCAGGTCCTGCTCCGACAGCGCCGAGGGATCGCGCAGTTCTCCGCCCAGCGCGCCGCGTCCGACCGGGGAGAAGGCGACGAGGGCGATGCCCAGTTCACGCGTCGTCTCCAGCACGCCCAGTTCCACGTTGCGCGTCCAGAGCGAATATTCGGTCTGTACCGCTGCCATGGGATGCACGCCATGCGCCTCGCGGATGTGGGCCGAAGACCATTCCGACACGCCGTAGGCGCCGATCTTGCCCGCCTCGATAGCACGGGCCATGGCGCCGACCGAATCCGCGATCGGTACCGAACGGTCCAGGCGGTGCATGTAGAACAGATCGATGTGGTCGGTCTTCAGCCGCTTGAGGCTGGCGTCGAGCGAGGCGGCTATGCTGTCCGGGTGGCAGTCCACGCCCCGGCGTGGGCCGTCGACCTTGATGCCGGTCTTGGTGGCGAGCAGGAATTCGTCGCGCCGGTCCATGATCGCCTCGGCCAGGATCTCCTCGCTCACGCCGCCGCCGTAGATGTTGGCGGTGTCGAAGTGGTCGCACCCGGCGTCGAGCGCGTGGCGCATCAGCGCCACCGCATCCTCGCGCGACGGGGCGGCGCCGTAGGCCCACGCGACGTTCATGCAGCCGAGACCGACAGGGGCGACGGCGCGCCCGGCGAGATTGCGTTTGGTCATGGGGAGGGCTGTCCAGTAGTTCGAGATTGCGGGCGGGGTCGCCCATATCGGCAGGGTCGTCAAGATTTCGCCTCGGCCCCGCGAACCCGGAGACCGCTGGCAGGTCTTTAGGAGCGACCTTGCCGAGAGGCCGCGCGGCTCGGCCATCGATCCCCTGTCAAGCCGGGGACGACGCGGGGTCAAATATGCGAATAAGTCGCAATAGCAGTGGAAATGTTGCTATCGCGGCCTATGTAGGGCGCACCCCAAGCGATGGAGACGAACACCCCATGGAAACCCGCCGCGAGTCCGACAGCATCGGCGAGATCGACGTCCCAGTCTCCGCCTACTGGGGGGCGCAGACCCAGCGCAGTATCGAAAACTTCCCCTTCGGCGCGTCCGAGCGGATGCCGATCGCGATCGTCCACGCCCTCGCGCTGGTCAAGCAGGCGGCGGCGCGGGTCAACCGCAAGCACGGGCTCGACGCCAAGGTCGCCGACGCGATCGAGGCAGCGGCGGCGGAGATCGTCGCGGGCAAGCTGGACGACCAGTTCCCGCTGGTGATCTGGCAGACCGGCAGCGGCACCCAGACCAACATGAACCTCAACGAGGTCATCGCCGGCCGCGCCAACGAGGTGCTGACCGGCAAACGCGGCGGCAAGTCGCCCGTCCATCCCAACGACCACGTCAACATGGGCCAGTCCTCGAACGACAGCTTCCCGACCGCACTGCACGTCGCCGCCGCGCGCGCGGTGACTGACACGCTTTTCCCGGCGCTCGACCAGCTGTTCGCCTCGCTCGACGCCAAGGCGAAAGCCTGGGCGGACATCGTAAAGATCGGCCGCACCCACCTGCAGGACGCGACGCCGGTGACGCTGGGGCAGGAATTTTCCGGCTACGCGCAGCAGTTGAAGCTCGCAAAGCTGCGCATCGCGCCTGCCGTGTCCGAGGGCATGGCCGCACTGGCGCAGGGCGGCACGGCGGTCGGCACCGGCCTCAACGCGGCGCCGGGCTTCGACGTCGACGTGGCCGCCGAACTCTCGCGCCTGACCGGGCTGGCGTTCCATCCGGCCGAGAACAAGTTCGAGGCGCTGGCCTCCAACGACCCGCTGGTCCACCTCTCGTCCACGCTCGCGACGCTGGCGGTGGCGCTGACCAAGATCGCCAACGACATCCGCTGGCTGGGCTCGGGCCCGCGCTCGGGGCTGGGTGAACTGGACCTGCCCGCGAACGAGCCGGGCAGTTCGATCATGCCGGGCAAGGTCAACCCGACCCAGTGCGAGATGCTGACGATGGTCTCGGCGCAGGTCATCGGCAATCATCAGGCCGCGACGATCGGCGGTCTGCAGGGCGCGTTCGAGCTCAACGTGTTCAAGCCGTTGATCGGGGCTGCCGTGATCCGCTCGATCGACCTGCTCTCGGTTGGCATGGTCAGCTTCGCGGAGCGCTGCGTCGAGGGCATCGAGCCCAACCGCGCGCGCATTGCTGAACTGCTCGACCGCTCGCTGATGCTGGTCACCGCGCTCGCGCCCGAGATCGGCTACGACAATGCCGCCAAGATCGCCAAGTATGCCCACGCCGAAGGCCAGACGCTCAAGCAGGCGGCGCTGGAACTGGGGCTGGTGGACGAGGCGACCTTCGACCGCGTGGTTCGTCCCGAAACGATGATCTGATCGGTACGCGTTGAACCGCCGTCCCGGACGAGACGGGGAGGGCGGTAGCCTGCTCTAATTTTTGCAACGATCCGTTCCGATCATTGCGTTTGATCGATAGGGGGCAAGCGGGCAGGGAGGGGCTATGATGCGGCGCATGTCGCCTCATCGCCCGTTCCCTGCCGCGCCCGCCGATCGTGAGACCATGGCCGAAACCCCCGCTGAGGCGCCGAATGCCGCAGTTCCCCAGAGCGCCGAAGAGATAGCCGTCGCCGCCGGGGCGCGCGGCCTGTCGATCCTGCCCGCGTGCGAGGCCGGCGTCGCCACCAACCTCGCGCTTCTGGCGCGCCATGCCCGCACCATGCGGCAGGCCCCGACGGAAACGCAGGCATGAGGGGCGTGCGTGAGATCGCCGCCGCCGTGCGTTCGGGCACGTTGAGCGCCCGCACACTGGTCGAAGAACGGCTTTGTGCGCTGGTCCAGGACGACCGCGACCTCATCGCCGTCACCCGCGTCCTTCATGACCGCGCCCGCGCCGAGGCCGACGCGGTCGACGCGATGGTCGCCGCCGGGCAGGACCCGGGTCCGCTCGCCGGCGTGCCCTACGGCGTCAAGGACCTGTTCGACCTCGCCGGCCTGCCGACCACTGCCGGCTCCTCGCTCTATGCCGATGCGCCGCCTGCCTCCGAGGACGCCGAGGCGGTCAGGCGCCTGAAAGCGGCCGGCGCCGTCGTCGTCGCGACGCTCAACATGGATGAGTTCGCTTACGGTTTCGCCACCATCAATGCGACTTATGGCACCACCCGCAATCCCCACGACACGGCGCGGCTGGCCGGTGGTTCCTCGGGCGGCTCGGCGGCGGTGGTCGCGGCGGGACTGCTGCCGTTCTCGCTGGGCTCGGACACCAACGGCTCGATCCGCGTGCCCGCCAGCCTCACCGGCATCTACGGACTCAAGCCCAGCAACCGCGACCTGCCGCTGGAAGGCGTGTTTCCCTTCGCCGAAAGCTTCGACGACATCGGCCCCTTCACCCGCTCGGTCGACGACATGGAGCTGGTCTGGCAGGTGCTTGCCGGGCGCGAAGTCGCTCCGACCGGGAAAGAATTGCGCCTCGCCCGCCTCGGCGGCCGCTTCCGCGAGAACGCCGACCCCGACCAACTTGCTGCCATCGATTCGATCGCGCCCGGTGCCCCGCTGGTCGAACTCCCCGAGATCGCCCGCGCCCGCTCGGCCGCGTTCCTCATCACCGCTTACGAAGGCGGCGCGCTTCACCGCGAGGCGCTGGCGGCCGACGCCATGGCCTTCGACCCGCAGGTTCGCGACCGCCTGCTCGCGGGTGCGCTGCTGCCGGACGCGCTCTATGCGGAGGCGCAGGTGTTCCGCAGCCAATACCGCGCCCGGATCGCTGCGCTGGTGGCCGACTACGACGTGCTGCTCGCCCCCGCGACGCCCACCACGGCGCCGTCGGTGGAGGACCCGCGTATCGAGATCGACGGGGCGCTGTCGCCCGCCCGCGCGGACCTGGGCATTCATACCCAGCCGATCAGCTTCACCGGATTGCCGTCGCTGGCGGTTCCGCTCTACCGTCCGGACAAGCTGCCAATCGGCCTCCAGCTGATCGGCGGACTTGGCTGCGAGGCGGACCTGTTCGCCTTCGCCGCCATGCTGGAAGGGCAGAGTGTGACGGGGTTCTCGGCGCCGCAGAATATCGTCGTCCCCGCGGAGGCGGGGACCGCTGGGTACTCTTGAGGCAAGGGCTCGCCGACAGCCGCCGCCCAGCCTCGAGGTGGGCGGCGGCTCGGCCAGCGGTCCCGGATCAAGTCCGGGACGACGAGTGAAACGAATGCGCCGCAGGGGGCGGTGGAAGGGGCATAGCGTGACGCAGACGACGACCATCGAGGACATACCCGAGGCACCGCCTGCGGGCCGGCTCGACCGCTACTTCTCGCTCACCGCGCGCGGCACCACGGCGCGCACCGAAGTGCTGGCGGGGATGACCACCTTCCTCACCATGGCCTACATCGTGCTGGTCAACCCGGCGATCCTGGGCAGCGCGGGCATGCCGGTTGCCTCGGTGGCGGCGGCGACGTGCTTCGCGGCGGCCTTCGCCTCCATCCTGATGGGCTTCGTCGCCAACGTGCCGCTGGCGCTGGCGCCGGGCATGGGGCTCAACGCCTACTTCAGCTTCACCGTGGTGCAGCAGATGGGCGTGCCCTGGCCGGTGGCGCTGGGCTGCGTATTCATCTCGGGCGTGGCGTTTCTGATCCTGACGCTGACGGGGGTGCGCCAGCTGATCGTCACCTCGATCCCGCAGTACCTTTTCGCCGCCGTCGCTGGCGGCATCGGCCTGTTCATCGGCTTCATCGGCTTCAAGGACGCGGGCATCATCGTCGCCAACCCCGCGACTTTTGTCGCGCTGGGCGACCTCAAGACCCCCGGCGCGGCGCTGGCGATCTTCGGCCTCGTGGTGATCGGCGCGCTGAGCGTGTGGAACGTGCGCGGGGCGATGCTGGTCGGCATCGTCGCGACCACGCTGGTCGGCTGGATCGCGGGCATGGTCTCGGTCAGCCCCGAGCCCTATTCGCTCGCCGCGCTGACCGGCACCGCCTTTCAGCTCGACCTCGGCGGCGTGTTCGGCCTTTCGGGCAAGCACGGGCTGGGCCTGCTCGAAATCCTATTCGTGTTCCTGTTCGTCGACCTGTTCGACAACATCGGCACCCTCGTCGCCGTCACCAAGCGCGCCGGGCTGATGGACGCGGCGGGGCGGATTCCCGGCCTCAACCGCATCCTGATCACCGACGCGGTGGCCACCATGGTCGGCTCGATGGCGGGTACCAGCACCGTGACCAGCTACGTCGAGAGCGCGGCCGGCGTGCAGGCGGGCGGACGCACCGGCCTCACCGCCGTGGTCACCGGCATGCTGTTCCTGGCGACGATGTTCGTGGCGCCCTACGCCCAGCTTATCCCGCTGGCGGCGACCGCCCCGGCCCTCATCATTGTCGGCGGCCTGATGCTGCTGCCGCTCACCGAGGTCGAGTGGGAGGACCCGCTCTCGGCGATCCCCGCGTTCCTGACCGTGGCGATGATCCCGCTGACCTTCTCGATCGCCAATGGCCTCGCCTTCGGCATCACCGCTCACTGCGCGCTCAAGATCGTGCGCGGTTCCTTCGCGAAGAAGGACTGGTTCCTGCTGGTTCTGGCCCTGCTCTTCGTCGCCCGCTTCGTCTGGATGGGAGGCGCCTGATGCGCTCGTTCGCATTGACTGCCGCCGCCGCGTTCGCGCTTCTCGCCTCGCCCGCGCTGGCGGAGGAGCGGCTCGACCTCACCCCGCGGACCTTGGTGATGACCGCCTACCAGCCCGAATGGAACGCGCTCGTCCATGCGGTGACGGGAGGCAAGGAGTACCGGATCAACGGCATGACCTACCTCACCGGCACGTTGGAAGGTAAGCCGATCCTGCTGATGCAGAGCGGCGTCTCGATCGTGAACGCGGCGATGAACACGCAGCTGGTGATCGACAAGTTCACTGTCAAGCGCATCGTCTTTTCCGGCATCGCGGGCGGGGTCGACCCCAACCTCTCGATCGGCGACGTGATCGTGCTGGAGGACTGGGGCCAGTATCTGGAGGCCAACTTCGGGCGCAAGGACGGCTACGGGGACACGCCGGGCTGGAAGTCGCCCGAGGCGGTCGCGCCCGAGGCTCCGGCGAACTGGAACTTCATCTTCCCGCGCGGGGTCTCCGTCGCCAATGCCGCGACGCCGATGAAGCGCATCTTCAAGTTCCCGATGGACCCGGCCTTGCTCGCGCTCGCCCGCAAGGTGGCGCCCAAGGTTTCGATGGAGCGCTGTGTGCCGCCGTCGCCCACGCAGCTTCCCGATACCGAACTGTGCCTCGCCAAGCCGCCCAAGGTCGTCGTCGGCGGCACCGGCGTCAGCGCGGGTATCTATGCCGACAATGCCGAGTTCCGCGAATATCTCTACAAGGCGTGGAACGCCCGCGTGCTCGACATGGAGAGCGGGGCGGTGGCGCAGGTCGCCTATGCCAACCAGGTGCCGACCATCGTGTTCCGCTCGCTGTCCGACCTTGCCGGAGGCGACAGGCACAAGAACATGGAGGACACCTACGAGCATCTCGCCGCGGTGAACTCCGCGCATGTCGTGCGCGCCTTCGTGGCCGCGTTGCCGGATTGAGGACCTGACGACATGAAGACCGTAACCGCCGAGAACGGCATCGTCACCGCACCGCACTTCCTGGCCGCACAGGCCGGGCGCGATGTGCTGGCCGATGGCGGCAACGCCGTCGAGGCCTGCGTCGCGGTCGCCGCCACGCTTGCCGTCGTCTACCCGCACATGACCGGGATCGGCGGCGACGGGTTCTGGGTGATCCGCGAGCCGGACGGGCGGGTCCACTCGATCCACGGCTGCGGCGGCGCAGCTGCGAGCGCCGACCTGTCGCTCTACACCGGGCTGGATGCCGTGCCGACGCGCGGACCGCTGGCGGCGAACACGGTGGCTGGCACGATCTCCGGTTGGGCAGCGGCGCTGAGCGGAGAGGGCTGCACGATGCCGCTCGGCCGCCTGCTGCGCGACGCGATCGAACATGCCGAGATCGGCGTCTCGGTCACCACCGGCGGCGCCGGGATCGCGGCGGCCAAGGGCGACGAACTGCGCGACCTGCCGGGCGCCTATGCCACGATCTTCGAGCCCGAGGGCCGCCCGCTAATCGAGGGCGAGGTGCTGCGCCAGCCGCTGCTGGCCGAGACGCTGCGCTCGCTCGCCGCGAATGGCCTCGACGATTTCTATCGCGGCGACCTTGCCGCCCTGATTGCGCAGGACCTCGCGGCGCTCGGCAGTCCGGTATCACTGGCCGACCTTGAGGCGCACGCGGCCAGTCGCCCCGACCCGCTGCACACGGTGATCGCCGGCGCGGCGCTCTACAATTCCACCCCGCCGACGCAGGGCTTTGCGGCGCTGATGATCCTCGCGCTGTTCGACCGCCTGAAGGCCGACGCGCCCGACGGTTTCGACCATGTCCACGGGCTGATCGAGGCGACCAAGCAGGCATTCCTGCTGCGCGACGTCCATGTCGGCGACCCTGCACACACCGACTTCGATTTCCAGGGCCTGCTCTCGGACCCGGCCGCGCTCGCCGAACTGGCAGGGCGCATCGACCCTGCGAAGGCCCTGCCGTGGCCGCAGCCGCCGCAGTGGGGCGACACGTGCTGGTTCGGCGCGGCCGATAGCGAGGGCAGGGTAGTCTCCTGCATTCAGTCCACCTATTTCGAATTCGGCTCCGGCCTCGTGCTGCCGCAGACCGGGATCACCTGGCAGAACCGGGGCAGCTCGTTCCGCCTTGCCACAAGCGGCTGGAACGCGCTGAAGCCCGGCCGCAAGCCGTTCCACACGCTCAACCCCGCGCTCGCCGTGTTCGAGGACGGGCGCGTCATGGCCTATGGCACCATGGGCGGCGAGGGCCAGCCGCAGACGCAGGCCGCGCTGTTCAGCCGCTACGCCCGCTTCGGGGTGGACCTTCAGGAAGCCATAAGCGCTCCGCGCTGGCTGCTGGGCCGCACCTGGGGCGAGCAGTCGACCACGCTCAAGCTGGAGGACGGCTTCGACGAAGCGCTTTACGTGCAGCTTGCGAAGGCCGGGCACGATGTCGAGCGCGTCGGCCCGCTGACGGCGACGATGGGCCATGCCGGCGCCGTCGTGCGCCTCGCCGACGGCACCTTCCAGGGCGCCACCGATCCGCGCAGCGACGGCGGCGTGATGCCGTGGTGAGCGATCTTCCTCCCGGCGGAGCCCGCGCGGTCGCTCGCTGCGATGCGTTGCGCTTCGCGCCCTACAGCGACATGGAAGGCGGCCTTTTCCGCGCTTACCTGACGCCCGCCTACGCCGCTTCGCAGGAGGTGATCGCTGGCTGGATGGAAGCGGCGGGCATGGCGGTGCATCGCGACGCTGCCGCCAATCTCGTCGGTCGCTATGAGGGCCAGCGTCCTGACGCCCCCGCACTGGTGATCGGCAGCCATCTCGATTCCGTGCGCGATGGCGGACCCTATGACGGCCCGCTCGGCGTGATGCTCGGCATCGAGGCGGTGGCCGCGCTCCATGCACAGGGCCGCCGCCTGCCTTTCGCGATAGAGGTCTACGGCTTCGGCGACGAGGAAGGTTCGCGCTTTCCTGCCGCCATGTTGACCAGCCGCGCGGTCGCGGGAACGCTGGAAGCCGCCGCGCTGGATGTGGCGGATGCCGAGGGGATCACGCTCGCACAGGCGCTGCCGTCCGCTGCTGATTATCTGGCCGCCCGCCGCGAGCCCGCCGCTACGCTCGCCTATCTGGAGGCGCACATCGAGCAGGGCCCGGTGCTGGAAGCGGACGGCCTCGCGGTCGGCACCGTCACAGGGATCGCCGCGCAGCTGCGCTACAGCGTCACCGTCAAGGGCATGGCAGGCCACGCCGGGACCACAGCAATGCGCCTGCGCCGTGACCCGCTCGCCGGCGCGGCCGCCATGGTGCTCGCGGTCGAGCAGCTGGCGCGGGGGGACAATTCCGACGTGGTCGCCACGGTCGGTATGATCGAGGCGCTGCCCGGCGCGGCCAACGTGATCCCGGGCGAAGTTCACTTCACCATCGACGTGCGCTCGGGCTCCGAAGCGCGGCGCAACGGCGTGGCCGAGGCCATCCTCGACCGCCTGCGCGAGATCGCCGGGGCCCGCGCGCTGGAACTAGACGTGGCGCTGGTCCACGACCTTGCCGCGAGCCCCTGCGATCCGGCGCTCATGGACCTGATGGACGACGCGCTTGTTGCCGCCGGACAGCCGGTGCGCCGGCTCGTCTCGGGCGCGGGGCACGACGCCATGGTCATGGCCGCGCTCTGCCCCACTGCCATGCTTTTCATCCGCTGCAGGGACGGCATCAGCCACAACCCCGCCGAACACGTCGAGCCCGCAGACGTCGAAATCGCGCTGCAGGTGATGCTCGGCTTCATCGAACGTCTTGGAGATACCCGTGCCGCCTGAACTGGACCCGATGCTTTTCGGAGAGATCGACCCGCCCCAGCGCCTGCTGATGGGCCCGGGTCCGATCAACGCCCACCCGCGCGTTCTGCGCGCGATGAGCGCCGACCTGCTCGGCCAGTTCGACCCAGAGATGACCGGGTTCATGAACCAGGTCATGGCGCTTTACCGCCCGATCTTCGGCACCCAGAACAAGTGGACCATGCTCGTCGACGGTACCGCGCGGGCGGGGATCGAGGCCGCGCTGGTCAGCCTCGTGGCGCCGGGCGACGTGGTGCTGGTGGTGAACTTCGGCCGTTTCGGCCTGCTGCTGAGCGAAATTCTCCAGCGCATCGGCGCGGTGATCGAGATGGTCGAGGCGCCCTGGGGCGAAGTCGTGCCGCTGGAAGCGATCGAGGCGGCCATCGCCCGCGTCCGGCCCAACGTCGTCGCAACCATTCATGGCGACACCTCGACGACGATGGCGCAGCCGCTCGAAGGCTTCGGCGCCTTGTGCGCGGCGGCGGGCGCGCTGTCCTATGTCGACGCGACGGCGACCATCGGCGGCATGGAAATCGCCGCCGATCGATGGGGCGTGGACGTGGTGACGGGCGGCCTGCAGAAGTGCCTTGGCGGGCCGTCGGGCTCGGCGCCCATCACCATCTCGGACAAGGCCGCCGAGCACATCGGCCGCCGCCGCCACGTCGAGCAGGGCATCCGCGTCGCGGGCACCGTCGACGGGCAGGGCCCGCGCATCGGCTCCAACTACTTCGACCTCGCCATGATCATGGACTACTGGTCCGAAAAGCGCCTTAACCACCACACCGAGGCGACCTCGATGCTCTATGCCGCGCGCGAATGCGCCCGGATCGTGCTGGGCGAGGGGCTTGACGCTCGCTACGCCCGCCACGCCGCCGCCGGCGCCGCGATGACCGCCGGCCTGCGCGCCATGGGCCTCACCGTCTTCGGCGACGACCGCTACCGCATGACCAACGTGACGGGCGTGTACATCCCCGATGGCGTTGACGGCGAGGCGGTGCGGGGCGCCATGCGCGAGCTGTTCGAGATCGAGATCGGCACGGCCTTCGGGCCCTTGCAAGGCAAGGTCTGGCGGCTGGGCGCGATGGGGTACAACGCCATGAAGCATAAGGTGCTGCTGACCCTCGCGGCGCTGGAATCGTGCTTGCGGATGCAAGGCTTCGCGTTGCCCCTGGGCGAGGCGGTGCCGGCGGCCATCGAGGCGTGGGACCGTAGGCCGTGAATATCGCCCGCAACTGCCTCCCAAACCCGTCGTCCCCGCGAAAGCGGGGACCCCGCTTGTTCGTTGAGCGCGGTGTGGAAAACAAGCGGGACGCCCGCCTTTGCGGGGGCGACGATGGTTTTGTTGCGGGCTTTTCGTGCGCATCGACTGGCCTAGCAGGGGTTTGCCCATGACCCGCGATCTCGTCGGCTACGGCCGCACGCCACCCGACCCGCGGTGGCCGAACGCCGCCCGCGTGGCGGTGCAGTTCGTCGTCAACTACGAGGAAGGCGCCGAAAACTCGGTCCTCAACGGCGACATGGGTTCCGAGGCGTTCCTGTCGGAGATGGTCGGTGCGGGGAGCCACCCCGACCGGGCGATGGCGATGGAGAGCCTCTACGAATACGGCAGCCGCGCCGGCTTCTGGCGCCTCCATCGCCTGTTTACGGCGCGCAATCTTCCCGTCACCGTGTTCGGCGTGGCCAAGGCCATGGAGATGAACCCGGAGGCGGTAGAGGCCATGCTCGCCGCCGACTGGGAGATCGCGAGCCACGGTTATCGCTGGATCGACTACCAGTACGTCGCCGAGGACGTCGAACGCGAGCACATCGAGCAGGCCATTGCCTTGCACGAAAAGCTCACCGGCGCGCGTCCGCTCGGCTGGTACCAGGGTCGCACCTCGCCCAACACCGCGCGGCTGGTGGCGGAGGAAGGAGGTTTCCTCTACGACGCCGACAGCTACGCTGACGACCTGCCCTACTGGGACACGCGCCACGGCAAGCCGCAGCTGATCGTGCCCTATACGCTCGATGTGAACGACATGAAGATCGTCGCGCTCAACGGCTTTACCGAGGGCGAGCAGTTCTTCCGCCACATGCGTGACACGTTCGACCAGCTGCGCGAGGAAGGCGGGCGCATGATGTCGATCGGCCTTCATGCCCGGATCGCCGGCAAGCCCGGCCGCGCGCGCTGGGTGGCCCGTTTCCTCGACCACGTGATGCAGAGCGGCGATGCCTGGGTGGCCCGGCGCATCGACATCGCCCGGCACTGGATGGAGGTGCACCCCTATGCAGGTTAACGACCCGGTTCTACTCGCGGAGGTCACCCACGCGTTTCACTCCTACGAGCTGGCGCTGATGGCGGACGATGTCGCGGCGATGGACACGCTGTTCCATGATGCGCCCACCACCAACCGCTACGGCGTGGGCGAAGTGCTCTACGGGATCGAGGACATCCGCGCGTTCCGCAAGGGGCGCGGCGGCTCGCCGCAGCGCAGGCTGGGGCGCGTGGCGATCACCGTCTACGGCGATGCCTTCGCCACTGCCGACGCCGAATTCTTCCGCGAAGGCTCCGACCGCCGCGGCCGTCAGACGCAATCGTGGGTGCGGTTCACCGATGGCTGGAAGGTCGTCTCCGCCCACGTCAGCCTTGAGGGGAGCACATCGTGACGGCCCTGTTCGAACACAGTCCCTGGGTCGAGGAGCGCGCCGACGCTCGCGCTTCCAGCGGAGATCGCCATGCCGACCTGATGGCGGTGATGCATGAGGCCAGCCCCGAGGAACAGCTCGCCTTGATCCGCGCGCACCCGGAACTCGCAGGGAAAGCGGCGATCGACAGGACGCTCACCGACGCCAGCGCCGCCGAACAGGCCAGCGCCGGGCTCGACCGCCTCACGCAAGGCGAGTTCGACCAGTTCCACACCCTGAACGCCGCCTACCGCGAGCGGTTCGGCTTCCCCTTCATCATCTGCGTGCGCCTGACCGACAAGGCTGGTATCCTTGCCGCCATGGAACGCCGCCTCGGCAACGAGCGCGAGGCGGAAATCGCGACGGCACTGGGGCAGATCGGCGAGATCGTGCGCCTGCGCCTCGAGGATCAGAAATGAGCGACGTGATCGGCCTTCCGGCTCTGGAGGCGCAGCTGGCCCGCGACCTCGACCTCATCGGTTTCTACCGCCCCGAATGGGTGCGCCCGCGCCGCTTCGAGGGCGAGCCGGTGCTCGACGTCGCTGTGATCGGCGGCGGGCAATGCGGGCTTTCCGCCGCCTTCGGCCTGCGCCGCGAGGGCGTGTCGAACGTCGTGGTCTTCGACGAGAACGACGCCGGCTACGAAGGCCCCTGGGAAACCTACGCGCGGATGGTCACGCTGCGCACGCCCAAGCATCTCAATCCGATCGATTTCGGCGTCCCTTCGCTCACCTACCGCGCCTGGTGGGAAGCCCAGCACGGGGCCGCAGGCTGGGAAGCGGTCGACAAGATCGCGCGCGGCGACTGGATGGAATACCTGCGCTGGTATCGGCGCGTGCTCGGCCTGCCGATGGAGAACGGCGCTAGGCTCGCCCACATAGAGCCGCTGCCCGAAGCGGGCCTCCACCGCTTGCATTTCGAGGGCCGAGCCCCGGTGCTCGCGCGCAAGGTCGTGCTGGCGACCGGCATCCAGGGCGGCGGCGAGTGGCATACGCCCGCGATGGTGCGCGACAACCTGCCCAAGTCGCTCTGGGCGCATACCAGCGAGCCGATCGACTTCGCGAAGCTTCACGGCAAGCGCATCGCGGTGCTGGGCGGCGGGGCCTCCGCCTTCGACAACGCGAACTACGCGCTCACGCAGGGCGTGGCGGCGGCGGAAGTGTTCATGCGGCGCAAGGAACTGCCGCGCATCAACCCGATCCGCTTCATGGAGCGCGTCGGCTTCACCGCCCGCTACCCCGCGCTCGACGATGCGACCAAGTACGCGGCGATGGACGCCTTCCTCGGCCACAACCAGCCGCCGACCAACGACACCTTCGAGCGCGCGGCGGCCTGGCCCGGCTTCGCCCTGCACCTGGGCGCACCCTGGCTCGACGTGGCCGAGCATGAAGGCATCGTGCGCGTCACCAGTCCGCACGGCCATCACGACTACGACTTCGTGGTGATCTCCACCGGCCTGCTGAGCGATCCCGGCCTGCGTCCCGAACTCTCGGGCGTGGCCGATCTCATCGCCCGCTGGGGCGACCGCGTGACGCCTGCCGGCAAGCGCAACGCCCTGATCGACGCGCACCCCTACCTCGGCAACGCCTTCGAATTCCTGCCCCGCGACGGCGTGGACGGCACCCCGCTGCACGGGCTGTTCGCGTTCAACTACTCGGCGCTGGTGAGCCTGGGCCTCTCCGCTTCGGCGCTGTCGGGCCTGCACAACGCCTTGCCGCGCCTCATCAAGGGCGTCGCCGACCAGCTGTTCCTCGACGACCGCGACGTGCTGGTCGAGGATTTCCTCGCCTACGACGAACCCGAATTCCTGGGGCAATGGCCCCAGCAGGAAACAGTATGAGCACTCTCTCCACTCACGTCCTGGACACGACTCACGGCAGCCCCGCCGCCGGCATTTCCATCGTACTCACCACCGAACTGGGCACCGTCCTGTTCGAGGGCGAGACCAATGCCGACGGCCGCTGCCCCGGCGTGCCCGAACTGCCCACCGGCACCTATCGCCTGACCTTCGCCGTCGCCGCCTACTTCCGCGGGCGCGGTGTGCATCTGCCCGAACCGCCGTTCCTCGACCGCGTCGCGATAGACTTCGGCATCGCCGACCCCTCGGGCCATTACCATGTGCCGCTGCTGGTCTCGCCGTTCGGCTACTCGACCTACCGGGGGAGCTGACTTGAGCGTTCGTTTCCTCCTCGACGGTGAACTGGTGGACCGGGGCGAAGTCGACCCCACCGCCACGCTGCTCGACCATCTGCGCTACACGATGCGCCGCACCGGCACCAAGGAAGGCTGCGCCGAGGGCGACTGCGGGGCCTGCACGGTGCTCGTCGGCTCGCTCGAAGGGGACGACATCGCCTGGCGCGCGGTCAATTCGTGCATCCAGTTCCTGCCGATGGTGAACGGCAAGGCACTGATGACGGTCGAGAGCCTCAAGGCCGATGACGGCGCGCTTTGCCCGTTGCAGGACGCGATGGCAGCCAACGGCAGCTCGCAGTGCGGGTTCTGCACGCCGGGCTTCGTGATGTCGCTTCACGGCCGGACCATCGGCGCTAAGGGCTGCGACTTGCCTGTGGCGGACGTGATCGCGGGCAACCTATGCCGCTGCACCGGCTACGGCCCGATCCTCGAAGCGGGCGAGAATGCCGAGCCGCACCTCCACGACGATGCCGCGCTGGTGGAGGGCCTCAAGGCACTCACCGGGGAGGCCGCCTCGGGCGAATGGCAGGGCCGCCGCTGGTTCGCGCCGCGCTCGGCCGAGGAACTCGCCGCGCTGCTGTCGGAGCATCCCGACGCGCGCCTCGTCGCGGGCGCCACCGACGTCGGCCTGTGGGTGACCAAGGGCCTGCGGACGCTCGACACCGTAATCTTCCTGGGCGACGTCGCCGACCTCGCGCGGATCGAGGAAACTGACGAAGCGCTGACCCTCGGTGCCGGCGTGCGCTATGCCGACGCCCACGCGGCGATGGCGCGCCTGCACCCCGATCTTGGCGAACTGGTGCGACGCATCGGCGGCCTTCAGGTCCGCAACGCCGGCACGGTCGGTGGCAACATCGCCAACGGCTCGCCTATCGGCGACGGCCCGCCCGCGCTCATCGCGCTCGGCGCGCAGCTGACGCTGCGCAGCGCCTCTGGCCGCCGGACGATGCCGCTGGAGGATTACTTCGTCGCCTACGGCAAGCAGGACCGCCGACCCGGCGAGTTCGTCGAGTCCGTCCGCATCCCGCGCCCCGCCGCTGATGCGGTGATCCACATCGCCAAGCTCTCGCGCCGCTTCGACAGCGACATTTCGGCCGTCTGCGGCGCCTTCGCTCTCACCGTCAGCGATGGGACCATCACTTCCGCCCGCGTTGCTTTCGGCGGCATGGCCGCCACTCCCAAGCGTGCCGAGGCCTGCGAGGCTGCGCTGACCGGCCAGTTCTTCGCCGAGGCCACTATCGCCACCGCCGCCGAAGCGCTGAAATCCGACTTCGACCCGCTCACCGACGTGCGCGGCACATCCGCCTACCGCGTCGAGACCGCCGCCAACCTCCTGCGCCGCCTCTGGCTGCGCGAGCAGGGCACCCGCGTCTCGGTGCTGGACGTGGAGGCCGCCCATGGCTGAGCGCGATCCGGCCTGGAAGGTGCTCGCCAAGCCCTCGCACCCGCACGACAGCGCCCGCCTGCACGTCAGCGGCGAGGCGCGCTATGCCGACGACATGGGCGAGCCGGCGGACATGCTCCACCTCGCGTTCGGCCAGTCCACCGAGGCGCGCGCGCGTATCCTGTCGATGGATCTTTCCGAAGTCCGCGCGTCGCCCGGCGTGGTCGCGGTTTTCACTGCCGCCGACATTCCCGGCGCCAACGACGTCGCCCCCGTCGCGGGTGACGACCAGCTCCTCGCGGACGGGCAGGTGCTGTGCCACGGACAGGCGGTGTTCCTCGTCGCCGCCACCAGCCAGCGCGCCGCACGCATCGCCGCCCGGCTCGGCAAGGTCGAGTACGAACCGCTGCCGGCCGCCATCACCATCAGCGATGCACGAGATGCGGATTCGCACATCGAGCCGGTCCAACGCATGTCGCGCGGCGATGCGCCCGGCGCTCTCGAAACCGCACCCCACCGCCTCGCCGGCAGCTTCGAGATGGGCGGGCAGGACCACTTCTATCTCGAAGGCCAGGTCGCCGTCGCCACGCCGGGGGAGGACGGGCAGGTCCATGTGCTCAGCTCCACCCAGCACCCCAGCGAAGTGCAGCACCTGATCGCGCACATGCTGCACTTGTGTTCGGCCGACGTGACGGTCGAGGTGCGGCGCATGGGCGGTGCATTCGGGGGCAAGGAGACGCAGGCCGCGCTCTTCGCCGGAGCCGCCGCGCTGGTCGCGCACAGCACCGGCCGCTCCGCCAAGTTCCGCTGCGACCGTGACGACGACATGGTCATGACCGGCAAGCGCCACGAATTCGAGGTCGGCTACGAAGTCGGCTTCGACGGCGAGGGGCATCTGCTGGCGCTGTCGCTGCACCTCGCCTCGCGCTGCGGGGCTACGGTGGATCTCTCGCCCGCGATCAACGACCGCGCGATGTTCCATGCCGACAACTGCTACTTCCTGCCCAACGTCGATGTCGTCTCCGAGCGGTTGAAGACCAACACCGTCTCGGCCACCGCCTTCCGGGGCTTCGGCGGGCCGCAGGGCATGCTGGCGATCGAGCGCGTGATCGACGATATCGCCGCGCATCTCGGCGTGGACCCGCTGGAGGTGCGGATTGCCAACCTCTACGGTCCGGGGCGCGAGACGACTCCCTACGAGATGGTCGTCGCCGACAACATCGCGCCGCAGATCATCGCGCGCCTTCGCGAGACGTCGCGCTATGACGAGCGCGCCAAGGCGGTGGAGGCGTTCAATGCCGCCAACCCGGTGCTCAAGAAGGGCATCGCGCTCACCCCTGTGAAGTTCGGCATCAGCTTCACCACCACCCACCTCAATCAGGCGGGCGCCCTGGTTCACGTCTATGCCGACGGCTCGATCCAGGTGAACCACGGCGGCACCGAGATGGGGCAGGGGCTCTACGTCAAGGTCGCGCAGGTCGTGGCGGACGTCTTCGCCGTTCCCTTGAGCGACGTGCGCATCACCGCGACGCGCACCGACAAGGTGCCCAACACCTCGGCCACGGCGGCAAGCTCGGGCGCGGACCTCAACGGCATGGCCGCCTACAATGCGGCCACCACGATCCGCGAGCGGCTGACCGAATTCCTAGCCCGCACTTACGGCTGCGGCGAGGACGGCGTCCATTTCACCCCCGGCGGCGTGCTGGTCGGGTCGGAGACGTTCACCTTCGGGCAGGTCGCGCGCAAGGCGCATCTCGGGCGCATATCGCTGTCCTCGACCGGCTACTACGCGACGCCGGGGATCGACTACGACCGGTCGGTTTTCAAGGGCCGGCCGTTCTACTACTTCGCCTATGGCGCCTCGGTCAGCGAAGTGGTGATCGATACCCTGACCGGCGAGAGCCGGGTCCTGGCGGTGGACATCCTCCACGACGTTGGCCGCTCGCTCAACCCGGTGGTCGACAAGGGCCAGATCGAGGGCGGTTTCCTGCAGGGGCAGGGCTGGCTGACGACCGAGGAACTGGTCTACGACGGCAAGGGGCGCCTGCTCACCCACTCCCCCGCGACCTACAAGATCCCCACCGCCTCCGACCGCCCCAAGCACTTCACCATAGACCTGTGGGACGGCGAGAACGTGGAGCCGACCATCAACCGCTCCAAGGCGGTGGGCGAGCCGCCGTTCATGCTGGCGAACTCGGTGTTCTCGGCGCTGAACCGCGCGGTGGCGGCGACTGTGCCGGGCAAGCGCGCGATCCCGCCGCTCGATGCGCCCGCGACGCCCGAGAAAATCCTCAAGGCCATCGCCGGGCACAGGTCCGGCTCATGAGCCAGTGGATCGGCTGGCTGCGGCGGCTCGACAAGGACACGCCGACCGCGATGGTTTCGGTGCTTGCCAGCGAGGGCTCGGCCCCACGCGGCGCCGGCACGCGGATGCTGGTGACGGCCGGGGGGCAGGAAGGCACCATCGGCGGCGGCCAGCTCGAATACCGCGCGGTCGAGCAGGCGCGCGCGATGCTGGGTCATGCGCCGGGGACGTGGCGGGTGCAGGACTATCCGCTCGGCCCGCTGCTCGGCCAGTGTTGCGGGGGGCGGGTGCGGCTGCTTGTGGAGCGTCTCGACCCGGCGGCGCTCGACTGGCTGCACGATGCCGAGCCGGGCCGGATGCTGGCGACTACCTTCGAGCTCGCCAGCGTCGCGCGGCAGGTCTTCGAGCGCGAGACCGCCACCCGCCAGTCCGCGCGCGGCGAGCGCCCCGAGGCAGGCGTCCGCATGGTCGAGCCGGTGGGCGAGCGTCCGCGTCCGGTCTACCTGTTCGGCGCCGGCCATGTCGGCCAGGCCATCGCGCGGCACATGACCGGCCTGCCGCTCCAGCTCGCCTGGTTCGACACCCGGCCCGAGCAGGGCGGGATCGACGGCGTGACCGTAGTCGCCGAGGAGGACATCGCCCATTGCGTCGAGGAAGCACCGGCCGATGCGGCGATCCTGATCCTCACGCACGATCATCCGCTGGACTATCACCTGGCGCTCGCGGCGCTGGGGCGGGCGGAGCCGGCCGCTTTCGTTGGCCTGATCGGCTCGTCGACCAAGATCGCCCGCTTCAAGTCGCGGCTGGCGGCGGACGGGATTTCGCCCGAGGCCCTCGCACGGATGACCGCGCCGATCGGCATGGCCGGCGTCACTGGCAAGGAGCCCGACGTGATCGCGATCTCGGTATGCGCGCAATTGCTGACCTTGAGGGGCAAATGAATAGGCGAGCAAAGTTCCTCCCCGGCACGGGGAGGGGGACCATGCGAAGCATGGTGGAGGGGCACGCGCCGCGTGTCCTGACCTCCCGTAAACCGAGGATGCCCCTCCGCCACCCTGCGGGTGATCCCCCTCCCCGTGCCGGGGAGGAACTGTGATCCACGCCTATCGCGCCGAACTGCTGTCCGTCGCCCACGACCCTCGCGATGCCGGGCCCGAGGCGGTGCGCCACGAACCCGATGGCCTGCTGGTCGTCGAGGACGGCGTGGTCATCGCCCGCGGCACCTACGCCGGGCTTGCGGACAGGTACCCCGATGCCGAGCACCTCCCCGGCCTCGTCGTGCCCGGGTTTATCGACGCCCACGTCCACTACCCGCAGACCGACCGCATCGCCTCCTACGGCGAACAGCTGCTGGACTGGCTCGACAAGCACATCTTCCCTGCCGAAAAGGCCTTCGTCGACAGGGCCCACGCCGACGAGGTGGCGGCCTTCTTCCTCGACGAACTGCTGAAGAACGGCACCACCAGCGCGCTGGTCTATCCCACCGTTCACGAACAGTCGGTCGATGCGCTGTTCGAGGCGGCGCTCGAACGGCGCATGCGCATCGTCTCGGGCAAAGTGCTGATGGACCTCGGGCCCGAGGGCCTGAGCGACACCGTCGCCTCCGGCCGCGCGGCAAGCGAGGCGCTGATCCGACGCTGGAGAGGATGCGGTCGCCTAGGCTATGCGGTGACGCCGCGCTTTGCGCTCGCCTCCAGCGACGCGCAGCTGGCGGACGCGGGCGCGCTGCTGGCCGAGCATCCCGAGGTGCTGATGCACACCCACCTTGCCGAAAACGTCCACGAAGTCGCCGCCGTCGCCGCGCGCTTCCCGGACGCGGCTGACTACCTTGACGCCTACGACCGCTTCGGCCTCGTCACCCCGCGTTCGGTGTTCGCGCATGGCATCCACCTGCCGGAACGCTCGTGCGCGCGGCTGCACGAAAGCGGGGCGGGGATCGCGGTCTGCCCCTCGTCGAACCTATTCCTCGGGTCAGGGCATTTCAATTTCGGGCAGGCGGACCGGCACCGCTTGCGCCTGGGCCTCGGCACCGACGTGGGGGCGGGGACTTCGTTCTCGATGCTCCGCACCGCCGGGCTCGCCTACCAGGCGGCGCTGGCGCGCGAGGACCGGCTCGACCCGTTCCGCGCGCTTTACCTCGCCACGGCGGGGAGCGCGGCACTGCTGCACATCCAGGACCGCGTCGGCGCGCTGGAAGTGGGGCAGGAGGCTGACTTCGTTGTACTGGACTGCGCCGCGACGCCCCTGCTGGCGCGGCGCACCGAAGGCGCCGACCTCGCGACGCGGCTGTTCGCGCTGCAGATCCTCGGCGACGAGCGCGCCATCGCCCGGACTTATGTCATGGGCGAATGCGCGTGGAACCGCGACGGTTGAACACCCCGTCGTCCCCGGCTCGACCGGGGACCGCTGGCAAGACTGCGCCCCCTTGCCGGCTGGGGTGTCCAGTCTCGGTGGCACACGGAGAGTTGGCCCCCTCAAGGGTTCCCAGCGGTCCCCGATAAAGTCGGGGACGACGTGTTGCGATCAACTCTGGCATCTTGCCCCATCAAGCCCGACATTGGACCCTATGACCGACCTCTCCCAGTTCATCGCGGGCCTGCCCAAGGCCGAACTCCACCTCCACATCGAGGGCAGCCTCGAGCCCGAGCTGATGTTCGCGCTGGCGCAGCGCAACGGCGTCGCCATCCCCTACGCCTCGGTTGAGGAGGTGCGCGCGGCCTACGATTTTTCGAACCTGCAGGATTTCCTCGACATCTACTACGCGGGGGCCGACGTGCTGCGTAAGCGGCAGGACTTCCACGACCTCGCCATGGCCTACTTCACGCGGGCGGCGGCGGACGGGGTGGTCCATGCCGAGATCATGTTCGATCCGCAGACCCACACGGATCGCGGCATCGCCTTCGCGGAGGTGATCGAGGGCCTGCTGTCCGCGATGCGCGAGGCGGAAACGGAACTCGGCGTGACGTCCAGCCTGATCCTCTCGTTCCTGCGCCACCTGTCGGAGGATGCCGCGTTCGCCACGCTGGAGGCCGCCGCGCCGTGGATCGACCGGATCATGGCGGTCGGCCTCGACAGTTCCGAGGTCGGCCATCCGCCCGAAAAGTTCGCCCGCGTCTTCGCCGCCGCCCGCGCGCAGGGGCTGAAGATCACCGCCCATGCCGGCGAGGAAGGCCCGCCCGCCTATGTCCACGAAGCGCTCGACCTGCTCGGCGTCGACCGCATCGATCACGGCAACCGCGCGCTGGAGGACCCGGCGCTGGTCGCGCGGCTGGCGGCCGAAGGCATGACGCTGACCGTTTGCCCGCTCTCCAACCACAAGCTCTGCGTGGTGGACGACATGGCCGACCATCCGCTCGACCGGATGCTGGCGCTGGGACTCAAAGTGACGGTGAATTCGGACGATCCGGCCTATTTCGGCGGCTACGTGGCCGACAATTACCGCGCGGTGGCCGAGGCGCGGGGGCTGTCGCGAGAGGACCTGGTAACGCTGGCGCGCAACAGCTTCACCGGGTCGTTCCTGCCGGTCGAGGCCGTGGCAAGGCATCTGGAAAAGTTGGATGCCTACGCGGCCGGTTGATGTCCCGTCGTCCCCGCGTTCGGGGGGACGACCGACAGTCAGACGTCCCTTGCGCCCAGCCAGTGCTCGGTCTCGGGGGGCACGAAGTTGACGATGCGGTCGATCATCTTCTCGGGGTCCTTCTCGACGATCAGCATCGCGCGGTGGCGGGGCTGGAGGAAGCCTTCGTCGACCACGTTGTCGATGAACTGGCGCAGGCCCGAGTAGAACCCGCCGACGTCGAGCAGGCCGACCGGCTTGGCGTGGTAGCCCAGCTGCGACCAGCACCAGGCCTCGAACATTTCCTCGAAGGTGCCGATGCCGCCGGGCAGGGTGACGAAGCCGTCGGCGAGGTTGGCCATCATCGCCTTGCGCTCGTGCATCGTCTTGACGACGTGGAGCTCGGTGATGCCCTGGTGGTCGTGCTCGCGCGCGCGCAGGGCCTCGGGGATGACGCCGATGACTTCGCCGCCCGCCGCGCAGACCGCGTCGGCGATCACGCCCATGAGGCCGACCATGCCGCCGCCGTAGACGAGGCCGATGCCCCGCTTCGCCAGCAGGGTGCCGAACTGTTCGGCGGCTTCGCGGTACACGGGGCTGTTGCCGGCGGAGGAGCCGAGATAGACGCAGATGCGCATCGGCTTATCCGAGCCGCTCGGGCACCGAACGCGCCTCTTCGACGATGGCGTCCTTGGTGCCGACCGATTCCCACGGGAACACGAACCAGCGCTTGTCCTCGTCGCGGTCGATCGCATCGACCCACAGTTCGGCCACGGCCTTGGAGCGGGTGTTGGTGATGAGCACCGCGAACTGCAAGTTCTCCGGCGCGCAGCCGTTGTCGCCCAGCAGCTTGCGGATATATTCGATGGTGCCACCGCTGTCGTTGATGTCGTCGACGAACAGCAGGCGCTTGCCCTCGGCGCTCATGCCCGCGACCTTGCCGAGCAGTTCGTCGGCGAAACCGGGGACCTTGGAGGAATGGTCGATCGACAGCATCGGCAGCTCGAGCTGGTGCGAGATGTAGACCGCCGGCACCAGTCCGCCGCGGCCGACGCCGATGATGAACTCGGGCTTCCAGTCGCCTTCGTCGATCTTGCGCGACAGCACGCGGACCTTGGCGAGGAAGTCCTCGTAGTATTCGAGGTAGTAGAGTTCGGGTTCGGCGCTGTGGCTCATCTCTCGCGAATCCTGTGCGGGCGATGTGGGGAAGGTCCTGCGGATATATTCTGCGGGAGATAAGGGCAATCGCCGCGCGCGCTCATTCCCCGGTTTGCGTGCGCAGGCCCATCGAATCGGGGTAGCTGAGCTGCGCGAAACCGATCTCGATCTCCGAAAGCACGATGCCCGCGGCGTAGGAGGGGGTGCGCGCGGCATTGGTGCACAGCGCGAGGGTCATCGGTCGCAGCAGCGCGTCGGAGATGCGGGTGAAGGTCAGCAGCCCGGCCTGGACCTCGGCGATCACGTCGAGCGAGGAGAGGATGCCGATGCCGACGCCCTCCTGCACCAGCGAGGTGATCATCTGGATGTTGTCCGAAGTCGCCTTGCGGTCCACCTCCATGCCGGTCGCGCCCATCAGGACGGCGATCTGCTGGCCGACGGCGAGCGGTTCGGCGGGCACGATCAGCGGGGTGCCCGCACAGGCGGAGAAGCGGGCCTCCTGCTTCTTGCCCAGCGGATGGCCGGCCGGGGCGACGAAGCCGAGCACGACTTCGACAAAGGCGCGCACCGTCAGGTCGCGGTAGGTCTGCGGCTCGAACAGGATGCCGAAGTCGACCTCGCCGGAGGTCACCGCCTTGCGTACTTCGTCGTTGCCGAGCACGCGCACGCCCACGGTGATGCCGGGATAGCGCTCCTGGATCGTGCGGATGGCGGCGGGAATATGGCCCTTGGCCAGTGCATCGATGATCGCCATCTCGACATGGCCGCGCTTGAGGCCGCGCAGGTCCTCGATCTGGGCGCGGATGTCGACCATGCTTTTCTGCCAGCGGCTGCCGGCGCCCATCATGAGCTCGCCCGCCGCCGTCAGCCTGAGGCCGGTGGGCAGGCGCTCGAACAGCGGCGTGCCGATGTCCGCCTCGACGTTGAGGATCTGGCGCGCGATCGCCGAGGCCGAGACGTTGAGCTCGTCCGCCGCCTTGCGGATCGAGCCGTGGCGACCGACCGCCATGAAGTACCTGAGGAAGCGGGAGAAGGCGGGCATGGTGGGTTTTCGGGACCTGCTCTAATTTTTGCAACACTGTGTGGGATTCATTGCGTTTGCTCGGTGGGAGTCAAGTACCTTACCACCGGCGCAATACCGAAAGGTGCGATCCGAACGGCCCGCGATGCTTCGACCCTCTCCGAAGAACCGCGTCGCCGCAGGACCCGCACTTTCGGACGGGGGCGCATTTTCCAACGGGTTTCCACCGGCCCGTCGGTTGGGCGCCCCCGATTAGGGGTTCGGGGTACACATGACTGCTGTTCGATCCTGTCGCCCCCAGTGGGCCGGTCTGCGTGCGCTCGCCTGCGCGGTTGCGGCAGGTGTGCTGCTGCCCGCCGCGACGGCGCAGGCCGATGCCGTGAGCGAGACGGCAACGGCAGCGCTGGTCGACAAGCTTGCCGGCAATGCCGCGCAGCTGCGCGTGGTGTTTCAGGCGATGCCCAAGGGCGGGGACCTGCACAACCATCTGGGCGGCTCGGTCTATGCCGAGGATTTCCTGAAGGTCGCCGCCGCCAGGGGGCTGTGCGCGGACGAGGCAATCTCGCGCATCGTACCGGGGCCGTGCCCGGCCGAACGCAAGATCGCGGCAATGGCGGTCGCCGATCCGTTCACGTACGCCAGGCTGATCGACGCGATCTCCACGCGCGGGTTCCAGAAGGGCATCGGGCCGGACCTCGTCTCGGGGCACAGCCAGTTCTTCTCCAGTTTCGGCAAGTTCAGTCCTGCATTTCCGGGCGAAACGCCGCGCTGGCTGGCCGACGCCTATGCCAGCGCCGGGCGCAACAACCTCGTCTACCTCGAACTGATGTACAATCCCGACCGGCTGTCGAAGTACATGGCCGATGCCGCCGACGAGCCGCTCGACGCCTCTATGCTCGCCGCGTCGTACAAGCGCGAAATCGGCGCAGTCGAGGCGCTGCTGGGCGACACCATGGCGGACGTTACTCGCAACGACGCGGAGGCCCGCAAGCGCCTAGGCTGCGGTGCGAAAGCGGCGCGGACCGGATGCGAGGTCGCGGTGCGTTACCTCTATTCCGGCATGCGCGGCGTGGCGCCGGCGATGGCCTGGCGCTCGCTGCTCGCGGGCTTCGCGCTGGTGCACAGGGACCCGCGCTTCGTGGGCGTCAACATCGTCATGCCCGAGGACGACCCGGTCGCGCTGCGCGACTACGACCTGCACATGGCGATGTTCCGCTTCCTCGAGGCGAAGTATCCCGACGTGAAGGTGACGATGCACGCCGGTGAACTGGCGCTGGGCCTCGTGCCTCCGCTAGACCTCGAAGACCACATCGCCAAGGCCGTCGATGCCGGCGCCAGGCGGATCGGGCACGGCGTCGACATCGCCTACGAACAGGCCGCCCCGGAAACGCTGGCGCGCATGGCGCGCGAGGGCATCGCGGTCGAGATCAACCTCACCAGCAACGCGGTCATCCTCGGCGTCGAGGGCGGCGAGCATCCGCTGCACCTCTACCGCGCGATGGGCGTGCCGGTCATGCTTTCGACCGACGACGAGGGCGTGCTGCGCTCGGACATGAGCAACGAATACGTGCGCGCCGTCACCCAGCAGGGCCTGCGCTATCCCGACCTCAAGGAACTCACACGCGCCAGCTTGGAATATGCCTTCGTGCCCGGCGCAAGCCTATGGCGCAGCCATCGCTTCGATCATCCGGTCGAGCCCTGCGCGGCCTCGCTGACGGGCGCGAAGTGCGGCGCGTTCCTCGCGGCCAACGAAAAGGCGCGGCTCCAGGCCCGCCTCGAAACCAATCTCGACGCCTTCGAGCAGGGGCTCGGCAGGTTCGGAACAAAACAGGGGTCAAAGGGAGAATAGGTTTCAATACGACTTCGCGGACGCTTAAATCAGTGCAATGATGCGCCGCAGCATATAATGGATCGTGGGGAGAGGAGGGACATAAAAACCAGCTCACGGCGGGCGGGCGAACTTGCCTGGTCCGACCGTATTCAGGGGGCATAACATGATGGATATGATCAGATTCAATACGCGCAAGTTCAGTCGGCCCGCTCTCGCGGCCGCGAGCGCGCTTCTTTGCTGCACTGCGATGACGCCCGCTTATGCACAGGCCGCCGCCGACCAGCCGACCGACGCCGATGGTAACGAGATCGTCGTCACCGGCTCGCTCGGCGCCCTGCCGATCGAAGGGGTGGGCTCGGTGTTCGGCTTCGACAAGACCGTGACGGAGACGCCGCGTTCGGTGTCCACGATCAGCTCGGAGCAGATGGAACGCTTCGGTATCACCGACATCTACGACCTCGTCGCGCAGTCGCCCGGTACGTTCACCAACTCGTTCTTCGGCGTCGGCGGCGCCCTCGACATTCGCGGCACGCCCGGCGAAGTCTACTTCCGCGGCGTCCGCCGTCTCGACAACCCCGGCAACTACCCGACCCCGATCGCCGCGGCCGAGCGCATCGACATCGTGCGCGGCCCGGCCTCGCCGATCTACGGCCCTTCGAAGACCGGCGGCTACATGAATTTCGTGCCGAAATCGGCGCGCGTCCAGAACGGCTCCTACCTCGCGGCCCCCGAAGGCAAGATCAGCTTCACCGGCGGCAGCTGGGAGAAGGCGGACATCGCGGCGGAAGTGCGCGGTCCCGGCAAGCTGGGCACCCAGGAATTCGGCTACAGCCTCTACGCCGAGGTCGAGAATTCGGGCAGCTACTACGAGAACATGTCGACCAAGCAGACCATTCTGCAGGGCTCGTTCGACACCGACATCACGCCTAATCTGCGGCTTGAATTCGGCGGCATGTACCAGAACTACAAGGGCCAGCAGAACGGCGGCTGGAACCGCCTGACGCAGGACCTTGTCGACAACGGCACTTACATCACCGGCGCGGCGCAGTCGCTCGACAGCAATGGCGACGGCCAGATGTCGGTCGAGGAAATCAATGCGGCGGTACCGGGCGGCCTGTCGATCTTCGGCGGCTTCGCCTGCGGCGGCAGCCCGTTCGCGGCTTCCGTCACCGACGCCTGCTTCACCAGCTCGCCGAACAACAAGCTCAACCTTACCAATGTCGGCACCGCCAAGCTGAGCCGGAAGAAGACCCTGACCGGCAAGGACGACCGCCTCGACAACAAGGCGACCACTCTCTACGCCGACCTGATCTGGACGGGTCCGGGCGACATCGAAATCAAGAACCAGATGTTCTACGACAGCTACGAGAACATCAACGAGAATGCCTATGGCTTCTCGCAGTTCCATGACTCGTACGTGTTCGAAGACAAGATCGTCATCTCGAAGACGTTCGAGAACGATGCCGGCAAGTTCGCCGTCCAGATCTCTCCCTCGGTCCGCTACACCAACTTCAAGCACGCGGAAGACTTTAACTACGAATACTTCCACCGCGTCGACCTGACCGTCGGCTACACGCCCGCCAGCGACCGCCTGCTGTCGACCGAGTGCAACTGCAACTACGACACCTACGTCAAGGGTCACTATACCGACCTCGGCTTCGCCGGCCTCGTCGACCTTGACTTCAAGTTCGGCCTCGATGTGACGCTCGGTGCGCGTTACGACACCATCAAGGGCGTTTCCAACTTCCAGGAAGCCTTCATGGAAGCGCCCAAGGACATCGACGGCGCGAAGGACACCGATGGTGCCTGGTCGTGGTCGGCCAGCGCCAACTACAAGCTGCCCTTCGGCCTGATCCCCTACGTCACCGCCGCACGCCAGTCGGTGGTGATCGCCGGGCAGGGCGCCGAAATCGACCCGTTCAACCTCGCGGGCGGGACCTGGATCACCGCATCCAAGCTCTACGAAGCGGGTATCAAGGGTAGCTGGCTCGACGACCACCTCTATGCGGCGGTCTCGGTCTACAAGCAGAAGCGCACCGACTACAGCTCGCAGTCGATGACCGTGAACCAGGCGGTCGAGACCAAGGGCCTCGAAGCCGAGTTCCGCTGGGCGGTGGACGACCACCTCCTGCTGACCGGCGGCTATACCCGCACCAAGGTGTGGAACCTCACCGCGATCGAAGCCGGCTCGACCTTCAGCTTCTTCGGCATTGAGGATCTCGTCAACGTCACCAACCCGGCGCTCTACCTCGGCGGCCAGCCGATCGGCCTGATCCCGATCGCCGACAAGGGCGATGCCCGCCGCGCCGGTATCCCGACCAACCTCTACTCGCTGACCGCGACTTACGCCTTCGACAACGGGCTTGCCTTCGCGGGCAGCATGGTGTCGGTGGACTCGGTCTATTCGGGTGCGTCGCAAGTCGTGAAGCTGCCGTCCTACACCAAGTTCGACGCTTCGATCTCCTATGAGACCGGGCCTTGGGTGCTTCGCGGGGTGGTCAAGAACGTCACCGACAAGAAGTACTTCCGTGCGAACTTCACCGAACTGTTCGGTTCCACGATCGTGCTTCCGGAGCTGCCGCGCAGCTTCCAGGCCACCATCGCGTACAAGTTCTGAGCTGAATGAAGGGAGCGCCGGCTCGTCTGGCGCTCCCGACCTTCCGCTGCGACGGCGGCGGCGGGACAGGTTTTGAAAGGTTTCCCATGCGCTTCCAGACGCTCGCCACCCTTCTCGCGGGCGCCATGCTGTCCATCGCCGCGCCGGCGTTCGCGGCGGATGCCCCGGCCGCTCCCTCCATCGCCGACTGCGAGCCCGGCGGCCCCTGCGCCGCCCCGCTGCCGGTCAAGGTGGTGATCGTCTCACTGTTCGAGATCGGCAAGGACGAGGGCGATGTAGCCGGCGAGTTCCAGCTCTGGAAGGCGCGCCGCGGCTTGACCCAGCGCATTGCCTTCCCGCAGGGCTTCCACGACCTCTACTACAACCCCGAGACGCAGGTCCTGGGCGTGGTGACCGGCGTCGGCACCGCCCGCTCGACCGCGGCGACCATGGCGCTCGGCCTCGACCAGCGCTTTGACCTTTCGCAGTCGTACTGGCTGGTCGCGGGCATTGCCGGCATCGACCCCGAGGATGCTTCCATCGGCTCGGTCGCCTGGGCGCGCTGGACCATCGACGGCGACCTCGCCCACGAGATCGACGCGCGCGAGATCCCGGCCGACTGGAAGACCGGCTATTTCCCTCGCGGCACCAAGGGGCCGAACGACACCGTCACCAAGCCCGACGCTTCCGCTGGCGAGATATTCGCGATCAATCCGACCCTGGAAAAGTGGGCCTTCAACCTCACCAAGGATATCGAACTGCCCGACAGCCCGGCCATCGCCGCCGAGCGCGCCAAGTTCACCGACTATCCCCACGCGCAGGAGCCGCCCTTCGTGCTGGAAGGCGACACGCTTTCGGCGATGACCTTCTGGCACGGCGAGAAGATGAGTGACTGGGCCAACGACTGGACCCGCTACTGGACCGGAGGCAAGGGCGAGTTCGTCACCTCCGCGATGGAGGATACCGGCGTGATGCAGGCGATGACCTATCTCGACACTGCCGGCCGCGCCGACCGCGACCGCGTGCTGGTGCTGCGCGCCGGCTCCAACTTCACCATGCCCCCGCCGGGCGTCGATGCCGCGACCTACCTCCTGCGCGAAAACGAAGGCTATGCGGGCCTCGAGGCGGCGGTGGAGAACCTCTACACGGTGGGCTCCAAAGTGGTCGACGAACTGCTCGGCAACTGGGACCGCTACAAGGACGCGACGCGCTGATGGGGCTTGGGCGTCCCTTCCGCTTCTTTTCTCCCCATTTTCGTCATTGCGAGGGGCGAAGCCTCGCGGCAACCCAGAGCCGCGCAAACCGCCCTGGGTTGCCTCGCTGCGCCCGCAAAGACGAGGTAAGTTCAGCGTGAAGCTACTCCGTCACGCCGACGTCCTCGTCTGCATGGACGACGCGCGCCGGGAGATCGCCGACGGGGCGATCGCCTGGCAGGACGGCGTCATCGTCGCGGTGGGGACGAGCGCCGAACTCGCCCCGCTGGCCGAGGACGCCAACGAGGTGATTGACGCGCGCAGCTGCGTCGTCACCCCGGGCCTCGTCAACACGCATCACCACCTTTACCAGACGCTGACCCGTGCGCTGCCCGGCGCGATCAACGTCTCGCTTTTCGGCTGGCTCAAGCGGCTCTACCCGATCTGGGCGCGCTACACGCCCGAGGACGTGTTCGCGGCGGCGCAGCTGGGCCTCGCCGAACTGGCGCTGTCGGGCTGCACGATGAGCAGCGACCACCACTACCTCTATCCGCCCGGCGTGACGCTCGACGATTCGATCCACGCCGCGAAGGAAGTGGGCCTGCGCTTCCACGCGACGCGCGGTTCGATGAGCGTGGGCGAGAGCAAGGGCGGCCTGCCCCCCGACAGCGTGGTCGAGGAGGAAGCGGCCATCCTCGCCGACACCATCCGCGTGATCGACCGCTTCCATGACCCGCGCGAGGGCGCGATGCTGCGCGTCGCGGTGGCGCCGTGCTCGCCGTTTTCGGTCAGCACCGACCTCATGCGCGATGCCGCGCTGCTGGCGCGCGACAAGGGCGTGATGCTCCACACCCACCTCGCCGAGGACGCCGACGACGTCGCCTTCTCGCTCGAACGCTTCGGCTGCCGCCCCGGCCAGTACGCGGAAGGTCTGGGCTGGACCGGGCCGGAAGTGTGGCACGCCCACTGCGTCCAGCTCGACGCGGCCGAGATCGACCTTTTCACCCGTACGAAGACGGGCGTGGCGCATTGCCCCTGCTCGAACTGCCGGCTGGGTTCAGGGATCGCGCCCTTGCGCGCCATGCTCGACGCCGGGGTGCCGGTGGGCCTCGGCGTCGACGGTTCGGCCTCCAACGATTCCGGGCACCTGCTCGCCGAGGCGCGGCAGGCGATGCTCCTCCAGCGCGTGACGCAGGGCGCCGACCGCTTCGACCCGCGCGAGGCGCTGCACCTCGCCACGCGGGGCGGCGCGCAGGTGCTCGGCCGCAGCGACGTGGGATCGCTGGAGGTGGGCAAGCGCGCCGACCTGGTCATCTGGGACATGGCGGACGTCTCCTCCACCGGCGCCTGGGACAAGGTCGCCGGCCTCGTGCTCGCCCCGCCGACACAGGCGCGCGACGTCTTCGTCGAGGGCCGCGCGGTCGTCCGCGATGGCGACCTCGTGCAGGTCCGCCGCGCCGACGTGCTGCGCGCCGCCAATCGTTCGCTCGACCGCCTCAAGACTTTTGCCTGACAGGAACCCTGCGATGACCGCCCTGATCGCTCCCGAAATCGCCCAGGCATCCGAGCCGAGGACCGCCGCCATCGCCCCGGCCCAGGCGCGCGATCCGAACTGGTTCCCCGGCCTCGCCGTCGCGGTGCCGCTGGGCGTCCAGCACGTCCTCGCCATGTTCGTGAGCAATATGACGCCGGCGATCATCGTCGCGGGCGCGGGTGGCTTCGGGTTCGGGTCGGCGGACCCGTCGCAGATGATCTACATGATCCAGATGGCGATGCTGTTCGCCGGGATCGCGACGCTGCTGCAGACGATCGGCATCGGCCCGGTCGGCGCGCGGCTGCCGCTCGTGCAGGGGACCAGCTTCGCCTACATCCCGATCATGATCCCGATCGTCGCGGGGCGCGGCGTCGAGGCGATGGCGGCGCTGACTACTGCCGCCCTGTTCGGCGGGGTGCTGCACGCCTTCCTGAGCATCTTCGTCGGCCGCATCCGCTTCGCGCTGCCGCCGCTGATCACCGGGCTCGTCGTGCTGATGATCGGGCTGTCGCTGATGCGGATTGGCATCCAGTACGCGGCGGGCGGCGTCCCGGCGGTGGGCACGCCTGCGTTCGGAGCATGGCAGTCGTGGCTGCTGGCAGGCGTGGTCGTGGTGGTGACGCTGGGGCTCAACTTCTTCGCGCGCGGCATCTGGTCGACCGCCGCGGTGCTGCTCGGCCTGCTGGCAGGCTACGGGGTGGCGCTGGCGATGGGACGGATCGACTTTGCGCCGGTCGCCTCGGCGGGGCTCGTCATGCTGCCGATGCCGTTCCACTTCGGCTTCGCCATCTCGGCCTCGGCGATCCTGGGGTTCTGCTTGACCGGCTTCGTCTCCTCGATCGAGACCATCGGCGATGTCGACGCCATCTGCGAGGGCAATGCCGGGCGCCCGGCGACGGACCGTGAGCTTCAGGGCGCGGTCGCGGCGGACGGCGTCGGCACCGCGCTCGCCGCCGTGTTCGGCGCCATGCCCAACACCACCTTCAGCCAGAACGTCGGCCTGATCGCCATCACCGGGGTCATGAGCCGCCATGTCGTGACCGTGGGCGCGCTGTTCCTGATCGCCTGCGGACTGCTGCCCAAGGTCGGCGCGGTGATCACCACGATCCCGATCGAAGTGCTGGGCGGCGGCGTGATCGTGATGTTCGGGATGGTCGCCTCGGCCGCGACCTCGATGCTTTCGGGCGTCGAGTGGACGCAGCGCAACATGCTGATCTTCGGCGTCTCGCTGTCGCTAGCGCTGGGGTTGCAGCTGGAGCCAACGGCGCTCCAGCATGTCCCCGAGACGGCGCGCGTGCTGCTGGGTTCCGGGGTGATGCCGGCTGCGGTCTGCGCCGTGCTGCTGAACCTGCTGGTGCCGGGGCGGACCGGCGCGCGTTAGTTGAACTGGAAGCCCTTGGACACCGCCCAGGCGACGGCAACGGCCAGCACGATGCCGACAAGTGCCAGCACCGGTGACCAGCGCAGATCGGCAGCGGTCTCGCCTTCCGCGGCGGCGCGTCGGCCGGTGATCATGGCGCGCACGAGGTTCTGCCGCTTCCACACCAGGTAGAACGCCACGGCCAGCACATGCAGGCCCACGAGCGCGAGGATGCCGTTGAATATGGTGCCGTGCAGGTCGGCGGCGGTCTCGCTCTGCTCGAACGAGACGTAAGTGGCGAGCGGGCCGGATTCGATGCCATCCACGTCGCTGGCGAAGAGGCCTGCACCCACCATCGCCGCGATCACCGCGAGCATGGCGATGACGCTCCAGCCGCCCAGCGGATTGTGGCCGTCGGCCGCGTGGCCCTTGCGGGTGCCGAGGCTCTTGACGTAGGCGAGCACCGCGCCCGGTCCGCGCACGAAGCTGGAGAAACGCGCGGTGCGGGGGCCGGCGAAGCCCCAGAACACGCGGAACACCAGCAGCGCGAGGATCGCGTAGCCCGAGAGGCGGTGATTTTCCATGTCGTGCTGCTCGCCGCTCCACCACGAGAACGCGATGAGCACGACCAGCAGCCAGTGGAACAGGCGAATGGTCGGGTCCCAGATGCGGGCGGTGGAAACGGCGGGCTTGCTCATTCTCAGTTGTCCGCGCGGAACTGCTTGTGGCACGAGGCGCAGGTGCCGCCAACGGCCTTGAACTGCGCGGTGACGGCATCGACGTTGCCGGTATTGGCGGCGAGGACCAGCTTGTCGGCCTGCGCGATGTAGGCCTTCATCTGGCCGTCGAAGGCGGCGCGGTTGCTCCAGATCGCGGGCAGGGCGTCGGTCTTCACACCTGCAGAGGCGCCGCTGCCGTTCGGGAACAGCTTGGCCTGCGCGCGGCCGGTGGCGGCCAGGGTCTTGGCGGCGGCGACGGCGGCGGGCTTGGAGATCGCTCCGCTGGAGATCTGGTCCTTCAGGACCTTCATCGCGCCGCCCATCTTCTTGAAGTTGGCCTGACGGGTGGTCACGGCGGTGGCGGCAGGCGACGCGGCGATGGCCATCGTGCTGGTGGCGACGACGAGCGCGGCGGACATGCCGAGGGCGGCAAGGGAAAGGCTTTTCGTAAGCGTCATGGTTTTGTCGATCCCGTTCGGTTTGTGTGAATCAAGGATGGGCAATGGCTAACACGGGCGAGGCCTTTTGACCAAAGACTTGATCGTAAGCCGCTTTTACCGTCGCAAGGCCGCCTTCAGCCATCTGCGCGGGCGTGGTGCCCTTCTTGTTGGCAAGGTCCGGGCGAGCGCCATGGGTCGCCAGGACGCGGAGCATCGCCGGCAGTTCGGCATCCATCCCGCCGCCGAGCAGGATATGCAGCGCCGTCGTGCCCTTGCCGTCGGCGACATTGGCGTCGGGCGCGAGGGCCAGGGCTTCCTCCAGCGCGTCGGCGCTATGGCCCGAGGCGGCGGCGAGGACGACGTTGACGCCGTTCTCGGCGACGAAGCCCGGGTTCGCCCCGCCCGCGACGAGACGCTTCATCACCGCGACCTGCCCGTGCTGGGCCGCGATCAGCAGCGGCGGCGTGGGTGGAACGGGCGGCGGCGGCATGCCGAAGTTCGCCTCGGTCACCCACTTGATGCGTGAGGGGCCGGTGAGCCCGTTGGCGTCGGCGTCCTTGGCGAGGAGGACGGCGACCAGTGCTTCGTCTCCGCCGGCGGCGGCGGCTTGGAGCGGTTGCTCGCCGTTGCGGTCGCGTTCGGCGAGGTCGACACTGCCGCGCTCGACCAGCATCTGCGCGGCGCGCCAGTTCTTCTGGTACAGCGCGATCTGGAGCGCGCTGGTGTTCTCCGGTCCGCGATGGGAAGCGTCGGCGCCTGCGTCCAGCAGCAGGCGCGTGGCCTCGCCCGATCCGCTGGCGATGGCGAAGAACAGCGGGGTGAAGCCTTCGGCCGTCACGCGGTTGACCTTGGCGCCGGCCTTGAGGAGCAGGGCGATCGCCTCGACATGGCCCGCCGAGGCGGCCCACATCAGCGGCGTCTGACCGCGTGCGTCGAGCGCGTCGGCCTTGGCGCCCTTGGCCAGCATCTTCGCGACCGTGCCTGCGGTGGAATAGCGGGCGCAGATGGCGAGCGGGGTGGTGCCGTCAGGCCCGGTCTTGCGCACGTCGGCGCGGGCGTCGATCAGCTGGCTGACGATCGCTGCGCTGCCGCGTTCGCAGGCGAGGGCGAGGGGGGTGAGGCCCTCGGCGTCGGCGGTGTTCGGATTTGCGCCGCTTGCCAGCAGCAGCGCGACCATCGCCGGCTCCTGCGTCTCGATCGCGCGGGCGAGGGGGCTTTCGCCATAGGCCAGCGGCTCGTTCGGGCTGGTCCCGGCGTCGAGCGCGGCCTGGGCTCCGGCGAGGTCGCTGGCGGTGATGGCCTGGGCGAGATTGTCGCTCTGCGCGTAGGCTGGGGAGGCGAAGGCGACGAGCAACACCATGCCGAGGGCTTTAAAGAATGTACCACCTCCGTTCGTGTCGAGCGAAGTCGAGACGCGCAGGCGCCGGGTGTGGTGTCTCGACTTCGCTCGACAAGAACGGGACTTGAGTGTGTGATCTCGGTCAGGCATCGGTCAGTTCCCGCAGCGGGCCGGTGCTGTCGCCGAACTTGCCCGCCGGCACGTCCAGCGCGTTCAGACCCGCGAGCATCAGGTTCGACATGCTCGTGCCCTTTTCAACCCGGACGTGACGGCCGCCCTTCACCAGACCGCCGGCGACGACCACCGGCAGGTCCATGAAGTCGTGCTCGTTGGAATCGCCGAAGGCCGAGCCCCGGATCACCAGCGTGCGGTCGAGCAGCGAGCCTTCGCCGTCGCGCGTGTCCTTCATGCGCTGCAGGTAATGGGCGAAGAACTCCATGTGGTAGCGGTTGATCTTCGCGAGGCTCGCCATCTTGTCGGGGTTGTTGCCGTGGTGGCTGAGCATGTGGTGCGAATCCGGCACGCCGATCTCGGGATAGGTTCGGTTCGACAGCTCGCGCCCGATCATGAAAGTGCCCACGCGGGTGATGTCGGCCTGCATGGCGAGGACCTGCAGGTCGATCATCAGCTTCACGTGCTCGGCGAAATCGTCGGGGATGCCGGCGGGCTGCTTGAGGTCGGCGGCCTGCGCGGTGGCGGGCGAGGCGGCGGCGCGCTGGATGCGCTTCTCGATCGCGCGGGTTCCATCGAGGTATTCGTCGAGCTTGTGGCGGTCCGCCATGCCGAGCTGGGTGGAGAGGCGCTGGGTGTCTTCCATCACGAAGTCGAGGATCGAGGACTGGCGGCGCAGCTGGGCGAGGCGGCCCGCTTCGTCGGTGTCACCGTCGCCGAACAGGCGCTCGAACACCGCGCGCGGGTTGGCCTCGACCGGCAGCGGCACGGTCGGGGTGAGCCACGAGATGCCGTTGGTGTAGGCGCAGGAGTAGTTGATGTCGCACGAACCCAGCAGGCTCGCCTGGTCGATGCCCAGTTCCAGCGAGGCGAGCGGGGTGGCATCCCCAAGGTGGGCGGCGAAGACCTGGTCCATCGACACCCCGGCGCGGATGTCCGGGCCCTCGGTCTGGCGGGCGTGGGCACCGGTGAGGAACGCGGGGCAGGAGCGGCCATGGCCGGCGGGACGGTCGCCCATCGCAGCGGCCTGCGGGTGGCCGAGGCCGCTGATCACGGCGATGTGTTCGCGGTGCGGCGCGAGCGGCTCCAGCGTCGGCGGGAGGACGAAATCGGCGCCGGTCGCGGTGGGCTGGAAGCCCAGCATGGTCATGCCGTTGGGGGAGTAAAACACTTGGAGCCGCTTGGGCCGCGCGCCCACGTCTGCGGCGGCGCTGCTCGGCATCATCGCCTCGAGGAAGGGCAGCGCCATGGTGGCGCCGAGCCCGCGCAGTACGGTGCGGCGGGAGAGGGCGGGGCGGGTCACTCTCACTTGCGGAGGCTCCTCTGGGAAGGCTGGGCAAACGCCGCCTTGTAGCGTTCCGGCACCCGGCGCAGGGTGAAGGCGGGGCTGGTGGCGATGCCGCGCACGATAGCCTGGATGCGGTACTGGTCGGCGGCGGCGTCGGCGGAGATGGCGCGCACCGCCGGCATGTCGTTGGCGTTGAGGCCACGGGCGAGGGCGTAGGTCATCAGCCGCTCGGTGAAGGCGCGGGTGAATTCGTCCTTGCGGTCCATCAGCACGCGCTGGAGGCCGGTGATGCCTTCGAACTTGGCGCCGTCCGGCAGCGTCGCCATCGCGTCGATCGACTGGCCGGCATCGACCGTGCGCCAGGCGCCGACCGCGTCGAAGTTCTCGAGGCTGAAGCCGAGCGGGTCCATCTTGACGTGGCAGGCGGCGCAGGTCGGGTTGATGCGGTGCAGCTCGAGCTGCTGGCGCGCGGTGAGCTGGCGGCCGTCGTGCTCGGTCTTGAGCGCGGGGATGTCGGGCGGCGGCGGCGGCGGGGCGGCGGCGAGCATGTTGTCGAGGATCCACTTGCCGCGCTTCACGACGCTGGTGTGGTTGCCGTAGGAGGTGACGGTCAGGATGCTCGCCTGCCCCAGCAACCCGCCGCGATGCCACGCCGGGTCGAGGGCGACGCGGCGGAAGGCGGGGCCGGAGACGCCGGGGATGCCGTAATGTTCGGCAAGGCGCTGGTTGAGGAAGGTGTAGTCCGCCGAGATGAAGTCCAGCACCGGGCGGTTGGCGCGCAGCACGTCCGCGAAGAACATCTCGGTCTCGGTCGCCATCGCGCTCTTGAGGCGGGTGTCGAACTGCGGGAACACCTCGATGTCGGGGCGCTGCTGGTCGAGGTTGCGCAGGTAGAGCCACTGGCCTGCGAAGTTGGTGGTCAGCGCCCGCGCGCGCGGGTCGGCAAGCATGCGCGCGATCTCGGCGTTCATGACGGCGGGCTGGGCGAGCTTGCCCTGCTCGGCGAGGGTCAGCAGGCGGTCGTCGGGGATCGAGCTCCACAGGAACAGCGACAAGCGGGTGGCGAGTTCGAGGTCGGAGACGCGCGCGACGCTGCCGGGCATCGCGCCTTGCGGGTCGCGCTCGACCACGAAAAGGAACTCGGGCGAGACGAGGATCGCTTCCAGTGCGGCCTCGACGCCATGTTCGAAGTCGGACGCTTTCCGCTCCTCGGCGTAGATGCGCATGAGCGGGGCGACGTCGAAGCTGCCGACCGGCCGGCGCCAGGCGCGGCGGGCGAGGGCGGTGACGATGCGGGTGGCGCAGGCCTCCTCCTCGCTGGCCTTGCGTGGGCTGCACAGGAACACCGCGCGGCGGCTGGGGGTATCGGGCACGCCCTTGGCGTCGAACGGGCCGGCGACGTCGACTTGGAGGACGTCGCGCGGGAAGTTCTGCTGCGCATAGCGCGCGTGCATGCGGTAGCTCGGCACGCTCAGCGTCTTCGCCAGCTTGCCGTCCACCCACACGTCGAGGGGCAGCATCTTCGGCGCATCGAGCGGCACGGGCACCTTGTCGAGATCGTTGCGCAGCACCTGCACCTTCTCGGCCGGAGCGAGGGTGCGGCGGAACGACAGCGCGACGAGGTGCGAGCCCGCCTTCATCGGTATGCGTAGCGAAACCTTGTCCTCGGCCAGCCGGTCGGTCTCGTTGTTGCTGTTTGAATTGAGCCAGGCGGCGATCTCGTAAGTGCCGTCGTGGCGCGCGTAGTAGCGCTGGGCGTAGCCCCCGCGCGAGGCCAGCGGGAGGTTGGCCCCGGCGCGCTCGTTCCAGGCGGGGACGCCCGAGTTCTTGACCGAGCCGTCCTTGGGCACCTGCCAAGTGGTGACGATCTCGCGCCGGCTGGTGAGCCCCGTCGCCATACGGCCGACCTTGCCGGCCACCGCGACGTAGCGCTCCATCAGCGTGGGCGAGACGCTGAGCACGTCGGAGATGTTGTCGAAGCCGAAGCCGGAGTTGTCGGCCGGCAGCTCGCGGCTGAAATCGACGTCGAGGGAGAGCAGGTCGCGCACCGCGTTGGCGTATTCGACGCGGTTGAGGCGGCGGATCGTGGCGCGGCCCGGATCTGGGTTGGCGGCGAGGTATCCCGCGCGCGAGGTGTCGAGCCAGCCCACGAAGGCGGCGCGCATTTCGGGGGTGGGCTGGGTCTTGCCGTGCGGCGGCATTTCCCCGGCGGCGACGCGGCGCAGGATCTTCTCCCAGGCCTCGGCATTGCGGCCGGTGCGCAGGTCGTCGGCCTTGAGGTCCTCCACCGAGAGGTCGGCGACCTTGTCGATGTCGTTGTGGCAGCGCGAGCAGAATTCGCCAAGCATCGGCTCGACGAAAGCGGCCTGCTGCGGCCGCGTCATGCTGGCCTGCGCATTGACCGGCGCGTCGTCCTGCGTGGCGGCGTAGACGGTGGCGGCGGTGACCAGCGCGCTCAAAACGAGCGCGCTTCTACCGAGATTCGAATGCCTTGAAAGGCTCATGATGTATGCCAGACCCCTGTGCCGGACCGCTGCCTTGTGCGGTTCCGGTGCCCCGCCGCAGCGAGGTTCCTGTCGGGATTTTGACCTATCGGCGGGGGGTGTTGCCGTCCATTGCCATTAAATGGACAGAGTGCTGCATTTATTAGAGCAGGTCATGCAACGGCCGTCGTCCCGGGCTCGATCCGGGACGACGATTCTCTCAGAGCGAGCCGATCGCCAGGAAGCGGTCTTCGCGCTGGCGGACCAGCTGCGCGCCGCTGAGCGATGCCAGCGCGTCCAGCTCATGCCCCAGCGCATCGGCCAGCGCGCGCGCGGTGGCGGCGGGGTCGCGGTGGGCGCCGCCGGTGGGTTCGGGCACGATGCCGTCGATCACCTTGAGCGCAAGGAGGTCCTGAGCCGTCACCTTCATCGCGGTGGCCGCCTCGGCCGCCTTGTCGGAGGTGCGCCACAGGATCGAGGATGCGCCCTCGGGCGAGATCACCGAGTAGATCGCGTGCTCGAGCATCAGCACCTTGTTGGCGGCGGCGATGGCGATCGCGCCGCCCGAGCCGCCTTCGCCGACGATCGCGGCGACCATCGGCACTTCGAGCGCGAGGCAGGCCTCGGTCGAGCGGGCGATGGCCTCGGCCTGGCCGCGCTCCTCCGCCTCGATGCCGGGGAAGGCGCCGGCGGTGTCGACGAGGGTGACGACCGGCAGGCCGAACTTGCTCGCCAGCTCCATCAGGCGGATCGCCTTGCGGTAGCCCTCCGGCTTGGCCGAGCCGAAGTTGTGCTTGATGCGGCTGGGGGTGTCGTGGCCCTTTTCGTGGCCGATGACCACGACCTTGCGGCCGTCCAGCGTGGCGAGGCCGCCGACGATCGCCTCGTCCTCGCCGTAGACGCGGTCGCCGGCGAGCGGCACGAAGTCGGTGAAGATCAGGCGGATGTAGTCGAGGAAGTGCGGGCGCTGCGGGTGGCGGGCGACCTGCGTCTTCTGCCAGGGCGTGAGCTTGGCATACGTCGCGACGAGCATGCCGGAGCTCTTCTTCTCAAGCTTGCCGATCTCGCTGTCGATGTCGAGGTCGCTGCCGCTGGCGGTCGCGCGCAGTTCGGCGATGCGCGCTTCCAGCTCGGCGATCGGCTTTTCGAAGTCCAGGAACGAAATCATGGCAGTCCAGTCAGTCTTGTTTCAGCTCAGTGGGCCGCGCGCTTGGCGAGCCACTCTTCCAGCCACTTGATCGTGTAGTCGCCGGTCTGGAACTCGGGGTCTTCCAGCAGGGCCTGATGCAGAGGGATCGAGGTCTTGACGCCGTCGATCACCATTTCTTCCAGCGCGCGCTTGAGGCGCATGATGGCGCCGTTGCGGCTGCGGCCCGAGACGATCAGCTTGCCGATCATCGAATCGTAGTACGGCGGCACCCGGTAGCCTGCGTAGAGCCCCGAATCGACGCGCACGTTCATGCCGCCGGCGGCGTGGTAGTTGGTCACGAGGCCCGGCGAGGGCGCGAAGGTCCAGGGGTCTTCCGCGTTGATGCGGCACTCGATCGCGTGGCCCTTGAACTCGATCTCGTCCTGCGTGAAGGCGAGGCCCTGGCCGTCGGCGATGCGGATCTGCTCGCGCACGAGGTCGACGCCGGTGATGGCCTCGGTCACCGGATGCTCCACCTGCAGGCGGGTGTTCATCTCGATGAAGTAGAACTCGCCGTCCTCCCACAGGAACTCGATGGTGCCGGCGCCGCGATAGGCCATGTCGGCCATGGCCTTGGCGACGATGCCGCCCATGCGGTCGCGCTCGGCGGGCGTGATGACCGGCGAGGGGGCTTCTTCCAGCACCTTCTGGTGGCGGCGCTGGAGCGAGCAGTCGCGCTCGCCCAGGTGGACCGCCGCGCCGTTGCCGTCACCGAAGATCTGGAACTCGATGTGGCGCGGGTTGCCGAGGTACTTTTCCATGTAGACGGTGGCGTCGCCGAAGGCGGCCTTCGCCTCCGAACGGGCCTGGCCCATCTGGCTTTCGAGTTCCTCGGCGTTGTTGACGACCTTCATGCCGCGGCCGCCGCCGCCCGAAGCCGCCTTGATGATGACCGGGTAGCCGATCGTCGCCGCCAGCGCGCGCGCCTCGTCGAAGTCCTCGATCGCGCCGTCGGAGCCGGGGACCAGCGGTAGGCCCAGCGCGCCCGCGGTGCGCTTGGCCTCGACCTTGTCGCCCATCGTGCGGATGTGCTCGGGCTTGGGGCCGACCCACTTCAGGCCGTGCGCCTCGACGATCTCGGCGAAGCGGGCGTTCTCGGAGAGGAAGCCGTAACCCGGGTGGATCGCGTCGGCCTGCGTGATCTCGGCGGCCGAGATGATCGCGGCGACGTTGAGGTAGCTGTCCTTCGCGGCGGGCGGGCCGATGCAGACCGCGTGGTCTGCCAGGCGCACGTGCATGGCGTCGGCGTCGGCGGTGGAGTGCACCGCGACGGTCTCGATGCCCATCTCGCGCGCGGCGCGGTGGATGCGCAGCGCGATTTCGCCGCGGTTGGCAATCAGGAGGCGCTTGATGGCCATGTCAGTCCCGTTCTCAGCCGATCACGACGAGCGGCTGGTCGAACTCGACCGGCTGCTGGTTGTCGACGAGGATCGCGGTCACGGTGCCCGATTTGGGCGCGGTGATCTGGTTCATGACCTTCATGGCCTCGACGATCAGCAGGACGTCGCCCTGCTTCACGGCCTTGCCCACCGAGATGAAGTTCGGCGCGCTGGGCTCGGCGGCGAGGTAGACGGTGCCGACCATCGGCGACTTGACCGCATCGACCGGGGCGGCGGCAGGCGCGGCCTCGGCGGCGACCGGAGCGGCTGCTGCGGGGGCAGCGGCGGCGGCAGGCGCGAACGCGGGCGCGGCGGCCATCTGCTGGATCATCTGGCGCGAGACGCGGATCTTGGCGCCGCCGTCCTCGACCTCGATTTCGGACAGGCCGGTTTCGGCGAGCAGTTCGGCGAGTTCGCGAACCAGGGCGCTATCGATATTCACGCGACTTCCTTTCGTGCAAGGTATCCGAGCAGCATGGCCAGCGTGCCTTTGAGGTCCTTGCGATGGACCACCATGTCGACCATGCCGTGGGCATGGAGGTACTCGGCGCGCTGGAAGCCGTCGGGGAGTTTTTCTCGGATCGTGTCCTGGATCACGCGCTGGCCGGCGAAGCCGATGAGCGCGCCGGGCTCCGCGATCTGCACGTCGCCGAGCATGGCGTAGCTGGCGGTGACGCCGCCGGTCGTGGGATCGGTCAGGATGACGATGTAGGGCAGGCCGGCAGCCGCGAGGCGGCGGGTGGCGACCGTGGTCTTGGGCATTTGCATGAGCGAGAGGATGCCCTCCTGCATGCGCGCGCCGCCCGCCGCCGTGCAGATGACGTAGGCGCAGTTCTCGGCGATGGCTTTCTCGACGCCCGCCACGAAGGCGGCGCCCACGGCCATGCCCATCGAGCCGCCCATGAAGGCGAAGTCCTGCACGCCGAGCACCGCCTTGGCGCCCTCGATCGTGCCGAGCGCGTTGGTCAGCGCGTCAGGATAGGGATTGGCGGCGCGGGCAACCTTGAGGCGGTCGGGATACTTCTTGGTGTCCCGAAAATTCAGCGGGTTCTCGGGCACCTTCGGCGTCGGCAGGACCGCATAGCCGGCGTCGAGCAGCTGGTCGAAGCGCGCCTTGGCGCCGATGCGGCCGTGATGCTCGCACTTCGGGCAGACCGAGAGGTTGGCCTCGAAGTCCTTGGCGTAGAGCATTTCGCCGCAGCTCGGGCATTTCATCCAGAGCGTGTCCGGCGTATCGCGTTTCGAAAGGTTCGAAAGCGAATTGCGTACCTTGTCGAGCCAGCTCATTACGGTTTCGTACCAATCCTGCAGATAATAGGGCGACGAAACCCCGCCGTTTGTTCGCTTTCGGCGGCGTTCCGGGCACGTCCGGCAGGCGACCCCGGTTGCCCCTTTTCAAGGTGCCGGCGCCGGTACGAGGCGCGCCCATTAGAGGAATCCTTGCAGGGGCCGCAAGCCAAATTGGGTGCGCCTGTGGGCAACTGCCGCTTGAGGCCATCGCCAGGGCGTAGCGTTGGGGCGATGCAGCAGCGGAGATTGGATGCGTAAATGTGTTTCGCTCGCTATAATTTAGCAGAAAACCCATATATTGGATACATTGAGCGCCACCGGGGGTCGTGGCCAGTCCCCCCGCAATTTCATTGCGCCCCCCATCAGAAACCGTGTGCCCCGCGTAGGCGGGCACCGCTGAGAAGCCTTAAGACGCTCGCTCGACGACAGCCGCCCGCAAGGCCGGGGCGGCCGTGAGCTGGGCCCGCGTACGCGCTGACGACGGGCTTCGCGGGGGTGACGTGCCTTGCCAACGGCCGCGTCATCGCCGAAACGGGCGCGAGGCACAGGAGCACGGCAAGCTGGACGCAACACCCCATTCCGGAGCGCACCGCGTGCCCGCACAGCGCAGCGACTATAGCGCCGCTGCCGGCGAGCCGCGCGAACTGTCGGTCCCCATCGAAGCGCCCGTCGCCATCGAGACCAACGGCATCGCCTATGCGGTGATGATGGCGACCCCGCTGGACCTCGCCGATTTCGTCACCGGCTTCCTCATGGCGGAGGGACTGGCCGAGGCCGACGAGGTGGGCGAAGTCGCGATCCATGCCACCGACCACGGCGAATGGGGCACAGGCTATGTTGCCCGCGTCAACCTTCCACCGGAGCGCCTCGGCCCGATCCTGGAACGCGCGCGCCGGCGGGTGGGGGACAGTTCCTGCGGCATCTGCGGGATTGAAGGCGTCGAGGCGGCGCTTCGGCCGCTGCCGCCGCTGACCCGCCGCTCCGAGGCTCGCCCGCAGGCGATCCGGCTCGCGCTGGAGGCTATGCGCGAGGGGCAGGCGCTCGGCCGCGCAACCCGCGCCACCCACGCGGCGGCCTTCTTCGACGAGGCGGGCAGCGTACTGATGCTGCGCGAGGACGTCGGCCGCCACAACGCGCTCGACAAGCTGGTCGGTGCGCTCGCCCGTGAAGGTATCGAGCCGTCACAGGGGTTTATCGTCATGACCTCGCGCTGTTCCTACGAGCTGGTCGAGAAGACCGTGCGCGCCGGTTGCCCGCTGCTGGTGACGATCTCCGCCCCCACCGACCTCGCGGTGCGGCGGGCTCGGGCAGCGGGGCTGGCGCTGGCGGTGGTGGCGCGCGACGATTCGATGCTCATAGTCGATCCCCATCCGCCGTTCGTCGAGGAATGAGGGCTCGGACCGTCCGGTTTTCCTTGTAGTCGGACCACCCCGCTCATAGATTTCCCGGCATCCGGGTTTTTCACGAGGATTTGGCTTAAAATGGCAACCACTGCCACCGATACCGCGACCGAACTCAAGCTGACGCCGCCCGATCCGGTGCCGACCGTCCAGCCCGAACGCGCGGCGGGCCTCGTGCCGGTGGGCGAAGAGGCGAAGACCAAGCTGCAGGTGCGCGTGGAGGAGTTCGTCGCGGACCTCGTATCGCAGGACGCCAGCTCGCCCGAGTTCGGCCGCCGCGTCGACCAGCTCACCAACATGGGCCGCAAGGAGATCGCCGAGGCATCGGGCCATTCCAACCGCTTCCTCGACCGCCCCGTCCGCGCCATGGGCAAGGACGAGGGCGTCGGCGCCGACCTCGCCGAACTGCGCCGCACCGTCGAAGCGCTCGATCCCAGCCGCCAAGGCAACCTGATGGCGCCGCGCAAGCTGTTCGGGGTGATCCCGTTCGGCAACAAGCTGCGCAACTACTTCGACAGCTATTCCAGCTCGCAGAGCCACATCAGCGCGATCCTCGCCCGCCTGCAGGGCGGCAAGGACGAGCTGCTGATGGACAATGCCGCGATCGACGTGGAGCGCCAGAACCTGTGGGCCGCCCTCGGCAAGCTGGAGCAGATGATCTTCATGTCCCGCGCGCTCGACACCGCGCTGGAGGAGAAGGCCGAGGACCTCGACCATAGCGACCCGGCCAAGGCCAAGGCGCTTCGCGAGAGCGCGCTGTTCTACGTCCGCCAGCGCACGCAGGACCTGCTGACGCAGCTCGCGGTCTCGGTGCAGGGCTACCTCGCGCTCGATCTCGTGAAGAAGAACAACATCGAGCTGGTGAAGGGCGTCGACCGCGCCTCCACCACCACCGTCGGCGCGCTGCGCACGGCGGTCACGGTGGCGCAGGCGATGATGAACCAGAAGCTGGTGCTCGAACAGATCACCGCGCTCAACACCACCACCGCCAGCATCATCGACGCCACCGGCCAGATGCTCAAGGACAACACCGCGCGCATCCACGAGCAGGCGGCGAACTCGACGATCCCGCTGGAGACGCTGAGCCGCGCCTTCCAGAACATCTACGACACGATGGATTCGATCGACACCTTCAAGATGAAGGCGCTCGATTCGATGAAGCAGACGGTCACCGCGCTCGAGGGCGAAGTCGGCAAGTCCAAGGCCTACATCGCCCGTGCGCAGGGCCAGTCGGAAGGTCTGACCTCGGGCGACGGCGCCGGCGCGAAATCGCTGCTGGAGGCTCTGGACTAAACCGCGATGGCGCAGGTTCCCGCAAGAGTGTCGCAGGAGATCGTGCGCGCCGCCCGGCGGCAGCGTTCGATCCGGCTCTACAACGCCCGCAAGGAGCAGTGGCGGCACCGTGGCCGCCGCCTGCGCCGCGCGTTCCTGGCGATGGCGGGCATCTACATCGCGGCGCTGGTGGCGGCGCTGGCGCTCGGCGGCATCGGCTTCACGACGACGCTGCTGACGATCCTGCTGGGCCTCGCGGTCTTCACCGTGCTGTCGATCTACCCGGCGACGCCGCGCACGCACGTGGACGACCTGAGCACCGCCAGCCTGCCCGAACTGGCCGGCTCGACCGAGCTGTGGCTGGAAGGCCGCCGCCGCGCGCTACCGAACGCCGCCGTCGATACGATCGACATGATCGGCGTGCGCCTCGAACAGTTGGCGCCCCAGCTCGCCACGCTCGACGAGCGCGGTCCCGCCGCGCGCGAGGTGCGCAAGCTGCTGGCCGAGCACCTGCCCGAGATGGTCAACAGCTACACCCGCATCCCGCCTGCGCTCCGCGCCAAGCCCGGCAGCGCGGGCACCAGCCCGTCCGAGCAACTGGTCGACGGCCTGTCGGTCATCGCCGACCAGATCGAGGCGATGAGCGCGGATCTTTCGCAGGGTGATGTCGATGCCCTGGCCACCCGGCGCCGCTTCCTCGAGGTCAAATACCTCGACCATGATTGAACTGCTGACGCGCGACGGCAGCCTGCCGTTCACGGCCGCGCTGGGCGTGATGCTGGTGCTGGCGGTGATGCAGATCGTCGGGCTCGGCGACCTGCTCGGCGGGGACCACGACCTCGACGTCGACGGCGACCTGTCGGTGGACGCGGGCCTGCTGTCGATCGCCGGGAACGGGCGGCTGCCGTTCCTGATGTGGCTGATGCTGCTGCTCGGCCTGTTCGGCGCCATCGGTCTGGCGGGGCAGGAACTCATGGTGTCGCTCACCGGCCACCCGCTGACCGCCTGGATCATGGGGCCGCTTGCCGCCGTCACCGCGCTGCCGGTGACCGGTGCCGTCGCGCGCGCGCTCGGCCGCATCCTCCCGCACGACGAGACCACCGCGATCGACGTGGCGCAACTGGTCGGGCGCGAGGCCGAGATAGTCATCGGCACCGCCCGCCAGGGCTCGCCCGCGCGCGGCCGGGTGATCGACCACCACGGGCAGGCGCATCACCTGATGGTCGAGCCCGACAATGCCGACCAGCGCTTCGTCGCCGGCGAACGCGTGCTGCTGGTCCGGCGCGAGGGCGAACTGTTCAAGGCCATCGCGCGCGGGGACCACTATCTGCCGAAGCTCGATTGAGCGGAAGACGGGTTCCACGCGGAGGCGCGGAGAAGAAAAAGCAAGGGATGGTTCGCGCAAAGGCGCAAAGGCGCCAAGAGGGCGCGCTTGCGGCGAAGCCGCTTTCTCCATTTACGTTGCGTTTCGCGCACGCATGAGAAGGGAATGAAGCCTGCGGCGCAGTCCGACCCCTTCGCGCCTTTGCGCTTTGCGCGATTCCCATCCTTGTTCTTCTCCGCGTCTCCGCGCCTCCGCGTGAACCCCCTTTCTGCAATTCGTTCGCAAAAAAGCCGCTTTTCCAGTGGCGCCCCACCGATTCCCCTGTACCCTTTCGCCCAAGGGGGGTGCGATCGAGAGCGGGGCGAGGGGCGGGCCGCGGCATCCCGATCAAGGAGATGATACATGGACGGCCTTTTCGACATCGGCATCATTGTCGGCGTTGTCGTGGTCCTCTTGCTGGCGTTCGGCGTGATGCTGGCGCGGCTCTACAAACGCGCGAGCAAGGAGATCGGGTTCGTCCGCACCGGGATAGGCGGCGAGAAGGTGGTGATGAACGGCGGCGCGATCGTGCTGCCGATCTTCCACGAGACCATGCCCGTCAACATGAACACCGTACGCCTCGCGGTGGAGCGCAAGAACCAGGACGCGCTGATCACGCTCGACCGCCTGCGCATCGACGTGAAGGCCGAATTCTACGTCCGCGTCCGCCCTGATGCGAGCGCGATGGCGATGGCCGCGCAGACGCTGGGCCAGCGCACCATGCACCCCGAGGCGCTCAAGGAACTGGTCGAGGGCAAGTTCGTCGACGCGCTGCGCTCGGTGGCGTCGGGCATGACGATGAACCAGCTCCACGAACAGCGCGCCGACTTCGTCCAGAAGGTGCAGCAGGCGTCTTCGTCGGACCTGGCGATGAACGGGCTGGAGCTGGAATCGGTGTCGCTGACCGGGCTCGACCAGACCTCGATCGAGCATTTCAACGCCAATAACGCCTTCGATGCCGAGGGCCTGACCAAGCTGACTGAGCAGATCGAGCTGCGCAAGAACGCGCGCAACGACATCGAGCAGGAAACTCGCGTCCAGATCGAATCCAAGAACCTCGAGGCCGCGCGCCAGTCTTTCTCGATCCAGCGCGACAACGAGTTTGCCCGGCTCGAGCAGGAGCGCGAGGTCGAGATGCGCCGCGCCGAGCAGGCGGCCGAGATCGGCCGCGAGCAGGCCGCGCGCGGGCGCGAGGCGGACGAGGCGCGCATCCTCGCCAAGCAGCAGGTCGATGCCCGCCAGATCGAGGCCGACCGGACCATCCAGGAGGCCCGCATCGCGCAGGCCCAGGCGGTCGAGCTGGCGCGTCAGGAGCAGCAGATCGCGGTCCAGAACAAGAGCCGCGAGGAAAGCCAGGCCAAGGCCGAGGCCGATGCCGCCCGCGCCAAGGCGGTCGCCGCCGAGGAGCAGGTCACGACCAGCCGCGAAACCGAGATCGCCGAGCGCATCAAGCGCATCGAGCTGATCGAGGCCGCCAAGGAAGCCGAGCGCCAGGCCATCTCCGTCCGCGTCCATGCCGAGGCCGAGAAGGAGGCGGCGACCAACCGCGCCGAGGCGGTCCGCGTCGAAGCCGAGGGCGAGGCCGAGGCCGAGAAGCTGCGCGCCGACGCGGCGCGCGTGCGCTTCGAAGTCGAGGCGGCGGGCCAGCGCGCCATCAACGAGGCGGCCAACCTGCTGAGCAGCGACCAGATCTCGCTGCAGATGAAGCTGGCGCTGCTCAAGGTGCTGCCGGAAGTGGTGCGCGAGAGCGTGCGCCCGCTGGAGGCGATCGATTCGATCAAGATCGTGCAGGTCGACGGCCTCACCCAGCGCGGCGGCGGCTCCGGCGGTACGGCCTCGGGCGGCGGCTCGGGCAACCTTGCCAACGACGCGGTCAACGCCGCGCTCGCCTACCGCGCGCAGGCCCCGGTGATCGACGGATTGATGAAGGAACTCGGGCTGGACGGCGCCTCGCTGGCGACCATGGTGAAGGGCGCGGTGGAACCGGAAGACGAGGTTTACCGCCCCAAGGCGAAGTGAGCGCGTAACCCATACACCGTCATCCCGGTGAAGGCGGGGATCCCGCTTGTGCCTTTGCGCGCGCACAAGGACGCGGGGTCCCTGCCTTCGCGGGGGCGACGTGGCGGTCGGGCCAGGATCGCGCCGACACCATCGCGGGGGCGGCGCGCCTCTGCTGCGCCATCGTGATACTTCTCCCCGGCAAAACGACCGGGAGAGAACACCATGGCCGATGCCTACAAGATCCTGCTGTTCATGAAGCGCCGCCCCGACATCTCGGTCGAAGCCTTCCGCGACTACTACGAGACCCGCCACGCCCCGCTGGCGGAGAAGTATTCAAGCGGCGTGAGCCGCTACATCCGCCGCTACGTCGACCCCCATCCGCACCCGGAGACCGGCGCCTTCACCGATGGCCCCGACGTCATCACCGAGCTGTGGTTCGAGGACGAGAAGGTCTACCGCGCCACGCTCGCCTACATCACCACCAGCCTGATGCCGGAAGAGATCGTGGCCGACGAGAAGAACCTCTTCGACCGCGCCTCGTTCAGGATCGCCACGGTGGTGGAACGGGAGTCGGATTTCGGCTGATCCTCCCTGTTTTGGGGACGCCTTACCAGCGCAGGCCTTCTTCCTTCGGCTTCCACGCAATCGGGCGTTCGTAAGAGGGGTCTTCCCTGCTCCACTGGGCTTTCAGGAACCCCTTCACGGCATCGGAGAACACCCAGCTGGGATCGGCGTCGGCGGTCATCTCGATGGTGCAGCGGCGCACGGCGATGCGCCATTCGTCGCCGCGCTTCTCCAGCTGGTCGAGGTAGCGGCCGAACGCGATCGAGGTCTTGCTCGAATCCTTCCAGAACAGCCCGCCGACGACGTAGCTTTCGCAGTAGGCGCGATCGCCGTCGATCTCGCACAGGTGGTTGGTGATGTTGTGGCTGGTCATGTGGAAGGCGCCGCGGTGCCCGGCATTGGCACGCGCGGGATAGTCCGGCGCGAACGTGACCACCGCGCCGTGCTCGTCGACGCCGTCGTCCCACCAGCACGAGGCGATCTGCTCGACGTCCTGCCGGTCGCGAGCGCGGCATTCGCGCACGATGCAGTCGTGGATGTCCTGCTGGTCCTTGAGGTGGGTCACGGTGGCGCGCAGGTCGTCGAGTTCGCTCATGGTCGTCCTATCCCTTCGTCGAAAGCAGCCCGATGATCCCACCGTCGACCCGGATGTCGGTGCCGCTGATGTAGGAGGCGGCGGGAGAGCAGAGGAATTCGGCGACCGAGGCGATCTCGTCGCCGTGGCCCATGCGCTGCTGCGGCACCATGGTGATGAGCCCGCGAAGCTGGGCGTTTTCCTCCGCCTCGGCGCGGCCCATGGGCGTGTCGATGAAGCCGGGCGCGATCGAGGCGATGCGCAAGCCCCGCGTGCCGAACGCCGCCGCCTCGCGCTCGACGAAGTTGATGACCGCGCGCTTGGACACCGCGTAGCTCATGCCCGGGTCGTCCATGAAGCGCGCGATGCCTTCGTCGTTGCCGGTCTGGACGAAGTCGCGGATGGCGCCGAGCAGGGCAGGGTCTGCCAGCATGTAGGCCGAGACCGAGGAGATCAGGACCGCGCAGCCGCCGGGCGCAAAGCGGGGAAGGAGGCCGGCGACGAGGCGCTCGGTCGCATGGTAGTTGACCGCGAAGATTCGGCGCCCGCCGCTCATCGTGGGTGAAAGCCCGGCGGTGTGCACTAGCGCCGAGAGCGGGGCGTCGCCGAGCGCGGCGATGACCTGGGCCGGATAGTCCTCGGCGGCGATGTCGGCGGCGAGGATATCGACTTTGCCTGCAGCGGGGCGCAGTTCCCCGGCCAGCGCTTCGAGACGCTCCGCATTGAGGTCGCACAGCAGGAGCGGGCGGCCCTGCGCGGCGAAGCGCTGGGCGGCGGGGCGGCCCATGCCGCCGGCGGCGCCGGTGATGACGACGGTACCTGCGGCGGTTCCGGAAACGGTGCTCATGCTCTCTCCTCGCTTGCCTGCGCCGCTGCTGGCGCTGTCTTGCGGGTGCTAACGCGGCGACAGGCGCCGGGCCAGCCATGCGGGCGCTGCATCGCTCGGGCGTGGGCCGGGCGCATCGCCGGGGCGTCAGCCGAGGTCGAAGCGGGTGGGCGCGATCTTCACGCCCGCCACCGCCGAGCGCCCGCGCTGGAGCGTCGAGGTGCCCGACAGCGGCCGCCCGGTGCGCAGGCAGTCGCCGGCGTCGGCGGGGACGAGGGTGATGTAGACGTCGCGCCCGTCCGCGCCGCCGAAGCGGACCTGCGTGGTCGCGCCGGGCGGGGTGGGGACGGGGTCCAGTTCCTCGCCCGCCGGGGTGACGCGGCGGATGATGCCGGCGGAGTAGACGCCGGGAATCCAGATCGTGTCCTCGACGTCGATCGCCAGCCCGTCGCAGTCGTCGCGGTCGAGCAGGACGCGCTTGTCGGTGAGCTGGAGGTCCGGCGTGACGTCCCAGGCGAGGCCCTGGCCGAACGTCTCGGAGCAGTAGAACTGCGCGAGGCGCGGGTTGTAGGCGATGCCGTTGGTGAAGCGCAGGCCCTCGGCGAGGCGGATCGTCCGCCCGTCGCGCGTCAGGCGCCACAGCTCGGTCGGGCCGGTGACGCGCGCGGCGATGACGCTTTCGATATCCAGCGTGCCGAAGAACATCCCGCCTTCGCCATCGGGCCACATCTCGTTGATGCCGTTGACCGGCTGGCCGCCGAGCGTGTCGATCAGCCAGCCCGAGGCGCCGGTCTGCGGGTTGTTCCAGCGCACCCCGCCCTGGCCGCTCGACAGCACGGCGCCGTCGGCGTTGATCATGATGCCGCCCGTCCACATCCGTTCGGGGTCGAGCACGCCGACAGGGGTGCCGTCCGGTTTAACGCCGTGGATGCCGCCGCCGACGACATCGCTGTACCAGATGACGTCGCGCTCATGATCGACGGCGAGACCTTCGAGGTACACGCCGCCGGCAAGCGCGGTGTATTCTCCCGGCGACAGCTGGGACATCTCTGCCTCTCCTCGGTGCGCGGCATGTTTGCGCCGCGTTCGTCACTATAGTAGCAATCAAATATCTAAGGGCGAGAGGGGTCGTAGAGGCAACGCCGTGGCGGTATCGCCGTCGGGCAAAAAATAAGATCCATAGTCACTCATAAGCGCTTGCATCGAAGGCTGTCCCGGAGTTCAATCCGCGTCAAATTGCGGAGCTGCCAACCAGCGGCCGCCTGCGCGCAGAGAACTTTGGGAGATACCGGAATGCAGATGACAGGGGAGCAGCGCATCGCCGCGCCGCGCCGGAAGGTCTGGGAAGCGCTCAACGATCCTGCGGTGCTGGCCCAGTGCATCCCCGGCTGCCAAAGCCTCGAGCGCGACGGCGACGACCGCTTCCTGGCCGTCGCGGAAGTGAAGATCGGCCCCATCGGCGCGCGCTTCAAGGGCAATGTCCAGCTCTCCGATATAGACGGTCCGAACGGCTACACGATCACCGGCACCGGCAACGGCGGCATCGCCGGTTCGGCCAGGGGCGGGGCCAGGGTGCGCCTGTCCGATGTGGACGGCGGGGGGACGTTGGTGTCCTACGACGTCGATGCGGAAGTCGGCGGGCGCATGGCGCAGCTGGGCGGGCCCATCATCGACGCGACCGCGAAGAACCTCGCCGGCAAGTTCTTCGCCAGGTTCGGCGACGTGGTGAGCGGCGTGGCGCCTGCCGTGGGGGCACCGGGAGTCAGCGCCGCCGCCACCTCGCCTGCGAGCAGCGGCGCAGTGCCTGTCGTCGCATCGGCAGCGGGCGCACCGGTGCCGCTCTGGGGCTGGGTCGCCGCCGTCGTGCTGGCGATCGTCGTGGGCTATATGCTGGGGCAGGTCGGCTCGACCGTGACCACGCTGCTGGTCCTCGTCCTGGTGGTCGTCACCGCCGCCGCCGCCTACGAGGCCGGGCGCCGGGGGTGCGGCACATGAAGCCCGCGCCGTTCGACTACGTCCGTCCGACCAGCGTCGATGAGGCCTGCCGCATCCTCGCGGAGTCGGGCGGCGGGGCGACCGTCATCGCCGGCGGGCAGACGCTGATGCCGCTGCTCAACCTGCGGATGAGCCAGCCGTTCGTGCTCGTCGACATCAACGGGATACCCGAACTCAAGGGGGTTTCGCGGGTCGAGGGCGGCACCCGCGTCGGCCCGGCGACGCGGCAGGCCGACGCGCTGGTCGACGGGACGCTGGCGCGCCACCTGCCGGCCTTCATCACCGCGCTCGGCCATGTCGGGCATTACCAGACGCGCAATCGCGGCACGATCGGCGGCTCGGTGGCGCTGGGCGAGCCGGCGGCGGAAATGCCCGCGACGGCGGTGGCGCTGGGTGCGCGGATAGAGATCACCTCGTCCGCCGGCACCCGCACCGTCCCGGCGGACGAATTCTACGTCGGCCCGTACATGACCGTGCTCGAACCCGATGAACTGGTCACCGGGATCGTCTATCCCGACTGGCCCGACGGTCACCTCGTGCTCTTCCGTGAAGTGGCGCAGCGGCCGGGCGACTTCGCGCTCGTCGGTCTCGTCGGCGCGCTGGCGCTGGAGGGCGGGGTCGTCAGCCGGGCGGGGATCGCGTGGTTCGGCATGGGTCCGACCCCGATCCGCGCGCGGCAGGCGGAAGCGATACTCATCGGTGCCTCGCTCGCCGGGATCGACGCCGCCGCAGTGGCGCGCGCCGCCGTCGCCGATACCGCGCCGTTCGACGACCATCACGCCAGCGCCGAATACCGCCGCACCGTCGGCACGCGGATCTTCGCGCGCGCGCTCACAGAGACGATGGACCTCAGGAGCGCCGCATGAGCGAGCACAGCATCGAACTCACCGTCAACGGCCACCGCCACGCCGCCCGGGTCGAGGCACGCACCAGCCTCGGCGAATTCCTGCGCGACGGGCTGGGCTACACCGGCACCCACCTCGCCTGCGAGCACGGCGTCTGCGGCGCCTGCACCGTGATGATCGACGGGCGGGCGATGCGCTCGTGCCTGATGCTGGCGGTCCAGGCCGACGGCGCCGAAGTCACCACGGTCGAAGGCTTGGCCGAGGCGGACGGCACGCTTCACCCGGTCCAACAAGCGCTTAAGGACAACTTCGGCCTGCAGTGCGGCTTCTGCACGCCGGGCGTCGCGATCACCATGGCCTGCGTCACGCGCGACAACGCGGGCGTGGAGGCACACCGGATGGAAGACGCGCTGACCACCGCCATGTCGGGCCACATCTGCCGCTGCACCGGCTACCAGGGCATCCGCCGCGCGATCCGCCAGCTGGCGGGAGCCACGACATGAACGTGCAGGCCAAGAGCGTCGGCGCCGTCCGCTACGTCGGCACGCGCCAGCCGCGCAAGGAGGATGCGCGCCTGCTCACCGGACGCGGGCAGTTCACCGACGACGTGCGCATGCCCGGCATGCTCCACATCGCCTTCGTCCGCTCGGCCGTCGCGCGCGGGCGGATCGTCTCGATCGACCTGGCTGCCGCCCGCGAGATGCCGGGCGTGCAGGCGATCTATACGCAAGGTGACCTGGCCGCTGTGCCGGTGCAGATGCTCAGCTTCTTCTTCACCAATATCGAATCGCCGGTGACGCTGCTGGCCGACGGCCGCGTCGCCTGCGTCGGTGATCCCATCGCCATGGTCATCGCCGAAAGCCGCGCGCAGGCGGAGGACGCCGTCTCGCTGGTGGAAGTGGTGGTTGACGAGGAAACCCCGCTCGTCACCATCGCCGACGCCAAGACCGGCGCCAATGTCCACCCCGACCGCGACGACAACATCGCCGCCGAAATGGGCGACGAGGACGCGCTGGAAGCGATCCAGCCGCTGCTCGACGGCGCGGCGCACGTCGTCTCCACCCGCATCCGCCACCAGCGCATCGCCCAGTCGCCGATGGAGGGGCGCGCCTGCGCCGCCTCGCCCGACGGGGCGGAGGAAATGACGGTGTGGATGGGCTGCCAGAGCCCGCACCTCGCCGCGCGCTACCTGGCGCAGGCGCTGGGCATGCCCGCCGGGGCGATCCGCGTCGTCGCGCGGGACGTGGGCGGCGGCTTCGGCCTCAAGAACATCCCCTGGCGCGAGGAAGTGGCCGTGGTCGTTGCCGCCAAGCTGCTGGGCCGCCCGGTGAAGTGGATCGAGGATCGCTTCGAATCGCTCACCGCCTCCAGCCACGCGCGCGAGCAGGACGTTTCGCTGAGCCTTGCGCTCGACGAAGAGGGCCGCTTCCAGGCCGCCTGGTGCGACTATGCGTGCAACAACGGCGCGTGGCCGATGGGCGAGGATGCGAACATCGCCGTCCACATGTTCATGTGGCCCGCCTACAAGATGCCCGCCTACGGCTTCATCACGCGCGGCTGGTACACCAACACCATGGGGCTGGGCGGCTATCGCGGGCCATGGGCGATGGAATCGCTGGTGCGCGAGACGCTGCTCGACAAGGCCGCGCGAAATACCGGCATCGATCCGGTCGAACTGCGCCGCCGCAACCTGATCTACCTCACCGACCAGCCGCACACCTCCAGCATGGGCATCCCGGTCGAGGACATCACGCCCGGCGAGTGCCTTGAAAAGCTGATGGCGAACATCGACTACGCCGGTTTCCGGCGCGAACAGGCGGAGGCGAGGCTGGAGGGCCGCTACCTCGGCATCGGCTTCGCGACCTACATCGAGCCGACCGGATCGGCAGGTTCGATGGCGCCGATGACCGGCGAGACGGTGCAGCTGCGCATCGAGCCGACCGGCAAGGTCGTCGCCATGCTTTCCACCCATTCGCAGGGCCACGGCACCGCGACGACGATGGCGCAGGTCATCGCCGAGCAGCTCGGCGTCGCCTACGAGGATATCGCGGTCTACGAGGGCGACAGCGCCATCGGTGCCTTCTCCCCGGGCGCCGCCGGCAGCCGGCAGGGGGTCATTGCCGGCGGCGCCACCTGGCGTGCGGCGGAAATGCTGGCGGAGAAGGTCAAGGTGGTCGCCGCGCACCTGTCGAACGCCAGCGTCGAGACGGTGACCATCGACGGCGGCATGGTCCATATCGCGGGCGCGCCGGAAATGTCGCGCTCGATCCGCGAGATCGCCGAGATCGCCTATGGCGAACCTGGCCGCCTGCCGGAAGGCGCGGCGACGGGGCTGGAGGCGCAGTACCGCTACCAGCCGCCGCCGATGACCATGACCAGCGCGGCGCACTGCTGCATGGTCGAGGTCAGCGCGGAGACCGGCTTCGTCAAGATCCTGCGCTGGATCAGCGCCGAGGACTGCGGCACCGTCATCAACCCCGGTGTCGTCGAGGGCCAGATCGCGGGGGGGCTCGCGCAGGCGATCGGGCAGGTGCTGCTGGAGGACATGCCCTACGACGCGCGTGGCAATCCGCTGGCGGCGACGTTCAAGGACTACCTCATGCCCTCGATTTCCGACGTGCCGGACTTCGAGTATCTCCACGCCAACACCCCGTCGCAGACCATCGGCGGCATGCGCGGCGTGGGTGAGGGCGGGGCCATCGTCGGCCCGCCGACGCTGGTCAACGCCATTGCCGACGCGCTCTCCCCCTTCGGCGAGATCGACGAACTGGTGCTGCCGCTCACCCCGGCGCGGGTACTCGACGTGATCGAGCAGCGCGACGTTTCGGGTACGCGCGCGCATCTGGACGGGGCCCATGCGGCGGCCGTGGTCGCGGAGGCCGTGCCGGTCGAAGTCGCCGCACCGGTTGCGGCGGCCGGGATCGACGGCGACTGGAACATGGTGCTCAAGACGCCGATGGGACCGCAAGAGATGGTCGCGCACTTCGACACCGAAGGCACAGCGGTGTCCGGCTATCTCGAAGCGCCCGAGGGGCGGCAGGACTTCTCCGGCGGGACGCTCTCGGGCAGCCAGGTGAAGTTCGAGATGAAGGTCGACAAGCCCATGAAGATCACGCTCAAGTATGACCTTCAGTTCGACGGGGACACCGTTTCAGGCAAGTGCAAGATGGGCATGTTCGGCTCGGCCAAGGTGAGCGGGGAGCGGGCCTGAGCCTACCCGGAACCGGTGGGGGTGCGGTTCACCCGTACTTTCGTCATTCCCGCGAAGGCGGGAACCCAGCTGATGACAATGCGAATGGGCAAGGCATCAGATGGGTCCCCGCCTTCGCGGGGATGACGAAGAAAAAGGGACGGATCGGGCCCCCTAACTGCTCGCATCCTTCACCGTCTCCATCGCCACGAAGGTCGAGGTGCTGGCCACATGCGGCAGGCTCGAGATCTTCTCGCCCAGCACTTCGCGGTAGCGGCGGATGTCGGCGGTGCGCACCTTGAGCAGGTAGTCGAAGCTGCTGGCGATCATGTGGCACTCCTCGACCTCGGGAATGCGCCGCACCGCGCGGTTGAACTCGGTGAGCGCCGCCTCGCGCGTGTCGGACAGCTTGACCTCGGCGAAGGCGACATGGTCGAGCCCGAGGCTGGCCGGATCGACCACCGCCCGGAAGCCCCGGATCACCCCGTTCGCGATCAGCCGACGCAGCCGCACCTGGCACGGCGTCTTCGACATGCCGACGGACTTGGCGAGGTCTGTCACGGTGATCCTACCGTCCACCCTCAGTACCGCGATGATCTTGCGATCGAGTTCGTCCAGTTCGACTGGTTCTCTGGTCCTGGTCATGCAGATTGCTTTAAGATGTGCTCGATATAAGTCGAATTGATCATCTGAGTGGCGCTGAAAAGTCTGATCGACAAGGATAAATCGGTTAGATTTTTGCCATGACCACGCAGCCGCCCTTCGCCGCATTCGCTCCCGCCGTCCGCGACCTGTCGCCGCTCCGCGCCGCCATCGCCGATGCCCGCCGCCGTGACGAGGCCGAGTGCCTCGCCCCGCTGCTCGACGCCGCAACGCTTCCCGACGCCACGCGCGATGCCGTGCGCGCCACGGCCAGCGCGCTCGTCACCACGCTGCGCGCCAATCACAAGGGCACCGGGGTCGAGGGACTGGTGCAGGAATACGCGCTCTCCAGCCAGGAGGGCGTCGCTCTGATGTGCCTCGCGGAGGCGCTGCTGCGCATTCCCGACAACGCCACCCGCGACGCCCTGATCCGCGACAAGATCGCCGACGGCGACTGGAGCGGGCACCTGGGCGGCGGCAAGTCGCTGTTCGTCAACGCCGCGACCTGGGGGCTGGTGGTCACCGGCAAGCTGGTCGGCTCGGTCGATGACAAGGGCCTCGGCGCCGCGCTGACCCGCCTGATCGCGCGGGCGGGCGAGCCCGTGATCCGCCGCGGCGTGGACCTTGCCATGCGCATGATGGGCGAGCAGTTCGTCACCGGCGAGACCATCGACGAGGCCGTGAAGCGCGCCCGCGAACTGGAGGCCAAGGGCTTCCGCTACAGCTACGACATGCTCGGCGAGGCGGCGACCACTGCCGCCGACGCCGCGCGCTATTACGCGGATTACGAGAACGCCATCCACGCCATCGGCAGGGCGGCAGCGGCCAAGGGCATCTACGAGGGCCCCGGCATCTCGATCAAGCTCTCGGCCCTCCACCCGCGCTACGTCCGCGCGCAGGCGGGGCGCGTCATGGGCGAGCTGCTGCCGATGGTGAAGGCACTGGCCGTCATGGCCAAGGGCTACGACATCGGCTTCAACATCGACGCCGAGGAAGCCGACCGGCTCGAACTCTCGCTCGACCTGCTCGAAAGCCTCGCGCTCGATCCCGAGCTGGCCGGCTGGAACGGCCTTGGTTTCGTGATCCAGGCCTACGGCAAGCGCTGCCCCTTCGTGATCGACTGGATCGTCGACCTCGCGCGCCGCGCCGATCGGCGCATCATGGTGCGTCTCGTCAAGGGCGCCTACTGGGACGCCGAGATCAAGCGCGCGCAGGTGGACGGGCTGGCCGACTTCCCGGTCTATACCCGCAAGGTCCACACCGACGTCGCCTATGTCGCCTGCGCGAAGAAGCTGCTGGCCGCGCCCGACGCGGTGTTCCCGCAGTTCGCGACGCACAACGCGCAGACGCTGGCGACGATCTACCAGCTTGCGGGCCCGGACTTCGCAGTGGGCCAGTACGAGTTCCAGTGCCTCCACGGCATGGGCGAGCCGCTCTATTCGCAGGTGGTCGGCAAGGACAAGCTGGACCGCCCCTGCCGCATCTACGCGCCGGTCGGCACGCACGAGACGCTGCTCGCCTATCTCGTGCGCAGGCTGCTGGAGAACGGCGCGAATTCCTCGTTCGTCAACCGCATCGCCGATCCGGCGGTGCCGGTATCGGAAATGGTCGCCGATCCGGTCGAGGTGGTGCGTGCGATGCCCCGCCCCGGCGCGCGGCATGACCTGATCGCGGCACCGGCCGACCTCTATCCGGGGCGCCGCAATTCCGGCGGCATCGACCTCACCGATGAGTTCGCGCTGACCGCGCTGGCGGATGCTTTGGAGGCATCGGCGCGGACCGACTGGCGCGCGCTGCCCGCAGGCGCCGAAGGGACGGGTCTCCCGGTCCTCAACCCCGCCGATCACCGCGATGTCGTCGGTACCGTGATCGAACTCGCGCCCGGGGACGCGGTGGCCGCCGTCATCCGCGCCGCCGGGAGCAGTTGGCCGCAGGTCCCCGTCGCGCAGCGCGCGTCGATCCTCGAACGCGCCGCCGATCTCATGCAGGAGCGCATGGGCGCGCTGATGGGACTGGCCATCCGCGAGGCCGGCAAGTCCGCCGCCAATGCCATCGCCGAAGTGCGCGAGGCGATCGACTTCCTGCGGTACTATGCCCAGCAGGCGCGCGAGACGTTTGGCCCTGCGCAGCTGCCGCTGGGCCCGGTGGTCTGCATCAGCCCGTGGAACTTCCCGCTGGCGATCTTTGCGGGGCAGGTCTGCGCGGCGCTGGTGGCCGGCAATCCGGTGCTCGCCAAGCCCGCCGAGGAAACCCCGCTGATCGCCGCCGAAGCCGTGCGCATCCTTCACGAAGCCGGCGTTCCCGCCGATGCGCTGCAACTGATGCCGGGCGCGGGGGAACTGGGCGCAGCGCTTGTCGCGGCGCCGCAGGTGGCGGCGGTGATGTTCACCGGCTCCACCGAAGTCGCGCGGCTGATCCAGCGCCAGCTGGCCTCGCGCGTTTCGGCGGAGGGTCGTCCGATCCCGCTGATCGCCGAGACCGGAGGCCAGAACGCGATGATCGTCGACAGCTCGGCGCTGGCCGAGCAGGTCGTCGCCGACGTCATCGCTTCGGCCTTCGACAGCGCCGGCCAGCGCTGCTCGGCGCTGCGCGTGCTGTGCCTGCAGGAGGACGTGGCAGACCGCACGCTGGTCATGCTCAAGGGTGCGCTGGCGCAGCTGCGCGTGGGCAACCCGGAACGCCTCGCCGTCGACATCGGCCCGGTCATCACCGCCGAGGCGCAAGGCAACATCGTGCGCCATATCGAGGCGATGAAGGCTAGGGGTTGCCGCGTGGAGCAGGTCGAGATCGGGCAGGAAGCGGCGCCTGGCACGTTCGTCGCCCCGACCATCATCGAGATCGGCTCGATCGCCGAGCTGGGACGCGAGGTGTTCGGCCCCGTCCTCCACGTCGTGCGTTTCCGCCGCGACGACCTCGGGAGCCTGATCGAGGCGATCAACGGGACCGGCTATGGCCTTACCTTCGGCCTCCACACCCGGCTCGACGAGACGGTGGCGCGGGTGACCTCGCAGGTGCGGGCGGGCAACCTCTACGTGAATCGCAACACGATCGGCGCGGTCGTGGGCGTCCAGCCGTTCGGCGGGCGCGGGCTTTCGGGCACCGGGCCCAAGGCCGGCGGGCCGCTGTACCTCGGGCGGCTGGTCAAGGATGCGCCCGGCGTGCTTGCGGCGGGCGGCGGCATAGCCCCGCAGCTGTCGGCCTTCGCGGACTGGCTGGAGTCGCGGGGCGAAGCCTCCGCTGCCGGGGTCGCCCGCGATCTGGGCGCCTCGTCGGCGCTCGGCTTCGGGATCACGCTTTCGGGACCGGTGGGCGAACTGAACCACTATGCGCTCCATCCGCGCGGGCGCGTCCTGCTTCGTCCGGCGACGCGCGAAGGGCTGTTCGGTCAGCTCGCGGCCGTCCTGGCGACGGGCAACAGCGCCGTGGTCGAAGGCATGGACCTGCCGGAAGGACTGCCCGCCGCGATCGCCGAGGCGCTGCGCGGCGACGCGGCCGAACCGTTCGCGGCCTGCCTCGTCGAAGGCGGCGCAGAGGCGGTGCGGGCGGCCTGCGGACAGGTTGCCGCGTTGGCGGGGCCGATCGTGCCGGTCCACGCCTGGGATGGACGGGGCGCCGGACCGCACTGCGCCTGGCTGCTCGAGGAGGTGTCCGTCTCGGTCAACACCACTGCTGCTGGCGGCAACGCCAGCCTGATGATGATCGGGTGACAAACGTTTGTAATAATAGGAAATTGCCGAAATAGGGCCGAGTCGGTTGCAGATATGTCGTCGCAATGCTGGCTCGGCCTGGCCGATTCGTGCAACTCTAGCGCCGATTCGACGTTGGCACCGTTACGACTTCACTGCATCACCAACCCCGAGGGCAGGAGTAGACGAGATGGCCAGGATGATCATCGATGCCGCTACCAGCCTCGACGGCTTCTGGGCCGACACCGGCGGGCAATGCGTATTCTCCACGGGCGATCTGGATGGATCGGGGCTGTCGGGCCGGCTGTCCGACGTCTGCGGCGCCGTGGTGATGAGCCGGCGCTCGTTCGAACTGTCGGACGACACCGGCTGGATCGGCGATGCCTACGCTGCCCAGACGCCTGTCTTCGTGGTGACGGACGCCCCGCCGCCTGACGGGCGCAGGTTCCGGTTTCTCGACAGCTACGCAGGCGCGTTCGCGGCCGCCAGGATGGCCGCCGGTGACCGCGCGGTGCTGGTCGTCGGCGAGGCGGGGGCGCTCAAGGCGGCGATGCGCACGGGCGAGGCCGACGAAATCTGGCTACGCCTGATGTCGCACACGCTGGGCGGCGGCGCTTCGCTGTTCGAGGACGGCATCCCGGTCGAGGACTACTTCGTCTCGGAGATGGAAACGACGAGCGAGGCCGTTCACATGCACCTTGAAAAGCGCCTGAACGCCTGAAACGGCCTCAGACGGGGCACGCCTGCAGCGTGTCGCGCCTGTGCAGCGAGATCGTCACGAGGAATATCGCGAGCCCGCCCAGTGCCAGTCCCGAACCGATCCAGCCGGTCGAGGTCAGTCCGTAACCCGCGGAGATCGCGAGGCCGCCAAGCCAGGGACCCAGGGCGTTGGCCATGTTGAAGGCGCTGTGGTGCGCGGCGGCGGCGAGGGCCTGCGCATCGCCGGCGACGTCCATGAGACGGGTCTGCAGGATCGTGCCGAGACCGCCGCTGAAGCCGATCAGCAGCACCACCAGCGACAGCGTCCAGACATTGCCGGCAAGCAGCGCGAACAGGGCGAGCGAGGCCGCGCTGAACAGCAGGGCGGCGATCGCGGCCTTGGTCTGCGCGCGGTCGGCTACCCAGGCCCAGAACAGGTTGCCCACGGTCATGCCCACCCCGAACACCGCGAGCACGGCGGGGACCAGGCGCTCGGAGACGCCGGTGACCTCGATCATGGTCGAGGCGACGTAAGTGTAGACGCAAAAGAGGCCGCCGAACCCGATCGCGCCGGTCAGCAGCGTGAGCAGCACCTGTGGGCGGCGCAGCGCGCCCAGTTCGCGCAAGGGGCTCGCCAAAGCGTCGGGCTGCTGCACCGGGGCGTAGAGCGCGACGAGCGCCATGGTCACGAGCGCCAGGCCGGAGACGACGCCGAAGCCGCTGCGCCAGCCGAGTTCCTGGCTCATGAAGTTGGCCGCCGGAACGCCGATGATGGTCGCCACGGTGAGCCCGGACATGACCATCGCCACGGCCTGCGCGCGCTTGTTGGCAGGCACCATCGAGGCGGCGACGAGCGCGGCGATGCCGAAGTAGGCGCCGTGGGGCAGCCCGCTCACGAAGCGGCAGAGCAGCAGCAGTGGATAGCTCGACGCGAAGGCCGACAGCCCGTTGCCGATGGCGAAGACCGCCATCAGCGCGATCAGCAGCATGCGCCGCTCGATCTTGGCGGCGAGCACCGCGATGACCGGCGCGCCGACCACCACGCCCAGCGCATAGGCACTGATCGCGTGCCCCGCCTCGGGTTCGCTGAGGCCGAGGTCGCGGGCGAAGAAGGGCACGAGGCTCATCGCCGCGAACTCGGTGGTACCGATCGCGAAGGCACCCATCGCCAGGGCAAGGGTGACGAGGGCGGGATGGGTGTGGCGGGGCGTTATCTGGGTCATGCTGCACTGCAAAATAAAGGGTTGTCACGATCTAGACAACAAGCGCGACGATGAAACCTCTTCATTGGTGCGATTACTGCATGCGAGCGGGCGCGCAGGGCAATCGCCGATGACAGGGGCCTCCCCATTGCTTTGCAACAGGGAGGATCCGGCGTCAGAACACCGGATCGAAGCCGGGGGGCAGTTCGCTGGCGGGGCCGTCTTCCTGGCCGGGGACGTGGATGCCGCATTCGGTCTTGTCCCAGCCCTTCCAGCGGCCCGAGCGCGGGTCTTCGCCGGGCGCCACCTTGCTGGTGCAGGGCATGCAGCCGATCGAGGGATAGCCTTCGGCCACCAGCGGATGCGGAGGCAGGGCGTGCTCCTCGATATAGGCGGCGAGGCGCTGCGCCGACCAGTCGATCAGCGGGTTGATCTTGAGGCGGCCCTGGCTGTCCGAGGTGTCGATCTCGAAGCGCGGCAGACTGGAGCGGGTGGCGGCCTGGAACGACTTGCGACCCGTCAGCGAGGCGTCGAAGCCGAGCAGCGCCTTGGCCAGCGGCTTGACCTTGCGGATTTCGCAGCAGCCGTCCGGGTCCCACGACCAGCGCAGCCCGTTCTCGTCCTTCCTGGCCAGTTCGGCCGCGTCGGGGGTCAGGTTGACGAGGTTGGTCAGGCCGATGCGCTCGACCAGCAGGTCGCGGTAGGCCAGCGTCTCGGGGAAATGCTTGCCGGTCTCGAGGAACAGCACCGGAACCCCGGGATCGACCTGCGCGACGAGATGCAGCAGCACCGCGCTTTCCGCGCCGAAACTGGACACGATCGCGAGCTCGCCCGCCATGCGTTCCTTGAGCAGCGTCTCGAGCATCTCGCTCGTGTCGGTGCCGCGGAACAGGCGGTTGAGGCGCACCGCATCGGCCTCGGCGAACCGGGGGCCGGTGTCGATGAGGTCGCGGACGCGATCGGTTTCGGTTTCAGCACGGAGCATGGGTTATCCTTAAGCCGGGCTCAGGCGGGGTGCCGCCTGGCCCAGATCGCCTGGCGGCCGTCGACGGCGGTCGCCTGGTAGACGTTGTCCCAGCGGCCAAACGCATTCTGCGCGTCGCCGGGGTTGAGCGCCTTGTCGGGCGCGAAGGCATCGAAGCCGCAGCGCTGGAGATGGGCGAGCATGTCGATCACCAGATCGCCCACGGCGCGCAGCTCACCCTTGTAGCCGGCTTCGCGCAGGATGCGGGCGGACGAGTAGCCGCGCCCGTCGGTCCATGCCGGGAAGCTGACTTCGACCAGCGACAGGCGGTCCAGCTGCGGCAGCAGGGTGCGCGCATCGTCGCCCGGCTCGATGCGGACGGCGGTGGCGTTGGACTGCTCGGCGAAGGAATCGACCGTCACGGCGGGGTCGTTGACCGGCTCGTCGTCACGGAAGCGGAACTGGACTTCAACCATAGATAGCCTCCTTGAACGGATCCATGCCGATACGGCGATAGGTGTCGAGGAAGCGCTCCTCGCCCTGCTTGTTGGCGAGGTAGACTTGCGTGGCCTTTTCGATCGCGTCGACGACGCCGTCCTCGGTGAAGCCGGGGCCGATGATCTTGGCGAGCGAGGTGTCCGCGCCCTCGCTGCCGCCGAACAGGAGCTGGTAGTTTTCCAGGCCCTTCTTGTCGACGCCGAGGATGCCGATGTGGCCGGCATGGTGGTGGCCGCAGGCATTGATGCAGCCCGAGATCTTGAGCTTCAGCTCGCCGATCTCCGCCTGCTTCTCGGGCGCGGCGAAGCGCTGCGAGATCTTCTGCGCGAGCGGGATCGAACGCGCGTTGGCGAGGCTGCAGTAGTCGAGACCGGGGCAGGCGATGATGTCGCCCACCATGTCGAGGTTGGCGGTGCCGATGCCGGCTTCGTCGAGCGCCTTCCACACGGCGTAGAGGTCGGCCTTGCGCACGTGGGGCAGGACGATGTTCTGCGCGTGGGTGACACGCAGTTCGTCGAACGAATAGTCGCGGCCGAGGTCTGCCATCAGGCGGATCTGGTCGGCGGTGGCGTCGCCCGGAATGCCGCCGACGGGCTTGAGGCTGATCGTCGCGACGACGTAGCCCGGCTGCTTGTGGGCCTGCGTGTTGCGCTGGACCCAGAGGCGGAAATCGGGATCGGAGAGGTCGATGTCATCCGACAGGCCGGCCTCGAAGGCGGGATCGGCGAAGTGCGCCTTGATGCGCTCCAGCTCGGCGAGCGGGGGCTCGATCGGCTGTGTGAGCAGGTGGGCGAACTCCTCCTCGACCTGGCGGACGTATTCGTCGCGGCCCAGTTCGTGGACGAGGATCTTGATGCGCGCCTTGTACTTGTTGTCGCGGCGGCCATAGCGGTTGTAGACGCGCAAGGCGGCTTCGGAGAACGTGATCAGCTGGTCGAGCGGCACGAATTCGCGGATCATCGGCGCGATCATCGGCGTGCGGCCCATGCCGCCCCCGGCGTAGAACTGCGCGCCGATCTCGCCGGCGTCGTTCTTCACCATCTTGATGCCGATGTCGTGGAGGCGCATCGCCGCGCGGTCGGTGTCCGACGCGATGACGCAGATCTTGAACTTGCGCGGCAGCACCAGAAACTCGGGGTGGAAGCTCGACCACTGGCGAAGCAGTTCCGCGTAGGGGCGCGGGTCGATCACCTCGTCGGCCGCGGCGCCGGCGAACTGGTCGGAGCTGATGTTGCGGATGCAGTTGCCGCTGGTCTGGATGGCATGCATCTCCACCTTCGCCAGCTCGGCGAGGATGTCGGGCGTGTCCTCCAGCTTGATCCAGTTGTACTGGATGTTCTGGCGCGTGGTGAAGTGGCCGTAGCCACGGTCGTACTTGTCCGCGATGTCGCCCAGCAGGCGCATCTGCACGCTGCTCAGCGTGCCGTAGGGCACGGCGACGCGCAGCATGTAGGCGTGCAGCTGGAGGTACAGGCCGTTCTGCAGGCGCAGCGGCTTGAACTGGTCCTCGGTCAGCTCGCCAGAGAGACGGCGGCGCACCTGGTCGCGGAATTCCTCGACCCGGGTATCGACCATCTGCTGGTCGTATTCGTCGTACTTGTACATCAGATCACCCAGTTCAGGTCGGCGGGGTGGGAAGGCTTGACCGTCAGGTCGAGGCGCACGGTGGGGCCGAAGGCGCGGATACGCTCCTTGATGTGGCCCGGGCGCACGCCCTCGTCGGTCTTGGTGGCATCCACCACATAAGCGGCGAAGACGTTCTGGACGCCTTCCTCGCGCGCGATGATCGCGGCGCCGTGCTCGCCCACGTCGGCGGATTCGTCGACGTCGAGCGACCAGCCCACGCCGGTCCACCAGGTGACCGCACCGGTCTTGAGGTCGTTGCCCGTCAGGATCTTCACTGTACTGCCTCCAGCGCAGCTGCGCGAATGGTGTTGTCGTTTTCAACGGCGACCTGGCCGATAACGATAAGCGCGGGGCTTTGCACCCTCTCGCTTTCCACAAGATGCGAAAGACCGGCCAGCGACGAGCGCAGCACCCGCATGTCGGCGCGCGTGGCGTTTTCGATCACCGCGACGGGCACGTCGGGGGCGAGGCCGTCGGCGATCAGCTTCTCGGTGATCTGGGCGGCGGTGGCGAGGCCCATGAAGATCACCAGCGTGCGGCCCCTGCCGGCAAGGCCCGACCAGTCCTGGTCCGACAGGCCCTTGCACTGGCCCGCCACGAAGCTGACGATCGAGGCATGGTCGCGGTGGGTGAGGGGGATCTGCGCGGCGGCGGCGGCGCCCATCGCCGAGGAGATGCCGGGCACCACCTCGACATGAACACCGGCGGCGCGGCAGGCTTCGGCTTCCTCGCCGCCGCGTCCGAACACGAAGGGATCGCCGCCCTTGAGGCGGATCACGTCGTTGCCCGCCAGTGCCTCGCGCACGAGGAGGGCATTGATGTCGTCCTGCTTCATGGTGTGGCGCGAGCGGCTCTTGGCGACCGAGACCATGCGGGCAGACGGGCGGACCATCGCCAGGATCGCCGGATCGACGAGTCCGTCATGCACCACCAGCGCGGCGCCCAGCAGCAGCCGCGCGGCGCGCAGGGTCAGCAGATCGGGGTCGCCGGGGCCGGCGCCGACCAGATAGACCTTGCCCGCGATGGGCTCCTTGCGGCCGACGGAGGGGAAATTCGATTCCATGGTGGCGCAGATGGCGCTGAACGCCCCGCCGCGCCAGCCATAATGGCTTTCCCGGTGGTTAGGGGAGCTTTACGGTGATCGGCCCGGCGATGGGGCCATTCCGGCAATAATCGGAAAAGTCCGTAAATCGCACGGGGGAAGCCGCATTAATCGGGTCATTTAACCGAATCTTAACTGCACCAGTGGACGCTTCGCGCTATCCTAGGAGGCGCTATAATGCCCATTGCGGCTCATTTCGAAGTTAACAAGGCTGACGACGGACGCCCGCGAGCCGAGCGCCGCCGTCTGCTGCTCGAAACGCAAGGCGCGCTGGCATCCGGTGCCGAGACCCAGGTCGTCCTGCACAACTTCTCGCAGACCGGCGTCCTGCTCGAAAGCCAGGTCGACCTCGAGATAGGGGAATTCCTCGAGATCGACCTGCCCGAGTGCCCCCAGGCCCGCGCCCGCGTGATCTGGGCCAGCGGCCGGCTTTATGGCTGCGCGTTCGAAACGCAGATACCCGCCGCGACGCTGAGCGCCGCGCAGTTGCGTAGCGCCGTCCAGGCCGAGGCGCCGCCCACGCCGGCCGGACCCAGCCCGATCGGCGGGGAAAGCCTGGGCGAGCGGCTCCACCGCCTGCGCAAGCTGCGCGGACTGACGCAGGGCGAACTCGCCAGCCGCCTCGGCGTCAGCAAGCCGACGGTATGGGCGTGGGAACAGGGCCGCGCCCGGCCGATCGAGGAGCGCATCGAGGCCATCGCCGAAGCGCTCGGCGTCGAAAGCGCGGACCTGCGCCCCAGCCGCACGGTGCCGGGCCTGAGCGACCTGATCGCCCGCTGCCGCGACCAGATCGCCTCGGCCATGGAAACCGCGCCGGAAAAGGTGCGGATCATGATCGAGCTGTGACCGGGGTGCGCTGCGGTTGTCTACGGATCGCGGCGCCAATCACAATTTCATATGTCGCGGTGAAGTTTCGGTATTTCCGAGAACGTGGATCAATGGTAAACAAAATTATAAGAATATAATTTGTATAATCCAGTTAGCTAACAGAACTAATTTAAAAAAATATGATGTTGATTTGAAGGATGACGGGGAAATTTGGGATCTTGATGCGTTTGACAAACTCATGGCTGATGGATTGCTATTTCAATAACGGTCTTCACGGTCGTTCATTCCGTCGATTCGTTGCAGGCGGGACATTCGGGACGCACTCGGCATGGGCATGAATTTCACGTTTCAGGAAAGCTCCGTCCTCTACGGCATGCTGGCCGAGAGCACGACCGACGTCATTCTCAAGACCGACCCCAAGGGGTTCATCGTCCACGCCACGTCCGCGATCTCCGACCTCGGCAACGGCGAGCCTGCGCCGGGCGCGCTGGTGGGGCCGCATCTCCTCGATCTCGTCGCGCCCGAGGCCAAGCAGCAGGTGTCGCGCGCCCACGCCCGCGCCATGGCCGGGGAGGATGTCGACTGGATCGAGTTCCCCGCGCTGACCCGCGACAGCCGCAAGCGCTGGTTCGAAATCCGCCTGCGCGCGCTGCTGCGCCACGACGGCGCGCCCTACGGCGTGCTCGGCGTGATGCGCAACGTCGACGAACTGCGCTCGCTCAGCGAGCGGCTGTTCACCGCGACCTACACCGACCCGCTCACCGGACTGACCAACCGCACCGCGTTCATCTCGATGCTGGAGCACATGCTGGAAGCCGGGATGGACGGCTGCCTCGCGCTGTTCAGCATCGATTTCTTCCGCACCATCAACATGCAGTACGGGCAGACCGTGGGCGACGAGGTGCTCATGGTGTTCTCCGATCTCCTGCGCGAGATGCTGCGCACCGAGGACATCATCTCGCGCATCGGCTCCGAGCGCTTCGCGGTGATCCTGCCGCGCGTCTCCGCGGTGGAGGCGGAAGGCATTTGCCGGCGGGTGGTGACCACCCTGGCGGAACTCAAGCAGAAGGTCGGCACCAGCCACTTCGAGATGACCGCCAGCGCCAGCGTCGCCCGCATCGGCACGAGCCTCGATTCCACCATCGAGCGCGCCGAGATGGCGCTGTTCGTCGCCAAGGCCAAAGGCCGCAACCGCCTGGAAATGGAAAAGCCGGTCAGGCTGGCGGTGGGGTGAGGCGGGGCGCGCGGCCGTCCTGAGGTCTGCGTGGAATGCCGTGCGGAACGGCACCCGTGACGCGGCCGGTGCCCCGCTTTTCGCCGGGATCAGACAGGCTCAGGCGGAAATCCGGAAAACCCGTCGCCCTCGCGAAGGCGGGGTCCCCGCTTCCTCTGCAAACCCATCTGTGACCTCGACATTGGCTACGATGTTCGCATGTCGCATCGACGCCGTGGGTTCAAGCCTTGTGGCTTGCGAGCACGCAGCCTGTAGAGCGGGTTGGATCGGGATTTGTGCTTTCATCGGCGGATGGTTCGTGGTTGTGTTGTGGTGGAAACCAAAGCGGTAGTTTCCCGCCCTATGCGATCACCGTTTTTAGGGCGTGACGCGACAGCTCGTTCTCCCTCGCGGGCCGAGGCGCACGCTGTAACCGGAATCAAGGAGGGCACCATGGGCGTGACGGGCATCGGCGGCATGTTCTTCCGGTCGGAAAACCCCGACGCCCTGCTGAAGTGGTACCGCGAGCACCTCGGCGTCGTCATGGCAGGGCACGAACCCTGGCAGCAATCGGGCGGGCCGACGGTGTTCATGCCCTTCGCGCGCAGCACCAGCTACTGGCCCGACGACAAGCAGTGGATGATAAACTTCCGCGTCACCGATCTTGACGACATTCTGGTCACCTTGCGCAAGGCCGATATCGAGGTGGTCACGGACCCGGCATGGGACTCGGCGGAGGCCGGCCGCTTCGCCCACATCCACGATCCCGAGGGCAACCCGATCGAGCTGTGGGAACCGCCGGCCGAGTAGCCGGGGCGACAATCCGTTTTCCTACTGATCCGGCGCGGGGTTACCCTCGCCGGCATGGTCCAGCCCGGCGTTTTTCCTTCGATGCAAAGGCCTTGCGCGCCCCGCAAGGCGACAGGTTTACACGCAAGGCGACAGCGGCGAGCCAGGGTGGCACTTTTCTCTCTGGACCGTGTAAACCGTGTAAACCTGTGTCGCCTTGCGCCGACTTGCCGAGCGGGACTCTAGGGTGCCTCGTCGCTGCCCTGCCGGCCGCGAATCGCCTCGATCAGGTCGCGCATCGCCTCGGTTTCCCGCAGGTTGAGGTCGCGCTGGGGGAAGGGCACCTTGATGCCGCTCTCGCGCATCAGCCGCCAGAGCGTCTTGAGCACGTCGGAGCGCACGTTGCCGATGCCTTCCTCGGGGTCGGTGATCCAGCAGTGGATGACGAAGGCGATGCCGTTCTCGGCGAAGCTGTCGAGCCAGACGGTCGGCGGCGGCGCCGCCAGCACCCGCGGGACCGAGCGGGCGGATGCGAGCATCAGCTCCTCGGCCTGCTCGATGTCGCAGGCGTAGGGGATCACGACGGGGACCTGGATGCGCACGTTGCGGCTGGAGTAGGACCAGTTCTCGACCTGATTGATCATCAGGTTCTCGTTCGGGATCAGGTATTCCTTCTGGTCGCGCGTGGTGAGCGAGACGGCGCGGATGCCGATCCGGCGGATCTGGCCGAAGGTGTACTGGCCGCCCTGGTCAGTAATGGCTATGACGTCGCCGGGCTTGATCGACTTGTCCATCAGCAGGATGATCCCGGCGATGAGATTGCCGAAGGTCTTCTGCAGGCCGAAGCCGATGGCGAGGCCGAAGGCGCCGGAGAACACCGTCAGCGCGGTGAGGTCGAGGCCCAGCACGTCGATGCCGACGAGGATCGCGATCGCCCAGATGAACAGGCTGGCCATCTTCTCGGTCAGCAGCCGCTGCGTCACGTCGAGCCCGGTGGCCCGCGCGAGGATGCGGCTGGACAGGCGGCTGGCGCTCCAGGCCACGGTGATGACCAGCGCCAGCACCGAGACGACGACGACGAAGTCCCAGACCGAAAAGCGGGTGGCGCCCACCTGCAGGGCGAGCCGGTCGAGCGTGTTGACGACGTCGCCCACCGTATCGCTCCGCGAGGATACGGCGTCCTTGATCCCGTCGGCGCCGGACATCTGCGGCTGGCGGATCACCACCGCCGTCGCCGTGGCGGTGGGAGAGGGCGTGGCGGCGGCGACCGCGGCGCTCACGGCTCGCGCCAGGCGGCGAGCGCCCGCTCGATGTCGGCGATGAGGTCGGCCGGGTCCTCGAGCCCGATGGCGAGGCGCACGCCGTGACGGTCGCCCTCCTGCGCGGGCCCGGGCGGCCAGGGCATCTGGCTGCGGTAGCCCGATGGCTCGATCGGCAGCGCGAGGCTCTCGAACCCGCCCCAGGAGTAGCCGATGCCGAACAGCTGCAGCGCATCGACGAAGCGGTTGCGCGCGGCGGCCGTGGAGCCCTTGAAGACGAAGCTGAACAGGCCGCAGCCGCCGGTGAAATCGCGGGTCCAGATATCGTGCCCCGGCGCGCCCGGCAGCATCGGGCAGAGCACTTGCGCCACTTCCGGGCGCCCGGCGAGGTAGCGGGCGATGGCAAGCGCGCTGTCGGTCTCGTGCCGGAGGCGCAGGTGCAGCGTGCGCAGGCCGCGCAGGACCAGCGCCGCGTCGTCGGGCGAGACGACGGTGCCCAGCTGCTGCGCGCGCTGGCGCAGCCGGGCATACAGCGCCGGGCCGGCGCTGGCGCTGCCCATCATGACGTCGGAATGGCCGCCGACGTGCTTGGTCAGCGCCATGAGCGAGATGTCGATCCCGCGCTCCAGGGCGGGGAAGCCGAGCGAACTCGCCCAGGTGTTGTCGAGCACCGAGACCACGCCCTTTTCGCGAGCGATGCGGGCCAGCGCGGGCAGGTCGGCCATCTCCATCGAGAGACTTCCGGGGGCTTCGAGCAGGACGGCGCGGGTGCGATCGCAGAACAGCGCCTCGTAACCGGCGATGTCGAGCGGGTCGAAGAAGCGGGGCTCGATGCCGAGGTCGGTCAGCAGGCCCTTGCCCATCGTCCGGGTGGGATCATAGGCGTTGTCGCTGATCAGCACGACATCGCCCGGCCGCAGCAGGGTGAGCATGACGCCGGCGATGGCGGCGACGCCCGAGGGATAGAGCACGGTCCCCGCCGCACCCGGCTCGATCGCCGTCAGCGCGTCGCTGAGCGCCCACTGCGTCGGCGCGCCGCGCCGGCCGTAGAAGAAGCGCCCGTCCTCGTTGCGGCTTGGTCCCTCGGCGAGCGCGGCGGTGTCGGGGTAAAGGTGGGTGCTGGCGCGCCAGACCGGTGGGTTGACCACCGGCCCGGTCCACTCGCTGCGGCGCCCGGCACCGACGATCCGGGTCGCATCCGACAGGTCGCCCGGGCGCTTGCTGCTATCCAATGTCATCTCCGCATGTGGTCACGCTGGACCCTAGGACACTTTCGGGGGGCGGGGAAACAGCCGAAGCGGGCTTTGTTCATCCGGCCGCGCGGTGCTGGTCGGGCTTCAGCGGATAGGCGCGGGCGGCCTCCACCTCACGCGCCGCCAGCTGGCGATGCTCCTGCGGCCCGGTGTCGAGACGTACCGGGGACAGGGCCGCGGCGCCGCCGTCGACGCCGACGGTGAAGACGCGGCGCAGCGCCGGCAGGCCGCTTTCGCCAACCAGGCAGAGGCGAACGAGCGGCACGAAGAACGAGGCGTTGGCCTGCTGCAGCGGGCGGATCGCGCTGAGGGGCAGTTGCAGCTCGCCCTTCAGCGTCAGGGTCTCCCCGGCCGGGAGCGCAGGCACGGCCTTGAGCGAGGCCAGCGACTCGAGCGGGGGCGCGAGCTGTTGCTCGGGCGGGATCGAGGCATGGGCGCCGATCATGTCGCCCAGCAGGTGCCCGGCCGGAAGATCGGTCGTAGCGGTGATCGACAACTGGTACTGCAGCGTCGCATAGACCAGCGACAGCCGCAGCCCGAGCGGCTCGAACGAAAGCGTGACGGGTGCGGGAACAGGCGCCGGTTCGCGCGGGGCAAAGGCAGGTGGCGGAACGACCGGAACAGGCGCCGCGGGCATGTTCACGAGCTTCGGAGCGGGCGGCGTTTCGGCGGCGAGGGGCGGGGTGTCCTCGGGCTCGGTCCCGTCCGAACTCTCCGCAGCGGCGCGACGGCGACGCAGCAGGGCGGCGAGCGCGCCCAATGCGACGAGCAGTGCCAGTGGCGCTGCCCACCACCAGATCGGCCAGGAAGTCTCCGTGGTCCCGGCAGGAGCCGCTTCGGCCGGTGGAGCCGAGGCTGGAGCCTCTGAAACGGGCGCTTCCGGCGGTTCTGAAACGGTGGGTGCGGGAGGGGCGGCGGTGGCAGGCTCGGTCGCTTCAGGCGATGGCGGGGCGAGTGCGTGGCGTGGGGACGGGGAAGGTTGCGGGCCGGGCGCCGTACTCGCGGGAGGCGGCGGAGCGGGTCTCAGGGTCGGGACGGGCGTGGGTGCAGGCCGGACAGGCGCGGGGCTCTGCGTCCGGGCAGGCTCCGCGCTGGGGCGGACGACCGGGTTCTGCCCATCGACAGGCCCCTGCACACGCGGAGCGCTGGGCGTTGCGGTCGGTTCCGGCAGCGTCCAGGTTTCTGCCGACTGGGCGATCGCCGGGCCGGGGCCTACAAATGCGAACGCCGAAATCGCGGTCGCCATCGCCGCGCGTGAAAATATGATGTTGCTGCCCCTCATGACCCTGTTACCGTCGCCCAATCCGCTGTGAACCGCGTGTTAATGCCATGCCCACACGCGGCGAGCCGTTGCAAGCCCCGGTCAATCGACGCCATACTTGTCTTGTCGATAGCTTGGAGGCATGGCCTGACACATGAGCGATACCCCGAAAGCCCCCTCCATGCCGCTGCATCTCGGGCAGCAGAGCGCACTCCCCAATTCGCCGGAACAGGCGATCCTCGATTACGTGCCCAATCCGCGCGTCGGCAGCCTCTATCTTGTGCGTTTCGCGGCGCCCGAGTTCACCTCGCTCTGCCCGGTGACCGGCCAGCCCGATTTCGCGCATCTAGTGCTCGATTACGCACCCGGTGATGCCATCGTCGAATCGAAGAGCCTCAAGCTTTTCCTCGGTTCCTTCCGCAACCACTGCGGTTTCCACGAAGACGTGACAGTCGGGATCGGCCAGCGGTTGTTCGACGAGATGAAGCCCAGGTGGCTGCGGATCGGCGGATACTGGTATCCGCGCGGCGGCATACCCATCGACGTGTTCTGGCAGTCAGGCGCTCCGCCGGAAGGGCTCTGGGTTCCCGATCAGGGCGTCCAGGGTTATCGCGGTCGGGGCTGAGGCTCAGTACGCGTCGGCGAAACGTACTCCGTTGACGCGGGTCAGGTCGATGACACCGTCGCCGATGGACGCCATCTGGCGAGCGCTCAGGCACTGCGCATAGACCGTCGGCGCTTCGGCGCGGCGAGCCGCGTCCGTGTCTAGCGCTTCGTCGAGCCCGGCGGTGCACATCGCGCGCGTTTCGTAGGTCTGGACGGGAGTGGCGAGACGCTCGCAGGCCTTGCCGTCGTCGGAGCAGGCGAACAGGGCGAGGGCGAAGAGAGTAGCGCTCATAAGATGTCTCCTTCCTGTTGAGAGAACGAGGCGCCGCCGACTTGTATCCCGCCGGCCCGAGAAAAAGCCGAGTCCGATCAATATGCTGCGCTGCGATGAAAGCGCTGGAACCTCCGGCCTCCCGGCGCGTACTACGTCCACCCATGGACCAGACAAAAGCCAAGCTCGTCATCCGCCAGGCCACCGTTGCGGATGCGCCGGCGATCGCCCGCCTCTCCGTCAAGGTCTACGGCAAGGCGGACGCCTTCACCCGCGCCGAGATACGCGGCCAGGTCATCAATTTCCCCGAAGGCCAGTTCGTCGCCGAGTACGAGGGCAAGGTCGTCGGCCACTGCGCCACGATGATCGTCACCTCCGAACTCGCGTTCAAGCCGCATACCTGGGAAGAGATCAGCAACGGCGGCTACGGCCGCCCGCCCGCGCCCGAGGGCGACGTGCTCTACGGTTTCGAGGTCTGCGTCGATCCCGACTATCGCCGCCTGCGCATCGGCCAGCGCCTCTATCGCAAGCGCCGCGAGGTCTGCCAGTACTTCGAGCTCAAGGGCATCGCCTTCGCGGGTCGCATGCCGGGATACTCGCGCCGCAAGCGCCAGTATCCCGATCCGGCGGACTACGTGCAGGCGGTGCGCGACAAGAAGGTCCGCGACCAGGTCGTCAACTTCCAGATGAACGAGGGCTACGAGCCGCGCGGCATCCTGCCCGACTACATTCCCACCGACCGTGAAAGCGGCGGCAACGCGGTCCTGATGTACTGGAGCAACCCGCTCGCCCCCCGCGATACCGGCAAGGCGGTTCCCGGCCTCAAGGAGCGCGTGCCCTCCAGCGTGCGCGTCGCCACCGTCCAGTTCCAGATGCGCAAGATCGAGGCGATCGACGAGTTCGAGGCCCAGGTCGAATACTGGATCGACGTCGCCGCCGACTACGAGAGCGACTTCGTGGTGTTCCCCGAGCTGTTCACGCTCGAACTGCTCTCGATCGAGGAAACCAAGCTCGAGCCGGTCCAGGCGATCGAGAAGGTCGCCGAATATACCGAGCGTTTCGTCGAGTTCATGCAGCGCATGGCGGTGAGCTACAACATCAACATCATCGGCGGCTCGCACCCCACCCGCGTCAAGCTGGGCGGCGGCAAGAGCGAGATCCGCAACATCGCCTATACCTTCCTGCGTGACGGCGCGGTCCACGAGACGCAGAAGCTGCACCCCACACCGTCCGAGCGGCGCTGGTGGAACGTGCGCGGCGGTTACGGCGCCAACGTCATCCAGACCGACTGCGGCCCGATCGGCGTGATGATCTGCTACGACAGCGAGTTCCCCGAGCTTGCCCGCCACCTCGTCAACCAGGGCGCGCTGATGCTGTTCGTGCCGTTCTGCACCGACGAGCGGCGCGGCTATCTGCGGGTGCGCTACTGCGCCCAGGCCCGCGCGGTGGAGAACCAGTGCTACGTCGTCACCTCCGGCGTTGTGGGCAACCTGCCCAACGTCGAGAACATGGACGTCCATTACGCCGAAAGCGCGATCCTGACGCCCAGCGACTTCCCCTTCGCCCGCGACGGCGTGGCGGCGGACACCGCGCCCAACACCGAGACCATCGCCATCGCCGACCTCAGCCTCGATGCGCTGCTGACCGCGCGCCAGTCGGGCGCGGTGCAGAACCTCAAGGACCGGCGTTTCGACCTCTACCGCGTCGAGTGGACGCAGACGAACGGCTGAGCCCGCCCAAGCGTCGGAGCGGATATTGCCGCTCCGGTGCATTCGTGATTTGGCGCGGCGCGCGCATGGGGTTATGCGCGATCGTATACCGCTTGATGGAATATCCATGATCAAAGACCCGTCTCCCCTGGCCGTACAGGGCGTCGCCAGCCAGCGCGTCGCCGATATTCTTGCCGAGCGCATCCTGTCGGGCGACCTCGCGCCCGGCGCCCGCATCAAGCAGGACGAACTGGCCGACGAACTCTCGACCAGCCGCATCCCGGTGCGCGACGCTCTGCGCATGCTCGAGGCGCGGGGGCTCGTCACCATGCGGGCCAACGCAGGCGCGCGCGTCACCAGCCTGACCCGCCGCGACCTCGAGGTGTCCTACGAAATCCGGGAGCGCATCGAGCCGCTGCTGCTGGCCGACAGCGTTCCGCACCTGACCGACCAGGACATCGCCGACCTGCGCGTGGTGATGGAGCGCAACGAGTGTGTCACCGACGTCGACGAGGCGATCGCGCTCGGCCGCGAATTCCACTGGATCACTTACCGCCGCCACTCAACGCCGCTCCTCGCCCAGATCGTCGAGCGGGTCTGGGACACCACGCAGAGCTACCGCCGCGCCTACATGAAGCTCGCGATGGGCAACACCACGACGGGCGGCGGTCGCACCCACGACATCGAGCACCAGCTGCTGTTCGACTGCATCGCCAAGCGCGAGGTCGAGACCGCGCAGGCCGCGCTCGTCATGCATATCCGGCGCACCCGCATCGGGCTCGTGCGCTATGGCCACCTGCTGAGCGGCAGCGGCGACGCGGCGCCCTATCCCCCGCCGCTCGCGGCCGAGTGACATCGCCAACGTATACATTAGCCGCTTGCACCACGCGGCAGGTAGGTTAGGCAGGCACGAGTTTCGGCCAACCGGAGAGAGCCCATTCCGATGATAACCCTCGACCAAGCCCGCACCCTGATCGCTGCCACCCGGGCCAAGGGCCGGGAGATGAGCCTCAATCCGCTGACGATCGTCGTGCTCGATTCGGGCGGTCACCTCGTCGCTATGGAGCGCGAGGACGGCTCGGGCTACGGCCGTCCCGACGTGGCGAGCGGCAAGGCGGCGGGCGCGCTGGCGATGGGCGTGTCCAGCCGCAAGCTCGGCGACATGGCCGCTGATCGCCCGCAATTCATGGCCGCGCTCTCCGCCGCCTGGAACGGCAGGCTGATCCCGGCGGCCGGCGGCGTTCTGGTCAAGGACGAGGCCGGCAACCTGCTCGGCGCCATCGGCGTCAGCGGCGACCTGTCCGACAAGGACGAGGAAGCCGCCTTCGCGGGCGTCGACGCGGCGGGTCTCGTCGCCGGCTGACGGTCTTCGCGCGCCGCAAGGCGACACCAAGTTTACACGGTTTACACGGTCCAGGGGGCAAACTGCCGTCCCGGGGCCGGAACGTGTCGCCTTGCGCGGGCAAGGCGACACGCTTGCCTTGGCGCCGAGGATCGTGCGGTAACGGGGTTGCCGGATCATGCGATGGATATACCGCACCGTCAGGCAGGTAGGAAAGCGGACTGCCCGGACGTGCCCCAAAGCGCACCTTGCCTGTAATGGCGGGTCAGCGCCCCGTTCGGGCCATTGAGCTTGGGCCGGTCCCGCTATTTCGGCAGCGTCGTCATGGGATCAGTCGTTCGGCGCGCAAACGCTCGAAGAGGGCGAAAAATGCATCGTCGGTGGGCTGATATGCGGTGAACCCCAGCCGCCGGCTTTTCGACATATCGGTCACGACCTCGATCGGGCGCCCCAGATCAGCGTCGGTGTGCCAGGGTGAGGCGAGGCGTGCGAGATCCGGCTCCGACAGTCCCTCCCGGGTCGCAATTTCGGTCCAAAGCGCCGCGTCTTGCGCCATCTGCCGTTCCAGAGGCCGCACCGTGCCGTCAAACGACGCCGCTTCGATCCCGAACCAGTCGGCGATACGGCTCCACATCCACTGCCAGCGGAAGATGTCGCCGTTGACGACGTTGAACGCTTCGTTGTGCGCGACCTCGGTCTCCGTCGCCCACAGCAGGTGACGGGCGAGTTGACCGGCGTCGGTCATGTCGGTGAGCCCCGACCATTGCGCCGCGGATCCCGGGAAGGTGAAGGGCCGTCCGGTTTCGCGGCACAGCGTCGCATAGACCGCCAGCGTCGTGCCCATGTTCATCGCATTGCCGAGGGCGAGGCCGATTACGGTGTGGGGGCGGTGCACGCTCCAGGTAAAGCAGTCACGCGCCGCCGCGGCGAAGAGCTCGTCTTCCTGTGCGTAGTAGAAATTTTCGATGTCGAGCCGATCTTGCGTCTCACGGAAAGGGGTATCGGGCAGGGCGCCCTTTCCATAGGCCTCGAAGGGCCCGAGGTAATGCTTCAGGCCGGTGACCAGCGCGACATGGCGCGGGCCGGTGGGCTTGGGCAGGCCATCCAGCATGTTGCGGACCATGGCCGAATTGACGCGGATATTCTCCGCCTCGCTGTCTTGCCGGAGCCAGGTCGAAATGAATACGGCGTCGGGATTGATCGTGCGCAGCGCCTCGGCTGTACCGGCCGGGTCCTGCAGGTCCGCCGCGACAGGTCGCACCCCGACCTGATCCGTCGGCCGTCGTGCGAGACCGTGTACCCTCCAGCCTTGATCGACCAGAAGCTTCGCCGCCGCGCTGCCGACGATGCCGCTTGCGCCTACCACCAATGCCGTCTTCGTCATGATTATCTCCTTGCGCCATCCGAACTAGGCATTGTCACCCGCACGTTCTAGACGGCACCATTTGCGACCCCAGGCACCGAAAGGTAAACACATGCAGCCCGGAACGTCCGACGATGAATGGCGGGAAGACTGCGCGCCGCGCCGCGTGTTGGAACTCTTCACAACGAAATGGACCAGCATGGTCCTGCACACTCTGCATGCCCGTCACGGTGGAAGCGCACGTACCGGCGTACTGCTGCGCAGCCTGCCGGGGATTTCCAAGAAAATGCTGACCCAGACCGTGCGGGACATGGAGGCCAGCGGGCTGCTCAGCCGGCATGTGCAGAGCACTATTCCGCCCATGGTCGAATATCACCTCACATATCTTGGCCGAAGGTTCGTCGAGCCGGTGGAGCTTCTGTATGAATGGGGCCGGGAAAACGCCGACGCGCTGGATCAGCTCGTTCCCCGTCCAAGCTCGCGCCGCTCGTAAGCAGGCCTTCGCGCCGTTCGGCCCCGCAGATAGTTGAGTGCCGGCAGTCGGCGGCTTATGCTGAACCGGCGATCGGCGCGGTTTGCTTGCTGTCTGACGGGGCGGCTTGCCCGCGCGAACGGCCGCCTCCCACCCATTGCCGCCGCGCTTCACACGCTGGCGCTGAAAACCTCCCGTCCTGCCACCGGCATCTCGGCCTTGTAGACCGTCCCCGTGCTCGACTCGGTGAAGAACAGCCACTTGTTGTCCAGCCCGCCGTACGCCGCGTTCGTGGTGTATCGACCCTCGGGCACGTTGATCCGCAACAGCGGCTCGCCCCGGTCGGAGAACAGCCATACCGCGCCGAAGCCGACATGGCAGACGACGAGGTTGTCGTTGGCGTCGATGGTCAGCCCGTCGGGACCCGAACCGCCGGACATCTGGATATAGGTCCCGACCTTGGAGATCACTTCGCCCCCCGGCTCGCCGCTGGCGTTCACCAGCGGGCAGCGCCACACCGCATTGGCGCGGGTGACGGCGAGGTAGAGCGCGGTCTCGGCCCTGTTGAGCACGAGGCCGTTGGGGCTGGGGATGTTGTCCAGCATCAGTTCGAGGCGCTTGCTTCCGGCGCGCACGCGGAACAGGCGGCCGTTGGGGTTGTGCCACCCGGACTGGCCCTGGTCGGTGAACCAGATGTCGCCGTTCTTCGCGATCGTCAGGTCGTTGCAGCCCAGGAACGGCTCGAGCAGGTAGCGTTCGAACCACGGCTCCGTCCTGCCCGTCGCGGGGTCGCAGATGACCATGCCCTTGTGGTGGTCGGCGACGAGCAGGCGGCCGTCGGCGAGGAACTTCATGCCGTTGGGCTGGCCGTCGTATTCGAAGCCGACCTCGCATGTGCCGTCCGGGCTGATCCTGAACAGGCGGCCCCAGGGAATGTCGGTGACCCACAGGTTGCCCGCCGCGTCGAACACCGGGCCTTCGAGGAAGACCGGGGCGGCGGCGCCGTGGAGCTGGACCTGCGCCCATTCGGTGGTCTCGCCGAAACGGCGGAAGTGATCGGGAATGCGGCAGAAGACCTCGGCCGTGACGGCGGGGGGCGCGGCGAACATCGCTCTCTCCTAGAAGTGATCGCCCGGACGGCTTACGCCCGGATCGGATACATGTTTATCCCGGTGATCCCTATTACGCCTTGACCGCGAGGCAAAGTGCTTTCACCAGAATGACCAGCACAGGTCGCCCGATGGTATACATAGCGCGGGCGCAGGAGGGGAAAAACGATGGGTTCGCGTGAACTCGTCTGCATAATAGATCCAATCCATCCGGCCGGAACGGAACGCATCGCCTCGGCGCATGACGTCATCGGTCCGGACGGGTGGCGCGATGATCCGCGGCTGGCCGGGACGAGCGTGATCGTGATCCGCACCAGTCCGCTGGGTCCCGATATCTTCGGGTCGATGCCCGGCCTCAAGGCCATCGTGAAGCACGGCGCGGGGGTGGACAACATCGCCATTCCCGCCGCCAGCGCGCAGGGCGTGATGGTCGCCAACACGCCGGGCGGCAACAACTCCACCGCCGTCGCCGAAGGAGCGGTGGCGATGATGCTGGGCCTGCTGCGCCGTACGCGCGACATGGACGCGCTGGTCCGCGAAAACCGCTGGGACGAGCGCTGGGGCATCCGCCTCGGCGACCTGACCGGCGCGAAAGTCGGCCTGATCGGTTTCGGCCGCATCGCGCGCTACGTGGCGAAGATCTGCGGCGCCGGCTTCGGGGCGGAGGTTGCCGCATACGATCCGATGCTGTCCGACGACGATGTCCGCGCCGCCGGGGTCGAACCGATGGACCTCGCCGGCATCCTCGGGCGCGATATCGTATCCATTCACACGCCCCTGACCGAGGGCACCCGCAACCTCATCGACACCGTCGAGCTGGGCATGATGAAACCGCACGCGATCCTCGTGAACTGCTCGCGCGGGGGCATCATCAACGAAGCCGCGCTGGCGGAGGCGCTGCGTGTCGGGCAGATCGCGGGCGCCGGGATCGACGTGTTCGACGCCGAGCCGCCCGCCGCCGACCATCCGCTTTTCGGCCTGCCCAACTGCCTGCTCTCGCCCCACGTCGCCGGTGTCACCGAGGCGGGGATGAAGGACATGGCGCTGAACGTGGCGGCCGTCATCGAAACCGTCAGCCGGGGCGAGGTCCCTGAAACGCTGCTCAACCCGGAGGCTCTCTCGTGACCGTGCCCGTCAAGTCCGTGATCTATGCGAAGATCAACCGCCCCGACCCCGCGCTGCTCGAACGGGCCGCGAAGTTCGGCATTGCCGACCTTCACGAGGGGCTCGGCGAGATCGCCGGGCGCATGTGCCTGATGAGCCCCGGCATGGTCCCGATCGCGCCAGGCCAGAAGGTCTGCGGCCCGGCGGTGACGGCGTGGAACTTCCCCGGTGACAACCTCGCCATCCATGCCGCGCTCTACACCGCCGAGGCGGGCGACGTGCTGGTGCTGACCAACGGCGGCGGCAGCCAGGGCGCGCTGTGGGGCGACGTCGCCTGCGGCTTCGCGAAGAAGAAGGGCCTCGCCGGCACCGTCGTCCATGGCGCCACGCGCGACGTCGATGCGATCCGTGAACTGGGCTATCCGGTATGGTCGACCGCCGTCTCGGTCGAGCATCCCAAGAAGCGCGGACCCGCGGCGGTCAACGTGCCGCTGGTGGTGGACAACGTGCTGGTCGAGCCGGGCGACGTCATCGTCGGCGATTCGGACGGGGTGCTGGTGATCCCGCGCGCGCTGCTTGAACTGGCCGTCACCAACGCCGAGGCGCGCGCGGCCAAGGAAGTCGAATTCCGCCGCCGCATCGCCGAGGGGGAAGTGCTGTTCGATATCCTCGGGATGCGCCAGCTGGTCGAGGATCTCGGCATCGAAATCAAGGACTGCACCTGGGAGGAGGACCGCTAAGGTCCATGCAGGGAGGCCGGGTCCGTCCGAAAGGGCGGGGCCGGCCTTTTTTTGTCGGGCGGGACTAAACGCAATATACTCGTCGTCCCCGCGCAGGCGGGGACCCCGCTTGTTCTTTCTGGCGAGGCGCAAGGAAGCGGGGCCCCCGCCTGCGCGGCGGCGACGGGGTTTTCATACCGTGGGCTGGCGGCTTGCGGTTGTCGTGAGCCTCACTTCCGGCTGAACCGCGCCAGCCGTTCGGCATGGTCGGGGGCGAAGCCGGGGTAGTTTTCGAACTCGTATGCAAGCCCCTGCGCCAGCGTCATCCCATCGGTGGCCGCGAGCAGCTTCTTGGTCTCCACGTTGGTGTGCCACGAATTGCCGAGCACCTGCGCCGCCAGCTGCGCCACGCGCGCGTCGAGTTCCCCGTCCTCCACCAGCACGTCGACCAGCCCCAGCGCCGCCGCCTCGGGTGCCTCGATGGCCTGCGCGGTGAACATCAGCCGCTTGGCCTGCGCCATGCCGATGCGGCGGGGCAGGCGCTGGGTCATGCCCCAGGCGCCGACGAGGCCCCACTTGCCGTGGGTGTCGGCGAACCGCGCCGAGCGCTCCGCCGCGATCAGGTCGGCAGCGAGCGCCAGTTCCAGTCCGCCGGTGAAGCACGCCCCGTGGATCGCCGCGATGACGGGCTGGGGCAGGGCGGCGAGGCGGGCGACGACGCCGGGCTTGAAGCGGTTGTCGGTGAAGCCCTGCCCGATGCCGCCGATGTCCGCGCCTGCGCAGAACGCCCGGCCGGCGCCGCGCAGCACCACGCAGCCGATGCGGTCCAGGTCGGCCGCCAGAGCGGCGCAGTGGGCGTCCAGTTCCTCGAACGTCGCGGTGTCGAGCGCGTTCAGCTTGCCGGGCCGGTTCAGCGTCAGCGTGCAGAGGCCGCCGCGGTCCTCGCGCAGAATTCGTGATGTCATCGGCCTCTCCCGGGGTGTCGCAAAAGGATAGCGCGGCGCGGCGGCGCGGCCAAACGCCCCGGCGGTTAGGGTGGGCAGCTAAATTCATGCGGCACTGCACAATGGCTCTTGCCGCATCGCAGCCCTGTGGTAGCCATGATGTTCAGGAGACGAGGAGAGGGGCGTAAAACCCGCTTCCTGACCCCGGTCCTGTCGATAACCGGCGCCGTCCGGGCGAGCCGACGAACGGTGCTCGTGGCGGCCTGACAAGGAGTGCTCCCGTGGCCAGCGAACCCGTGTCCGACACCAAGCCCGTCACTTCCTCCGACCTCGACAAGCACATCATGCGCGTGCTGCGCAACCGTGTCGGCAAGGACGAGCGCGCGGCGCGGCCGCACGACTGGTATCGCGCCGCGATCTACGCCCTGCGCGACGAGATCATCGACGCCTGGTTCGCCTCGACGCGGCGCACCTACGATGCCGAGGGCAAGCGGGTCTACTACCTCTCGATGGAGTTCCTGATCGGCCGCCTGCTGCGCGATGCCCTGTCGAACATGGGGCTGACGCGCGAGATGGAGCAGGCGCTGGCCGCCCACGGTCTCGACCTCGCCGAGCTGGAGGAAATGGAGCCCGACGCGGCGCTGGGCAACGGCGGCCTCGGCCGTCTCGCCGCCTGCTTCATGGAGAGCCTCGCCACGCTCGACATCCCGGCCTACGGCTACGGCATCCGCTACGTGAACGGCATGTTCCGCCAGCGGATCGAGGACGGCTGGCAGGTCGAACTGCCCGAGACCTGGCTGGCCCACGGCAATCCCTGGGAGTTCGAGCGGGTGGAGAGCACCTACCTCGTCGGCTTTGGCGGCGAAGTCGCGGCAGAGGGCGACGGCGTGGTCTGGAATCCCGCCGAGAAGGTCGAGGCGACGGCGGTCGACACCCCGGTGGTCGGCTACAAGGGCAAGCGCGTGAACACGCTGCGCCTGTGGACCGCGAACCCGATCGACCCGCTCAAGCTCGATGCCTTCAACGCCGGCGACCACCTCGGCGCGCTGTCCGAGCAGATGCGCGCGCAGAGCCTCGTGCGGGTGCTCTATCCCGCCGATTCCAGCCCCTCGGGCCAGGAACTGCGTCTGCGGCAGGAGTACTTCTTCACCGCCGCCTCGATCCAGGACATCGTGCGCCGCCACGTCCAGTACGCGGGCGATATCCGCACCCTGCCGGACAAGGCGGCGATCCAGCTGAACGACACGCACCCTTCGGTCGCCGTCGCCGAGCTGATGCGCCTGATGGTCGATGTCCACGGGCTCGAATTCAACGAGGCCTGGGAGGTGTGCAAGAAGACCATCTCCTACACCAACCACACGCTGCTGCCCGAGGCGCTGGAAACCTGGCCGCTGCCGCTGTTCGAGCGGCTGCTGCCGCGCCACATGCAGATCATCTACGCGATCAACAGCCGCGTCCTGCGCGAGGCGCGCAAGGCCGGGCTGACCGACGCGCAGATCGCCGCGATCTCGCTCATCGACGAGAGCGGCGAGCGGCGCGTGCGCATGGCGAACCTCGCGTTCGTGGGTGCGCACTCGATCAACGGCGTCGCCGCGCTGCATACTGAACTGATGAAGGAGACGGTCTTCGCCGATCTCCACGCGCTCTACCCGACGCGGATCAACAACAAGACCAACGGCGTCACCCCGCGCCGCTGGCTGCAGCAGTGCAATCCGGGGCTGACCAAGGTCATCAAGGACGCCATCGGCCCCGACTTCCTGGACGATGCGGCGAAGCTCACCGACCTCAACGCCATGGCGGGCGACGCCGCGCTGGGTGAGCGGATCGGCGAGGTCAAGCGCGCCAACAAGGTCGCGCTGTCGGACCATATCCGCAGGACCATGGGCATCCGTCTCGATCCCGATGCGCTGTTCGACGTCCAGATCAAGCGCATCCACGAATACAAGCGCCAGCTGCTCAACCTGATCGAGACGGTCGCGCTCTACGACCAAATCCGCAGCCATCCCGAGCGCGACTGGGTGCCGCGCGTGAAGATCTTCGGCGGCAAGGCGGCGCCGAGCTATCATAACGCCAAGCTCATCATCAAACTGGCGAACGACATCGCCCGGCGCGTCAATTCCGATCCCTCGGTCGGCGGGCTGCTCAAGGTGGTCTACGTGCCCAACTACAATGTCAGTTATGCCGAGCGGATCATCCCGGCCGCGGACCTGTCGGAACAGATCTCGACGGCGGGCATGGAAGCCTCGGGCACCGGCAACATGAAGTTCGCGCTCAACGGCGCGCTCACCATCGGCACGCTCGACGGCGCCAACGTCGAGATCAAGGAGCACGTCGGCGACGACAACATCGTCATCTTCGGGCTCACCGCGCAGGAAGTCACCGACAAGCGCGCCGCAGGATACAATCCGCGCGAGGTGATCGAGGGTTCGCGCGAACTCGCTCAGGCGCTGTCGGCGATCTCGTCCGGCGTGTTCTCGCCCGACGATCCGACGCGCTACGAGGGCCTCGTCAACGGCATCTACGACCACGACTGGTTCATGTGCGCGGCCGACTTCGACGCCTATGCCGCCGCCCAGCGCCAGGTCGATGCGCGCTGGGAAGACGTCGCGGGCTGGCGGGCCTCGGCGATACGGAACATTGCGAATGTCGGGTGGTTCTCCTCGGACCGGACTATCGGTGAGTACGCCAAGGAAATCTGGAAGGTCCTGTGAAGCCAACGGAAAGCGCCATCGAGTCCCTGCTGCAAGGAACGAACGCTGACCCGTTCTCGCTACTCGGCACCCATCCCGGCCCGGATGGCACGCACCTGCGCGCGCTGCTGCCGGGTGCCGATTGCGTCGAGGCGTTCAGTCTCGACGGGCACTGGCTGGGCAAGCTCGACAAGGTGGACGACCGGGGGCTGTTCGAAACCCGCCTGCGTATTCCGCCGCAGCCGATCCGCTACCGCTGCACCGCGGGCGGGCACGACTGGCTGGTCACCGATCCCTATACCTTCGGCCCTGTGCTCGGCCCGGTGGACGACCTGCTGATCGCGCAGGGCACCCATTTGCGCCTGTTCGACAAGCTCGGCGCCCACCTGATCGAGCACGAGGGCGCGGACGGCGTCCACTTCGCGGTCTGGGCGCCGAACGCCCGGCTGGTCAGCGTCGTGGGCGATTTCAACGACTGGGACCCGCGGCGCCACGTGATGCGCAGCCGGACCGACATCGGCGTCTGGGAAATCTTCATCCCCGACATCGGCGACTACCGCGCCTACAAGTACCACATCGTCGGCACCGACGGATCGGTGCAGCCGCTGAAAGCCGATCCCTTCGCCTTCATGGCCGAGATCCGCCCCTCGACCGCCTCGATGACCGCCATTCCGGCCAAGCTCGACTGGGGCGACGAGGCCCACCGCGCGCACTGGGCGGCGGTGGACGCGCGCAAGGTGCCGGTCTCGATCTACGAGGTCCACGCCGGCTCGTGGCAGCGCGACCGGTTCAACTGGTTCCTCAGCTGGGACGACCTTGCCGACCAGCTCATCCCCTACGTCGTCGAGATGGGCTTCACCCATATCGAGTTCATGCCGATCAGCGAGCACCCCTACGATCCTTCGTGGGGCTACCAGACCACCGGCCTCTACGCGCCGTCCTCGCGCTTCGGCGAGCCCGCCGGTTTCGCCCGCTTCGTCGACGGCGCCCACCGCGCCGGGATCGGCGTCCTGCTCGACTGGGTGCCCGCCCACTTCCCCAAGGACGAGCACGGCCTCGTCCGCTTCGACGGCACCGCGCTCTACGAGCACGAGGACCCCAAGCTCGGATTCCAGCCCGACTGGAACACGCTGATCTACAACTTCGGCCGCCGCGAGGTCACCAGCTTCCTCGTCAACAACGCGCTGTTCTGGGCCGAGCGCTACCACGTTGACGGCCTGCGCGTGGATGCGGTCGCCTCGATGCTCTACCGCGACTATTCGCGTAAGGCGGGCGAGTGGATTCCCAACCTGGAAGGCGGGCGCGAGAACTGGGAGGCGGTCGATTTCCTGCGCGCCACCAACCGCGCGGTCTACGCCCAGCACCCCGGCTTCATGACCATCGCCGAGGAATCGACCTCGTGGCCCGGCGTCACCCAGCCCGCCTACGAGGGCGACGGCAAGGCGAAGGAAACGGCGCTCGGCTTCGGCTTCAAGTGGAACATGGGCTTCATGCACGACACGCTGCGCTACATGGCGCGCGACGCGGTGCACCGACGCTACCACCATGACGACCTGACCTTCGGGCTGGTCTATGCCTTTTCCGAGAACTTCGTGCTGCCGCTCAGCCACGACGAGGTGGTCCACGGCAAGGGCTCGCTGCTCGGCAAGATGAGCGGCGACGACTGGCAGAAGTTCGCCAACCTGCGCGCCTACTACAGCTTCATGTGGGGCTATCCGGGCAAGAAGCTGCTGTTCATGGGCCAGGAATTCGCCCAGCGCCGCGAATGGAGCGAGGAACGCGCACTCGACTGGGACCTGCGCGACGCGCCCTCGCACGAAGGCATCCGCAACCTCGTCAAGGACCTGAACCGCCTCTACCGCTCCAAGCGCGCGCTTCACGCCGCCGACTGCGACCCGGACGGGTTCGAATGGCTCATCGTCGACGACGCCGAGAATTCGGTCTTCGCCTGGCTGCGCAAGGCGCCCGGCGTCAATCCGATCGCGGTGATCGCCAACATGACGCCGACGATGCGCACCAACTACCAGGTGCCGCTGCCGCTGGCGGGCAAGTGGAACGAGATCCTCAACAGCGATTCCGTCCACTACGGCGGCACCGGCAAGGGCAACCTGGGCCAGGTCAAGGCGGCGGACGGCAAGGCCACCGTCACGCTGCCGCCGCTGGCGACGATCATGCTCGAATACGCCGGCTGAGCACCGGCAAAGAACAACGGCAACGTCGCGGGGGCGACCATGGAGAGTGAGCGATGAGAACACCGTCTGGGCCGCTGGCGCGCGATGCCATGGCCTATGTGCTCGCCGGCGGGCGAGGCAGCCGCCTGCGCGAACTGACCGACAACCGCGCCAAGCCCGCGGTCTATTTCGGCGGCAAGGCGCGCATCATCGATTTCGCGCTGTCGAACGCGATCAACTCGGGCATCCGCCGCATCGGCGTCGCCACCCAGTACAAGGCGCATAGCCTGATCCGGCACATGCAGCGCGCGTGGAACTTCATGCGCCCTGAACGCAACGAGAGCTTCGACATCCTCCCCGCCAGCCAGCGCATTTCCGAGCTGCTCTGGTACGAGGGCACCGCCGACGCGGTGTACCAGAACATCGACATCATCCAGCCGCACGATCCCAAGTACATGGTCATCCTCGCGGGCGACCACGTCTACAAGATGGACTACGAGCTGATGCTGCGCCAGCATGTCGACTCGGGCGCCGACGTCACCGTGGGCTGCCTCGTCGTGCCGCGCATGGAGGCGGTGGCCTTCGGCGTCATGCACGTCGACGACAAGGACCGCATCACCGCCTTCGTCGAGAAGCCGGCCGACCCTCCGGGAATTCCGGGACAGGAGGACATGGCGCTCGCCTCGATGGGCATCTACGTCTTCAACACCGATTTCCTGTTCGACCAGCTGCGCCGCGATGCCGCCGACCCCGACAGCAAGCGCGATTTCGGCGGCGACATCATCCCCTATATCGTCAAGCACGGCACCGCTCAGGCCCACCGCTTCACCGACAGCTGCATCCGCGCCGCCGAGGAAATCGGCGAATACTGGCGCGATGCGGGCACGCTGGATGCCTATTTCGACGCCAACCTCGACCTGACCGACACCGTGCCGCAACTCGACATGTATGACCGCGAATGGCCGATCTGGTCCGACGCCGTCGTCGCCGCCCCGGCCAAGTTCGTCCACGACGAGGACGGGCGGCGGGGCCATGCGATCTCCTCGCTGATCTCGAACGACTGCATCGTCTCGGGCGCGCTGGCAAAGCGCTCGCTGCTGATGACCGGCGTCAAGATGGGCAGCTTCTCGTGCGTCGAAGAGGGCGTGATCCTGCCCTATTCGAACATCGGCCGCAGCGCGCGGCTGCGGCGCGTCATCATCGATTCCGGCGTGCGCATCCCCGAGGGCCTCGTGGTCGGCGAAGACCCGGAACTCGATGCCCGCCGCTTCCGCCGCACCGACAACGGCGTCTGCCTCATCACCAAGCCGATGATCGACCGGCTGGAGCTGTGATGCTGCAGGGCGGGTTCGGGCACCAGCGCGTCACGTTCAGCTGGTGCCCGAACCCGCCCTGCCACCCAAGATTAGTCGTCCCCGCGAAGGCGGGGACCCCGCTGGTTCTTTCGACGTCGGAAGGAAGCGGGGCCCCCGCATTCGCGAGGGCGACGAGGGTGCTTGATCTGCCCTCTTGCGAGTCTATTCCAGCACGATGACCCTCAAAGTTCTTTCCGTAGCCTCCGAAGCCGTGCCACTCGTCAAGACCGGGGGCCTCGCTGACGTCGTCGGCGCGCTGCCCGGCGCGCTTGCCCCGCACGGGGTGGAGACAACAACGCTACTGCCCGGCTACCCTGCCGTGCTCGCCGCATTGGGGCGACCGCGCGCGGTCCACGCCTGGGACTCGCTGGTTGGCACCCCGGCGCGCCTCCTGTCCGGCACGCTCGACGGTCATCACCCGCTGCTGGTGCTCGACGCGCCAGCGCTCTACGCCCGCGAAGGCGCGCCCTATACCGATTCCGCCGGCCGCGACTGGGGCGACAACTGGCAGCGCTTCGCGGCGTTGGGCCGCGCCGCCGCCGACCTCGCGGGCGGCGCCATGGTCAGGCGCGGCAAGCCGCAAGCCTTCGACCTCGTCCATGCGCACGACTGGCAGGCGGCGATGACCCCCGCCTACCTGCGCTTTGCCCCTTACGGCGAAGGCGGGCGCAGGCCTTCCGTCGTGACCATCCATAACATGGCGTTCCAGGGCTGGTCGGGTGCCGAAGTGTTCCCCCGGCTCGGCCTCCCGCCCGAAGCCTTCGCGATCGACGGCGTCGAGTACCATGGCGGCGTCGGCATGCTGAAGGCCGGTCTCGCCTGCGCCGACGCGGTGACCACGGTCAGCCCGACCTACGCGCGCGAAATTCGCTCGGCCGCCTTCGGCATGGGCCTCGAAGGGCTGATCGTCGCGCGCGGCGATGCGGTCCACGGGATCCTCAACGGCATCGACGCGCAAGTGTGGGATCCGTCCGCTGATGCGGCGCTAACCGCACGCTATGGACACCGCAACCTCGAGCGGCGCCGGACGAACAAGCGCGCGCTGGAGGCCGAGTTCGGCCTCGATCCTGACGATGCACCGCTGTTCATCGTCGTCACCCGCCTCACCTGGCAGAAGGGCATGGACGTCCTGCTCGAGGTCATCGACCACCTCGTCGGCATCGGCGGCAAGCTGGCGCTGCTGGGCTCGGGCGACGCCGCGATCGAACGCGCCTTGCTCGAGGCCGCCGGCCGCCATCCCGGCCGCATCGGCATCCGCATCGGCTACGACGAGGGCCTGTCGCACCGCATGCAGGGTGGGGGAGACGCGATCCTCATCCCCTCGCGCTTCGAACCCTGCGGCCTGACCCAGCTCTACGGCCTCGCCTATGGCTGCCTGCCGGTCGTCGCGCGCACCGGAGGCCTCGCCGACACGGTGATCGACGCCAACCCCGCCGCGCTCGCCGCCGGCTGCGCCACCGGCGTCCAGTTCGACGGCGTCGACTACGACACCCTTGCCGCCGCGCTCACCCGCACGGTCGCGCTGTACCGCCAGGGCGACGTCTGGGAGCGGCTGCAGAAGAATGCGATGAAGTGCGACTTCTCGTGGAAGGCCAGTGGCAAGGCCTACGCGGACCTCTACGCCGCGCTGACCGCATGACCCCGCTCGGTGCGCGCGTCGAGGGCGGCACGACCCGCTTCGCTGTGCGCTCACCCCGCGCCGACATGGTCTGGCTCTGCCTGTTCGACGGCGGGACCGAAACCCGTCATGCGATGGAGCGTGACGGTCCCGACTGGACGCTCCACCTGCCCGGCGATCGCGCCGGCGCCCTTTACGGCTACCGCGCCGCCGGCGAATGGGCCCCCGATCGCGGGCTGTGGTTCGACCTAGCCAAGCTTCTCGTCGATCCCCATGCCCTCGAACTCGACCGCCGCTTCGTCCAGGACCCGCGCCTCGCCGTATTCGGCGAGGACACCGCCGACCTCGTTCCGCGCGGGGTCGTGACCGCACCGTCCGCACCTGTCCCGCCCGAGCCGCCCCGTTTCGCGCGGGGCGGCCTCGTCTACGAACTCAACGTGCGCGGCTTTACCATGCTGCACCCCGATGTTCCCGAGCCGTTGCGCGGTACCGTGGCGGCGCTCGCGCACCCCGCGATCGTCGCGCATCTCAAAAAACTGTCCGTCACCGCCGTCGAACTCATGCCCGTGGTGGCCTGGATCGACGAGCGCCACCTGCCCCCGCTCGGCCTTGTCAACGCCTGGGGCTACAACCCGGTGGCGATGATGGCACTGGACCCCGGCCTGTGCCCCGGCGGCGTGGCCGAACTGCGCACCACCGTCGCCGCGCTCCATGCCGAGGGCATCGGCGTGCTGCTCGATCTCGTCTTCAACCATACCGGCGAAAGCGACACGGCCGGCGGCGTACTGTCGCTGCGCGGTCTCGACGACGCGGCCTATTCGCGCGCGCCCGGCGGCCAGCTCATCAACGACACCGGCTGCGGCAACACGCTCGATTTCGCCAGTCCCGCCGTCCGCCGCCTCGCGCTGGATACCCTGCGCCACTTCGTAGGGCAGTGCGGTGTCGACGGCTTTCGCTTCGACCTCGCGCCGATCATGGCGCGCGAGCCCGGCTTCGATCCCGCCGCGCCGATCTTCGCCGAGATCGCCGCCGACCCGCTGCTCGCCGATCGCATATTGATCGCGGAGCCCTGGGATGTCGGACCGGGGGGCTACCAACTGGGCAAGTTTCCCTCCAACTGGCTGGAATGGAACGACCGCTTCCGGGATGACGTGCGCCGCTTCTGGAAAGGCGAGGGCGGCATCGGTGCTCTGGCGACGCGCATGGCCGGTTCGTCGGACGTCTTCGGCGCGCCGCAGCCGGATTTCGGCTGCCGATCGGTCAACTTCCTTGCGGCGCATGACGGGCTCACGCTGGCGGACACCGTATCCTACGAGCAGCGTCACAACTGGGCCAACGGCGAGCAGAACCGCGACGGCCACGGCGAGAACTTCAGTTGGAACAACGGTGTCGAAGGACCGAGCGATGATGCCTCGATACAGGTCGCGCGCCGATCGGACCTGCTGGCGCTGCTGGGCACCCTTTTCGCGTCGAGCGGCACGATCATGCTCACCGCAGGCGATGAATTCGGCCGCAGCCAACAAGGCAACAACAATGCCTATTGCCAGGACAATCCGATCGGCTGGGTCGACTGGACCGGCCGCGACATCGTCCTGGAAGACCATGTCGCAGCCCTGTCGGCCAGGCGGGCAGCGCATCTCGACCTCTTCAGCCGCTTCCCCGAGCCGGTACGCTGGCTGACGCGAGGCGGCGCCGAGATGTCGGTGGACGATTGGGATCGGCCCGGTGAAGACTGGCTCCGCTGCACATCGGTAGATGAGACGCAAGCGTTCGCCTGGACCATAGATCGGCAGGCCCGTCTGGCGAAATTGGGCGAGTGACGAGGGGGGCGTAGCTGGATTCTCGCCCGGCTTTCCTGAATGCGGCGAATGCGCTCAACGATGAACGCCATGCGCAACCTGGCGTGTACGGCCAGGATCAGCACGCAGGCGGCGGGCGCGAGCTGCTACAAATGCCGCAGTTCGGCAGCGACCTGAACGTTCTTCACAATGGATGCGGCGGCATTGATCTCAATAGACTCCGCGCGAGGCGAGTACCGCAGGGACCGTACGCAGGCAGATGCCCAGGTCGTAGATCGCGGACTTGCGGCGGGCATAGAGCGCATCCAGCCTTACCCGCGCCTCGTAGGACACCTCGTTGCGGCCGCTGACCTGCCAGAGTCCCGTCAACCCGGGGCGTACCGAACAGTAGGCATCGAAACGCGCGCCATAGCGGCGGATTTCGGCCTCGATGATGGGACGCGGCCCTACCACGCTCATGTGTCCGGCAAGGATGTTGAACAGTTGGGGCAGTTCGTCGAGGCTGCTTTTGCGCAGGATCGCGCCGATCGGGGTGATACGCGGATCGATGCGGAGCTTCTGGTCACGATCCCATTCGAGCCGCGCTTCTGGCGATGCCGCGAGGAGTTTGTCGAGTACCTCCTGCGAATTGACGACCATGGTGCGGAACTTGAGGCAGGGAAACAGCGCTCCGTCACGACCCACGCGGCGCTGCACGAACAGGACGGGGCCCGGCGCGGACAGCTTTATGGCAAGCGCCGAGAGGATCAGGAAAGGCAGGAACACCAGGATCGCGACACAGGCGACGGCGATGTCCAGGATGCGCCCTCTGAGCAGAGTGGATTCCTCTATCCGCGGACTTGCGCTGGCGGCTGGCAAGCTGATGGCGCCGGATCGCGCATCCTTTGGTTCAGCGCCGTGGCCTGCGAAGTTTTGGTAAACGGTGAAGGGTGCCGGGTCTGGCTTCCGTACCGTTGCGGTATAATGAGTCGAAAGTGCCGCCATCGATCCATCCATATGTTAAGTAACGGAAATTCCGACCGCTAACGGCCATCCCCGAATGGTTACGGCATGGTAATATAAGTTAAGGGTTGGTCAATAAGGGCTTGCTGCATCGCGGAATCAATATTCCGTCCAGTTCGAAGCAAGTGGAATAGTCAATCATTGTTGATTTTTAAAATAAGATGCAAAATCACGGATAAATTGAGAATATTATAATCCATAATGGATGCTGCATTCTCAAATAACTTCATATCGGATTTTTTGTTCGCGTAAGCGGACATTTCCTGATCCGATTCCGAGCATGTTTGCTAGGCGATTACAGCATGGCCACGCGTCGCAGATCGAGTGCACGTCGCCCGGCGTGGTCGACGGTGGCGGTGCGAGATGCAGCATGGCGCCTGCGTCAGCCTTCTCGGAAAGCGCGGGCGAGCTGGTCCGAAAGCGGCTTGAGGATGTAGCTCAACATCGTCCGTCGTCCGGTCTGGATGAAGGTCTCCGCCGGCATGCCGGGTCGCAGGCGTAAGTCACCCAACCTTGCGACTTCCCCTTTGTCCAATGTTACCGTCACGCGGTAGAAAGCGCTGTGATTGGCTTTGTCGTCGGTGCGGTCGGCGGAGACGTGCGTGACCGTGCCTGTAAGCTCGGGGGTGGTGCGTGTGGAAAAGGCACTGAACCGCACCGTCGCTTTCTGGCCGGCGCGGACCTGGTCGACGTCCACCGGAGAGATGGTTGCCTCGACGATCATGTCGTCGTCGTCGGGCACGAGTTCGAGGATGGTCTGGCCCGGGGGCACGACGCCGCCCACTGTTCGATAAGCAAGCTTGTCGATCACGCCGGCTTGAGGAGCGCGGATTACGGCGCGATCGAAGCTGTCGTCGGCAGCGACCTGGGCCCGGCGCAATTCACTGATCCTTGCGAGCACGTCCATCAGTTCACCGGCGGCGGAACTGCGCGCTTCCGCTTCGATCGAGCCCATCTGCAACCGCAGTTCGCCGATGCGCGCGGTGCCTGAGACCGCACTTTCGCGTGCACTGCGTGCCTCGGCCGTCAGGCCGGAGGCCGAGCGCTCCAGGGCGTTCAGGCGGTCGAGCGTCGTGTAGCGCTTTTCGTATAGCCTGCGGGTTGCATCCAGTTCGCCGGTTATCAGGGTGGCTTGATCAGAGTAACTCTGCGCCTTGGTGCGCGAACTGGCGACATCGGCCTGCGTCTGGCTGACGCGCTGGCCGAGCTGTGCGACCATCGACCGGCGCGCATCCCGGCGCAGCGCGAAGGTCTTGCGTTCCTGTTCCAGGAGTGCGGCGATGTTGGGATCGGCGGCTCGCCGCGACAGTTCGGGAGGGAAGGCAATTCCTCCCGCCCGGTCCCGCTCCGCCGTCAGGCGGGCCGCCCGGGCCAGCAGCTGATCGACGTTCTCGCCCGTATAGTTGGCCGCCGCACCGGTGACCTTGGAATCGAGGCGCAGCAGCGCCTGTCCCTTGCTCACATGATCGCCATCGCGGACCATTATGTCCGCGACGACCCCGCCGGACGGATGCCCGATCTCTTTCACGTAAGTCGATACGGTGACTTCTCCCGGTGCGATAACGGCGCCCGTCATCGGCAGGAAGGCCGCCATGCCGCCCAGTCCGAAGACAAGCGCTCCGCTCAGGATGAGCCCCGCGCGCACCTCCCTGCGCAAGCTGCGTTCGGGTTCGTAGGGAGGGCCTGCGGGCGAGGCCTGCAGGGCACCGGATGGAATGGCGATCTGGCTGGACACGGGGCGTTACTCGACTGGCGTGGAAGGAGGGGATGCCGGCGCGGCGTTGAAGTTGATGCGCCTGAGCATCTCGGCCCGCTCGCCCATCTGCATGACCTGGCCGTCAGCCATGATCATGATGCGGTCGACATGCGCGAAGACGGTCGGGCGGTGGCCGACGATGACGACGATCGCCCCGCGCTCCTTGGCCGCGCGAACGGCCGAGACGAGGGCATCCTCGCCGGCGGCGTCCAGGTTGGAATTGGGTTCGTCGAGCACGATGAGGAAAGGGTCGCCATACAGCGCGCGGGCCAGCGCAATCCGCTGTTTCTGCCCGGCCGAAAGTCCACCGCCGCCGGGCCCGCCCAGAATATAGTCGTACCCCCCGGGAAGTGCGACGATCATGTCGTGGACATCGGCGGCCCGGGCGGCAGCGATGATCGCATCAGCGTGGGCATGCGGGTCGAAGCGAGCGATGTTCTGGGCGATCGTTCCGTCGAAAAGTTCGATCGCCTGAGGCACGTAACCGATGTCGCGACCAAGTTGCACCGGGTCCCACTGTTCAAGCGACGCGCCGTCCAGCCGCACCGCACCGCGGAGCAACGGCCATGCGCCGGTGATCGCGCGCATCAACGTGGACTTGCCCGATCCGCTATGGCCGATGACGGCAAGGGCTTCGCCTGCTGCGAGCTGCAGCGATACGTTCGCCACCGTTACTTTCTGACGGCCGGGTGGCCCGCAGACCGCGCCCTGCACGTCGAGGCTGGCGCTGGGGCGGGGGAGCGGCATCGGCGCTTCCCGTAGCGGAACGCGCTCGAGCAGGGCGCCAAGACGCCGCCATGCCTGGCTGGCTTCGGTCATCGGCTTCCATTGCCCGATGGTCTGTTCCACCGGCATCAGGGCGCGCGCGCTCAGGATCGAGCCGGCGATGATGACGCCGCCCGTTGCGCGCCCGTCGATCACCAGGAAAGCGCCGAGGGCGAGCACGAACGATTGCAGGAACAGCCGGAAGGCCTTGCCGATCACTTGCGTGCGCCCTGACACATCCGCGAGTTCGTCGTGCGCGGAGATCAGGTTGAGACTAACGGCGTCCCAGCTTGCGCGTCTGCGACCGCCCATGCCCAGCACACGCAGCACCTCGCCATTGCGCCGGACATCCTCGGCCATGCTGAAGCGCGCGGCAGCCACTGCAGCGGCCTGCAATGCAGGCGTCCGGGTGCGCCGGTCTCCCAGGACCATCAGCGCGACCATGATGAGGACTCCCGCCATCGTCGCCAGCCCGAGGACCCAGTGGAACAGCGTCAGGATCAGCAGGAACATGATCACATAGGGAAGGTCGAGCAACGCCAGCGGACCCGGGCCGGTGATGTAGCCGCGGACGAGATCGAGATCGCGCACGGGCGCCGCACCGGACGGCAGCGGCCCCACTTCCTGTTCATATCGGCTGATGACGTCATAAAGACGATCGCACAGCCGCCGGTCGGCCTTCGCCCCGCTATGCAGCATTACGCGCGAGCGGATCACGTCGATCGCGCCTTGGAAGACGTAGGCTACGGTCACCATCAGCAGGAGCCCGGCCAGCGTCGCACCACTGCGGCTGGCAAGCACGTCGTCGTATACCAGCAGCATGAAGAACGAGCCCGCTAGCAACAGCACATTGAAAACGGCGCTGAACACCATGATCGGCCAAAGCACCGGCAGCACAGCCTGCAACATGCCCCGCACGCCAGCGAACAGGTTTTCTCGGGCGGAATGCATCTAGCGTCCTTTGCTTGGGCTGGGTAGCATGGCAGCCGGGTGGGGCATTCATTGGTCCGCTGGTTCGGGGGGCATGTCGTGCCCGGGTTCGGCGTCGCTTTCGACCTGGATCGGCGACGGCCTGAAGCTGCTGTCCAGCGCGATCGAATCGATCGCCTCGACGAGCGGCCCGGTCGGCAGGCCGGCATAGGGAAGCGGACTGTAGGTGTCGGGATCGAACGGCGGCGTACCGGGCGCGAAGCTTTCCACCCGCAACTGTCCCATGGTGCCGAGGAGCAGGGCATGCTGGACGTAGAGCTGGGCTTCGGCCTGCGCCTGCGCCTGGCGGGAATTGAGCAGGTCGCGCGCGGTATCCAGCACGTCGAGCGAGGTCATCTGGCCGGCAAGCTGCTGCTGGCGCGCGCCGTCGAGAGCGGTCTGTGCAGAGGCGACCGCGCGGGCGTAGGCCGGCAGGGCGCGCCGGGCCGCAGCCAGTTGGTCCCAGTAGCTGGCTATATCCTCGCGCACGTCGCGCGATGTCTGTTCGAGCTGTTGGCTAGCCGCGTCCGCGAGTTGGGATGCCTCGCGGATGCGTGCGGACAGTAGTCCGGCGGAATAGAGCGGCACGGTCAGTCCGACCTGCACCTGGGCGGCCAGTTCGCGTGGATCGTCACTCTCGATCGTCAGGGCCGAGCGGGAGAGACTTCCCTGTATGCCGACATAAGGGCGTGCATTGCCGCGGGCCTGCGCGATACGGCCCTGCGCCGCGGCGAGGTCGAACCGGGCAGCTTCCAGCACGGGATTGGAGGCCGCGCCCATGGCCTGCGCTTCTTCGACGGTGCGCGGCAGCGGGGGGAGTTGAGGGAGCGGCGCCAGCGCATCGGGGTAATGCCCCAGCAGGTTGCGGTAGGTGTTGCGGCTGGCGAGACGGTTGCCCTGCGCCGTTTCCAGCTGCGCCTGGCCGCTGAAGATGCGATTGCGCGTCTGCTGCAGGTCTGTTTCGGTAGCATATCGCGCTGAATAGCGAGCGTTGATCTGGTCCAGCTGCTCGGTCAGCTGCGAGAGATTCTCGCGTGCTATTTCGACGAGCTTTTCGTCGCGCAGCACAGCGGCATAAGCGATGATGACGTTAGCCATCAGGTTTTGCTCGCTGGATCGCATGTCCGCGACAGATGCACCGTAACCGGCTCCGGCGATCCCGCGCTGCGCGCTGAGGCGGCCAAACGCGAACAGCGGTTGGTCGATGGATAACGACAACTGCGGGGTGAAGCCATCCTGCCGAAGCGCGGTGGCGCCGTTCTGGGTGACGCGGCGCCACGCATAGAGATAGCTTGCCTGGGCGGTCAGCGTGGGGCCGAACTGCGCCTTGGCCTGGCGAACCCGTTCCTCGGCGGCGCGCGTGGAGGCACGGCTTCCCTCGACGGCCGGGTTGTGCCGGTAAGCCGTCGCCATCGCCTCGCCCAGGGTCTCGGCGCCGACGGGCGTATTGCCGGCGGTCGTCAGCAAGAGCATCATCCAGCCGAACCGGTGCCACGAATTCGGGAGCATATGGGGCAGGAGCAGGTGGGAATGTTTCATCGTTCTGCGCCCTTCGTGAACCGATATGGCGAGCGTCTTTCGAGGCTTCCCGGCGGTTGCATCGGGTTGCCTGCAGGCCCGGAATCGACTTGCGCGGACCCGGTTTCGGAAGCGATCACAGGGCATGGGATAGGTCGCCCTGGAAGCCTATCCAGCGCCGGTTGCGGTCGGACAGGCATTGGTTGTCCGCCGGGCGGTTGAAGCGGGCGCAGTCCCACAACACCATCTCGACGCCGGTGCGTTTGTCGCTCACATACAGGAACGCCACGGTGCGAAGCACGGGGTTCTGCGGCGAACCATAGTCCTGCGAGCGCCGGTCCCAACCGATGACCTTGCAGTACCGTTGCCCTGCGCACTGGCTGAGGCCCTGCAACGCCAGCTCCGTTCCGTCGCCGCCGCCGTCCACGAGGATGAAATGATCGCCTTCCCGCGGATGCAGCGTTCCCGTGACGCCAGCCGGCTCGGTCAACGGCGGGGCGCCGACGGATTCATGGCTGGCAGCGAGGCGTGGGGCAGAGGGGTCGCGATGAACTGTCGACAGCAAAGCCAACTGGGATTCGTAGGGCTCGGTACTGGCGTAACGCGAGATGAACGCCGACCTGCGTCCCCACATGCCCCGCCAGCGGAAAAAGAGATGCGTATCGACGCGCACGACCTTGTCGAGCGTCGCGCTCCAGTAAGGGTGTACCCAATCGGTGTGGTAGTGGGTGGCCATGCCCACTGCAGGATCCGTAGTCCCCTCAAGAAAGGCGGACGCCATCCTGCGGGCGCGTTCCCAGGCTGTGGTCGAGGGCGCTCGGCGCAGCGCGCCGTCACAGGTGAATGTGAACTGGCACCCCGTCGTCCGCTCGGCTCCCTGATAGACGACCGCGCACACCGAACTGGGAAAGGCAGGGTGGCGCACGCGATTGAGCACGACCTGCGCGACCGCCGCCTGTCCGGCCGGATCGTCTCCCGCCTCATAGAGCACAGCGCTGGCCAGACAATCGCGAGCGCGTGCGAAGTCGTCGGTTCCCTGCTTGATTGCGAACGGTAACGGGGCATCCGGGCCGAGCGGTACATAAGGCACTGCTGCGTTGAGTTTGCGCGCCGTCCGTGCATCGACTTCGGCAAACACCAATGGCTCGACTTTCGGAGTGTCGTGAAGCCGGGAAACCGCGGCGGGAGCCTGCTGCATCCGGCCGGCTTCGGTCGAAGAAAGCGTCGGCTCCGGTCGCGTCAGGGCTAGCGCCACCAAGATGGCCACGGCCAGCGATGATGCCAGCGCGGACACTGCGATCATGGCCATGCGCCGGGGCAGGAGCGAGGCCGCCGGAACGAAGATGACAGCGGCGAAGTTGCTCCATGGCCTGCGCGGCGCGGCGGGACACAAGAATCGCAGGACCACTGGCGACCGAAAGGCGCAGGCGGACATTGCCATCATCGTGCCAAGGTGACCGAAATCAGGCCATAGACTTGCGAATAGGGTTCGAACGGCGCCAGCCCGCTTACGATCCGTTTCGCGAAACCGAGGCTGGCATCGGCAGAAAGCCAGCGGTTGAAACGCAGGCGTGGGCCCGCCGATACTTCGAAGCGGCGGGCGGAGTAGTCCTCCCGCGCGTAGTCTTCCAGCGTGACTTTCGTCGCGGCGTACCACGACAGGCTGCGGCGCATTTCATATTCCACCTCGACGCGGCCGGTGGTCAGCGTGACCGCCCCGACGAGATCGTAGGGGCTGGTGGTGTTGCTCTGTTCGATAATGCCGCGGACGGCGACCAGGCGGGACGGGAAATAGCGCAAGTGCCCCGATACCGCGATGCCGGAAATGGCACCAAGTCCGGGGTCCTTGAAGTCGTATCGCCGATAACCCACGCCGAGTTGGGCGTAGAGAATGCGTGTTATTTCGTAGCGAATTCCCGCCGTACCGCTCCAGTTGCCGGCATCGCGGTTTTCCAGCAGTGGTGATCGGGCATAGTCGAACTTGTCGTAGTCGAGCCCGGCGAAAAGCGCGGTACGCCCACTGATCTCGTAGGAGGCGATACCGTGAAGGCCATAGCGCACGACGTTGCGGAAATGCTGGTCGATCACTCCCCCCGCGTTTTCTTCGATATCCTCGTAGCGTTGCCGCACGGCAATCGCCTGTAGGTCGATCGACAGGCGGTTGAACTGTTTGCGGCCGGTCAATGACCCGTGAACAACCCTCCGCATGAGCGGTTCCCCGCCGACGAGATCGTTTTCGACCGTGCCGCGCTGGATCGCCTCGCGGCGGTAACCCGCATTTACGGCAATGGAGTTGGGGCTTGTGGTTCCGCGCGTGTAGGTGGCTTCCAGGCGAAACTCGGTGGAGTCCTGGTCGGTCAGTTGAACATAGCTGCTGGTGCGCGCCATGGCATCCAGCGCGATGGTGTTGAAGCGGTTCTCCTTGCGGAGCCGGAGGCGCGGTTCGGCCTGAAGTATGGCGTCCGACTTCTTCACGCTTGTTCGCGTGAACACGTTGTCATCCACGTGCACGCCAAAGCTGACGGCAGGCAGGACATCGAAGCCTGCCAGATCGTAGCCGATCGGTGCATATTCGGGAATGACCCTGCGGCCTGGGACATCGTCGGGTTCGCGGATCAAGGGGCCAATGGTCTGGGCGCCTGCAGCCTGTGCGCAGGCCGTCGACAGCGCGAGAAAGGCAAGGCCGCCGCTCACACGGCAGCTTGACGTCGCAGGTCTCGGGCGGCGACGATCGGGAACGCCCGACTGCATTCCTAGAACCTCCGCTCGAGGATGCGGACCGTGTCGCCCGGTTGTACCGGGGTCGTCCCGTCAAGCCGGTAGAGGACTTCGCCGGCGCCATCCTTGTGGCGGATGAAAACCCTGTTCTCGTCGGCGCGGTAGGTGAAACCTTCGGCCTTGGCCACGGCGCTGAAAACGGTCAGGCCCTCCGCGAAAGGGAATTCGCCCGGTTTGTTCACTTCGCCCAGAATGTAGTAAGGGCGTAAGTTGAGCACGTCGATCGCGACGCTCGGATTGTCCAGGTACCCCTTGCTGAGTGCGTCCTCGAGTCGGATGGCCAGCGCGGGAGCGGTCAGCCCCCTGGCAGGGATCGTACCAATCAATGGGAACGCGATGGCGCCTGCGCCATCGACGAGATACTCACCAGTCAGCTTTTCTTCGCCGTAAACGGTGATCCGAAGTTTGTCGCCCGCACCCAGAGTGTAACTGACGTCGGCACCGGCCTGGGCCACACGGGGCAATTCACTACTGGTGGTGCAGCTAACCGTCATGCAGATCACCGCGATAAGTGACAGTCGAGACAGTAGTCTTTGCATTTACGTCGCCTCAAAATCATGAATACGGGAATGGATCATCGTATCGAGGCCATGATGAACCGCGTGATGCGCATATATCAAAGAGTTCAGGGTTCAATTGCGATGCGATTGATCATAATTGGTTCCGATATTGAGCAGATTTGCTCTAGGTCTTTGCCAAATCCGATGATCGGCAAAGGAAGCTGCGGCTTCGATGTAGATGATGGCATCTGCATCCATGGCGCAGCCCGTACGGCAGTCTGATCGCTCGGCGCGATGCCTTGGGGCCGCGTCGACGGTGCCCGTCAGAGCCGGCAGCAGAGAATTTGTGTCGCGGTTTGGCTCGGCAGGCGGGGGCGCGGCGCCGCAATTGGGCCCTGTGGTAAGAGGGAGGCGCTGACGCGCCTCCCTCAGATACCGGGCTGTGCTGCCAGAAATACCGCAGTATCTCAGTTGTAGAAATTGTAATCCCCCAGCACCAGCTGGTTTCCATTCACCGAACCGATGGCGATCACGTAATCGAGACCGGTAGTGGTGCTATGGATAGTGTAATATTGGGCATGGATGTCGCCGCCGGGGTTCGTGCTGTTGTACCCGTACCCCGAAAACGTGATCGTCGATCCCGCGCCGAAGCCGTCGAGGTAGAGGAAGTCGTTGTTGCCCGCCTCGTATACGCCCGCGCCGTGGAAATCGTAGATGAAGTCCTGCGCCTTTGCCCCTGGCGCGGAATTGGACGAGAGCGAGGCGTCCATGTCGGAAAGGCGTATCGTGAAGCAGTCGCTTCCGTCCCCGCCATATAGATAGTCGATGCCCTTGCCGCCCGCGATGGCATCGTTGCCGCTGGTGCCGGCGATGTGATCGCTGCCAGATGTCCCTAGAAATATTGGCATGTATTCCTCCTGAGTAAAGCTACTTATTGCGGCCGAGAAGGTCGCGAATACTTGGGCGGTTTTCTCCCGCTTCGCGCATCGACGCCGGAGAGTCGTAAATCCCGATATGTTTACGGCTCGTTCAGTATAAATCCAAACGATGCAGTTTCTCAAGGACTGTGAGTGGTCGTGATTTCGAAGGAATCGCGAATATATCCAATACGGATTCTTATGGGATTTAAGATCGTAAATATTTTATGTATTTTCATTTAGAGAAGTGCACCCAAATGAGGCGCATAGTCTGGCCGCTCAAGTTGGTGTGGCGGCGAGGCATCACTCGATTGGTTCATAGTGGATGCGAATTGTTTCCCGGCGGCACGTATGCCGTACTCCAGGCAGTCGATTTCGAAAGAATTATCTGAATTTGCCGTCACCGGATGCAAGGATGCCCCACGAAGGCCGGCACTTCGGAGCCTCCAATCGATATCGGATCATCGTTGAAGACGGGCGTTTCATCTGTGTCGCGGAAGGGGAAGTTTGATGAGACTGCTGCGCTACCGACCGTCGGTTCCCAATTTCGGCGACGATCTCAATGACTTCATCTGGCCTGCGCTCGCTCCTGCGGTGTTCTGCGACGCCGGACGCGGGGACGCGGGCGGGGATGCATTCGTCGGGATCGGCACCATCGTGGGGATCGATCCCGGCTGCAGTCGGCGCCTTCACGTGTTCTCCAGCGGCGCTGGGTACAGCGCGGCAGATCGATGGACGGGGCTCGACGTCGAATATCATTGCGTCCGAGGACCGGTCACAGCGCGAATCCTGGGTTTGCCATCGGACCGCGTACTCACAGACGGTGCCATCCTAGCGCCTCTCATCGAGGGTTTCAGGTTCGGCACGGCCGGTGACGGCCGGCGCGGGATTGCCGTGGTGCCGCATTACGAGACCATTGCGTTCCCCGGTTGGGCACAGGCGGCAGACCTGGCGGGGTTTAACCTTGTCGATCCCAGGGGCACGCCGGCGCAGGTCGTTGCAGCGCTGGCGGGAGCCCGTCTGGTACTGACCGAATCCCTGCACGGCGCCATCCTGGCGGATGCCTTCGGCGTGCCGTGGCGGGGGTTTGCCGTGTCACGAAATTTCTCGACCGCCAAATGGGCTGACTGGACGGCGTCGCTGGACATCGCTGCCGACATCACCCTGCTTCCGCCGCCGGACGCGATGCCGCTGCTTCGCTTCGGCAAGCGCCACGAGCCTTTCGGAAGCGCGATTGCGCTGGATTCGGAGTCGGCCTTCCGCGAATTTAGCAACCGTATCGCACCCGCAACCCGGGTGCCGTTCGTGAAGGTGCAGGCCAAGCGGTTCCTAGAGGCTGTGCCGGCCAGCAGGCGATTGCTGGGGTTCAGTCCGGAGCGGACGGCGGCGGCGCTCGTGCAATTCGCCGCCGGTAAGCCTGACCTGAGTGACCCATACAAACGCGAGACTCTTCGCGACGTGATGCTGGAGCGACTGGCGCAACTGGCTAAACGCCAAGGCCATGCGCAGGGCGTTCTCGCCTGAAACATGGTGGACTAGGCCGTGAATTCAAAAATGACGCCATTGAGGTGAAATGGCTCAGCGCAAGGGGGCAGGACGAAGGAATATGTCGATATTTCAATAGCTGCCGACGCGGCGCCGGTCATACCAAGGCATATTCGCAGCGCCCGGGCTTTCGTATTCGGGGCAGGCTGCATGCGTCGACGAGATCCCATTGTCCGGCCGGGATGGGCGGTCGGCGCTGTCGTCCGGGTTTGTCTTCGGTTCCTGACGATCATCGCAGTGGGGCGGCGAGTGCCATTCCCGGACCGTTCGTCATGCTGCGATTGCCTGTATTTCGGATGTTCTTCACGTTGCGGGACAGCGCTGCCGCCGCGTAGGCTGGCATCTTTCAAATGGCGTGGCTCGCGCTCGGCCTAACGCGGCGCGGGAGCCATCCCGTCTGGAACGGATCGGCGATGGCTTGACCGCGACGCCGCTAAACGGGGGTGTCGTGAGCAAGAACCTTTCTGTTTTCCTCGACTTCCTGCGCCTGTTCGCGGCCCTGCTGGTGCTCGTGGGGCACGCAGGCGAGGTCTATCATATGGCCCTGCCTGACATCGTCGCCCACAGCGCAAAGGAAGGCGTTGCGATCTTCTTCGTGCTTTCGGGATTCGTGATCGCATTCGTCACCGCCCGGAAGGAAAGGCACTGGCGCGACTTCGCCCGGGCAAGGGCACTTCGCATGTATTCTGTCGTACCACTGGCAGTCGCAGTAATGCTCGCGTGCTACGCGGCGGGCCGTGCCATCGATCCCGCATTGTACGGAGCAGGGACATCGCCCGGCAGCGCCATGAATGGAGGCGCCATCGGCAATGCACCGGATTGGCTGTCCGTACTGCGCTATCTGACCTTCACGAACGAACTCTGGTTCGACCGCGCCGTCGTCAGCACCGGGGCACCGTTCTGGTCGCTCGGCTTCGAGGTGGCGTACTACCTCGCATTCGCGGTGCTCTTCTACGCGCGTGGCTACTGGCGTTGGGGACTGGCGCTGGTCTGGCTCGCGGTCTGCGGGCCGCGCATCGCCGCAGCTTTCCCGCTCTGGCTGGTGGGTGTCGGCGCGTGGTCCGTCATGCAGAAGCAGCCAAGGCTTGGGCGCACTGCGGGTTGGGGCTGCCTGGCCCTCCTGGCGCTCCTGGCTCTGGGCTGGCGCAAGTGGGCGGGCGGCGTGGCCGCGCCGCTCTTCGAATGGCCGAGCCCTGGCGTGCTGGCGGTCAGCATGACGTATTATCTCGTTCTTGGGGGAATCGTCGCCGGCGCAATGGTGGCCTTTGCCGCGTGCACGCCGGAGAGGTCGATCTGGCCGCGTGCCGTCGAAAGCGCGGTGCGTTACTGCGCGGGCGCCAGTTTCACGCTCTACATAGCGCATCTGCCAGTCATGGTGCTCATCGCGGCGGTCTGGCCGGCCAGTGGCAGATCGACGCCTGGCGGATTCGCGGCCACCGTCGGCACTATCCTCATCATGTTCGCTCTCGCCGAACTGGGAGAGCGCCGGAAGGCGATGTACGCGCGAATTTTTGCGCTATCGACAATAACCAGAAAAAATATGGTGCATGCTCAGGTCTCTGCAGTCGATTAAAATCGGTTTACCAGAGTCCTTATGTCAGAATTGTGAATAATCGGAATAGCAATTTCGCCAACACGAAGAAGCAATTCGGCTTCTGTGGCGAGGTTGTTAATCATGGCTTTTTCGTACAAGAATTCATATGGGAATTTACTTAATAGCTCTGCTGCCGCGGTAAAGGCATTTACCGGAACCGGTGGTGCGGATACTCTGAAGGGTACCGTACAGGCCGACATCATGCGCGGCTATGGCGGGGGTGACAGCTACTACGGCGGCCAGGGTGACGACACCTACATCATCTCGTCCGAGAAGGACCGGGTGTTCGAGGTCAAGGGCGAGGGCATCGATACGATCCGCTCGTCGGTCTACCACACCCTTGAGGCGAATGTCGAAAACCTGATCCTCGAAGGCAGCGGCGCCTGGTATGGCGGCGGCAACGCGCTCGACAATATCATCCTGGGCAACGAGTTCGCCCAGCAGCTCAACGGCGGCGGCGGCAACGACGTACTGGTCGGCGGCGCCGGCAAGGACACCTTCATCGTCACGGCCGGGAATGGCAGCGATGTAATCGCGGATTTCGCGACCGGCGTCGACAAGATCCAGCTCGGCGGATATGGCGTGACCGGCTTTGGCCAGTTGCAGGCGCTCGCCCGGCAGGTGGGGTCGGACACCGTTCTGCACTTCGGCAATGGCGAGGACCTGATCCTGCGCGGCGTGAAGGCGACCAGCCTGGTGGCTTCCGACTTCACCTACGAGATCAACCGTTCGGCCCTGACGCTGAACTTCGGCGATGAATTCAATGCGCTGAGCCTCTATTCCAAGGGCGGCACCTGGCGCACCGAGTACGGCAACGGCGGCCCGGGCACGGTTGCCAGCCGCACGCTGCGTACCGAATCCGAAGTCTACATGGATGCAGACTGGGGCGGCACCGGCAAGAAGCCGCTGGGCGTCAATCCGTTCGCGATCAACGACGGCGTGCTGACCATCACGGCGGCGCCCGCCACCGCCGCAGTGCTGCCTTACATCGACGGACACACTTACACCTCGGGCCTGCTGACCACCAAGTTCACGTTCGCGCAGCAGTACGGTTACTTCGAAATCCGCGCCGCGTTGCCGGCCGGGCAGGGCTTCTGGCCGGCATTCTGGCTGCTGCCGACGGACAACAGCTGGCCGCCCGAGCTCGACGTGTTCGAGATGTTGGGTAACGACCCGAACGTCGTCTACATGACCACGCACGGGCATGACGGCGGCAAGAACACCATGGGCCAGGACCGCGCGGTGCTCGATACGACCCAGTTCCACACGTACGGCGTGGATTGGAACGGCGACCGCGTGGTCTACTACATCGACGGCGTGGAAGTGGCGCGGCAGGCGACGCCTGCGGTCATGAACAAGGAAATGTACATGCTCGTCAACCTGGCCGTCGGCGGTCAGGGCAGCTGGGGCGGCGCGGCCGATGCGACGACGGGCACCGGCGAGATGAAGATCGACTACGTCCGTGCCTATCGGACCGCCGATACCGTGTCGGCGACGATCAACGGCGTGCATACGACCTATTCGGCCGGCGGCTCGGCGCCCAGTGCGCCCGTCACGACGACACCGGTGACGGCGCCTCCGGTGACGACCAGCCCGGTCACAAGCGTGCCGAACACCGCGGCCGGCTCCGATAGCGGCAACGCGACCGGCAAGACCTACACGGGCGGCACCGGCAACGACACGTTCCGCGTCAGCTCCAGGCTCGACAAGATCGCCGAGACCGTCAACGGCGGCATCGACACGGTCCTGGCGAGCGACAGCTACGTCCTTCCCGTCAATGTCGAGAACCTGACGTTGACCACCGACAAGGCGCTCGACGGCACCGGCAACGCGCTGGACAATCGTCTCGTCGGCAACAGTGCGGTCAACCTGCTCAAGGGGCTGGCCGGGAACGACTATCTTGACGGTGCAGGCGGTGCCGATACGCTCCAGGGCGGGCTGGGCGACGACATCTACCGCGTCGACAGCGCAGCGGTGAAGGTGGTCGAAGCGGCCAAGGAAGGCAGTGACACCGTCGTGAGTTCGGTCGCCTATACGCTCACCGCGAACGTCGAGAACCTGCGTCTCGATAACGCCGCCAACATAAACGGCACCGGCAATGCGGAAGACAACCGCATCATCGGCAATGCCGGCGCGAACGTCCTGACGGGTCTGGCCGGCAACGACTACCTCGACGGTGCCGGCGGCATAGACACGCTGGTCGGCGGCAAGGGCGATGACACCTACATCGTCGGTCAGATCGGCGAGCGCGTGGTCGAACTGGCCAACGAAGGCAACGACACCGTGATGTCGGCGATCAGCTTCACGCTGCCCGCCAACGTCGAGATACTGCGCCTGACGGGCACCGCTGCGATCAATGGCGCCGGCAATGCGCTGGGGAACAAGCTCTATGGCAACGAGGCGGCGAACAAGCTGTTCGGCCTGGCGGGCAACGACCTGCTCGACGGAGGTCTCGGCAACGATATCCTGAACGGCGGGGCCGGCGACGACATCCTCACCGGCGGCGTCGGGGCGGATACGTTCGTCTTCGGATCCGGCTACGGAAAGGACAGCGTTTCCGATTTCCAGCACGGCGTGGACAAGCTGGTGCTGGTGGGTGCGAAGTCGAGCGGCGTTTCGATCAGCCACACGGCGAATTCGACGGTGGTCTCGATCGGTGCCGACAAGATCACGCTGGTCGGGGACGCGCTTTTCGGCATGTCCGACATCACCTTCATGACTGCCGTCGACTATGGCAATACAATTGGTCTGATGGCCTGATCGCCCCGGCAACTTCGTCCAGAATGACGCAGTCTTCCCGGCGGTCCGGTCGACCGGACCGCCGGGGCCCTGTATCGAAGCCGTGGCACCAACCGGTGTCGCGGCTTCGGGGGCTTTCAGGGGATGCTTCTCAACATACAGGCCCTGCGTGCGGTGGCGGCGCTTTTGGTGGTGATCGTCCATCTGGAGACGCTTGGCGCCTTGCTCGGTCTTGGCGCAGAGTTCTTCAACCTGTTCGCCGTGGGTGTCGACCTGTTCTTCGTCATCAGCGGCTTCCTCATGGTCCACACCACCTCGCGCCGGCCGGTTTCACCAGCAGCCTTCCTCGCCAACCGGCTCCTGCGTATCGCGCCGCTCTACTGGGTGCTGACGCTGTTGGTCTTTGTTCTGGCGATGGTCCGCCCCTCGCTGCTCGGCCATACGCGGGCGGACTGGGATGCACTGGCGAGTTCGCTCGCCTTCGTGCCGCACCTTCGGCCTGACGGCACGATGCGTCCGATCCTATTCGTAGGGTGGTCGCTCAATCTCGAGATGGCGTTCTATCTGCTTTTCGCGCTGGCATTGACGGTGTCGGACGTAGGCCGAAGAGTGCTTCTCGGCGTTCTGCTGCTGGGGTCCGCGATCGTCTTCGGGATCGTGTTCGGCGCCTCGTTGCCATCCGAATTGCGCTTCCTGACTCAGCCGATCCTTCTTGAATTCGCGGCAGGAATGGCGATCGGCTGGTTCTATCCGCGACTGCCCCGGTCACATCGCGCGGCGCGATGCGCCAAGGCGGTGGGCGCATTTGCCCTGGTGACCCTGGTTTTCGTCGCCAGGTGGCCGCTGCCGGGAGGCTGGCCGGTGTCGCTCCCTCCCGCCGCGATCCTCGTGGCGGCGGCGCTGGTCGCGGAAAAGGGCGGGGCGGTGATGGCGTGGAAGCCCGCGCAGGCGATCGGAGACGCAAGTTACGCGCTCTACCTCACGCACCCTTTCGTGACGCAGGCGTGGACGCTGGGTGCGGCCAAGGCGGGACTGCTCACGCCCTGGACGGCGCCCATGCTTATGGTGCTGTCCATCGGCAGCGCAGCGGCGGTCGGACTGGCCGTGCACCGCCGGGTCGAACGCCCGCTCGGACGGCTGGCGCAACAAGGCATGACAAGGATGGCGGCGATCGCCGGATTGGGCATGGGACGGCGCTGGCAGGAGGAAATATCCAAGTGAACGCCACGCTGGCCACTGCGCAGGCGTCTCGCAGCCGCTTCGGCGATCTGATTGCGAGGCGCGGCGTTCAGGACGGCGTCTTCGCCGGGCTGATCGTGGCGGTTCGTATTCCGGCCAATCTCGGGACGTCCGGCGGTCTTGCTTTCATCGTCCTTGCCGGCCTCTACGCGATGCTGCGCGCGGAGCAGGCGCGTGATGCCTTTTCCCGATGCTGGCTGCAGTTGGCCTATCCCGCCTTTGCCCTGCTTTCGGTCGCCTGGGCCGTCTACCCGGAAGTCACTTTGCGCGCGGCCATCCAGATGGCGCTCACGGTTTTCGCGGGACTGCTGCTATCGCAGGCTACGCGCCCCCGCGCGGTTCTCGTCGGCCTTTTCGTGGCTTATGCCGGCTATACGGTCGCTTCGTTCCTGGTCGGCAACAGCCGGCCCGATGGTAACGACGGCATCATGGCGCTTTATGGCCTGGGCGGTGAGGCAAAGAACTTCTTTGCGGACACGTCGGGCACCGCCGCGCTCCTGGCGCTCGCCATGCTGGCGGTATGTCTGGAGCGGCGCCGCATCCTGCTTGCGGTATTGAGTAGTTTGGTGACGGCTGCGTGTGTCGCTGCGACCATGCGGGCTCATTCCGCCGGCGCCATGTCGTCGCTCGTGTTGGCGGGCGGCCTGCTCGTTGTCCTGCTGACCCTCAGAAACGGGGCGCCTTGGTTCAAGCTGGGCATCGCAGGGGTATTGGTCTGCCTTTTCGCTTTCTCCGTGGTGTTTTACCAGTCCCTGCTGGCGTTGATGCAGGAACTGTCGTCCAAGGATGCGGGCCTGACGGGGCGCGCCTATCTCTGGTATCGCGCCGACTTCATCATTGCCCTGCGGCCGTGGCTGGGAGTGGGGTACTTCGGGTTCTGGACACCCTCCAACCCCGAAGCGATCGGACTGTGGCGGTATTTCGACGTGCGCCAGGAGGGTACGGCTTTCTCGTTCCACAACAGCTACGTGCAGACGATCGTGGAGACGGGTTATGTCGGTCTCGGCATCATGGTCTTTTGCTGGGTCGCGGGGGCGCTGGCGCTATTGCGCCGGTTCGTCCTGACGCCCTCGCTCGCGACGTGCTTCTGGCTCAGCTATCTCGCGCTGCAGCTGAGCAAGTCTCCGGTGGAGCCGATCCGTCCCGGCACGCTGGTTGCGCCCACCATTATGTTGTTCGCGGCACTGGGGTTCGGCTGGTTTCCCGTCAGCCGCCGCAACACGAGCCAGTGGGACAACCGCACAGGCGTGTCAGATCAGTCATCCGGATAAGGCCAAGCCGTTATCCGCCGAATCTCGTAGCGCCCGGGAAACGTCGTGGTGTCATCCGGGTATCCGCCCCAGGCCCCGCCGACGGCCAGGTTGGCGATCATGTAAGCCTTGCGATCGGTCAAAGCGCCCGGTGTCGGCGAATGGGCGACGGGCTTGCGATCGACGAACCAAGTCAATTCGCTGGGACCCCATAGAACCCCGTAGCGGTGAAATTCCGCCGAGGCGTCAAACTCCAGGCGTATGCGCGTGGTTCGTTTCTGCTTGCCGGAAATCACTGTGCAGAAGATCGTGCGCGGATTGCCCAGGCCTTCGAGAATATCGATCTCACCCGCATCCGGCCAGTCGCCGCTTTCGGGCATCAACCAGAATGCAGGCCACATTCCCTTGCCTGCGGGAAGCCGTGCATCGATTTCGAAGTATCCGAATTTCTGCGAAAAACTGAACTTGGTGGTGATGGCTCCGCCATAATAGGGCTTGTTCCACGCGATGGAACGCACTGACGGCGGCGTCTTTCGAGCGAGAATAGTCAGCTTGCCGGGGATATGCAGGAAGGGGTCGAGCCCCAGAGGCCGGCGGCTCGGGCCTGAAGCGGTCATTCCCGTGAATCGTGCGTCCGAAGCGAAACTGGCCGCCGACATTTGACGGTTCGAGACGGATGCGGCCCCCCCATAACCGAATACGGTGCGCCAACGATGGGGCTGGCGCGGCCGTGCCTGGTCGGTGGCCTGATCGAAACGGTCAAACCGCTCGTCGAACGATGGTTCTCCCAGCTGCTCCAGCGCCGTGGATGTGCTGGCGACAGCGGCGTCAGAGGGCCGCACGAGCAGAAAGGCAGCAAACACAAGCATGGCCGGACCGACTGAGACGTACCGTTTGTGCCGGCTTGGCGTGCGACCTGTGGGCTTGACCATTCGCGACATCTCCGTCGGTGCTGCGATACCCAGTGGATGTATCGTACTGTCCCAGCTTACGCCGACGATGCGGCGCGATAGAAATTATCGGATCCGGAATGGATGACATTGCCATTCTGGGCGCACCGATACTGTATTAGAATTACTGCGTATTTTCCCGGGATCAAACACCCGCTTCAATCATGTCGAGGCAGCGATGACCGTACCTCTGGTGTCGATCCTGATTGTAGCCCGCAATGCTGCAAAGTTCATCGACGCGGCCATTCTTTCGGCGCGGGCGCAGTCGATGGCCGATATCGAAATCGTCGTTGTCGACGATGGATCGATCGATGGGACGGGCGGCATTGCCCGCACCCATGCGGCTGAAGATGGCCGCGTGCGGGTCCTGCAGGGTCCTGGCCGGGGGCTCGGTGCGGTGCGCAACGCCAGCCTCGCCGGGGCAAGGGGACGGTACGCTGCCATTCTCGACAGTGACGACATCCTCGACGTGCGGCATGTCGAGGGGCTCGTGTCGTGCCAGGCACGAAACGGTGCCGAAATCTGCGCCAGCAACATGATCGAGTTCCAGCAAGACGGATCCGCGTTCACGGCCCGTGTTTTCGCACAAGGCAGTCCGTGGCGCCATGCGCGCTCGATCGAGGCGGAGGAATTCCTGGATCGAGGCATGATCGGCGCCTCGGATGTGTCGCTGGGCTATCTCAAGCCTATGCTAGACCTCGATTTTCTGCGCTCGCACGAAATCACGTATGACGAAGACCTGCGTATCGGTGAGGATTTCGATCTGGTCTTTCGCGCGATGCTGGCGGGGGCTCGCTTCGTATATGCGCCGCAGACGACGTATTTTTACCGTAAGCACGCCGCCTCTACTTCCCACCGGCTGGCGCATGCGGACCTGCAAGGCCTGCTCGCGGCGACGAAAGGATATGACTGCGACAGGCTGGGTCCGGTTGCCTCTCGCCTCAAAGCACGTGTGGACAACCTGAGAGGCGCGTTGCTTCATCTCGATACGATCGCAGCCATAAAGGCGGGCCGGTCGATGGCCGCGCTGCGGCTTCTGGCCAGCCATCGCGAAGCGCGGCGGCTGACCGTTGCCAGCTTACGCGAAGCCGCAATCAAACGCATGGGGCTTTTCCGGTGGTCACCCAAGGATGGGCGAGCGGAACACCTCGGCCAGGGTGAAACCCTGGGAGATCGCCTGCAGGCGCTTTCGCAGACCTTGCCGACCGGCATTCCAGGTTCATGATTGGAGTCACGATGCGTCCGCTGATTTTTCTCTTTCCCCATGATCGCATGGACGTTGGCGGCAACACGGCCCAAGTTCGGTTTCTTGAAGCTTGCGGCGCGTTTGCCTGCGCCAACGCGGCATTTTATGGAGAGAGGATAGCTGGCCGACCCCACCTGGACGACTATTTGGGCCACGACGCGCCGCGCGCACTGCAGCCCATATTCGTGATCCACTGGGGTCCTGACATAGCCATGCTTTTGGACCGGTTGCGAGAGCGCGATGTCGTCTACATTGCCCACAGCACCGGATGGGGTATGGCATTGCCTCCGCATGTTCCGATCCTCTGCGTCAGCCGCCATACGATGGCCTACTGGGGCCGGCATGCGCCTAATTCCTACATTGCCCATATACCCAACATCGTCGAGGTCGGCGGTTTCACCGCGTCGGAGCCGCGCGACATAGACGTGCTTGTGCAGGTCCGAAAATCCTCGCGATATCTGTTGGAGCAGCTGGTTCCGACGCTGCGCGAAAGGTGCAGGGTGACGGTGCTGGACGGCTGGGTGGACGATCTTTCGGAGTGGTTCAGGCGCTCGAAAGTGTATCTGTACGATTCGCTGGAGCATTGGATCGATGTCGGTGCGACCGAGGGTTTCGGCCTGCCACCCCTCGAAGCGATGGGGAATGGCTGTGTGGTCTTCTCCAGCGTGAACGACGCCCTGGCCGACTACCTCGATCCCGGCTTCAATTGTCGCAAGCTTCGCGTCTACTCCCGTGAATGGGATGTCGCGGAGATTTTGCGCGCCGTGGATCAAGGGACGCCGGCGCCTTCGATACAGCTCGATGCCTATTCCCAAGGCCAGGTCGCGAAACGGCTCGAAACCGTATTCGCCGACGCGTGCCGCCTTTTCGAGTTGACCGCCAAAACAGAGTCCAACATCGACGACTTGTGGGTCGCCCGCCGCCCCACGCCGCTTCAACGGGTGCGGCGCGCAACCAGGGTTCTCGTCGGCATTTGAAAGGTGCCGATCGACAGGCCTGCTCGTCGCGCATCGAGCCTGCTGCCAGCCTTTTTTTGGGCGGCCTGTCGTCGCAGGACTTTCTGCCAATCGCCAGAAGATGCCGTCGAGCGACTGATTGTACCACGCGGTTTGCCTGGTTGCGGTTTTGCGGCCCGATCAACAGGGGGCCTTGGCAACACGCCGTTCTGCCTAGGAGTTCCTGCTCATCTCCGCTTCGTTCGGGGCGGAACTCTGCCGACGTGCCAAAATCAAATTGTGAAGCTGAGCGACTATGCGGGGATCTTGCCAAAAGTATGTCGCGAAGTAGATCAGGGCGCCTGCGGGCAGCCAGATTGAGACCACGACCATATGCGGCAAGCGGTCTCCGCAGGCATGCACTCCCAAAAGGACGACCACCATCATCACGGTCGCGCTCGCCATCGCTGGACGGATGCTGGCGGCGACGTCCCGGAACCGGATGCCGGTGTGCTTGCGCAGGACGTAAAAACCGTAAGGCAATATCAGATATCCGCGCGCGACGCCCGTTACCAGCATGACTTGCCATCCCCAGCGGCTGGCGGCAATTGCGGCGGCCCCGCCGAGCACGATCTGGGCGGTGGTCCAGGACAGCACCGTGCGCGATCCCCCTACCGCGGTGATGGCGGCCAACAGCAGATTGTTGATCTGCGATGCCACCACGGCGGCGGCGAAAATCTGGATCGCGTCGGCCACGGGTTCCCAACCGGGGCCGAACACGAGCGCCACGATTTCCCGAGCCAGGGCTAGGCTGCCGAAAAAGGCCGGAAACATGATGAAGGCCGATAGCCTGCTGAGCCGCAGGTACGTGTTCTTCAGAATGTCACGATCGTCGGCGGCGCGGGTGAGCAGGGGCATCGCGATCTGGTGGAACGGCATATAGGTAATCTGGTTGAGCACCTCCACGATGCGCGATCCGGCGCGAATGAAAGCAACGGCAACCGGGCCGACGAGCGCGCCCGAAATCACCTCGGCGCTGCGTATGTTGAGCTGATTTAACGTGCCGGATATACCGATGTAGATCCCGAAGCGGAGCATTTCGGCGCAGGATTCATACCGAAAGCGCAGGCGCGGCAGCCAGGGGAAGCTCGCCCAGGCGGTGATCGCCATTGCGGCGGCAACTGCCAGGCGTTGCCCCACCAGCGCCCACGCGCCGTACCCGGCGAGTGCCATCGGCAATCCCACCGCAGCCCCGGCCAGCGACGAAGAAAGGTTGCGCATGGCGATGGAGCGGAACCTGAGTTCACGGGACAATCGTGCCGTGTGGATTGCACCTAGCGGAGTGATCGCGAAGATCGCAGCCAGGGCGGCGACGATGGGCGTTAGGTCGGGTTCGCCGAAAAGGCATGCCACCAATGGCGCGCCCGCCACCGCGGCCAAACAGAATGACAGACCGCAGATGAGGTTTGTCCAGAATGCGGTGTCAGCGTCGGTTTCGTCGAGGGTGCGACGTTGGATCACCGCCTCGTTGATGCCCGCATTGCTGATCACCAGCAGCAGGTCGATCACCAGGGCGGCGAGCGCGACAAGGCCGAATGCGGGCGCGCCAAGCATGCGGGCCAGAATGGCAAAGGTCAGAAACGACAGGGCCTGTGTTCCCAGGCTTGATGCCGTGGACCACATCAGTGAAGAAGTGAGGGGCTGCCGGGATAAGGTCACCCGGCAGGTCCCGACCCGCAGACGCAGCCAGTGCGGGGCCGGTTCTCTTCGAGCCACGCAGTGAATTGCGCGTGGCAGGCACGGGCCGAGAAATGGTCCCGCGCTACCGCCAGTGCCGATGCCGCGAGGGAAATGCGGCGCTCATCGTCGGTCAGCGCGAGAATGGCATCGACAAACGCGTCCGGATCGTCGGCGTGTGCAACTGCCCCGGCGCACGCCTGTTCCACGCCCTGTAGAGTGACACTGGTGGCAACGACTGCCTTTCCTTTCGCCAGAGCTTCCACAAGCTTGATCTTGAGCCCCGATCCGAAAGTCAAAGGGGAGACGATCACGCCCGCCCGTGCGTAGAGGGGATCGAGATCCTCCACCATTCCGTGGAAGACGACGCCGCGCGGGCCACCGCAAGGAAACGCGGCGGCGACGGTGCCGGCGATGTCGAACGTCAATTCCGGAGCCAGTTCGCGCAGCCGGGGCCAGATGGTGTCGAACATCCATTGCAGTCCGACTATGTTGGGCGCGGTATTGCTGCCGACAAAGAGCAGGCGATTGCCCGCACCCGGCTGGGGGACTTGGACCGGATGCACGGCCATCTGCGCAAGTATGGGACGGACCGAGGAAACGTGTTCGGCCAGGAAACCGGCCTCGGCAGACTGGATGGCGATCACGGCATCCGCCCGGGACAGCAGGGCTATCTCGGTTGTACGGTCGAGGCCGATCACGGAATCGCTGGCGCCACCTGTCTCGCGGCTGTGGAACAGATCATGCATGACGATAGCGGATGGGCGGCCTGGCAGGAGATCGAGAGCTTCGGCCTGAAAAGCGTAATCGGCGATCACGATGTCCGCACGCTCGTGGCTGTGCCGCGTGACGAAGGCACGATCAGCACGCGTCCACGACCCGGAGATGGCGTAGGGACGGGGACGATCCGCGATCCAGCTTCCAGTCAGGCCCATACGCCTGCCCAACCGCGATGCAACACCACGCAAGGCGCCAAGGCCCACGCGCGGATCGCATGCGACCACCCAGCGACCGGCGCGCAGGACACCGCGGATACCGTGAGTCTCGAACACCGACATTTCGGGGCGCAGGCGCATGATCGGCCAGCGGCCCATAAGGTTGGGTGAGGGTTGAAGAAGATGAGGTGTGAAGCCTGCCCCTCGGACCGCTTCCGCCAAGGCGAGAAGGTACGAACTGCTGCCATTGGTCCGACCCACGATACGCTGCCGACTGACGAACAGGACGTGTCCCTTCGTAGAGCTCGCGGCTTTGCGGTCGTGTTTCGTCGGCATGTCCGATCCTTTATCGAGTTCCGGGGGACGGGACGGTGATCGTCTTGCGGGTGGCCAATGCTGCAGAAAGGGGGGGAGCGGTCGATGGGGGAGCGGCGGGTGCATCGAGAGTTGAGGCATGGTTTCAAGCGCCTTTGGGCAGACGGGAAGGCGTCGCAAGCACTTGGGTGCCCTCCGGGCGTCTGGTTTCAATTCGAGCGGCCAGCCACTTTCTTAACGGCGGATCGATGACGATGCCGATGAACCAGGCTGCAAGCACGGCGGTGGCCAAAGATACGGCCAGCAGCGGCAGGAAAGTGAGGGGCAAGGTCGCTTCGAGCAGATGCTTGACCGGAGCGTGAACGGCGTAGAGCGGATAGGAGATCATGCCCAACCACGCCGCGATCGCCTCCCGGCGTGGACCACCTGGCTGCGTCACCGCAGTGAGCATCACCAGTGCGGGAGAAAAAATCACAACGAAGGCGATGTCGTACAGGGACCGCGATGTGCCGCTGAAATCCGGCGCCAGAGCCGCCAGGCATGCCGCCAACAGCCATGGCATGGGCAACTTCGGCAAGCGAGGCATCCATTGGTGCCGTCGTCGCTGTATGAGGACGCCCAGAGCGAAAGAGAACGTAATGCGAGCCAGCGCAATCGGTGCATCGCCCAGCACAACGCCCTTGTCGAGATTGCCGATCATCGCGACGGATGCCGTCAATCCGATCAATCCCAAGATACACACGGTGATTACCGCAAATTCGAACGAACAGGTGGGACCCAGTCGATCCGGCCTGGCGCGTTTTACCCCTACCGCATAAATCGCGTTCGCCACCAATTCATAGAACATGGACCAGGCAGGCGGGTTGAAAAGGAAAATTCCCCAAGGAAGCAGGAGGTTGGGTAGCATCAGCAAATTGACGGGAAGCGAAGTCGCGATGGCGAACAATCCGACTGCGGTCTTCACCGCCAGCAGCTGCTGACCGAGAGCCAGTGAAAAGCCGATCAGCGTGGCGATCGCGATGACAGGCTGCAACCGTATGAAACGGGCCATCATGAATTGCCGCCACGACACGGAGGTCAGCAGCCGTTGCTCGTAGGCGTGGGAGATGACGAAACCACTCAGCAGGAAAAACAGGTCTACAGCCAGATAACCGCTGCCGAAGACCGAACCGCTGTTGATCGGGGCGCCTGCCGCATGGAGGCTGCGCAAGTGGTAAAACAGCACCGCAAAAGCAGCGGTCCCGCGCAGCGCGTCGAGTGCGAGGTAGCGCTGGACGCCTGGGGCTGAGCGTTCAATCGGCATAGTAGCCCTTGAATTTCTTGTAGTAGCCAAAGGCATCCGTCAGCCCTGCGCTGGCGTATTCTTTGATGTTCACCAAGCTCAGCGCAACGCCGCCGATCCTGCTTCCATTTTGCGTAAGCAGGTCGAGCGCCGTGCGCACTGCCTTCACGGGCGTGGTTCGCCACCGGGCTACCACCAGTGTAATGTCGGAGAGGCGCGACACGATGCGTGTTTCGGCTACACCGAGCACCGGTGCTGAATCGATGACGATCACGTCGAAACGCTCCTTCAATACGGCGATGAGCGCCGCCATGTTTTCCTCGGTGAGGACGTCGTCGGTACTCGCCTGCCCTAGCGTGGTGAGAATCTGCAACCCGGTGACGTCATCGGCGGTAAGCGCGTCAGCCAAGGCCATCGATCCATCGAGCACACGGAAAAGGCCCTCGATGTCACGATCAGGTGCGAGGGCGTCCGATGCCGAATGATGGCGCACGTCGGCATCGATCAGGACGACCTTGCGTTTACCCATCGCAAGGGTGCGCGCCAGGCACATGGAGGTGGTTGACTTGCCCTCGCGCGGGAGCGGGGAGGTTATCGTGACGACGACGGCGCCGGCGTTGCTGGTCAGACCGAGATAGGTGGCAAGGTTGCGCAAGCTTTCGGTAAACAAGGACATGCTGCGAACCGTCACGTAATCCTGCGGAGTAATGCCCCCCGCTTTCGATCGTGTGGCGGAATCGAGCGTGGGGATGGCGCCTGCATAGACGACGCCCAGTTCACCCTCGATATCGGCCCGCGTCGCCACGGTGTCTTCCAGATATTCCGCAATGCCGGTGGCGATGCCGGCGACGAGAACGGCCGCGGCAAATCCGGCCACCGCTCCCACCAGGTAGTTGGGGGAGGAGGGGGTACCGGGCAGCCGTGCGATCGAGGCTATGCTTGCATCGGCATTTGGTAGGGCGCCGACCTGTGCTGTTTCCTTGGCGCGGGTGAGGTAGGCGTTGTAAATCGCCCGGCTGGCTTCGGCTCGCCGTTCCAGTTCCAGTCGCTCGACCTGTGCGGCGCCGTTCTGTGCGAGCGAACCCCTGGCCTGTGCACGGCTGGCAAGCAGCGAACCGAGACGCGACTCCGCGATCTGGACGTCGCCGCGCAGCCCCGACAGAATACGCGATAGTTCGCCGTCGAGATGTTGGCGCACGTCGGTCAATTCATCGCGTGCCTGCACCACCTCGGGGTGGATGCTGCCGTATCGCGCATCGACCTGGGCGAGGCGCGCGCTCGCCTGCGCTTCCTGCTGGCGCAGTTGCCGCACCGTCTCGGACGCGAGCGCGGCGCCGATGTCCGCTCCGCCGCTTCCACGGGCGATCTGTGATTGTGCGGCCGCGAGGCGTCCCCGCTGCTCGGCCACCTGGGCTTGAGCGGCGGCGATCTGGCGGTTCAGTTCCGATACTTCCTGCTCCGCCATCGTCGCCCCTTCGGCGCTCATCAGATTGTTGCGGATCATGTAATTCTGCAGCGCGGCATCGTCGGCCACAGCGTGCTTTCGCAGAGCGGTGGCCTGACCTTCGACGTAGCGGGCTGATTGTGCATTGCGGGACCGCTTCTTCGCGGCGTCCAGATCGATGTAACGTTGCGCCAGCGCATTCGCGATGCGAGCGGAAATCTGCGGACTTGCGGAAGATGCCGATATCTCGACGAGGTAGGTGACCCCGACCCGCCGCACATACGTGCTGGCAAGAAGCGCGGCGACCGCCCGGCGCTCCGCAGCGCTCATCGGCGCGGCGTCGTCGGTTTTTGCCGCAGCCGGGTTTCCGTCGTTGCGGGTGGCTTCGGCAGAGCCGCCGAATTCCGGCACACGGTCGAGCTTGAGGCTGCGGACCACGTCGAGCGTCAGCGTGGGAGATCGGATGATCTGAACAGCGGTATCGATGAGATTGTCGTCGGCCGGCGCGACGAAACCGCGATCGTTGACCTTCACCGGCTGCGCCTCACGCGGCTCCAGGAGAAGGGCGCTGGTTGCCGTGTACCTCTGCGGCAGCAGGCTGATTGCCACGGCAGCGATCATCAGTGTGATGAGGAACGCGAGGGCGAACGTCCAGCGCCGGCGATAGAAAAGTACGCCTATTTCGGACGAGTCGGGAAGTAAGCGGGCCGAAGGCGTCACGGTTATTTCGTCCGCAGCAGCCTCACGATGACGATCGCTCAAGACATTCCTCCAAATAGGATGTTGTACGTATTCAATAAGGATTATTTGGGCGGCTATTGTGTTGCCGTTATCAATTACAGCAATTTTCTTAGGTACAATGCCGATATGCAATCGGGTTGGGAACAGAAGTTCACTCCGTTTATGAGCAAGTTTGGGGGTTTTTCGATGGAATCGGATCGGAACGGCAATGTGTCGCTCGCTTATCTCGTGCACGATTTAAGCGATGCAGCTGTCGGCCGTCGGGCAAAGCTGTTTGCGGAGGAGGGCTTTGTGGTGGCCATTGCGGGCTTTCACAGACATGCAGGATCGCTTTCGGACGATGCGCCGGCCAGCGTGCTGGACCTGGGGCGGACGATGGATGCACGATTGCTTCAACGCGTGCGCACCGTGGTGAAGTATCTGATAGCGCCAGGTGCGATCCGGAATCTGTGCAGGGATGCGCCGGTGATAGTCGCGCGCAACCTGGAGATGCTGGTCCTGGCTTGGCGGGTTCGTTCGCCTGGGCAGCGGCTGGTCTACGAATGCCTCGACATCCACCGAATGATGCTGGGCGCAGCGCCCAAGTCGCGCTTGCTGCGCTGGATAGAGCGACGGTTACTGGCCTGCACGGACCTGGTCATCGTCAGTTCCCCCGCTTTCGCGAGCGACTATTTCGCGGCGCGGCAGGGGCGCCGTGATGCGGTGGTGCTGGTCGAGAACAAGGTCCCCGGAGAGCGCTGCCCGGCGGCGCCGAAAGTCCCCGCGGAGGCGGGCGGCGCCGTGTGGAAGATAGGCTGGTTCGGCATGCTGCGGTGCCGCAGGACACTGGAAATGCTGGCGTCGCTCGCCCGAGGATCGGGCGGAACGATAGAAGTGATCATCGCCGGCATTGCGAGCCCTGCCGAATTTCCCGATTTTGCCGGGCAAGTCGCGGGCTGCCCGGGGGTGCACTATCTCGGGCCCTTCCGGCAGGAGGACCTTGCGCAGCTTTATGAGAAAGTCGATTTCGTATGGACCATCGACTATTTCGAAGAAGGGCTGAACTCCCGCTGGCTGCTCCCCAATCGGCTCTATGAAGGCCTTGCCAGCGCTGTCGTTCCGATCGCTCTCTCGGGCGTGGAGACGGGTCGCTGGCTCGCGCGGAACGGGGTCGGGATGCTGATCGACGATCCGCTGGCCGAACTGCCGGCTCGCCTTGCTGCTCTGCAGGTCGGCGAATATCGCAAGCTGAAGGAAAACATCGCCCGGCTGCCCGTGCACGCGCTTTATCAGACTGCCGCCGAGCGGCATCAGATCGCGGCAGTAATCACCGGCCGCGCATATGCTTGACGACAGGGGCCATGACGACATTCTGATAGTCGTCCCGTGTCTTGACGAGGAGGCGCATCTGCCTGTCGTCCTGGAATCGCTGCTGCGCTCCGCCGGGGGCGCTCTGGTGGTCGTCGCCGATGGGGGAAGCACGGACCGCAGTCGCTTCATCGTCGAGGAACTGGCGCGCAGCCATGCCAACCTCGTCCTGCTGGATAATCCGCGGCGCATACAAAGCGCTGGCCTCAATCTTGCGGCACGGCGCTTTGGAATGGGGCGCAAATGGCTGGTGAGGATCGATGCGCACGCCGAATATCCCGAGGGCTTCATCGATCGGCTATGCCGCGCAGCCGAGGTCTCAGGGGCCACATCGGTCGTCGTTCCCATGATGACGCGGGGGGAAACCTGTTTTCAGAAGGCTGCGGCCGCTGCCCAGAATTCCCTGCTGGGAACCGGCGGTGCAGCCCATCGGCATGTCGGAGCGGCCCGGTGGGTGGAGCATGGTCACCATGCACTCTTCGACCTTCGCATGTTCATGGCGGTGGGCGGCTATGACGAGGATTTTGCCGCCAACGAGGACGCGGAGCTCGACCGCAGGCTGGTCGCGGCGGGCGGCCGTATATGGCTGGAGCCGCATGCGGCGATCACGTACTTTCCTCGTGGCACGATCGCCACGCTGTTTCGTCAGTATCGCAATTACGGACGTGGACGCGCCTGCAATATCAGGCGCCATCCGGCCCCCGTCAGGCTGCGCCAGGTCCTGCCGCTCGCCGTGCCTCCGGCCATCGTCGCCGCGCTGGCGGGTGCGCCGATCGCGGCGGTGCGGGGGGAGGCGCTGCTGCTTTTGCTCCCCATGGTGTGCTGGCTCGTCGGTGCTACCGCGATGGGGCTCTTCCTGGGGTGGCGTTCACGCTCGATATGCGCTGCCGGCTCGGGCATCGCTGCGGTGACGATGCATGCCGGATGGTCGCTGGGTTTCGTGGAGGCGGCCTTGCTCCGCCGGCATCTGCCACCGCCGCCGACGGCGCTGGGTTTTGATGCTTCCGGTCCGACAGCAGATGCGGGTGTAGTCGCTTAAAGCCTGGCCGTCCGGTTGCCGGGTCACGGCGGGCTTGTTGCACCGTCCTATCCGCCTCGATTGCGGAGCTGGTGAGGGGGCGTTGCGGCGGTGGATACCTGTCCGGCGAACGAGCCCGCGCCTGTGGCCGACATGCCGCAGTTCGCGGACGCGTGGCCGATCTGTCGGGCGGGCCCTTGCCATCTCGGGCTGCTGCGCTGCACAAGGCGGGTTCCATGCGCATTGCCATCATCGACGAAAGCGCGGCCCGCGCATCGATCATCCAGGAAGGGCTGGCTACCCTGGAGGACTGCGAGCTGTTCGTGGTGACCGACCGGCGGGGCCTTCTTGCGCGCATCGCCGGGTTCGATCCCGATATCGTTTTGATGGACCTGGGTAATCCCTCCCGCGACGTGCTGGAGGAGTATTTCGCCGTCAGCCGAGCGTTGCAACGGCCGATCGCCATGTTCGTGGACGAATCGGACGACGAATCGATCATCGCGTCGGTCGATGCGGGAGTATCCAGCTATGTCGTGGCTGGCCTTGCGCCGAATCGGATACGCCCGATCCTCGATCTGGCCGTCACCCGCTTCAATGCCTTTTCCCGGCTGCAGCGCGACCTGGCCGAAGCGAAGGGGAAGCTGGCGGAACGCGACGCCGTCGACAAGGCGAAGCGGATCCTGATGGACACCCGCGCCTTGCCGGAAGCCAGGGCCTACGCCGAGATGCGCAAGGCGGCGATGAACCAGGGAAAACGCATCGTCGACATTGCGGAGGCGATCGTGACTGCGCACAAGCTGATGGGCGGAGCGTGATGCATATCGGCCCAGTCCACCCATGCTCAGGGGGAGTAACAGCGTGACGAGCGAACTGACGATCGGCTTCCTGCCGCTGGTCGATGCCTGCCTGCCGATCCTTGCGCACGAGCATGGCTTCGCCGAGGAAGCCGGAGTTTCGCTGCGCCTGGTGAAGGACATGAGCTGGGCGACCGTGCTGGACCGCCTTCTTTACGGTCACAGCGACGTCGCGCATCTGGTGGCGCCGCTGGCGATCGCGACCACCTTGGGTCGAGGTCGCCCGGCGCAACCGCTCGCGGTTCCGTTCGTGCTGGGGCTGAACGGTAATGCAATCACCTTGCGGCCCGGGTTGGCGCGGCGTGTCAGGCCGGCGGACCGCATCGGCGAACCGGCCGAGGTGGGCCAGGCGCTACGCACGATCGTCCAGGAGCGGCTTGCCGCCGGCGATCCGCTGCGCTTCGGCGTGGTGCATCGCTACTCGAGCCATAACTATATGTTGCGCTACTGGCTTGCCGCCTGCGGCATCCAGCCCGACCGTGACGTCGAGATCACGACGGTGGCGCCGCCCTTCTGCGCCGACGCACTGGCACAGGGAGAGGTCGACGGAATCTGCGTCGGCGAGCCGTGGAACAGCGTCGCGGTGGAGCAGGGGGCGGGGGAGATCGTGCTCTCCACCGCGCAGATATGGCGGCGCGGCGTCGAGAAGGTGCTGGCCATGCGCGAGCCCGTGCTCGACGAGAAACGCGATGCGGTGGAAGCGCTGATCCGCGCCCTGTGCCGGGCGGGCGCGCATTTCGTGGACCCTGCGAACTGGGAGCAGAACGCGGCGATCCTTGCGCGGCCGGACTATCTCGACGGGTCGGCGGAGCTGATCCACCGGGCTATTTCGGACCGGCTCCTGATCTCGCGCGGGGGCGCCTTGATCCATTATCCGGATTTCATGTTCCAGTACCGGGAAGCGGCGAACTTCCCCTGGGTCAGTCAGGCGGAGTGGCTCTACACGCAGATGGTGCGATGGGACGCGATGGACTTCGATCCCGCGGACGCGGCGAAGGCGGCGCGGGTGTTCCGTCCCGATGTCTACCGCGCCGCGCTGCTCGGGACCGGAGAGCCGCTTCCCGGCGCCAGCTCCAAGGTTGAGGGCAGCCTTGCCGCGCGAACCGTCGTGGGTACGCAGCAGGGGGCGATGATGCTGGAGGCGAACAGCTTCTTCGACGGCGGCATTTTCGATCCCCACGATATCGAAGGCTACCTTTCAAGGCGGCCCTGACGGCGACACGACCGCCGGAATGTAAGGGCGGGTCCCGCTGGCGATCTCATCGCCCTTACATTCCCGGCAAACGACATGGCCGGATTTTCCCCTTTCTTCTCCGCGTCTCAGCGCCTGTTGGTGAACCTCGCGCCGAGGTGAAACGTGCTGCGCTGCAAAAACCGCTTTACGCCAAGTCAGCGAATCGCTTACATAAGGACCAAGCAGAACGGTCGGCTCCCAAGGAAGGGAGCGCTCAAGTACCGTTCCGTGGCTTTCAAGAACAGTGGCAACGTGGCCGCCCGATGTAGTCCAACCGGACTTGCGTCGAGGCGGCTTTTTCGCGTTTTGCCTTCAGGCGGGGTTGGTTTCGATGAGCAAGGTTCGGGGGAACGGTTTCACGCGGCGCGCGGCCGTGATGGCACTCATGGCAGGCGCCGCGCTCACGGGTTGCGGCAAGAACGACGCGCCGAGCGAGGCCGCCAAGGTGGCCGCGGGCGGGATCGAGAAGCCCGCGCTCAAGCTCGGTTTCATCAAGCTCACCGACATGGCGCCGCTTGCCATTGCCCGCGAGAAGGGCTTCTTCGCCGAGGAGGGCCTCAACGTTACGCTCGAGCCGCAGGCCAACTGGAAGGTCCTGCTCGACGGCGTGATCGGCGGGCAACTCGACGGGGCACACATGCTCGCGGGCCAGCCGATCGCGGCGACGCTGGGGCTGGGCACCAGGGCCGAGATGATCGCGCCGATCAGCCTCGACCTCAACGGCAATGCCATCACGCTGTCGAACCGGGTGTGGGCCCTGATCGAGCCGACCTTGCCCAAGGGCGCCGACGGCAAGCCGGTCCACCCGATTTCGGCCTCGGCGCTGCAGCCGGTCGTCCAGAAATACCGGCAGGAGGGCAAGCCCTTCAAGATGGGCATGGTGTTCCCGGTCTCCACCCACAATTACGAACTGCGCTACTGGCTGGCGGCGGGCGGGCTCAATCCCGGGTACTACCTGCCCGGCGACGTCGGCGGCACGACCGGCGCGGACGTCCAGCTCTCGGTGACCCCGCCGCCGCAGATGCCCGCTACGCTCGAGGCCGGCACGATCGAGGGCTACAGCGTCGGCGAGCCGTGGAGCCAGGCGGCGGTGAAGAAGAAGATCGGCGTGCCGGTCATCACCGACGACCAGATCTGGCACGACAATCCCGAGAAGGTCCTCGGCCTGCGCAAGGACTTCGCCCAGAAGTACCCCGGCACCACCGCCGCGCTGCTGCGCGCGATCATCAAGGCGCAGCAGTGGCTCGACGCGGACGGCGGGAAAAACCGCGCGGAAGCGGTGCAGATCCTGAGCAAGTCCAACTATGTCGGCGCCGATGCCGACGTCATCGCCGCCTCGATGACGGGCAAGTTCACCTTCGGCCCCGGCGACACCCGCGATGCGGCGGGCTTCAACGTGTTCTTCGACAGGTTCGCCGGCTATCCGTTCTACTCCGACGCGATCTGGACGATGACGCAGATGCGGCGCTGGGGGCAGATTTCGGCAGACCACGACGATGCCTGGTACGCGGCGCAGGCGAGGGCGGTCTACCGGCCGGACCTCTACCTCACCGCCGCGAAGGCGCTGGCGGACAGGCACGTGATCCCGGCCGCCGCGATCCCGCAGACCGATGGGTTCAAGCCGCTCGATACCGGCTTCATCGACCATGTGCCCTATGACGGGCACCAGCCCAACGCCTACATCCAGTCGCTCAGGATCGGCCTGAAGCGGGGCCAGAAGGTCACCGCATCCGGCGTGACCGGCAGCTGATCCGACCACCGAGGAGAAATTCGATGGCAACCGCTTTCGCTGATATCGAGCCGGTGGACCGGGCTCGGGCCGTTTCGGAGCCCCCCATGACGCCCGCGCAAAATGCTGCACCGGGCGTGCCCGGTAAGTTGCAGCAATTGCTCGCCCGCAACGGCAAGGCGCTGCTGGCGCCGCTGATCGGCATCGCAGCATTCCTCGGCCTGTGGGCAGCGCTGGCGCCGATGGTCCAGACCTCGCTCGGGGCGTTGCCGGGGCCGGTCGCCGTCGCCGCGCAGGGCGGGGCGCTGTTCGAGGAATGGCAGGCGTCGAATGCGGCCAGGGCGCAGTTCCATGCAGAGCAGGACGCGCGCATAGCGGCGGGGACGCAGGCGATCGCTTTCGACTATTCCGGCTCGCCCACGTTCGTCGACCAGGTGGTCACCTCGCTGGAGACGGTGGCGCTGGGCTTCGTGCTGGCGACCATCTGCGCGGTGCCGATCGGGCTGGCTGCGGGCCTCTCGCCGCTGTTCAATGCGGCGATCAACCCTTTGGTGCAGATCATGAAACCGGTCAGCCCGCTGGCCTGGCTGCCGATCGTGACGATGGTGGTCTCCGCCACCGTGACCGGCGCCGACCCGGTGCTGGCCAAGAGCTTCGTGATCTCCGCGATCGTGGTGATGCTGTGCTCGCTCTGGCCGACGCTGATCAACACCGCGATCGGTGCAGCATCGATCGACAAGGACCTGCTGAACGTGGGCCGTGTGCTCCGTCTAGGCGCGTTCCAGAAGCTGACGCGCCTCGTGCTGCCAAGCGCGCTGCCCTTCATCTTCACCGGCATGCGCCTGTCGCTGGGGGTAGGCTGGATGGTGCTGATCGCCGCGGAAATGCTCGCGCAGAACCCCGGCCTCGGCAAGTTCGTCTGGGACGAGTTCCAGAACGGGTCGAGCCAGTCGCTGGCGCGGATCATGTTCGCGGTGGTCGTCATCGGGCTGATCGGCTTCCTGCTCGACCGCGTGATGATGAGCCTCCAGGCGCTCGTCAGCCGCAACCGTACCGTCTGAACGAAGGAGCACGGACCATGGCCACGATCCTCTCGCTGCAGGGCGTCACCAAGGACTACATCGGCAAGTCGGGCGAGAAGACCCGCGTGCTGGGCGGTATCGACCTCGATGTCGAGGAGGGCGAGTTCATCGCCGTGCTCGGTTTCTCGGGCGCCGGCAAGACCACGCTGATCTCGGCCATCGCCGGGCTGATAGAGCCCGATGCCGGGGCGATCCTCCTGCGCGGCGAGCCGGTGAGCGGGCCCGGTAAGGACCGGGGGCTGGTGTTCCAGTCGTACTCGCTGTTCCCGTGGCTGACCGTGGAGCAGAACGTCGCGCTGGCGGTGGATGCGGTCCACAAGGATCGCTCCAGATCGGAGCGGACTGCGCTGGTGCGCCAGAAGGTCGCGCTGGTAGGCCTAGGCCATGCGATGGACCGCAAGCCGTCGCAGCTCTCCGGCGGGATGCGCCAGCGTGTCGCGGTGGCGCGCGCGCTCGCCATGGAGCCGGAAATCCTGCTGCTGGACGAGCCGCTTTCGGCGCTCGATGCACTGACCCGTGCCAAGCTGCAGGACGAGATCGAGCGCATCCGCAAGGAGGAGCGGCGCACCATCATCCTCGTCACCAACGACGTGGACGAGGCGCTGCTGCTGGCCGACCGCGTCGCCGTGCTGACGCCCGCGCCGTCGGCCACGATCGGGCGGCTGTTCACCGTGGACGTGCCCCGCCCGCGCGACCGCGAGGCGGTGAACGACGACGCGCAGTTCCAGGCGCTGCGCAAGGCTATCGTCGAATACCTCGGCGCGCTGAACGCGCAGGGGCCGGGCACAGCGGACAGCGCAGTGACGCTACCCGCCGTCGCGCCGATCGACCTGTTCGCAGGGCGCAAGGAGATCGAGCTTCCCGCGGCCTATGTCGCCGCGGGCAAGTCGGCGGTCGAACGGCGCTATCTCGAGTTCTTCCGGCTGCACAAGGTCTACCCGACGCCCCGGGGGCCGCTCACCGTGGTCGAGGACTTCAACCTGCTGATGGACAAGGGCGAATTCGTCTCGCTGATCGGCCACTCGGGCTGCGGCAAGTCCACGGTGCTGACGATGGCGGCGGGGCTCAATGCGATCAGCGCGGGGGGCATCGTCCTCGACAACCGCGAGATCGACGTCGCCGGGCCGGACAAGGCAGTGGTGTTCCAGGCGCCGAGCCTGATGCCCTGGCTCACCGCGCGGCAGAACGTGGCGCTGGGCGTCGAGCGGGTCTACCCCCACGCCAGCAAGGCCGAGCGGCGCGATATCGTCGACTATTACCTGGGCCGCGTCGGGCTGGGCGGGGCGATGGACAGGATGGCGGCGGAGATGTCGAACGGCATGCGCCAGCGGGTCGGTATTGCGCGGGCCTTCGCGCTGTCGCCCCGCCTGCTGCTGCTCGACGAGCCTTTCGGCATGCTCGACAGCCTGACGCGCTGGGACCTGCAGGACGTGCTGGTCGAGACCTGGAACCGCACCAAGGTCACCGCGATCATGGTGACGCACGACGTGGACGAGGCGATCCTGCTCGCCGACCGCGTGGTGATGATGACAAACGGGCCCAACGCCACGATCGGCAAGGTGCTCAAGGTGGATCTGCCGCGCCCGCGCGACCGCAAGGCACTGCTCGATGATCCGAAATTCTACCAGTACCGGCAGGAGGTGCTGCACTTCCTCGCAGAGTACGACCACGGGCCGGCGGTGAAGGCGGCCTGAGTTACGAATGCGTTGAATGGCTGGCAATGCGCGCGCTCGTGAGGGGCGGCGGCGGGCAAGGGCGTCCGTCGATCGACGCGTGAACGAAAACACGGCGGGCAATGGCGTCTGCCTTCGATCCAGTTTCGGAGGGCACACCCATGAAGACCGCGATTTCGCTGGCAGCATTGTCTGCAGCACTCACCGCCACCCCCGTCCTTGCCGCGCCCGGTGTGCCGGTCAAGGTCAGCGAGGACCTGACCATCGACCCGATCGTCGATGCCCGCCTGCGCTGGGAATCGGTGGACCAGCCGGGCGTCGACCGCGATGCCGATGCCGTCACCATGCGCGTGCGCGCCGGGGCCGAGCTGAAACTGCACAGTCTGTCGCTGCTGGCCGAGGGCGAGGGGGTGCTGGCGCTGGCGGACGGGTACAACGCCTTCCCCTTCGCCAACGGCACGAGCGGCCAGTACCGGCCCGGCCGCTCGGTGGTCCCCGATCCCGAGACGGTCGGCCTCAACCGGCTGCAGATCGCCTACAAGGTCAAGGGCACGGGCGTTACCGTGGGCCGCCAGCGCATCAATCTCGACGACCAGCGCTGGGTCGGCTCGGTCGGCTGGCGGCAGGACGAGCAGACCTTCGACGCGGTGCGCGGCGAGGCCCGGATCGGCCCCGTCGCGCTCGACGCGACGTGGAGCTGGAGCCAGCGCACGATCTTCGGATCGGAATCCGGACCCCGCCAGTCCTACGGCGGCGACCTCTTCTTCGGCGGCGCGGAAGTGAAGGCCGGGCCGCTGGCCCTGAAGGGCTTCGCCTATCTCCTCGACTACGACGACCCGCTGCAGGTCGCCAGTTCCAGCAAGACGTATGGCGCGCGTGCCACCGGCGCTTTCCCGCTGGGCAAGTCCGCCAAGCTGGACCTGACCGCGTCCTACGCCCGGCAGTCCGACTGGAAGACCACGGCGAAAGACTACGCCGCAGACTACCTCGCGGGGGAGGCGGGTGTCGCCTTCAAGGGCCTGCGCCTTGCCGGGGGATACGAGAAGCTGGGTGCCGACAACGGCTTCGCGCTCCAGACCCCGCTCGCCACGCTGCACAAGTTCAACGGCACCGCCGACGTTTTCCTGACCACGCCAGCGCAGGGTCTGCAGGACGCCTACGCCAGCGCGACCTACAAGCTCGGCGACCTCGGCGCGCTCAAGGGCGTCGCTGCGAACGTCACCTGGCACCAGTTCGACAGCGACGCCGGTGACAGCGAATACGGCACCGAATGGAACGCGCAGGTCACTTTCAAGCTCAGGCAGGTCGCCGTGCTCGCCAAGTACGCGCGCTACGACGCGGTCACGCTGCCCGTCACCGGTGACGTCGAGAAGTTCTGGCTCAGCCTCGAATTGGCATTCTGATCCATTCTGGCGTTGTCGGCCGCCTTCGCCGTCGCCGTCCAGACCGGGCAGCCTAAGAAAGACGATGCTGCATCGCAAAAATGCCGCTTGCAGTGACCCCGGCGAATCAGGTACACCTACGGCAGCGATAGAGCGCTCGTCCACCGCCGGACGAACCAGCGCCTCGCATCACATGACAGAACGCGTGGCAATGAAGCCGCCCGTACCTCTCCCTTTCCGGGACAGGCACGAGGCGGTTTTTTTGCGTGCGCGTTGCGGATGGAGACGTGACGTGAATGCACCCGTGAACTTCGAGAGGGACAGCTTCCCCGGCAGCGGCAGGGAACGGCTGGTGGTGATCGGCAACGGCATGGCGGGCTGCCGCGCGGTGGAGGAAATCCTCGCCCGCGATCCGCTTCGCTTCGAGGTCACGATCTTCGGCGCCGAACCGCGCGTGAACTACAACCGCATCATGCTTTCGCCGGTGCTGGCGGGCGAGAAGACCTTCGACGAGATCGTCATCAACACGCGCGAATGGTACGAGGACAACGCGATCACGCTCGTCTCGGGCGACAAGGTGGTGGCGATCGACCGCGCGGCGCAGAGCGTCATCGCCGCCTCGGGCCGGGTCGAGCCCTACGACCGGCTGCTGATCGCGACTGGCTCCGATCCCTTCATCATCCCGGTGCCGGGCAAGGACCTCGACGGCGTGGTGACGTTCCGCGACCTCGACGACGTCGACCGGATGCTGAGCGCGGCGGATCGCGGCGGCGCGGCCGTGGTGATCGGCGGCGGGCTGCTCGGGCTGGAGGCGGCGCACGGGCTCAACCTGCGCGGCATGAAGGTGACCGTGATCCACCTGATGCCCACGCTGATGGAGCGCCAGCTCGACGAGGCGGCGGGCTATCTGCTGCGCTCGGAACTGGAGCGGCGTGGCCAGACGATCCTGACCGGCGCCAACACCAAGGAAATCCTGGGCGAGGGCGGCCGGGTAACCGGCGTCAGGCTCGAGGACGGCACCGAGATCCCCTGCGACATCGTCGTCATGGCGGTGGGCATCCGCCCCGCCACCGCACTCGCCCGCGAGGCTGGGCTGGACGTGGAGCGCGGCATCCTGGTCGACGACCACATGGTCACCTCCGACCCGGCGGTGCTGGCAGTGGGCGAATGCGTGCAGCACCGCGGCACCTGCTACGGCCTCGTCGCGCCGCTGTGGGAGATGTGCCGCGCGCTCGCCGACCATGCGACCGGCGCTCCGACCGGATACGAGGGCTCCGTCACCTCCACCAAGCTCAAGGTTTCCGGCATAGACCTGTTCTCCGCCGGGGACTTCTCGGGCGGTGAGGGCTGCGAGGACATCGTCATGCGCGATGCCGCGCGCGGCGCCTACAAGCGGGTGATCGTCAGGGAAGACCGCCTGATCGGCGCGGTGCTCTACGGCGATACGGCGGATGGCTCCTGGTACTTTGATCTCATGAAGAAGGGCGAGGACGTATCGCCCATCCGCGAGGCGCTGATCTTCGGGCAGGCTTTCGCGTCCGGGGGTGCGCTCGCGGACCCTAACGCCGCCGTTGCCGCCCTCTCGGACGATGCCGAGATCTGTGGCTGCAACGGCGTTTCCAAAGGCACGGTGGTCAGGACCATCCAGGCGGGCGCCTGCTCGCTCGATGCCGTAAGGAGCAGTTGCAAGGCCTCGGCCTCGTGCGGGTCCTGCACCGGCCTGGTCGAGAGCTTGCTGGCGCTCACGCTCGGCGGCGAGGTCCAGTCGGGGCCGAAGACGCTGTGCAAGTGCACCAGCTTCACTCACGACGACGTGCGCCGCCTGATCGTCGAGAAGGACCTGCGCCTCATCCCTCAGGTCATGCAGGAGCTGCACTGGACGACCCCGGACGGCTGCTCCTCGTGCCGGCCGGCGCTCAACTACTACCTGCTCTGCGCGCTGCCGGGCGAGTACGTGGACGACCAGAAGAGCCGCTTCGTCAACGAGCGCATGCACGCCAACATCCAGAAGGACGGCACCTATTCCGTCGTCCCGCGCATGTGGGGCGGGCTCACCAACCCCCGCGAACTGCGCGCCATCGCCGACGTGGTGGAGAAGTACGAAGCGCCGATGGTCAAGGTGACCGGCGGCCAGCGGCTCGACATCTTCGGCATCAGGAAGGAGGACCTGCCCGCCGTCTGGGCTGACCTCAACGCCGCCGGGATGGTTTCGGGCCATGCCTACGGCAAGTCGCTGCGCACCGTGAAGACATGCGTCGGCAGCGAATGGTGCCGCTTCGGCACGCAGGATTCGACCGGCCTCGGCGTCAAGATCGAGCACATGACATGGGGCTCGTGGATGCCGCACAAGTTCAAGATCGCCGTCTCGGGCTGCCCCCGCAACTGCGCGGAAGCGACGATCAAGGACTTCGGCGTCATCTGCGTGGACTCGGGCTACGAACTCCACGTCGGCGGCAACGGCGGCATCAAGGTGCGCGCCACCGACTTCCTTTGCAAGGTCGCGACCGAGGAGGAGGCGATGGACATGTGCGCCGCCTTCACCCAGCTCTACCGCGAGGAAGCGCACTATCTCGAGCGAACCGCGCCGTGGATCGAGCGGGTCGGCCTGCAATACGTCAAGGACCGGCTGGCCGAGGAGGGCGCGGTGGAACGCTACGCCGCCCGCTTCCGCTACTCGCAGCAGTTCATGCAGGACGATCCCTGGGCGAAGCGCGCCGCAGGCGAGGACGCTAAGCTGCACCAGCACCTCGCCGAGGTGCGACCTTTCCCGGCATCCCCGAAGCCGCAGCTGGAGAACGCATGATGATCGGCAACTGGCTTGATATCGGCCCGGTCACCCAGATCGAACCGGGCACCGCGCGCACGCTTCCGGTGGTCGGCGGCGACGAGATCGCGGTGTTCCACACAATGCGCGGCGAGTTCTTCGCGCTGCGCAACCAGTGCCCGCACAAGCAGGGCCCACTCAGCCAGGGCATCGTCCACGGCGAGGTGGTGGCCTGCCCGCTCCACAACTGGAACATCTCGCTGCGCACCGGCAAGGCATTGGGGGACGACGAGGGCTGCGTGCCGACGATCCCGCTGAAGGTCGACGCCGGGCGGCTCTACCTCCTGCGCTCGGCAGTGGTCGTCCGGGCCGAGGCGGCCTGACGGGGATGGCGCCGATCCGCACCACCTGCGCCTACTGCGGAGTGGGCTGCGGCGTCTCCGCCACGGTCACCGGCCCGCGCGCGGTCGAGATCCGGGGCGACGCCGCCCACCCGGCGAACCACGGCCGCCTCTGCTCCAAGGGCACGCACCTGGGGGAGACGGTCAGCCTCGACGGCCGCCTGCTCGCGCCGATGATCGGGGAGCGGGAAACGTCGTGGGACGAGGCGCTGGACCTGGTCGCCGGGAAAATGCGCGACTGCATCGCCGAGCACGGGCCGGACAGCGTCGCCTTCTATGTCTCCGGCCAGCTGCTGACCGAGGACTACTACGCCGCCAACAAGCTCATGAAGGGCTTCGTCGGCAGCGCCAACATCGACACCAATTCGCGCCTCTGCATGGCGAGCGCCGTCGCCGCCCACAACCGGGCTTTCGGCGAGGACGTGGTGCCGTGTTCGTACTCCGATCTCGACGAGGCGGACCTCGTGCTGCTGGTCGGCTCGAACACCGCCTGGTGCCACCCGGTCGTCTGGCAGCGGCTGGAGCAGGCGCGCGCCGCGCGCGGCACCAGACTCGTCGTCATCGACCCGCGCCGCACTGAAACCGCCGAGCAGGCCGACCTCCACGTGCCCGTCGCACCCGATGGCGACGTGGCGCTGTTCAACGCCCTGCTGGCAGAGCTGCGCCGGCGGGATCTGGTGGACGAGGAATACCTCGCCGCCCACGGAGAGGTGGACGCCGGGTTCTGGGAGGCACTCGATGCCGCGCCCGGCGTCCCCACAGAGACTTTCGCCGCGCTCGTGGACCTCGTCGCCGCGCATCCGCGCATGGTCACGTTGTTCAGCCAGGGCGCCAACCAGTCGGTCTGCGGGACGGACAAGGGCAACGCGATCATCAACCTCCACCTCGCCACCGGCCGCATCAACCGCGCCGGGGAGGGGCCCTTCAGCATCACCGGCCAGCCCAATGCCATGGGCGGGCGCGAGGTCGGCGGGCTGGCCAACACGCTCGCCTGCCACCTCGGCTTCGGCGCGGACGAGCGGGCCGATGTCGCCGCGTTCTGGGACGCGCCCAGCCTCTGCGGCGGCCCTGGCCTCAAGGCGGTGGACCTGTTCCGCGCCGTCCATGACGGGCGCATCCGCTTCCTTTGGATCATGGCGACCAACCCTGCGGTCTCGATGCCCGACAGCCATTTCGTGCGCGAGGCACTGGCGCGTTGCCCCACCGTGGTCGTGTCCGACATCATCGCCGACACCGACACCGGGCGCATCGCCCACGTTCGCCTCCCCGCGCACGGCTGGGGCGAGAAGGACGGCACCGTCACCAATTCCGAACGCCGCGTCAGCCGCCAGCGCGCGCTGTTCGCCCCTCCCGGCGAGGCCCGCGCGGACTGGTGCATCATCGCGGATGTCGCCGCGCGGATGGGCTGGGCGGAGCACTTCGCGTGGGACGGTCCTGCCGCGATCTTCCGCGAATTCGCCGCGATGACCGGCCTCGCGGGACGGCGTGGCAAGGCGCTCGACCTTACCGCCCACGCCGCACTCACCGACGACGAGTATGAGACGCTCGAACCCTTCCAGTGGGGCGGCGCGCATCCCCTTGGACGACGCTTCCCCACGCCTTCGGGCAAGGCGCGGCTGGTGCGCGTGACACCGGCCGCGCCTGTGGTCGACGCCGACTTCCCGCTGCGCCTCAACACCGCGCGCTACCGCGACCAGTGGCACACGATGACGCGCACCGGCTTCTCTCCCACGCTCTCGCAGCACCGGCCCGAGCCGCTGCTGGAGGTCCATCCGCTCGACGCCGCCGAACTGGGACTGACCGAAGGCGGCTTAGGCCGGGTGGAGACGCGGCACGGCGCCAGCCTCTACCGCGTCGCCGTATCGCACGGCCAGCGGCGCGGCGAGGTCTGCGTGCCGATGCACTGGACCGACGCGATGGCGGGCGAGGGGCGCGCGAACCGGCTGCCCTCGCAGGCGGTGGACCCGGTGTCCGGCCAGCCCGGCTTCAAGAATGCCGCCGCGCGCGTGGTCGCCGTCGCGCCCGACTGGCGCGGCTTCCTGGTGCGCCGCGACGTCATGGCGCCGGGCGGGCTGCTCTACTGGACCCGGGCGCGCGTCAAGGCGGGCTGGCTCTACGAACTGGCCGGGGAAGGCGCGATCGACCTCGACGCGCTGCTGCCCCCGGGCGAGCGGATCGAGGTGGCCGACGTGGTGCGCGGCATGCGCCGCATCGCGGTGCGGGACGCGGCAGGCGCGCTGCGCGCCGCCGTTTACCTGACCCGCTCGGGACAACTGCCGCCGCGCCAATGGGTCGCCGGACAGCTCGGCCTTGGCGATGCCAGCGCCACCGAACTGCTCGCCGGACGCCCCAGCACGCCGCTGCCCGATCGCGGTCCGATCGTCTGCGTCTGCCACGGCGTCGGTGAAAAGGACATCGCCGTCGCAGTCGGTGAGGGCGCGGCGAGCGTCGCCGAGGTTGGCGTCTGCACGCGTGCGGGAACCAATTGCGGCTCGTGCCGCCCCGCCATCGCACGGCTCATCGAAGCGAGTTCCCCCATCGCACTGGAGGCTGCGGAATGACCGATTTTCCTCACGGCACGGTCTGGCTCGTCGGCGGCGGCCCCGGCGACCCCGAACTGCTCACCCGCAAGGCCGAGCGGCTGATCGGCGAGGCGAGCGTGGTGTTTTACGATGCGCTGGTCGGCCCCGGCATCCTCGAGATGGCGGCGTCGTCCGCGCGCCTCGTGCATGTCGGCAAGCGATCGGGGCGCCATTCGAAGGATCAGAAAACGATCGACAGCCTGATCGTCGAGGCCGCGCTGGCGGGGGAGAAGGTCGTGCGGCTCAAGGGCGGCGATCCGGCGATCTTCGGCCGCGCCACCGAAGAACTCGAGGCGGCCCGCGCGGCGGGCGTACCGATCCGCATCTGCCCCGGCGTCACGGCGGCGAGCGCGGCGGCGGCCAGCCTCGGCGCCTCGCTCACCTTGCGCGGGCTCGCCCGCAGGCTGACCTTCGTCACCGCCCATGCCCGCGCCGGCGAAGTGCTCGACCTCGACTGGGCGCGGCTGGCCGATCCCGAGGCGACGCTGGCGGTCTACATGGGCAAGGCGGCGGCGGGCGAAGTCTCCGCCCGGCTGATCGCGGCGGGCCTGCCGGCCGCGACGCCGGTGGCGCTGGTCGAGAGCGCGAGCCTGCCGGGCGAGCGCCATTTTCACACCAGCCTCGGCCTGCTCCCGCTCGCCGCCCGCGCCGCGCTGGGCGACGGCCCGGCGCTGCTGCTGATCGGCGCGGCCATGGCCCGGCCGGTGGCGGACGCGGCGGCGCATCTGCGGGAACGCGCGATCGGCGGCTGAGGCGTTTGGCCTAGCGGCCTTCCTCCGTGGTCCGGTGATAACTCTGCGGCGCATCCGCGTCCTGGATATCGTACGCGAACCACGCGGCCTGGGCATGATCGTAGACCTGCACGACGCCGCCTGTGACCTGGGCTTCGTAGGCGCTCGACGAGCCGCGGTCGTAGCCGCGCACTGTCGTCCCATCAATTTCGAAGGCGACGAAAGTCCTGTCGCCCGCATCGTAGATTTCCGGGAGCGTGCCGCCGAACTTGACCGCGCGGTCGCCATCGAAGCCTTGCAGCTGGTTGTCCCGGCTTTCCGCCGCGATCCGCCGGTCCCGTCCGGCCGAGTGGTCGTAGAGGCCTGCGACCTTCTTGCCGGTGACGAAAGAGAAGGCGGCTGCGGCGATCATCGCGCGGATGTGTGGGCTCATGCCGGCACTTGGCATCCGGATGAGCAGGAGATCAAGCGGTCATCGCGGCGGGAGGCGCTTTTACTTCGCGAGGCCGGATTGGGCAGACGGGAACGAGGCCCCGCAGGCGTGTGCCTGCAGGGCCCCGTCACCATGACCGGGAACGGATGGTCAGAGCTCGAGATCCTCGATCTTGCCGTCGAAGTTGCCGCCCAGCTTGTTGGTTGCCGCCGCCAGCTTTTCGGCGGGCTTGCCGGCAAGGTAGCCGTCGATGATGCGCTGGTAGTTGCTGATCATGCCCTCGACCTGCGAGGAGAGGCGCATGAACTCGAAGCCCGAGGCGTGCAGGCCCTTCTGCTGGATCGGGATGTTCGAGTAGTCCTGCCGCGGGATCGGCGGGAATTCCGGGCTGTCGTAAGGAAGCACGGTGGCTTCCATGATCGGCTCGGGCTCCTCGCCTTCGGGGAAGAAGGTCAGCGACCAGATCTCGAAGAAGCAGCTTTCCGGGCCCAGCGGGCGGATGCGATAGGCCGACATCGAGCTGAAGTAGGGCAGCAGGAAGTAGTGCGGGAACAGGAACTCGACCGCGTTGATCGGGTGCGTCTGCGCCACGGCGCACAAGTCGGGGATCGGCTCTCCCTTGGCCTTCAGGCGCTCGGAGATCTGGTGCATCACCATGCCGAGCCACATGAACATGGCCTGGTTCTTGTCTTCGGGCAGGCCTTCCTCGATGCCGATCATGCTGCGCGCAATCTCGACTTCCTTGGCATGGATCATGCCGGCCATGCCTTCGCCGAGAAGGCCCATCGACTTGACCTGGAGTTCCTGGTTCTCGGTATGCGAGAGGTCTTCCATCGCCATTTGCGGGAAGGCGCCGCGCGGCACCGCGTACATGCTGTCGTACATCATCGGCGCGGCATGCTGGAGCTGCGGATGCGTCTGCTGGACGTGGTAGCCTTCCATGAAGGCCTCCATCGCGATCTTCCAGTTGGCCGGAAGCACCGCGCCGTAGCACCATTCGGCGCGCAGCTTGTCGATGTTGTGCGCCTCGAGCCGCTCGGCGAGCGGGCCGATCGATGCGCGCACGGGCAGGGCGTCGTTATCGTGGTTGATCCACACGCAGCCGATGAAGGTCTCGGCCTTGCAGGGGATGAGGTTGAGTTCGGCGTCCTGCAGCTGGTGTTCGGAGAACAGGTGCTTGCCGTAGATCTTGGTGCTTTCGCCGTCCATGTTCCAGCGCCAGCCGTGGAACGGGCAGACGAACCCGCTCTTCGAGCAGTTGCCGTGCGCGGTGGCGTGGGATGAGCCCAGCGGCGAGCCGCCGGCGAAGGGCACGCCGCGGTGGCGGCAGGCGTTGTGGAACGCCTTCACGCCGGTCGACGTGCGCACGACGATCACCGACTTGCCGACGTTCTCGTACTCGATCCAGTCGCCCACTTCGGGGATCTGCTCTTCACGGCAGGCCATCTGCCAGACGTTCGGCCACAGATGGTCGAGTTCCGCCTGGTAGAAATCCGCATCGAAGTAGCGCTTGACCGGAATGCGTTCGGGATCGTCGATCGGGAACGGCACGGGTCGAAGACCGCCGTCTGCTGATTTGAGCACTCCCATACCTCTCGTTAGTCTTGTTCCTGTTGAACGAATGTACAGTGCCCGTCGGGGGAGGCAATGGCGCAGGGCCTCTGCCTCATCGCGGTCACGGTAAATGCGCCTGCAGGGGCAAGGGCGGCGCCGGTCGCGGCGCGGCTTCCCATGATGCGGCCGAGCCGATAGAGGCTTGATTCAACGCGGCGCGCGCACTGGAAGGACACGGATTTGGCAACCGACGGGGCGGACACGAAGCCGGCGCGCAGGCGGCGGCGCTCTTCGGAGGAAGTGGCCGACCGCATCCTCGAGGCGGCGGCCGAGGAGTTCGAGATTTCCGGCTACTCCGGCGCCACCACCGCCGCCATCGCCCGGCGCGCCGAGGTGACCGAGGCGCAGATCTTCCGCTTCCACGCCTCGAAACAGGACCTGTTCCGTGCGGCGATCTTCACCCCGCTCAACCGCCACTTCGCGGATTTCCAGGCGCGCACGGTGGCCGATCCCGCGCTTGACCGGGACGGCAAGGACCTTGCGCGCGCCTATATCGGGGAGTTGCAGGACTTCATGGCGCGACACTCGCGCATGTTCCTCTCGCTGGTGGTGGCCAACGCCTATTCGCCCGGCACCACCGGGGGGATCGATGCGCTCGACGGGCTGCAGGCCTACTTCGACAAGGGCAAGTCGATGATGACCGCCCGCGTCGGCGAGACCCCGCGCGTCGCGCCCGAACTGATGGTGCGGGTGTCCTTCGCGGCGGTGCTGGCCAACCTGATGTTCCGCGACTGGCTGTTTCCGCCGGGGCTCGCGGGCGAGGACGAGATCCGCGAGGCCATCGCGGCCTTCGTGATCGAGGGCATCGAGGCCAACGGACGGATATAGGGGTGAATGCCCGCTCCCCCGAAGGGGAGCGAGCCGGGCGCGCGACTCCTGGTCCAGGCCATCGCCGGGTTTTCGTTCGCTGCCACGATGGTCAATCGCTTTGGCGCCGCGAGCGTCATCCCCGCCTTGAAGCTCCGCGCGCCATGGCATAGCCGGGTGCGGGGCCGCCTGCGCAGATCGACGGCCGAGAGGGAGTTGCAGCGACCATGCCATTCAAGACCCGCGTCACCGAGATGCTCGGCATCGAACACCCGATCGTCCAGGGCGGCATGCAGGGCGTCGGTTATGCCGAACTCGCCAGCGCGGTGTCGGAAGCGGGCGGTCTCGGCACGCTCACCGCGCTGACCCAGCCGAGCCCCGAGGCTTTGCGCGACGAGATCGAGCGCTGCCGCTCGATGACCTCCAAGCCCTTCGCGGTGAACATCACCGTGCTGCCGACGATCCTGCCGCCCGACTACAAGGGCTATGCCCAGGCCGCGATCGACGGCGGCGTCAAGATCATCGAGACCGCCGGCACCCAGCAGGTCCGCGAGATATGGGAGATGGTGAAGCCCCACGGCATCACCGTCCTGCACAAGTGCACCGCGGTACGCCACGCGCTTTCGGCCGAGCGGGCGGGCTGCGACATCATCTCCATCGACGGGTTCGAATGCGCCGGTCATCCGGGCGAGGACGACATTCCCGGCCTGATCCTGATCCCCGCGGCCGCCGATAAGGTGAAGATCCCGATGCTGGCCTCGGGCGGCATCGGCGACGGGCGCGGCCTCGTCGCCGCGCTGGCGCTGGGCGCGGAAGGCATCAACATGGGCACCCGCTTCTGCGCAACGCAGGAAGCGCCGATCCACGACAACGTGAAGGCCAAGTACGTCGAGAACGACGAGCGCGGCACCAACCTCATCTTCCGCAAGTTCAAGAACACCGCGCGCGTGGGCAAGAACTCGGTCTCGGACGAAGTGGTCGAGATCTCCGCCCGCCCCGACGCGCAGTTCGAGGATATCCGCCACCTCGTCGCCGGCGCGGTGGGCCGCGAACTGCTGGCGAGCGGGGACCTCGACAAGGGCATCTTCTGGGCCGGCATGGTCCAGGGCCTGATCCACGACGTGCCGACCTGCCGCGAACTGATCGAAAGGATCATTGGCGACGCCGAGGAAATCGTGAAGGGACGCCTGGGCGCCATGCTCGCCTGATCGACCTCGCCCGGTATCAAGGAGTTCCCATGAGTTACGAGCATATCCTCTACAGCCTCGAGGACGGCGTCGCGCGCATCGCGCTCAACGATCCCAAGACCATGAACGGCGTCACCGAGGCGATGGGCCACGAACTGGTCGACGCGCTCGACATCGCCGCGCGCGACGCCCGCGCCGTGCTGCTGACGGGCGAGGGGAAGGGCTTCTGCTCGGGCGCCAACCTGGCAGCGGCGCAGGACCTGCTCGCCGATCCCATGCGCGACATCGGCGGCCAGCTCGACCGCGCGTTCAACCCCGTCATCATGGCGATCAAGCGCATGGAGCAGCCGGTCATCACCGCCATTCGCGGTCCGGCGGCGGGCTTCGGCGCGGGACTGGCGGCGGCGGGTGACGTCGTGCTGATGGCCGAGGGCGCGTACTTCTTCTGCGCCTTCTGCCATGTCGGCCTCGTGCCCGACGGCGGCGCCACCTACCTGTTGGCGCAGGCGGTCGGCCGCGTGCGCGCCATGCAGATGATGCTGCTGGGCGAGAAGATCGACGCGCGGACCGCGCTCGACTGGGGCCTCGCCACCAGGGTCGTTCCCGAGCCCGACCTCGACGGCGAGGCGATGAAGCTGGCGAAGACCTTGGCGCGCGGCCCCCGCTCGCTGGGCCTCATCAAGCGCATGGCCTGGGACGCGCTCGATTCGAGCCTCGAAACCGCGCTTCAGAATGAGCGCAGGGGCCAGCGCGATGCGGGGCGGACCGGGGACTTCCTCGAAGGCGTCAATGCGTTCCTCGAAAAGCGCAAGCCAGCGTTCACGGGGAAGTAGGCGCGGCTGCTAGCCGGCCAGACGCGCGGCTTTTCCGCCTTTCAGAAAACCCCGTCGCCCCCGCGTAGGCGGGCAACACCTCGTCCTGCCGCCCAGCGGGATCCCCGCCTGCGCGGGGATGACGGATGGGGGCGGAACAGGCGCAAACTCACCGACCAGCGGAGGACGGTGCAATCCATTTTCCTACAGGTGAGGGGCTGCGTACCGTCCCGGTATGAAGCCGCTGGACCCTCCGCTGCCCCGTCCCTGCCTCCCGCGCAAGGCGACACTTCTTGCGCGCAAGGCGACACCGGCCCCGCGCAAGGCGACACCCAAGGCGACACTGGCCGCGCGCAAGGCGACACATTTCGCCCCGGCGGACGCTCTTTGCCCCCTGGACCGTGTAAACCGTGTAAACCTGTGTCGCCTTGCGCAAGGCCAGCGCCATCAGGCGCGGTGCGAGGCCTCGATCATCTGCTCGACCGCGACGAACTTTTCGCGCGGGGCGCCATCGCGGGCATTGGCGATTTCGGCTTCCTCGATCTTCTGCCAGTCGGTGAAGCGCACGACCTCGATCCCGCGCTGTTCGGCGAGGGCGTCGAAGCCGGGGCGGCCGGGCTTGGCCGAATCGCCCGGCATGTCGGCGGCGATCTTCTCGACGATCGCGAAGCCGTCGGGGCGGTTGGTTCCGATCGTGCCGGTCGGCCCGCGCCGTGCCCAGCCCACGCAGTAGAGGCCCGGTGCGATGCGGCCCTCGACATTGGCGAAGCGCCCGCCCTGCTCGTCGAAGGGCACGTCCGGGATCGGCGAGGTCTGGTAGCCGATGCAGGCGACGACGAGCCCGGCGGGAATGCGGTAGGTCTCGCCGGTGCCGACCGCCTTGCCGTTCTCCAGCCGGGTACGTTCCACCTCGACCGCCTCGACGCGGGTGTCGCCCAGGATCGCGCGGGGGGCGGCGAAGAAGTCGAACTCCACGGTCACCGCGTCCGCGCCCGGCCGCGCCTGCCCGGTCGCAAAGGCGCGCAGGTGGGCGACGGACTTGCGCAGGCCCGCCTCGAGCCCGGCATCCTCGGCCGGGTCGGGAAGGTCGAGGGGATCGACCTCGGGATGCGCGCGGGTGAGCCTGGCGAGCTCGGCGAGTTCCTTGGGCGTCATCGCGACCTGGTGCGGTCCGCGGCGGCCGAGGATCACGATCCGGCGCACCGCCGAGCCGCGCAGCGAGGCAAGCGCATGCGCGACGATGTCGGACGCGGCGAATTCCTCCTCCGACTTGGCGAGGATGCGCGCCACGTCGAGCGCGACGTTGCCGTTGCCGACGACGACGGCGGTATCGTGGCTGAACTGCGGGTCGAGCCCGGCGAACTGCGGGTGCCCGTTGTACCAGCCCACGAACGCGGCCGAGCCGAAGACATTGGCCAGGTCCTCGCCCGGCAGGCCGAGCTTGCGGTCGTGCGGGGCGCCGGTCGCGAGGATCACGGCGTCGTAGAGGTCCTGAAGCTCGGGCACCGATACGTCGCGGCCGAGCATGACGTTACCCACGAAGCGCACGTTGCCCAGCCGCGCGGTCGCCTCGTAGCGGCGGGAGACGGCCTTGATCGCCTGATGGTCGGGTGCGACTCCGGTGCGGATCAGGCCGAAGGGAACGGGCTGGCTGTCGAATATGTCGACCCGGACCTTGTCGCCCCACTGCTTGTGGGCTGCTTCGGCGGTGTAGTAACCTGCAGGGCCGGATCCGACGATGGCGATGTGGCGCACGGACGTTTCTCCCGTTGTGCCGGCTTGTCTGCCGGCTGTTTGCGTCAAGCAAGCACGGGCATAACGCTCGGGCAAGCGAAATGGTTACCACATCCCGACCGGCGGAAAGGTAGCCACGACCGCTTCCGTTTAACCGTTTCGAAATGGGCGCGCGGCCATGGTGGCGTCATGGCGAAAATGGGTCTGCGTACGAAACGACAGGCGGTGCTTCCGGGTGCCGAGAGCGGGGCTGCGCCCGCTGGCGATGGGAAGGCCGTTGCCGTGGACGGCATGGCGCAACCGGGGGCATTCGGCGGGTTTTCCCGGTCCCGGGCACGCCCCGCCGCAACCGATGTCCTGCACTATTTCATCTCGTCCCGCTGGGTACTGATGGCGCCGACGCTGCTCGCCTGCGGACTGTTGATGGCGTTGCTCACCGGGTTCCCGCCGGACGGGACCTCGGGGCTCTGCATGGCCGCCGCGATGGTTCTGTGCCTCCCCGCGCCGCTCTATGCCCGGCTGGAGCGACGCATCCTGCATGACGGCTGGCAACGATATCCGCTGATGGCGCTCGCCGTGCTGCTGCCGATGGGCCTGTTCGGCTTCGGCACGGCCCGCTGGACCCACCTGCATGCCGGGCTGGACTGGGACGTGACGGTCAACATCTACGTCATCGTCGTGCTCATGGCGACGGCACTGCTGGAGAACCGGCTGACCTCGATCATCGGCGCAACGATCGGGCTGTGGGGCGGGGCCTCCATGCTCGGCGGCACGATGGCGGCATTCGGGCTGCTGGCGGTCGGCGGGACGATCGGTCTGGTCATCGCGGTCAGGCAATCGCGCCACGCGGCGTCGCAGTCGCTCGCCGATGCCGAACGCGAGCGCGAACAGCGCCGGGCCGAGCAGCTCCTGCGCGAATACGAGCAGACCGGGCAGGGCTGGTTCTGGGAAACCGATCGCCTGGGCAAAATCACTTATGTCTCCGAGCGCATCGCGGTACTGCTGGGCAAGCGCACCGGCGAGCTGGAGGGGCGACCGTTCACCAGTCTTTTCCTGCTCGAATCGCAGGGGCAGCAGACCGAACGTACGCTGGTGTTCCACCTCAACACCCGATCCTCGTTCCAGGAACTCAACGTGCGGGCGGCGGCGGATGTCGTGGCGGTGGCCGGCGACGAGGCGGACGACGGGCGCTGGTGGTCGGTCTCGGGCCGGCCGGTGCTTGACCAGTTCAACAATTTCATGGGCTTTCGAGGCTCGGGTACCGACCTCACCGAAAAGCGCCGGTCGCAGCAGCACGTCACGCAGCTCGCCCGCTTCGATTCGCTGACCAAGCTCGCCAATCGCTTCCAGATGGCGGAGTGGCTGGAGAAGATCCTGACCAGCCCGCGCATCGAGATGCGCGCCTGTGCGGTGTTCCTGCTCGACCTCGACCGCTTCAAGCAGGTCAACGACACGATGGGCCATCCCGCCGGTGACGCGCTGCTCAAGCAGGTCGCCGAGCGGCTTGGCGGCACCGTGGGCGACCGGGGCCGCGTCGGTCGCCTGGGCGGCGACGAGTTCCAGGTGGTGCTCCACGGCGCCCAGCAGCGCGAGGGCCTGGCCCATCTTGCGCGCCGTATCATCGAGAACCTGTCCCAGCCCTACTCGATCGACGGCGCCAGGGTGACCATCGGCGCTTCCATCGGCATCGCGCTGTGCCCGGATGACGGCAGCACCTCCGAGGCGCTCATCCGCAACGCCGACCTCGCGCTCTATGCCGCCAAGGGCAACGGCCGCGGCCGACATCACTTCTACAACGAGGACCTGCACGCCGATGCGCGCGAGCGCCAGCAACTGGAAGAGGACCTGCGCGACGCGATCGAGGGCGGCAAGCTGGAACTGCATTACCAGCCGCAGGTGCGCACCACGAGCGAGCGCATCACCGGCTTCGAGGCGCTGCTGCGCTGGAAGCATCCGGTTCATGGCTATATGTCGCCCGTCCGTTTCGTGCCGGTGGCCGAAGAAACCGGCCTTGTCGCCCAGATCGGCGAGTGGGCGCTGCGCACCGCCTGCCGCGACCTTGCCGCCTGGCCCGAGGACGTGCGCGTGGCGGTCAACGTCTCGCCGCTGCAGTTCTCCAACCCGGCGCTGCCGGCGATCGTCACCAACGCCATCGCGGCCGCCGGGATCAGTCCGTCGCGGCTGGAACTGGAGATCACCGAAAGCGTCTTCCTGGGCGAGGACAAGTCGACCGAATCGATGTTCACTGCGCTCAAGGGCATTGGCGTGCGCCTTGCCCTCGACGATTTCGGGACCGGCTACTCCTCACTCGGCTATCTGAAGAAGGCGCCGTTTGACAAGATCAAGATCGACCAGAGCTTCGTGCGCGGCGCCACGGTGCCGGGTAGCCGCAATGGCGCGATCATCGCCTCGATCGTCAGCCTTGCCGAGGCGCTGGGCATGGAGACGACGGCGGAGGGCGTGGAGACGCTCGACGAGCTGGACCTCGTGCGCGTGCTCGGTTGCAGCCATGTGCAGGGCTACATCTACGAGCGGCCGATCACCTTCGAGGCGGCCTCGGCCAAGCTGTCCGAAAGCCTCATAGCAGTGGCGCAGGGGCCGCGTTCCGCCCGTGCGCCGCGCCAGACGATGCTGCGAAAGGTCATGCTCGACCATGGGTCGCACGTCTATTACGGGACGATCCGCAATATCTCGCAGTCGGGCGCGATGATCGAGGGGCTGTGGAACGTGCCGGCAGGCACCGTCTTCGGGGTCCACCTCGCCGAGGACTACCTGATGATGGCCACCGCGCGCTGGAGCAAGGAGGACCGCATGGGCGTCGAATTCGCCCAGGCGCTCGAACTCGACCACACCGGCGCGGTGCTGTTCGCCTCGCCCCGGCAGCGGCGGGATCGCTCGGAGCAGGCGCCGCTGCGCAGGGTGGGCTGAACCGGTCGGATTCGGCGGCTGACATCGCTTCAAAGCACTGCTAACGGCGCATCATGACCGAACTCGCGCAAATCCGTAACTTCAGCATCATTGCCCATATCGACCACGGCAAGTCGACGCTCGCCGACCGTCTGATCCAGACGACCGGCGGCCTGACCGAGCGCGAGATGAGCGCCCAGGTCCTCGATAACATGGACATCGAGAAGGAGCGCGGCATCACCATCAAGGCGCAGACCGTGCGCCTGAGCTACACCGCCAAGGATGGGCTCACCTACGAGCTCAACCTGATGGACACGCCCGGCCACGTCGACTTTGCCTACGAAGTCAGCCGCAGCCTTGCCGCCTGCGAAGGCGCGCTGCTGGTGGTCGATGCGGCGCAGGGCGTGGAAGCGCAGACGCTCGCCAACGTCTACCAGTCGATCGAGCACGACCACGAGATCGTGCCCGTCATCAACAAGATCGACCTTCCCGCCGCCGAACCCGAAAAGGTCCGCGCCGAGATCGAGGAAGTCATCGGCATCGACGCCAGCGGCGCCGTGCTCGCCAGCGCCAAGTCGGGCATCGGCATTGCCGAAGTGCTCGAGGCGATCGTCACCAAGATCCCGCCGCCCAAGGGCGAGCGCGACAAGCCGCTGAAGGCGATGCTCGTCGATTCGTGGTACGATCCGTACCTGGGCGTCGTCATTCTGGTGCGCGTGATCGACGGGGTCATCAAGAAGGGCGTGAACGTCAAGTTCATGCAAGGCGCGACCGAGCACCTGATCGACCGCGTCGGCTGCTTCACGCCCAAGCGCGTGGACCTGCCCGAACTCGGCCCGGGCGAGATCGGCTTCATCACCGCGCAGATCAAGGAAGTCGAACAGGCCAAGGTCGGCGACACCATCACCACCGTGAAGGGCGGCGCCACGCAGGCGCTGCCGGGCTACAAGGAAGTCCAGCCGGTGGTGTTCTGCGGCCTGTTCCCGGTCGACGCCAACGACTTCGAGAAGCTGCGCGAATCTATCGGCAAGCTGCGCCTCAACGACGCGAGCTTCTCGTTCGAAATGGAATCGAGCGCGGCGCTGGGCTTCGGTTTCCGCTGCGGCTTCCTCGGCCTGCTGCACCTGGAGATCATCCAGGAACGCCTGAGCCGCGAATACGACCTCGACCTCATCACCACCGCGCCTTCGGTGGTCTACCGCCTGTCGATGACGGACGGCTCGGTGAAGGAGCTGCACAATCCCGCCGACATGCCCGATCCGGTGAAGATCGACTTCATGGAGGAGCCGTGGATCAAGGCGGTGATCTACACGCCGGACGAATACCTCGGCTCGATCCTCAAGCTGTGCCAGGATCGCCGTGGCATCCAGAAGGACCTGACTTATGTCGGCGGGCGCGCCCAGGTGACGTACGAACTGCCGCTCAACGAAGTGGTGTTCGACTTCTACGACCGCCTGAAGTCGATCAGCCGTGGCTACGCCAGCTTCGACTATGAGCAGATCGGGCTTCAGGAGGGCGATCTCGTGATGATGAACATCCTCGTGAACAACGAGCCGGTCGATGCGCTCTCGATGATCGTCCACCGCAACCAGGCCGAACCGCGCGGCCGCGCGCTGGTGGAGCGGCTCAAGGAACTCATCCCGCGTCACATGTTCAAGGTGCCGATCCAGGCCGCGATCGGCGCCAAGGTCATCGCCCGCGAGACCATCAGCGCCATGCGCAAGGACGTCACCGCCAAGTGCTACGGCGGCGACATCAGCCGCAAGAAGAAGCTTCTGGACAAGCAGAAGGAAGGCAAGAAGCGCATGCGCGAATATGGCAACGTCCAGATTCCGCAGCAAGCCTTCATCGCCGCGCTGCGGATGGGCGAGGAATAGAACCGATCCGGTTGTAGTTGCCCGGATACGGGGAGGGGGCGGGCGCATTTCCTTCATGCCCCTTTGTCCGAAATCGGTACTATGAACGCCCTACAAACGCTCCATTTTTGTCCCGGCAGGCCAAGTCGTTCGCCATACCTCACGCTCGAAGTGGGTGTTTTTTCGCCCGTGCCGCCTAGTGGTTAATATGGAGTAAACCATCCTTATCGTTGCGCTTTTGGCATATCTCTGCCTAAAGCGTCCGAAGGGGCGGGGGTCTCTATAGATGAACAAGGGTCTGCAAAATCAGGATGTGATCGACCAGCGTCGTCCGGTGCTCGGTGACATCTTTCCACGCCTGACGCCGAAGCAGCACGAAGTGCTGGTGTTCGTCGCCGAAAATCGCACCAGCAAGGAAATCGCCTGGGAGCTGGGCATATCCGAAAGCGCGGTCAACCAGCGCATCGAAGGGGTTCGCCTGAGGGCCGGATCGCCCCCGCGGGCGGAGTTGGCCAGGGCCTATCGCGCCTACCAGCAGGACCTCGCACGAGCCTGTAATCCGATACCAGATAAGATTCCTCAGGTTCCGGAATCGCACCCGGACGAGGCAATCGAGAAGCGGGACGAACGTGTCGAACCTCTCGCCCTGGCAGACGCCGTGACCTACACCGTCACGGCGCCCTGGCAGCGCGCGACATTCGATACGATCGTTCCGGAGGTGCTCGATGGGGCAAATGCCGGGCTCAGCCGGACCGCCGCCATGATCGTCATCGCCGGAGGCATGTTGCTGATGGCGATGGTCGGACTTGGCGTGGTTCGGGCTCTGAGCGAACTGATCTGACGGATCGGACCGGCCTTGTCCCAGCCTCCTGAATCGATTGCGTATGGCGCACCGAATGGGCCGGTGCCGCCTCCGGGGGATCTTTATGTCGATGACCATTGCCGCTGCAACTGCCCGTATCTCGCGCCAGCTGCCCGAAGCCGAACTTTCGCTCGATTCGGCGCTGCTCGCATCCGCGAGACTGATGGAATCGATGCTGCTCGCCCGTCAGGCCGAAGGTCTGGAAGTCTATACCGGCCAGACCGCTCTGATGCGGCTCGCCAAGGCGCAGCGCACCTTGATCGAAAGCCAGAACGACATGCTGCGCGTCCATCAGGAACTGCGCGGCATCGGCCGCGACGTGAAGGCGCTGGGCGACGAGGAAGGCAGCTGCCCCACCAAGGGCGCAGGCGACTGGGAGCCTCTGCTCCGCACCGCCTGACCGGAGCATCGACCGGCCTGGAGCGGGGAGGGCAACGGCATGCCTGATCCGTCCTGGCCGGTCATCCTCTGGCATATGAAAAGTCACATCCAGGTAGCCTGCTATGTCCTGCTGTTCCTCTATTCACTCGGACGCGGGGCCGCGGCGCCGGAGCGGATACTTTCCGGCCTGCTCTGCGCGATGCTTCTGGTCGACAGGATATATCATGCCGTTTCGCCGCAACCGATCCTTTGGGGCCACACGGATCTCGTGCATCTCGGTATCGATGCGACGATGCTCGCCTGCACCTTCGTCGTCGCGCTCCATGCCAACCGCGTCTATCCCCTGTGGATAGGGGCGGCGCAGATCATTGCGGTATCCGGCCATATCTACCGCCTGGCGCTCACGCAGATCAACGAATTCGCCTACGACATGATGGTGATGCTGCCCTCGTACATCCAGCTGGTCGCGATGACCCTGGGGCTTGCTTTTCACATGTCGCGGCGCAGGAGGCTGGGCAATTATCCGTCCTGGCGGCGCTCCTCGAGCCTTACACCGGCGGCGGCGAGGACATCGCTCGCCGCCTGATCGCTCGGTTCGGATCGCTCCGCACCATCTACTCCGCCTCGCTGGACGCCCTGGCCGATGCGCTCGAAGCAGTCGACGGACGGGCCGGGGTCGCCTCGGCCATCGTCGCCGCGCGCCGTCTCTCGGAAGCCGCGACCCGCGAGGTGCTGCTGGGGCGACCCGCCGACACCGATACGCCGGAATTCCGCCATTACCTCGTCAACCGCCTCGGTAGCCGCCGCGAGGAATGCGTGATGATCCTCTTTCTCACCGGCGAGGGGTTGTACATCGCGGAAGACCTCTACGTCGGCGGGAAAAGGGCGGAAATTCGCATACCGCTGCGCCGCACCGTGCGCCGGGCCTTCGACCTCGACGCACGGCGCCTCGTCATCGCGCACAATCACCCTTCCGGGATACCCCGGCCCAGCGCCGCCGACATCGCGGCGACGACCCGCTTCCGCGAGGTCGTCGAGGCGCTCGAGATTGGCCTCGACGACCACTGCATCGTCAGCAGCAACCGCGTGGTGAGCATGCGGGCGATGGGACTGCTGTGAAGGTCTTCAGTTCTTCAGGCGCAGGCTGACGAACAGCGTGCGACCAACCTCGGGATAGCCGTCGACCGTCGTATAGTTCTCGTCCAGCAGGTTGCGACCGCCGACGCCCAGCGTCGCCCATTCGGTGACGTCGAAGTCGACCCGCAGGTTCGCCAGCGCGTAATCGCCGGTCTGGTAGTAGCGCGTACCGGCCGTGTTCACCGTCCAGCGCTTCGATGCGATGTCGAGGCTGGGCAGGATACGCAGCGCCGCGACCGGCGACCATTCGGCCCAGACGAAGCCCGAGTGCTCGGGCACGCCGATGGGGTGGAAGGCCGGGATCGAGGGATCGTCCAGCTTGCGATGGACCCAGCCGTAGTTGGCGCCTGCCCGCAGCCCCTCGGCGATCTGCGCGGTGGCCGAGACTTCCGCGCCGTAGTAGTCGCCAGAGCCCACGTTGCGGCTCTGGGCGACGGCGTTGCCCTGGTAGACGAACGGGAACGAGACGATCGCGTCGTCGAGCTTGGCGTACCAGCCCGACGCCTCGATGCGGAGCGGACCGAACTGGCGCGCGCCGCCCAGTTCGACCTGCGTGGCGCGTTCGGCCTTGAGGCCCGGGTTCGAGACGGCGCCGCCGAAGCGGGTGCTGAAACGCTCGAAGATGGTGGGGAAGCGGGCGCGCGAGGAAACCGAGAGATGCAGGTTCGTGTCGGCGTCGGGCGTCCACAGCAGCTGGCCCTGCGCGTTCCAGGCATCGCCGTTGCGCAGCTTGTAGTAGACGAAGGCGCCGGCGGTGTAGTCCTCGGCCCGGCGCAGGTCGCGCCAGTCGTAGCTGGCGCCGATCACCAGTTCGAGCTGCGGGGTCAGCTTGTAACCGTTCTCGATCGCGGCGCTGTAGGTTTCCTCGATCGTCGTCTGCCACGGCTCGAACACGCCGCTGGGGAAGCTCTGCTGGATCTCGCGGTGGCGGTCGTTGCGGTAGTGGAAGGCCACGCTCAGCCGCTCGGCGTCACTCGGGCGCAGGTCCAGCGAGGCCGAGCCGCCATAGGCGCGGTCGCTGTAGGCGCTGTTGAACGAGCTGCCGCGCGTCTGGGTGCTCAGCGTCGCATCGTCGAAGCTGTCGAGGCTGTTCTTGAACGTGTTGTAGTAGGCGCGCGTACGCAGCGTCGCGATCTCGCCCAGCTGGGTGGTCGAGAGGAAGTAGACGTTCTGTAGGTTCCAGTAGGGCCAGGTCCAGTAGCGCAGGCCGGTGCTGTCGGAGACGTGCGTCGGCGCCAGCTTCTCGCCTTCCTGGCGGGTGTAGCTGATGGCATATTCGTCGGTGGCGTTGGGGGTGAAGCCCACCTTCGCGTTGACCCGCCAGTCCTCGGTCCGCGACAGGTTCCGCTCGCCGCCGTCCTCGTTGCGGGTCGGCTTGAAGTCGTTCGAGAGGTCCCAGTGGTCCGTGAAGTTGCGGGCGTAGCTGGCCTGCGCGTACCACGTGTCGTGCCGGGTGCCGAGCGAGGCGAAGCCGGTGTAGCCCGCATAGTCCGCGTCGTTGTCGAGGTTGAGGCTGAAGCGCGCCTCGGCATCCAGTTCCTTTTCCGGCTTGCGGGTGACGAGGTTGACCGCGCCGCCCATAGCGCCGGGGCCGTTGAGCACCGAGACGTAGCCCTTGGCGACCTGGATTTCGGCGACGTCGGGCGTCAGGAAGCGGCCGTAGTCGAGGCGTCCGTCGGCGGGCAGGTAGACGCGGATGCCGTCGATCGAAAGCGGCACCTGGTAGCGGTCGAAGCCGCGTACGTAGATCAGGCGCTCGTTGCGCGCATTGCCCGAGAGGCCCGCAGTGACGCCGGGGATGAGCTTGACGGCATCGTCGAGGGTATCGCGCGAGAAGTCGTAGATGGCCTCGGCATTGACCGAGGACGAGGTGATGTCGCTTTCGGCGGCACGCGGCGCGGTCACCACGATCTGTCCGAGACCGAACGTCTGGCTGTCGTCCGCCGCGAAGGCGGGTACGCCTGCGGCAGCGGCCAGCGATGCGGCAAGTGCCGCGGTTACGCGATATTTCATGAAAACCCCCTTGAAACCTATTAGCATCCGCGCTTTGAGCGAATCTATATCGCGTCGTATATAAATGATCCTTGGAGCTGCAAGCATGATACGAACTCTGGGCGCGCTTTTCATCGCGGGTGCGGCAATCTCGGCACCCCTCCTGGGGGCCGGAGCGTCGGCGCAGGAGGCGATGGACGGCCGTGAGCATGCCGCCTGTACCGCTGCCGCCACCCTCCCTGCCGACCTCGCAGGCTGGAGCGCCGCCCATCGGCCGCTCAAGGCTGCGGTGAAGTCCTCGGGAACGAGCAAGGCCTTGCTGCTGCAGGGTACTGCCTTCGATGCCACCCTCGCGCCGACGCCCAAGGTCGAATACGTGCTGGAGCCGGGCAAGCCGGGCGGCTCGGTCAGCTACGGCGGTCTGTTCGCGTTCGACGTGGCGCAGGCCGGGCGCTACCGCGTCGCGCAGAACGGGCGGTCGTGGGTGGACGTGATCGTCGATGGCAAGGCGGTGACTTCGGCGGCGCATGGTCATGGGCCGGAGTGCTCGGGCGTGACCAAGATGGTCGAGTACGACCTCCCCGCCGGGCGTCACCTGCTGCAGATCGCCGCGAACGGCGAAGCGGGGCTGACGGTGATGGTCGCGCCTGTCCAGTGATCGGCGCGCGATGAGCAGGGCGGTCCTGTTCGGTTGCCTGCTCGTGGTGGCGGGGGCCGGTGCCGCCAGGGACACGGGCTCGACCGGGGCGGCCGAGGTCGCGCTCGGGCGGCGGCTGTTCCACGACGGGGACCTCTCGGTCAACGGCACGCTGTCATGCGCGACTTGCCATGATCCGCGCCACAGCTTCGCCGACGGGACGCGCGCCCACCCTGGTGCCCACGGCGAGTCGGGGCTGCGCAACGTGCCCTCGCTGGTGAACGTGGGGGCGCTGTCGCCGCTGACCTGGGGAAACGACACCCTGACCACGCTCGAACTGCAGGCCATGGTCCCCATCGCGGGCGAGGACCCGGTCGAGATGGGGATGAAGGGCCAGGAGGCCGAACTGGCGCGGCGGCTCTCGGCCAATCCGTGCTACCGCAAGCTGTTCAAGGCGGCCTTCCCCCGGACGCGCGGGCGGATCGATTTCGCCTCGGTTTCGTCGGCGCTGGCGGCGTTCCAGCGGACCATCGTCAGCCACGAGACCGCCTGGGACCATGGCCGGCTGACCGCTCCCGCCGCACGCGGGGAAGCGGTGTTCCGGGGCGAGGCCGGATGCGCCTCGTGCCATTCGGGGGCCGAGTTCACCGACCTCCGGTTCCACCGCCTCGCCGCCGAGCCCGAGGTCGCCGCCAATGGCGACCATGGTCTCGCCAGGGCGAGCGGGCGGGACGAGGATCGCGGCCGCTTCCGCACGCCCTCGCTCCGTAACGTGGCGCTAACCGGCCCTTACCTGCACGATGGCAGCGCCGCGACGATGGCCGAGGCGGTCGCCCGCCACGGCATCGCCCTGGCCCCTCGGGACGCCGCGGACGTGGAGGCCTTCCTGGAAGCGCTGACCGACGCAGCGGTCACCACCGATGCCCGCTATGCCCGTCCCGGCCGGACATGCGAGGTGTCCTGAAGGCCCGTCTCAGGCCGTGACGCAGCGGTTGCGCCCGGCGCGCTTCGCTTCGTAGAGCGGCACGTCGGCGCGGGCGATCCAGTCTTCGACGCCGACGACATCGTCGCCCAGCGCGGCGATGCCAAAGCTCGCGGTGATCGCGATAGTGCGCGCCGGCCCGATGGCGATCGGATGCGAGGCCACGGCCGCGCGGTAGCGCTCGGCGGCGGCGAGCGCGGCGGCGGCGCTGGTTTCGGGCAGCAGCATCGCGAATTCCTCGCCGCCGATGCGGCCGAGCAGGTCCGCCTGGCGACCGGAGCCTTCGAGCACTTCCGCCAGTTCGCGCAGCACCGTGTCGCCGGCCGGGTGGCCCCAGGTGTCGTTCACGGACTTGAAGTTGTCGACGTCGATCAGCAGCAGCGACGCGGCGTGGCCGTGACGGCGCGAGCGCGCGATCTCCTGCTCGACCTTCTCGATGAAGCCGCGCCGGGTGAGGGCGCCGGTGAGCTGGTCGCGCTCGGCGATGCGGCGCAGTTCCATCTCGTTGACGACGATGCTGGCGAAGTTGCGCAGGATCGCCAGTTCGCCCTCGGTGAACTCGCGCACCTTGGTGTCCACCGCGCAGAGCGCGCCGACGTTGTATCCGTCCGAGGTGACCAGCGGCACGCCGGCATAGCTGCGCACGTGAGGGTCCTGCGTCACCGCCCCGTAATCCGCGACGCGCCGGTCGAGCGTGGCATCGGGAATGAGCAGCGGCGCGCGCTGGCCGATGGCGTGCGCACAGAACGATTCGCTGCGCGGCGTCTCGCTCGCGTCGAGCCCGGCGATCGCCTTGAACCACTGCCGGTCCTCGTCCACCAGCGTGACCGCCGAGATCGGCACGCCCAGCACGGTGCGCACAAGATTGACGATGTTCTCGAACGGCTCCTCGGGCGGCGTGTCGAGGATCGCCAGGCGGCGCAGGGCGGCGAGGCGGGCGGTTTCGTCGGCAAGGGCGTTATCGGCGTACATGCGGCAGGAAAACTCGTTCGGCGCGCATTCCCTGCGCTGGGACCCGGTGCGACGGAGCTTTGGCAATCCTCGCAGCTTTACGGGGGAGGCGGTAAAGGAAGTGCGAACGTGGGGCAACTTCCCTCCGCTTGCTGCATTGCCGCCATCAACCATTTGACAATGCGCGGCCCGACACGAAAGTGTCGCGCAGTGCGCACATGCCGTTCCGGCGCGAAGATCGCCCTACACTTGGAGACGCTTGCTTGACCCAGATCGTCACAGTCCCGACCACGCCCTTCGACGGGCAGGCGCCCGGCACTTCGGGCCTGCGCAAGAAAGTGAAGGTCTTCCAGCAGCCGGGCTATGCCGAGAACTTCATCCAGTCGGTCTTCGACGTCGTGCAGCCGCAGCCGGGCGCGGTGCTGGTGATCGGCGGCGACGGGCGTTATCATAACCGCACCGTGATCCAGCAGGCGATCCGCATGGCGGCGGCCAACGGCTACGGCCGCGTGCTGGTCGGGCAGGGCGGCATTCTTTCCACCCCGGCGGCAAGCCACGTCATCCGAAAGTACCAGGCGAGCGGCGGTCTCGTCCTCTCGGCCAGCCACAACCCCGGTGGCCCGGACGAGGACTTCGGGATCAAGTACAACATCGCCAACGGCGGCCCCGCGCCGGAAAGCGTGACCGACGCGGTGCTGGCGCGCACCAAGACGATCGAGCGCTGGCTGACCGTGGAGACGCCCGACATCGACCTCGACACGCTGGGCGAGACTTCGGTCGGCGGCCTGACCGTCGCGGTGCTCGATCCCGTCGCGGACTATGCCGACCTCATGGAGGAGCTGTTCGACTTCGCCGCCATCCGCAAGGCGGTGGCCTCGGGCTTCACCATGCGCATGGATTCGATGAGCGCGGTGACCGGGCCCTACGCCGTCGAGATCCTTGAAAATCGGCTGGGCTTCGCGCCGGGCACCGTCGTCAACGGCGTCCCGCTGGAGGACTTCGGCGGGCATCACCCCGACCCGAACCTGATCCACGCCAAGGACCTTTACGACCTCATGATGTCGGACGACGCGCCCGACATCGGCGCCGCGTCGGACGGCGATGGCGACCGCAACCTCATCATCGGGCGCGGGCGCTTCATCACGCCATCCGATTCGCTGGCGATGCTTGCCGCCAACATCCAGATCGCCCCGGCTTACCGCGGACGCCTCGCCGGTATCGCCCGCTCGATGCCGACCAGCGCCGCCGCCGACCGCGTCGCGGAAGGCCTGGGCGTGCCCTGCTTCGAGACGCCGACCGGCTGGAAGTTCTTCGGCAACCTGCTCGATGCGGGCAAGGTCACGATCTGCGGCGAGGAGAGCGCGGGCACCGGTTCCGACCACGTGCGCGAGAAGGACGGGCTGTGGGCGGTGCTGCTCTGGCTCAACATCCTGGCGGTGCGCGGCATCAGCGTCGACGAGCTCGCGAAGGAGCACTGGGCGCGCTACGGGCGCAACTACTACGCCCGGCACGACTACGAGGGTATCGAGACCGCCGGCGCCAACGCGCTCATGGACGGCCTCAAGGCGCAGCTGGCCACGCTGCCGGGCAAGAGCTTCGGCCCGCAGGTGGTCAGCCATGCCGACAGCTTCTCGTACACCGATCCGGTCGACGGCTCGGTCAGCGCCAACCAGGGCATCCGCGTATTGTTCGAGGACGGCAGCCGCATCGTCTTCCGCCTTTCGGGCACCGGCACGCAGGGCGCGACCTTGCGCGTCTACCTCGAACGCTACGAACCGCGTGCGGGCGACCTCGACGCCGAGACGGGCACGATGCTGGGGCCGCAGATCGCCGCGGCCGAGGTCATCGCCGGCATCGCGGCGCACACCGGCCGGACCGCGCCCGACGTCGTGACCTGAGGGGCTGGCCCTCCGCACAAGGCGACACAGGTTTACACGGTTTACACGGTCCAGGGGGGAAACACGCCTTTCCGGGGCGAAAAGTGTCGCCTTGCGTGCCGATGTGTCGCCTTGCGGCGGTAAAAGTGTCGCCTTGTGCCGAAAACTGTCGCCTTGTGTGGTGACAGGTGTCGCCTTGCGTCCCGCGCAAGTGTCGCCTTGTGCGATGGTCATGGCGCTGCCTGCGGCGGGCGAGGGATGGCGGCGGGGCATGACCGGAGCATGCCGTGACCCTAACGCGGCGGCGGGCCTGTAGGAAAACGGTCTGTCCCACCGTCGCCCCTGCGAAGGCGGCCCCCGCTTCCTTGCGCGCGGCCTGGAAGGAACAAGCGGGATCCCGGCCTTCGCGGGGATGACGGCATGGGGGAAGCGGCATGTGACGCCCCGAACGCTTTCCTCATCCCCGCGCAGAGCCGCTCCTGCGATCAATTGGATATGTTGCACCGCGCAAAACGCCAGATTTCACGATAATCGGCTATTCTCGCCCGCCATGTGTATACATCATGGATCAGTCCCCTCTTGCCTCCCGGCTCGCCCCCCGCCATCACGCGGGTAAGAGAGAGGACCGCGCCTTATGAGCAAGCACATCCATCTGGTCAGCTTCCTGATCAATTCGCCGATCAACCACACCGTGCTCAGCTGGGCGCAGCCGGGCGACAACCGGCTCGACGCGCTGCACGACCTCAGGACGTGGCAGGAACTCGCGCAGACGCTGGAGCGCGGCAAGTTCGACGCCATCTTCTTCGCCGACACCCCCGGCGTCTTTGACCGCTACCGCGAGAGCCACGAGGACGCGGTGAAGTACGGCGTGTGCTGGCCCTGCATGGACCCCGTGGTGCTGCTCTCGGCGCTGGCGGCGGCGACCACGCACCTCGGCCTGGCGACGACGATGTCGACCAGTTCGTACCAGCCCTGGACCATCGTGCGCCAGCTCGGCACGCTCGACTACCTCTCGGGCGGGCGGATCGGCTGGAACATCGTCACCGGCCACCTGCGCGGCGAACACCGCGCGCTGGGTCTCCACCAGCTCGAGCACGACCGCCGCTACGACCGCGCCGATGAGTACATGGAGGTCTGCTACAAGCTGTGGAACTCGGTGAAGCCCGGCGCCATCCTCGCCGACCGCGAGAGCGGCATCTACGCCGACCCCTCCAAGGTCGAGTTCATCGACCACCAGGGCGAGTTCTTCTCGTGCCAGACCGTCGCGCCGGTGCCGCCCTCGCCGCAGGGCCATCCGGTGCTGTTCCAGGCGGGCAGCTCCGGGCGCGGCCAGCAGTTCGCGGTCAGCCACGCCGACGTGGTGTTCTCGATCCAGCCCAACGTGCCCGGCATGAAGCGCTTCATGACCAACCTCGAGGACGCGGCCAAGGCGGCGGGCAAGAAGACGCCTGGCGTCAGCTTCGGCATCCAGCCGATCGTCGGCGGCACCGAGGAGGAGGCGAAACGCAAGCTCGCCGACCTCGTCGACAGGCTGCCGATCGACGCCTGCCTCACGCGGCTGTCGGGCACCATGGGCGTGGACTTCGCCGGCATGGACCTCGACCAGCCGCTCGCCGAGATGCAGACGCAGGGCTCGCAGGGGCTGATGAAGGCGTTCTCCAACATCGAGGGCGACAAGCCGCTGACCCTGCGGGAAGTGGCGATCCGCTGGGGCCTCGCCGTCGGCAAGCCGCAGATCGTCGGCACGCCCGAGCAGGTGGCGGACGAGATGGAGCGGATCTGGCGCGAAACCGGCTGCTACGGCTACAACGTGACCCCCACCGTCATGGCCAGCTCGGTCACCGACTTCGTCGACCAGGTGGTGCCGATCCTCCAGGCCAAGGGCGTCTACCGGACCGAGTACGAAGGCACCACGCTGCGCGAGAACCTGGGGCTCTGATGAAGGCACACAACATTGCGCAGATGAGGGAGCTGGCGAAGCGCCGCCTGCCGCGGGCGATATGGGAGTTCATCGAGCGCGGCACCGAGGACGACGTGCTGGTGAACTGCAACGTCTCGGCGCTGCAGGACGTGCGGCTGCTGCCGCGCTCCTTGCGCGACGTGTCGCAGCGCTCCAGCGAGATCGAGCTGTTCGGCCGCCGCCAGCCGCTGCCGCTGGTGATCGCGCCGACCGGCGTTTCCGACCTGCTCTGGCACCGCGGCGAGCGCGCCATCGCCTCGGCGGCGGCGTCGGCAGGAATCCCCTTCACCCAGACCACCAGCTCGACGACCAGCTTTGCCGACATCGCCAAATGCGCGACCTCGGGCCACTGGATGCAGATGTACCTGTGGGAGCGGCGGGACCTGTCGTGGGCCGTGGTGGACGCGGCGCGCGAGAACGGGGCGGACGTGATCGTCCTCACCGTCGACACGCCGATGTGGCCGCTGCGCGAATTCAACAAGCGCGCCGGCATGTCGAACCCGATCCGGCCCAACGGGACGCTGGTGTCGGACTTCCTCAAGCGGCCCTCGTGGTTCGCTTCCGTGATCTGCCGCTACTACTTGCAGGGCGGTCTGCCGCAGTTCGCCAACTATCCCCCCGAGGTCGGCGGCAAGCTGACCGGCACCGTCAGCCGCGTGTCCAATTCGGCGTCGGTCAACTGGACCGACGTGGACGAACTCCGCCGCCGCTGGCCGGGCAAGCTGGTCATCAAGGGCGTGCTCTCGGCCGAGGACGCGAAGATCGCCGTGGAGCGCGGGGTCGACGGCATCGCGGTGTCCAACCACGGCGGCCGCAACTTCGACAGCTCGCCGCCCGCGATCGACGTGCTCGCCGGGATCGTCGATGCGGTGGGGGACCGCACCACCGTCCTGTTCGACAGCGGTGTGCGGCGCGGCGCCGACGTGCTCAAGGCGCTGGCGATCGGCGCCAAGGCGGTGATGATCGGCCGCGCCACGCTCTACGGCTGCGCGGCCGGGGGGCAGGCGGGGGCTCGCCATGCGATAGACCTGCTGGCGAACGAGATCGACGTGGGGATGGCGATGCTGGGCGTGACCCGGCTGGATGAACTCGACCGCAGCTATCTGGTACCGGGGACATATCGGGGCTGATTGGCCGCATCGGCGCCCACCCAAACCACGCTTGACCCCGCGCAGGGGGGGCGCATGCGCGCGGGCGATGGTGGTTTGATATTGGGGAGGATCAGGCCCCGGCCTTGCGCTCTGCGTCCAGTGCGGCCACCCGAGCCGCCGTACCCGGCTCCTCCAGCAGCACCGACAGCGGCGCGTCCAGCCGGCGCCGCCAGTTCGGATGCTCGGTGATCGTGCCGGGCAGGTTGGGTTGCTCGCGCTGCGCCAGCAGGTCCTCGAGCGGCGCGATGGCGAGCCCGCAGGGGGTGCGGCCGATGTGGCGCAGCGCCGCCTCCACCACCGGAGCCGGATCATCGGGCGAAGGACGCGGTGCGCTATCGCCCGTGAGCGTCGCCCAGAGCAGGCCCCGGTCCCAATCCCGGCGCTGCTCGGCCAGCGCCCGCGTCATGTCTGCCGGCAGTCGGCCCAGCTTCTCGGCCCAATCGAGGTCGCGCCCGCTCCACCAGCCGGCGACGGTGGCGGTGTCGTGGGTGCCGGTCATGGCGACGGCCTGCGCGGCATAGTCGGCGGCGCCGATGAAGCCGTCGTCCTGCGCGCGCTCGAACCACAGCACGCGCATGCCCAGCATGCCGCGTGCGGTGATGGCCGGGCCGAAGCCGTCGGGGAAGGTGCCGAGATCCTCGGCGACGATCAGCGCGCCGGCGAGGTGCGCTTCCAGCGCCACGAGGCGCACGAGGTCCTCGAACGGGTAGCGCAGGTACGCGCCCGCGCTGGACGGCTGGCCTTCGGGCACGACCCATAGCCGTGCGAGGCCGAAGGCATGGTCGATGCGCAGCGCGCCCGAGGTCGCCAGCGCGGTGCGGAGGGTCGCGATCCACGGGCCATAGCCGCTGCGCGCGAGGCCGCGTGGGCTGAAGCCGGTAAGCATCCAGTTCTGCCCGAGCGGCCCCAGCGGATCGGGCGGCGCGCCGATCGTCAGCCCCTGCAGCAGCGCGTCGCCCATCGACCAGGCATCGGCGCCGCCGGTGTGCACCCCCACCGCGAGGTCGGCGAGCAGCCCGACCGCCATGCCCGCCTCCCGCGCCCGCGCCTGCACCACGGCGAGACTCTCGCGCGCCAGCCACTGGGTGAACAGGTGGAAGGCCACTTCCTCCGCGTTCTCCCGCGCGAAGCGGGCCACCGCCGCGCCGTCGGGGTCATGGTACACCGAGGGCCAGGCCTGCCAGCCGTGCGCGCCGCGCGCGCGGAAATGGACGTCGAGCGCGTCGTAGAGCGCCTGGCGCTTCAGGCCCTCGCCGTGCGGGGCATTGTCGCGCGCGATCCGCTCGTGGGTGGCCGCGTCGAGCCCGGCGAACACCGTGCGCAGCTGCGCCAGGCGGCAGGGCAGGGCGCTTTCCCAGTCGATCAGGCCCTCGGCATGGATCGTATCGTGGGGCAGCGGCGGCAGGCCCAGCAGCGCGGGGTCGCCCATCGCGCCGTTGAAGTAGAGGCGGCTGGAGGGCGAATAGGGACTGAAATCGTGGCCATGCCCGGCGAACAGCGCGTGGACCGGGTTGATCGCCAGCGCATCCGCACCGCGCGCGGCGAAGGCATCGACCGCCTCGGCGAGTTCGGCGCAGGTTCCAAAGGGACGCGGCGCCGCGCCGCGCAGGGCGGGGATCTGCACCGCCGGGCCCCATATGCGGCCCTCGCCCAGCGCCTCGACCGAGGGACATTCGCGCGGGGCGACGGCGAGGGTGAGGGCGTGGCCATTGAGGGTGAGCGGGTAGTAGCCCGGCTCGTCCACCGGCGGCAGCGTCCAGCCGGAGGTGTCGAGGCTGCGCGCGGTGCCATCCGATCCCGTCAGTTCCGCCCGGGCGAAGCTCGGCGGCAGAGGTGTCGCCGCGCCGACGTCGGTGACCAGCATCACCGGCGCTTCGATGCGTTCGCGGCGGACCAGTTCGAGGCTGGCGGCGATCTCGGCGGGCGTGTCGGCGGGATAGCCCAGCGCCGTCGCAATGGCTGCCAGCGAGGCATCGCCAACCGTCTGCTCGACCCCTTCCGAGCTCCACCAGATGCGCATGAGGCCGATAGCCTCGGCCAGTCGGTGGAGTTCGGGCATCTGGACTGGCTGCATCCGGGGTCTTCGCTCCTTGCGGCGGTGCGAGTGGAGGGTGGTCGGTCGGGTTGAAGCACCTCGCTCGGTTTGTGTCGAGTGAAGTCGGGGGCTGGGCTTTTTGTCGCGCGGGGACGACGGGGTGGTTGGGATGGGCCGATCCGGCAACCGCCCTGACCCGCCCCCCCTCGCGAACCGCGCGGGCGATCGTTCCAAGGCGGGGACTTGCGCCCTCGGCCCCGGCGCTCGACGATGCCCGCAAAGACAAGGGAGAGAACAGATGGCCAAGATCGACATCGGCGGGATCGGCATCGCCTACGAACTGCTGGGCAAGGAAGGCGATCCGGCCATCGCGCTGACGCCGGGGGGGCGCTTCACCATGGACGTGCCGGGCCTGCGCGAGATGGCGGACGAGTTCGTCAAGGCCGGCCGCCGCGTGCTGATCTACGACCGACCCAACTGCGGCCTCTCCGACGCCTGCCTGCTGGGCGAGAGCGAATCGGAGATGCAGGCCGAGGCGCTCTCGGGCCTGATCCGCAAGCTGGGCCTCGGGCCGACGGTGATCGCGGGCGGATCGGGCGGCAGCCGCGTCTCGATGCTGGCGGCGGCGCGCGATCCGGAAATCTGCTCGCACCTCGCGCTGTGGTGGATCTCGGGCGACCCGATCGGCCTCATGCAGCTGGCCACCTACTACTGCGGCGAGGCGGGATCGCTGGCGAGCGTGGGGGGCATGGAAGCGGTGCTGAAAGCCACCAGCTGGGCAGAGAACTTCGCCAAGAGCGAACAGTCGCGCACGTTCATCAGGGCGCAGGACCCGGACAAGTTCATCGCCGTGATGCAGAAGTGGGCAGCGGCCTACGTGCCTTCGCCGATCACCCCGGTGCCCGGCATGACCCCGCGCGACTTCGCCCGGCTGACGATGCCCACGCTGGTGTTCCGCAGCGGCAAGAGCGATCTCTCGCACACCCGCGCGACCTCGGAATGGGTCCACCGGCTGGTGCCGCACTCGCTGTTCCTCGATCCGCCGTGGAACGACGACGAGTGGAACTACCGCTCGGCCCAGACCATGTCGGGCACCGAGGGGCACACGCTGTTCCGCTCGTGGCCGAAACTGGTGCCGCAGATCCTCGACTTCATCGGCGGGTGACAATTCGTGCCGGGCATGAAGCATCGTCGGGGCGACGGCGCGGCGTGTGGCGGACATTTTCGAGATTAATCGGGTAAGTTGTTGTCAGTATGCAATATTGGAGCGACGATCGCTCGTTCCGCGCGGGCGCGCGGGCGCTCCGGCAGCCGTTGGGGACGAGCGGTGATCCCGCCCGCACTTGACAGGTGTACAATATTGGAGCGACGTTCGGGCTGAACGAGAGGCGGCGGGCGACAGGTCCGACCACCCCCGGGGAGGATCACTGGAAGCACCGGGGCAGGCGCCTCCGCGCCGTTTTCCCAGCTTCTCCCCCATGGCCCGCGCGGGCTCTCGAACGCATGGGGGCAGGGTCCGGCAAGGGCCCGCCCGCGAGGTACAGGGAGGGAAGACAATGAACCGATCCGAGATCCGCCGCGTCCTGGCACTGGGCACGAGCCTGGCGGTGGCCGCGCTGGCCACCCCCGCCATCGCGCAGGACACCGCCGCCGATGACGTGGTCGATCCGAACGCCATCGTCGTCACCGCGCGCCGCACCGAGGAGCGGCTGCAGGACGTGCCGATCTCGATGACCGTGTTCAACCAGGACCAGCTGACCCAGCGCAACGTCGTCAGCACGGCGGACCTCGCCACCTACACCCCCTCGCTCTCACTCAACGCCAAGTACGGGCCGGAGAAGGCCTCGTTCGTGATCCGCGGCTTCGTGCAGGACCTCGCCACGCAGCCATCGGTGGGCACCTACTTCGCCGACGTCGTCGCCCCGCGCGCCGGCGGCTCGACCACCTCGGGCAACGGCGTGGGCGTGGGCGCGATGTTCGACCTGCAGAACGTGCAGGTGCTCAAAGGCCCGCAGGGCACGCTGTTCGGCCGCAACACCACCGGCGGCGCGGTGCTGCTGGTGCCCCGCCGCCCGACCGACATGCTCGAAGGCTACGTCGAGGGCACGCTCGGCAACTACGACCAGCGCCGCGTGCAGGCGGTCATCAACCTGCCGCTGGCCGACACCTTCAAGGTCCGCCTCGGCATCGACCGCATGAAGCGCGACGGCTATCTCGAGAACCACTCGGGCATCGGGCCCGACGCGCTGGGCAATTCGAATTTCATCGCCGCGCGCCTGTCCGTGCTCGCCGAACTGACGCCGGACCTCGAGAACTACACGATCGCCAGCTTCTCGGACGCGGACAGCTACGGCACGATCGCCCGCGTCGTGGGCTGCAACCCGGCCTCGCCGCTGGCCACGTTCTGCCAGCGGCAGGTCGACCGCCAGGACGCGCGCGGCGACGGCTGGTGGGACGTCGAGAATTCCGAGCCCGACCCGCGCCTGCACATGCAGACCTGGCAGGTCATCAACACCACCACGCTCACCGCCAGCGATGCGCTGACGATCAAGAACATCGCCAGCTACGGCGAATTCCGCGAGACCACGCGCCTCAGCCTCGAGGGCGAATACTACACCAACGCCGCGAACCAGCTGGCGCAGACGCTGATCCGCATCAACAACACGCCGGGCTACAACAACGCCAGCCAGTCCACCTGGACCGAGGAACTGCAGTTCCAGGGCCGCAGCGGCGACGGCAAGCTCAACTGGCAGGGCGGCGGCTACTACGAGGCGAGCGACCCGATCGGCTTCACCTCGCAGGCGACCACGCAGCTCACCAACTGCCAGAACGCCTACGACCAGCTCGGGAACTACCTCGCCGGCGGCCCCGTCGTCAGCTGCCCGCCGGGGTCGAGCGCGAGCATGTCGATCCCGTTCCAGAAGACCTGGTATCGCAGCAAGGGGCTCTACGCGCAGGGCACTTATGCCTTCACCGACCAGCTCAGCCTGACCGGGGGCCTGCGCTACACCTGGGACACGATGACGCACCGCTACGACGGCACCAACCTGCGCTTCCCGCTGACGGGCGGCACGACCATCGGGTGCAGCAACGCCGTGCGCGTGACCAATGCCAACGGCACTCCCGTGGTGCTGGGCTCGCTCGCCGAGCATGCCCGCTGCAACGTCACCTTCACTGCCAAGTCGGACAAGCCGACCTGGCTGGTCGACCTCGACTACAAGCGCAGCGGCGACGTGCTGCTCTACGCCAAGTGGGCGCGCGGCTACCGCGCGGCGGGCGTGGCCTCGGCCAACGTGCTGCTGGAGACCTGGGGGCCGGAGAAGGTCGATACCTACGAACTGGGCGCCAAGACCAGCTTCCGCACCGGCGGCATCCGCGGCTATTTCAACGTAGCGGCCTTCTACAACGACTTCCGCGACCAGCAGATCTCGGCCGCGCTGATCCGCAATCCGCGTCCGGGCAACCCGTTCATCGGCGGCAACGCCATCGTCAACGCGGGCAAGTCGCGCATCTGGGGCGTCGAGGTCGATACCTCGGTGAGCCTGCTGGACGGGCTGAAGGTCGACGCGGGCTATACCTACCTCAACACCGAGGTGCTCAAGCTCACGCCCCCGGAAGTGCCTGCCGAGGCCGCGCAGTTCTACACCGCGCTCGTCCCCACCGCAGTCGAGGGCGGGCGGTTGGCGCTGTCGCCCAAGCATCGCCTGACGCTGACGGGCAGCTACACGCTCCCGCTCGACGACAGCATCGGCAAAATCAGCTTCGGCGCGACATACGTCTACACCAGCGAGCAGGTCCTGAGCCTTGCCACCGCGCCGCAGTTCCGCAACGCGCCGCCAAGCAACCTGCTGAACCTCAACGCCAACTGGAACGACGTGCTCGGCGCGCCGATCGACGCCTCGTTCTTCATGACCAACGTCACGAAGGACAAGTTCCCGCTCAACGTCAACAACGCCTACGCCTCGTTCGGCATGGAATCGCAGATCGTGAACGAGCCGCAGATGTATGGTTTCCGCCTGAAGTACCGCTTCGGCTCCTGACCCGCAGTTGGATGGCGGGCGGGTTATGCCGGGCCATCCACCGGTTTTGCCGGAGTTGTCCACAGGGCTTGGCGCGGGCGTTGTCGGGTCGGCCTAACCCTCCGTCGTCCAAACCTTCGCGGGGACGGCGGGGTTTTGCCGATGAGGTCGTATGCGTGGCATCGCGGCCGATCCTCCCTGTCGCGAAGCGATGGGGAGGAATTGGCCCGGCCTCTCAGACTTCCAGCAGCCTCGGCATCAGTTCGACGAAATTGCAGGGGCGGTTGCGGCTGTCGAGCTGTTCGGCAAGGATGCCGTCCCAGCCGTCCTTGACCGCCCCGTTCGAGCCGGGGAGCGCGAACAGGTACGTCCCGCGCGCGACGACCGCCATGGCGCGGCTCTGCACGGTGGAGGTGCCGATGGTCTTGTAGCTGAGCCAGCGGAACAGCTCGCCGAAGCCGGGGATCTCTCGCCCGCCCAGTCGGCCTAGCGCTTCGGGCGTGACGTCGCGCCCCGTCAGGCCGGTGCCGCCGGTGGAGACGACGGCGTCCACTTCGGGATCGTCGATCCAGCCGTTCAGCAGGTCGGCGATCTGCGCGGCGTCGTCGCGCTCGATGGTGCGGCGCACGAGATTGTGGCCGGCGTCGATAATACGCTGGGCGAGGATGTCGCCCGAGGTATCGTTCTCGGCCGTGCGGGTGTCGGAGACGGTGAGCAGGGCGATGTTGATGGGCTTGAACGTCCGCGACAGGTCAACGGCCACGCAGCAGGGCTCCGTTCGAGGCCATGCGCACGCCCTGCGATCCGGCGAGGCCGGGGAAGGTCGGCCACTCGCCCTGCGCCAGTTCCATGCGGCTTTCGGACGCGCCGCCGGCCTGGCGTTCGTACATCCAGTAGTTGCGCATGACGATGTTCACGTAGCCGCGCGTCTCCCAGTAGGGGAGAGATTCGATCCAGAGCAGCGGATCGCCCTGGCAATTCACCTCGGTGTTCCAGCGGCGCACGGGCAGCGGGCCGGCGTTGTAGGCGGCCATCACCTTGGGCAGGAGCCCTTGCGTGCCGGGGTCGTTCCTCAGCGTCTCGAGATGGCGCTGGCCGAAGGCGAGGTTCACTTCCGGCTTGTTGAGGTCGGTCGCGTTGCCCGACACGCCGAGCGCGGCGGCATGGTCCTGCGCGGCGGCGGGCATGATCTGCATGAGGCCGCGCGCGCCCGCAGGGCTGACGACATTGGCGCGGAACACCGATTCCTGCAGCGCATGGGCATAGACCAGCGCCGGATCGACCTTCCACCCGCCGACCGGCGTCCACTTGGGCGTCGGGAAGCGCGTCGCCGGTTCGGGCTTGCCGCCGTAGGGCGCGTTGTAGGCCATCCACAGCTGCGTGCCGGGCAGGCCGAGGTCGCGTGCCAGGCGGGTGAGGGGGGCGTATTCCGAGGCGCTGCCGATGCGGGCCTGGTGGCGCAGCACTTCGTCGGCGAGGCTGTCCTTGCCGATCTCGGCGAGTTCCACCGCGGCGCGGACGTTGGGATTGGCGCGCAAGGCTTGCCAGTCGGCCTGGGTGAAGTCGGCGGCGGCGTGCTGCTCGGGGATCCTGAGGCCGAGCTGTTCGGACGCGAGCATGCCGTAGAGCGTCTCGTCGCGCGCGGCGGCGAGGCGCAGCGCGGCGGCGGCCTGCTCGGGCTTGCGGCAGCGCACGAGCGCGCGGCTCTTCCAGTAGTGCGCGGCGCTGGTCAGCTCGGCATTCTCGGAGGACTGGGCGGTGCGGCCGAAGGCATCGGCAGCGCCGTCGCAGTCACCCAGCCGCCAGGCGGCGAGCCCGGCGACCCACCAGGCCTCGCCCACCCACGGCCCGGTGCCGAGCGCGGCGAGCTGGGCCATCTGGTAGGCCTGCGCGTCCTGGTTCTCGATATAGAAGCTCCAGGCGACCTTCTGGCGCCATTCGGCCTGCGTCGAGGTGCTGAGATTCGCGTCGATGCCGTCGAGCAGCAGACGGGCGCCCATCGGGTCGTCGTTCTTGATGCGGTCGAGGATGCCGGCCGATATGGAGCCGGGCATCGTCCCGTCCTCGATCGAGGCGGGACGCACGCGCTTCGACATCGAGGGCAGGCGCGCGAAGCTCTGTTCGCTGGGGAGGGCGGGGACGCTTTCCGCCCCACGCTTGAGGGCAAGGCGGCTGATCTGGTCGGCGCCCGGAAGCTCAGCCCCCTGCGAGAGCCAGGACTGGAGTTCGGCCAGCTCGATCTTGGGGGAGCCGGAGGCGAGGTAGTATTCGGCGCGGACCTGCTGGTGCAGCGGTCCGTCGGGGCGCTGGGCGAGCAGCAGCTTGACGGTGGCCCAGTCCTTGCCGTCGATCGCGTCGAACACCTGCTTGTAATATGCCCGGTCGTCTTGGCTCAGCAGCGAGGGGACGGCGGTGCGGTCCGCGCGGGTCCGGAAATAGTCGACCGCCGCGCTGTTGGCGAAGGCGGGAACGGCCGAAACGGTCGCGGCGAAGGCAAGCCCGGCCAGCAGTCCCGTTCTGGTCAGGCCGGGGCCGGCCCTGGTAATTCGTTTCAAAATCTTTTTCCCCGCGATCCTGTGCGATGCCTGCCGGCGGGAGACGGACGTTTCAAGCCGACGTCCATTCCAGCCAAGCCTTCCAGAGCACCGGCTTCGCGCGCGGTTGACCGAGCAGCGAGGGCAGGGCCCAGGAGGCAAGCAGGGGTATCGATCGCCCTTCATGGTTGAAACTTCGTAAAACGGCAGGCCGTTGCGGCGATTCGTGGCCGATTAGCGACAGGACGTTGCTGCCGAGCACGAACAGCCGCTTCGGAGCCACCAGCCCTACGTGATGCGTGAGCACCTGGCCGAGCCCGAACGCGCCCGCCTGGGCCCAGTCGGCGCCCGGCGTGTGGCGCGGCAGGGCGCTGGCGAGGTACACCTCCTCGCGCCGGGTGCCGAAGGCGGCGAGGATGGCGTCGAGCAGGCGCCCCTGCGTGCCCGTGAGCAGCGCGCCGCTGTCCTCGGCTTCGGGTTCCTCGACGACGACCATGATCTCGGCGCCGGCGGGTCCCTGCGGCGCGACGCGGGCGGCGAGGTCGCCTCCGCCCAGCAGCGGCTCGCTCATCCACCAGGCGGCGAAGGCGGCGAGGTCGACGGGCAGGGCGGCCGGGTCGAGACGGGCGGGCGGCGGCGGGGCATCGACGTCGGCGACGGGCGGACGCGGCGGGCGGCGATCGGCGGGGCGTTGGCCCTCCGCCTCGGTCGGCGCGAGCCAGGTGACGGGTTCGTCGAGGAAGTCGCTGTCCACGCCCGCCTCGCGCCACCAGTCGAGCGCACCTGTGATATCGTGCAGAAATTCAGGATTTGGCGGTTGATCCATCGCGCGGGTCTTGACCTGCCGCGCGGGAGCAATCAAGGCTCAAGACGATTTAATCGCTCGACTAAGCCAAAAGGCTATGGGCAAACACGGAATTTGACGGGGCTGCCATGATTGAACGCGAAGAGATGCCTTACGACGTCGTCGTCGTCGGCGGTGGACCTGCGGGCCTGGCCACGGCGATCCGGCTCAAGCAGGTCGATCCCGAACTGCAGGTCTGCGTGCTCGAAAAGGGCTCCGAGATCGGCGCCCACATCCTCTCGGGCGCGACGATCGACCCCAAGGCGCTCGACGAGCTGCTGCCCACCTGGCGCGAGGACGGCTGCCCGCTGGCCGAGACGCCGGTGACCGACAACTGGCATTGGCACCTGACGAAGAAGGGCAAGATCGGTCTTCCGCACCTGATCCAGCCGCCCTTCATGTCGAACCACGGCAATTACACCGGTTCGCTGGGCAACCTGTGCCGCTGGCTGGCCGAGCAGGCCGAGGCGCTCGAGATCGAGATCTTCCCCGGCTTCCCCGCCGCCGAAATCCTCTACGACGACAAGGGTGCCGTCGTCGGCGTGCAGACCGGCGACATGGGCGTCGACCGCGAAGGCAACGAGAAGGGCGACTTCCAGCCCGGCATGAACCTGCTCGGCAAGTACACCGTCTTCTGCGAAGGCGCGCGCGGCCACCTGACCAAGCGGCTCAAGGCGAAGTACGACCTCGAAGCGAACTGCCAGCCGCAGATCTACGGCCTCGGCATCAAGGAGCTTTGGGACATCCCGGCGGACAAGCACGTCCCCGGCCGGGTGATCCACACCCAGGGCTGGCCGATGAGCGAGAGCGACAGCTGGGGCGGCGGCTTCCTCTACCACCAGGCCAACAACCAGGTCGCGCTCGGCTTCGTCACTGCGCTCGATTACAAGAACCCCTACGTCTACCCGTTCGAGGAATTCCAGCGCTGGAAGCAGCACCCGGAAATCCGCGCGATCCTCGAAGGCGGCAAGCGCGTGGCCTACGGCGCGCGCGTCATCAACGAGGGCGGCTGGCAGTCGGTGCCGCAGCTGGCGTTCCCGGGCGGCGTGCTCGCGGGCTGCTCGGCGGGCTTCGTCAACGTGCCGCGCATCAAGGGCACCCACACCGCGATGAAGAGCGGCATGCTCGCCGCCGAATCCATCGCCGCCGCCATCAAGGCGGGGCGTGAAGCGGACACCCTGCAGGACTACGACGACGCCGTGCGCTCCAGCTGGATCGCCAAGGAACTGAAGCTCGTGCAGAACGCCGAGCCGATGGTCGCCAAGTGGGGCACCGAGCTGGGCACCGTCCTCGCCGGCGCCGACATGTGGCTGCGCACGCTGTTCGGCTTCGGCCTCGCCAAGCCGATGAAGCACCACACCGACGCCAGCGAGACGCAGCGCGCCGACCTCTACAAGCCGATCGCCTATCCCAAGCCCGACGGCGTCATCAGCTTCGACCGCCTGACCAGCGTGGCCTACTCCTTCACCAACCACGAGGAGGACCAGCCGGTCCACCTCAAGCTGAAGGACCCGGCGATCCCGACCGAGATCAACCTGCCGATCTATGCCGGGCCGGAAGCGCGCTACTGCCCGGCGGGCGTCTACGAATTCGTCGATGCCGGGGCCGGGCCGAAATTGCAGATCAACGCCCAGAACTGCGTCCACTGCAAGACCTGCGACATCAAGGACCCGACCCAGAACATCGAATGGGTGACGCCCGAAGGCGGCGGCGGTCCGAACTACCCGAATATGTGATCTCCGAAGGTCATTTGCGAAAACGAAGGAGCGTCGGGGTTGCCCCGGCGCTCCTGTCGTTTCAGGGAAGGCGCGATGACACTTTCGGAAACCGCCTACGCCAAGATCAACCTCGCGCTCCACGTCCGCCGCCGGCGCGAGGACGGGTATCATGAGCTGGAAACCCTGTTCGCCTTCGTCGATGACGGCGACCGGCTTTCGGCCTCCCCCGCCGGCGCCGACAGCCTCTCCACCCACGGCGAGTTCGCGGGAGGAATCGCCGATCCGTTCGGCAACATCGTCGCGAAGGCGCTGCTCGCCCTGCCGCATGGGACGGGCTGGGCGGTCGAACTCGAAAAGCGGCTCCCGGTCGCGGCGGGCCTCGGCGGCGGGTCGGCGGACGCGGGCGCGGTGTTCCGCATGGTCGAGGCCGCGCACGGCCTTCCCGGCGGCTGGCAGGCGAAGGCCGCTAAGCTGGGCGCGGACGTGCCCGCCTGCGTGCGATCGGTAACCTGCATCGGCACCGGTACCGGCACCGACCTCGCCCCCGTCGAGAGCGACCTGACCGGCACCCCGGTGCTGCTGGTCAACCCGCGCGTGGCCCTGCCGACCGGGCCGGTGTTCAAGGCCTGGGACGGACTCGATCGCGGGCCGATGCCGAGCGGCTCGGTGCGCGCCGCCGCGCTCGAAGGCCGCAACGACCTCGAGGCGCCGGCGATCGCAATCTGCCCCGTCATCGCGCAGGTTCTGGCGGCCCTGCGCGCAACCGATCCGTTCCTCGCGCGTATGTCCGGATCGGGCGCGACGTGCTTCGCGCTTTACGAGAACGAGACGCAATTGCACGCGGCGGCGGAAAAGCTGACGAAAGCCTGGCCCCGGTGGTGGCAAATGGCGGGCAAGTTGCGATAACGTCCGGCACGTCAGGTCTGGAGGTCAGTTTGGAATCCGATTTTCACCGTCTGCTCGGCACGCCGCAAACGGGCGGCGTGCTCGTCGTCTCCGACCATGCCTCGAACCGTGTTCCCGACGACATCGACCTGGGCATCGACCCGGCGCTGATGCAACTCCACATCGCCATCGACATCGGCGTCGCAGGCATCGCCGAGCGGATGGTCGGCTCCGGAACCGCCGCCTGGCTCGGCAACGTCAGCCGCCTCGTGTGCGACTACAACCGCAAGCACGATGTCCCCGGCATGATGCCCGAGGTCAGCGACGGCCACGCCATCCCCGGCAACATGCTGACGCCCGAGCAGCGGCAGGGGCGGGTCACGCGCTTCTTCGAACCCTACCACGCCGGGCTGGCGGCGCTGCTCCGGGATACCCCGCCCGCGCTGATCCTGTCGCTCCACAGCTTCACGCCCGACCTTGCGACCTGCGACAAGCCGCGCCCGTGGCAGGTCGGCGTGCTCTACAACCAGGACGAACGCGCCGCGCGCCTCGCCATTCCCTACCTCGAAGGGCTGGGCCTCGTCGTCGGCGACCAGGAGCCGTACTCTGGCAAGCTCCTCAACGCCTCGATGAACCGCCATGCCGAGCCCAACGGGCTGCCGTACCTCAGCATCGAAGTGCGCCAGGACCTGATCGCCGACGCCGCCGGACAGGCCGAATGGGCCGAGCGGCTCACCGGCGTCTGCCGCGCCGTGGTGGCGGGGCTCGCCGCCTAGCCCTGCGGCCCGGCATCGGGGGGAGGTGCCTTGCCGTCCGCGCCCGGTTTTCTCAGCCCCAGCAGTTCGAGCAATCCGTTGCGCAGCTTGCCGAGCGCGAGCACCAGCGCCGTCAGCGCCACCACCACGGCGGTGACCAGCTTGAGCCAGACCGGCGCCTGCTCCAGCGAATCTCGCACATAGCCGAGCGCGGTGACCTCGACCTTGAAGCCGTAGGAGCGCGGCGTGCTGACGACGTTCCAGTAATTCCCTTTGCGATCCTTGACCTGAACGGTGGTGGTGATCGTCATCATGTGGTCGCCGCCGCGTTTGGGCGTGACCTGCCAGCCCCACACCGTCGAGGGATAGGGATGGCCGAGATGCACGCGCTGGGTGCGCTCGCGCAGCGTCTTGATCTCGAAGGTGTCGTCGCCCTGCAGGTCGGCGGCGACGAATTCGCCCACCATCATGCCGAAGTGCTCGACGTGGCCTGGCATCTGCTCGACCACGTCCTCGGGCGCCGGGGCCAGCGGGCCGGTCGGCGCGGACGGGGGCATCGGCAGGACGACCTCGGGATCGTCGGTCATGGCATCGGAAGGCGCAGCCGAGGGATCGCCCGAAGGGGGCGGCGGGGGCGGGGGCGGTGGGGGAACCGGCTCCGTCACCGGCTTCGGCCGGTCGGCGGCCACCGCGAGCCAGACGGTGAAGCTTTCGCCGCGCCGCAGCGGGTTGGGAGCATTGAACGCAGCCGTACCCGGGGTCTGGCGCGCGGCCTGTTTCTCGAAATCAGCGCAGTCCTCGGGCGGCACGTAGTCCTGGACGATCTGGCAATAGTCGCCGCCGCTGGCGGATGTGTTCCGACCCGAGCCGCCGTCGCACCCCGGAAGGGCGAGCAGCGCGGCGGCCAGAAAGGCGCAGCTAACAAGATGGTAGGACCGTGACATGTCCACCCCCCAACATATGACGTCCCCATCGCAAGGGTTTCACGGCGCAGCGGACCTGTCAATCGGGGGGCTTTACCGACCCGCTTCGCTCACGCGAAATATAATTACGAAAACTGCCGTTGAATTGAAACCTAATGCCGTGTAGGGGCGAGCCCAATCCAGCGCCCCCGCGCCCATGACCCGGAGTCCCTGACAATGCCCGCCTATCGTTCGCGCACCTCGACCCACGGCCGCAACATGGCGGGCGCGCGCGGCCTGTGGCGGGCGACCGGCATGAAGGACGGCGACTTCGGCAAGCCGATCATCGCGGTGGTGAACTCGTTCACGCAGTTCGTGCCCGGCCACGTCCACCTCAAAGACCTCGGCCAGCTGGTCGCGCGCGAGATCGAGGCGGCGGGCGGCGTCGCCAAGGAATTCAACACCATCGCGGTCGATGACGGCATCGCCATGGGCCACGATGGCATGCTCTACTCGCTGCCCAGCCGTGACCTCATCGCCGACAGCGTGGAATACATGGTCAACGCCCACTGCGCCGACGCCATGGTCTGCATCTCCAACTGCGACAAGATCACGCCGGGCATGCTGATGGCCGCGATGCGCCTCAACATCCCCGCCGTGTTCGTGTCCGGCGGCCCGATGGAGGCCGGCAAGGTGATCCTCAAGGGCAAGGTCCAGGCGCTCGACCTCGTCGATGCGATGGTCGCCGCCGCCGACGAGAGCTACACCGACGAGGAAGTCGCCGCGATCGAGCGTTCGGCCTGCCCGACCTGCGGCTCGTGCTCGGGCATGTTCACCGCCAACTCGATGAACTGCCTGACCGAGGCGCTGGGGCTCTCGCTGCCGGGCAACGGCTCGACGCTGGCGACCCACTCCGACCGCGAGCGCCTGTTCCTCGAAGCGGGCCGCGTCGCCGTGGACATGTGCCACCGCTACTACGAGCAGGAGGACGAGAGCGTCCTGCCGCGCAATGTCGCCAGCTTCAAGGCGTTCGAGAACGCCATGAGCCTCGACATCGCCATGGGCGGATCGACCAACACCGTGCTCCACCTTCTCGCCGCCGCCGCCGAAGCGGGCGTGGACTTCACCATGGCCGACATCGACCGCCTCAGCCGCAAGGTGCCCTGCCTCTCCAAGGTCGCCCCGGCCAAGTCGGACGTCCACATGGAGGACGTCCACCGCGCCGGCGGCATCTACGCCATCCTCGGCCAGCTCGAACGCGCGGGGCTCCTGCACACCGACCTGCCGACCGTCCATACGAGGACGCTGGCCGAGGCGATCGAGCGCTGGGACATCAGCCGCACCACCGAACCTTCGGTCGAGCATTTCTACAAGGCCGCGCCCGGCGGCGTGCCGACGCAGACCGCGTTTAGCCAGTCGGCCCGCTGGGAGGAACTCGACCTCGACCGCGAGAACGGCGTCATCCGCTCGAAGGAGCATGCGTTCAGCCAGGACGGCGGCATCGCCGTGCTCTACGGCAACATCGCGCGCGACGGCTGCATCGTGAAGACCGCCGGTGTGGACGAGAGCATCCTCAAGTTCAACGGCACCGCGCGCGTCTATGAAAGCCAGGACGCGGCGGTCGCGGGCATCCTCGGCGGGCAGGTCGGCGCGGGCGACGTCGTCGTCATCCGCTACGAAGGGCCACGCGGCGGGCCGGGCATGCAGGAAATGCTCTACCCCACCAGCTACCTCAAGTCGAAGGGCCTGGGCAAAGCCTGCGCGCTGCTGACCGACGGGCGTTTCTCGGGCGGCACCTCGGGCCTCTCGATCGGCCACGCCTCGCCCGAAGCGGCCGAGGGCGGCGAGATCGGCCTCGTCGAGAACGGCGACGCCATCGAGATCGACATCCCCGGCCGCACCATCAACCTGATGGTCTCGGACGAAGTGCTGGCCCACCGCCGCTCGCAGCAGGAAGCGCGCGGCGACGACGCCTGGTCGCCGGTGCACCCGCGCCCGCGCAAGGTCTCGGCCGCGCTCCAGGCCTACGCGGCGATGACCACCAGCGCGTCCAAGGGCGCCATCCGCGACGTGACGCAGCTCAAGCGGAAATAAGCCTTCAATCCTGCGCAAGCGGGACCGTTCGGAGACAGGGAGGTCGGTCACGCGGGGGCGTGAACCGGCCTCTTTCTTTTCCGCTTCCCACTTTCCCGTGCGGCGCAGCCCCTGTACGAAGCCTGCATGCCCATCAAATTCGCCAGCTCCGTCTCCCTCGCCCTCGTGCTCACCGCCTGCTCGTCGAACAGCGAGCCGCCGCCTGTCGCGGCCGGAAGCGAGCATATCGCGTGCGCGGTCGGCGGATCGGCGGAACTGAAGCCGGTCTGTTCGGTCGAGCGGTCCGAGGCGGACGGCAAGCTCACGCTCGTGGTGCGTCACCCGGACGGCGCGTTCCGGCGCTTCGACGTCATGACCGACGGGTCGGGCCTCGCGGTCGCGGACGGCGCGGAGAAGGCCGTCACGCGCCTTGAGGGCGGCAAGCTCGACGTCACCGTGGGCGCCGACCGCTACCTGTTCCCAGCGACGAAGAAAGCCGATGCCGGCAAATGACCAGATCCTCACCGCGGCGCAGATGCGCAGCGCGGAAGGCCGGCTGATCGACGCCGGATCGAGCGTCGATGCGCTGATGCAGGTCGCAGGGCGCGGCGCGGCGGAATGGGTCTGGCGCCTTGCCGGACACCACAAAGTCACCGTGCTCTGCGGCCCCGGCAACAACGGCGGCGACGGCTATGTCATCGCCGAAGCCATCCGCGAGCGGGGCGGTAACGCGGTGGTCGTCGTGGCCAGCGAGCCCGCCACCGACGCCTGCCGCAAGGCCCGCGCACTGTTCGGCGGCGACGTGCTCGATCCCGATGCGCAAGTCTCGGGCGAGGTGCTGGTCGACTGCCTGTTCGGCAGCGGCCTGACCCGCCCCCTTACGCCCGCACATTTCGCATTGCTGTCCAGCCTCGCGGCCTCGCATAGCCGTCTTGTCGCCATCGACGTCCCGAGCGGGGTTCAGGCGGACTCCGGCGCGTTGCTGGGCGAAGGGTTGCCCGACTACGATCTGACGATCGCGCTCGGCGCTTGGAAATTCGCGCATTTCCTGATGCCGGCAACCGTCCGCATGGGCGCGCTGCGGCTGGTGTCGATCGGCGTCGAAGCCGTCGACGGCGCAGCGCGGGCGATTACGCGGCCGCGCATCAAGGCTCCGGCGCCGGACTCGCACAAGTACCGGCGCGGATTGCTGGCGGTGGTCGGCGGCGCGATGCCGGGCGCGGCCATCCTCGCCTCGATCGCGGCGCAGGGGGCAGGGGCGGGCTACGTCAAGCTGTTCGCCGGGTCCGGGCCCAACGCACCCGCCGACCTCGTGGTGGATACCGGGCCGCTGTCGGACGTGCTGACCGACGACCGCAACCGCGCGGTGCTGGTCGGTCCCGGCCTCGGTCGCGACAGCGCCGCCCGCGAGCGTCTGGCCGTGGCACTGGCGGACCGGGCGGCAGCGGTGGTCGACGCCGACGCGCTGATGCTGCTTGCGCCGCGCCACCTGGCCGAGCGCACCGCGCCCACCATCGCCACCCCGCACGAGGGCGAACTGGCCGCGCTCGAACGCGCGTTCGACCTCGAAGGCGCGGGCACGCGGCCGCAGCGCGCGCTCGCGCTGGCCCGGGCGAGCGGCATGGTGGTGGTCGCCAAGGGGCCGGACACCGCCGTCGCCGCGCCCGACGGACGGCTGGCCTGTGCACCGCGCGCATCCTCGTGGCTGTCGGTGGCGGGGACGGGCGACGTGCTGGCAGGCGTGATCGCCAGCCGCGTTGCCACCGGGCTCGGCGCGTTCGAGGCCGCCTGCGAAGGCGTCTGGCTCCACGGCGAGGCGGCGCGGCTCTGCCCGCCGGGCTTCACCGCCGGGCAACTGGCCGAGCGCGTGCCTGCGGCGCTGGCGGAGTGTCTCCGGGCCGGCTGAACGCCCGTCTGTTCTATTCCGGCCCGTCCTGCTAGGGGCGCGCCATGAACGAATCCGAGGAAATCCTGCGCGTCGCCTCCAAGGGCGACGGCGTGACCGCGTCCGGCCGCTTCGCCTGGGGCGCAGCGCCGGGCGACATGCTGGCCATCGACGGCACGCTCGAATGGGGCCCGCACCATGTCCAGCCGCCGTGCCGGCACTTCGGCACCTGCGGCGGCTGCCAGCTCCAGCAGCTCGACGAGGAGAGCCTTGCCGCCTTCGTCGAGGGCCGCGTCGCCAATGCCTCGGCCGCGCAGGAGCTGGGTGCGCAGGTGCTGGGCGCGCCCTACCTGTCGCCGCCGATGAGCCGCCGCCGCGCCTCGCTGCGCGCCGAGAGTTCGGGCGGCCGCGTGGTCATCGGCTTCCGCGAGGCGAAGTCGCACCGCCTGGTCGAGATCGAGGAATGCCACGTCCTCGCGCCCGAATTCATCGCGCTGCTCGGCCCCATGCGCAAGCTGCTCATCACCATGGGCAAGGCCGCGCCCGCGAAGAAGGGCGGCCGTCCGGGCAAGTCCGCGAAGCACGCCACGCCGCGCATGGCGGCCGATATCGAGATGACGCTGGTGGACCAGGGCGTCGACCTCGGCGTCAAGGGCCTGACCGCCGAGGGCCTCGCCGCCACCGAGGCGATGCTCGCCTTCGCGCAGGAGCACAAGCTCGCGCGCCTGACCATGGACGGCGGCTACGGCTTCGAGACGGTGTGGGAGCCGGTGCCGGCGACGGTCACGCTGGGCGGCGTAAAGGTTCCGTTCCCCCCGGGCTGCTTCCTCCAGGCGACCAAGGACGGCGAGGAGACGCTCGTGGCCGCCGCGCGCGAATGGCTGGCGGGCGCGCCGACCGTGGCGGACCTGTTCTCGGGACTGGGCACTTTCGCCTTCGCGCTCGCGGGGCCGGAAACCAAGGTCTACGCCGCCGAAGCCGCGCGCGACATCCACCAGGCCTGCAAGGCGGGCGCCGACCGCGCGCAGCTGCCGATCTTCAGCGCCCACCGCGACCTGTTCCGCAACCCGCTCCAGCCCGACGAACTGGCGCGCTTCTCCGCCGTATTGCTCGACCCGCCGCGTGCCGGTGCGCGCGAGCAGGTAGAGTGCATCGCGGATTCCACTGTGGCGCGCGTGGTCTATATCAGCTGCAACCCGTCGAGCTGGTCGCGCGACGCGGCGCGGCTGATCGAAGCGGGATTCCGCCTCGCGGAACTGCGGCCGGTGGGGCAGTTCCGCTGGTCCACGCATGTGGAACTGGCGAGCTACTTCGTTCGGGGATAGCGCGCGAGGCGCCATCCCCTTTCGCGCCCGGTCACACCGCTTCCAGATCCCGCTCGCGGACCATCAACCCCTCGGCCATGCGGTCGGCGACGAGCGGCGGGGGCAGGTTCTCGGCGGCGGCGGTCTCGAGCAGGTCGCGGGTGCGCGGGCCGATCTCCATGACGCGGCCGCGCACCTGGTCGGCGCTTTCGCCGAGGTATTCGGCGGCGACGTTGATGATGCCGCCGGCGTTGACCACGTAGTCCGGCGCGTAAGTGATCCCCCTCGCCATCAGCACGTCGGCGAGGTGGGGCGCGGCGAGCTGGTTGTTGGCCGCGCCGCAGACGATCCCGGCCTTGAGCATGGCGACGGTCGCTTCGTCCAGCGCGCCGCCAAGGGCACAGGGGGCGAAGACTTCGGTCTCCTCGCCGGCAAGCGCATCGATGCTGACGGTCCGCGCGCCGGTCTGCTCGGCGAGGCGGGCACAGCGCACCGGGTCGATGTCGGCGATGACGAGGCGCGCGCCTTCGTCCGCCAGCAGGTGGCAGAGCCCGGCGCCGACGTTGCCCACGCCGAGCACGGAAACGGTCACGCCCGAGAGCGAGCTGCCGTGGCGCAGGCGGACGGCCTCCTTCATCGCCTCGAACACGCCGAGCGCGGTCCAGGGCGAGGGATCGCCGCCCGCGAGGCCGGGCATCGCCGTGCGTCCGGCGACGTGGCGGGTGTGGCGCGCGGCGCATTCCATGTCGGCGACGCCGGTGCCGACGTCCTCGGCGGTGACGTAGCGGCCGTCCAGCTTCTCGACCGCGCGGCCGAAGGCTTCGAACAGGGCGCGGCGGTCGAAATTGCCGGCGGGACGGCGCAGCACGGCCTTGCCGCCGCCGAAGGGCAGGCGGGCCATGGCGTTCTTGTAGCTCATGCCCTCGGCGAGGCGGAAGGCGTCGGCCATGGCCTCGCTCGAATCGGCGTAGGACCACAGGCGGCAGCCGCCCGCCGCGGGCCCGCGCGCGGTCGAATGGATCGCGATCACCCCGTCGAGACCGGCGGCTTCGTCGAACAGGCGGACATATTCCATCGGTGGCATCATGCGTCGGGTTCCGGCTACCATTTTTGCGCTCCTGAGCGAGCTTGGGTCAGGATGCCATTATCGCAGCGATGCCGGGGGCAATCTCACCTCGTTTTGGGCCGTGGAGACCAATTCTCGCAAGACGCGTTCTGGATGGACGTGATATAAGGTCAGAATGACCGATCTTGATCCATTCGAGCGAAAAATTCTCCGCGAGCTCCAGCGCGATGCGAATCAAACGACGGCGCAGATCGCCGAGCGCGTCGGCCTCTCCGCCTCGCCCTGCTGGCGGCGGATCGACAGGCTGGAGCGCGAAGGCGTCATCCAGCGGCGCGTCGCCATCGTCGACCGGCACAAGGTGGGCCTGAACGCGCATGTCTTCGCGCAAGTGAAGCTGAACGCCCACGGCCGCGCCAACCTCGACGAGTTCGCCGCCAAGATCCGCGAGTTCCCCGAAGTGCTCGACTGCTACGTGCTGCTGGGGTCGGTGGACTTCATGATCCGCGTGGTGGCCGAGGACATCAGCGCCTACGAGCGCTTCTTCTTCGAGAAGCTGTCGCAGCTGCCGGGCGTACAGGAAATCACCTCGACCGTGGCGCTGTCGGAGATCAAGGCGACCACGGCGCTGCCGATCTAGCGGTCGGTCATCTGACGCCGATCCATGGCTGGCCAACTCAGGAATGACAAAATGTATCGTCATCCCCGCGTAGGCGGGGATCCCGCTTCGTTCTGCTAGGTCGCGAGAAAAGCGGGGCCCCCGCCTTCGCGGGGGCGACGGGGTTTTTTGTAAGCATTCAGCCGTCCGCGTCGGGCTGGGTCGAGGGATGCGCGGCTGCGACCTCGGGGATTGCGCGCATCGCTTCGCCTGCCGCCACCAGCGCGGGGTAGGGCGAGAGATCGACGCCGAACCGCTCGGCGGAATAGAGCTGGGGGACGAGGTAGCAGTCGGCGAGCGTCGGCGCCCGGCCATACGCGAAGCCCGCGTCGTGGCGAGCCACCTGCGGTTCCAGCGCGGCAAAGCCGTCGCCGATCCAGCGGGCGATCCACGCATCGACCTGCGCCTGCGAGGCGCCGAACTCGGTCCGCAGCGCCGCCAGCACGCGCAGGTTGTTGAGCGGATGGATGTCGCAGCCGATCAGCGCCGCCATCGCGCGCACCGCCGCGCGTCCCCCGGCATCGGCGGGAAGCAGCGCCGGCTCCGGCCAGCTTTCCTCGATCCATTCGAGAATGGCGGGGCTCTGCGTCAGCACCATCCCGCCCGTCTCCAGCGCGGGGACCAGCCCCTGCGGCGCCAGCGCCAGATAGGCCGGGTCGCGCTGGCCGCCGGTGCGCAGGTCGTGGGTGACCTGCGCATAGTCCACGCCCTTCAGGGCGAGCGCGATCCGCACCCGGTAGGATGCCGTGGAACGCCAGTAGCCGTGAAGGACGGGGGCGCTCATGCCGCGGGGAGCACGGAAGCGCGGCACTCGCCGAAGCCGATCGGCACGTAGCCGTCCGCGCGGGCGACGGCCTTGAGGGTGACTTCGTCGCCGTCTTCGAGGAAAGTGCGCTCCTCGCCGTTCGGCAGCGCGATCCTGGTCTTGCCGTTGCCCGACAGCTCCATCAGACTCCCGAAGCCCTCGGGCGTCGGCGTCGAGATCGTGCCGGTGCCGAGCAGGTCGCCGGGGCTCAGGTTGCAGCCGTTCGAGGCGTGGTGGGTGACGATCTGCTGCACGGTCCAGTACATGTTCGACGCCGGGCCGACCGAAAGGCGGTGCGGCTCCGCCCCGGCCTCGCGCATCCGCGCCGTCGAGATGTAGACTTCCAGTTCGATGCCCAGCGCGCCGCCGGCCTGATCGTCCTTGTCCCACAGGTAGGGTAGTGGGCGGGGGTCGCCCTCGGGGCGCGGCGGCTGGGCGATGCGGAACGGGGCCATGGCCTCGGCCGTCACCACCCAAGGCGAGATCGTCGACTGGAAGCTCTTGGCGAGGAACGGGCCCAGCGGCACGTATTCCCAGGCCTGGAAATCGCGCGCCGACCAGTCGTTGAGCAGGCAGAAACCGGCGACGTGGTCGGCCGCGCGCTCGATCGGCACGGTGTCGCCCAGCGCGTTGCCGCGCCCGATCCAGACGCCGAGTTCGAGTTCGTAGTCGAGCCGCGCGGTCGGGCCGACGACGGGGACTTCGGCCTCGGGGGGCTTACGCTGCCCGCTCGGCCGCCGGACCGGCACGCCCGAGGGACGCACTGACGAGGCGCGGCCGTGGTAGCCGATCGGCACGTACTTGTAGTTGGGCAGCAGCGGATTGTCGGGGCGCAGCAGCTTGCCGATGTTGGTGGCGTGATGGATGCCGACGTAGAAGTCGGTGTAGTCGCCGATCGCGGCGGGCAGGTGCATCGCGCAAAGCGAGGCGGCGTGGAGGTGCGGGCGCAGTGTTTCCTCGCGGCCGGCGTCGCACAGCAGCGCGCTCAACGACTTGCGCAGCGCGAGGCGGCCGGGCGAGGGAAGCGCGAAGAGAGCATTGAGGGTGGCGCCGCCCAGCGCCTCGCGCACTTCGAGCGGCAGGAGGTCGGCGATGGCGGCGAGGTCGAGGATCTCGTCGCCGATGGCCACGCCGATGCGGCGGGTGTCATGGCCGGGCGAGAACACGCCGTAGGGCAGATTCTGGACGGGGAAGTCGGCGTGGCCCTCGGCGCTCGCGACCCAGCTTTTCAGCGCGGGATCGTGGGTTTCGTCGATCTTGGGAAAGGTCATGCGTCGGGCCCTTTGGCGGTGTTGGCGGGAAGCCGGGCCTTGCGAAAGCCGGTCCAGCAGTCGTCGTAGTCGAGTTGGCACAGCGGCGTTTCCTGCGCGAAACGCGTGGTGCGCAAGGGAAAGCGGCTTTCGAACATGAAGGCCATGGTGTTCTCGATCCGATGCGGGACGAGGGTGGCGCCGACCGCCGCCTCGTAGCTCGCGCGGTCGGGGCCGTGGCCCGCCATGCAGTTGTGGAGCGAGGCGCCGCCGGGCGCGAAACCGCCTGCCTTGGCGTCGTAGGCGCCGTGGATGAGGCCCATGAACTCGCTCATCACGTTGCGGTGGAACCACGGCGGGCGGAACGTCGCCTCGGCCACCATCCAGCGCGGCGGGAAAATCACGAAGTCGCAGTTGGCGGTGCCCGGCGTATCGCTGGGCGAGGTCAGAACGGTGAAGATCGAGGGGTCGGGATGGTCGAAGCTGACCGTGTTCATCGTGTTGAAGCACCGCAGGTCGTAGCGGTAGGGCGCGAGATTGCCGTGCCAGGCGACGACGTCGAACGGCGAGTGGGGCAGCGTGGTGGTCCACAAGGTGCCACAGAACTTCTGGACGATCTCGAAGGGTTCGTCGTCATCCTCGAAGCGGGCGACCGGCACTTCGAAGTCGCGCGGATTGGCGAGGCCGTTGGAGCCGATCGGGCCGAGGTCGGGAAGGCGGAAAAGCGCACCGTAGTTCTCGCAGATATACCCCCGCGCCGCGCCGTCCGGCAGTTCGATCAGGAAACGCACTCCGCGCGGGATGACGACAATCTGCTCGGGTTCGACGGGGAGCACGCCCATCTCTGTCACGACGCTAAGCCGGCCTTGTTGCGGCACTATCAGCATCTCGCCGTCGGCGTTGAACAGTGCGCGGCGCTCCATCGAGCGGTTCGCGGCGTAGAGGTGGACGCCGATGCCGGCCCCCGCCGCCGGGTCGCCGTTACCGCAGTAAGTGACGAGGCCGTCGATGAAATCGGTGGGCTCGGCGGGCAGGGGGAGCGGGTCCCAGCGCAGGCGGTTGGGGGTCGGCGGCGCGTCTTCGAACGGCCCGCTGCGCAGGCGGGTGGGCGCGGCGTAGGGCTGGAACGCAGGATGATTGGCGGTCGGACGCAGGCGGTAGAGCCAGCTGCGGTGGTTTTCAGCGCGGGGCGCGGTGAAGGCGGTGCCGGAGAGTTGCTCGGCATAAAGGCCGAAGGGCACGCGCTGCGGCGAATTGCGCCCGACCGGCAGCGCGCCCTCGAGAGCCTCGGTGGCGAAGTGGTTGCCGAACCCGGTCATCATCGCCTCGTCGCGCACGCCTGTCTCCCGCAGATGGTAACGTTTGATACTACATAAGGATTGATGGCTTGGTGTCAAATGTTACTAAACCCCATGACCGAGCATCGCCTGCACCTCGACGCCTTCATTCCCTACCGCCTGTCGTTCACCTCGACGCTGGTGAGCGACAGCATAGCGCGCACCTATGGGCGGCTGTTCGGCATCGGCGTGCCAGAGTGGCGGGTGATTGCCTGGGTGGCGCAGGCGGACGGCATTACCCAGCAGGAGATCTGCGCGCGCACCCGGATGGACAAGATGACCGTAAGCCGCGCCACCGCCAGCCTGACGAAGCGCAGGCTGCTGGAGCGGATGCCCCATGCAGGAGACCGCCGCTCGCACCTGCTGGTACTGAGCGGCGAAGGCCGCGCCCTCCACGCCGATATCGCGCCGAAGGCGCTGGAACTGGAGAGCCGGATATTCTCGCGGTTCGAAGATCGCGAGATCGCCGATTTCGTGCAGATGCTGCGGCGGATCGACGCGGCGGTGCTGGATATTGAAGATCCGCCGGGTCAGGAATCGTCCTGAAGAACTGCGTCCAAAACCCCGTCGTCCCCGCGTAGACGGGGATCCCGCTTGTTCCTTGGGGCTCGCGTAAGAAAGCGGGACCCCCCGCATGCGAGGGGGCGACGGAAAGGGCTGGGGGTGGATGGTGTCGGGCGGGCGTTACCCGCCCGCGGCCTTGTCCATCATGTCCATGAAATCCCGCGCGGTGTTGCGGTCGGCCTCGTTGTCGAAGGCGACGTCGAGGTCGGGCGCGGCCCCGAACATGAACATCAGCGTCCACAGCGCGAAGCGGCGTCCCTTGTCCTTCTCCATGCCGAAGTCGACGCGCATGCGGTCGATCCCGGTTTCGAGCGTGGTGGGCGCGATCGTCGAGAGATCGTCGGTGCCGAAGTAGCGGCGCAGCTGGTCGTCGAAGTCCATGGGCTATTGTAGGATCTGCCGGGCGTGGGAGAAAGCGAAACCTGCCTGCGTTTTGCCGAGCGCAGTTGAGACACCTCGCGCGCCGTCAGCGTGTCTCGACTGCGCTCGACACGAACGGAGAGGGGAAGCAAGTGCCTGTCCGCACATTCACCCCGTATCCGCGTCCCAGCCGCAGCAGCCACCGCAGACCGGATAGGCGACCGCACCCCAGGCGCTGGCGACGAAGCCGAGGAAGAAGGTGGGCCAGCCCAGGCCCCAGTTCTCGGCCAGCAGCGCGTCCGCCAGCGTCGCCAGTGTGATCAGGATGAAGAATGCCTCCACGCCGATGTAGGCGAACTTGAACGGCCTCATCGCGTGGACGGGACGTCCTTTGCCCATCGCCTGCTCCGACTCTCTTCGTGTCGTTATGCCGTCATATACCGCGCCGAGGCCCCCGTTTCCATGGGGATTTGCGCGTTCAGTCCGTACCGGACAGGACTCTGGCGAATGCCTCCGCATCGGTGTTTCCGCCCGAGAGCACCACGGCGGTGCGAGGTCCCAGTTCGACCTTGCCTGCCAGGACCGCCGCCAGCGCCGCCGCGCCGCCCGGCTCGACGACGAGGCGCAGCTTCGCGAAGGCCAGGCGCTGCGCGGCGCGCACTTCTGCCGGGGTGACGACGAGGCCGAACGGGCAGCGCGCCTGCAGGATGGCGAAATTGATCGGGCGCGTGGCGGGCGTCTGCAGCGCGTCGCAGGCGGTCGGCGGGGCGTCTGGCGCGACCCGCTCGATCCGCCCGGCGGCGAGGCTGCGGCAGACGTCGTCCCAGCCCTCGGGCTCCACGGGGACGATGCGCGCATCGGGGCAGGCAAGCGCGAGTCCGGCAGTCAGGCCGCCGCCGCCGCAGGGGGCGACGACGAGGTCGGGCGGGCCGCCGGCCAGCGCCTGCATCTGCGCGGCGATCTCGATGCCGGTGCTGCCCTGGCCCTCGATGATCCACGGGTCGGCGTAGGCGTGGACGAGGGTGGCGCCGCGCTCGATGCACAGTCGCTCGGCCACTTCGTCGCGGTCCTCGCCTCCGGGGCGGTCGTAGAGCACGACTTCGGCGCCCAGCGCGCGGGTGTTGGCGAGCTTCACGGCGGGGGCGTCTACGGGCATGACGATGGCGGCGGTCACGCCGAGGCGGCGGGCGGCCCAGGCGACGCCCTGCGCGTGGTTGCCGCTGGAGACGCCGACGACGCCGGCGGCGCGCTCGGCTTGGGTGAGGTCGGTCAGACGGTGCCATGCCCCGCGAATCTTGAACGCGCCGACGGGCTGGAGGCACTCGGCCTTGCACCAGATCGTGCGGCCCTCGATCTCGAGCGGGAGCAGGGGGGGGGCGGGCAGAATCTCGGCCACCTTGCGGGCGGCGAGGGCGACGCCTGCGGCGGTCGGGGTGCGGGTCGGGGTCATGGGGGGCTTCTAGGCGCGAGCGAGGCTCAACAAAACCCTCGTCATTCCCGCGAAGGCGGGAACCCATCTGGTGCCGCTTCAATCGGCCACGTCAGGAGATGGGTCCCGGCCTGCGCGGGGACGACGCGTTCACCGCGACAGGCGCACGATCTGGTAGTAGCCCAGCGGCCCGCGCTGGTGCTCCAATCGCAGACCATGGACGCGCGCCACGTGGGCCGCCGCATTGCCGAGATCGAGACGAGGGGTGACGTGGAAGCGCGCGAGCCAGCCGGTCAGCAGGGCGCGCAAGGGGCGCGGAAGGCCGGCGCAGTCGCCGAAGTCGACCACATGGAGCGAACCACCCGGCGCCAGCGTAGCGGCGGCCTGCGCCAGCGCCGCTTCCCAGTCGGGGATCATCGACAGCGCGTAGGACAGCATGACGCGCTCGAACCCGTCGCGGCCGAGCAGGTCCATGGCGTCGAAACGGGTCGCGTCGCCCAGCGCCAGCGTGCCCGACCGGCCGAGCCGCTTGCGGGCGCCGCGCAGCATCTCGCCCGAGATGTCGAGGCCGTGGAGCCGCACCCCGCGCCAGCGCTTCGCCACCATCGCCAGGTTGCGCCCGGTGCCGCAGCCAATCTCCAGCACGGACATGCCGGGCTTGGCCTCGAGTTCGCGGATCAACCGGTCGCGGCCGAACAGATAGTACTTGCGCGTCAGGTCGTAGATCGGGCGCTGCCAGCGGTAGACGCGGTCCATCAACGCGGCGTGGTCGGATGCTGTGGTGGCCACGGCGGTCAGCCCCTGAACACGTAGAGGTGGACGCCGCCGTAGATCGAGGAACGGTCGGCGCGGTTGGCCTTGTGCGATTCGGCCTCGCGGTAGTCCCAGCGGTCGAGGATGGCCTCGGGCACGCGGCCGGGCAGCAGCGAGGGTTCGGCGGCGGTGCGGAACAGCACGCGGGCGCCGGGGCGGGCGGTGCGGGTGATCTCGGTCCACAGCTCGGTCAACTGCGCGTCGGTCATCCAGTCCTGCGCGTCGAGCAGGACGTAGCGGTCGTAGCTGGCGTCATCGGCGGCGGCGAGGACGTGGGTGAAATTGGCGTGGCGCAGGTCGAGGCGGCCCAGCCGTTCACGCACCTGCGGCAGGTTGGCCTCCTGCAGGTAGGGCGGCAGGGGTGCTTCCACGCCCTTGCCGTAGCCGCGCGAGAAGGCCTGCCAGGCGAAGTAATTGTCGTTGACCGGGAAGTCGCACGAGAGCTTTTCCAGCCGCCCGCGCAGCACGTCGGCCATGGAGTGCCCGCCGGCGAGCGCGTCGTACTGCGCTGGGGGAATGCCGAGGCCGAACAGCGAGGCGGGGTGGCGGGTCAGCCAGCGCACCAGCGGGCGCTCGAACATAGGGGCGAAACGCTCGTCGAAGACGCGGCGCTGGTCCGCGAGGGTGTCGGCGGCGAGGATTTCGGCGGGGTCGATGCGGTGGAGCCTGGCGATCAGGTGCGCCGCGCCGATGAAGCTGCCGAGCAGGCCGTGGCGGTAGACGCCGCGCGTGAAGGCGCCGATGCGGCGACGGCCGACGAGGTCGCGGCCTTCCCAGTAGCGGCGGGTCGCGTCGCTCAGGTGCGGGGCGAGGCTGTCGCGGTAGAGCGCGAGGTTCCCGGGGCGGTCGGCCTCGGCGACGAAGCGGCGCAGGTCCGCGTAGTCGAGGTGGCGCACCGCGGCGTGCTTGAGTTCGTTGAGCGCGATGTGGGCGGTGTTGAGGTCGACTACGGTGATGTGCTCGGGATTCGCGGTCAGGTACGATAGCGCGTTGCAGCCGCCGCTGGCGATGGTGATGATGCGGCTGTCGGGCTGGATCTCCATCGCGTCCATGTCGGCGACTGGGTCTTCCCAGATCTGCGCGTAGACCAGGCCCTTGAAGGCCATCGCAAAGGCCTTGTCGAGCAGGCGGCTCTTGCGCGAACTGTCCTCGCGGACGACGGCGCCTTCGATGAGGCTGGGGCGGGGAGAGGTCATGGCGCCGGGTTCCTTCGTAGGAGTTGTGGCGCAGATGCCCCCGTGCGGTGACCGGGTGATGACGCGGCGATGGCAGTTTGTGACAGGCACGGGCTAGGATAAGCCTGTGTGCGACCAGGTGTCGTTATTGTGCGGTTCACGCTCGGCAGTTGAGTTGTCACACAGCGGCCCTATATGGCCCTCTTTCTTTTGTTGCCCTCCCGAAGGAGACAATCCGGTGAGCAAGGTTCTGGTGATCGGCGCAGGCGGCGTCGGCTCGGTCGCGGTCCACAAGATGGCGATGAATGCCGACATCTTCTCGGATATCCATCTCGCCAGCCGCACCGTCAGCAAGTGCGAGGCGATCGCCGAATCGGTCAAGGCGCGCACCGGCGTGACCATCGGCACTTATGCCATCGACGCCGACGACGTGGCGGCGACCTCGGCGCTGATCCGCGAGATCGGCCCCAAGCTGGTGGTCAACCTTGCGCTGCCGTACCAGGATCTCGCGATCATGGACGCCTGCCTCGCGACCGGCACCCATTACATGGACACCGCGAACTACGAGCCCAAGGACGTGGCCAAGTTCGAATACCACTGGCAGTGGGCCTACCAGGAGCGCTTCAAGGAAGCAGGCCTGATGGCGCTGCTCGGCTCTGGCTTCGACCCGGGCGTGACCTCGGTCTTCGCGATGTGGCTCAAGAAGCACAAGCTCGCCACCATCCGCACGCTCGACATCCTCGACTGCAACGGCGGCGACCACGGGCAGGCCTTCGCGACCAACTTCAACCCGGAAATCAACATCCGCGAAGTGACCGCGCCCGCGCGTCACTGGGAGAACGGCCAGTTCGTCGAGACCCCGGCGATGGCCAAGAAGGTCAGCTTCGACTTCGAGGCCGTCGGTCCCAAGAACATGTACATGATGTACCACGAGGAACTGGAAAGCCTCGCGAAGTTCGTCCCCGAGATGGAGCGCGCGCGCTTCTGGATGACCTTCGGCGACGCCTATATCCAGCACCTCACCGTGCTGCAGAACGTGGGCATGACCCGCATCGACCCGGTGATCTACAACGGCGTCGAGATCGTGCCGCTGCAGTTCCTGAAAGCCGTGCTGCCCGAGCCCGCCTCGCTCGGCCCCACGACCAAGGGCAAGACCAACATCGGCGACATCGCGACCGGCCAGGCGCTCGACGGTTCGGGCGAGAAGACGTTCTACATCAAGAACATCTGCGACCACGAGGACGCCTACGAGGAAACCGGCAACCAGGCGGTCAGCTATACCACCGGCGTGCCCGCGATGATCGGTGCGGCCATGGTGCTGACCGGCGCGTGGAGCGGCGAGGGCGTATTCAACATCGAGCAGTTCGATCCCGATCCCTTCATGGACATGCTGAACAAGCACGGCCTGCCGTGGACGGTCGAAGAACTCGCCGAGCCGCTGCCGTTCTGATGCGGGTGTTTCGGACGATCGCCATGACGGCGCTGGGCGCACTCGCGCTCGGCGCCTGCACCCCGCAGGCCGCTGCGCCCGAAACGGCGCCCGCGGCTGAGGGCGGCCAGTCCTTCTCGCGCGACATGAGCGCGGCGGACAAGGCGGCCTGCACCTCCGGCGGCGGCACCGTGCAGCGGCGCGGGCGAATGCAGGCGGAAAGCTGCGTCCACGCCTTCGCGGATGCGGGCAAGCAGTGCTCTGACAGCGCGCAGTGCCAGGGCAAGTGCGTTGGCAGCGCCGGCGACACCGGCTCCACCGCTGCCGTCACCGGACAGTGCCAGGCCGACGATCGCCTGTTCGGCTGCTACGCCGAGGTCAAGGGCAGCAAGGCGACGGGCGCGATCTGCGTCGACTGAGCTCGGGGGTGCCCGGTGCTTTGCCCGCAACGGTCGCGGGGATAGCCCGTGACAATCGCCCGCGCTTTGTACGGTGTCTCGACTTTGCTCGACACGAACGGACCTTGGTTCAGAAACTCTAGGACGAAGCACATGGAAACCAGAGCCGGCGATCCGGGCGCCTTCGCCCAATTCGACCTCGCGCGGGTCGACAGCCCGGCCTTCGTGGTCGATGCGGCGAAGCTGCGCGACAATCTGCGCATCCTCGCCGACATCGGCGAGCGTTCGGGCGCCAAGGTCCTCTCGGCGCTGAAGGCTTTCTCGATGTGGTCGACCGCCCCGATCGTGGGCGAATACCTCGACGGCGTGTGCACCTCGGGCCTGTGGGAAGCGCGCCTTGCCTCGGAGTTCTACGACGGCGAGATCGCGACTTACTGCGCGGCCTACAAGGAGGAGGACATGGACGAGATCCTGCGCCTCTCCGACCACGTCGTCTTTAACTCGCCCGCGCAGATCGAGCGCTTCTGGCCCTTCATCGAGCTGGCCCGGGCGCGCGGCGAGATCTTCCACATCGGCCTGCGCATCAACCCGCTGCATCCAGAGGGAGAGGTGCCAAAGTACGATCCCAGCGCCGCGCACTCGCGCCTCGGCTTCCCGATCGACCAGCTGACCGAAGAGCATGTCGGCATGATCGACGGCATCCACTTCCACAACCTGTGCGAGCAGGATTTCGAGCCGCTGCAGCGCACCTGGGACAAGGTGTTCGACTACCTCGAGCCCTATTTCGGCGAGCTCAAGTGGATCAACCTAGGCGGCGGGCACCACATCACCCGCGCCGATTACCAGCGCGACGAACTGGTCGAATTCCTCGCCGACATGGCCGAGGACACCGGCGCGCAGATCTACATCGAGCCGGGCGAAGCGGTGGCGCTGGATGCCGGCATCCTCGTCGGCACCGTGCTCGACGTGGGCTGGAACGGCATGCCGGTCGCGGTCGTCGACATCTCGGCCACCTGCCACATGCCTGACGTGATCGAGGCGCCCTATCGCCCCGCCATGCTGGGCGAGCTGCCGGTTGAGGACGACGGCCTCGTCGATGCGGGCGAGGGCGGGGCAGTGCGCCTCGGCGGGCCCTCGTGCCTCGCCGGCGACGTGATCGGCGACTACCGGTTCCCCGGGCCCATCGAGCCCGGCCACCGCTTCGCCTTCCTCGACCAGGCGCATTATTCGATGGTCAAGACCACCACGTTCAACGGCGTGCCCCTGCCCTCGATCTGGCTGTGGGACTCGCAGAACGACGGCCTCGAATGCGTCCGCAAGTTCGACTACGAGGACTTCCGTAGCCGCCTGAGCTGACATGGCCGCCTTTCTCCGCCCGCCGCGCCGCAGGCCCGACCAGTCCCGGATTTGCGAATCGCCGGGAGCAGAGAAGGGCATCCGCACGTTGCAATCCTCGACGACCGTTCGCCGAACTGGCCCCGTGAGGCGTCATCCGGCTGTCACGGAGAGAGCATATGCAAGCCACTGGTTTATTTTAGAAAAAACCCGGATTTTGTAACGGCGTTTTCGCGCCCGGCTCCTGTATGACGTTTTTGTGAAAGGGGTCTATTTTTTCTTGCGAATCGCCAAAGCAACCCTATATCCGGCCCCTCGCTGCCCCATGGGGACTTCCAAACCGCAAGGCAGCCCTTGTCATTAACATCGGTGGTAACACACCGTTTGGGGGTCCCTTGAATTGCACATTTACCCTGACGCATCGGTTGTAGCTGGTACCCTTTCGCCAGACGAACCCGTGATTATCAACCGTCCGCACGCTGCTGCGCGGGCGGCCCGTTTCTTCGCCACGAAGTTTCCGGGCAAGTCGCTTTATGCGGTAAAGGCGAATCCCTCGCCGGATCTCATCCAGATCCTCTGGGACAACGGCATCACGCACTACGACGTTGCCTCGATCACCGAGGTGCGCATGGTGCGCGCGACGCTTCCCGACGCGACCCTGTGCTTCATGCACCCGGTCAAGACCGCAAGCGCGGTCCGCGAGGCCTATTTCCAGCACGGCGTGCGCACCTTCAGCCTCGACACGCTCGAGGAAGTCGAGAAGATCGTCGAAGCGACCGCCGACGCCGAGGGCAACCGTGCCACGGACCTGCGCCTCTGCGTGCGCCTGCGCGTCTCGTCCGAGTATTCGGAACTCAGCCTCGCCTCGAAGTTCGGCATCGACCTTGCCGACGCGGGTGAGCTGCTCCAGGCGACCCGCCAGGTCGCCGACTGGCTGGGCGTGTGCTTCCACGTCGGTTCGCAGGCTATGACACCCTTCGCCTACGTCCAGGCGCTCGAGCGCGCGCGTGCCGCGATCGCCGATGCGGGCGTGGTCATCGACATGATCGACGTGGGCGGGGGCTTCCCCTCGTTCTACCCGGGCATGGAGCCGCCGCCGCTCGAGGACTACTTCGCGATCATCCATCGCCACTTCGAGGCCCTGCCGATCGCCTACAACGCCGAGCTGTGGTGCGAACCCGGCCGCGCGCTGTCGGCCGAGTACAACTCGCTGATCGTCAAGGTCGAGAAGCGCCGCGGTGACGAACTCTATATCAACGACGGTGCCTACGGCGCGCTCTACGATGCCGCGCACGTCGCCTGGCGCTTCCCCGTCAAGGCTATCCCGCGCGACGGTGAGCGTTCGAGCGAGCTGAAGGAGTTTTCCTTCTACGGCCCGACTTGCGACGACGCGGACTTCATGGAAGGCCCGTTCATGCTCCCCTCCGACATCAAGGCGGGCGACTGGATCGAGGTCGGCATGCTGGGCGCCTACGGCGCGGCCATGCGCACCGCCTTCAACGGCTTCGGCGGCGGCGAGGTCGTGATGGCGCAGGACGAGCCGATGGCGAGCCTCTACACCGGCCGCAAGGACCCGCGCGTCTCGGACAACGTCGTCTCGCTGCGCTGACGCACGGCGGGCGGCGTTACGCTGCCCGCGCCTTACGCAGATCAGGCCCTCCGGTGCTTCGGCTTCGGAGGGCCTTTCGTTGCGGTCAGCGGCGCCGGGCGCGCAGTGCCGCCATGCCGGACAGCGCGAGCGCCAGCATGCATCCCAGCAGCGCGGCGAGGCTTGCCCCGGCGGCGATGCGCTGGCGGAGTGGGCGCGCATAGGCGAACGGGCGATACCGGCTGAACGCCTCGGCCTGCGGGCGCTGGGCGAGCGTGAAGGCGTCGCCGGGGCGGCACTGGTTCTCGGCCGGGAAGACGTAGCAGGCGGGATTGCGGAGATTGGGCCGTCCGCCGCTCACGCCGAGCGCAGGTCCCGGGGCGAGCGGGCCCTGCGGGAAGACTTCCATGCGGTAGCCGAACATCGGCTCGTAGCAGGGAAAGTCGCTCACCCCGTCGGCTACGGCGTCGTTGCGGGCGGTCAGTTGCTCGCCGCTGCCCTCCCACGGATCGGCGATGCGGGTGATGGCCGGGACCTTGCCTCCCGCCGCGACGCGCGCGTGGGCGGCCATCAGCGGAGCGGGATCGTAGGCCTGCTGCTCGTAGTAGGTCATATCCGTCGCGGCCGTCTGCGCGATCGTCAGCACGATCGCCCCTGTGGCCCACCATGCGCGGCCGATGGGAGCAGCGACCAGATAGTCGAGCAGGACGGCGGTCAGCACGCAGAGCAGCGGCACGTAGGCGAACCAGAACCGCAGCATCACCGACATCATCTTGACCACCGGCAGGTGCAGCACCAGCCAGCGCAGGCCGAGCGCGTCCCAGTTCACCAGCATCGGGATCAGCAGGAGCATCCCCAGCGCCAGCAGGAGGAGCCTCCTGCCCGGTGCGGCGAGGCGGCGAAGGTCGCCCCGCCGGATGGCGGCCCACAGAGCCCAGCCGAGTGCCAGCAGCGGCACGATGCCCACGCCATACTCGAACTCGGCCCGGTCGAGCACAAGCTTCTCCGGCGGCAGCCACGCGAGGACCTGCGGGACAAACAGCGAGGCACCGGCTCCCCCGACCAGCATGGGCAGGCTCTCGGTCATGCGCAGGCTGACGGGCCGCACGACCTCGGCGGCAAAGGCCAGCGCGGGCAGCAGCTTGTACGCGCAGAGCGCTATCCAGATCACGGCCGCGACTGCCGCGAGCGGGACGATCCCGGAGTGCCAGCGGCCGCACCAGGCGAGCATCAGGGCCAGCATCGCCAGCGCCAGCATCATCGGCAGGATGGTGTTGGTGCCGCCGCTGTAGAACAGGTAGGCCAGCAACAGCGCGCTTGCGGTGCAGCGCGCGGCGGCTCCCGTCCATCGTGTGCGCCCTGCGGCGGGCTGCGGGAACAGGAGCAGGGCGATCAGCGGCAGCAGCATCACGCCGTGGAAGGTCACATGTCCGACGATCATGCGGCTGACGTAGAAGCCGTTGAGCAGGAAGATCGTCCCCGCCACCAGTGCCGCCGGCGCGGACGCGGCGAAGGCGTGCCTTGCGAGCAGGTACATGCCGGCGCCTCCCGCCAGTCCGAAGGCGGTCCACGAGACGATCAGGCTCGCCATCGGCGGCATCACCGCCATCAGCATCTGCGGCAGCGACCAGTAGACGGACTGGGGATTGAACAGAAACGGCGTACCGCCACAGAACGACGGCAGGAACTCGGGGGGGACGAGGGGGCCGTTCACGGACTGCCAGAAATACCCGCCCGTGAACCAGGGCAGGAACAGCCCGTAGTCATAGCCAAGACGCCCGGATGCGTTCGGAAAGAAGCGCGCGATGGTGAACACGAACAGGACCACCGCCCCGGCCGCTGCCGCCCACGTCACCCTTGTGGCGATCGATCCGCCCGACCGGCCTTCCATGCTCTGCCCCCGCATACCTGAATGTCAGGCCGCAGGAAGCCGTCCCGTCTGCGCAAGTCAAGCGACGGCGGGCGCTCGCCGCGCGCTAAAGCAGCAGCGATCCCGGCGCGGGACAGGACATCGACGAATGCCTAAACGCCGCGCGCCGGGGTCGGCGCCGTTTTCGTCAGGCGCTGACGAACAGGTCCTTGTAGCGGCGCGGCTGGCTGCGCAGGAACTGCGGTGCGACCTTGATCTGCGCGCCCAGCGCGGCGGCGGCGTGCCACGGCCAGCGCGGGTCGTAGAGCACGGTGCGGGCAAGCGCGATCATGTCCGCCTCACCGGTGGCGATGATCGCCTCGGCCTGCTCGGGCTCGGTGATGAGACCCACCGCCACGACCGGGATCGACACTTCCTCCTTCACGCGGCGCGCGAGCGGGACCTGGTAGTTGGGGCCGACCGGAATCTTCTGGTCGATCGACAGGCCGCCCGAGGAGACGTGGATAGCCCCAGCGCCGCGCGCCTCCAGCGCTTTCGAGAAGGCGACGGTCTGCTCGATGTCCCAGCCGCCTTCGGCCCAGTCGGTGCCCGAGAGGCGGACCGTGACGGGCTTGTCGGCGGGGAAGGCGGCCCGCACGGCGTCGAAGACCTCGAGCGGGAAGCGGAGCCGGTTTTCAGGGCTGCCGCCATATTCGTCGGTGCGGTGGTTGGAGAGCGGCGAAAGGAACTGGTGCAGCAGGTAGCCGTGGGCGGCGTGGATCTGGATCGCGTCGATGCCGAGCCGGGCGCAGCGGCGGGCCGCTTCGGCGAAGGCGTCGCGGATGCGGGCAAGGCCTTCCTTGTCGAGCGCCACGGGGGGATTCTCGTGCGCCTCGAAGGGCAGGTCGGAAGCCGAGAGCGTCTGCCAGCCGTTGGGAGCATCGACGGCGATCTGCGCGCCGCCGTCCCACGGCTTCGCGGTGCTGGCCTTGCGCCCGGCGTGGGCGAGCTGGATCGCGATCGGCATGTCGGACCAGCGGCGGACCGCCTCGAGCACCTTGGCCATGGCCTGCTCGGTCGCGTCGTCCCACAGGCCGACGTCGGCGTAGGAGATGCGCCCCTCGGGCGTCACGGCGGTGGCCTCGATCGTCAGGAGCGCGGCGCCGGACTGCGCCAGCTGGCCCAGATGCATGGCGTGCCAGTCGGTCATGCGGCCGTCCTCGGCGGAATACTGGCACATCGGCGCGATGACGATGCGGTTGGGCAGGGTAAGATCGCCGACGGATATGGGCTCGAAGAGCTTGGCCATGGATATTCCTCAGGTCATTGCGGCTGCGGGGGATGCGATCCTGCTCAGGCGCGGATCGTTGCAGCGAGCGTGCACTTGGGAACGCAGGGCCCCGGAAAAAAGGGGCTGCACCCGGTCAGGCGGCGGCTTTCCGATAGAATATCTTGCAACTGCGAAAGCGCGCAGCGGTATTGGCCTCAGGAACCGGAGCCGCAGGCGCACGGCTTCGAGGACATCCGACGAGAGCTGCGGCGAGACGCATCCTGAACGAACCTAACCCATTCCGCCGTGCCACAGCCCGACATGCGCGCGGGGCAGGTGTAAGGGGGTCAGGCGGCCTCGCGCATTTCCAGGCGTTCCCAGATCTCGGCGAGAGCGTCGGTGAGTTCGCGCATCATCGCCTCGGTATGCGCGGGGCCGGGGGTGAAGCGCAGGCGCTCGGTGCCGCGGGGCACGGTCGGGAAATTGATCGGCTGCACGTAGGCGCCGTACTCGGCGAGCAGGATGTCGCTGATCTGCTTGGCACGGACCGGATCGCCCACCATCAGCGGCACGATGTGCGTGGTCGAGTCCATGACCGGCAGGCCGGCGTCGCGGAACATCTGCTTCATCATCGCGGCCGAGCGCTGCTGGCCCTCGCGTTCCTCGCTCGAGCTCTTGAGGTGCTTGACCGAGGCCAGAACGCCCGCGACCAGCACCGGCGACAGCGAGGTCGTGAAGATGAAGCCCGGCGCGTAGGAGCGGATGCAGTCGATGATCTTGGTGTTGGTGGCGATGTAGCCACCCATCACGCCGAACGCCTTGCCCAGCGTGCCCTCGATGATGTCGATGCGGTGCGCCGCCTCGTCACGGTCGGTGATGCCGCCGCCGCGGGGGCCGTACATGCCGACCGCGTGTACCTCGTCGATGTAGGTGAGGGCGTTGTACTTGTCCGCCAGGTCGCAAATCGCGTGGATCGGCGCGACGTCGCCGTCCATCGAATAGACCGACTCGAACGCGATCAGCTTGGGCACGTTTTCGTCGGTTTCGGCCAGCAGTTCCTCGAGATGATCGAGGTCGTTGTGGCGCCAGACCTTCTTCTCGCAGCCCGAGTTGCGGATGCCGGCGATCATGGAGGCGTGGTTCAGCTCGTCCGAGAAGATCACGCAGCCGGGCAGCAGCTTGGCGAGGGTGGAAAGCGTGGCGTCGTTCGAGACGTAGCCGGAGGTGAACAACAGCGCGCCCTGCTTGCCGTGCAGGTCGGCCAGCTCTTGCTCCAGCTCGATGTGGTAGTGGGTGTTGCCGCCGATGTTGCGGGTGCCGCCCGAGCCGGCGCCGACATCGTGCAGCGCCTCTTCCATGGCCTCGATCACCTTGGGGTGCTGGCCCATCGCGAGATAGTCGTTCGAGCACCAGACCGTGATCGGCTTCGGGCCGTTGTGGCCGGCGAAGCAGCGGGCGTTCGGATAGGCGCCCTTGTTGCGCAGGATGTCGATGAAGACGCGGTAACGGCCCTCGGAGTGGAGCCGCTCGATCGCCTGGTCGAAAATGTGTTCGTAGTTCACGGTTGAGACTGTGTCCTGCGTTGCCTGTCCTGCGCGCCCCACCGGGACACCAGATAGCTTTTCCGGCGGCCAATACCTTATCGTGTGATCCATTGCCAGTCGCTTGTGCCTTGGGTCTAATCGGAAAACGTACCAGCGGAAAACGGAACTTTTACCAGGTCGTGCCCGCTCACGATCACCATCTGCGGCACGGCGCGGTGCAGCGCATGGATCGTCATCAACCACGACTGGTTTTCATGGCGATACCCTGCCGGTTCGCCGCGTGTGGCGAGGCGCGCGGGCAGGCGCTCCTCCAGCCAGTTCGCCCGGAGCCTGGCGACGTCGCCGGTGAAGAGGTACTCGCGTTCGTCCGCCATCCAGACGTAGATCATCGCCAGACCCCGCGCGAGGCCGGGGACGGGGATCACCACCACGCCGGGCGCCGGGGCGTAAGGCGCGGTGCCAGCGGGAGGAAGCTCCTTTCCGGCGCGGCGTACACCCGGCGCATGGCCGCCGTTGTGTATGGGGCGGTCGGCCAGCAGCAGGCGATGGACCGCCTTGGCCAGCGCACGATCGACGCGGGCCTGTGCGACGCCGTCGTAGCGATCGAAATCATACGCCAGCGCCGCCTTGGCCGACGTGCCCGCATCGATCACGATCGGACCGCTGCCGGGCACCACCAGTTCGTAAACGCGCACCGCCGTTGCGGTCGGCCGCAATCCGCTGCCGGCTACCAGCATGTTGCGCGAGACGTAGCGGTATCCCACCGTTTCCATCCGCAGTTCGGTCGGACGCGCGCCTTCCGGCCCGGCCGCCAGTGCGCGGAGCTGGGCGATGGTGACCGGCTTTGCCATGGGCTCGGCATTTCCCCTGCCGGCACCCCGGTCGAACCCGGGGTCGACCAGATACCAGTAGTAGGGAATTCCGATGATGAGCAGTACCGACAACAACCAGATATTCAGGCGTCGCGTCAAAACCTCTGGACCTCAAGCAACCCGTACTGCGCCAGCTTCGTGCGGTACGCATCGGGCACGTCTCCCGCCGCGGTAAATAGCGCGCGGTCTGGGGCTTGGCGAGCGTATTCCTGTCCCGCAGTGAGACGCGCGACCTGACGCGCGATGCCTTGCGCGCCGTGTACGAAGCGGACCTGCGGGCCCAGCGCCTCGGCCAGTTCCGCCTCGACCAGCGGGAAGTGGGTGCAGGCGAGGACGACGGTGTCGATCAACTCGCCGCCGGGCTGGCTGCGCAGCGCGTCGGCGGCGTGGCGTATCGCGGCGGGATCGACCGGCTCGCCGCGCAGCTTGGCCTCCGCCGCCTCGACCAGACCCGGCGCGCCGTGGCGCAGGAGGCGCTTGTCGGCGGCGAATTCCTGCTCGAGCCGGTCGACGTAGACCTGCCGCACGGTCGCCTCTGTTCCGAGCAGGCCGATCACGCCGGTGCGGGTCATCGCGGCGGCGGGCTTGATGGCGGGGACGGTGCCGACGACCGGCACCTCCAGCACTTCGCGCACCATGCCCAGCGCAATCGTCGAGGCGGTGTTGCAGGCGATGCAGACGAGGCGCGGGCGGAAGCGCTCGGTCATGCGGCCGAGCAGTCCGGCGACGCGCGCGGCGATCTGTGCCTCGGTTTTGGAGCCATATGGCAGGCCGGCCGTGTCGGCGGCGTAGATTATCGGCGCATCGGGCAGTGCGCGGCGCACTTCCTCAAGCACGGTGAGGCCGCCCACGCCCGAGTCGAACAGCAGGATCGGCGCCGATGGATCGATATCGGCGGCACTCGGGGTAGCGCCCCTGGGCGCGCTCGTCGTATCGGAAGGCATCGTTTTTCCCTGGACCTTGCCACCTGTTAACCGCCCGGGCGTGGACAGGGCAACGTCCAATGCTGCAACCCGTCTTCTGCTCGGCGCGATAGGGCGCTAAGGCACAGCTCATGGAGTGGATTTACGCAATTGCGATCGGCTACGCCCTCGGCTCCGTGCCGTTCGGCCTCATCATCACCCGCCTGTTCGGCGCCGGAGACCTGCGCTCGATCGGCTCGGGCAACATCGGGGCGACCAACGTGCTGCGCACCGGCCGCAAGGGGCTGGCCGCAGCAACGCTGCTGCTCGACCTGGCGAAGGGGCTTGCCGCCGTGCTGATCGTCGCGCGGTTCTGGCCGCAATGGGCGGCGCTGGCGGGGCTGGGGGCGTTCTTCGGGCACTGCTTCCCGGTGTGGCTGGGCTTCAGGGGCGGGAAGGGCGTCGCCACCACGGCGGGCATCGCCTTCGGGCTCGCCTGGCCGGCCGGGCTGGCCTACGCGGTGACGTGGATCGGCCTTCTCGCCGTGGTGAGGATTTCCTCCGTCGCCGGCATGACCGCTGCGATCGTCGCCCCGCTGGCGGCTTTGGCGCTCGGGCTGCACCAGGTGGCGCTGGTGCTGGCGGTGATCGCCGCCCTCGTCGTGTTCCTGCACCGCGAGAACATCGCCCGCCTGCGCGCCGGTACCGAACCGCGCATCGGGAGCGGCAAGAAGGGATGAGTTCGGCGGCGGAGAGGACGCGCGCGCTTTCGCAGGAAGAGGCGTTCGCGCGCATCCGCCTGCTGCGCTCGCCCAACGTCGGGCCGGTAACCTACCGGCAGCTGATCGCCCGTTTCGGCAACGGCGCGAGCGCGATCGAGGCCTTGCCCGACCTCGCCGGGCGCTCCGGGCGGCCCTATTCCCTCGCGGCCGAGCGGCGCATCCACGATGAAATCGCCGCTGTGCGCAAGGCAGGAGCCCGCTACCTCTTCCACGATTCGCCGGAATATCCGCGCCCGCTCGCAGAAACCGAAGGCGCGCCGCCGATCCTGACCTTCCGAGGGGACGCTTCGGCGGCGCTGCAGCCCTGCATCGCCGTCGTGGGCGCGCGCAATGCCTCGGCCGCCGCCGTGCGGCTAGCGCGCGACATATCGCATGACCTCGCGGCGGAAGGCTGGACGATCGTATCCGGCCTCGCACGTGGCATCGACGGGGCCGCGCACCAGGGTGCGCTGGCGACGGGCAGCACCGTCGGGGTCATCGCCAGCGGCATCGACATCGCCTACCCGCCCGAGCACGCGTCGCTGCAGGAAGAGGTCGCCGCGCGCGGCCTGCTGCTCGCCGAACAGCCGCCGGGAACGGAGCCATTGGCCCGCCATTTCCCGGCGCGCAACCGCATCATCGCCGGGCTCGCCGCCGGTACGCTGGTGGTGGAAGCCGCCCCGAAGTCGGGCTCGCTCATCACCGCGCGGCTGGCAGGGGAGATGGGGCGGGAGGTCATGGCGATCCCCGGCTCGCCGGTCGATCCGCGCTCGCACGGCTGCAACCAGCTGATCCGCGAAGGCGCCATGCTGGTGCAGGGCGCGCGGGACGTGATCGAGCAGTTGTCCGGCTTCACCGGTGTTCCGCGCCCGATCGCAAGCAATGCGGCGCGGGACTGGCCTTCGCAGGAGTGGCTGGTCGAGGAGCCCGTCCATCCCGTCGATGTGAGCGGCTTGCTCTCGGTCGCGCCGGTCGCGGTGGATGAACTCATCCGCCAGTCGGGTGCCAGTGCGGCTTCGGTCCAGCTTGCCCTGCTCGAACTCGAACTGGCGGGACAACTGGTGCGCCACGCCGGGGGGCGGGTCAGCATCGGCTGAACGACTGTCAGCAACGGTTCATCCGTGAAGACCAAGATTGCGGGCAACTGCGACGAGGCGAGGGGGCAACGATGCGCAAGGCCATTTCCACGATCCTGATCCTGGCGCTCGCGGGAACGGCCATGCCTGTGCTGAGCGATGCACCGAAGCCGACTCAGGCCAGCACGTCGTCGCGGGAGGGTTTCTGCCGCCGCCCTGGTCCACTGCCCGACCTTGGACCGGAGGACGCCTCGGATCGGCAGCGTCCCCGGCCGCTGCCGGTGTACGCGGCACGCGGAGAGGAAAGCGCAGCGATTTCTGTGACCGGAAGCGAAAAGATCGTCACGACGGCACGCCGGGTCGAGGAACGCTCTCCGCGCGAAATGGAGACCCCGCCACCTCCGCCTCCACCCCCGCCTCCTCCCCCTCCGGCGGCGCCATCCGCTTCGGACGATGTGGAGGCTGCGGCCGCCCCGGCGCCGGTGGCCTCGCCTACCGTAGGTGCGTCCGACAGTACCGGCCGCATGATGCCCGGGTATCCGCCGCGCCCCCAGCCCCGGCCCCAGAGCGGCACGCTCACCGCCGGCGAGCACGACGACCTGCTCAACCCAGAGCTTTACGCCGCCTATGTCCGCCGCTCGAACCTCGGCCAGCAGGTTCCCGCGCTTCCGGCGCTCGACACCGCGCGGCTCGTCACCGTCGAGGTCAGGGACGCGCGCGGCCGCCCGGCGCCGTTCGTGCCGGTCGAACTGCGCTGCTCGGACGGCAACAGCCTCACCTTCACCACGCAGGCCGACGGCACCGTCGTGTTCTTCCCCGGCATGGACCGCCTGTCCGATACCGTGCGCGTCCGCGCCGGGGGAGGGGAATGGCGCAGCCTCGACGTGCCGCGCACCGCCGGAACGGGACGCGTCGGCTTCACGCTGGCCGGACAGGCCCGCCCCGTGACGCGGCTCGACCTTGCGCTGGTGGTGGACGTCACCGGCTCGATGTCGGACGAGCTGAACTTCCTGCAGGCCGAACTTGATTCGATCGTCGCGGGCCTCAGCCGCCGCCATCCGGAGCTGGATATCCGCATCGGCATGACCTTCTACCGCGACGAGGGCGACGAGTTCGTCACCCGCACCTTCCCCTTCACCGGCGATGTCGCGGCGGCGCGCGGCAACCTTGGCCAGCAGTCGGCAAACGGCGGCGGCGACTACGAGGAGGCGATGCAGGACGCGCTGGTCCGCGCGGCAAAGCTCGACTGGCGGCCCGACGCGATCAAGACGTTGCTCCTTGTCGCCGATGCGCCGCCCCATGCCGAGGATGTCGCGCGCACCTGGCTCGCTGCCGAACACCTGCGCGCCGGCCGCGTGCAGGTCGTGCCGGTGGGCGCCTCGGGCGTGGGAGACCTCGCCGAATACGTGATGCGCGCGATGGCGGCGGCCACGCAGTCGCGCTACGCCTTCCTCACCGACGATTCCGGCGTTGGCAATCCGCATGCCGCGCCGGCGATCGACTGCTACCTCGTCACCCGGCTCGACAAGCTCCTCACCCGCATCATCGACAGCCAGGTCTCCGGCCGCCGCATCGAGCCCGAGAAGACCGACGTGATCCGCAGCGTGGGCCAGTACGATGCGGGCAAGTGCGTACTCCCCCGCGATTTCGCACGCCAAATCGACTGATCCGCTTTATCCCGCCCGGCGAATGCGCCAAAGGGCTCTCCACATCACTGGCCGATGAGGGCTTGACGCCCCGCCGGACCGGGACCCACCTTGTACGTGTATGTATGCGTGCGCACACGCGTAAGGGCAGATCGAGAACATAATGCAGCTGGTAATCGTCGAATCGCCTGCGAAGGCCAAGACCATCGAGAAGTACCTGGGCAAGGACTACAAGGTCCTCGCCAGCTATGGCCACGTCCGCGACCTGCCGCCCAAGGACGGCTCGGTCCGCCCGGACGAGGAGTTCGCGATGGACTGGGAGCTCTACGGCGACAAGCAGCGCCAGGTGAAGGCGATCACCGACGCGGCCAAGACCGCCGACCGACTGATCCTCGCGACCGACCCTGATCGCGAGGGCGAGGCGATCTCGTGGCACGTGCGCGAGCTGCTGGCCAAGCGCAAGGCGCTGCCCAAGGACGTGCAGCGCGTCACCTTCAACGCCATCACCAAGGAAACCGTCACCAAGGCGATGACCCAGCCGCGCGAGCTGGACCAGGACCTTATCGACGCCTACCTCGCCCGCCGCGCGCTGGATTACCTGTTCGGCTTCACGCTCTCGCCGGTGCTGTGGCGCAAGCTGCCGGGCGCCAAGTCGGCGGGCCGCGTGCAGTCGGTGGCGCTGCGCCTGATCGTCGACCGCGAGCGCGAGATCGAGGCCTTCAAGGCGCAGGAATACTGGTCGGTCGCCGCGCAGATGGCGCATGACGGCACCGACTTCACCGCCAAGCTGGTGACCTTCGAAGGCCAGAAGCTCGACCGTCTGAGCCTCGGCGAAGAAGGCATCGCGATGCGCGCCAAGGCCGCCGTCGAGCAGGGCGCCTTCAAGGTCGAGGGCGTCGAGACCAAGCCGCACCGCCGTAACCCGCAGCCGCCGTTCACCACCTCGACGCTGCAGCAGGAGGCCGCGCGCAAGCTCGGCTTCTCGGCCAGCCAGGCGATGCGCGTGGCGCAGTCGCTCTACGAGGCGGGCGCGATCACTTACATGCGTACCGACGGCGTGCAGATGGACCCCAGCGCCATCTCGGCCGCGCGCGCCGCCATCGCCGACCGCTTCTCGGGCCACTATGTCCCTGAAAAGCCGCGCCATTACGAAACCAAGGCGAAGAACGCGCAGGAAGCGCACGAGGCGATCCGGCCGACCGACTTCACCAAGGACCGTTTCGGCTCGGGCGACGAGGCCCGCCTCTACGACCTGATCTTCAAGCGCGCGATGGCGAGCCAGATGGCCTCGGCCGCGCTGGAGCGCACCACAGTCACCCTGCGTGACGGCACGGGCCGCAACGAGCTGCGCGCCACCGGCACCGTCGTGAAATTCCCCGGCTTCCTCGCCGTCTACGAGGAAGGCCGCGACAACAAGGGCGAAGACGACGAGGAGGCGGGCCTGCTGCCGTTCATGAAGGCGGGCGACATGCCGGCCAAGAAGGACGTCACCGCCGAGCAGCACTTCACCCAGCCGCCGCCGCGCTTCTCCGAGGCGAGCCTCGTCAAGCGGCTCGAGGAACTGGGCATCGGCCGCCCGTCGACTTATGCCTCCACGATCCAGGTCATCAAGGACCGCAACTACGTGCGGACCGAGAAGAATCGGTTCTTCGCGGAGGAATCGGGCCGTCTGCTGACTTCGTTCCTCGAACGCTTCTTCGACCGCTACGTCGCCTACGATTTCACGGCGGGCATGGAAGACCAGCTCGACAACGTCTCGGGCGGGCGCGAGGAATGGAAGGTGCTGCTCGCCAACTTCTGGCGCGACTTCAAGCCCAAGTCCGACGAGGTCATGGAGAAGAAGCCCTCGGAAGTGACCGAGGCGCTCGACGAATTCCTCTCCGACTACCTGTTCCCGCCCAAGGCCGACGGCAGCGATGCGCGCCTGTGCCCCAAGTGCGAACAGGGCCGCCTGTCCCTGCGCGGCGGCCGCTACGGCGCCTTCATCGCCTGCTCGAACTACCCGGAGTGCAAGTTCACCCGCAAGTTCGCGCAGCCGGGCGGCGCGGCTGACGGCGCGGGTGACGACGAGAGCCTAGGCAAGGACCCCGCGACCGACCTCGACATCGTTCGCCGCACCGGCCGCTTCGGTCCCTACATCCAGCTGGGCGAGGGCAAGGAGGCCAAGCGCGCCTCGATCCCCAAGGACATCGATGAGCTGAACTTGGAGTGGGCGATCAAGCTGCTCAGCCTGCCGCGCGCGATCGGTCCGCACCCCGAGAGCGGGAAGGATATCACTGCAAGCATAGGGCGTTACGGCCCATACCTCGCCCATGATGGCAAGTACGCCAAGCTGCGCTCGACCGCCGAAGTCTTCGACACCGGCATGAACGCGGCGGTCTCGATGCTGGCCGACGCCGCCAATCGCGGCGGCGCCTCGCGCACCAAGGCGGAACCGCTCAAGGTCTTCGGCGCGCACCCGGTCAGCGGTGGCGAGATGAAGGTGATGGAAGGCCGCTACGGCCCCTACGTCAGCGACGGCACCACCAACGCCACCCTCCCGCGCGACATGAAGCCCGAGGACATCACCGAAGAACAGGCGGTGACGCTCATCACAGAGAAGGCCGCCAAGGGCCCGGCGAAGGGCAAGAAGAAGGCGCCGGCGAAGAAAGCTGCAGCCAAGAAACCCGCCGCGAAGAAGGCGCCCGCGAAGGCAGCGGCTGCGAAAACCGGGGTGAAGAAGACGCCGGTCAAGAAGGCGCCGGTCAAGAAGGCGGTGGCTGGAGCCGAAGGCTGAGCATGTCGTTGGTGCTCGCCCTTCTGGCCGCCAGTCTTGTGGCTCCGGACATCGGGGAGAAGCAGGCATTCTGGCTTCTGCGTCACTACGGTCCTGGAAACCCGTTGCCGCAGGGGGCTGCGGCAGAAGTGTTTCTGACGGTGTCTCTGGACGGTAAGGTGTCGGCTTGCAACTCCGGGGAGCTGATGGGCGAGCGCAACGCCGCGCAGAAGATTTGCAGCATGGTAATGGGCATGCCTGTCGATCCGGCAACCGTCGACGGAAAGCCGGTCGGGGCGCAATCCATACCGTGATCAAGTCCTTCCAACCGGGTGAACAGAGAGGCCGCAAAGTCGCCGCGACTGCACTTGCGCCCGAACTCGAGCTTGTTGTGAACGCGCTGCCGGGCGGTGCGGACAAGTCGCTCGAATATGTTCTTTACGCTATGATCTCGCCCGAGGGCCGCATCACCGAATGCGTGGGACGCGACGGCGAGAATGCGAAATATGCCAAAGTGGCATGTACGCCGCTTTCGGGCGGAACCTACGATATCATCAAGACGCCCACGGGTGAGCCGATGACTTACGTCCGCCCGTTCAAAGCACGATTCAGTAAGCAGGAAGCCTCGAAATGAGCGACAAGCTCGCCAAGCACAAGCAGCCCTGGAAGCCCGAGGAACTGCAGAAACTGCAGATCCTCGCGGGCAAGGGCAAGGGTCTCAAGGAGATCGCCAAGGCCCTCAACCGCACCGAGGAATCGACCAAGGACGCGGCCAAGCAGCACAACATCGGCGTCGCCAAGGCGCGCTGAGGTCTAGCGGGGCCGCAGCCGCCATAGGCCGAACCTGCGCTGGCCCAGCGCGACCACGGCATAGCGTTCGTAGCGCGCATGGAGCGCGGCCTCGACCACCGCTCGGGTCGTGCGGTTGGCGCGGTTCGCGCGGCGCGTCTGCGCCATCACGATCACGCCCGGGCGGCTGGCGAGCACGCGCCTCGTCTCCGCGACCGGGTCGATGCCCAGCGCCCCGGCCTCGCTGATCGCGTCGAGGTGGCTGGGGTAGGCGAAGCGCGTCGGGATACAGGCGCCCGTCGTGCGGTAGAGCGCGCTGTCACCTTCGTAGACGAACAGGCAGCGGCCGCGGAGTTCGCGCGATACCGCCTGGCTGGCGGCGGTGAACTGGGCGGCGGTGCCGCGCTCGATCACCTGTGCCGCCGGGACCGCGATGGCGCCGACCATACCCACGGCCAGCAGCAGGCGCCCATACCAGCGTTCGCCCGGGTGAATACGGGCGAGCGCGGGCGCCGCGAGCACGCAGAGCGGGACGAGCACGGGGCCGAGGTAGTGGTCATACCACGTCCCGAACAGCAGGAACCCGCCTCCCGCCACCAGCGCCCACAACCGCAGGTCGGGCAGCGCGGCGAGCCGCTCGCCGCGTGATGGGGGCAGTCGTGCGGGGGCGAGGAACAGTGCGAACGCGAACGGGATGAGCACGAGGGCCTCCTTGGCAAGGCGGACGAGCGCCTCGCCAAGGTCGATCGACCGGCCGAGGATCGACAGAAAGTTGGCCTGCACGAATGCCTCGCCGTGCCCCGCCGCCATGTAGGCGAGCAGGACGGCGGCGGTCGGAGCGAGCGCGGCGCCGGCCCATGCGCAGCCGGCGGCGAGCAGGCGGCTCGTCGACCAGCCGTCCGAACGTCCATGGGCGAGCAGCATAAGGCCGAAGCCCAGGCCCTCGAACAGCACGGTGTACTTGATCTGCATGGCCACGCCGAGCAGCAGCATCGCCGCCAGTCCGCGCTGCACGAGGCCCCGGTCGCACGGCTTCACGCGCGCCTCGACCACGAGCAGGGCCGCCAGCGCGACGGGCAGGTTGTAGAACACCGGCGACTGGCCGAGCGCGACGTTGAACACCGGCTGCCAGACCAGATAGAGCAGCCCGGCCATCCGCGCTGCGCGAGGCGCGGCGATCAGGCGCGCGATGCGCTCGATCAGCAGCGCCGTCAGCACCGATAACACGAGGCCGAGCACCTGATAGGACAGCACCGGATCGAAGGGCAGGGCGCAGGCGGCCCGGAAGATCGCGAAGAGGCCCCAGGGCTTGCGGTCCCATATGTCCACGAACGGCACCGCGCCCTGCGCCATGCGCTGGCCGACGAGGAGATAGAACTGCTCGTCGGTCTGGAACGCCGGCTTGCCCAGCATCATCAGGCGGAGCAGGAACGCGCATGGTACGTAGAGGGCAAGCGAACTCAGCCCCGACCGACCGAAACGGGGAGGGCTGACAGGCGCGCCCCAGTGGTTGCGCGCGCGTGCGGCGATCGGCGCAAGCATCTGCGACCCTTCCTTCGAACCGTCCGCGATGGACGGCATCCGTTGGAGCGGCGGTTAGCGGGTCAAGTTTGCGGAATTGCGACGGGCGTTCGCGCGGCGTCCGGCCTGCGCCTCAGCTGCGCGTGCCGGTCTTGGCGGTGCCGGTGGGAGCGGGCACCGGGACCGCCGGCTGCGGCGCTCCGGGGGCGGGCATGGTCGGGGCTTGGCCAGCTGGGTTGGAGCCCGGCTCTGCCGTCACCGAAGCCTGCACCGGCTTGACGCCGCTCTTGATGAGCCACGAGGCGATGCCGTCCGCAGTGGCCTGCATGCCGGCCTTGTTGAGGTGCCATTGCAGGCCCTGCCGCCCGTCGTAGCCTGGCGGCGAGCCGATCATCCACGGCTCCTTGTCGCAGGGCGTGTGGGTGGCGGAGGACTGGTTCATCTCGACCGCGATCAGCCCGTGAGCCTGCACGACGCGGCCGGTGATCTCGGCGAGGCGTCTGCCGATTTCGCGGACGATGGCGGCGTCGGTCTCGCTCACCGGCGTGGCGGCGCACAGCGCGCCGGGCCTGGGCAGCGGCGTCAGGTACTGGACGAAGACGATGCGCGCGCGCGGGGCGGCGGCCTTGAGGCGGCGCGCGATCTCGTTGAGCTGGGCCTCGTCGCGCACGTAGTCCGCTTCGGTCGGGATGCGCACCGCCCCGCAGGCACGGGTCTTGGCTCCCGGAGTGGTGACGATCTTCGAGTTGAAGATGCACGTCGCCGAGAACAGGTTGCCGATGTAGGACAGGTCGTTGCCGCCGATGGTGACGGTGACGAGCCGGGTCTCGGCGGTGACGCTGGATATCTGGGGCGGAATTTCGCTCCACGGGCCGAGGACATTCTCGGTGGTCGCGCCCGAGCAGGAGCGGTCGATCAGTTCCAGGCCGAAGCGTTCGGCGAGCAGCGTGGGATAGTTGTTGAAGCTCTGCCCGCAGCGCGCCGGCCAACTGGGCTTGGCGGGGGGCAGTTGCGGGCCTGCCGCGAAGGAGGAGCCGATCGCGACATAGCGCGCGTCGAGGAGGCTTTCCTCCACGAGCGGCGCACTCTGCTTCGGGACGGGCGGTTTCGCGAGGGGGGTGGCAACGGGCTTTTCCCGGGCCTTTCCGGGCCCCGTCGCCTTCGCGTTCGCTTTGGTGGCAGGGGCCTTTTCAGCCGCGAATGCGCCCGCCGCCAGGGGCGTGCCGCTGCCAAGCAGCAGCGCTGTCGCGACCAGGGAACGCAGCGCCGCCTTCATCACTTCACCCAGTCCAGCCGGATTTCCTCGTAGATGTCGCGGGCGCTGTCGGCCCAGTCTTCCTCGACCTTGACGTGGAGGAAGAGATGGACCTTGTGGCCCAGCACTTCGGCGAGTTCGGTGCGCGCGGCCTCGCCGATGGCCTTGATCTTGGCGCCGCGCTTGCCCAGCACGATGGCCTTCTGGCTTTCGCGGGCGACGACGATCTGCTGGCGAATCTCGACCGAGCCGTCCTTGTGCGGGGTGTAGCTTTCCGGGCGCACGGCGGCGTCGTAGGGCAGTTCCTCGTGGAGCTGGCGATAGAGTTGTTCGCGCGTGATCTCGCAGGCGAGCAGGCGCTCGCTGGCGTCGGAAACCTGGTCCTCGGGATAATGCCACGGACTTTCGGGCATGAGCCCCGCGAGGAAAGTCTTAAGTTGTGGCACACCGTCGCCGGTCAGCGCGGAGACGAAGAACACCTCGTCGAAGGTGACCACGCCGGTAAACTCCTGCGCGAGCTGGAGCAGCTTCTCCTTGGCGCTGGCGTCCACCTTGTTGAGCACCAGCAGCTTGCGCTCCGGGCGGTCCTTCAGGCTTTCGAGCAGCGGCGCGAGTTCGTGGCGGCGCAGTTTCACCGCATCCACCACGAGCAGGATCGCGTCGGCCTCCTGTGCGCCTTCCCAGGCGGCGGCGACCATCGCGCGGTCGAGCCGGCGGCGCGGCTCGAAGATGCCGGGCGTGTCGGCGAGGATGATCTGGGTTTCCCCCTCGAGCGCGATGCCGAGCAGGCGGGCGCGGGTGGTCTGGGCCTTGGCGGAAGTGATCGCCACCTTCTGGCCGACCAGGGCGTTGACCAGCGTCGACTTGCCCGCATTGGGCGCGCCGAGCACGGCGACGAGACCGCAAGACTGGGTCATCCGAACTTCCTCATGAATTCTTCGGCCGCCTGCGTTTCGGCGTCCTGCTTGGAATTGGCGGTGGCCTGGGCCGTACCGACGTTGTGTACCGAAACCTCGACCGTGAAGCGAGCGGCATGGTCGGGGCCGGAGCGGTCCACCAGCTTGTATTCGGGCATGCGGCGGCGGTTGCCGGCGGTCCATTCCTGCAGCGCCGACTTGGGGTGCTTGCGCTTGCCGGTCTTGCCCTGGAGCGTGTCGCCCCAGAGGCCGAGCACCATGTCGCGCGCCGTTTCGAAGCCGCGCTCGGTGAAGCAGGCGCCGATGATTGCCTCCATCACGTCGCCCAGGATGTTCTCCGAATCCTGGCCGCCATCGTCGCGGGCCTGCTTGCCGAGGCGCATGTGCGGCCCCAGACCGATCTCGCGCGCGATCATCGCGCAGGTGGTGCGGCTGACGAGTGCGTTGAGGCGCTGCGAGAGGCGGCCTTCCGCCTCGTCGCTGCCGCGGAACAGCCATTCGGCGACCGACAGCCCGAGCACCCGGTCGCCCAGAAATTCCAGTCTTTCGTAATTGCGCTTCTCGCCGGTGGAACCGTGGGTCAGGGCCGATAGCCAGAGGGCCTCGTCGACCGGTTCGTAGCCGGCATGCAGGGTCAGGAAGGCGCGGGTCTGCGCGTCAAGCACTCAGATCAAGCTCCCGATGCGGGACCAGCGGGCGGCGGTGAACCAGGTCCAGGGCTTGATCCATTCGGACGAGCCGTCGGTGGAGAACATCATGACCGACGCCTTGCCGACGAGGTTCTCCTGCGGGACGATGCCGATGCCCGCGCCCTCGATCGCCGGGAAGCGGCTGTCCATCGAGTTGTCGCGGTTGTCGCCCATGAGGAACATGTGGTCCTCCGGCACGATGAACACGCCGGTGTCGTCCTGCGGGGTCTGGCCCATGTCGAGCACGGTGTAGGTCTTGCCGCCGGGCAGCGTCTCGCGGAACTGGGGGTAACGGCAGACCGCGATTCCCTTGTCGGTGCTGTCGAAGCCGGGGCCGCAGTCGGTGTTGGGGCTGACCGGCACGATGAAGTCGGCGACCTTGACCTTGGGGATGGCCTTGCCGTTGAGCCACACCTGGCCGCCGCGCATCTGGATCTCGTCGCCCGGCAGGCCGATGACGCGCTTGATGTAGTCGACGTCGTTGCCCGGGGGCGCCTTGAAGATCACCACGTCGCCGCGGTCGGGCTGGCTGGCGAGGATGCGGCCGGGGATCAGCGGCACGCTGAAGGGCAGCGAGTACTTCGAAAAGCCGTAGGACCACTTGGTGGCGAACAGGTAGTCACCGGTCAGCAGCCTCGGCAGCATGGACTCGCTGGGGATGTTGAAGGGCGAGATGATGAAGCTGCGCAGGATCAGCACGCCCAGCACCAGCCACGCCAGGAAGGAAAAGAAACTCTCGTCCTTCTGCGGCGGGGCGGCGGGCTTGGCGCCGGGGGCTGTGGAGGCCGCGTCCGTGGCCTCGATCTTGGTGGCGCTGTGCGTGTCGCTCATGGCTCAAACCCTTGCCCACGCGCGCCCGCTCCCGTCAAGTGCGATCCCCACGAACGGGCGACACCGACCGATAATTGCACAACTCGCGCTTGGATTTCGCAGTTGCGGAACGCATAAGGCGGCAAAATTGCTCGACAGGAGATGCACGGCATGAGCGAAGCGGTCTGGAAGAAGCTGCAGGGGCTGGAAAAGCCCACTCTCAAGGCGCTTTTCGGCGCCGATCCCGATCGCCTCGACACTTTCGCGACCCGTATCGAGCTGGGTGACGAGGAAAATTCGACCGGCATCCTGTTCGACTGGTCGAAGACGCACCTCGACGCCGCGCACGTTGCCGGCTTCGAGGAACTGGCCGGGGTCATGGACTTCGAGGGCCGCCGCGCCGCGCTGTTCGGCGGTGAGATCGTCAACACCACCGAGGGCCGCGCTGCCGAGCACACCGCCCAGCGCGGTGTCGGCAAGGATGATAGCGTCGGGTTAGCAGCGGAGTATCACCACCGCATGGCCGCGATAGTCGAGGCCATCCACCGCGGCGCGATGGGAGAGGTCAAGCACCTGATCCACATCGGCATCGGCGGCTCGGCGCTGGGCCCGGCGCTGGCGATCGACGCGCTGGCCCGCGAAGGCGCGCTGGTGGACGTCCACGTCGTCTCCAATATCGACGGCTGCGCGCTCGAGCAGGCTTTCGCGGCCTGCGACCCGGCGACGACGATGCTGGCGCTCGCCTCCAAGACCTTCACCACCATCGAGACCATGACCAACGCCGAAAGCGCGCTGATCTGGCTGCGCGAGAACGGCGTCGAAGACCCCTACGGCCGCGTCGTCGCGCTCACCGCCGCACCCGACAAGGCGATCGAATGGGGCGTGGACGAGACTCGCATCCTGCCGTTCTCCGAAAGCGTGGGCGGGCGCTATTCGCTGTGGTCCTCGATCGGCTTCCCGGTCGCCATGGCGCTGGGCTGGCCCGACTTCGCCGAGTTCCTTGCCGGCGCCGCCGCGATGGACGAGCATTTCCGCGATACCGACGGCATGGCCAACCTGCCGCTGCGCGCCGCGTTCGGCGACCAGTACTACACCCGCCTGCGCGCCTGCCAGACGCGGGGCGTGTTTGCCTACGACGAGCGGCTGGCGCTGCTGCCCGACTATCTCCAGCAGCTGGAGATGGAATCGAACGGCAAGAGCGTGAAGGTCGACGGTTCGCCGGTCGACGGGCCGACAGCGCCGATCACCTGGGGCGGCGTGGGCACGGACGCGCAGCACGCCGTGTTCCAGCTGCTGCACCAGGGCACCAATCTCGTGCCGGTGGACTTCATCGCCTCGATCGCGCCGGGCCACGACCTCGCTTTCGAGCACCACCGCATCCTGCTGTCGAACTGCTTCGCGCAGGGCGCCGCGCTGATGGCCGGCAAGGCGAGCGAAGACCCCGCGCGCGCCTATCCGGGCGACCGTCCCTCGGCGACGATCCTGCTCGACGAGATCACGCCCGCGACGTTCGGCGCGCTGGTGGCCTTCCACGAACACCGCACCTTCGCCAATGCGGTGCTGATGGGCATCAATCCCTTCGACCAGTTCGGCGTCGAGCTGGGCAAGGAGATCGCCAAGCAGATCGAGCAGGGCGGCACCAAGTTCGATCCCTCGACCGAAGCGCTGCTGGCGCTGGCGGGCATCGGCTGACGAGAGCTGAACGGGCGCGACGTCGGTCCGGGCGACCAACGTCGCGCCCGGACACTTTCCGCCCGAGCGTACTTGCTCGCAGACGAGGAAAAAGCAGACATCGTCGGCCGGGGCTTAGGCCAGCGGTCCCCGATCAGGTCGGGAACGACCGATAGCCGCGTGGCTCCTACGCCGGGGCGGGCATGAACCGCCCCGGCGCCCTGCAAGGGGCCCGTCAGGCGCCGAGCGATCGGCTCAGGCGCGAAATTCCAGGCCTTCGGACCAGTCTGGGTGGTTGGCGCGCAGGCCGCCCGCCGGGGTGGCAGCGTTCCTGTCGGCCAGTCCGTCGAGCAGGCGGGCCAGTAGCTGCTTGCCGTCGTCCCAGCTGCCCAGCCCGGAATCGGCGTTGATGTGCCCGGCCTTGCCCGCGTCGACGAAATCGCTGCCCCATTGCTTCGCCAGTCGCCGTGCGGTCTCGAAGCCGATCCACGGATCGTTGCGGCTGCCCACCAGGATCGAGGGGAAGGGCAGCGCGTCGGCCGGGGTCGGCGCGAAGGGGGTAAGGCGGTCGTCGCGCGGGAAGAAATCGACCTCGGGCGGGGCGACCAGCAGCGCGCCGGCGACCGGGTTCGCCCAGCCGGGCTGCTCGAACTTCGACCACCATGCGGTGAGAATGCACCCGAGGCTGTGCGCCACCAGCACGACCGGGCGGCCGGCGTTGTGGACCGCCAGGTTCAGGCGGTTGATCCAGGTATTGCGGTGCGGTGTGCTCCAGCTGCCGAGTTCGGCAAGCTGGCAGTTGTCGATTTCCTCGGCCCAGCGGCGCTGCCAGTGGCCGGGGCCGCTGCCCTCGAGGCCGGGGACGAGCAGCACCAGGGGTTCCTGCTTGTTCACTGCGGCGTTGTTAGAACGTGCCATCGGTGATCTCCCAGTCATTTTCGCGGTCCCGGCGAGGAGACGGCCATGCAGGATGTATAAACTCAACCGAAATGATTGACAATAGGCCCGCCACAGCGTTCGCGATGGGTCGAGCAGGATCAGCGCCCGATCGAAGCGGGGCTGATTTGCCTCCGGCGAGGCGCTCCCGGCTGGCAATCGGGCCTGCCATGTCCCATATGCGCCGCGACCGATCGCAGATCAGCCTTCCGGGCTGGCAAGGGAGCAATCACGCATGGCCGACTACGACTACGACCTCTTCACCATCGGCGCCGGTTCGGGCGGCGTTCGCGCGAGCCGGGTGGCTGCGGCGCATGGGGCGAGGGTGGCGGTGGCCGAGGAGTTCCGTATCGGCGGGACCTGCGTGATCCGCGGCTGCGTCCCCAAGAAGATGCTCGTCTACGGCGCGCACTTCGCCGAGGACCTCGAGGACGCCAGGCACTTCGGCTGGGACGTGGGCGAGCCCAGGTTCGACTGGGTCAAGCTGCGCGACAACGTGCTGGGCGACGTCGATCGGCTCAACGGGCTCTACACGCAGACGCTCGAGAACAACAAGGTCGAGATCTTCCACGAGCGCGCGACCATCACCGGCCCCAACGAGGTCACGCTGGCGAGCGGCGAGAAGAAGACCGCGAAGCACATCCTCGTCTGCACCGGTGCGCGTCCGCACGTTCCCCATTGCTCCGGCCACGAGCACGGCATCACCTCGAACGAGGCGTTCCATCTCGACGCGATCCCCAAGCGCGTGCTGATCGCGGGCGCGGGCTACATCGCCAACGAGTTCGCCGGCATCTTCCACCAGTTCGGCGCCAAGGTTACGCTGATGAACCGCTCGGACCAGCTGCTGCGCGGCTACGACGAGAGCGTGCGCGACCGTCTGCTGCAGATCTCGCTGACCAAGGGCATCGACTTCCGCTTCAACGCCAACTTCGAGAAGATCGAGAAGAACAAGGACGGCACGCTGCTGGTCCACATGAGCAACCACGAGCCGATCGAGGTCGACTGCGTGCTGTTCGCCACCGGCCGCGTGCCCAACATCGAGGGGCTGGGGCTCGATGACGTGGGCGTCCAGCTCAACGAGCGCGGCGCGATCGCGGTGGACGAGCATTCGCGCACCAACATCCAGAGCATCTACGCCGTGGGCGACGTGACCGACCGCGTGCAGCTCACCCCCGTCGCCATCCGCGAGGGGCAGGCCTTCGCCGACACCGTGTTCGGCGGCAAGCCGACGACGGTCGACTATGGCTGCATTCCCTCGGCCGTGTTCAGCCACCCGCCGATCGCCGCCGTCGGTCTCACCGAGGCGGAGGCCATGGAGAAGTATGGTTCGGTCAAGGTCTATACCAGCGACTTCCGCTCGATGAAGAACGTCGTCGCCCACCGCAACGAGCGCTCGCTCTACAAGATGGTGTGCGAAGCCTCGACCGAGCGGGTGCTGGGCATCCACATGATCGGCTCCGAGGCGCCGGAGATCATGCAGGCCGCGGCCGTGGCGGTGAAGGCGGGCCTGACCAAGGCCGACTTCGATGCGACTGTCGCCATCCACCCGACGATGGCCGAGGAACTCGTCCTGCTGAAGTGAGGCTATGGTCGCCGCATGGGCGGGGACCATGCCAGTCTTCCATATCGCCTGACGGATATAGCTGAAACTACCCCGTCATTTGTCTTAACCGGGCGATTAAAATAGTTGACCTCAGCGCTTCCAGGTCCTTTAGCGAATGCAGCATTCCATGCTGGAACCGCACACTGGAACCACTGGACAAGGGAAGCCGGATGTCAGCCAATATCGCCGAAATGGAAAAGCGCCGGTCTGCCGCCAAGCTGGGCGGCGGGCAGAGGCGTATCGATGCGCAGCACGCCAAGGGCAAGCTCACCGCGCGTGAACGCCTTGACGTGCTGCTCGACGAGGACAGCTTCGAGGAGATGGACCTCTACGTCGAGCACGACTGCGTCGACTTCGGCATGCAGGACCAGAAGATCCCCGGCGACGGCGTGGTCACGGGTTCGGGCACCATCAACGGCCGTCTCGTCTACGTGTTCAGCCAGGACTTCACCGTGTTCGGCGGCTCGCTTTCGGCCCGCCATGCGCAGAAGATCTGCAAGGTGATGGACGCCGCGCTCAAGGTCGGCGCGCCGGTCATCGGCCTCAACGATTCGGGCGGTGCGCGCATCCAGGAAGGCGTGGCCTCGCTCGGCGGTTATGCCGACGTGTTCCAGCGCAACGTCCTCGCCTCGGGCGTGGTGCCGCAGCTTTCACTCATCATGGGGCCTTGCGCGGGCGGCGCGGTCTATTCGCCTGCCATGACCGACTTCATCTTCATGGTGAAGGACAGCTCGTACATGTTCGTGACCGGCCCGGAAGTGGTCAAGACGGTCACCAACGAGGTCGTCACGCAGGAAGAACTGGGCGGTGCGATCACGCACTCCAGCAAGACCTCGGTCTCCGACCTCGCGCTGGAAAACGACATCGAGGCGCTGCTGGCGGCGCGCGACTTCTTCGACTTCCTGCCCTCGTCCAACCGCGACGACGCGCCGGAGCGCCCCTGCGCGGATGCCTGGGACCGTCTCGAGCCCAGCCTCGACACGATCATCCCGCCGAGCGCGAACCAGCCCTACGACATGCACGAAGTGCTGCGTAAGACGCTGGACGAGGGCGAGTTCTTCGAGCTGCAGCCGCTCCACGCGGGCAACATCCTGATCGGCTTCGGCCGTATCGAGGGCAAGACGGTGGGCATCGTCGCCAACCAGCCGATGGTGCTGGCGGGCGTGCTCGACATCAACTCGTCGAAGAAGGCCGCGCGGTTCGTGCGCTTCTGCGACGCCTTCAACATCCCGATCGTCACCTTCGTCGACGTGCCCGGCTTCCTGCCCGGCACCGACCAGGAGCACAACGGCATCATCAAGCACGGCGCCAAGCTGCTGTTCGCCTATGCCGAGGCGACCGTGCCCAAGATCACCGTCATCACCCGCAAGGCTTACGGCGGCGCCTACGACGTCATGAGCTCCAAGCACCTGCGCGGTGACCTCAACTACGCCTGGCCGACCGCCGAGATCGCGGTGATGGGCGCCAAGGGCGCGGTGGAGATCATCTTCCGCGGCCAGGATGCGGACGGCATCGCCGCCAAGACCAAGGAATACGAGGACCGCTTCGCCAATCCCTTCGTGGCGGCAAGCCGGGGCTACATCGACGAGGTCATCTACCCGCACTCGACCCGTCGGCGCATCGCACTGGGCCTGCGCAAGCTGAGCAACAAGGTTCTCGAGAACCCCTGGAAGAAGCACGACAACATCCCGCTGTGACGGCGGCCGGTCGGTGTCCTTTTTGAGAGTACCGTGATCGCGGACGGAGGGCGAAAAGGCCTCCATTCGGAACCGAGAACAAGGGATTGGGAAGTCAGGTCATGGAAGACATCTACATCGTCAGCGGCGTGCGCACGGCAGTCGGCGACTTCGGCGGATCGCTCAAGAGCTTCATGCCTTCGGAGCTCGGCGGGCTCGTCGCAACCGAGGCGCTGAAGCGTGCGGGCATCGAGCCCGAGGCGGTCGAGCATGTCGTGATCGGCCAGGTCATGCCGACCAGCGCCAAGGACGAGATGCTCAGCCGCGTCATCGGTATCAACGCCGGTGTGCCGCTTGCCACCCCTGCGCTGACGCTCAACCGCCTCTGCGGCTCGGGCGTCCAGGCGATCGTGTCGGCCGCGCAGATGATGAAGCTGGGCGAGGCCTCGGTCACGATCGCGGGCGGCGCGGAATCGATGTCGAACGTCCCCTACCATGACCACGGCGTGCGCTGGGGCCGGAAGATGGGCGCCAACACGCAGGAAGACGCGCTGACGCTGGGCCTGTCGGACGCGATCGGCGGCTACCACATGGGCATCACCGCCGAGAACGTGGCGGAGCGCCATCAGGTCTCGCGCACCGACATGGACACGCTCGCCGCGACTAGCCACCAGCGCGCCGCCAACGCCATCGCCGAGGGACGCTTCAAGGAGCAGATCCTTCCCGTCGAAGTGAAGACCCGCAAGGGCGTCACCGTCTTCGACACCGACGAGCACGTCCGCGCCGACACGACCGTCGAGACGCTGGGCGCGATGAAGCCCGCCTTCAAGAAGGACGGTTCGGTCACTGCCGGCAACGCCAGCGGCATCAACGACGGCGCCGCCGCCGTGGTGCTCGCGACCGGCGCCGAGGTCGAGAAGCGCGGCCTCAAGCCGCTGGCGAAGATCGTCGCCTGGGGCCACGCCGGCGTCGACCCCGCCTATATGGGCGAAGGCCCGATCCACGCCGTGCCGATCGCGCTCAAGCGCGCCGGCCTTGGCCTGGAGCAGATCGACGTGATCGAGAGCAACGAGGCTTTCGCCGCGCAGGCCTGCGCCGTCGCCAAGGTGCTCGGCTTCGATCCCGAGAAGGTGAACCCCAACGGCTCGGGCGTCTCGATCGGCCACCCGGTCGGCGCGACGGGCTGCATGCTCACCATCAAGTGCGCCTACGAACTCAAGCGCAGCGGCGGAAAATACGGGTTGATCACGATGTGCATCGGCGGCGGCCAGGGCATCGCCATGGTCATCGAGAACGTGGAGTAATCTGACATGAAGCTCGGTCGCCTCAACCACATCGGCGTCGCCACGCCCGACCTCGACGCCTCGATCGCGTTCTACAGGGACGTGATGGGCGCCACCGACGTGACCGAGCCGTTCGTGCTCGAAAGCCAGCAGGTTCGCGTGTGTTTCGTCAACACGCCGGGCGAAAACGGCACCGCCGGTACGCAGATCGAACTGCTCCAGCCTACGGTTGCGGACTCGGCTGTCGGCAAGTGGCTGGAGAAGAACCCGCTCGGGGGCCAGCACCACCTATGTTACGAAGTGCCTGACATCGGCGAGGCAAAGGCCTGGTTCGAAAGCCAGGGCAAGCGGGTGCTCGGAGAGCCGCGCATCGGCGCGCACGGGACCATGATCTTCTTCGTCCACCCCAAGGACATGGGCGGGCAGCTCACCGAGATCATGGAAACGCCCAAGGGCACCCATCACTGATTTGACCCGAAGACCCCGCCCCCGATCGACATGACGGGCGGGGCGATCCGAGGAATGCGAACATGGCTGACATCAACGACTGGCAGGCAGCGGCGGACAAGGAGGTCAAGGGCAAGGACCTGACCTGGAACACGCCCGAGGGTATCGCGGTCAAGCCGCTCTACACCGCCGAGGACGTGGCCGTCGATCCGGGTCTCCCCGGCTTCGCGCCCTTCACGCGCGGCGTTCGCGCCTCGATGTATGCGGGCCGTCCCTGGACCATCCGCCAGTACGCCGGTTTCTCCACCGCCGAGGAATCGAACGCCTTCTACCGCCGCAACCTCGCGGCGGGGCAGAAGGGCCTGTCGGTCGCCTTCGACCTCGCCACCCACCGCGGCTACGACAGCGACCACCCGCGCGTCGTCGGTGACGTCGGCAAGGCGGGAGTCGCGATCGATTCCGTCGAGGACATGAAGATCCTGTTCGACGGCATCCCGCTCGACAAGATGTCGGTCTCGATGACGATGAACGGCGCGGTGATCCCGATCCTGGCCTTCTTCATCGTCGCGGGCGAGGAACAGGGCGTCGACCGCAAGCTGCTCGACGGGACCATCCAGAACGACATCCTCAAGGAGTTCATGGTCCGCAACACCTACATCTACCCGCCAGAGCCTTCGATGCGGATCATCTCGGACATCTTCGGCTACACCAGCCGCGAGATGCCGAAGTTCAACTCGATCTCGATTTCCGGCTATCACATGCAGGAAGCCGGCGCGACGCAGGTCCAGGAACTGGCCTTCACCATCGCCGACGGCGCCGAATACGTGAAGTACGGCGTGGCCTCGGGCCTCGACATCGACAAGTTCGCCGGGCGCCTGTCGTTCTTCTTCGCCATCGGCATGAACTTCTTCATGGAGATCGCCAAGCTGCGCGCCGCGCGCGTGCTGTGGCATCGGGTGATGACCGAGCTGGGCGCCAAGGACGAGCGCTCGAAGATGCTGCGCACCCACTGCCAGACCTCGGGCGTGTCGCTGCAGGAGCAGGACCCCTACAACAACGTCATCCGCACCACGGTCGAGGCGATGGCCTCGATGCTGGGCGGCACCCAGTCGCTGCACACCAACGCGCTCGACGAGGCGATCGCGCTGCCGACCGACTTCTCGGCGCGCATTGCCCGCAACACCCAGATCATCATCCAGGAAGAGACCGGGATGACCAAGGTGGTCGATCCCCTGGGCGGCTCCTACTACATCGAATCGCTCACCCAGCAGCTGGTCGACGAGGCGTGGGAGATCATCGAGCGCGTCCAGGCCGAGGGCGGCATGGCCAAGGCGGTCGCCGCCGGCTGGCCCAAGGCGATGATCGAAACCGCCGCCGCCGCCCGCCAGGCGCGCGTGGACCGGGGTGACGACGTCATCGTCGGCGTGAACAAGTACCGCCTCGCCACCGAGGACGCGATCGAGACGCTCGAAGTCGACAACGCCAAGGTCCGCGAAGGCCAGATCGCCCGCATCAACAAGATGAAGGCGGACCGAGACGAAGCCGTCTGCCAGGCTGCGCTGAAAGCGCTGCGCGACGGGGCGGCGGGCGAATCGAGCATCGAGAACAACCTCCTCGCGCTCGCCGTCGAAGCCGCCCGCGCCCGCGCGACGCTGGGCGAGATTTCATCGGCGATGGAAGAGAGCTTCGAGCGCTACGGTACTCAGCCCACCCCGGTGAAGGGCGTCTACGGCGCGCCTTACGAGGGCGACAGCCGCTGGCAGCAGGTGCTCGACGGCGTGGCGGCGGTCGAACGCCGCCTCGGCCGCAAGCCCAAGCTGCTCGTCGCCAAGATGGGCCAGGACGGCCACGATCGCGGCGCCAACATCATCGCCTCGGCCTTCGGAGACATGGGCTTCGACGTCGTCTCGGGGCCGCTGTTCCAGACGCCCGGGGAAACCGTGGTGCTGGCGCTGCAGAACGAAGTGGACGTGGTCGGCGCCTCCAGCCTCGCGGCCGGACACAAGACGCTGGTGCCCGAGCTGATCCAGCAGCTGCGCGAGGCCGGCCGGAGCGACATCAAGGTGATCGCCGGCGGCGTCATCCCGGCGAAGGATTACGAATACCTGCGCAATGCCGGTGTCCAGGGCATCTATGGTCCCGGCTCCAACGTGGTCGAATGCGCCGCTGACGTGCTGCGCCTGCTCGGCCACAACATGCCGCCGCTTGGCTCCGAACTGCAGGCGGCGGAGTAAGCCGTGGTGCAGGGGGGCATGCGAGAACTGGCAAGGGACGACGCTTGGCTCTATGGCCGGGCTTTGGCCCCGGCTGCCCGAGGAAGACTATGACCGATACCCCCATCGCCCGCACCGACTGGACCCGCGAAGAGATCGCCGCGCTGTTCGACCTGCCGTTCACCGAACTGGTGTTCCGCGCGGCCGAAGTCCACCGCGCCAGCCACAAGGCCGACGAAGTCCAGCTGTCCACGCTGCTCTCGATCAAGACCGGCGGCTGCGTCGAGGACTGCGGCTACTGCTCGCAGTCGGTTTCGGCCAACAGCGGCGTCAAGGCGACCAAGCTGATGGAGGTGCAGGCCGTGCTCCAGCGCGCCGCGCAGGCGGCCGACCAGGGCTCGACCCGCTTCTGCATGGGCGCCGCTTGGCGCAACCCCAAGGACCGCGACATGCCCGCCATCATCGAGATGGTGAAGGGCGTGCGCGCCATGGGCATGGAAACTTGCATGACGCTGGGGATGCTGACGCCCGACCAGGCCGACATGCTCTCCGACGCCGGACTGGATTACTACAACCACAACATCGACACTTCGCCCGAACGCTACGACCAGGTCATCACCACGCGCACCATGGACGACCGCCTCGACACGCTGTCGAACGTGCGCATGGCGGGGATCAACGTCTGCTCGGGCGGCATCGTCGGCATGGGCGAGACCCGCGCCGACCGCGTCGGTTTCGTCCACACCCTCGCCACGCTGCCGGAGCATCCGCAGTCGGTGCCGGTCAATGCGCTGGTCCCGGTCAAGGGCACCGTGCTGGGTGACATGCTGGCCGACACCCCGCTCGCCAAGATCGACGACGTGGAGTTCGTGCGCACCGTCGCGGTCGCGCGGATCACCATGCCGCTGTCGATGGTGCGGCTTTCGGCGGGCCGCGAATCGATGTCCGAGATGACGCAGGCGATGTGCTTCATGGCCGGCGCCAACTCGATCTTCACCGGCGACAAGCTGCTCACCGCCCCCAACGCGGGCGATGACAACGACCTGGCGATGTTCGCGCGTCTGGGCCTCAAGCCCATGGCCATCGAACTCACACCCGCGCAAGTGGAAGCGCAGCGCATGCCGCGTGGCTGCGCCAAGCTGGAAGCTGCCGAGTAGTGATCTGGACGCTCTTCCTGATGGCAGCGGAGCCGCAGGTGGACTGCGGCAATGCGATGACGCAGGCGGACATGAATATCTGCTCGTTCCGGGGCTATCAGGCGGCCGACAAGGCGCTCAACGCCGCGTGGCAAAACGCGGCTTCGCAGGCAAAGGGCCAGTCGCCGGAGGCATTCCGGCGGCTGCTCGATGCGCAGCGCAAATGGATCGCATACCGTGACGCGCAATGCCTCGCGGTGAACGGCCCGAGGGAAGAAAGCGGCACGATCTGGCCGCTTCTTCAGAACGGCTGCATGGAACAACTGACCGAAGCGCGCAGCAAACAGCTGCGCGACTACGTGGAGACGGGGCACTGATGTTCAAGAAAATCCTCATCGCAAACCGGGGCGAAATCGCCTGCCGCGTCATCAAGACCGCGCGCCGGATGGGCATCCAGACGGTGGCGGTCTATTCCGACGCCGACGCCCGCGCGCCGTTCGTGCAGATGGCTGACGAGGCCGTCCACATCGGCCCGGCGCCGGCCGCGCAGTCGTACCTGATCGCCGACAAGATCATCGCAGCCTGCAAGCAGACGGGCGCCGAGGCGGTCCACCCGGGCTACGGCTTCCTGTCCGAGCGCACCTCGTTCGCCGAGGCGCTCGCCGCAGAAGGCATCGAGTTCATCGGCCCGCCCGTCAATGCGATCGCGGCGATGGGCGACAAGATCGAGTCGAAGAAGCTCGCCAAGGCGGCCGGCGTCAACGTCGTCCCCGGTTTCGTCGGCGAGATCGAGGATACCGAACATGCCGTGCGCATCTCGGCCGAGATCGGCTATCCGGTGATGATGAAGGCCTCGGCCGGCGGCGGCGGCAAGGGCATGCGCCTCGCCTACGACGAGAAGGACGTGCGCGAGGGCTTCGAGGCCACCAAGCGCGAGGGCCTGAACTCCTTCGGCGACGACCGCGTCTTCATCGAGAAGTTCATCCTCAATCCCCGCCACATCGAGATCCAGATCCTCGGCGACAAGCACGGCAACATTCTCTACCTGAACGAGCGCGAATGCTCGATCCAGCGCCGTCACCAGAAAGTGGTCGAGGAAGCGCCGTCGCCCTTCGTCACGGAAAAGATGCGCAAGGCCATGGGCGAGCAGTGCGTCGCCCTGTCGCGCGCGGTCGGCTACTATTCGGCCGGCACCGTGGAACTGATCGTCTCGGGCGCCGACCCGACGGGCGAGAGCTTCTACTTCCTCGAGATGAACACGCGCCTCCAGGTGGAGCATCCCGTCACCGAGGCGATCACCGGCATCGACCTCGTCGAGCAGATGATCCGCGTCGCCGCCGGCGAGAAGCTGGAAATGACGCAGGACGACGTGAAGATCGAGGGCTGGGCCATCGAGAACCGCGTCTACGCCGAAGACCCCTATCGCGGCTTCCTGCCCTCGACCGGGCGCCTGTCGCGCTACAACCCGCCGGTCGAAGGCTGGACAGAGGACGAGGAAGGCAACGGCCGCCGCGGCATCGACGGCGTGCGCGTGGACGACGGCGTCTACGAGGGCGGCGAAGTCTCGATGTTCTACGACCCGATGATCGCCAAGCTGATCACCTGGGGCGAGACGCGCGACGAGGCGGCCGACAAGCAGGTCGCCGCGCTCGACGCCTTCGAGATCGAGGGTCTGGGTCACAACATCGATTTCGTCTCGGCCATCATGCAGCACCCGCGCTTCCGCTCGGGCGAACTGACCACCGGCTTCATCGCCGAGGAGTACCCCGAAGGCTTCCACGGCGCGCCCGCGTCTGACGACCTCAAGGTCAAGCTCGCCGCCGTCGCCGCCTTCGTCGCCACCGCGCGCGCCGATCGTTCGCGCCGGGTCGAGGGCCAGCTGGGAACGCCGCTCGATCCTCCGGGCGAGTGGACCGTCACCATCGACGGCGCGGTGTTCGATGTCGAGCTCGACGAGGACGTGCTGACGGTCAACGGCGAGGAGGTCGAGCTGGAGCTGGAATACACGCCGGGCGACCGCTTCGTCGAAGCCGAAGTCGACGGCGAGGACCTGGTGCTCAAGCTGGAGACCACCCGCACCGGCTTCCGGATGACCACGCGCGGCGCGATCCACAAGGTCGAGTGCCTGCCCACGCGCATCGTCGGGCTGACGAAGCACATGATCGAGAAGATCGCGCCCGATCTTTCGCGCTTCCTGATCTGCCCGATGCCGGGCCTGCTGGTCTCGCTCAACGTGGGCGAGGGCGACAAGGTCGAAGCCGGACAGCCGCTTGCGGTGGTCGAGGCCATGAAGATGGAGAACATCCTGCGCGCCGAGAAGTCGGGCACGGTCAAGTCGATCAACGCCAAGGCCGGCGAGAGCCTGCGGGTGGACGCCATCATCCTCGAAATGGAGTGACATGCACCTCGACCACGATCCCGCCGTCCCGGCGGGTGAGGCCATCGGCTTCGACGATTTCCTGAAGGTCGACATCCGCGTCGGCACGGTGGTCGCGGCCGAGGTCTACGAGGGCGCGCGCAAGCCCAGTTATAAGCTGCGGATCGATTTCGGTCCCGGCATCGGCGAGAAGAAGAGCGTCGGCCAGGTGGCCGCGCTCTACTCGCCCGAGGAACTGGTCGGGCGGCAGGTGGCGGCGGTCGTGAACTTCCCCGTCCGCCAGATCGGCAAGGCGCTGTCCGAAGTGCTCACCCTCGGCTTCGCGGACGAGGAGGGCCGCGTCGTGCTGTTCTCGCCCGACAAGGCGGTGCCGAACGGATCGCGGTTGTTCTGATGCAGGGACTGCCCGAACTGCTGGCCGGGGCGGAGCCGCTCGATGACGGCTTCGTGCTCGATATTCCCGAGGACTGGCTGCAGGGGCGTACCGCCTATGGCGGGCTGACGTCGGCGATCGCGCTGGCTGCGGCGCAGCAGGTCGACTCGGAACTGCCGCCGCTGCGCTCGGCGCAGCTGGCGATGATCGCGCCGCTCGCCGGGCGGATCGAGGCGCGGGCGAAAGTCCTGCGCCGGGGCCGCAATGCGACCTGGGTCGCGGCGGAACTGACGGGCGAGAAGGGCGTCGGCTTCACGGCCAGCTTCGTGTTCATGCGCAGCATCGACAGCGTCCTCGCCATCGACGGCTACGCTTTGCCCGAAGGCGTGATCGCCGTTGACGCGGCGAAGCCGGTCCCGATGGCGCAGGCCCCGGCGTTCCTGCGCAACCATTTCGACGTGCGCTTCGCCATGCCCAAGGCGCAGTTGGGTGAGGCTGACCTGTGCTGGTGGGTCCGCGCCCGCGAGCGCGAGGGGCTCGATCCTGCGGTCGAATGCCTGCTGTGCGGGGACGCATTGCCGACCGCGGTGCTGCCGCTGCTTGCGTTCAGCGTGCCGATCAGTTCGATGCACTGGCAGGTCAACATGCTCGGCCCCGCGCCCGGCACCGATGGCTGGTGGCTGCTGCGCTCGACCAGCGCCTTCGCGCAGGACGGCGGGGCGAGCGAGCACATCCTGCAATGGAACGGCAACGGCAGGGTCGCGGCGAGCGGGATGCAGTCGGTGGCGGTGTTCGGCTGAGTTCTGCGTTCTTCGTCGCCCCTTGTTTCTTCACTTCGTCATTCCCGCGCAGGCGGGACCCCATCTGACGCCCGTGCGACCGGCCATCCCGGGAGTAGGAGCCCTGCCTTCGCGGGGATGACGAGATTGGGGGCGTCGGGGGCCTCGGTTCAGGCCGTCCCCATCAACCGCTTCGCCAGCACCAGCTTGAACGCGCCGAAGCCGACCAGCCCGACCAGCGCGGTTGCGGCGTGGAGCAGCCAGAACTGCGTCGTCGGCATCGTCTCGAACAGGGTGCCGATCTTGCCGACCACCAGGTTCGCGCCGAAGAACGACAGGTAGTAGATGCCCACGATCGAGCCCGTCAGCGCGCGCGGGGCGAGGCGGGTGAACAGCGCGAGGCTGACCGGCAGCAGGTGCGCGAAGCCGATCGAGTTGAGCAGGTGGAAAAGCACCGGCCAGAAGAGCCCGATCTTGGCGGAACCCTGGGTCAGCGCTGCCATGTAGAGGCACAGCGCACCGGCGAAGATGAAGCCGCACCCCAGGATCATCTTGCCCAGTTCGTCCGGCTCGCGGCGGGTACGCTTGCCGACGAAGGCCCAGAATGCGGCGACCGCGACCAGCATCGAGAAGCTGAGCGTCGCGTCGAGCGTGATCATCCAGCTGGTCGGGAGCGTGGTGCCCATGAAGGTGAGCTGGAACTGCTGGTCCGCCCAGACGAGATAGGCGTTGAAGATCTGCTGGTTGGTCAGCAGCGAGAGGCCCATGATCGGCACCAGCAGCAGCACCGCGACGAGGCGCAGGCCATCGCCGGGCGCGAACTTGGCACGGGGCTGGATGGTTTTCGCGGACCGCGAGGATTCCGCCGGCAGCCAGGGCTTCGCGGCGAGATAGATGACGAGGCCAACCACCATGACCACGCCGGCCGCGCCGAAACCCCAGTGCCAGCCGACCTTCTCGCCCAGCGTCCCCGACACCAGCGGCGCAGCGATCACCGAGACGTTGATGAAGATGTAGAAGATCTGGAACGCCATAGCGCGGCGGATGTCGGTGGGACCGTAAAGCTCGCCGACCTGGCTGGCGATGTTGCCCTTGAACAGTCCGACGCCGACGACCAGCGAGGCCAGCGCCAGCAGGAACGCGCCTTCGAACGCCATCAGGAAGTGACCGAGCGACATGACCACGGCCCCCGCGATCAACGCCGCGCGGCGGCCGAGCAGGAGGTCGGCGAGCAGTCCGCCGAGGATCGGGGTCAGGTAGACGAGCGCGGTGTAGAGGCCGAAGATCTCGGAGGCGAGCGGTTGGCCCTGAAGGCCGGAGAACACGTGAACTCTCAGCCATTCCAGACCGATCACGCTTTCCTGCCGGCCCGGCGTCAGCAGGTACTTGACCATGTACAGCGTCAGCAGCGTCTGCATCGAGTAGTACGAGAACCGCTCGCACCCCTCGACCACGCCCAGGTAGCCGAGCCCCTTGGGATGGCCGAGGAACGCGCGGTCGTCGTGCGCGGCCTGTTCGGGAAAATCGAGTTCAGGGGTGGCTTCGGCTGCTGTCATGGTTGTCGACCTGCAATTTTCTTGTCTGCCCGCGTAATCGCGGTGCGTGCGCGAGCAATGTCACGGCTGCGGGGCGTCGTCAATTTGCCTTGGGGGGCCGGTAAGGCGGCAGGCCCCGATAAAGCCTGCCGCCTCCTACACGCCCCGGGAGATTCGCGCGGGGCATGGCGACCCCCCGGCCGCGCCGAAAACGCGATTGGCAAGGACACCGAAGGCTTAACTGGCGGGACGGAAGAGGTGTTCCCGGCCTGGGGGCGTTGGTCCTGCTCCGAGAACGGCGCGGCTTTTTGCTTCGTCCCGGCGGAGGCTGGGACGATGGAAGTCAATCGCAAGCTGGCGGGGTGGCCGCTGGCCGTCGGGGAGGTTTTGCCTCGAGAGTACAGGGCGATCCCAGCCTTCGCTGGGATGACGGAGTTGGTGCCAGGAGCCGCGCCTCAGGCGGGCTGGCGCACCAGTTCCTCGTCGAGGAATTGCGCCACGTCCTCCAGCGAGACCTGCTTGTCGAGGTAGGTCTGCCCGATCCCCTTCATGAGCAGGAACGGCAGGGTGCCAGCGTCCATCTTCTTGTCGTGGAGCATGTGCCGCACGAGGTCCGCGCCGTTGCAGTCCATGCGCAGCATCGGCAGGCCCGCGGGCAGGCCGATGTCGCCGATGTGCCGGGCGACGTGCTCGGCGCTGGCGCGGGGCATGAGGCCGCGGCGCGCGGAGTAGCGCGCCGCCAGCACCATGCCGAGCGCCACCGCCTCGCCGTGGAGCAGGCGGGTGGAGAAACCGGTCTCGGCCTCGAGCGCGTGGCCGAAGGTATGGCCGAGGTTGAGAAGGGCGCGGCGGCCGGTGGTCTCGAACTCGTCCTCGGCGACGATGCGCGCCTTGGCGGCCACCGAATGGGCGACGGCATATTCGCGCAGGGCCCCGTCGCCTTCGATCATCGCGCCGGCATGGGCATCGCACCAGGCGAAGAAGTCGGCATCGTCGATGAGGCCGTATTTCACCACTTCGGCATAGCCCGCGAGCAGGTCGCGCCGGGGCAGCGTCTCCAGCGCGGCGAGGTCGGCGAGAACCAGCGAGGGCTGGTGGAAGGCGCCGACAAGGTTCTTGCCTGTGGGGGTGTTGATCGCGGTCTTGCCGCCGACGCTCGAATCGACCTGCGCCAGCAGCGTGGTCGGCACCTGGATGAAGTTGCAGCCGCGCTTCAGGACCGATGCGCAGAAGCCGGTGAGGTCGCCGATCACGCCGCCGCCGAGCGCGATGATGTGGTCGCCGCGCTCCACTTCTAGGGCGAGCAGCCAGTTCACCGTGGCGGCGAGTTCGTCCCACGACTTGGTCGCCTCGCCCGCCGGCAGGATGCGCCAATGCGGTTCGTGGCCGCTGTCCCGCAGGCTCTGCTCGACGACATGGCCCCAGGCGGCGTGGACGTTGGCATCGGTGACGATCGGCACGCCGCGCTTGCGCAGCCGCCCCCGGCAGTTGGGTGCGAGTTCCGCCAGCAGCCCGGCGCCGACGCGCACTTCGTAGGGCCGCGAGGCGATGTCGACGGGGATCACAGCCATTGCGAAATTCCCTGGAGGACCTTGTTGATGGTCTGGATGTGGGGGCCGGGGCCGCTGGTGACGTGAATCGGCGCCTGGCGGTAATGCGGTTCGCGTTCCGCGCGCAGGCGGGCGAGGATATCGCGCGGGTTTCCGCCCTGCAGGAGCGGGCGGTTTTCCTTGCGGGCGGTGCGCTCCACCAGCGTGTCGACCTCGCTGTCGAGCCAGACGGTGATCGCCTTGTCGAGGATCAGCGCGCGGGTCTCGGCATTGCAGAAGGCGCCGCCGCCGGTGGCGATGACGATGCGCGGCGTGGGGCTCGCCTCGCGCTCGGTCACGAGGCGGGCGATCACCCGGCGCTCGCCGTTGCGGAAGTAGTCTTCGCCGTAAGCCTCGAACATCTCGGGGATGGTCATCTGGGCCGAGCGCTCGATCTCGTCGTCGGCATCGACGAAGGGGCAGTCGAGCAGGGTGGCGAGGCGCTTGCCCACGCTGGACTTGCCCACGCCCATCATGCCCACGAGCACGATCGGGCGATCGATACGGCGGCCGAGCGCCGCAATTTCCTGCGCGGAAAACCGTGTCTGTTGAACGTCCATTGCCCGATCGCCTATAGTTGCGCTAGGTCGCAGCGCAAGCATCACAAAGTCGCCCATTGCAGACGGGCATGGTGAAGGAAACCGAGTGACGACGACAATTCGCAGGCGCAGGCTTGCAGGAGCAATCGCCATCGCCGTACCGATCGCCGTGGTCACCCTCGGGTTCGCCGCCTGGAACGATGCGGGCAAGCAGCCGGTCGAGGACCAGACCATCGTCGTGCCCCTGCCGAAGGAGGCCGCCCGATGAGAGCGGTCCACCTGCTGGCCGGTGCCGCGCTGGCCATGACTTCGGTCTGGGTGGCGGCACAGGACGCACCCGAATCGCTGCTGCCTAAGATGTTCGACGAGCCCGCACCCGCGCGCACAGCGGCGCCGCGACCCGCTCCGACCCGAACCACCGCGCCGCGTCCGGCAGCTTCCGCCAGTGCCGCTCCCGAAGCGCCGCGCGCCGCGGCGACCTCGACGCCGGTGGTGCAGGCGATCCCCACCGGCGCGCCGCCCGTCTCGCTGGACGGCGCCACGCTCGCCGCTGCGCAGGACGACGGCGCCCTGCGGCGCATCCCCAGCCTTGAGGAACTCGAGCGCATGTCGCCCGAGGATTTCGAGGCGCTGCTGGGAGCCAAGGTCGTGATCGACATGCCGCCGCAGGCGCGTCGCTCGATCGCCGAGGCGGGACTTCTAGACGTGCAGGAAGGCGGCCTCGCGCCGGATTCGCTGGCGATCCAGAACGGGCGCCTGGTACAGGTCGCGCTTTCGGGAAACCGGGGCACGCTGGTGTCGCGCTGGGGGCACATCCTGCTGCGCCGCGCGCTTGCCTCGCGCCTGCAGCCGCCGCGCGGGATGAGCGCGCAGGACTTTTTGGCGCTGCGTGTCTCGCTGCTGCTGCGCATGGGCGAGACTGACGCCGCGCGCGCCGTGCTGCAGGACATGGACATCGCCGACTACACCCCCGCGATCGGCGCGGTGGTGCTCGACGTCTATGCCCGCAACGCCGACTTCACGGGCATGTGCCCGGTCATGGCGACGCAGGGTTCGCTGCGTGCCGACCCGGCCTGGGGCGTCACGCGCACGATGTGCGACGCCTTCCGGGGCAACGCGACCGCCTCGATCTCGCGCCTGGAGCGCGACCGGGGTCGCGGGACCATGGACCAGATCGACATGCTGCTCGCGCAGAAATACGCAGGCGCCGCCGGCAAGTCGCGCCGGGCGGTGACGATCGAGTGGGACAAGGTGACCACGCTCGATCCCTGGCGCTACGGCCTCGCGATCGGTGTCGGGCTGGAGCCGCCGGCCTCGCTGATGAAGACCGCCGGGCCGTCCTACGATTACATCACCGCGCTGGCGCCGATGGTGAGCCTCGCCCGGCGCGCGGCGGCGGCGGACCGCGCGGCGGCGGCGGGCGTGCTGTCCAACGCGGCGATGGTCGACCTCTATTCGCAGATCTACGCAGACCCCGACGTCACCGGCGAATGGCAGGACCGCGCCGAATCGCTGCGCGACGCCTATACGCAGGAGGATGCGGCGGCACGGCTCACCGCGATGAAGGCGCTATGGGACGCGGCCGGTCCAGCGAAGTACGCCCGGCAGGTGCTGACCGCCGCCGCCGCCGCGCGCATGGCGCCGAGCGCCGACCTTGCCGATAGCGCGCCCTCGCTGATCGCCTCGATGCTGTCGGCCGGATACGACGCCAACGCGCTGCGCTGGTCGAGCGTGGTGAGCGCGGGATCGAAGGGTTGGGGGATGCTGGTGCTCGCCGCGCCGGGCCGGGTCAACGGCGTCGACCAGGGCGCGATCGACGACTATCTCAACGACGACGACAGCACGAGCAAGCGCCGCTCGGCGTTCCTCGTGGCGGGCCTCGCGGGGCTCGGCCGGATCGACGACGGCGTGGCGCAGCGGGTGTCCTCCGAAACCGGCTCGGGCATCGGCGGGGAGACCCGCTGGACCCAGGCGATCGACAGTGCGGCCCGGCGCGGCGATGCCGCCAGCGTGGTCCTGCTCGCCGGTTTCGGCATGCAGGGCGACGACTGGCAGCGCATGACCCCGCGCTTCCTGTTCCACATCGTCTCCGCCCTGCGCGAGGTCGGCCTCGACGCCGAAGCCCGGATGATCGCCGCCGAGGCCGTGGCGCGGGGCTGATCGCGTGACGGGAGAGGATCTCCCCGAGCGCTTCCTTTCGATGCTTGCGGCGGAGCGCGGCGCGGCGGCGAACACGCTGGCGGCCTATCGCCGCGACCTGGAGGCGGCGCGGCAGGTGCTTGGCGATGTCGCCGGAGCCGATGTGCAGGCTCTGGAGGGCCTGGGGACCGCGTGGAGCGCGCTTGCCGCATCGAGCCTGGCGCGGCGCTGCTCGGCGCTGCGCCAGTTCTACGGTTTCCTGATCGACGAGGGCCTGCGCGCCGACGACCCTTCCGGCGCGCTGCCGCGGCCACGCACTCGCCGTCCGCTGCCCCGCCTGCTGAGCCACGAGGAAGTGGAGCGCTTCCTCGCCCGTGCCGACGAGGAAGCCGCCGGTGAACGTCCCGAGGCGGTGCGGCTGCTGGTCTTGCTCGAACTGCTCTACGGCTCGGGCCTGCGCGCGACCGAGTTGGTATCGCTCCCGCTGGCGTCGGTGCCGCGCGATGCGCCGTTCCTCCATGTGACGGGGAAGGGCGGGCAGCAGCGCATGGTGCCGGTGAGTACGCGCTCGCGGCAGGTGCTGTCGCGGTGGCTGGCCTTGCGGAAGGGCACAGCGCGCTTCCTGTTCCCGTCGCGCGGGGCGAGCGGCCATCTCACGCGGGTGCGATTGTTCCAGTTGCTGCGCGAGCTTGCGGCGCGGGCGGACATCGCCCCGGAGCGAGTGTCGCCGCACGTCCTGCGCCATGCCTTCGCCACGCACCTGCTCGAGGGCGGTGCGGACCTGCGGGTGCTGCAGATGCTGCTCGGCCACGCCGACATCGCGACGACGCAGATCTACACCCATGTCGACAGCGCCCGGCTGGTGGCGCTGGTCAACTCGCGCCACCCGCTGGCGACGGCGAACCGCGGATCGAAGGTGGAGTGAAGCGGAACAAGGCAGGCGCCGCCTCGTTTTCGGATTGTAATCGAGGCCGCGAGCCAGGCGGCAAGCGCGCACAGGGAAAGGGACGCACATGGCCATAACTCGGAAATGCGGGCTGCGCGCCACCGTCGCGATTGGCGGGCTGGGACTTCTCGTTGCCGCTCCAGGCCCCGCGCGCCTGGAAGCGCAGGGTGCCAAGGCGCCCAAGGTCTACGCCATCAGCGCGACCGACCGGGCGGAAGGGGCCAAGGCCCATCCCGAACTGCTCGCCGAATTCGGCGGCGCCGTTACCGGCACGCAGGCGAGCTACGTCGAGCAGGTGGGCAAGAAGATCGCGGTCCAATCCGGCCTGTCGAACGCGACGGGCGACTTCACCGTGACGCTGCTGAACTCGCCGGTGAACAACGCCTTCGCCATCCCGGGCGGCTACGTCTACGTCACGCGCCAGCTGACCGCGCTGATGAACAACGAGGCCGAACTCGCCGGCGTGCTGGGCCATGAGGTCGGCCACGTGGCCGCGCGCCACTCGGCGCAGCGGCAGAAGGCGGCGCAGCGCAACCAGATCATCGGCGTGCTCGGCTCGATCCTTTCGGGCGCGGTGCTGGGCGACAATGCCTTCGGGCAGTTCGGCCAGAAGCTGTTTTCGCAAGGGTCACAGCTGCTGACGCTGAAGTTCTCGCGCTCGCAGGAACTGCAGGCGGACCAGCTGGGCATCACATATCTCAAGCGCGCCGGCTACGATCCGCGCGCGATGGCGACGGTGCTGGAAAGCCTGGCGCGCCAGAATGCGCTGGAAGCGCAGCTGCGGGGGAGCGCCAACCAGACGCCCGAATGGGCCTCCACGCACCCCGACCCCGCCTCGCGCGTTCGCACGGCGCTCACTTACGCGGGCAGCACGGCGACGGGCCTGACGAATCGCGACGCCTTCCTCACCCGAATCGACGGGCTGGTCTACGGCGACGATCCCAAGCAGGGCATCGTCGAGGGCCGCAGGTTCACGCACCCGGTGCTGCGCTTCGCCTTCGATGCGCCCGATGGCTTCTTCATGGTCAACGGCACCAGCGCGGTCTCGATCAGCGGGTCGTCCGGGAAGGCGCAATTCTCGGGAGGCAAGCTGAGCGGCGGCCTAGATTCGTATATCAACACCGTGTTCGGCAGCCTGACCGAATCGGGGCAGGCGCGAATTACGCCGTCCAGCATCGAAAAGACGACCGTCAACGGCATCCCCGCCGCTTACGGCGTGGCGCGTGTGCAGAGTTCGGGGGGTACGGTGGATGTCGTCGTGTTCGCCTACGATTTCGGCAAAGGGCAGGCCTACCACTTCGTGACCCTGGCCCAGGCGGGCGGGGCGGAGGCGTTCACGCCCATGTTCCGTTCGCTGCGCCACATTTCGGCGGCCGATGCGGGATCGGTGAAGCCGCGGCTGCTCGACGTGGTGACTGTAAAGGCGGGCGACACCGTGCAGTCGCTGGCCGCCCGGATGGCCTACAGTGACGCGAAGCTGGAGCGTTTCCTGGTGCTCAACGGATTGCAGGCGAACTCGGCCCTGACACCGGGGCAGAAGATCAAGCTCGTGACCTACTGAAAAACGTCGGTTTTCCGTGCCAACGGAAAGCGGACGCCCGAATCGAAAAGGGCGGCAGGTTTCCCCGCCGCCCTCGAATTCCAGTAATCGCCAGTAATCGGCTATTACTTGACGCCTTCAGACATCTTCGACGAAGTCTTGTTGAAGGTCGACATAAGCTGCGAGCCCATGCCCTGCATGGCGGCGATGGCAGCAACTGCGATGAGAGCGGCGATCAGGCCGTACTCGATGGCGGTCGCGCCCTTTTCGTTGCGGCGCAGCTTGGCGAGAAACTTCATGAATTGTCTCCTGGTGTAAGCAGTCTTGTGTACCCGGTCCGCCTCGCTTCAGTCTCTCTTCTGCGCCTTGGACGGTTTGTTCTCTACATTGCAATCGTTGATAAAGCCTTAAGCTTGTTTCGCTTCAGTGACCCGACATCGCGGTCGCGGACTTGGTCGAGACCGTCGACCACATCGTCACCGTCTCGCCCGCGAGCGCCTGCAGGGCGACGTGCATGAGCAGCACGATGAAGGCGAGGATCAGGCCGTACTCGATCGACGACGTGCCGCGCTCGCTCCGCATGATCTTCGAAAGGAGGCGATGCCGTCGCATTTTCACCGTATGGTTTTTCCGAGAATGAGCGCCGGGATCGCACCGGTGCGTTAAATTGCATTTAAGCCCGGAGGTTAGACTGGAAGAAAAACCGACACCGATGCTGGTCGTCGCCGTCGCGTTGATAGGCGGCGGCGGCGCCGTCCTTATGCAGCAGCGCCATTTCGGCGCGGTACACGGCGGCCTATGGGAATTTCCGGGCGGCAAGGTGGACCCCGGCGAAAACCCCGAGGACGCGGCGGTCCGTGAACTCGCGGAGGAACTTGGCGTCACAGTCGCGCGCGGCGAGCTGGAAGCGGTCGGATTCGCAAGCGGACGCACGGCGACGCCCGAGGAGGGCGGGAAGGGGCCGCCTCGTCCGCTCGTCATACTTCTCTATGCCTGCGCGGCGTGGAAGGGGACGCCCGGCGCGATCGAGGCCGCGCAGATCGCGTGGCTGCAGCCTGACGCGGTCGAGCAGCTGGAGATGCCGCCGCTCGATTATCCGCTGGCCCGGGCGCTTCGCCGCCACCTTTCGCAGCCGGAAGGCAAATTCCTTTCGAAGGAGGCGATATAGGCGTTGACCGCCTTCGATTCCCTTCCTAAAGGGCCACCTCCAACGCGCCCGTAGCTCAGCTGGATAGAGCATCAGACTACGAATCTGAGGGTCGGACGTTCGAATCGTTCCGGGCGCACCAC